>CAXXMH010000005.1:0-204343 GCA_963664665.2 Pseudomonadales bacterium
GTACGCTGGTAGCGCTCGTTGCCTGCGGAGTCGTAGAGCTTGAGCTGTTCGGGCAGCCAGTAGCCGGCTTTGACGTGCTTGTGCATTGTAAGTTCGCCGCGCAGCACGGTGCTCGTCTCTCCCCCGTCGAGGTAGTCGCCGTGTTCGCCGACCGGGTACAGGAAAATGTCGATGAACGTGCCGATGTCGCTCACCAAGCGCGACAAGCCACGCTGTGCGCCTTCCTTTTCGTCGTCGAACGCGTGCAGTTCTAACTCCACCTTCACCGCCTTGTCGTCGCGGGGACCTCCCGCGATAGTGATGTCAACGCGGCGGATCTTGCCCGGATGGACGTAGTCGGGAAAGAGGTTGTAGACCTCGAATGTCAGATCTTCCCGGATCCTCGCAAGATAGATGCTGCCCTGCATGATCCGGTCGCGCACGAACTCGTACTTCGCCGGCGAACGGGCGCGGAGCCGGTCCGGGTTGATAACGAAGTACGAGATCGTCTCCGCCATGTCCTCGTTCGGGTTCTTCTCGTGTGCGTACGCGGAGACGAATTCCGCCGACTTGGTGGTGGACCAGCCGCTGGTCGCGGAGGAATCGGGGTACCAGCCGCCGAGATCGATCCAGTCCTCCTTGAGTTCCTCGTCGAACAGGTGCGCCCAGAGAAAATGCGCTTTTTCGTGAATGATGAGCCGGTGCATGTAGTCCTCGGTACGGCCCTTGAAGCCAAGCTCCATGAACTCCACGTACTCCGAATCGGGCCAGGCGACGGCCGGCGCGGTCGGGTAAAGAGGGTGCGGCAGGCCGTTCAGCCGGCGCAGCAGGTAGGCGAATCCGTCGATCTTGTGCATGCCCTTCGGCATCTCCTCCAGCATGTTCAGCAGCAGCACGATCTCGTTCGCGTGGAACCTTTGGAAGTTGTGCTCCGACTCGTGTCCCGTGGGGCCGGTCAGCGACGGGTAGTCGTGGATGAGTGTGGTCAGTCCATACCGGTTCTGGAGGATATTCTCGTACGCTTTCTGGTTCCGCCCGCCGTCGGTCACGAAGCGCACCCCGGCGTGGTGCAACCGCCGCGAGAACCACACGCCGCGTTGGCCGTCCACCGTGGCGATACGCGGTGCCGCGTTCACGAACGCGGCAGACGAGATCGTGACCTCGCGGGTGTCGCCGTCTCCGGCGACGATCTCTATGTCGTCGTCGATGAACTCGTCGGACAAGCTCCAGAGACTTGCCGGTACCATGTTGCCAATCTCCGCAAGCTGGACCGGCTGCGGGATCGACTCCATGGTCTGCAGCAGACGGAAGGCATGCTCCTGCGACCAACCTTCGCCGACGAGGAGCACGTTGTAGACCTGCCGGAGTCGGTCGGCGGCGCCTGTATCCACCACGTCTACCGTGCGCCCGTCAAACTCCACGACTCTCGGCTCCACGACGTGCGATGAGTACTCCGCACCGGCCGGTGTCTCCAAATCCTCCTCCCAGTGGTAGATGAATGGATCTGTAGGAAGCGTCGCCACATCGTAGGCGATGCCGTCGTGGACCTCGTGAAACGGAAACCTCACCACACGAGCCGGGGTGGTCCGGTGACCCCGGGCGTTCACCTTGACTGCGTAGCGACCGGGCGCTACGTCGCTGAACGCGAAGCATCCGTCCCTGCCAGGCTGCACGGTGCGCAGTGCGCCGCGACCCGTCAACACCACTTCGAGGTCGGCCGCCGGACCAGTGAATCCCACGACCCGTCCGACATATGCGGCCGCCCCCACGCCGCTGCACGCATGCGCAGAACCGGTCTTCGGCAGATCCGGTAGCAAGCCGCTGTGTGCGGCCGTTGCCCGGCGGCCGTCCATCGCCTGCAGGTGCCAGCGACCGTCGGCGTTGCGGAGCAGTACGTCGTCCTTGCCGTCGCCGTTTAGATCGCCAATCCCGGCCAGCCGCCACGACTCGCCGCTGGGGATTTCGGCCCCGCCACTCTCCTCGTCCACGACCTCGCGTCCGTCCATCGCGTAGAAATGCCACTGGCCGCCTGAACCTCGCAGCAACACATCGTCCTTGCCATCACCATTCAGATCACCAATGCCGCCGAACTGGAAGCTAGCGTCGTCGCGGAGATTGACCCAGCCGCTGAGAGCCTCATCGGAACGACCCAACCGCACCGCATGGTAGAACCAGCGACCGTCGTCGTGGCGCAACAGCACGTCTTCGGTGCCGTCGCCGTTCAGATCCCCGATGCCGACGAAGTGTAGCCGCGAATCCTGCGGCAGGTCGAGGTCGGCACCTTCGTCAATGCGTTGCAGGCCGTCCGCCGCATAGTACAGCCAACGCCCCGAGACATGCCGTAGGAGGATGTCGTCCTTACCGTCGCCGTTCAGATCGCCGATGTCCGCGAACGACCACTCAAGGTTCTCGGGGAGCGCAGGCGCACCGCTCTCCGCGGTGATCGTCAGGCGCCCGTCCATCGCGTAGTAGTGCCACCTGCCGTCCATGTGCCGGAACAGCAGATCGTCGTTGCCGTCGCCGTTTAGATCGCCGGCACCGGCCACCCGCCAGGTTTCGTCACCGGGCAGGTCGGGCGCATGGGTTTCGCCGTTGGCGACCTTGAGGCCCGCCAGCTCGTAGACGTGCCAGGCACCGTCGATCCGCTGCAACACATCGTCTCGCCCGTCGCCGTCGAAGTCGGCGACGACAGCAGCCTGGGCAGACAACGCGACGACCCCGACGACAGCCATCGAGGTCCATAGAAAAGAACGGCAGTCTAAGTTCACGGGGATGCTCCTCTACACTAGTCGGAGTGGCCGGACTTAAAGCGGCGGTCCTCTTTCCAAGCAGTACTCCGACAGACAACGACAGGCGGGTATGCTTCGTAACACGGCGTCGGTTGCCGCGGTGCCGAAATGGCGCACGATGGTCTGCCGCACCCGGTCTTCGTCGTCTTGGGCGTTGTGGACAACTTGAGAGCTGCGGCGCGGTGAATGAATTGGGGATGGCTTTGGTACGGACGAATATGAGGTAGTTATACCTCAATCCCTGCTTGATTTAGAAGAAGTTGACGATCGCGTGGAACGTACGTCACGTTCACTAAGAATAACGCGCACTATAGAGACTTTACAGGTTTAATGCCTGCTTGTTAGAAATTCACCCCAAAGGTGTGCGCATGAGAAGCATGCAATGAGCGTGCGCGTCCCCTCTCAAGAAGATCAATTAATTCAATGACTTACGTTGTCAGCAACAGCGCGTTTATGATTTACTTTTTGAAAGTCAGGCGAAGATTGACGAATACCATATCGTATTAGCTAGCGAGTTCCCAGGTAATTTTCATCCGTGCACACCGATTACGCAGCAGTCAGAATCCTGAGGATGATAGATCAGAACTTCTGGGACTGAGAACGAGACCATTACGACCTTGTCTTCGCTGACTCATTTCAATGCAGAACATCGCAAAATAACTCAGAGTCTGGGACAATCGAGCAACCCTCCTAGTTATCAAGCCGCTCATATATGAGGATACCATTTTCATACGTAGCGACATATACGTGTCTTCCATCAGGTCTCGCCGCGATGTCGATGGGGGTGAAAAACTCCGGTTCGTTGTACTCTGGCATGTTCGGATCGGAATAGCCTTTAGTAATAAACAGCTCGTTCGTATCGCCGCGCCACTCGACCGTTCGAGCAATTCCCAATGTGTCAACGCTACGTGGGTTGTAGCCACAAATCACGTCCGAGGCAGTAACTCCATCTCTTGCTGTGGCGCGTGCACAGTTATTTAATTCGCCTTCAGTCTGTTTGTGAAGCACTACAGGACGGCTAGCATCTTCTGACAACCCAAACACCCTAACGTGCGGTCCTTCGTTGTCAAATACGAACAGAATCTCGTCTTCACTGCTAATCGCCAAACCCGTTCCGTTTGAAAGTGACGAGCTCGCCGTCTGCGCAAGCTCCCCAGTCTCAGTGTCCCGCTCAAACGTCAGCAGCGACGAATCCGATAGTGCGTACACATGGTGATTGTTATTAGATAGAACCGCAGCTCGCAGTCCATCGATCTCTAGCGTCTGAACGTGCTCGACACTGTCGGATGTCATAAATTCAAAAGTCTGCAGTCGAAACGGACTGTGAGCGACGGTGTAGATATACGTGCCTTCGCTGTCGATGAAAACGTCCTGTTCGTTGCACGTTTGATGATCGTGAGAAAGACTCAGTCTACCGGCGTCTTGAAGCTGACCCGATGATGCGTCTCCTACGTTGGTAAACACGCGCCATTCGAAACAGAAAAGCGACAGGAGCCTGTCTCGGTGCGCGTCCCAAACCAACTGCCACCCTTGCAGCGATCCTTCGATCAGCTGCTCGAACGTCAGCGCACCGGTTTCTGCGTCTCTCTCGAAGCCTTGCAGACCCAACTCAGACGCTAGATACAACCTATCGCCGTCGCTGTTGAGTGTCAGGCTAGTCAAGTTCCGGAGCTCCACCGCATTACCGGCTGCGTCAAAACCACCCGGTAAAAGTCGTCCCGCATATCGCATCTCGAGCGGCGGGACGATGTCCTCCCAGCTCAAGACAAACTGCCGTCCGGGTGCGTTGCCACGAGTGCCAATACGAATTGCGTAGACACTTCCCTCTTCCGCTGGGAACACTACCTCCACGCCTGGACCTAGCTGAGAATCAACCAGCTCGAGCGATCTCAGCGAGTCATCGGCTCTATATAGGGCAATCGTCAGAGCTTCGTCGTCGTCATCGATCCAGAAGCGGTACCAACCAGTCGTCGGCACCTCGTACTTCCACCATAGCGAGGAATGTCCTAACCGTCCGGTACGCTCTCCACGTTCCGTTGTCGCAAAGAAATTCGAAGCCGTAACGGAGCCGCTGAGTCCCATAAGCGAAGCGGCGGAAGAGAAGGCGTCATTTGTTGGTGTTAGACCCCACTCCAGCGTGGCTTCTGGGGAGTGTAATCGTTGATGAAACGCCCATAGGTAGTCCGCGGGAAACCCCGTCGAGAGCCAATACTGCTGACCACTGAATGCAGAAAAGACCCACTCCACCGACATCGCAGCCCCGTTACCCGCAACGAATTTCAATTCGTCTAGGCTGTCTCCGACGAATACCGATACCATCAGTTTATTCCCAGGTCCGGTAGTCTCCCGAGTGAGCTCTTCAATTCTCCACGTGTAGTTGCCGTCTACCGGTGCGGTCCACGTCCACCACTTAGTTCGAATTCCACTCTCAAGCGGCTCGCCAGGCTCTACAGTCGCGTCCGAGTCAATGTTTACATGATGCGACGACGATACTTCAGCAGGAATCACGTCGGCATTGTTGAAGTCGTCATTGCCAGCTTCGCGTTCGATGTTGTCCCACGATAGTTCGTAGTCTGCTCCAGCGGCATACGCGTCCTGCGATGCCACTGTGAGGATGTACTCCTCGCCTTCGCGTACTTTAAGTACCGCTCGATAGTATGGAAAAGCTGACACCAGTCGTAGGTATGACAGTTTTTCACCGGTGAACGCGAGTACGCGCAGTTGCTCTGTGTCGGATTCGAACTCCCAGGTCCCGTCGCTAGGCGCTGTCCAGCGATACCAGACTGTTCCCGCCATGCTACCGAAGGTTTCACTCTCCAGGGTAGCACCTGCATTCGTTCCGACAACGGTGCCTGTGGCTCCTTCAATCACCGCCGCTCTTAGAAAATCGTCGTTAGCCGGCCGAACGCCTACGAACCATTTCAGCTCCAGAGGTACACTTTTCGAGACATGACTGACCCTGATCCGATATACCTGACCAGAATCAGCGAAGAACTGCGTCCCCCAATCTGCGGCGGCAACTTGCTTGAGACTGGTGATTCGATCACCTGTAAAAATATCTATGCGTGATGCTGCGACAGATTCGTAGGACTGATCGGGGACAAGACTGAACGAAACCATGCTATTAGAAGAACCCGTCCACTCATACCAGACCGATCCAGCTGGGCGTCCCAATTACGGAGTGAATACCGGTTCGCCCAACTCAGTCTGCGCTCGTATCAAATCGAGTTCGACGGCACCTGCATCACCGGAAAGCGAGGTCGCATTCACGAAGCGTTCGTTTGCTGGCTGCTCAGCTTCTGATCCATCAGATGCGTCTGTTCGGATCGTGCGTGTGAGCACAGTCGCGATAGCTGAGTTCGCGTTCCACGCGCTAGCCTTAACGTAAAGACTAAATGCGCTATCGGGGCCTGGAACTAGATCTCCAAAAGTGATCTTCGCGCGCCATGTGTCACCTACGGCAAGTTCCCCAATAGCGATAGACTCACCGATCAGCATTTGGATATCCGACATGATACCGTCTGCGCGTTCCATCGAGACCTGCATCTGTTTATCCGGATCGCAATCGGCGCCATTGGATGTCCTACAATCAATGAACAACCGCGTACCTGCGGCGATATACGCATCTGTGGTTAGGCTGACAGTTAACTCTCGTTCCTCGTCCGGCTCTTCAACTTCGATAAGTTCTTGATTCACTGAGATTTCAAGACTTGGCGTAGACTCGCCCCGGATCGTCGTCCAAGCGAGCGCTGCGCGTGGAGAATCGGTATAGACTCGAGTCCCAGCCACTTTCGCGCGATACATTCCTGGCTCAGGATTCGATACGATGATCCACTCGAGGTTGTCCACGCGAGACGTAGACGCGTACTCTCCACATGGCTCCATCGCACAGTCTCCGTCGCGGTCGACCCATAGGTCAAGATCATTCAAAACTGCGCTAGCTAAGGTATCAGTAGGTGGCTCATCCCACGTCAAAACAAGGTCGAGGCGACTGGTACCTTCCGGTACATGGATATCGTGATAGGCGTATTCCCCATCCTCAAGTGCCGAAATTGCAGTCGCGCTCTCCCAACCGTTTGTCCCCGCCTTATTGAGAATGCTCGTTCGCGCAGAAACCTTGCCGAGCCCATATCGCATCTGCAGCGAGCCCGGTCCATTCGAGTTGTTGGCCGGAAACAACTCGGCGTCTTCCAACCAGATGTCTGGTTTGATTGCGCTAGCGATGAGCTGCGCCCTTGTCAGCGCTGGTTGTTCACGAAATGCTGGAACCGCGTCCATGAGCAGTGCGGCTACACCTGCTACTGACGGCGACGCCATACTTGTACCGCTCAACCTCTGATAGTCTTCCCGACTGCCATCACCAGCTGCCGAGAAGAGATCGACTCCCGTTCCGACGATTTGCGGCGCTAGCCGCCCATCCGCGGTGGGACCATGGCTGCTGAAACCGGCGAGACTCCCACCGTCAAGCACTGCGCCCACTGCCAAAGAGTTCTTCGCCGCCCCGTAACTGGAAAAACCACTAATGCTCGCGTTTGATTGCGCAACGACATAAAGCTGTCGCTGATTCCAAACAATCGAGTCGAGCTTGCGCTCGGACACACCTCTACCCTCCCAAATTAGATTCGTGTTCGACAGGCTCATATTGACGATCAGTGGTTTGATTGGTGTTGCATCCGGTCCGGCTTCAGCACACGTAATAGGTTCTGCCAGAAAGTCCATGCCACGAAGGATGGAGAATTCGCTGCCAAAACCTACGTGACTGAGGACCTTTGCGAAACGGATGTGCTGCACCAAAGGCGCCATGCCCGTGTAGCGTGGTTCTGCCGTACCGTTTCCGACGATTGTGCCCGTAACGTGCGTACCGTGCAGTCCCTCATCCACCCAGAGATCGTGGTCGTCGACACGAGGTTCAAAATAGACGAAATTTGCGCCACAGATGCTGCTACGGTTTGACGAAATGTCCAAATGATTGATGTTTAACCCAGTATCCATCACGGCTATCGGAACCGTACTGCCGCCAACGCCGGAGAACAACCCGGGCGATCCCTCGTACGAGCGCAGAGCGTCTGCCCCCATCGCCGGCACAGCGGTGTCGTGCAATGCCTTGACGACGCCGATCGGTTCGATTGCCATGACGAAGTCATAGGTTGCGATTTCCTTGAGTACTTCGTAGGTGGCAGAAACCGCATACACTCGAATCGTTGGGTCGTAGTGCCCTACCAATGCACCAAGTTCCTCGAGCTTCTGTCGCCAATGGCCTTCTGAGTCGATCGCCATCAACGAAACGAAGACGGGAATCCGTTCGTGCGCAGCGAACTCGGACGTTTCCTGCGCGACAGCTTGCAGCTTAATCTCGGGTTGCGGTGCGCCGATCCCGTCGACTTCAGGAAGCGCAGCGATCGCGAGCAGTTGCGCTTCTTCGCCCGGTAGCTTCGCGCGAATCAGACTTCCAGCCGCACCGACGATTACGGCATCGGTTCCTCGAAGCGCTGCCGACAACTCATTGATCCGTGCGTAGTCTGCCAGGCGCAACCAGCCAAATGCCCAATTTCGATCCGCACGTGCGGTTTGAGCAATCAGTTCGTTGATAGCGGTCGACGAGTCGAGCCAATTCAGTCCTGCCTCAGGTCGCGCACTTTTCGGCGCACCACGATGTTCCATGAGCGCCTTCGACATCTCGCCATGGAATTCGACAAACGCATACCCATCAGGTGGTTGAGGTACGGTCGCGACAGTAGGAGGTATTTCTCGAAGTGTCTTTGATGGGCGTATCGCATTGCGAACTAACGTCTCCGTAACCCTGCCTTGACTCTCTGCAACGATTTGGGAATTAGCCGCTTCGAGCATCTGTCGATCGGGATCGTACTCCGCCACGTCCGCGGCATCATGATCGAGATCTGTGACAAGATATATAGCAAGGACGATCACAACCATCATTGCGGTGATCGCTATCCAACCAAAGGTGAATTGGCTACGCAAGAAATTCCACGAGGGTTAAATTGCCACTAGTGAGGCTGTTGATTTTCTCAATTTCGGCAATCGACCTAAATTTTATCTTATTGATCTATTTGCATTATATTTAGGTGCGTGTCGCATTTCAAGTCTGTTCGAGGACTTTTTCAACAGCCTCTAGTATACGAGGTTTGAGACAATCTTCTTCAGTAAATACAGGATGAAATAAAAAATGCGTCCGAACGGGATCACACGTTCGGACGCAGTCAATTTAATTTGCTAATGAGGCTGTCGAAAAAGTCGCTTTTGGCCATGCTATTCAAGGCGATTTAAGCTAACATCTAGCTTTCCATGAGCCAACGGTGCTAACCGCCATGATTGGAGATGTCAATCCCGTTGAGCGTGCGCTGTTTCCGCCGTCGCTGGAAGAACTGCTTGCGGACGATCACGTCGCCCGGCTGTGCGTGCGAGTAGCAGCACGGTTGGACTTATCAGCGTTAAAGGCGACCTATCACGAGGATCGCGGTCGCCACGACGTCATCGCCCGAGATCCTTTCACAGTCGGAGAGCTCTTGATTCGACATCAGTAGAGTGCTGCTACGTTTGTAACGGACTGCCACCAGTAGGAACAGCATGTGGGCGGTCTGTAGCGGCACTGGCAGGTAGCCGAATTCGTCGATTTATGTTGCGCTCAACATAAATCGACAAATGTGAAGCTCCCACTTATGTGGAGTTCTTGGCCCGGACCGCCGATTTAGGCACGCGGTTTTCGTTCGGAAAAGCGCACCATCGGGTTGCGCAGAAAAAGCACGGTATAACGTTGCCAGAGTGCTTCGGTCAGCAGCTTCTCGATGGCACACTTGAGACCTTCGTGACTGTTAGACACGTCATATTCGACGCCCTGTAGACCCCGTTCTTTCAAGCCTGTCAAAAACGCCATCCAGCTGTTGCCCCTCGCCTTTTCTACCAGTTCCACCGCCAGCAGATGTCGTTTCCCCGCACCGTCGATCCCGACCGCAATCTGCACCGTCCCAGTTCCCACCGCGCCGCGGGCCAGCACCTTCTCGTACCACACATCCGGAATCAGACAGCGAAAGCGCGTATCATCCAACTTCTCGTGGCGAAGGCTTACAGGCGCGCGTCTAGCGTCGCCACCAGCTTCGAATTCGTCCCGTACGAAAACGCATCCCCGTTCAACGACTTGGCCAACTTGGTCACTTTCCGTACGGACCGTAGGTCTGCCGATTCGCCTTGAATGTACATCTCGGCGAGGCTTGACATCAACGCCTTTTCCGACCGGCGGTAACGTTCGAACATCTGGGTACTGAAACGACTGTCGCGGTACTGGCGTACCCGCAACTCGACGGTCCCTACCCTCCTGTGCAACTCCACATAAACACTCACGCACCACAATATACGCGCGTTATTTCGATCCTGTTGTGACCGAGTTCACGGCTGATTTTAAGCCGTACTTCTTGATCGATCGCTTGTTGCGACTCCGTCAATTCTGAGAATTTAAGACCACCTGCCGAAGGCGGGAACCATCCAGTTAGTGTCAGATACCGACGTTGTGCATAACCGTGGCGAAGACCGTGAAGATTTCTCAAGCCGGCTCTATTCACGCAGTGATCGTAGCGGACTAGCTGGTGCTTATATAGGGACTCGGACGGTATCAGAGAGCCGGAGCCGACGAAATCATGGACTTCATCCAATAACTCCCGCTGGGACAATTCGGTGATTGGAATTTCGCGTGGACGCCCGCCTTTGGTCCAAGAACCCTTGAGTTGGATGTGCGTCTTTTGATCGGCATAGCTGGGTCGAAATTTGATCGATTCTTCGCGGCGGAGTCCGAACGCTTGTTGCAGGCGTACGCTCCTGCGTACGTATTCGTCCTTAATCCGTAGAAACGCGTCCTCGTCGAGATGCTGCGCCTTGTCTTTTGGGGTATGGTCTCGGGAAGGAAAGCCGCAGTGTTCGTTTGATGGATGCACGATGTGTGTCTTGCCGATTTTCTCAGCCCACCAGCGGATGTCTGCCATGTAGTTCCGGATGGTGCCAGGAGAAATTCCATTAGCGATCCAATGTTCCACCAATGCGGTAATGTGTTTTGACTTAAGTGAGTTGGCGTGCATGTAGAGAAAACCAAGTTGCTGTAGCGTGTTCGCGTGCAGTTGCAATCTTCGGTGCCGAACGCCCCGGGTAGAAAAGCTGCCGTCGCGATTGCGACGGCAGATCGTCAATAGCTCGTAGTTCAGATCTTTCACGGCGCAAATTCAATGGTTAGTGGAAATGACTTCGTTGGGAATCTCATCTTGCAACGATCGCGATGGCTGCGTTGAGTCTTAGGACGCCAACCCCTGATCCGAACAGCCCAAGATAGGACGGCACGAGATGCTTCTGTTGAAGCAAGCATCGTGCTGGTTTCGCCGAACGCGTGGATAGTCACCCACACGCGATTGAAGAAGCCAACTGTTGTTGGACCTTGCCAGATGGCGACGTTGAAAGTGAGTTCACGTGATGAACACGCAACAGCTTCAAGAACTCTTCGCTGTCCTCGCTGCAATTTGCCGTGCAGCTCGGTCAATTCGTTCACGCGAGCAAAGCTAGGGAATTCTCACTCGCGCCGTGCCGAAAACCATTTCAACGTGTGAATTGGTTTTCGTGCGCAACGCTGAGACTAATACCTTAATATGCGGTTGCTTCGTCTCGCCGATTAGCGTAGGAGCTGACTGATAACCAGGTTATCAAACTAACTCATGCGAAAAGTCGTTTACTGGGCTGTTGAACGTAAAGTCAATGCGACTGCGGTCATGATCACGATAGATGTACAACGACTTCCGACTAGCTGTGTGCACACTCCGCACGACTCGCGAGTCGTTGACTCGATTCTCTTTGTTGTGACGGGCAGAGCGTCCTCCCAAGTTGAAGCAGTTGTCGCATGATGCAGATCGATGTGCTCGGCGGGTTCGCTATCAGTTTCAGTGGGCACTTAGTTTAACCTTTTAAACATCAGAAAGAATTGGTGCCGAAAAATGAGATAGTTTTGTTGGTTGGCTTAAGATGCGTTGGACCCTTGATGTCGTACAAAACGGGTAAATCACATGAACAGCAAATGAAGTCGCCGGAGGCACCCCCGCGTTCAAGTTTCGGGTGGGGTACTGGAAGCAGTGAAGAGCGTACGGAGTTTGGCGGAACTCTCAGCACGCCTTGAAATTCAGGCGTCGCAGATCGAATGTTGGAAAAGCAGTTGCTGGAGGACGAGGCATGGGAATTCGTGCGTCGTGGCAAGGCGACCGAACCTGAGACGGTAAGTTCGGATGCGTTACATCACGAGATCGAGGAACTGACGATGGAGTGGGACTTTCTGTATTAAAAGCACTCGCCTCGGATCGATTCTAAAGACAAGCTGGGTCAGACCGACTTAGGTGACGAACTCACGATCGTCCGTGAACTACGCCATGTTTGCGGCGAACGCCAGCAGCATGAGGACATGAATCAAATCCACGCTGATCTCGACGCCACATCAGACAAGATCTCGATTGCACCCGTGAAATACGGTCGCGAAGGCCCACTGGACTTCAAGGATAGGCACTACGACGACACTAGAACGGGAATTCGTACCGGGTTAACGTTCACCAAAGAACACTAACGCGACCCAGAACCTCTCTTTCGTTTCTTTAGCGCTTTCTTTGAAGCGAGGAATGAATCCTTCGGCAGCCCTGCCGCCTTCATAATGCTCTCCGCCGTAGGTGTCTTCTTGATATTAAAGGGAACGCTGATCTGATCGCCTTCTGGATCAGTTTGGTGCCGCCATAGCTCGCGGCTTCCCTTGCCTTGATGATGAAGAAACCAACCCCCTGAGCAAAGGGTACGAGACACACCTGGGTAGAGGCTTGCCACCTAGTGATCCTAGCCGGCAGCGAGTTGTAGCTCCGAGATATGTACTTCTGGCTGCGTCGAGTGCTTAGCCGAAGGTTTATCTACTTTGTGCGTGACATGGCAACAAAGTCTCGTCCGATTCAGTTGTTCGTCACTGGCACCGTGATTATGGGTAAGCAGTTCGACACTGATGTCGACGAGCTCGGCCAAGAACTCTTGAAACCCTTCCGATTCGACAACTAGACCACGAATATCATCGCTCGTTGCTACCCAGACATCATCATCCACTGTGTGTGTGACGTCAATGTTGAACTGACGTTTGCGCATCGCGAAACCTGCATCCCTTTGGGTTAGTTAATCAGTTAGTCAGCTGATGTCAAAATTCTAGAGGCTGGTGATTCAACAACCGCAATGAGTCTCGATAGCTCGCACGCAACCACGCTGTCAAGTCTGCTTTGCCGATCACCTCCCGAAGGAGTGCCAATCGTTGGGGGAGGAAGCAGAATCTGGCTACGTCGTCGAATTCAATCAATGTACGACCCTCACCGCTGACCATAAACCTCTCGCCGGTGCCTGAATGCAAGTACCACGATTCGTCGTTTTTCGTACACGATGCGGCAAATAATGCGGTAGTCACCCACTCTGTAACGCCAAAAACCGTCCGGATGCTTCAGCAAACGACCTACCTGGGATCCTCAAGCGGACTAATACGTTCACTTAGGAACGTCACTAGACAATCTGAAATCTCGCGATTGAGTTTCGTTAGTTCTCTTTTCGCCGCAGCGTCAATTTCGATCGTCCAAGGCATACCTATCGGCTATCTCATCTAGCGGGACCGTCTTGGAACGTCCCTCCTGAAGATCGCGCCAACGCGTCTCCGCGAGATAGAGATCTTCCAAGTCGTCTAAATATCGGCAGATAGCTTCAGTTGCGTAGTAGGTCTTAGTTCTTCCCGTCGCATCAGCTAGCCTATTCAATCGTTCTAATACTTCATCCGAAAGACGAAGCGACATCGCTCCCATCGACCCTCCCGATCAAATTGTTATCCCACTGGTTGCGATACAAGTATCGCGTAGTTGCACCCCGATATCAAGGGTTATTTCACCCACGTACTTCGAGGAGATCCGGACGCAGGACCCAACAAAGTCGTTACATCGACATAACGACACAAATTTTGTGCCAACTAGGCGTCACTCTTGAGTAAAACGCAGTGGGGGGAACTCGACGCTTTCGGATCGATCTTCCCTATTCGCGCGAAACACCGGACTCTGCGCATTTCGTACATCTGTATTTGACTCGAGGCATCGATGAAAACCGAGACTTCAGGGACTACTAAGCCTGACGATTCGCGATAATTTCAAACCAATGGTTGTGGCAATCAGACTGTTTCACGTACGAGGTGCGGTAGTGAAAGGCACATTAGTACTTTCTCGAACGAATCAAGCACCTTTGACGTAGGCAACATGCGATACACCGAGACACAGCACTTAGGCACCAAACTTGCGCTAGCCGATTACCGACTTCGTATCTAGGCGGCAATAGATGAATTGACTATCAATTGCGTCGTGGGTTCACCTGAGCATAGTAAGGTATCGCGAAGGCATTTGAGCGAGACCTTGCTCGACCGACCTGGACGCTAAAGTAACTAGAGTAGATCGCAAGACTCGTGACTCGCGTTGAACCTAGTTCAACTGGAATGAAGTCGCTACTGATCGGTTCTGCGCGTGCGTCAAAGCACACGCACGGCAGCTGAGCAGGATCGGTTTCTTAAATTCTCAACCGTTCGCTACGCTTCTGTTTCCACAATCTCCCCTTCCTCAACGACCCGATCAACCACTCGACAACCGTCAGAGGCATCACACGTCCATCGGTAATCATTGTTCTCAACGTAGCCGCCATTGTCAAAGGTGATTGTCACAACTCCGCCACTAAGTCTCATGCTGACTCCACGGAGAGTACCTCCAAAGAATCCACTCGGCATGTTTGCGATAGTCTCACCAACCCCGTAGCGGGTACCTTGGGTCGTACCGCCATCGTCATCATCGCCTTCAACGGTGACTTCACCAACTTCTGACCACAATCCCCAAGTACCGGTTGCACAGGCGTCGCTCTCCTTGACACGATAACGCGCTTGAATCACTTCACCAGCAACTAAATCAGCTGTCAGTGGCACCGGTAGCGACAGATCATCAGTAACGTCATTTTCATATTCAACTACGTCACATAGTAAATCAGCCCATACTGCATCCGTATCAAATTTGGCTTGAGTATCGAATGCGTAGGATTTTCCAGCACTCGCCATATGAGTCCAGCGAATCACGAAATTTCTGGCATCGACTACCTCGATCGTAGGGGCGTCAGGCTTCGTTGACGGTACAACAGGTGGTGGCGCGGTATATGTTGAGTCAACCTCTCCTGGAATTGTGGAGAGATTTGTTACATGGCCAGTGGGGGCGTGGAGAAGATTAAGTACGAGAATCGGGGTACTGGCGTCAACTTCCAAGTGCCAATCTCCGTCAATTGTCCCAAACGAGCCGTCGAAGCTCGCATGACCCTTCTCTAAATCCCTCGCGGTGTACTTTGCTGTTTGACCAGCTCGCAAGGACATCGTAACGACCCCGTTAGGCGCAGGCTCACCATCATCATCACGCCCTCGGATACTTATGTCAACAGCTTCATTCGAGAGGTTTATCAATCGCAATCGGCTCTCAATCGGCCAGCGGTGACTTCCGCGGAAAAAGTAGATAGGGTAAACATCGTCTATGAGTGGAACTACATCATGCATTGACGTGCTAAAACCACCGAATGTGCGAACCGATGCGACTACCTGAATCGCTATATCCGCGTTGACTTCAAGGCGCCAATCACCTTCATCTGGCGCGTCAATGCCTTTACTGATTCCTAATGCATCGTTACCACTCTCAATGTCGCTTGAGCTTACGCTAAGTGAGTTACCACCCAAAATCGACAGTTCTATTTCGGTTGCAGCATTGCCTGCCTCATCATAGGCGTTGATTGTGACAGTACCACTCTGATCAGTCAAATTGACAATTTGCATGATGCCTTCGCGTCCGTAGCGATCGTTCATGGCAGATGGGAAATAAGGTACTTGGTAGTGTGACCCATCCGATTGACTCTGCTGGACGGATAAGTTGTCTAATTCAAACGGCGACGCAATCACTGATCCCCATAGGACCAGAGTTCCGAAAACCAACGACTTCTGAACCTTTGCACAGATTTTCATTGCGTACACGATTGTCCCTTAACCTGAATCCTGAACTGAGCCTCTCGGAACGTTCTTTTGACCCTAATCGAGGATTGTTGATATTCTCGATCTAGATAATGCACCTAAATTCGATCTTATTGATATATTTGCATTATAGAGGCTGTTGAAAAAGTCGCTTTTCGGTTTGTATGTTAAGGCGATTCAAGCTAACATTTAGTGCTTCATTGGCCAACGGTGCCACCTGCCATGATTGGAGATGTCAATCGCGCTGAGCCTGTGCTGTTTCCGCCGTCGCTGGAAGAACTGCTGCCGGACGATCACGTCGCGCGACTGTACGTACGGGTGGCGGCGCGGTTGGACTTGTCAGCGTTAGAGGCGACGTACCATGTGGATGCGGGGCGCAAGGGGTACCCGCCGGCCGTGCTGCTGGCGCTGTGGCTGTACGGTTACATGACCGGCGTGAACAGTTCGCGCAAGCTGGAGCAAGCGACCCATGACCGGCTGGATTTCATGTACATCGCCGGGGGTCAGCATCCGGACCACACGACGCTGGCGAACTTTCGCCGTGCGCATCGTGCGGCGTTTGAAGCGGCGGCGGCGGAATTCTTGCAGGTGCTGATCGAAGGCGGCGTGGTGCAGTTGTCCGCGATTGCGGTTGACGGGACGAAGCTGAAGGCGTATGCGGCGCGGGAGAAATCGTTGACGGCGAAGCTGGCGCGGAAACGCATCGAGGTCTGTCAAAAGGTGATTGCGCGCTTGTCCGAACAGGCGGACCGCCATGACGCTGAAGGCGCGGATGCCAACGTTCATGCGGTCGGTGCCGCCGTTGACGATGACGTCTTGACGCGGCTGCTGGTGGACGTCAAGCGCTACGAGGCGATGGCGGCAAAACTGGATGCGGCGGACGCCGCTGCGCTGGCGGCCGAACAAGCCGCTTACGACGCGCTGCAGGCGACCCGCGACGCGTATGAAAAAGCGCACGGCACGAAACCCCGGGGGGCGCCGCCGAAGCCGCCCGGGGATGCACCCAAGCAGGCGACGCGGGAACACTTGACCGACCCCGATTCGCAGCTGATGAAGACCCGTGACGGAATCATGCCGGCGTACAACGCGCAAGCGGGCGTCGATGTGGACACGCAGCTCATCGTGACGTCGGGTGTGACCGACGCGCCGACGGACTACGGCCAGATCGTGCCGACGCTGTGCGCGCTCGAAGCGTTGCCCACCGTCGAGCCCGACGCGGCGTCTGACGACGCGGATGACGAAGACGGTCGCATGAATCTGTTGGCCGACGCGGGTTACTACAGCGACGACAATGTTCAGGCGTGCGAGGAAGCCGACGTCAATGCCTATATCGCCACCGGCAAAAACGGGCGGGCGAAACCACCGAAAGGGGCTTGCTCGCAAGCCGTCGAGACCATGGTGGCACGGATGCAGGACGTGATCGGCCAGGTCCTGTATCGCAAGCGCAAGAGCACGGTCGAAACGACCTTCGGCTGCATCAAGGACGCGATGGGATTTCGGTATCCGAAGATGCGCGGTCTCGCCGGCGTTCAAACCGAGTGGCAGCTGGCGTGTCTGGCGTGGAACGTCAAACGCTTGTACAGTTTAGGTAGGGGAAGTCTATTCTGAGTGCGGAGCATCGAGAAAACCACCTTCGAGTGGATGCAATATGGCTTGTTTCGGCGACTTTGTGCGCTTAATTTCGTCCGAATCCGGCTTGAACGGCGCTTTGACCCCGATCGGGCCGATCAAATGCCAGCGCGAACGAAAAACGCCGCAAAATCGAATCGAAAATCAACAGCCTCTATTTATAAATTCCTGTCGCATTTCGAGGCGGTTCTAGGACTTTTTCAACACCTTTAAACTCCAACTAAGCGGGGATTTTGATCGTTGATTGACGCTCTGGCCTTGACCCACAACAGTCGTAAATTCGGCTTCTGAGTGCGACCGTGCGAGACGACGTATCCCGAGCCTGACCGAATCTAAAACAACACTGTGATTACTCCCAGTCCTTTAGTCGGGAAGTAATCGCCGTCGCCTCACTTCGCAGAGGTATACACATGACAACGTTAACCCGGATATATCGGTCGACGAGGACATGCAAAAGGAACTTGAGGTCGACTTCCTTGGCGTGTAGACGCTCTTACATGACGAGTCCTTGATTGGAAAGTTCGACTCGTTCGAGGATGCGGCCGCGCGCGGTCACAAACTTTAGGCGAGGACCGTATCTAATTCGAAAGATCGGGGCACCGCCCCTAACGTGACCAGTTTCGTTTAGGGACCCACGTACCTGCTCACAAAACACGCAGCCTTTTGACGGATCCTTGGAGACACTAATGTGGGCGCTCATCCTCGGCCAGATACCCCTGTCGCATAGGCCTTCTTAGCGCTTGGTTCTCGCGCCTCAATTGCTCAACGAGTGGGTGGATTTCAAAGCCTTTCGGGCTAGCCTGAAAGACTGCTGGCACCCAGCGGAGCAGCAACCGGGGAAACGTGGGCCGATACGTTGCTATTGCCTCAATCATGCTAGTCCAAGGCAGATTGAAGATCATTTCGAAGAGGTCGTCGACAACGTGTTCAAAGCCAAGTTTCTACTAACGAGTGAATTACCGAGCTATCCTTCGAGATTTCGGTAGATTTCGATCACACCAGGATTTACTCGCTCAAGGGTTAGATACTCCAAGACAAACCCATTAACTATACAATATACCATATATAACTTGAATGTCACATGAACAACTGTATATTTGATATGTGAAACCAAGTTATATAGGTCCACAGCGTTCTACGACTCACCAACTGAGTCGCGCTGTATTTTTTGATTAGGCTGAACTAATGTTTATAAAAAAATTGAAATTACTCGGAAGTGTAGCGGTCGTGGCGTTGCTCGTTCCGAACGCGAGTGCGCGAGAAGCTCCAACGTTCGCTGATAATACCGTGGCGACGGCGACGACCGCGCGCAGTTACGATATCAATGACATCGAGGAGATCTTCGTTGAAGGCGAACGGATCGACGGCGAGGATATGGATCTGCTGGAAATGGATCGTGTCTACCGTTGGAAAGAAACGGCAGTGCGCAGTTTCAAATCTGGCCAGTATGAGAAAGCCTTTCCGCAGCTACTAATCCTCGCACGAATGGGGTTTAAGGATGCACAAGCGCGCGTCTCGTACATCTACCTGCATGGACTGGCTGGTCAGGATAAGAGCAACATGGAAGCACTTGGTTGGTTGGGAGTTGCGTCGATTGGTGAGACGCGACCGGCGTATCGAAACCTCTTCAAGCAGATGATGGCGCAGATTCCGTCACAGCATCGTGCTGCGGTGGACGCACACATCCGCTCGTATCGAGATAAGTTCGGAGCCGACAAGAAGGGGATTCAATGCACCAGAAGCCGCACGGGACACATATCCAAATTCCTTTGCCGATACGGTAGGGAAATTGATCAGCATCAAATCCGCATGATGATGATGATGGCAGCGACGCTCGATGATTCTCGACTTCCGTGGTAAGTAGCACAAGAAAGTGACTCAGAGGTATTAGCGACCTAGGATACTTTCACCGCACACGTACCCGGTGGAAGAACCACAGGTAGGGTTATCACAAAGACCGCCACTACCGAACCAGACCTGCGTTGGATTCGCACAGTAATTCCCCGGACCAAAGCACGCACCAACTGAACCGGTGCACACCAGAGTCTGCTGAATAAAGCACGCGTTTTCGGTCGTTACGATGGTCCAATGTGGACCAGGATTCGAACCTTGAGGTAAACCGTATGTCGGTTTCGGCGGACAGCTCCAGACGACCGAGCACGCGTTCTGGGTTACGATCGGGGACATATTCGGGCAACAGCAGTTCGGGTAACTAGCGCTTGAGTCTGCACACGAGTAGCTCACGTCGGGGCACGCATTCCCGACCGGAATGTTCGAGCCGTCACAGCAAGTCTTGCATTCCGTCGCGGCATTGGTGACAGGCGTTCCATCGCCACAGACGGGCTGAACCGGACAGTGGGTCCGAACCGGAATGTTCGTGCCGTTCCAACAGTTCTGGCAGTCAGTAGAAGCATTGCACACGCGCGTCCCGTCGCCGCATCGATCCGGCGGCAGAGGGCACGTCGCATCGATGTGGATGTTTTGTCCGCACGTACACCTTTTGCACTCGGTCGCGGGATTGGTGACGAGCGTCCCATCGCCACAGGCGGGCTGGACGGGGCATGCGCTCAGGACGTGAACGTTCGAGCCGTCCCAGCAGTCCTTGCAGTCGGTCGAAGCATCGCAAGCAGGTGTGTCATCCCCACATTGGTATGGCGGGATTGGACAAATGGCGGTGACGTGAATGTTCTCCCCGCATGTGCAGTTTTTGCACTCCGTCAAGGGATCCGTGACAAGCGTTCCGTCGCCACAGGCAGGTTGAAGCGGGCATGTCGCAATGATGGAGATGTTGGTGCCGTCCCAGCAGTCCTGGCAGTCGGTCGACGCATTGCACACGCGCGTCCCGTCGCCGCACATGTCCGCCGGAAGCGGACACGTCTTGGAGACGTGAATGTTCTCCCCACACCCGCAGGTCCTGCACTCGGTCAAGGGATTCGTGACAAGCGTTCCGTCGCCACAGGCAGGTTGGAGCGGGCACATCGCGATGATGGGGATGTTGGTGCCGTCCCAGCAGTCCTGGCAGCCCCTCGAAGCATTGCACACGCGCGTCCCATCGCCGCACCGATCTGACGGTAATGGACAGGTGGCGTCGATGTGAATGTTCTCCCCGCACCCGCAGGTCCTGCACTCGGTCGCGGGATCGGTAACAAGCGTTCCATCGCCACAGGCAGGTTGCACGGGGCAAGTCGCTGGTCGATAAACGATGGATCCGTCCCAGCAGACGGTACCGCTTGGACAGCTTTTGCTGACGGGTATGTTGGTACCGTCGGTGCAGTCCTTACAGTCGGTCGACACATTGCATACGCGCGTCCCGTCGCCGCACCGATCCGACGGCAATGGACAGGTGGCGTCGATGTGAATGTTCTCCCCGCACGTACAGGTCTTGCATTCGGTCGCGGGATCGATAACAAGCGTTCCATCGACACAGGCAGGTTGCACAGGGCAAGTCGCTGGTGGATAAACCGTGAAGCCGTCCCAGCAGACCGTACCGCTTGGACAGCTGTTGCTGACGTGTATGTTGGTGCCGTCGCTACAGTTCTTGCATTCGGTTGATTGATCGGTGACGAGCGTCCCGTCACCACAGGTCGGTTGCACCGGACAGCTCGCCGGTGGGTGGACGGTGGAGCTATCCCAACACATGGTGCCCGTCGAACAGGTATAACCGACGTGGATGTTGCTGCCGTCCCCGCAGTCCTTGCAATCGGTTGACGCATCGGTAACGGGCGTGCCGTCGCCGCAGTATTCGAATATCGGCAAATCCGGACATGACGCGCTGATGTGGATGTTGGTGCCGTCCCAACAGTCCTGACATTCGCTGACGCGACTCGTGACTGGCGTGCGGTCGCCGCAGTACTGAGTCGAGATTAACGGACACGTGTCCGTGATGGGTATGTTCGTGCCGTCTGAGCAATCCTGACACTCGTTGTCACGGTCGAATACGTACGTGCCGTCGCCACATTGTTCCGTGCGTTGAGCGGGACAGCTATTGCCGACATAGATGTTGCTGCCGTCCCAACAGTCCTTGCACTCGATGGCAGTATTGACGACCGCGATACCGTCCCCACAACGCGGAATGATCGATAGGCAGGTGTTGCCAACGGGAATATTCGTCCCGTCCGAGCAGTCTTTGCAATCCGAGCTTCGAGAAGTCACCAGTGTGCCGTCGCCACAGAACTGCTGCGGAGGCGGTGGTGGCGGTGGCGAAGTCGTCGACGAGGGAACGAGACGCCACTCGCGATCCGGAATTGAGGTTCCCGGAAAAATCCGCACACACGTCACTGGCCGGCCGGCTGCTTCGATCGCGATCCCGCCGCTATGCACGCCATCAGGTGGCACGCACGGATCGCCGACGGCGACTATGGCGCCAGGTCCAAAGTTGAGACGATCTTTCAGGTGGGTCCCGTGCGGACCGGTCACATGCATGGAATGCCGTTGAACCAGGCGTTCGAGCGGATCGGTGTAGACAGGACGATAGGTGATTCGAAAGCCACCAGGCTCAGCGGCATAGGATCCCTTTCCCGCTAGTTTATCGACGATTTGTGAGGCTTGGGCTTCGTTGTCGACCACGGTCGTAAGGACCTGTGCGCCGCCGATGAGCCGCAGTTCGTAGGGACGTCCCACGCCGTTGCGATGGGCGGAGGTCGCGGAGTGGACCGTAATGCCCGGCATGAGGACCTGCATGGTCGTGTAATCGATCATGCCGTTGAAACCAGCGCGGCGATAGGCACGCTCGGCTTCGTGCATACGCGCGAACCCGACGACGGTACCGAAGACCGACGCGTAGTGCTCGGCGATGCGATAGCCGTAGTTCAAAGTGGTGACGATGCCGGCGACGATGAGAACGCCAAGCATCGCGTCAATAAGGAGTGCACCGCGCTGTCGTGATTTCATAGCGTGAAGTAAGTCAGTGCGTTTGCCAGATACCGCCGTTGCACTTCATCAGCGCACCACTGGCGTTGAGCGCCATGCCGGTACCGCTGCATGACGTGCCCGCGGACACGGTGTTCTGGATCCACAATGGTCGATGCATCCGGTTTGTGCCGTCCGTCAACAACGTTTGCTGCATCAAGGCGATGCCGCCTGGGTCAGGCACCGCGACCGTGATCTCGTAGCCATTGATTACGGCCGCATAGCGGCCATTCGAACCAAACTCCCGAACGACCGCCTGTGCATGCGCTTCCGTGCTGACGGTCGTTGTCAACGTGAGGACACCACCTACGATAGAAAGCGCGTAGCGGCCACCCTCGCCGTTCGCGCCCGCTTGCATCGGGTCGACCGAGTCGACCTGGAGCAGCGGCAGGTACGGGGTCAAGTTGGTAAAAGAGCCTGGCCATTGCGAGACGTTGTCAGCCCGGAACGCGTAGAGTCCTTCGATCAGCGTGAGGTAGCCCTCGGCGGTTCGGCGAGAGGCATTGAGATCTTCGCTCGTGCGCCACCACTGTGTTCCGAGCGTGACAACCGTGAACATCAGGGCGATGAGGAAGATGCCGCCAATGGCCTGCATTACGGGCAAATCCTCGAATCGAAGACAGCGTCAAGGAACTCGTGGGTCCGATCACCGCCCGGGACGGGAAGTACGTAGGTATCGGAACGAACGATGTTCAAGGCGCTATCCACCTTGAACACAGTGACGGCATGCTGCCGATTGGCGTCACCGTCAAAAGTCATGCGCCAGGAACCTTCGTCATCGACGCTCGCATGCGACTGGCCGACGCCCGTAAGAACCGGGCGCACCGCACTCAACGAGAGCGCGGTGGTGGGGAGGGTGCACCGGGATGACGTCATGTGGTCGCGATACGCGAGTGCGATCGAAAAGACGGTTTGCGTGTCGCGCCGGTGATCCAGTGCGTCGTTGATCGCCCATGCGCTCATGGCGACGATGCCGCCAAGGACGACGGAGAGTCCAATACTCAACGTGAGTGATCCGAGCGACATGCTGGCTGGATCTACTCAAGGATGAGCGTAAGCGCACCCGCGGTACTACATGCGGCACCTGCTTTAAAGCCTGAGACGTGTTCGTCAGCCGCGGTGGTTGCGGTAGTTCCAGGATCATCCGTGAAGAATCCCATCAACGCTAGGCAGTCCTCCTGGGTTGGCGATGTATAGACAAGGGTTGCATCCGAGCCACCGGCTATCGTGGCGATCGTCACCGGTAATCCATACACATTGATTGCATTGTTGCCGTTCAGCGTCATCCCACCCATGGTGTAGCCGTTGTCTTCGAGCACCTTTGCGTTGGTTAAGTTCGTATATAGACCACCTTGTGCGAAGGACGAACGGAAGCTACGAGCACTGTTCGAGATCGCGTTGATCTCGGTTAAGGCGCGTGTTTGATTAGCAGTCGATTGCGTGTCGGCGAATGCGACGAAAACGATGGCAGCAATGACGGCGATCGCGAATACGGCAAGACTCATTTCCAATAGGGAGTAGCCTCGATTGCGCGATAACGCGGTAGCGACCTGATGTAGAGATGGTTGGTTCATGTAAGGGTTCCAATAACGTTGGATCAAAAAACGCCGACTTGAGACGTGACGGACCGTGCGGCGTTGAAGAGTCCGTGGAACATGAGGACGAGAAAAGCGACCGTGAGCGCCATGAATGAAAACTTCATGGCGCGGGCACGGACTGTGTAATGGTTGGAAAGCAACGCTTCCTGCATAGCAGCCAGCGTTTCAAAGGCGTTCGGATACCGCTCGCGCTCTTCCCCGGGCACGAGCGATTCAAGGAGGTCCGCGACATCGGCGGGGAGTAAACGCTCGGCGAGACTCTGCGCATATGCGCGGCCGTCACTCACATCGCGCGACGCGAGAGGAATCATTGCTTGAACGTAGACGAAGCGGTACGCATCGGCGAAAGCGCTGAGCGTTTGCAGGTGCGTAGCGCCTTGGCGCGTCATGGATGCGGCGAGACGGCAATAGGCAATGGACACCTGGTCAAGCCAGTCGTGGTTGAACAGCGTCAGCATCCAACGACCTTTGGTGAGCCGCGAGCGTCCCCACCAGCAGAATATCACGAATGCGAGGAACAAACTCACGATTGCGGGACCGTACGCCTGGAGAAAGGTTGCGACTTGGTAGAGCGGCATTGCCTCTAGCGCGGCGGCGTCCTGGACGATATCCCGCAGTAGCACAGGCGATGCAGACACCATGCCGATCGCGACAGTTGCCGGGACTAGCTGGAATGCGGCAGGTCGAAAGGCGCCGGTCAGGAAGGTTCGTGTACTCCGTTCCGCATCGGTAAGTTCCGTCAGCGCATCGGTCAAAGTGCCGTTCTGTTCGGCGACGCGGAGTACCCCGACGTCGGTCACAGGCAGGTAGCCACTCTCTGCGAAGCCGTCACTCGCAAGGCGTCCTGCTTGAGCGGCTTTTGCACCATGTCGCGCAAGATCACGAATACCGGGATCGAGGTTCGCCTTTTCGCTCAACATCTGGCATATCGTCAGCGGTCGAACCCCACCGCGAGTTTGCGCGGCGAGGATTTTGTAAAACATGGTGCGCGTCGTGGAGTCGACAGCCATGTGGCTTCGGTACCAGTCGCGGAGGCGTCTAGCGACGCGGACGTGTCTAATGACGGACACTATCCGTACTCCGTGTAGGTTTCGATCTAGCCTGTGAGAAGACCTCTTCGGGTATCGAGTCGGCGGTACCGATGCGGCCGATGACCTCCTCGGTTTGGATGGGATCGAGCAAGCGTTCATGGATCTTCGCGAGGGCGTGTGCGGCCTTGCTCGTCATGCCGTCTTCGCGCATACAGGCGGCGAGACGGGCGAGATCGTGTTCGCGGATGCATTGCCGCGATTCGTGTGCACCGGCACCTGAAAACGACATGATCTCGGCGACCACCGTTTGGCCGCTAAATCCATACGTGCATTGAGAGCAACCATCTGGATTACGGAATCGAATCTCGTCAGACTGGAACTTGTGACGTAGGCGGCTCGTCAGGACGTCATCGCGGAGTTTGTCCATCCGACAGTTCGTACAGACCGTCGGCACCAGGCTTTGGTTGATGACACCGTTGAGAAATCCAGGTTGCGCCAATAGATTGACGTCGATCCCCAGGTGTTCGAGCCGGGAGATCGTGGTAACGCAGGAATGTGAGTGCACGGTACCCCAGACCCGCTTGCCCTGCAGGGACATGTCGATGCCCGCGGTGGCCGATTGGAGATCGCGGATCTCGCCGATGAACAGCGTGTCCGGATTCTGGCGGACGAGCGCAGCGAGCATTTCACGAAAACGCTGTTCGGCGTTCTCTGAGTAATGGTCGAACTCGATGTGCGTTACATGGTCAAATTCGACTTCGATGGGATCGGCGATTTCGATGATCATTTCGGATGCAGGCAACCCGGCCATCATCGAGGTCAGCGTCGTCGATTTACCTGAGTTCGTCTCCCCGGAGATGACCGCTAAGCCACCCGCGCTCCACTGCAATTCATCGATTTGACGTTGCTGTGGGACGCTGTAGCCGAGATCGGTGAGCGGCGGGATGAACGATGGGTCCCGGAGACGCAACACGATGGAGTTGCCGCGCACCTCCGGCATGGAGTTAGCACGAACCCGGTAATCGCGGAACTCAAACGCGGTATCTGTCGGTTTGTCCGCCTCGTGCTGTCCGCCGCGGGAAAGAGACCAAAGCGAGCGCGCCATCTTGAGCCCGTCGTCAGGCGAGATTTCCGCATGTAAATAGCGGACGCCGTGGGTACGAAAATGGATAAGGGTGCGATCGGCGTGGATCGCGATATACACATCACTGGATTTCCGGTCGATCGCGTCATTAAGAATCATTTCAACAAGGTCGTTGTGGAATACGGACGCCCTCTTGGGACGGGCGATTTGGCTTCGGAGCTTGCTGTATTCCATCAGCGAGACAGGTTTAGCGATGGCTTGGCCGAGTTCCTTCTGAACCAGGCTTAGCAGTTGCTCGAGGTGGCGTCGACGGCGCGTGTCTTCGACGTGGTAGACGACGCCGTCTTCTGTGACGAAAACTCTCAGGGTCTGCATCGAAGCAAGTGCGGCTTCGATGGCAAGATTTTTCGACGCGACGTCGACCCGTGCGCTTAGTTCCTCATCGGCCGATCGCTCACCATCGGCAGACTGGTAAAACGCACTTGATTCTGCCTGCGCGAGTTCCGCGGAAGAACGCGCTGAGGAAGACTGTGGAGCAGTCCTGCTTGATTCGGCGTCCGGTTGGGCATCGCGCCGTTCTTTCGCCCGTAGTTGGGGTGTGGTGCGACGCTTAGAAAAGAGGGATATCGCGGCGTTCCCCGTTAAGGTCAATGGTTAGGTAGCGTCTACCCATGTGCGCCGAAACTCCTACGATCGCGACGTCGTCGTCATCGAACATGAGCGATTCACCTACGTAGGCGGACTTCCGCTTGCCACTCGACGAGTGGCGCCAGCCGATGCGCTGGCCTTGTTCATCCAGCACGATGTATACGGCTCGCCACGTGTCAAACCCAGCTTTCACATCGCTAGTCGTCTCCGGCGGTGCAACGACAAGGTTCACTGACGAGGAAGTCGGTGCAGCGGTCGTCTGCAGTACTTCATTGAGGCGCTCACGTTCCTTATCGGCGATCATCGTTGAGACGATGGTGTCTAGGGATGCGTCTCGGAGTAATTGAGTACCGGCATGGCCGTACGCTGCGACTTGCTGCGCAGCCTCGAGGGTTGCGCGCATGGCGATCGCGAGCCTTCGCCGTTCCGCAAGCCGAGCGTGAAGGGCTTCCTGCTTGAAATGTGGGGTTTTACGGGCTTGCCGAAGCAACTCGTCGAGGGTGATAGCTGGTTGGGCGCTTGACGCCTGGGTAGGCACCGATTCGGGACTAGTGTTCGGAATCGCAGGTTCGTTATTAACCTCAGGCGACGCGACGGAAGCAGGTACCCGGTTCGATTCAGGCACGATCAACTTATCGGTCGCAGTGACTGAATCCGAGTCCGATGGACTGTCCGCGGCGCGAGAGTCTGTCGTTTCAATGCCATCGGGTTGACCCTGCTCGGTTGAATCGTCCACAATCTCGACTGAATCGTCGAACGGCGAGGTCTTACGGTCCAGACTCGATTGACTGGTTGTATCTGTCGTGACCGGGTTAGGACTTACGCCGATGCTTTCGAGTACATCGTCATCTTGCGGAGCGGGATCCGCGTTAGGCGAAGCTTCGCGGTTGGTTTTAGCCTTGGCCTCAGCTTCGGCATCCTGCCCGCTTGAAATAAGGGGAGCGGTTAATGTCAGAATCAGCACGACGAGGGTGAGTCGCATGGAGAATGGGCGAATGGATCCATTCATATTGAGCCTGCGCCTCGTATCGCGAATTTGAGTTCACAGGTCGAAAACACGCCGTCGCTTACGATGCAGTTCGCCTGGTGTAACGCGATAGGAAACTGGATTAAGCGTTCACTGAGATCTACAAGTGCTGGGGCAACAGGGAGTTGTTCAGATTCGTCGACGGTGCGGATCGCGACCGTGACATGTTGTTCGAGTTCAGCCCCTAAGCCGATGGGATAAGGGTCGCCAAACGTCACAGTCCACATCGGAGACATGAGGTGGTCGGCGAGCTTCCCTTGATACGAATGAATCGAGTAAGGCTGAAGCGGATCAGGTTTCGGCGCAGTCGGCAATGGACCGAACGACGCGCTGATCGGCTCTGCATTGGCTGCTCTTAACTCGAGCGTACCGTTCGCGGCGTCGTACGCTAGTTCGATCGCCTGGTGATCCCGCCATAACGCGACGTCATGCGTCGCAACGAGCATCGCCAGCAAAGCGAGTTCTGAACTCGCGGTATAACGGAGCGGAGTGACGTCTTGCGTGACTATCGAAGCGACGCGTTGGAGCGGCTCGATGGTAGGAGTCCGTAGCCACCAAGATAGTGTGGCGCTTATCGCAATCGCGAAAACAATGACCGCCAATGCTAAAAAACAGTCACGCCAACGGACGATGCCCGCGTGGAGAAGCGCCATTGAAGCATGTTGAAACGTCATCGCTTCCGTGTCGATATCAATCGGCAGCTCTGCAGCATTCGGCATGTCGATGCTTTGACGCCCACCACCCGTAAGCAACGTGAAGGGACGACCGCGTTCCCGCCATGTTTTAACGTGGTTTTCAAAGGCTTCGAGGTACAGCACCCATTCCTCGCGGACTAGACCTTGCTGGACGTCCGCGACATAGATCCGCGTATCGAGTGGGAAAACGACGAAGGAATCCCTGAGCACCTCGTGCGTGATCGCCATGCGCTCGATGCCTGCTGCGAAAGACGTCCCGGCGACGCCGGCGTACCAGATTGATTCTGATTCGTGGGCTGCGGGTAGTCGCAGGAGGTGGGTGGAGGCGCCGAGGAGGCGGTTCAGTTCCTTACATCGAATGAACCATCCAGCTGCGGTAGGTTCCGCCCAAGCGGAGGCGTTTATCGCGATGGTGATTGGGTGGACGTCAATGGCATCCGTATACGCGGTCGCTGTCAAATGAGTTCCACCCGCATGAGAAGCACCGATTCAGTGTTCGACTGGCTTGAACCACGCCGTGTGACCAACCCCGCCAATTTGCTGCGCTCCTTGCGTTCGTCCGACGCTCTGAGCGCCGTGATGATGCGTGATTCGCCATCTGCGAGGGACACGGTCATCGCACGGACCTGATCGTCGGTCACAAAATTGGTGCCGACGCTTTCGCCGAATTGGAACGGCCGCTCTTCCACGAGCGACCGACGCGCCAAGGAGAGTCTGACTGTCACCGCGTCATGACCGATGGTCGGATGTACGCTGATCGACCAACCGGTTCGCAACTGCTCTCGCTGCACTTCGGTGCGTTCCCGTCCGAGCGCGTCCTGCTGCCGGGTGATCGACGAGATGTATTGGTAAGTTCGAGTCGAGGAACTCGCCGCGATCTGGTTGTTGCGGACCTCGATCGAATCGTTGAAATTGATCGTGGCATCCCCTTCCCGGTTCAGCCACTCTAATAGCGCATCAGTACCTGCAAATCGCTTCGCTGGATTGAGGACTTCGAAAGCGAACTGTGCGTCAGACTCAATCGGTCGAACGTTCCAGCCACCGATGAACGCTCCTGAGGTCCCGTTCAGTATCGCCTGCAGTCGCGTACCAATGGATTGCTTGGTTGACGACGCAACTTCGTAAACCGTGATATGAATGCGCACGCTTTGCGAGACACGCTGGTTGTAAGTCTCGATTAACTCGGCAATCCGTCGAACCGTAGACGGACGTGCGGTGACCAAAAGCGCATTGGCGTTCGGTAACAGTCGCGCAGTCGACGGCACCCCGCGTTCAAGATCTGACGCAATCAGCTCCGAGACGACTGGCTCAAGTTCGGTGCGATACGGGTCACTTGTATGTTGAACCGTGCCCCCATCGCTTGCCCCAGCGTCGCCGCCAGAGCCAGTATCGAGCGAATTTACGCTCATCTTCGCTTCCACAGCGCCAGGTTGCGCCAACAGCAATAGAGTGCGCGTTTCAAGATCCCGGACACGGATCGTGTCCTCTGCGACCGAGTAAGTCCAGTCGCTCAGCGAGACTATGGCATCAAGTGCGTCTTTGACCGTGTGATCTGCCTCACTCGCGTACGAAACTACGGGTTGCTTGTCAATTTGCAGATCGAATCGCAGGACTCGATCGCCGACGATCAATGCCAGCGCTTCCGAAGCGTCAAGCTCGCGGAGGGATATTTCGATTGGGTCGAGCAACCAGGGCGCGTCAATCGGGCGCGACATTGGTTGCATCCACGGGAGTTCTAGGAGCGAATCTGCGTAATCGATCACTTCAGGATCAACAGGTACGCTGACCCGAACGAACTGCGAACGATCCAACTGATCGGCTCTTGACGGACGCTCGCCGTCAACTAAGCCGCAGCTCGTGAACATCACCCATGACATAGCCGCGATCGCTGAGGCAACGATCCGACTGGGCTTAGTCAGTCGCGTAACTGAACCCTCACCGTCTTGGCCGCTTGGTCGAGTTCGATTTCGAGATCGAAAGCGACTCGGAGCGCGTGCAGCAGATCATCAAGCGATTGGAACGCTAATGTCTGCGTGCTTGGAACGATCCAATCGAGTTCGTGATTGGGCTTCTTGGGGTCTACTGGCCAGCTACCCAATCTCCATCCACACGCTTGAAAAATCTGTACGAGGTTTTGTTTCAGTGAACCTTGTTGAAGTTCCGTGTCTGTACACCCACTAGGAGTTGATGCCCCCGGCAAGGCGGATGCTTCTGCTTCGGGAGTTTGGATGGGTAGTAGCGAGGCGGTCGTGACCGCTTCTACTGCGGCTGTCGAGGTGGGTTCAAGGACGTGCGCAGCAAATGGTTTCGGTTCATCGTCAAGATGTATCGACTCATCTTGAAGGTCAAGTCGATCAACCGGTCTTTCTAGCGTGTTGGTCGGTTCGAATCGGAAGATTCGTTCGATTTTCTGCTCATTGTTAAGTGCAAGCGAAACGTGTAATGCGTTAGCGCCGAGTTCGGCCGCTGAAACAAGCAGCTGATGATCGGAGTCTGACTCGCTCGCAACAGTAAATTGGTTTGCGATGAGTTCCCGGACAACGCCATTTCGCAACCAATCTGGACTTGATTCCATCGCCACATGGATAGGTTTCGGCGCACCTGTCAAGTGGCTGGAAGATGCAGAAACCAGCTCTTGTGCGACCGCACGGCGTGCAGATTCAGCAAGGTCTTCAAGCGGCTCATGAGCGAAGACGCTACATGCAGTGATCAGGTGTGGGCACGTGAGGAGAATCGCACCTAAAACAACTGGGTATTTGAACATGTGCGGATTGTCGGAACGTTGAACACCTCACGAATCAGAAATCAAGTCACATCATGTTCAAGTTTGCGAGTTCATCGCAAATGCCCGCTCCGCGACTTCAAATTTCAGTAAAAACACCGATAAGTTCAAAACCTCTCTTGGCGGTGTTTGTCCAATATGGACATAAGGTCTTGAGAGACCGAGTTTTGGGTCGCTCTACATGAAGCGGTTTAGCCAGTCCAATGACGGCAATTTGAGGGTAAGATCCGTTGTACTCACATTTCGCCGATGGAATTCAGCTCGTACCCAAGGCTAGTCTCGATCGTCACGAACGAGCCGCGATTACCGATACATTCAAAAGTTCGAGATCATGAAATCGTCTAAACGTCATAGGTTCGTGCCTTCTACTCGATATGGCACTATCACGTGCATGTGCGTTTTGCTCGTAATCGTCACCGCGGCAAATCAAGACTCGGTTAACCAAGACAGCATTTCCGATCGGCGGCACATAGAAGACCACCGATCAATTCAAGCGGGTTACGTCCCTAAGGAAGTGCGATTATTGAAATCGGACGTGATCGACAACATTGAATGCGAGTTGACGTCAGGATATGGCAAAGCGCGTGATTTAGCGGTTGTAGAGATTCCGCGAGGAGAAGCGACGGACTTTGCAGTCTTGGATTCATCAGGTACAAGATTTAGTGGTTCGCTCCCCTTTCATCCGACGTGGACCCGTATCGGCATTAATCCAGACGGTTCAACAGTCGTTGGTTTCGCCGAATTAAGGGGCGGAGGAGGCGTATTTAAACCGCTTGCTGCACCCGAACCCATTCGCATTCTTCGTGATAACGAAACGATATTCGAGAGCGAGAAAATCTGGGATTTTGATGTAGCTCCAGACGCGAGCTCTTTCATAGTGCAAGAACCGGGACCTGACGGCACTTCAAGGTTGATCGTTAGAAATCTCAACACGAACAGCGAAGTACACCATGAACTCGGTACGAGATTTACTCCAGTCAACGCGTACGAGCCTGACCACATGCTCAAGTATTCTCTTGACTTTAAAGAAGCCGTCTTCGTGCCAGGTTACGCGGACTCGTGGGGGAGAGGCAATTACTCGTTTTATCCAATCGCCCAAGCTAGACCTCGGCAAATTACGGTCAACTCTGTAGAGTCAGCGCAGCTCGCGAACAGTAACGAAGGGTATTTCGTTGAGCCGGCTGATGGAACCTCTCGCGGCGATGACAGAGGTTCGTGGACAATCTATCGAAAGGAACTCAATGCGTCGAAAAACGAGGAGAAAGTGGTTTGGCGGAGGACGGTCGAGTTATCGCATTTCTATGGCAACATGCAGATTTCTCTAAACGGCAAATGGCTCGGACTGTCGGCTTGGGAGTATTTGGTCTTGAACACCAAAACTGGAGACACTCAACTCCAGTTCAGGACAGTACGGGAGGTTAGACGCCAGTTCGCGCGAATACGCAGTGTCCTTCCGGCGAACGCGACTGTATCGGAACTTGGTTCATTCGGTGGCGCGCGTTTCTTCGGCGACTTTCTTCTTTCATATCGTTCGCTTGGCAGAACCTCTAATTGCTCTACCAAGCCGGGTGAAACGTACGATGCACTAAAGTACCGAAAATGCTTGCGCGAGCAACGCCTCGCGAAGAAATACCGACAGTTCTATGACGTGTTTGACTTAAACACGGTTTCTGTCGATGGAAGCCCGATTTTTCGACACGAAATCGTCAGAGATACACAATGTACTAAAGCAAACTCGCCATTGCCAGGATTGATCGTCGATGAAGGTGTTCTCGCTTTTGGTGTGCCCAAGATGTGGCGCGAAAGTCCAAACTGAACTCGTGTAGTCTCAGGTTAACGCTTCAGGCGCTCCGAACCTGAACGAACTTAGGCTCTTATGTACTTCTGTGTGGTTGCCACACTGATTACACGGTTCCGTGTCGATCAGGACCGATGTCCTGATTCTGCTTTTCAGTTGCCGACACTGCGGGAAGCGAGCCACCCGCATCAAAGAGCTCAAGCCCCTTGAGCAACACATCCTTCGACGCGTTCACGTCACGATCGTCCTGATAACCACAATGCGTGCAGTGGTACCAACGGTCGTTCAACGTCAACGCCTTGATCGGTAGACCGCCGCACGCGGAGCACCGTTGCGTGGTGTGTTTGGGATCAACACGTACCACCTGACCACCGGCACTTGCAGCCTTGTAGTCAAGTTGCGTGATGAACATCCCCCAGTTCTGTTCGAGGATCGAACGATTCAAGCCAGCCTTTTGTCTGACCCCGCGTCCTGGGCTTGCGACCGTCCCCGACGCCGATGCCGTCATCGCCTGGATGTCGAGATCTTCTACCGCAATCCACTTGCCGTGGTCTTTGACGATCTCGCTCGTGAGACGATGAAGGGCGTGGTGCTGGCGCACGCGGTCCCGATAGCATGCCCGCGCCAACGCCTGGCGTCGTTTCATCCTTCGGTTTGAACCCAACTTGCACCGATTCAAGGCACGTTGCTTGCGCTTGATGTCGGCGCGATCCGGGATGTGGCGCGGGAACACCGTCCCGTCGGATAGCGCGGCGCGGAGATGCACCCCGACATCGATGCCGATGGCACGATTCAACCCGATACGGCGGATCTTCTCGTCGCAGACCAACTGGATGAAGACCCCGGTCGGTCGCTTCACCACCCGCACGACTTTCACCTTGTTGCGATCGTCACACCGTCCGTCCTGGTGCCATCTGTAGCGCGACAATCAGGGTGAGAAGTGCGCGACAATCAAGGTGAGAATGGATCGCGACGGTTTTATGATACTTTATTTGGTGGCGGACGCGGCCAGGGGCGTTCAAAACGCCGCTGCCGGATCATGATTTGGCGTGGTGTCACGGGTTGGTTTCCTGGACCTGCTGGGTCTTTGATGAGGCGCTATCCGGCAGTTTGACCTTGGTGTTGGCGAGCGTGGCTCTGGAGGCGATCCGCCCACGCCCGCGTTTGGTTTCCATGGCGGTACGCCTGCGATAGCTTTCCACGTTGAGTTCGAAGATGGTCGCGCGATGCACGAGCCGGTCGATGGCGGCTAGCGTCATGGCTTGTTCGGGGAAGATCGAGCCCCACTCCCCGAATGGCTGGTTGGCGGTGACGAGCAGGGAGCGGTTTTCGTACCGCGAGCTGATCAGTTCGAACAGCACGCTGGTCTCGGCTTGGTCCTTGCGCACATAGGCGATGTCGTCAAGGATGAGGAGGTGGTACTTGTTCAGTTTGCGGATCTCGGCTTCGAGCGTCAGTTCGCGGCGCGCGACCTGGAGTTTTTGCACCAGATCGGTGGTGCGCGTGTACAGGACCCGGAAGCCATGTTCGATCAGCGCGAGCCCGATCGCGGCGCCCAAGTGACTTTTCCCGGTTCCGGGCGGGCCGACCAGGATCAGATTGGCGCCTTGCTGCAGCCAGCCGTCACCGGCGACCAGGGCGTTGACGTGGGCCTGGGAGACCATGGGCACGACCGTGAAGTCGAAGTTGTCGAGCGTCTTGCCGGGTGGCAGTTTGGCTTCGGCCAGATGGCGTTCGAAGCGCCGCCGGGCACGGTCGGCGAGTTCCTGTTCCGCCAAGGCGGCGAGCAGGCGGGCGGCAGGCCAGCCTTCGGTATCGGCGCGGTCGGCGAAGGTCGCCCAGGCAGCCTTGAAGGTAGGCAGGCCTAGCTGGGTGTACATCAGCTCAAGCTGGGCGGCGTCCACGGCGCTCATGCGCCGTCTCCGGTGCGGCCGGTGGCGCGAACCGCGGTCGGCGCGGTGAGCAGCACATCGTAATCGGTCGGCGACCCCAACTCGACGCGGACGTCCGGCACGCGGCCCTCGGTCGGGGCGAACAACGTGGCCAGGACGTCAGGATCGGGCAACGTGCCGGCGGCCAGACAACTTTCGATGGCGGCGGCGAGCGCGGTTTCGCAGGTGCGTTCGTGCGCCAGCGACAACAAGGCCACGGTATCACGGCAGGCGGCACGTTCGCCGTTGGCTTCCATGATCGCGTCAAACGCGTGCTGGTACGCCTGGCGCGGGAACAGGCGGTCGCGATAGACGAGATGGCGCAGCGCCATGGGCTTGCGCCGCAGCGCATGGATGACGTGACGGTAATCGATGACATGGCCATTGCACCCGTTCGCCTGTGCGCGGCCGCGCCGCAGTTGCATCAGATGCGAGGCGCCGAGGAACAGTTCCAGACGGTCGTCGTACAGACGCACCGTCAACTGATGGCCCACCAGCCGCGACGGCACGGTGTAAAACACTTTCCGCAACACGAAGCCGCCGGAGGAGGTCACGCGCACCTGCACCGTGTCGAAGTCCTCGGTACGCTGGCGCGGCAACGGCTTGAGCACGGCGCGCTCCACATCGATGCGGTCGCGTTGGTGGGCGTTGCGCCGCCCCACCACTTCGTCGACGAAGGCGCGGTAGTGGTCTAAGGTATCGAAGTCGGGCGTACCGCGCAGCAGCAGCGCGTCGGCGAGGCTGCGCTTGAGGTGCCCGTGCGGGCCTTCCACGGCACCGTTCTCGTGCGATTCCCCGCGATTGTTGCGGGTCGGCGCCATGCCGTAGTGCTCGCACAGCGCCACGTAGCGCGCCGTCGCATCCTTGCGTTGCGCGGCATCAAGGTTGCGATACGCCGCCGAGAGACTGTCGCTGCGGTGTTCCTGCGGCGCCCCGCCGAGGCTCCACAGGGCGTTCTGCAGCCCCTCGGCCAAGGCCGTGAAGCTCTCCCCGCCCAGCACCACGTGCAGGTGCGAGAACCCAGAATAGGCCAGCCGGAAGTGGTACAGACGGTGCTTGAGGGCCACGCCGGCGATCGTCACCCCCAGGCCGTTGGCGTCGGTGAAGTCCGAGAGCCCGAGCTGACCCGGCGGATGGATCTGGCGGAACACGATCTCCTGCTCCGGCCCGTGCACCGCACGCCATTGCCGCACGCGCCGTTCCAGCGTGCGGCGAATGCCGGGGTCGAGCGCGGGATGGCGACGCATCAGCTCTTCGAACAGCGCCACCGCGCGAATGCCCGGCGTCTTCTCCAGGATGGGAACAATCTCCTCGTCGAAGATCCCCGCCAGCGGATCGGGCCGACGACGGTCCCGTGCCTTCGTCTGGGTGGAGGGAAGTCGCGGATCGGCCTCGATCCGGTAGGCCGTGGCGGCGCTAAAGCCGGCCTTCGCCGCAGCCGCCTGCGGCGTGGTGGTTTGTCTAGATTGCATGTAAAGCCTCACTTGGTGATCGGAAATATGACTGCCTGGCATGGTTGTCCGTCCTCAAGAAGACGGCATAACTTAGCCAATTCCGTCGCGATCACGTAGCTCGGCGCTCGGCCTCGCCGGCTCGCGCCTTGCTCGGTCGGGCTACGCCCTCCCTCCCAACGCGCGAGCCGGCGGCATTCTCACCTTGATTGTCGCTGGATTCTCACCTTGATTGTCGCTAGACAGCCATCGGAACCGACCGATGCCCTTGACCTTCACGTACCCGTACTTGCCACTGAAGGTTGGTTTCTTGTAGAGGCTCTCAAACGACTGCACGCCGCGTCGGTACGCCTTGAAGCGTGGGAACCCATGACCCTGCTTGAAGAACCGCTTGAACGCCCGGTCGACCCGGACCAGTGCCGAATCCTGACACCACCGGTCAAACTTGCGAAACCATTCATCGCTCTGGCGAATCATGGTCAGTGAACCGCGCTGGTCATACAGACCGATACTCCCACCGGTTTTCTGATAGCAGTCGATCCGTTCCTGCAGCGCACCGTTGTACAGCAGGCGTTGCTGTACAAGAAACTCGGCGAGGTTCCGATGCGTGTGCGCGTTCAGCTTGGCTTTGTAGGTATACGTAAGTCGGGTAAGGAGCAGTCATTACTGACTACCCCTCCCCTAAGAACCGTGCGTGCGAGTTTCCCCGCACACGGCTCAAGCCTGCGAAAAACTTGATAGTACAAGCCGGTTACACAACCAATGGCTGCTTCGCCTTCGCGATTCGTACCTGCATGCCCCTCACGATCCGTTCAACGGGACGCGGAAGGACGCAGACACCCTGAATTCAGGATGCACTTTCATGCGGTCCTCCTTAATCAAGGAGGTGGGAACCCGTCCCGAAGGACAGCGATTCACCATCCTCCGGTTGAATGAAAACACCAACCCAGCCGAAGCCGAATCAGGTGTCCGTTTAGGGGTTCTGCCTGTCATCTCGCGATGCAGACCAGTCGGGAGTGGGCACGACTTTCGTCGCCAGACCTGTTTCAGTCCGGTATCCGCGCCATTACAGCACGGCGTTCGCTTTCTCCGACCTCCTCTACCCGCCACCGCATCAGTCCGCCTTGCGGCTTCCCTGCCCAGCAACTCAAAGTCACTGGGCGCGATGTCGGGCTTACCGAGTTCCGTCTGAACAACACGACGGGGGTGGGTGTGGTCTTTTCGCCGGTCGCGTAATGGCAGTGTGTCCCCACTGTGAACGGAGACAACCTGCGACACACCGTTTGGTTCAGGCGTGTCAGTAACCTTTCGCCTGTCAATTTTTACGACGTTTATCAACCATTTACATACGTTCACCCGTCCCGCAAGCCTAGCATCTCGTCCGCCTGGTACTGGCAGAGTCCGCGTTGCAATCTCACGATCACAACCCGCCCCGAAGGGGATTACATTGTCAGGACGCTTCACACCCGATCGTTGCCAATCACGCGCTGTCCCTAGGCTATTGGATACTGCCATCCAAGTCAACTAAACATTCCTTTTCAAGATGTTCCTGACCATTGTTCAGGCAGCTTATGCATGCCTACGCTTAAAGCCGTGAGTATATACATATGTACAGAACACACACAGCACCTCACCCCGATCCATCAAATACATGACATGACGAGGCATTTCCCAAGATCTTCCCACCCGCTATAAATAGTGGCGGTTCCTTCTCGGTTCCTGCACCCTAAGGATGGAGGCACACCCTTTTAGGCGCAAAGTCAGATCGGCGAGTCCGATCCAACAGAAGTGAGTTCATGAGTTGCAAGCAACTCTGGGGACTCCCTCCCCCAACCGGCAATTCGTTAGCCTGATAAAATCAAGCCAAACGACAGTCAGCCCTTCTTAAAGAAGAACCAAACGTCCAGTTGTTTTAACGTGCTACTCGTCGCACTCACAGGTAAAGTTTAAGTGGATAAACGCATCTGTGCAGGACGAATTAACGCCGTGGCGATGGATTGATTCGAACCTACGTCTACCAGTCATAACGTCGGTAGGACTTTCGGCAACTACGCGCTGAAAAACACAGTTAACTACATAAGAGCCCGAACTTAACTCGCACCCGCTGTATCGCCAGTTACGACAACACTCTTCTGTAAATTCACTAGATTAAAAAGCGGCCGAACTCGATCAGACGTTCGGACGCAGTCCATTTCTCGTCAAAATGCATGGGAAAAGAGTGTGTACATTTTCGTTAATAGCTCAACGTTTACCTTCGATGATGTCACAACGGCTATCCGAAAAACTTAATGAGTGCAAACACCAATCCGGCGCCGGCGATCTGTGCAAGGACAATTCGAAAGAGGAGATAGTTCTTGAGTGACTCAATCTCTCCTTTCACTTCGCGGATGTCTCCTTTTGTTGCTAGTTCATCCTGACTTTCCGCAAAAGTGTGTACGACCGCTTCTGCCTGTGGTTCAGGCATCCCCGATCCAATCAGCTTCTTGATCGCTGCAGCTGTGTCAATCGTGTATGTCGCCATAGGGTAATCCTACATTGAATTTCGCAATCTTGAATCTTCAATTTAGCAGGTATGTTTTGACCTATGCTTAAGTTTTTTCATTTTGTGAGTTCATGATTGTTTAGATGTGAACTGAGAGGACGGTGTGGGATTGAAATGGACCATCGCTAACTCTGACAGACGTGGAATGGCGCGCGTTGCGTGGATCACAGTACGATACTGCGTCTTCGGACTTGCCGCGGGTTGATTGATGTGGAGCGGAGGTCTAAACTGAACTCCTGTGCTCCTCAGGACATCGCTACGAACGCTTTTAATCTCGACGAAGTTAGTAATCGCTGAGTCGTCTACATATTAGGCCAATTTGTATTTGCGGTAGGCAAATCGGTTTGCGTGATTAGATTTCTCCGACGGATCAGTCACTACACCGTCCTCAAACGAATGTTGTTGAGTGACATTCACGACACCGGTTCGAGACACTCACGAAACGAATCACTCATGCTGCGTAAGAGTGTCGGATACAGCGACTTACCATCCTCGAGACCTGCGCCTAATGGATCCAAAACTCCTATTCTCACGTCGGTATCTTCTACGATAGTGTTGATCAACTGCTCATCAAATTGTGGTTCTGAGAAAACGCATACGACATCTAAGTCGTTGATCCTCTGACGTAGTTCGAGGATTCTGCGTGCGCCGGCAGATCGTCCTGGTACTACCACGGCTGAACCCACCGCCATTAAGTTGAAACGATCCTCGAAGTAGCGATAGGCATCGTGAAAAGCGATGAATGCGCGATCATCCAGTGCCTGAAGTTTGCTTCGAAGTTCAGTCTCCAATGCATCCATATCGGCAACGAAGTTCTCTAGATTACTGAAATACGCGTCGCTGTTTTCAGCATCGTTTCGTGCGAGAACTGACGCAACGACCTCTGCAATCACTATTCCATTCTGTGGATCCAACCAAATATGCATGTCAAATGTTTCATCGACCTCATCTAGCAGCAGACTCGAAGAAACGCTCTCATCGCCATGATCATCATGTTCTTCGTGATCATCCCCATGAGCGTGATCTATATCGTCGCTGTCAGCGGTCGATGACTCTTCATCCGCGCCTTCTGTCTCGTGACCGTGTTCGTGATCGTGAGGCTCAAATAACCCTCGTTCGCGATACGACAGTTTCACCAATTTTGACGCGTGCGACAAAGACACGATGTCCGCGCGAGCTGCTAACGTCCACATGATGTCTGCCAACGATGCTTCCATCGCTTGCCCCACCTGAAACACAACGTCTGAGCTATTAAGTGCGCGAGCATCCGACGGGCGTAAATTGAATGTGTGAGGTGAAGCCGCGCCTTTCATGATGAGGTGTGGTTCACCCACGCCTTCCATGATGGCGCTCACGATCGAATGAATGGGTTTGATGCTTGCAACTACGACGAATTCGTCCTCTGCAAGCACGCTACGACCTGCGAGCAGCGTCAATGTCAGTGCAATCGCCGCAATGGGTCGAAATCGCAGCGCTGCCGATCGGAATTGCGATCTTTGCACCGGCTTCAAAATTCGTGCATTGCACTCGATCCTCACTCGCACTCTCCTACTAGGATTTCGAAGTCTTGAACTATCAGTTTACATAAAGAGAGAAAACTATCGACGTCACGACTGAAATATCAACTGGTGCGACTTGCAAACTTCGGCAAGAAATCTACGGTCGAACACCGAACAAGAACAGGATTCACGCGTTTCTAAATCCCAACAAGCTGAGTAAATTCTGACAGTAGGTGGGTTACGGAACTTAGGTTCGAAAACTGTTGATAATTTCGTGCGGCGCCCCGAATTCACGTACTATCGACGAGGCCAACGGCGATCAAAACATCGATATCGAGAAACTTATTTCATTGCTTAAACGAACGTACTTTACCTTGTTTGTTGTACTAACGACGACGGTGAGTATCGCGATAAGTGCAGATCAGCTTGCGAACGGCTTCATTTTTGGTGTGACGCTCGAAAACGAAAACCCCCTCGCAGGAACCAAGGTCACGGTGGAACACTTGGATACCGGATTTACCCGGACGGTCGTCGCATCCGATTCAGGGACTTACCGCATCACCCAGCTCCCGCCTGGGAACTACGATGTACTGGCATCGACGGCGGATCTCAAGTTTCTCCTGAAAACGGTCAGAATAGTGATCGGCGAAGGCACAAGAACTGACCTCGACATGTCCGAATCCAATCTCGGGCGCAATCGAGCAGACAGTTCCGCTATAGAAGAGGTGTTGGTCACGGCGAGCCGGGAGAGCGATGTTCAAGGGTCGTTTGGTGAAATCAATACCGCCTTCGACGCAGAGGAAATCGATCAACTACCCATTGCGCGGGATGTCAATGCGGTCATCAACATGGCGCCTGGCGCAGTGCTTGGGGACTCGCAGTATTCGTCACGTCGGAATCCGCTTAGTCCGTTTCGCACGACGGGCACAGGATTGGTGTCGATTCACGGTTCTTCCATCGCTGAAAACGTCTACTACGTCGATGGTATGAATGTGTCGAACCTCGCGAATGGACTAGGCGCGAGCGTACTTCCGTTTGAGTTTTACGATCAGGTACAAATGGTCACCGGTGGGTTGCGCGCGCAATTTGGACGCACCACGGGCGGCATGGTCAACGCGGTCACGAAAGGCGGCACGAACGAGTGGAAGATGCGCCTTGGTTATTTCAACCAACCAGCGGGATTACAAGGCAAAAGTCCAGACGTCGAAGACAATCGCCGCAATTTCGGCTTTAGTGCGTCGTCTTCGCAAGATGAGGAGGGATCCCAAGAAGCTTTTCTCTCGATCGCAGGTCCTCTAGTCCGCGACAAGCTGTATATCTATGGCATTTACGAAGCTCAACGTGAAGAAAGACGGGACTTTGCAGCAGGTTATCGTGAGTTCGGCTCTTTAGCCGTAACCGAGGACAGCGATCCATTCCTCGGTGCGAAGATAGATTGGGATATGCTCGAAGACCATCGGTTGAGCTTGACCTACTTCTCAGACCAGACGCGCACGAAATTAAGCAACTTTCGCTGGCACGAAACCACGAATGAGATCGGCGAACGCTACCGTTTACTCGATCTTGACCGAGGTGGTGATAACTACATTGTTCGCTACGTTGGATCGCTCAGCGATCAACTCACCGTGTCGGCTGTCGCGGGTACGAATGCATATGACTATCAGAATTCACATCCCGCAGACCAAACCTGTCCCGTTGCTTACGACAACCGTGACAACAGAAGTTACTCTGAGATCGGCTGTTGGGTGAATCGAACCACTTCTGCGCGCGACGATTTGCGCCGGGCGACCCGCGTCGACGCCGAGTATGTCGTCAACGATGCACACATCGTGACGTTCGGGTTCGACCGTGAAAACAACACAACCCGTCATCGATTCGGGTACTCAGGACCCGACAATCATTCGTATTTCTACTTCAATGTTGAACCCGGCGAACTCCTGCGCAATCGCGTAGAGGTACCTGCCGACATAACCGAAATCGTTCAGCTGTCGGAATATCGTGGCGACGGAAAGTATGAAGATCGTAGTACATCGTTCTACATTGAAGACGAATGGCTTGTGAATAAACAACTGAACATTCGTTTTGGATTACGCCACGAACGTTTCGAACTGAGCACTTCCGCCGGCGCCCCGTTGGTGCAAATCAACGACCAATGGGCACCGCGCATAGCGGCAGCGTATGAACTCGGTCGACATGGTTCATTCGTTGCCAGTTTCTCGCGCTACCACATGCCGCTACCTAACGCTGTGAGCCAAGGCATCGCGACTGCCTACTTATTCGAGCGCTCGTTCCACACGCTGGCAAGCGACATCAAAGCAGACGGCTCAGTGGATTTAGGTCTACAGCTCGGACCGACGATCGTGTCTCGTGACGGTTCCCCGCCTCAAGCCTCGAAAATCGTCGATCCCAATTTGAAAGCGATGTATCAACAAGAATTCTCGATCGGATATTCAAGAGATTTTCCGAATGATTTTCTCGCTGGTGTGGACTATACCTATCGAACGCTCAAACGTGCGATAGAGGATATCGCACTCATTCCCTATCTCGATGGACGTGGGGGTATGTGGCGCATGAACTACTACCTGACGAACCCTGGATTCGACGTTACCGTTGTTCACGATTGGGACGGAGACGGCGTTGCGGAGCGGCTTGAATTCAGCGCAGACGAACTTCAATTCCCTAAACCCGAACGTCAATACCATGCTCTCGAGTTTTTTGTTGACAAGAAACTGTCGCGCAAGCTGTATCTGCGCGGTAGCTACACGTGGTCACATAGCTACGGCAATCATGAAGGGCTCGCCCGAACCGATACCAGCAGAGCCGGCCATTGGACCGGTGTATCGTCACAATGGGACTTCCTTGGATTGACGGACGGCGCGGACGGTAATCTGCCTAACGACCGCCGCCACAGCATGAAGCTATTCGGCATCTGGAAGGTTCGAGAGAATCTTCAAACGAGTTTTGCGTGGAGTTGGTCGGAAGGACAACCAAGAAACGCGTTTGGCTACCACCCGACGGATTTTTGGGCTAGACTGTACGGACCTATTTCATTTTTCGACCAAGATCAGCTTAGTCCACGTGGTGCGCTCGGTCGAACCGACAACATCAATCGAATCGACACCGGGATTCGATACAGCCGTGAGATTGGTCGTACCTCCATGACTATCAAGTTGGACATCTTCAATTTGTTCAATGAGTCGGCCGTCGTCGAGTACGACGATCAATCACAGATCTATGGCAGACGAGCCAATCCGAACTTTGGCTTACCCGTCTGGCATCAACAGCCTCGACACGTTCGATTAGGCTTGATTTTTGACTTGTTGTGATACGCCTTAATCGCGTAAGCGCTCGGCGTCAAACAGCATAAGTAATGGCGGATGACGAACCGCTAGTCGCGGCTCAGGACATAGGGATCTACCGATCGAACCGATGGCTGGTTCGGCACGTAGATGTCAAGGTCCTCCCTGGGCAATTGGTCTACATAATCGGTGCAAATGGGGCTGGTAAATCAACCACTGCGAAAGCCTTACTAGGCTTAATCGCGATCGACGAAGGCGAAATAACGAAGTCGCCAGATTTGAAAATCGGCTACGTGCCTCAACGTCTTCAAATCAATCCGACTTTACCGCTCACGATTCGGCGGTTACTGTGCTTAACCGAACGGTACAAACGAGCTGAAATCGATCACGCGTTGACCGCGGTTGGTCTGCAACGCCTCGGCAATCCGTTTGTCTCTACACTATCTGGCGGCGAATTTCAGCGCCTTCTTCTTGCACAGGCGATGCTCAGCCGCCCCGATCTTCTCTTGCTCGACGAACCCGCGCAAGGCGTCGACGCAGCCGGTGCCGACAAGCTGTACAACGTCATTGACCGAATTCGGAACGAGCTAGGATGTGGTGTGCTGTGCATCTCGCATGATTTGCAGCTCGCGATGGATACAGGGGACGATTTCCTTGTGTTGATTCCTCACGAACACGACGTTTCCGATGACGTCTAGTTTCGACACGCATCGTCGTTAAGCCATCGTGACTATTTTCGACGACTTTCTCGTGCGATCATTGATCGCAGGCATTGGGGTTGCCTTGATCGCAGGTCCAATGGGGTGCTTCGTCGTGTGGCGGCGACTCGCCTACTTCGGCGAAACGATCGCACATTCGGCTTTGCTCGGTATCACGGTCGCCGTCGTGTTTAGCTTCAACTTCATGCTCGGTGTGCTCATCTCATCGATCGCCGTCGTCGTGGTCATGTACTACATCGACCGATCCGAGAACCTTCCAACTGAAACGCTGCTCGGGTTGCTGGCTCATGGGGGGTTGGCGACGGGATTGGTGGTTCTGTCTTTCTTCCCCAGCATGCGCATGGATTTAGAAGCGCTGCTATTCGGAGATATTCTTGCTGTTTCGCGGACGGACCTAGTCGTTATATGGGTCTGCGGTGGTGTCGTGTTCGCGAGTTTGCTGCTCTTGTGGCGTCAGCTACTCACCTCGACCGTGAGCGAGGACCTCGCGACTGTTGCCGGGATGCAACCCCGACGTGCAAACCTCTGCTTTGGTCTGTTGATGGCGATCGTCATCGCTGGCGCCGTAAAAATCGTCGGAATTCTGCTCATCGTAGCTTTATTGATCATTCCCGCAGCAACGGCTCGGAAATTCTCAATCAGTCCGGAAGTCATGGCTACATTAGCAGGATTGATGGGTGTCGTGGGCGTGATAGGTGGACTAGGCTCTTCGCTCTACTGGGATACGCCCGCAGGACCAAGCATGGTGGTCATTCTCATGATCCTGTTCGCGGTGACGCGTGTTTTCAATGTACCATTGGGACACGAAGCGAAGTCGAAGGATCGTGTGTTGTGAATATCAAGCATGGTATTCTGACAGGTCTTACCATGGGTGTCTCCACGGTCTTAGGCTTCTTGCTACTTTCACCGCTTGTGAATTTCGTCGTGTTCGGCGCAATTCATGGATTTGTGCCCGGAACTGTCGTTCGCGCTGGATGGTCCGTGTGGCTGTTGAGCTGGTCTGTGACGGCAGTGTTGAGTGTTCTGATCTCATGGTATCTGATCGGGCGCAGGATCTGGCGCAAGTTCACCTAGTCGTTTTCGACTTGCCGATTTGAGGTGTCGTCCTGAACTTACGTGGAATCCCAATCGAGGACACTTCTCGAAATCACTGTTCTTAGTTCGCTTGCCCAAAAATGATCAGCGTTATATACCTTTACGAGTTTGCCTGAAACAGTTCTGAATTGAAGATTAGGGTTCTCAGCTCCGTCCACGGAATTGTCGTATACGTAGCCTCGATCAATGATTTGGAGCGCTTCGGCGAGATTGTTGATCGACTTCTGGTGTCTGCTAATGATCTTCTCTATAGGCACCGCATGTCCCCCTTCCATGACTCGCCGTGTAATCCTTGCTGCATTGATGTCAGGGCTATCAGTGCCGATGAAAAACAATCTAACAAAGAATCCAGCGTCTAGCGCTTTCTCGACATATTCCAGTTTTTCCTGTGAGGAGAAGACCGTTTCGAATATGAGGGAACGCTTTTCCTGCAGGCACTCGTACCGTTTTTCCGTAGCGTACTTTGCGGCTTCCGCGATAGCTGAAGGCGAGTTCCAATCACCAAAGACGTCACGGGCGATTTCGTCGGGATTTAGATAGTCGCAGTCCTGAGCCCATTCATGGTTTAGAAGGAACTGTGTAGACGAGGTTTTTCCCGACCCGTTTGGACCAGCGACGATGACCAGGTTTGGTCGCGGTGATGCTATCGAGATTGCTCCGCCGTACGACTCTTGGTTTTGGAGGCTCTAGACGCGGCGGCATTGGCCATCGACCGACTTAAATCGTCCTTGAAGGTCTTGTACGTCTTATCCCACTTTCTTACCGCATTTCGCCCAACATGCTTCATTAACAACTCCAATTCCTCATCGGTTGGGTCAACCGATGGGTCCATGAGATCTACTCGAGGTAGCGGATCTAGTTCATTCAATTGGGACATTTAGAAGCACGACTTCTGCTGAAGTTCAATTCTAAACAGGAAGATTGAGCTAGCACTCCTTCATGATCGGCAATGTACTAATCGATTTACCTCCACACCACCTGTCTTGGCGGTATTGTCGTTTAGTAGTCTATAGACCGGAATCGGATAAAGCATCGAAATGCGACGTTAGACACCCATGTGTTAGAAGCCGGATATACCTTCGCGTCTTGAAGCAATGTCCTATCTACTCCCAATGGGAGCGTCAATTTGCGTTCCCGGTGCACGGATTTGGAGCCAGTTGATTCGGCTACATATTTGTGAGTCTTGTGTTTTAATCTAGCTGGGCGCATCGTGCAGAACATCATGAGACATTTACTCATTGCGGTAACACTCATACTCCTAGCTCAGGTATCCCATGCCGCCCGCGAGCAATCATGGACGGACGACGATTGGATTTCCTTCATCAAACAGCACAAAGCGCTCTACCTCAAGATTTTTCCAACCGCAAAGCGAATGGAAGGCAATTCGATGACCTCGGAGCAAGCACACAAATTACAGAAGATCGTCCAAGGCAGACCGGCTCATGAGCAGCGAATTCTGTATCGAATGATGAACCATATCAGGCGAATTCGCAGATTCGACGATCCAATCTTTGGTGCTGCTTCGTCGAATGATCCTATGGAAGAAGTCGTTGTTATCGGTCGTATGTTCGATCAGTTCCCGATGGATCCTGAAGAGTTCTCGTTCATTGACACCGCAGGAATGAGGAGCATTCAAGATAGAGCACACGAACTCTATAGCGAAGGTAGATACGATGAGGCGTACCCTCTTCTGCTCGATCTCGCGAAACGAGGATTCAAGGGATCACAATCCCGCCTCGCTTATATCCTATTCACCGGTACCGAGAATGTTGAGAAGAGCAACCTCAGGGCTTTAGGCTGGTTAGGTACGGCCGCCTATGGAGAATCGCAACCACGATTTCGAGTCCTATTTAAGAAATTCATGAAAGAAGTACCAGCTGGTGTTCGGCCAACTGTGGATGCTGTACTAGCCGGTTACCGCGAGGAATTCGATAGCTCGGCTCATCTAGACTGCACCACCAACCATCGATTCGCTTCAGGAATCGTAAAGCGCACCTATTGTCAGTTCGATATCGAATCGAAGGTCGAAGCATGTCAAGGCTTTGATTGCTCATCGCTTATGACGAATACCGATCTGTCACTTCAGAAAATGTACTGAGACTGCCTGCGGGTTTGCCGTCGCATTCACCACGCTGAAATGACGTGACTCGTTAGTCGTAATAGAACAGCTAGATGACTAAATGACGCGCCGGTTTGTCGGATCATCATGTTCGGTCGGGCGTCTTGACTGCTACGTAACTAACTCAAGAGCACTTCGTTGACGGTAGCAGACGACCTCTCAATTGTCTCCAAGAACGGTCCAACATGCGGCTCGATGATCCGACTATCCATTGCGGATGGCACAAGACGATTCTTTCAAGGAGCTCGAGTCAATCGATTCGAATTAACTACAGAGCAGGCAATTCGTCGGATGACAATCCTGAACAGCGCCATAACAAAAGTCGAACTCGCCGGTCTACTAAGTAATCGAGATGAACGCTCGCACGGTGACCTGCAAGGCGAACCGCCGAGACTGCGCGCGTTCCCGTGCGACCACCTGTAGCGTATGCGAATTTCGCGGAATACGTCGGGTACTTTGTCTAGGACCTAGCTGCGCTCAAAGCGCTCGACGCGATCTGCAGACACATAGCGTCCTTCTTCGTCAAAGACGATCCCGATCAGGTGAATGCGTTCACCGCGTTCAAGATATTTTTCCGCATAGCCGCGCTCACGCATCTGATCGAGCGCGCTAGTCAGCGCCGCAGCTGAGTCTTCGGTTGTTTTTACGTGCTTGAACTCAAAGACATACACCTGATTAGCATGAAACAACACCATATCTGCGCGTCCTCGACTCGACGCATCCTCAACTCTGACGTCAGCCGACACGGCGCGTAGCGTCAACAGCAGCATGGCCGCATAATGCGGCTCGTATTGCCCAAGATTGCCTGCGTCATACCACTGGTGCGGCACTTGCGCGAGGTACGCACGAAGTCGATTGAAAAACGCTTCAAAATCATTCGACGCAAGTCGCTGCAACAGGAAATTGGCACTGTCGGACGTGACTTGCTCGTCTTGATTTAGGTGGATCAGCAAATCACGATTGAAGCAGCTTCTTACCTCCAAATTTGGGAACTCAAGCTGATACCTGACAACACCAGTTTCGACCTTCGCTTCTGCAATCGTCAAGTAACCGGACTGAAACATCAAGGCGCGAAGATCGATCATGTCGATGTCAAACTTCGCCAAGAGGGATTCATCGATCTCAAGATTGTCTAGGGTCAATGGATTGACGCGTTGATTGACTATCAGGCTTAACAGGTACGTTGGCGTCGCCGTTTGGTACCAATACGGTTGAATTTCTCGACTTGCAAAAAGATTCAGGATACCAACCGGGTTATAGACGCGATCTTCGCCTCGCCAGTTGTAACCGTTGTACCACTGTCTGATCGTTTCTCTATCCAACCCCTCAAGTTCCTCTTCAAACACGCTGTCGAGTTCCCGTTCCGTGAACCCGCAGATCGACGCAAAGTTGGGATTGAGACTGATGTCATACAGGTTGTTCAATCCAGCAAACAACGACACCTTTGAAAACATAGTGACACCAATGACGAATACGAATCGGACGTACTGATTGCTGCTTTTAAGCACACCGTAAAACCCCGAAGGTAATCTCGATTACGTCTTGCGAGTTCGACGTTTTGAATCACGTCCAGGATCGGTTTGTCGTATTCGTCGATTAGTACGACGACTGACCTGCCGGTTTCACCGTACAGCCGCTCGATCAGACGCCGAAATCGAATTGGACCTGAAATGCCCGCGTCCGGAGCATCAATTCCGTACCGACGCTCGTGACTTTCCAATTGATATGAGAGCTCATTGGCCAAATCGTCAGGTGCGTCGTACTTACCGTCAAGATTCAATCGAATGACTGGGTGAGATGTCTCCCAATCCCACACATCGTAGATCGCAAGGCTTCGAAATAACGATTCGTTGCCTTCAAACAGGTCCTGCAGTGTGTCCACTAAGAGGCTCTTGCCAAAGCGTCGAGGGCGGGAGAGGAAGCAATAGTTCGATAGCTCGATTAGCTCGCTGAGCAGACCGGTCTTGTCGACGTAGTAACGGTCGGATCGCCGAGGGGAAGCTTGCGCCGACTCATGCGTGCCGTGGTATGTTCGTTCTCCAATGTTATGTCGAGTTCCACAAAATGCCACGGTCAAATCAGACCGCCTCGAGCTCGGCACAAGAACCTACCACCCGAGGGTTCGCCTCGTCATCCGTCTTGACAATTCGCGTCCTTTAGGTCGGGAAGCAGCCACAGGCTAGTCGCCAAAATTACAAATACGTCAATAGCTTGAGTCGCTTCTACGAGCGACTCAAGCTAATTGAGAACTTGCCTAACAACATGTAACGATTGTCTTGGTTACCGCCTTTGGTCTTGTGCGCGGACATAGCTTTCCAATACGCGATTGATGCGAGTTTGATAACCCTTGCCGGAAGCTTTGAAATGAGTGAGCACCGAGCGCTTTATGCGTAAGGTGATTTGTTCGGTCCGATCTGGATTGACGAACTCGGCGAGCTTCCAGAACGCCTCGTCTAACTCGGCAATATCACTGAAATCAATATCCTCATCTCCAACATCTTTGATTCTTGATGGATTAGGTGCTTTGTTGGTTTTGTTCTTCATATCCCCGCCTCCCTTTTCTCGACGTCCGCCTGCGGAATTGAGCCGGACATTACCCTCATGTTCCGCATCTCATGTGCGATTACGTCACGGTCAGATCGTCAATCCTCCCTACACTGGTGTCTCGATCCTTACCGTAGTCTCTTCGACCATCAACGACCGTCGAGATAGTTCTGACGAAAATCCTTCGTGCGGTCTCAAAACTGACGCCATGCTTTGGATGTTGGACTGGTTCTTGGCTTCGTCCCACTCAAAATCCATCAATAATTGTAGTTACTTTTTGAAGTTACAATAAAAAATCGCTACACGACCCGATTACTCCAGCGCAAGCTGTTCCACGCCTCAAAATGAAGTTCGCCTACAGTGCTAATTTCTGACTCACGGCACCATGGCATGAGCACGGATTTCGCGCAGAATTCAATCCGTCAGAAGACCCTACCCTTCCTACAATTCGTGCGCTAATACCCATCGAACTACACACAGCACACGAAGAGAAGGGGAACACATTGCCAAGACAAAAGCGAGGCTCGACGCGTGAAATCGACAGCTATTCGCACGAAGGTGATAGTCGTCCTAACAATCCTCCCATCGGATTAGCAAACGCAGTCCACGAAGCGCCACAGGAACCTAAAACTTACTCGTTCGATCCACACATCGACCCCGAACTCGACTGGGCGGGGAAGGCGGAGAGAACATCATTCGAAATTCCTACCGTACCGCTTCATGTTCACGAACGAATCGACCCCAGAACGATTCTGAAAAGCGTAGAACCGTCCGACAAACGTGAAGAAGCTCAGCCTTCCCTCTTCGAGTCAGAAGATCACGAGCTGTCGTTTAGCCGACAGCTAGAGTTCTACAAGCACAGCAAAAACTGGTCAAACCGTTTAATCGCCGGCGATAGCTTGCTCGTCATGAACAGCCTTCTCGAAAAAGAAGGTATGGCTAAGAAAGTTCAGATGGTTTATTTCGATCCGCCTTATGGAATTAAGTACAAATCAAACTATCAACCATTTGTTGGCAAGAACGAGGTCGGTGAGAAAGAACAAGACATAACGCACCAACCAGAAGTGATACGAGCATTTCGAGATACCTGGCAACTCGGAATTCACTCGTATCTTTCTTACATGCGAGATCGTCTAATACTCGCAAAGCAATTATTGACTGATTCTGGAAGTATTTTCGTACAGATCGGTGACGAAAACGTACATCGAGTTAGCTTACTCCTTGATGAGATTTTTGGCTCCGAGAACAGGGTCGCATCGATTACTTTCGCGACCACTTCTGGCAGCTCCGCCAAGCAACTTCCAGAAATTGCGGATTACCTACTCTGGTATGCAGCTGATAAGACCCAGCTGAAGTACTTTCAACTCTACGAAAACATGGATCGAAAAGAACTCATAGATTTCTTTAGTTGGCATGCAAGGGTCGAATTGCAAGACGGCAAATGTCGGAAACTAAAAGATCTAGAACGCGTGAATCCCGACGAGTATCTACCGAGCGGAGCAAAACTATTTCAAAATTACTCCTTGGAATCTCAGGGTGTTTCAACCACGGGAAGGTCCGATCCTTATCGTCTTGATGGCGTTGAAATAAAGTGTTCCAAAAATCGTCAATGGGCTATTTCGCACGAAGCAATTGATTTATTACACGAGCAAGGACGACTCTATTGTGAAGCCGATGTAAGTAGCTTACGGTGGAAAAAATATGAAGACGAGATCCCTGGACGACGAATCAACAATATTTGGCCAGAACAAGCGTTTCCATCTGGAAGAGAGAAAACTTACGTTGTTCAAACCGCAATCAAAATCATCGAAAGATGTGTGCTGATGACTACTAATCCTGGCGATTTAGTGTTTGACCCGACGTGTGGAAGTGGCACTACAGCATACTGTGCGGAGAAATGGGGTCGCCGTTGGATTACCTGTGACACTTCTCGCGTTGCGACGGTCACCACCAAGCAACGTCTAATTAACAGTCACTTCGTTTACCACAAATTGGCTTATCCTGATGAAGGGGTCGCCAGTGATTTCGAATACACCACAGTACCAAATGTCTCACCTAAGGTATTGGCAGGTTTAGCACCACAAACGGAGATAAAGTTGGTTGATCGTCCGATGGAAGATAAATCCAAACGACGAGTGACGGGACCATTTACCGTAGAAGCCGTACCAGCGCCCACCGTTATCCCGATCAGCGAGTCAGAGTTTGAAAAAGCGGACACTGCGGATGTGTCCGTTGCTAACACGGATCCAACTCAGAGCATCAACCGTTGGATCGCGGAGCTTCTTGCGTCCGGTGTTAGAGGTACCGGGGGACAACGACTGAACTTCTCATCATTAGAACCGCTAGGTGGGTCGATATTTATTCATGCGACAGGTGAACTCAAACCTGAGAGTGGAGAAGAGATCGGATCGAGAATCGTTGTAGTTTTTGGTCAAGACCACTCCCCTCTTACGGTAACGATGGTGGAACACGCACTGCAAGAAGCCGAGCAGCTGAGACCTGCACCCAAGTACATTCTGTTTTCGGCCTTTCATTTCGATGCCCATGCCTCTAAAGAGATTTCAGAGATCAAATGGCCCGGATTGACGCTGCTAAAAAGTCAAATGAATACTGACCTCTTAACGGAAGACTTACGAAAAGAACAGCGAAGCAACGAGAGTTTTTGGCTATTCGGTGAACCGGATGCTTCGGTGACCGCGTTCGAAGACGGTTTCGGCGATACAAGATACGTCGTAAACGTAGGAGGATTTGACTACTACAACACCGAAACTGGAAATGTTGAGTCCGGTGGTTTGGACAAGATTGCAATGTGGCTACTGGATCCAGACTACGATGGTCGCAGCCTCTTCCCTCGTCAAGTTTTCTATCCAAATTCAGACAACGAGGGTTGGAAGCAACTCGCCAAGAATCTTAAAGGAGCCGTCGATGAGGAGCTGATCCAAGACTTCACGACAGATAAGTCTCTGCCATTCTCAGCAGGCGAACACAAACGAGTTGCCGTCAAAATCGTAGACGATCGAGGCATTGAGAGCTTAAAAGTCATTCCTCTAGACGACATATCCTTCGAGTCGAAGGCGAACGACACCGCACTCAAACAAGCGAAATCTATAGACGGAACGGTATTAACCACGCGACAACAGGTGGAAACGGGTATCGAGAGCGCTGTTCAACCAACTGATGGTTCTGAAATGCCAAACTACTATCTCCGCCAAGAAATGACAGCCTCACATGCCGAATAGCAGAGTATTCGCGGATACGAGTTTCTGGATAGCAAGGGTTAACCCTGACGACAACCTAAGTGAGCAAGCCGAAGTCGCACTGAATACGGTGGGTGTACGACAATTTCTGCAGATCCCTTGTCCCATAAGGGTTTTCAAGCCCACGCGTAGCCGTTGGTTTTCGAAGGTGTCGCCTGGACTCGATGTGCGTCGCGCTGACGTTCGTACCAAGCGTCCAGTTCGTGGTTCATGTACCGACATCGAAGCGCCAACATCTTGGTGGCGCCGGCCAGCGACCAGCGCATGCCGCCTTGCTTGAAACGCGTACCGATCACGTTCTTGCACGCGTTTTCGATGCGCGCCGAGCTGATCGGAAGACCGCGCTCGCGATAACGCGGATAATCCATGCGGGCTTGATTCTTCATCAGATACGCCACTTCATCCGGCGCCCCGAATTGGCGCAACGCGTTGATGACTGCCTGCGAGTTGCCCGCGCGCAGTTTGCCTTTCAGCTCCTGATGCTTTGCCTGGGCACGCTTCACGTCGGACCCGTAATGCGCCTCGCACGCTTGGTAGATATGTGACGACACGTGGTAGAAATCCAAGATCTTGCACGCCTTCGGGAACTGGCGGCTGACCAACTGCTCGATCCAGACCGCGCCATCGCTCAACATCGTTTGCTGGCTTGCGGTCGTGAAACCGGTGCGTTCACCCTGTCGCGCCAAGCGTTGATCAAAGGGCGATTCACCCGCGCTCGTCGCCGCCGATTCGATCGCGGCATCGTAGTGCGGCTTGACCTGGTCGTCGTCCGTGCGCCAAAAGGCCACGACCTTGACTTCGCGGGTCTTGGCGACCCCGTCCGCACCCTTGCCGACCCGGTCAGCCGTCGCCTCGGGCCGCATCGGAATCCCCGTGCCGTCAATCGCCCCGCAGTCGCTTGGGGCCTCGACAAACGGCGCTGCCCGCATCACCTGACGTTGTTCGTCGGCGTGCAACTTGGCGCCCAGACACTTGGCCACCCGTTCCACCCGTTTCGCGTTGACGGGGATCGCCGTCAAGTCATGCAGCAGGTGCGCCGCTTGCGTAAACGACACGTTCGCAGCCACCATGCCGATGGCGTGTTCCGCGCCCTGCGTCAAGCTTGCGGTTGGGAGCGACAACTCCGCGCGACGCGGTTTTGTGCGCACCTTGCACACCTCGGCTTGGCACTGATAGACCGCATGTTCGACCCGCAATTGACCGAGCCGCGACAGCACCTGATTCGCGCTGACGCGTTCGTATTTGGCACCTTCCCCGCAGACCTGACAGGTCATTTCACGGTAGTTTTTTTTTGAGCCTCAGCCAAGTTCAGCGTGTGTTCAAGGATGGTTCGCGCCGTCGCATGCGCCGTCGCCAACGTGCGCGTTTCCTGCGCATCGAAATCCAACGCGTCGTTCAAATCCGCTTGCAGACCCTCGTTCGCCACTCGCAACTGGGCGGCAAACGCCGCCGACGCCGCCTGCGCCAACGCCGGTTCGGTCTCGTCAAGCAGCGCCACGAGGGGACCCATCCGCCCCCGTAAGCGTGCATTTTCAGCCTTGAGCGCGTCAACTTCCCGCTGCAACGTCGCCAACGCCGTTGCTTGGGTAGCGCGACGCGCCGAAAACCGGCGCTTGAAATCGTCGACAATCGACATCGTCAATAGCATCGTTGAGCCTCCGTGCTTGCCGCCAACGGGCCATCCGTGCCCGTCAAAACATCGCTTTAATTATGCTTGGCGAGCGACCCTCCGCGGCACGCAAGCTCGCGTCAATGCGTGAAGTATTCTTACTCTCAGGGAGCGATTTAAACTGACCACCCATTTAGGTTCGCCAGTGACCCCATACGGGTGCAAATTCGCCCCCAACCCCTCGTATATATGATTCTTTGTCCAGTTATAATCTGCAGGATTTGTCGTACACCCGAATACGGTTGCGGAGCGAGTAATCGTGACCAGCGAAGAAGTGCTTACGGAAGTCTTAAATTACTTTGCTGGTCGTCCTCAGAGGCAAAGACGCGCAGCAGCTCAACTAATCGATGATCTCATCGATTCTCCAGCTGTTGAGATTATTCCGCAATCTCATGAGAGCTTCCTGACCGGATTCGAACTCTACAAGCAGAGAATGGACAAGGGTTTTAGCCTAACGGACTGTATCTCGATGCTCTCGATGTCAAATTTGAACTTGGATGAAGTTCTTTCGCATGATCGGCACTTTCATCAAGCTGGCTTCAGACTGCTCATGGCTCTTCGGTAATGCAAGAATCGACAATCGACAAGCTGATTCTCAGTTCGCCATTTGAAGAGCCCACAGAGCATTGGCACTACAACACCGAATTAGAACAATTCGAACGAAAGCAAGGTCGTCGCCCAGCTAGCTTCATCCGCCGAGTTCATAGTTCCAACTCATCCAAAGTGACCACAGTCACAGAAGAGATATCGCTCGCAAACCAGATCCGTAATCGAGTTGGGGCTTGGAGAGCAAACGGATATCCAGGCGTAACGGCAACCACGAAACGTCTCCTCCAGCACTGGATAGATTCATCAGAAGACGATCGACGTAGGTTCTTCTTTGCCCAAATGGAAGCGATCGAAACGCTAATTTGGCTCAATGAAGTGGCAGAACACGAAGGTGTCGGAATTGACATTGGTTCGGATGGTGGAGAATTCAAACGCGTCTGCTCAAAAATGGCGACCGGTACGGGCAAGACCGTGGTCATGGCGATGCTCATAGCGTGGCAAGTCCTAAACAGAATTCAGTCGAGTACTGACAATCGATTTAGCAAGAACGTACTAGTCGTCGCGCCTGGACTGACCGTCAAGAAACGCCTAGCAGTTCTCGATCCTTCTGATTCTGGCAACTACTACGATCAATTTCATATTGTGCCGGCAGCGCTACGAAGTCTCCTGAATCAGTGCAAGTTGCAGATTTGTAACTGGCACAAGCTAAATTGGGAGAACGAAACTGCAATCGAAAAGAAGAAATCAGTAGACAAACGCGGTGCGCTGAGCGACAAGGCTTACGCACGTGAAGTGCTTGGTGATATGAGCCAAGAAGAAGACCTACTCGTCATCAACGACGAAGCCCATCATGCGTGGCGGTTGCCTGAGGATGCCAAATCGCTCGGACTAAAAAAAGCGGAAATTCAAGATGCGACCGTATGGGTTGCTGGACTCGACCGAATCCACCGCACATGTCGCATTCTCCGTTGCTACGACTTCACGGCGACGCCTTTTATTCCTTCAAATCGATCATCTACCGGAGATCGATTGTTCACCTGGATCGTAAGTGACTTTGGTTTGAACGACTCGATCGAAGCTGGGTTAGTCAAGACCCCTAGGATCGTCATTCGTGACGATGCCATGCCAAGTGCGACAACCTATAAGTCGAGGCTATTCCACCTCTACGGTGATCCCGAGGTCCACGACGATCTGAATCGACGTGCTGATCCTACCGAGCTACTTCCCGATCTAGTACTAAACGCGTATACATTGCTTGGATATGACTGGCGACAAACCATGTACCGCTGGGAAGAGCAAGGGGCGCCAACTCGTCCAGTAATGATCTCAGTCGCGAACCGTACAGAAACCGCTGCGAGAATCAAACATGCTTTCGATTCCGGACATATTCAGATCGCGGAACTTCAAGATCCTGAACGAACGCTACGAATTGATAGCAAAATGCTCGAACGTGCGGAGGAAAAAGACGAGTCGATTACGCTGGAGTCGAATCAAAACGGTTCAGAGACGTCTCCCACGCTCACGAACAAGCAACATCGGGAAGAATTCTTACGAAAGCAAGTTGATACCGTTGGAAAGCCAGGTGAAGTCGGGGAGAACATTCAAAACGTCATCTCCGTCGGAATGCTCTCAGAGGGATGGGATGCCAAAACTGTCACTCACATTATGGGTTTGCGCGCATTTACGAGCCAATTACTTTGCGAGCAGGTAGTTGGTCGTGGTCTTCGGCGGACGTCCTACGAGTTGAACGCAACGACGCAGTGTTTCGACGCAGAGTACGTGAACGTATTTGGCATTCCGTTCTCTTTTCTCCCACAGGAAACTCAACCAAGCGGAGAAGTAGATCCTCCGACATTAAAAACACGAATCTTTGCAGATGACAACAAGCGCGAATTCGAACTCTCGTGGCCAAACGTACATAAGGTTGTCATTGAAGCCGAAACTCGACTCGCTTTGGATTGGAAGCTGATCCAACCGCTAGAAATCGATGCAGTTCAGACAATATCGGAATCCGAAGTAACGCCAGTTATTGATGGTGAAACGGACGACACAACGTTTGAACGCGTACGTATCTCCCTACAGGAATCAAGAGACCTCGTCCGATTACAGACAACCGTATTCAATACTGCAGCCGAACTATTACGAGCTTCCAAACACACATTTCAAGGATCGGAACCATCATTGGTTAAAGAGATTATTCGACTAACTAATGCATTTCTTCGTTCAGACCGAATGTGCATTACGCCGATCAAATATCGAGATGATCCCGATCTGAGAGATTTCATTCTGTCCGTGAATATGAGCAAAATCATTAGACACCTGTGGGGCGCGATCATTAGTGCGCCGAAGATGAATCTAAAGCTAATATTCGAAGAACGCCACCCGATTTCATCGACTACAGACCATCGAGATTGGTATACGGCGAAGCACACCGTGAAAGGTAGAAAATCCCATATAAACCGCGCTGTATGCGATAGTTCCTGGGAGGTCTATACCGCTCACGTGTTAGACGCGAATCAATACGTCGATGCTTGGGTTAAGAACGATCACGTTGGATTTGCTATTCAGTACCTACACAACGGAGTCGTTCGTCAGTACTACACGGACTTCATCGTGAAGTTAGTCAACGGAAAGCAATTGATTGTCGAAGTTAAGGGCAAAGAACGTCCCCAAGACGAAAGCAAGAAGAAAGCCGCCATCACATGGGTCAACGCGGTGAACGCGCATGGCGGATTTGGACAGTGGCATTTCATATATGCCACAGACATCCATGAGATCGAGTCTGTCATCGAGGAACTTTCTTAATCACCACTTGACAAACGAACCCTACTGAAGGCGGATCAAATTCCCTAAACGAGATTTGTGCTATGGCTAGTGATAGGTGCACGACAAATCTCGTGGATTTAAACTGGACAAGACACCATACAAACGATAGATTTTAGGCAGAGTTGCGCCCCTAAGGAGCACTTTCGAGCGCGTCGTCCGGAGGATTCCTCCAGTCCGTGACGTGAGCTTGCATGATGCCCAGCGTCGCTAACCAAGCATAATTAAAGCGATGTTTGGACGGGTACGAGTCGACCCTTGGCTTACGGCACGACGGCTCAACCATGCCATTGACGATGTCGATTGTTGACGATTTCAAGGACCGGTTAGCGGCGCGTCGCGCATAGAGGACAGGCGACGCCTTCGAAAACCAACTGCTACGCGTGGGCTTCAAACCCTTATGGGACAAGGGATCTGCAAAAATTGTCGTACACCCATTAGTGATTTCGTTGGGTGGTGCTTGGATTCTATGAGATTCAAGTGCTGGCGACGCACGAACAAGAAGCTGAAGCATTAGGAACAGTGCGAATACATTGAATGTTCGTCACGGTTCGACTGCCCTACTGTGAAACGACACCACAATGCATTGAGACGGTACGGATTGAAAAGAAGCGCAGTACGGAAAAACGGTGAAATGCTAAATTTAGCCCAGAGGGTTGAATTTGCGGTTTTCGTTAGAGCCGAACAAGGGCTCCCGGTGGCAACAGCGCATCTCGAGTAAGCATCTGGGTGCTGCATTGCTTCCCTCAACGATCTAGTCTTAATTCGTCACAGCGTTCCAGAAATGCGCGACACAATCAAATTTGCCCATCCAGACGTGGTCGTCGAAGTGCCAATTCGGATAACTCAATTTAGCATGTGACCCAACACGAAGTCTCGAGGAATTCTTCCTTCTTGATTCGCACGCGGGTCTAGACACCGAGAGCGAATTAAATGGACTATGTAGAAAGCTCGATGATTTGCGCCAGTCCAGCCGTGATCCCAACCGTGGCAGCTAGTCCACCTAACGTGTATAGCATGCTCTTGACCGGTAGCCATGATGTCATGTGATTCAACGATTTGACGACAGCTTGTGATTGCGCGTTCATATCAGAGCGCAATTCCGCAATATTCTTGTCCACCTTTGACTCTAAGTCGTCGAAGCGTTTATCCATCTTTGACTCTAAGCTCGCGACGATACGATTAATCCCAGTATCGAATACTTCGTCAATAATCATCAAAGTTCCTTTAGCCAGTTCGGCGCTGAAGCCGTGTTTTTCCACCAGCGTCCGGCTAAGTGTGTTGCCGCGGTTAAGCGAAATCATGACACACCTCTCGGATGCGCCGAAAAAAATGTAAGTTGAAATCACAGATGGCGCACAACCAATTTCTTACCCATGCGCAAAGGTAGATTCGCCAAGTCCAGACAGGCTGATCGCGAATTCGCCGCCGTGTATAGGGGAATTTCTATGAAATTGGCACAATCCAACCACGTATGGTCGTCAGCGAACTGACTCGGATTACGCGACGTAACTACTCACATAACACGAAATCTCGCGGCCTTGCTCATTCAACATTCGCACCCGGGTTTAAACCCCGAGTGCGAACTGAGCACACTAACTGAACATTTGAAGGATATCCGGCCATCTCGACAAGAAGGTGACTAACCCAATCAACGCGAGAAGGGTGTATCCCATGCTCTTGATCGGTAGCCATCTCGAAATGACTTTCATTCGACCGTCAAGCAAGTCAAACCGTTCGGTTATTCGCGAATCGACTAAGTCAACACGAGTGTTGACGCCATCGAATAGCTTATAGACCGTGTCAAACCGCTTTTCAATCAAATCAAATCGATCGTCGACAACTTTGAAGCGACTGTCGAATACGTCGAAGCGATTGTCGATCACATCGAAGCGATTGTCGATCACATCGAAGCGATTGTCGATCACATCGAAGCGATTATCAACAATTTTGAATTGTGCGTTCATCTCTGCACGCAATTCCGCAATGCTTTTGTCCATCTTTGACTCTAAGCCAGCGATGCTCGCGAGCACACGATCAAATCCACTATCGACCATTTCGTCAACAATCATCAAAGTGCCATTAGCCTGTTCGGCGCTGAAGCCGTGTTCTTCCACCATCCTCTGGATAAGTGTGTTTCCGTGGTTAAGCGAAACCATGACACACCTCCTCGGATGCTCCGAAAAGCATTGTAAGTTGAAAACACAGCAGGCGCATAACCAATTTCTTGGCCATGCGCGAGGGTAGATTCACCAAGCGAGACGGATCACGCTTGAGCGAAAAGTTCCGACAAGTCGGAACGTCGTAGAAAAGCAACATGGTGTTGTCCTCCGTTTGCACTAAGGAACAGCACCCCCACTGGAGATTCGCTCCCCAGTTGGGTTTGATCGACTCATATAGAGTCGAAGTCGTAAAAGTAAGGTACACGCAACGACCTGAAAGGCGTTACGCTGTATGCCGGTCTCAGTACCCGTTGGCACCTCTACCGCTAAATTCGTAGCGGCCACGATATTTGCTGACCTATCCTTCATTTGTGTACCACGATCTCACAGACGCACGTGAAAATCAATCGAGAAGTTAGTCCTGTGGCGATCCTGCAGCTTCGTGCTCCATCAACCGCATGTTGTTCTTCATGCCATTGATTTCGTGAGCACTCAGAGCGGCTTCTATGCCAAACGCGTTACTAGTACCGATCATCGTTTCTTGAGTATGCCGCATAGACTCCAAATGTGAATCACAGAGTCTCAATCGACTCAAAATGCGAGTGTCGGCAAGGATTGCCTAGTCTCGCCGATGGATCAACTCCAGAAGGCATGTTGCACGTACGCAGGAGCGTTTCTGTCTGAATCTGTTCATATTAATAATTCGGAACAATAATGATGAAATGTATAGTTTTAGTCGACAATCAAAACCTGTCTTGAACGACTTTATCCGTCTATCCGTAGATTCGACGCGAAGCAAATCCGGCCTTGAGCGTGATTGACACGACAATGCCGTGATCAATCACAAGAGACAAGGCACATTGAACTTCCACTTGAACGAACTCGCGGAATCAAACCTTGAAGGCTTACGTGATATCTGCCGTATCCGACCGCAATCAGCAACCGTGCTAAAAATAGAAAGCCTAGTGCTTTACTGCGGGGTGCTGCCACGCTACGACACGCTGTGAGGCAAACAAATTGACGAACTGGGATACCTGTCCGGGGGTGGAGCGAAGACCAGGAAGAGTCAGTGGTGCGTGGGTTTTCGCAGGTACGCGTATTCCGCTTTACGCCCTATACGAGAACCTTGCTGGTGGCGCCACGGTTAGCGAATTCGTTGAGTGGTTCCCTGGAGTTGATGAGCAGCAAGTGCTCGAGGTGTTGAAACACGAAGCTGAAGCGCTGAGAACTTCGGGGATGGACCGAAGCTGATATCTACGTAGATTGCGCAAGTTCTCGCGTCGAACTTCGGTATTGCTGCGCGTCTTGTCCTACTCAGTCTTCGACATATCTGTCGTGCGATTCCGCTTGCGTTCCTGCCGTTCAATTTCCTTCCGGCGATGTTCCCAACCCGCATGCCATGCTTTGAACCACTCAGGACGTAACTCATCACCGACAAGCATGGAAGCACGACCGCACTCGAAAAACGCTAGTCTAGGAGGATCTTGACACCCCAAGTCATACGCTTCGCTATTGTCGTAAATAGTCAATTCATCGAACAATTCGACGGTCTTACGAAGATTGGATAACGAATAACGCCAACGAGTTGGAATGAGAGCGGGATCAACACGATGTCCCATCCTCTCTTGAACTCGTCGATTAATTCGATCAATATTGACTTGGGGGGAATTCGTGCCCAGATAGTGACCTTGAATTCGATAGCCATGGGATCTAGCATCATTAACTTGATTGACTCCACGTTCTCCTGAGTAGGTACTTTCTACACCATACGCGGCGTGTTCGGTAATGGCTCTCTTTATCCTATCCTCACCTATTCGCAAGGCTTCGATTCGACTAGCTTCACTATCCCAATTTCCGATTCCTTCTGCGATCGAATCAAGGTCGATGTGGACCTCAGCTAGCGCGTCGCGATTCGCTCGTTTCCACGTGGTTTTACCGCAACCATCGCACCCCATGACGATGGCGAATGATGGTTTGTTATCCAATATGTCAGCCAATGGATCGACCATTCGGTGGCCAGATAACTTACCGCAAGTTTAACGACGCATCGATATGTTCGATAGCTTCAGCATTCGTTGAAGCTGGTACCTATATGCGAAGATGTGTCGCGATAGCAAGAAATTCCGAGAGGCAATACCAAGAGAGTCCTAAGAGTTCGTTTTCGATTGCGAACCTAATAATGCATTTCCGGACACGATCATGCCGCTCCGAATCAGCACGACGGGCTTACGCCAAAATTTTGATGTCAACTGAAATCAAGAACCTCTTCCTTCGTAAATAAGTGATCGGATCACACCCCAGTCTTTCCCTTGTAGTTCGGGGTTGAGACCATTACCGTTCACGCTAGCGTCCCGTAGTTCGAAATTCCCCTTCGCTTGATCCTGTCGAATCGCTAGCCGTACACCTCGTTCAATCAATGCTCGCAAAGTGATTTTCTGTCTCGCAGCATGAGCTTTCGCAGCGCGCATTAATTCCTCTGACAACTCTACTGTAGTTTTCAATCTAAAGCCTCCTACGTTTCAACACGCCTCCTCATATCCTAGAGGACATTCGCCACCGTTGCCTGAGCATCAAATATGCAATCCCGTCGATCGCAAAGTGCATCTATCGCTCTTAAGACATCCGATATAGTACGAACGGATCGACAAATGTGAATCTCCTGTGTCAATCTCGACAAAGGGGTATACATTTTCAATTTAACCAAGTCGGAAGCGACGCATCTAGGCAAATCGTCCGCTTGCTTCCCAACATATGGTGAAACGCATGCTGTTGATATCCACTCTTTATGCCGAGAGGCAATTTCCCCACATCTGACGATGTACTGATCACGGAATTGAGTGACCTTTCCCAACAGAAGAATCCACGGAATGGAAAATTTCAAGCGGTCGCTCGTCACGACCTTAGTAGGTCGACTGCACGAGCGACCTGACAAACTGATCGCGATATTTGGACCGCGGCAGTCAGGTAAAACGACAATCACTCGGCAAGCGCTGCAAATCGTAAAACGACCCAGCGTTCATATACAAGTCGACCTCGTGGATACGGCTGAGATCGGTACGCCGAGTGGACTTGAGTCGACGATCCACGTTCCGCGTCAACCGGACTGGCAGTGGCTAGCCCAAACGTGGCAAAGTGCAAGAGTCAAAGCCGTTAACCATCCGCACGGATTTATTCTCGCACTTGACGGAATTCAGAAGATTCCCGATTGGTCCACCATTGTGAAAGGTTTGTGGGATGCTGACCGAGCAGCAGGTCGTCAATTGCACGTGATCATTCTGGGTTCCACGCCGTTGTCAATCCAGTCAAGTTTGAACGAAAGTCTCACTGGACGGTTCGAGCTTCTACGCGTCCCGCACTGGTCCTTTGACGAAATGGCTAAAGCCTTCGGTGTTGACTTGGATGAGTATCTCTATTTCGGTGGTTACCCAGGCGGCGCACAGTACATTCACGAAGAGGATCGATGGCGGGAGTATGTTTGGCATACGCTTATTAATCTCTCGATTGAGCAAGACCTGCTCGATATGACGCGCGTAGATAAACCTGCGACTCTAAAAAGGTTGTTTCAATTGGGTTCGTCGTGTTCAGGGCAAGTCCTGCCTTTTACCAGAATGCTCGACCAGCTTCCAGATGCAAGGAACATCACCACACTCTCGAGGTACCTGGATTTGCTCTCGATGACAGGTCTACTCACAGGTTTTCCGAAGTATGCACCGTCGAAGCGATGGATTCGTCCGTCTAATCTCAAGCTCAACGTGTGTAACACGGCACTACTGACTATGAATTCGGGCTACACGTTTAGCCAAGCCCGCAACGATCGCACATATTGGGATAGGTTAGTTGAAAGCGCGATTGGTGCGCACATCTTCAACTCATTCCGGACGAACATCAAGGCGTACTACTGGCATGATAGCGGTGGAGGTTCCGGAATTGATGTGGATTTCGTACTTCAACAAGGACCTCACACCATCGGCATTAAGGTGAAGAGCGGTACTCAAAATCGACACGTACGCAGACACGACACGTTTACACAAGAGTTCAACCCAAGTCGAACGTTGCTAGTCGGTGATGGCGGCATTCCTATCGATGGGTTCTTGTCTAAACCCATAGAACGATGGTTTGATACTCTCTAGTTCAGTTCCACGTATTTGCAGGCGATTTAGACGTGCAGAAGGTGAAGCACAAACACTCCACAGAGTCCAGGCTTTCCCGATTACTTGACTCTAGTTGTATCCACCCGCGGTCATGCGGTCTATGTAGTGACAAACTGAATTCGCCCGACCTTCCTTAACCAATTGCTCTGCTGATGCACCGTAACTTGGATGTAATTCGTTTCGATACCATGTGAAAGCGGAGTTAGCAGATCCCATGAGCGGTTCGATTTTGACCAAAATCTCGACCAGTTCCAGCAATCGAGTTTGTGATATCTGAGACCGAACCTCCTCGACGCTATGTAGCGCGTCTAAGGTGATTCCAAGCGATTCTGCGATTTCCTTCGTGTCGGTACCCAACACATCCGCAAGGAGCGTTGCCGAAATCTCACATTGTTGAGCAATTTCCGCGAGTTTCACGAAATCTACCGAATCTTCGTTATCTGTAGGAGCTTGGATCAATATTAGCCTTATATTGCGGAATCTCGGAAATAAATTTACCCACGAACGCGATCTCCAGGAGAAAGCATCAAACCTATTCGATACACTACCAGCTACCATTCAATCCATCTGCAATCAGGCACGCTGCTTCGTATTCACTACATGACAATTGGTCCATGAGTCTCTTGCGTTCTGCCTTCTCGTGTTTTTCGGTCATCGCGAGTGAAAGCGACAGAGCCGGTGGTACGTTTCGAAATAAGCTCTGAAACTCGTCCGACAAAACGACACCCTCAACGTACTTTCCAGGTTGCTTTCTCGCGGAAGCGAGCAACAAACGCTGACCTTCAGTCAATTCGCGAAATCGTGCAAGCCGATTGATCTCGTCCTTCGGCATCGCCAAACAAAGCCACCACTCGATCATGTTCAACATGCGTCTGCTCTGATCCGGGAAGTCTGCTAGATTCTGGGTCGCTATCCAGAACCATGCGCCGTACTTTCGCCACATCTTCGTGATCTTTACGACATAGTTTGCGAGTAGCGGATGCGTCAGAATGACATGTCCTTCGTCAGTAACGACGAGCGTTTGACGATCGTTCTGTTGCTGTCTCTCGACCAGATCATTGATATGAGACATCAGCGATAGATACGCTACCGTTAACTGGTCTTCGTACCCCTCTCGAGCAAGCATCCCCAGTTCAAAGATCGTGACGTCAGCATCCGGCCAATTCGCACCCGGACGATTGAAAAAGTGACCAGCCACGCCGCTTGTAAACAATGCCATGCTGTCGCTCATCTCCCGTGCTCGCGAACGTCGGTTGTCAGGTAGGCTCGTGTCCCTGCCCATCTCTCGCAGATTTGCCATGACATCTTCGGTGAGAGTGTCACGTTCGTCTTTCATCGACTGGCGACCTGCATTTATGATCGCTTCTCTAATGAGCATCCGATCAGCACGCGTAAGGCGTTCCTGCTCACGCGCATCGCCACCGGTAATCATGACCCGAGCGATGATCTCCATCTCGCCGAGAAAATCGCGGTTCTCCTCTTGAATTTGGTCTGTTCCTACCACTCGTGAGGCATGTAGAAAAGGCGGAAGCCGAACATCGCTGGCGGGTTGCAGTTTGATTTGGTTGACGTTTAGACCGTGCGCCTTGAAATGCTCACCGAGTAACTCGAAGGATCCCCCTGCTTCGATGATGAACAACCGCGGACGATGGCGTGCCATCATCTGTTGTAGCAGGTAAACAAGCATTGCGGACTTCCCTGCCCCACTTGGTCCAAGCACAAGCAGATGAGCGTTCTTCTTCCGGTCTTGAATGGCGAGAGGATCGAAACTCAGTGGCTCCGCACCTCGGTTAAAAAACACGAAACCTGGATTACCTTTACCCCGAGATCGGCCGTAGACCGGCAGCAAGCTCGCCGCGTCACGGGCGAGCATCACACGCGTGCATCGTCGCTTTGCGTCGAGGTTGTGGTCGTACGCCATCGGTAGATTGCGAACGTAGCTGTCGAGTGAGAGTAAATCGGCTTCTTCCGCGATAGGCTGCAGACCGTTCGTCAACAACGTCATGGAGGTTTCTGTTCGATTAGCGTGCAGCTCATCGAGGTCTCGTCCACGCAGATAGAACGCTAACGAAGTCGGCAACAGCTTGTTCCCATTCGCAACTTCCCGCTCGACCGCATCGATTTGTGCGCGCGTCACGTCGGCGTCGGCCGCGTCCCCGACCGCTGCCTTCTTGAGGCGTGCTACGTTCTCGATCAATTCATGTTGTGCCTTCACGATGACCGTCATCGCAAGGATCGTACCGACGGGCATCCCGTCGAATAGCGTGTGAATGCGGTCACCTTGTCGTCGCTCCGCGCTTAAGTGTCCGATGTCTGGCACGCGTCGCAACCCTTGGATGGATACGACCTGGTGAGCCATTCCATCGAACCACCAAATCCCCGATTTGCGATCAGATTGCGGTTGCACAAGGAGAAGATCTTGACCTACGTCATAGCCCACAGGAACTGGATTCGGAATCTTTGCGGCAGCATCAATGAGATCGCGGACATTCGAACCCGCAATCGAAGGACTAGGGTTAAACCAAGGCAGCATCCATTCACGAAATTGGGTCAAATCGAGGCGCTCACTCGCAATTCCCGCTTGGTCGAGCGCGGTTTGGAACCGGGTCAGGATTTCATTTAAATGCTTCTCTTGGTCCGCAGGTAGCTTGAGGGGACCTGCCGAGACCCGTTGATACAGCGTCGCACGTACGCGTCTGATCCTCCCGCGCCAAGGTGCATCCGAGACTACCTCGTCGATGAATGCCCCTTCTGGTTGGGATATCCGATCCAAGTGCTCACCGAATAAGTCGCGAAATACCGTTGCGTAAGGCGTTGCTCGTGCATCTTGTGTACCGTACGCTCCAATCGATTGTCTGAACGGTGTGAGGTCATAGTCGTCCTGTAAATAGAGCTGCAGCACCCAAGGATGATCAGCATCTTCGGGCAGCGCATCAACTAATGAAACTTGAAGTGCGTCCCGTGCATCAATCAGAAAGTCGTCAGTGACCGCTTCTGTACCGATCGGCAAAAGCTCGAGCGCAGCGCCCACACTGATGCCGTCATCGAGAACGAAACTTCGGCTCTCTGGGAGGTAGGTTGTCCACGGCAGCAGATCGGTGAATGAAGGCGGACGCTCATAGCAACGAACAAACTCCCCTTTCTTGATCGGCTTCGCGCTAGTGCGAGAATGCCACAACCTCAAACCTCTCAATCTCCCGGGTCAGTATCTTGCGGTCTATTACGATCGTAAAGCCCGAATGAAGTCCAGAAACCGGGGATTCTGAGTCCATCAGAAGCAGAGAGATGGGGGAACACGTACATGTGAATGACTGGATTCCGGATAACGCCAATCTCGGCAGCAGATGCGTCGAGACGATTTAGCATTTCTCCGACTTGGTTCTCTTCGTGGCGCGCTGGAGTCGTAGAGATCGCGTGACGTTGATATATCTCGATCATGGTTGGACTGGATTCAGGTATGTGTAACGGTGCCTGCGTTGTGCATGCCGCACCGAGCCAACTAATCCACAGCCAAAGTAGCGTTGCTTTCAACCTGTACGTCATAGCTGAGCTTCCGTCCTTCATATTCGTAGTCAATATGCAATGGTCGATCGACGTGGATCGCGACCGTTCGATCCGTGGGGACAAAAATGGCATCAAATTCCTGTGACGCGCGAGATGTCAACCACTCGGCCAGTGAGTTACCAGTCGAAGAAATGCTTTTCCCCATGACGAACTCCCGAATCTCACCGCTGATGAACGCTTCCTTGATGCCGATCGGGTTCTGCTGAACCGTCGTATTCGCGTTCGCAAGCGCTTCCGCGGCACTCCTGCTGGCGTTGACGCCGAGTTGCGCGAGCAACCAACTCCTTACATTCGTTTTCCGCTCGCCGGAGATGCACGGCACACCTCGTTCATCGGAAATCCAGCCGATACGCTCGCCGCCGTGGTTGTTCTCGCCGAGCGTGCGGATACGACCATCCTCAAACACGAAGGTCACGCTCGTCAACGTTCCCGTCACACACGCCAGCGCCCAGTCGCCAACCACGAATCCGCTCCAGATGGATCCCTCTAGGCCTTCGATCATGTAGCCGTTCGCCGCCAGGTTGTCAGCACCGGTGACGACCTTGAATGGCAATGGGTCAGTGACACGGTTTTCGACGGGCACCCGACCAATCAACGCGGTCATGGTGGTCGAGTTTACGAGCGTTGCGTTCTGCGGGATCGTATAGCGTGGGTTGTCCTGCAAGTTCTCATCAAGCACCGCGCCGGTTCCAAACTTCGACTCCATCGATTCGACCCAATGCCAGGATTCCCTTGGTTGCATGACGGCGTCATACCCGAGAAAACTTGATTCAATACCTTGGATCTCAGTGGTGTGACCCATCCCGTCGAAACGCGCCATCATGCGGTTGAGTTCTGCAGTCAGTTCATCCTGCACGAGCTGATGGCTTTGGAGTTCTGTGCGTAGACGTTCCGTGATCCGTGCTTCGACTAGATCGGTCCTTGCACGCAGTTCCTCGTTCTCCATGCGAAGTGATTCGTTCGACTGCGTTAAGCCATCGATTTCCTGGACTAGCGAGGACATCGTCGCGGTCAAAGTCTTGATCGTGTCCGCTGGACTATCAGCGTCCGGCGCCGGCGTATCGGGGACGGCGGTTAAAGTGGCGCTTCGGGATGGATTGTCAGAAGACCATGGCGCTGAAAGCACAAGCATGAGCAAGCCAAGGACCGCAACGCCCAACACATAGAGCGCTTTACGGTTCAGATGATGAATCAGTGCAATTTCTCGGCGAGAGCGTCATGCGAGCCGACGAGAAACATCACGGTTTGCGCACCACGCTTGCCTCGCGGCAACAGTCTCGTATGCAGAAACCCAGCCGAACGCCAGAAACCGTTGACTTCGTGGGGACTCAACCTAATCGAATCGTCGCCTTCATTCCGAAGTTCGATAGCAATCGCCAACCACTCATTCGAACGCCAAGCTGCGAGCAGCGTTGAAGCGACCGCGACGTTTCGGTAGATCGAGTTTGGCGCAACCGCGACGGCCACACGCTTGATAGTTGAGGCTTCTGAGTTGGGTCGACGTGGCGCGAGCGTCAAACGTGCGACGTAACGCATGACTTGTGCCGCAGTCAAAGGTTGTGAATCGATCGCCGGGGTCGACGACTCGCTTGCGCGGATGAATAGGTCGTTCACAGATTCCGCCGCCTGTCTAGCAGACACATCAAGCAGCACAAAGCGACCTGTTCGCACACCTTTCAACGCCACGCGTTGGCGCGTGAACGGTTGTGTCGCCGTGAGATAGACCACGCCGTGGACGCTCGATGCATCGAGTTTCGAAATAAGCGCCGACGGCAGTCCAATCTCGACCGACTCCTCCAAATGCACGCGCGATTCCACGTTCAGTGGTAACTCAACGGGAATCGGGACGCCCTGGTAGATAACTGAACGGTGAGTGGCTCCTTTCGAGGTGGTACTTCCTTCTACCACTGCGGCGACCAACACCACGACGAAGACAAGGACAACCAACCATTGGTTCTTGCTCAATCAGCCTATTCCTCAAGCGCTAGCGTCGTTGGTCCCGTCGACGCAAAACCGTCCAATGCCAGTCCCCATGGATTGGCTTCACGGTCAATGTCGTAACGTACCACCCGTAACGGATACCGAATCGCTTTACGCTTCACGGCCATACCTTTTACCGTCTCGAGCAACTCCATGTCGACGACCACGACCCAGACCCCGTCTTGGAGGACGCTTACACGCTCCGCCGCGAATCCATGACCCGGAAGCTCCTGCATGCCGCGTTCGCGTCCCGCGAGTTCGCCTCTCTTGGCCTTGGATTCGAGCTCTGAGATCAACGTTTCTCGGTACGCCGGCGTTAGATAGCCGGACAGCGCGAAAATAGCGTTACTGAAGTCATTCGCGCCGTCCGTTGGCCAGCGATACAGTTGTTGAAAGATGTACGCCGCAAAGGCATATACATTCGCCGGTTGCGGTTCATTCGGTTGCACGGTGGCCCCGGTTTTCAAATCCGGCGGAATATGAACGGTAAGCGCCGATGGGGCACGCATCAAACCGATCCCCAATACCAAAATCAACAGCGCTTCAATCCCGACCACGCACCAAAGCGTTCGGATGTTGGAGTAAGCGTTCTCTAAGACGTGCCGATAGCGCGACACGCTACGAGCGACCTAAATCCCAAACGCCACTACGGGTCACGAATGGTGAGTTGACCAAACGGTGGCGAGCAAGCCACAGATGGAGCGCGAGCTGGTAGTAGCCATGGGGACGATTAGCCTTCAGGCGTCGAAAGAAAGAAGACGTGACAATTACGCTGAACACCACCATGATGCCGCCGATGCCGAACCCCATGATGACGGAACCCGCCAATGCCGCTACCACGAGGCAGATGGGCAGCCACACCAAGACCGAACCAATCGTCATCAATGTGAGCTCGGAGAGTGAGCAACCCTTGAAGATCGCTGGTTCCGCATTCAAGCGTTCGGTGATCAATGGTTCGTGACTAGCCACGGCTAAAAGACGCCTGCCGCTTCACTGAGAAGGTAGCTCGCAAAGATCAAAATGGTCGCGCCAACGACTCCGAAGATTCCCACTTCTGCCCATTCCGCTCGGCCTTGTCGTGCCTCGTTGAATTTCGCAAAGCCGATGTACGCGACCCAGATAAACCCGACTGTTGCCACGGTTAATCCCAGTACGGCAGCGCCGTCCTTGATATATCCCGAGATCAACGCGATCCAGTCGCCTGAAGCAGGCGCGGTACTAGGGGCTACTTGGGTGGGCAACGCGGCCCACAAACCCCACATATCAGTCCATTTCATACGTTTTGTTCCGACATCTATTTATTAGCGAATGTAAAAGCCCAGAACCAGCAAGACGATGCTGGCACGTAACACGCTCCAGGTCAGATCAAAGAAGCTAGCTCGGCCTTCTTGCCAGTCTTTGAATATACCGAAGGTGATCCATGAGACCCAAAGAAATGCGAGCGACAACGTGATGCTGGCGATTGTGAGGAGTAGCGTGTCCGGTGATACGCCTGACCCTGCCTCAAACGCAAGCCGTTGTTGGTCGTTCACTGGTGGTATTCGCCTTGCAGCTGCTCGTAAGTGCGGGGCGTAAATTCCGCGTCCGTCAGGAATGCTTCGATGCCATTCTTGACTTCGTCCAGATCACGGCGTAGCCAGTCATATCGAAAGCGCACACGGTCGTGGTCTTCACTTTCACTTTCGGCGCGAGCGATCAGAGGTTCTAGCCTGTCGATCTCCGCGACGAGACGGGTTAACGCAGTACGTTCCGCATCGCGGTCCGCTTGCAGCGTCGCTGCAGCGAGGACGAGCAAGGATGCAACCGCGATAGGTACAACAAAACTGTGTTTATGTCCATATCTCATGCCGTGAATCATCAATAGGTACGCGCGTCGGCATACAGAAAATCAATTCACGCAGTGTCTTGGTTTCCCTAACCAAACGGCCTTGAATGTACTCTCAGTGAGTTACACGTACTTCTTAAACCGACTTATCGTGATGCTTAGGAGGAGCGGGATCACAACCACCAAGATCCCGTACGGATATCGAACATCTAAGGGGAAAGGCACGATGAGATACATCAGACTCACCCACAGAATCAACGGCTTGATGGAGCGTTTCGCAAAGTGATAGATACGAGCGCTTTCTATGCCAGCACCCGCTTTACGCACTTCGCGGCGCACCCAACCGTCCACGCCGAGCACGAGGCAGCCAATCGCGATGATCGGCAATGTCGCGACCAGCGAACACACGCGTAACGAGAACACTTCGATGGCTGGTAGGACGCTGTGAACGTGAACGTTCACCCTGGAGAGAAACCGATTGACGAACGGACTTCCGGTCATTGGCGGACTTCGGAGTCGGCTTCCAAGCGCTCGAAAGTGAGCGTTTAGCCAATTCGCAGCGGGTCTAGGATCTAACAGCAAATATGCGCCGTCGAACGTTGCATCGAACTCACGCTGCTCATCGGTGACGCGATCTGCAACTGATTGGACGCCGAACGCTTCGAGTTTGGTATGTGAAATCGCGAGATCCACGAGCATCGCAACTAATAGTGCAACAATCCCCAAAAAGAGGACTCTGACTGGAACCAATAGGAGCCGCGCAACCCAGCTCAACGAATCGTCGAAGCGTTAATCCTCGTCCGATACAAGCGTGTCTGCCTCGTCGCTTTGTGCTTCACATGTCTCACTAGGTGTATCCGGCACTTCTTCCTCTTCAACGCTTACCGCCGAGTTAACCGCCGAGGCCGCAAATGCCTCCGCGAGCGACGCGGGAAGCAGCTTGTCTCTGGTATCCGGGAGCGGAAATCGCAATTTCCACAGCCTCCCACCGTCCAATAGCGCAAACGCCTGCCCTCGTGGCAAGGTAAAGAGTTCGGTGGGTCCTACCAACGGTGCGTCCGATTTGCTCAGGCTGTCAGCGTGGCTGGTTTCGAAGTCAATCTCGGAGTCGACCTTTGAGGAATCGCCCGCGCCAGACGACGTCGACTTGCCCACCACGCCGACCCGCGGAAGTTGATCAACAAGCATCTTCGCAGTCGCCAGTTCGCGGACCCGCAACACGATCAGCGAATTGAAGTTCCCGGCCACCTGACCTGCCTTCGCGTAGCTGCCAATTTGTGCTTCTACGTCTGACCATGTCTGCGTGTATGCAGTGACTTGAAATCCAGCACCGCCTGCTTTGTTCAACAGCGGCACAAACTCCTCGCCGATGAGCTCGTTGAATTCGTCCGCATGTAAGGCAATTCGCGGCGCTGATACCACGCCGTCAACACCAAACTTATAGATGTGACCGGCGACTGAGACCAGATCGGCAAACATGGCATTGCCAATCGCACTCGCAACCGTCATGTCCGAGAGTGAATCGAGACCGACATAGACGATGCGACGGTCCTTAATGACTTCAAGCCAGTCCAAGATCGGTCTAGGATCGTCCTCTTGACTCTCGTCTGGCGAAATCAGGTCCGCAACAGCGCCCGTCGTCAACTTCTCCATCAGTGGACCCACGCTGCTTACGATCTTGTCGAAGTAGGTACGGTCGTACTTGTAGGCTGAAACGAGGCCGTCAAGCACGGGATCGTAGAGATCGAGCGTCTGGACGTATTGCAACAAAGCAACTGCCTCCGAATCCCTTTCGCGCAACGCGGACGGTAGATTGCGGGGATTGATCTGCTGCATGCGCTGTTGCACCGACTTGCCCCAACCAGCAGGCGCGTGACGATGCAAGTAGAAACGTGCATACTCGACAAATAATGGTTCAATGTCGTTGATGTAACGTCTGATAAGGCGGAAATTCGGGACTCGCTTCAACGCGACCAAGGCGCCAGTGATGATGTTGACGAAGCGCCAGGCAAATTCCTTGAATGCGGCGGAGTTGCCACTATCTGGCAGTTGATTCGCGATCCGCGTCGCAACCTCGGTGATCCGAGAAAAACGACCTATCGCGTTGTATCGACAGGAGTGTTCGGGGTGGCCAAGATGGAAAACCAGCATGTCCTCGATGCGATCGCTGCGACGCGCTTCCGCGACCATGCGAGACAGCAGGTCTGCATCGCCCTTTGGATCGAACACGATGACGACTTCACCGCGCTGGATGTCTTGTGCGATGAGTAGCTCAGCCAGCCGAGTTTTGCCAACACGGGTCGTACCGAGTACGAGCGTGTGCCCGACTCGATCCGCACGATTCATCGAGACGGACTGTTCGTTCAGCTCGATCCCGTGAATCTCAGGTCGGCCGCTACTGGTCACCCTGCCGGCAGAATCCGTCGGCTTGGCAGAGGTGGTATCAAGGTACTTGCGACCCGATGGTCCCTGAGTATCCCGCAGTCGCTGGGCGTGTTTAGAAGTCCAGTTAAAGCCGCGTCCTAGGAACAGCGTACCTGGTGTGTTCGGGATCGAACCAAAGTCGAGACGCCAGGACGGTGATCGTTTGATGCTACGTTGATAACGGAGGAGATGAAACCCTTGCATCGCCCTGAACGCGGCAGCCAGTGCGAATAGCCCGCCCATTCCGAAAGCGACTGCCGAATCGATCAGGAACACCCCAGGTTTACTGACGATTGCGGTGGCCAGAAGTCCGAATGTCACTGCGCTGGAGAATTCAACCGGTGATCGCAGCAGTGCCTCCAACGGATACTTTGGTAGCAGCCGCACGTTATTTCGCTACCGCAGCTCCCACGGGTCTATCGGATCCAATCGATCGCCTCGCCGGCGCATGACGACTGGTACGTCTTTCGCACGAGGATGCACCCGTGCAAGCAACCCTTCGTCGAAGTTCAACGTAATGCGTTTGGCATGCACGACCGATGGTGGTATCCCCTGTCGACGTGCCCATCGGTTTAAGGCTAGCTCGTCCCCCTCTGGAAGTCCTTTGAGGTATACGTCTATACCAGCTACATTTCGACCTGCGCGAAAGACGCGCTGCAACACGTCATCGCACGCCGCGCAATCCAACTTGACAAACACCGCAAGTCGATCCGACGGGAGGAGCTTAGGAATCGGAGAGGCGCGGACCGATAGACGGGCAAGTTCAATCAGTGGTTGATCGTCAAGTAGATCTCGAACCGCGGAGTCGTAAGCGCGTTGGAACGCAAGCACGCGTTCCGCGTCCTCGATCATCAGTTGCGCCCAACGGCGCGCGTAGCGATTACGCTCTGCGTCGGTACGAGCGTGAATGGCTAAGACTTCGAGCGGCGAGATTTGACGGTCGCTTATATATTGTCGAAAACTTGCTTTCAGCGTCTCCGCGCGTTCCAACTCGGATTGATCAAGTTGCCAAAGCGAGTCGTCAATGAGTTCAGTATCTCGTCGTGTGAGTTTGTCATTGGCTCTGCGTTCGATCTCGGTTTGCAGTACGTTCAATTTCTCTTCACCAACCGCGAACTCAATCCATAACAAACAGCAGGCGAATACAACCCATGGCCTGACAGAGCGCGTGCACCGCAGCGGCTGCTCAAGAGAGCTCACGGATGTCTAGGTGGGTCTAGATCACGAAAAACTGGCTCAGCGACGACTCGTCGACATCTTTGATCACGCTCAACCGGCGCATACACCTTTACCCTGAGTTGTTGATTCGAATCGGGTAGATGCTGTCTATCTTTGACGTCTTCTTCAATCGTAAACCATGCGCCTAGCACGATCAATCCCGTAAGAAGGGTGGACATCACGGTAGCACCGGATCGCAACGTTCAAACGATATGAGGCGATCACTTGGATCTTCTACCAGCTGCCAAGCGGGTCCAGAAAGCGTCGAGAGCGCAGAACGCGCCGTAAGTGGTCCTAGTAGTCGGTGTGATTTTGGCAGAGCAAGCGACAACAACCGCTTACGTTGAGAATCTGCGGTCGCAGGATCCGACAATGTATAACCGACCTCCTCGAGAATCACTGCGACCGCATCACCAACCGTTCTGACGCTCGCGTCAAAACGAATCGAAATCGGCGTCGCCATCACATCGCGTTGCGCATCTGTTGGGATCGCACGAACCGTCGCGTACCTTCCTATCTGGACCTCTGCAGCTAAAGAATGCGTGAATAAGAAGGTGAGAACGAGAATAGCAGGTAACCGCTGACAGTTCGCGATGTTTGGCATGAACGCCTGATTTCGATTAACTTGGGGATCGCAATTCAAGCGAACAAGCGCGACGTTCGTGCCTAAAACTATGACGTCTGATGTAGGGATTTCGCACTAGTTCGGCTTACGACAAGTAGGTCTATATTGGTAGACGTGACGTTTAACCGAGGCTCATGACCGAACGTCGAATCGCCACGCCTCAAGTGAATTGACGATCGCTTAAAACGAAGCTACTATTGAACAAGATTTGTCTAATCGAGACGCAACTCCGATATGGGTAGCCGTGTACTGGCACCAATCAATTCAGAGTCCGGATGGTTCGTTTACGTTTCTTTTGAAGACTAACCGTTTCACAAAGTACTGAGGGTTAGTCCGATCGAATCACCCAACCGATACACGATGAAGTCGCTATCGCTATCGATCGTGATCGCTAGTGCCATTGCAACAATTGGGATAGGTTGTAGTGGGCTTGACTCGCAGTCGAGTATTGCTGCCGAAGATTCTGTACACGCGGAAAGTGCGCTCATAGACCCGCAAGATCAATGCGAACGCGGTTACGAGAAGAATCACTACTTATTCAAGGATCAAGATGGAAACGTGGAAGAACTCGCACTCATCAAATCAAACTGTTTAACGCCTGAGCAGATTGCAGAACTCAAGCAGTTTCACCTTCTAGGTTCGGTGGTGAAAGGCGAATAAGTACTTATTCGAACGAATCAAGCACCTACGACGTAGTCAACATGCAATACACCGAGACATAGCACTTAATCACGAAACTTGCGCTAGCCGATTACCGACTTCGCACCTAGGCGGTAATAGATACTAGTATCGACTATCGATTGCACCGTGGGTTCACCACCGTGTAAAGATGAACTGACTTAATAGAGAAATCCTGCACAGGTCAAAACACATCAGTTAAGCAAAATAATCCCCTATTGAAACCCGCCTAATTACATTCTCTTTGAGCTAAATTAGGCTAAAAGCTGAACTCCTGATGCCAAGTTAGCACGTCAGCCGACAGTTCATTATTTGTTCGATCGTAAATAACCCGCCAGTGATCCATCACATCTCTTCCCAACAATGATGGCATGGATTGGTCATCACCATTCGAAGGGTAAATCAGCATGTCAATTCGGTAGCTGTATACAGTACCCGTGTGATCCCTAAATGCTACATGGGATTGCACTTCAAACAGATCAATGGTTCCGCCGATACCTCTACTTCCTCTCGTATCGCTTAGTGCATCAAAGTCGACAGACAGAGCAATTGAATCAGCGGGCATAAGTGTCGTGTTATCCGCACCGGTGTCCATGATGAATTGAATCACGCCATTCACAGCCAACCTCGGAATGTATACGAACCCTGGTATGTAAAGTCGACCGGTCTTCTCGCCAAACTTACCATATAACATTAAGAATTAGCGTCCGCGGTTCAGCTTCGACGAACTTGATTAGTGACTGATTACGAGGAATCGCGAGCTCATCCAGCTTTATTAATAGAGATTCTAAATCCTCATCCACGACCTGAACGCTGCCATCAAATACGGCGATCCATTTCTGGGGGTACTTTTCTACAAGATCTGATTCGGACGAAATCGCTTCGAATGATCTAGCACTCTGCGCGAACGCGGCTTCAATTTCCTGAGCCGACACCCCCAACCATTCATCAATCTCACTCATCCGTATACTCGCGTTGAGCAGTGATACCTACACGATAGAAAGTAGTACTAGAGTATACGAAAGCTCATCCGACGCGACAACTTACGTACGCTTCGACCGTGCAAATCCAAATCGTTCATACCGACGGATAACCGTGGCAAGTCTCTATAGAACAGATTAATCGCCGTACCTCCTTTTAGCGCGAAAACTCGCTCTACTGAGATTGATGGAAGGACACTAACGAGTAAGCCAAGCTGCTCTACGTGTTGGTCACGCATTGACCACCTCGGTTCCGCTCTCTTCTGGCACGAAATCAGTCGGCACATATATCCGGTAAACCGGATGGATTCGTCCCCCTGCAACCAATGCTCGTGGTCCAGATCCAAAACCGATCGCTGACGTGTTCAGATGGCGCAACCAGGGATGAGCATGCTTCTCCGCAAAAACGAAGAAAAGTCGCCGTACCTTGACGCTTTGACACGCTTCAAGCAAATCCATTAGTCGGTTAGGTCGTAGCGTTGTCAGGGATTGAAAGATCTTGTCCATGTATTCGAAGTCACCGTGCGTTCGAACTCGATCTAGTGCCTCCAATATTGCTCTTTCGGGCGTGGAAGCTCGGATCGCCCAATGCCAAACACGGACTGCCTCTTCAAGCTTCCCTACATCACGATCCGACTCATCTATTCCTGTTAGATCGTCGCCGAATAGAGATCGTCGGTGGACCAACATTTCCGTACCTGTAGGTATGCGCTCCACCCATGCAGGCACGGACCCGTAGAAGTGAACAAGCGGAGTCGCTCCGAGATAGAGATAGTGCTGAAATCCTGCTAATTCGAGTGCGCTCACTCCGCCAAGGTGCACATCGCAATTCAAGATTCGTTGCAACGAGAGAATTACGCTTTCCCAAGATACCCTTGAACTGCTTTCTACTCCTATCGGTAAAGGTCGACGGTAAACCCCTCGTATGATGCGTTCTAGCCATCCGCGTGACACATATCGATGAATCGATTTGGAGTCAATACCTTCTGCCGTCAACCACGCGGTATCGACCAAGAATCCCGGTGGAACCTTGTCTAAGACCGGTTTTAAGCGACGAGTTCTAACTTGGCTATTAGCCATGAAAATCAAGTTTTTTCAAAATATGTCGCGAATAGATTTTGTATTTTATTAAATTAGACGGCTATTAGCCATCTAAATTAGATTTATTCAAAATAACGCACTATTCAAAAACACGAATACGAACGATCAATTTACCCTAAATCTGAAATTAGGCGCGTGTGAAAATGGCGATCCTCCATGTCGTGAGTCTTTGGGGGCTAGATCTTCTAGGTTCTTTCAGGATTCCCATAGATCTACCGCATGCTCAGCAAATCAAAAGATCTCGACCGTACCATCCTCTCTCGGTATAGGGGACACGCTGTTTAAGTAAGTGATCGACAGCACGTTTCGACACTTGTGGAGCACGTGAAGTGAGTTTCTAACACCGTTCGTTTGACCGCGAAACATGCCATCGTGCGCTGACGACAGCGACATTCTGACATCATTTACTTCTACCCGATCACACGCAATAAATCAAAACCGAATCTCAATCAAAACTCGATTCGCGCTAGACTAAACTTCACCGGTCGCGACGCATTACGTGATCCGCGGAGGGATTTATATTGTGACTCCGGATTTCCTGATGGTGACACTTGCAGTCGTAATCAGGATCGTGCTCACCGCGTTGATCGTCATGCTCCTCGCTTGGTACATACTTCAAATTCGCCCCATTCCCTATGTCAAGGCGTTTTTGATCTCATCGGCGGCTCACTTGCTCGCGAAAGCGGCCGACGTGCTGCTTCATTGGCCTCTTGAGATCGTCGCAGCGATTCCCGGTCTGGTGCTTCTCGTTCTCACTTTTCTGTTATTCGACGCTAGTGTTAAGCGAATACTGGCAGTGTGGTTTGTTGGTTTCGGTATCTATCTGGTTATCCATGCACTCCTCTCGGTATTGTTCGATGTGACGTTCTTATTCGCTTTCTAGATGCTGGGTTAACGCAGTGATTCAATCAAGCACTGTTCCGAACTCACTGAAGACCCGAGATTGAACTGAAATATCGTCAACTTCGTGGGGATCTATAAGCGAATGCTCTAACGTACCGCGAATAATTCGCGGCTATTACTCTGAGGGGAACGCACATGCTTGCAGGGAAGCTCTACGCGTCGATCCTATGTGCCGTGCTCCTTGCGGGGGTCGGCGCGAATCAAACAACGTTAGCTCAAGACGAAGAAGCCCAAGTCGAAGAGCTGATCGTGACAGGTTCGCGAATTCGAGACGCGAACGTGGTCAGCTCGTCACAAATCACCACGATTCAGGTCGAAGATATCGCCGATCGAGGTATCACTCGTATCGAAGACTACCTGAATGATCTTCCGCAGATCTCACCCGGACAGGCGATTACCTCGTCCAACGGTTCTTCAGGCACTGCGACCGTTAATCTCCGAAACCTTGATTGCTCGCGCACGCTGGTTCTACTTAACGGCCAACGCATGGCGCCTGGTACCACCGGTGGCAGCAACTGCGCTGATCTCAACGCGGTACCTTCCCTCTTACTCGAACGCGTCGAAGTGCTGACTGGTGGTGCGTCGTCGGTTTACGGCTCCGACGCGGTCGCCGGTGTTGTCAACTTCATCCCCGATGATGAGTTTGAAGGATTCAAGGCCAGCATGACACATAGCTTCTATCAACACAACAACGACAACCGCGAACTGCGGGACCTAGTCCGTTCGTTCGATTACGAAATCGCAGACGAGAACGTAACTTCGGGTGACACAACCAAATTGGCGATTGCGTTAGGTGGATCGGTCTTCGAAGATCGCGGCCACATAACGGGTTTCGTAGAGAAAACGGACACGCGTCCGATCCTGCAGGGAGAATACGATATCTCTGCGTGCGCACTCACCGGTGGAAAGAGTGCATGTGGTGGCTCATCGACGATACCGCCTGGTCGCTGGGCTGACTTCGGAGCATACACAAATCTCGGTTTTCAAAACCTCGATCCCGAGATCGAGGAACTTGATCTCAAGGTCCAAGGCGATGAGTTCGTTCCTCGGGCAGGACAAACATTCAACTACAACCCGACCAATTTCTTCCAGCGCCCAGACGATCGTGTGAATACCGGGTTCTTCGGCAATTTCGAGCTCAACAAACATTTAGAGATTTATGCAAGCCTGAGATCCATGGCATCTGAGTCCAACGCTCAAATTGCGTATTCAGGAACGTTCGGTACTATCAGTCAGTTCCCGTGCTACAACCCACTACTGTCGCAACAGCAATTCGACGTAGCTTGCGGGAACTGGGTCGGAATGGGCGGCGACCATGCTCCCGATTTCGCGGATGGAGATGAAGCACTCGGTTACCTCTCCAATCTGAGTCAAGCAAAAAGCGACGGCACGATCATCGACTTCAAGGCGCCACTGACTTCACTAAAGCGCAACGTTGAAGGATTGCCTCGTCAGAGCATCACGTCGTACGACAACGTCACGCAAGTTTTCGGCGTACGTGGAGCGTTCACCGACACTTGGACCTACGACGCCAACTACCAGTTATCCGAAGTGAACTATGTCAATGAATATCGCAATGACCTTTCTGTGACCAACATCAATCGTGCGATCGATGTGGTTAGTATCAATGGCGTACCTACTTGCGTTGCCGCGATAAACGGAACTGATCCGAATTGCATCCCGTACGATCTTTTCAACGGAGGTCTACCGGGGGACGCCGGTATACAAAGCGTCATAGACGGGGGTCAAGAACTTCAGGACTATATCGCTCAGTCCACTTTCATCATCGGATCGGGTACGCAACGCATCTTACAGGGCATCATCTCAGGCGAAACGCCGATCACGATTCCGGGCGCGCCTGGTTCATTGTCTGTGGCGCTCGGATACGAGTCCAGAGAATTGAAGGCAATCTTCAGTCCTGACGGGGCAAGTATTGCGGGAGACCGCGCCGGATCCGGCGGCGCTGCCGTACCTTTGTCAGGTGAATACAACGTCGACGAGTTTTTCGTGGAACTAGGTATTCCAATCATGGAGAACTTCAGTCTCGACGTCGGCTATCGCTACGCGGACTACTCCACCGACCAGACCACCAATACGTATAAGGCTGGTGCGTTTTACCGGGTAAGCACCGGCATTGCGATCCGTGGAACCTACCAGTCGGCGATTCGCCATGCGAATCTATCCGAGTTGTACTCGCCTATGGGTGACAGTCTGACTGACCTACCGGACGATCCTTGTGGTTTAAACATGACCGCGACCCAAGCCCAGTGCGTTAATACCGGCTTACCCGCCAGACTCTACGGTAACGACTTGAAATCACCCGCCGACCAATACAACATTCGCTACGGCGGGAATCCGATGACGGTCCCTGAGGAGTCGGATTCGATCACTATCGGCATGGTATTTACCCCTCAGGCTTTCGACGAATTGACGCTGACCTTGGACTATTTCGATATTAATCTGAAACAAGGCATCGGCGCTATTCCGGCGGCTAGTTCGCTGACTAAGTGCCTCGAGACAGGCAACGCGATGTTTTGCGACAACATCCACCGACATCCGACGAATGGATCTCTGTGGTTATCTGGCGGCTACATCGACACGTTCACCACAAACATTACCGAAGAGACCATCAAAGGTATCGACATCATCTTCGATTACAACGTTGACACGCCATTTGGCCCTTTGGGCATTGAAGGTGTGACCACGCGCGTGCTTGAAGCGAGCTTCATCGAACTACCCGGCGAACCGACCACAGAGTGCGTTGGAAACTGGGGTCTTGTGTGCGGCAAGAATCCGCAACCTAAATGGAGTGGGAACTACAAGGCGACCATATACACTGAATATGACGTCCGCCTATCTCTCGGCATGCGCTATCTCGGCGAGTCTTCAGATCTCGGTGACAATATGATCGATTTCGATGCCGAGACCTACTGGGATCTCACCACCGAATGGAACGGCTCTGACACCTATACCGCCACGGTCGGCATCAGCAATCTCCTCGACACTGACCCGCAGGTCAGTTCTGATGCGGGTACTCATCCGGGTAATGGCAACACGTTTCCAGCGTATTTCGATGCGCTAGGTCGTTATGTGTTCTTCAATCTGGGCGTGAACTTTTAAGGTCGAGATTCAAATTCTGATTCGACGCAACCTGTTACTGTAAAACGGTTGGCTGATTGGGAGCGATGTAGGCTCGTCGAAACTGTATAGATCTCCGGTGCAAATCCCTGATTGCAACTCGCAGAAGTCGTATTAAACTTCGCTAATGGTCGGACTCCAGAAAACTTGTGCACCCGGTTCATAGCGCAAGCGAAATACAAAATGCTGTAGAAACCTTGCGCCCGCTTGGTTCGAAGCCTGCGTGGCTCACGCATGAAGCGTTAAAAGGAATAGGTGAACAAGCACCCACAAGGACGCTGAGCGACGAGGAAGATCAACTTCTCGCAAGCAAACTACGTAGCTGGCAAAAGTCTCTTTACGATCAATTCTCTAAGGCGTCCGACGTTCTCGATGCGGATCTCAAGAATGTTGATCCTAAAGCTTTCGAGGATCCCGATGGCGTAGCGTTCGAATCTCTCTACATGGGCGAAACCCAATACGTGACGACACTCAATGAACTGAGAGCGATGCACGATTCGCTATTTCAAAGCGGCGCAGATTCAATTCGCGGCAATGCTACTCATCAGGCGATAGCAGATCTCATTGGACTGTATGAAATGATCATTGGCTGTATCCAAGAGATCCGATGGTCGGTTCAGATTCTCGAAGGTTTACGTGATCCAGTTGTCGGCCCGCCTATCAAAAACGGCGCCGATTTCATTTCGGCGTTAGACGAGCCCGACTCGCAATAGTCATTGTTAAAAATCAATGCGGTTAGCCGTCCAGGACGTCGGTTCAAGAAGCAATCGAAACGCTTGAGCGAGGAAATGCAAGATGAACTCAAGAAAGTAATCGACGAACTCTTGGACGGAAATCTCTCCAGTGGAAGAAATCTAAAGAAACTTCGCTCAGATATAGCTTTGTATTCTGTGAGGCTAAATCAACAATATCGATTCGTGTTTTTGCTCTCTGACGTCGCGATCGCAAAACCTATTGCGGTTGGACCACACGACGAGGCGTACAGGCTAAACTGAGTTCTCGGTTAAACAGTTAGGTCGAATAAATCAACCGAAGCATTCTGCTCACGTCGGCAACCTAAGACGGGGTCTGAGCGCGTGGTTCGGACTCTATTCGTTCCCAGTGGTGACACGCAATCGAAGCGTCGACGTCAACTCGTTCACGCACTGGTTTTCGATTGATACAAACCGATGTCGCGTGTGAACATCTTGTGTGAAATCGACAGCCAGTAGGCGGCGTAATGGGCGAAGGCACGTCGCCGCTCAGGATTACTCTGTCCCTGCTAGCCGTAGGATCCGGCATCGGAATCGCTGAAAGCAGCGCCTGCGTATAGGGATGTTTTGGCGCTTTGTAAATTTGCTGCGCGTCTTCGGTTTCAACGATTTCGCCCAAATACATCACCGCGACTTGATCGGAAATGTGTTTCACGACTGCCAAATCGTGTGCAATGAAGATCAGGGCCAGGTTCATCTCGCGCTGGAGGTCGAGGAGCAGGTTGATCACCTGCGATTGAACCGAAACATCTAGCGCCGATACCGCTTCATCGCAAACGATCAACTTCGGCTCAAGCGCGATCGCGCGCGCGATCCCGATCCGCTGACGTTGGCCTCCAGAGAACTCATGCGGAAAGCGATTCGCGGCTAGCGGGTCCAAGCCCACCCGTTCAAGCAGGCGCGCAACTCGTTGCTGTCGCTCCTCAGGCGTACCTACCTTATGGATGACAAACGGTTCCCCGAGAATCTTTCCAACCGTGTGACGTGAATTGAGCGATTCGAACGGATCCTGAAAGATGATCTGTATGTCGCGACGCAAAGCGCGTAAACGCTTGCGATCCATCTGCGTGACGTCTTCGCCTTCGAAGTAAACCGACCCCGACGTTGGCTCGTGCAACCTGAGCAACGCTTTTCCAACCGTGCTCTTACCGCAACCCGACTCGCCGACTAGCCCAAGCGTTTCGCCACGTCTAACCTCGAATGACACATCATCGACCGCATGGACTTGACCGACCGTGCGAAGAAACAATCCGCCTCGCACCGGAAAGTGCTTCGTTAGTCGTTCGACGCGAAGTAACGGGGAGTCGTTCATGCGGACACTACCACGTCCTGGTCTAGTTCACGCCAGCGTAGACACGCGACCGTACGTCCTTCGCTAGCAGTCTCAAGCGCGGGTTTGGCTTGTGAGCACTGATCCTGCGCAAATTCGCACCGGTTGCTGAAGCGGCACCCGACCGGCAACTCGTCGATACTCGGGACCACGCCTGGAATCGTCGGCAAGACCGACTTCGACTCACTCTCTAAGCGCGGAATGGACGCCAGCAAACCTTTGGTGTAGGGATGCAACGGCGACTTAAAGAGTGCCTCAACCGGCGCCTCTTCCGCCACTCGACCCGCATACATGACCACGACTCGTGACGCCAGTTCCGCAATGACGCCTAAATCATGGGTGATGAAGATGATCGACATGCCGTATTCGGACTGAAGATCGCGAAGCAATTCGAGAATCTGTGCCTGGATCGTAACATCAAGTGCCGTCGTGGGTTCATCCGCAATGAGAATGCGCGGTCTACTTGAAAGCGCCATCGCGATCATGACACGTTGTCGCATACCGCCCGATAGCTGATGGGGGTATTCGTCGAGACGACGTTCGGCGGCGGGAATGCCTACGTGATCCATTAATCGCAGTGCTTCTTGACGGATTTCGGCTTTCGACGCGTCGGGATGATGCAAGCGATAGGACTCACCCAGTTGCTTGCCCACGCGGTGTACTGGATTCAATGCCGTCATCGGTTCCTGGAAGATCATTGCGACTTGACCACCGCGAACTCGGCTGAATTCCTCGGAGGTCAGCTGCGTAAGGTCGTGACCGTCAAATCGAATAGCACCGCCAGTAATTCGTCCGGCGGGTCTTGGAAGTAAGCCCATGACCGCCAAAGCCGTCACGCTCTTTCCACAACCCGACTCGCCAACAAGACCGAGCGTTTCACCTTCCTCGAGTTCGATGCTCACCTCATCGATGACATCAACGATCCCTTCGTCGGTTTCGAACGAGATCGCAAGATCCTCAATCGAGAGGAGTGGCATATCAGAGTTGTGTTCGATAGTCGTTTTGGATGATGGTTACGGCATCGAACGCTTCACCATTTTCTTTTGCCTCAAGTGTCTCTTCCTTCATCGCGGGATCGATCCAGAACAGCCCCCCGCTACTGAAACTACCCGCGGAGTTCGCTTGGGAGTTGAAGATGCTCCCCGTGGTCGGCGTCCCGATACTCTTCGGAACGCGAATCCACCGCCATGCCGCTTCGCGTGTATACGGAACCTGGAACGAAGGGACCATGACACCCGAGTCGTGCACGAGCCGTTCAAGCACGTGTGCCAATTTGATCCGCTCCGAGCGAATCGATGAACCTCGGTATTTCATGATCAACGCGTCCATCGCCGGGTCGCTGTACGCCGTGATGTTGTTCGTTTGGGTTTTGGTTGCGTTATCCGAATGAAAGTGCTCCCAATACCTTGGGGAAAAGCCTTGACTGTTCCATCCACCCCATGCGATCTGGTGTTTTTTCTCCTGCTGTTTCTTGAACGCGGCGGAGGCGTCCAAAAGCTGTAATTCGAGCTCAAGTCCCGCTTTCTTCGCTTCTTCCTTCAAAATCACCAACCGATCTGTGTGATGTTGCTGACCGTAGGTCACGGTAAACGCCAGTCGTTGTCCGTCGCGGGTCAGAATGCCAGTCTCGTCGCGTTCAGAAAAACCCGCGCGCTCAAAATACTCTGCCGCTTTTTCGAGGTCAAAAGTTCGCGGCTTGATGGTTTTGTTGTCATAGTCACCAAAGCCGACCTGGAAGGTCGGTAAGCGTTCGTAATCGCCTCGCAAGATGGTGTCAATCACTCTCTTGAAGTTCAGCGCATGTGCGATGCCATACCGCACGTCTTTTTCTGCCAGCATCGGCTCGTTGGTGTTGAAAAACATGCCGATGGAAGGCTGCGGTAGCTGGTTGTACAGCCAGTATTTATGGATGTATCCGTTGTCGAACTCCTCGCCTTGCGCTTTGTCGTGCCAGAAATCCGGCAAGACGAGACCAAACGTGTCGATTTCTGCTTTTAGGAAGTGTTGATACTCGGTATTGACATCACGAATCACCTTTACGCGAATGCGTGTCGGATTGAAGCGATAGCGGTAGAAACGAATGTCATTTGCCCACCAGTTCTCCGTACGTACTAGGTCGATGTACTTGCCTTTGCTGACTTCGCCTACATGGTAGGGTCCCGTCGTCGGCTCCGGTTTCCAGTTGTAAACCTCGACCCATTTATTTGACATCTCGTGGAAGTGCCGCGGCTTTGGACCAAACGCATAGTTGTAATGCATTTCGTCCATCGGCTTGGCGTCTGCACCTTGTACGCCATACGTGTATTGGTCATACGCCTTGACGTCGCGAATACGGTCCGTGTAGTAGTTGTTGTACCAAGGCGCTACGATTTGCTCGCTGCGCATGAACTGCACCGCGAACACGAAATCGTCAGACGTAACCGGTTCGCCGTCAGACCATCTAGCGTTTGGATTGATCCGATAGTAGATCGATCGGCCGTCGTCGCCGAAAGCCCAATGCGTGGCCAGCGCTGGTATCGCTCGTCGCGTGGAGGGATGAAACGACACTGGACCGAATGAGTTGTAGCGTAGGTATCCAGCGAAAAAACCGTTTGAATCAGGGCCGACCAACCGCAACGTTAAGGGGAATGTCGTAATCGTCGTGCGGAAAGTCCCACCTCGAATCGCGTCAGGCGACGCGAACTCCGGGTCCGAGTCGTTCGTGAGCCACTCTAGGTCACCCGGTAGTTCAGCGGGTAGCCCGTCGCCTTCAGCGACGGCAATTGGTGGTAACTCCACGATTTCGATCGCTTCCTCGGCTTCCGAGGATTCGTCGTCACTTGCAGTGACCACGTCGTCGACTTCGCCGCAGCCAACCATGAACAGTACGGTTACAAGCATCGTGATTGCGGTGATTCGACTCGCAACACGCAACCAAGTGTGTTCAAAGAGTTTCATGGATTGTCCTTCACGGTTGATGGTCATTCGTAGTAGGTGAATTGTTTAGGATCAAAAGCTTCGCGAATCGCTTCGCCCACATAGGTGACCATAAGCAGCACGACGACCATAGCCGCGACTACTGAAGTGACGATCCATGGAGCCTGAAGCTGATTAGTACCTTGCGAGAGCAACTCGCCCCAACTCGGCGTCGGCGGCGGCAGTCCAAATCCTAGGTAGTCAAGTGCGGTAAGAAAGGTAATGCCACTCGCGATGGAAAATGGAATGAACGTCACGATCACTGCAATAGTGTTCGGCAAGATGTGCGATCCCACGATGCGTATGTTGCCAGCGCCTAGCGCTCGCGCCGCACTTACATACTCGCGTCCCTTCTCTTTATAGGTTGACGTACGCATGTTCCACGTGAGTTGGGTCCAGCCAAGCAGCGCCAACACCACCACGAGGGTAAAGAAGGTTGGCACGACGACGCTCGCCACGATCATGATCACGTACAGAAAGGGAATGTTGCTCCAGATTTCGATGACGCGCTGAAACAACAAATCAAACGCACCGCCGAAATAGCCCATCGCACATCCAATGATGATGCCAGCGACGTAATTGAAAACCAGCAACAGCGTTGAAAACGCAATCGCGATTCGAAAGCCATATACCAATCGAGCAAGGATGTCACGTCCGGTTGAATCGGTACCAAGGTAATGTTCATCAGCAAGCGAAGGCGCGTTCGGTGGGTAGTTGCCGACCCTTAGGTCATTCTCGAACGCGTTGTAAGGAACCGGTGGCATGAGCACCCAATTTCCCTGGTCTTCGGTCTCGAACTTTTTGCGCAGTTCGCGGTAGTTCGTCTCGTACGCGTAATCCAACCCAAATGTCGTGCCAGGATTTTGAGCGCCGTACGTTGGAAAGTACCACTCGCCTTCATACGAGACCATGAGAGCACGACTATTCACGAGCAGCTCTGCGACGAGACAGAGAATTACGAGTATTCCAAGCAGAACTGCGGACCAGTACCCTCGTTTGATCGATCGAAAGCGTTTGAGCTGTTTGACCGTTTGGGGATTGAGGTTCAACACGCTCACTGGTTTGAACCTCCGCTACCGAACTTCACCCGCGGGTCTACGATAGCGACGCAGATGTCCGAAAGGATGTTTCCAATGAGAAACAAGAGCGACGAAATCACCAATATGCCCATAACCACTGGGTAGTCACGTTCAACCAGTGATTCGAAACCCAGTAATCCGAATCCGTCGATGTTGAAGATCTTCTCGATCAGAAACGAACCTGTAATCACTAGCGTGATCGTATTACCGAACGACGTCGCGAGTGGAATCAAACTATTGCGGCAAGCGTGCGCGAATACAGCTCGACGAAACGCCATACCTTTCGCAATGGCGGTCCGTACGTAATCCGCCGCCAAGTTATCCATCAGCGAGTTCTTCATGAGCATCGTCGTTACCGCAAAACTCCCCATCAAATAGGCGGTTAACGGCAATGCGGCATGGTCAAGAATGTCGAGTGCCTTACCGAAAGTCGACAAATCGTCAAAGTCGTCGCTCACAAATCCCGAAAGCGGGAACCACTCAAGATTCGCAGCAAAGAAAGTTAGGCACGCAATACCAACGACATAGCTAGGGATGGCGTATCCGAAGAACACCAACGCCGAACTCACGTTATCGAAGACGGTCTTGTGCTTGATCGCCTTCACAATGCCAAGCGGTATACACACGCCATAGGTCAGAATCAGCGTCGCCACGCCATAAAAAATGGAGATTGGTAGTCGCGACTTGATGGTATCCCAAACGGGTTCGGTATATCGCGTTGAGGTTCCCAGGTCTAGGGTGAATACCTTGCCCAACCAATCGAAGTAACTGAGAACGACTGGTTTGTCGAAGCCGTAGTAGCGTTTCAACTGCTCGATCTGTTCGTCAGACAGAACACTCCCGCCTCGACCATCCATGCTGCTTGAGACGGCCGCCGTACCTTCAGCGCCGGCGAGCGCCGCTTCATTCAGCATCCTCTCGATCGGACCACCTGGCACCAAACGAGTGAGTGTGAAGACAAGAATCGTGACCCCGATGAAAGTCGGTAAGATCAATAAAAATCGTCTGACGAAATAGCTGGTCACAGCATTACCAACGTGACGCGCTCCATGGACTCGAACTGCGGTCGCAGCCGTTAAGGAATGGTAATCGCCGTAGCAACTCAAAACCATGAAGCGAAGCGATTTGTAATGAGATGAACGGACTCGACGCTTTGTAGACACGTAATGGACGTGTGATGTTCAATCGTGTTTGATCGGCTTAGGAATCGCGCCATCACATTGAAGCATGGACCAGCAACACTTGATCGTAGATCGAGCGTTGTCGGATTGAACGTACCCGCATTCCGTTTACGCACGCTATCAGCAAACTGACGGCGCATTAAGACGTGTCGCATTCCAGCAACTGGCTAGTGACATTTGGCAAGTTGGTTTCGGTCTAGTAATCCAAGCGCAGGCAGCAAGCGCCGATGCGGGAGAAGTAGATCGAAAACTTACCTAAACGAGTTGCAGGATACGAGTGCAGTCACGATACTGACTGGGTGACGTGCGATGAAACCAATTTGGTAAGGCCTCGAACTGTCCAGTCGGAACTCTAAATTCAAAGATATAGAAATACCGCAACTAACAGCGACGCCGGGGATGGGGTAGAAAGTTTGTCAACGCTCGTCACGACGACTCAAGTACCACATCGCGATTTGTCTGATTTGGTGCTCTTAGGAAACTACGCAGGCTCAGTTTCTGTGCAGAACGCTATACTGCCAACGTGACTTTTGTCGAGAAAATCTGCAAAGCGTTGGACGAAGCTGGGGTTCGATTCGCGCTTGTAGGAGGCTATGCGGTGGCTTTGCATGGCGCGCCACGCGGTACCATCGACGTCGACTTCGCACTAAGATGGACGCTCGAAGACCTAGTCAACGCTGAGGCGGTTCTCAAGGACATCGGTCTGAATTCTGCATTGCGTATTACGGCTCGTGATGTGTTCGAATACCGCGACGACTACATACAAAACCGCGACTTGGTAGCATGGAATTTTCACAACCCTAACGACCCGCTAGAGCAAGTGGATATAGTCATTAATTACGATCTGGAAGGTAAATCGATAAGTACTGTAGAGACGCCACAGACCACAATCCCTGTGCTCTCTGTCGAGGACTTGATTGAAATGAAGAACCTCAGTGGCCGAGAGCAAGATGTCGCAGACGTCGCAGCGCTCAATAAACTTCGATGAGTCGAAACAAATCCCCGACTGTGGTCCAATACTTTTCAGACGAGTATCTCGAACGATGCCGCGGACTGTCGCCGCAGGACATTTTGCGGTTCCTTGAAGAATACCGAAGACTGTTTGGCGCAGCGTCCAGTACGGTCGAATCGCACTCGGAAACAGTTTCCGATGAGCATCTTGATCGCGATCTAGAGCAAAATCCTGCCGACAGTGAACAACCTATACCTAATCGCGACTTCCGTTCGTAGGAACAGTCCGATCAATGTTCATCGGGGGAGGGACAAACTGGGGGCTAAGCCAGGGTGTTTCAGCCGAATGTCCGGAGTTTTCTGTATTGATCAACGGTGAATAGCAGCAAATCGAACCATCGATCCGGCCTCATTACTTTTGGGTCAAATCATGTGCCTATGGTTTATCCAGCCGCTTCGCGAAGTCGATCTGGCGCTGTTTCAGGAATTGACGAACTTCAGTTTCTTTGCCCGTATCGTAGAAGCTCAGCATGTGCTGGTCATATTCCAGTTTATCTTTCGCTGGAATCGTCACGATGTGCTGTGCATTTGATAGCAGGACTCCGTTCATCAAGAACTGTCCTATCCGTTTGTTACAGTCGAAGAAAAACTGGTTTCGTGCGCAACCGAGGAACATGCCGATCGCGCGATCGATACGGTCGTCAACCGCGTCAGCGTTTAGGATTAACGCATCGTATCGCTTGTCGAGTTCCGTCGGATCAGGGGGCGAGTAGTCCGTTCCGGAAATTCGAACTGAACGAGATCGAAACACACCCCATTCGAGAGCCTCACGCTCGCCAACCACCGCATGGAGGCGTAGAGCCGTGTCTTTTGATAGATCAAATGACTCGCTTTCTACTAGTCGAATCAACTCGTCCCATGCGCGTCTTAATCGCAGGATCTGCATTTCATCGGAAAGTCTGTGACCGCCTACAGTCACTCCGTCGAGTAGTGTTTTAACCTCCACGAAGGTGAAGGGGTTCCCCTCATGACTTGCCATGTTGAAAACCGCTTCATCGACGAGTTTTCGCGCCGAAAATACCGCAAATTCCATGTCCGTATAGCCTTCGTTCACCGTCACTTACAACCTCAATCAAGCAAAGTAAACTCGAACACAATTCGATTTTCACAGTCGAGCGCTTTCACCGATGCCTTGACCTGCGATGTACATGCATTCCTTGAGACCAGTTCGATCGCGCTAATACTGCTCAGGCTTTGGCATATGCGGATATCGCTTTTCCAAACTTAGTACCAGAATTCGGATGGATAAGCCAGGTATTCACGAATTCTATGTCCCTCAAGCACAGGGCGCATAACCAATTTCTCGACTGTGCGCGTAGCAAAATCGAAGTGATACGACTACTCGCACACACTCAGTATGCTCCGCTTCCGCAGAACGTCGTATAACGTCAGGATGACGTCTCTCCTTAGAGAAATGCTGACGAGCAACCCCCAAGGGTAACGAACAAACTAACCTTTATTTACTTTACAGGCACATACCTTCCACTCGGATATCCATCAGATAAGCGCATATCGAATGGGCTCAATCATTAGCGTTTGTGCCTATTTGTTTCGCGTATTGCTATGTAGTCAATGTGAGAACACAACTAATCAGTTGAAAGAACCAAGCTTCGTATTGCAACGACATTGAGTATTCGACGAGCATGTAGAAAGGTGCGCCCGAATCCGAAGATTCGAGCGCGAGCGAAGAAACAAGCTCGCTTTAGCCAACCATTGGCTTTACCACGTATTCATACACTGCGATACCGATGCCTATCAGTGCCGCACCAAACGTCGCCGTAATTACGGCGATCTCGTACTTGCGTGAGCCCAGTCTATCGTGAATCGCCTCCAGTTTTGAGTTTACTCCTTTAAACTTCGAGTTTACTCCCTCAAATTTCGAGTCAATTCCCTCAAATTTCGAGTCAATTCCCTCAAATTTCGAGTCAATTCCCTCAAACCGAGCATCGATTCTGTCAAACCGAGCATCGATTCTGTCAAAACGAACAAGTATCGGTGCAATAACACCTTCGAGTCGATCCTCAACGGTCTCATCAATCGCTATCGCCAATACTACAGCCTGTTTGTTCCCAAATCCGTTCCCTTCAAACTCAGCGAAACGGTCCGTCGCACCTCTAACAGTGGTCATGACGCACCTCGCAAGCTCGTTGCTCACGAATTCTATGTGCCAAAGGCACAGGGCGCAAAACCAATTTCTCGGCTGTGCGCGTCGCAAAATCCACGCGGTACGATCGCTCGTACACACGCAGTATGTTCCGCTTCCACGGAACGTCGTATAACGTCAACATGACGTCTCTCCTCAGAGAAATGCTGAGGAGCAACCCCCAGGGGAAACTTTCCCCAGCGGGTTGAGATCGACTAGTCAAGAGCCGATCGTTGTAAGAAAGGCTCCACTCAAATGAGTGGAGCCTATGCTTCTGCCGCGACGAAAACGCTAGGCGTTCCCGCTTGCAGGCGGCAATAGGATCGTCAGAACCGGTTTCCCTTCGTCACCCAAATGCGCCACAATCTGTAGCGTCACTCGGGATGCATCCATCGATTCCCCATCTCTAGGGACTCGAGTGATCTCGAAGTTCATCCGATTTTCCTCGGGATCCGCCATGCGAATGGTGTAAGCACACACCCGCAAAATGTCGATCATCCGAATCTTTTCAGACTGGAAGACCTGCTTGGCGGAATCCTCATCACTCCATTTCACGCACTCGTTCCAGGCGCAGCGTGTAAACGCGACGGGCCATTTGAAACCAGCGTCATGGGCAACATCAGAGACATCAAAAAGAAGTCCCGATGCAATTGCCCCGGCTCGTGAGCCGGAGTAACCGAAACCGTTCCCACCGTTGCTAGAAGCGTCGTCGAAGTGTCCCGACATAGCTCCCTCCAGATGGAAGTGAAGCCAGGAAGGGACTCCCTGTGGGAAGCGATCCTTCCCAGCAGGGGTAGTAAAAGTTCTGAAACTACAAGTGCAAATGCACAGGTTCAGAGTTAAGCGGCGACTTGACGTTCAGGCTGTATAACCTGACCATCAACGCGAGCCCAATCGACACCAATCAAGCGCGTCCTAAGACTAACGCGAGTTTGAGCCTCATCGGTCTCTTTCTTCGAGGTGTATGGAACACCTTCCAGATCGCTCAACCTAAAGCGAATCAGAACGTTGCGTCCTTGAGCGACATCGTCCGCCAAGATGCGCACCCATTCGTGCGCTTGCGTACCTGACACTTTCGCATCGAAATACGTCTTCTTGACGTTGCCAGCCCGCCCGCGGAGCGCGGCGATTTTCACGGTGAGAAATGGCATCCCTTCTTCCATGGTCACTTCCGTGACCCGGTTCAGGTAACCAACACCAGTCGTGAATAAATCGAAGTAACTCACTTGGCGAGTCTTCATCACACGTCCTCATGCAATGGTTGGTGGCGAGACAATCGAAACTGCATCGCCGTCGTGAAAGCGTTGCGAATAAATCCGCAAGCCGTTGAAGTAAGGTACACGCGTAGACTTAAAAAGTCCGCGCGCTGTATGCCGGTTTCAGTACCCGTTGGCATCTCTACCGCTAAATCCGTAGCGGCCACGATATGGGTTAATCCTTCGATCATTCGAACACCATGCTGTCGCTGGCGTTTTCATGGATCGCCGGGGGGATTTCTGGTGAAGCTGCGCCTCGGATCGGTGGCGCAAACGGTGAACGTCGTTTTCCCGACAGAATGTCTGCCGGCAACACGCCCATCAGCGCTTCAGCACGCTGAAATATTGGCTGCGCGTTCACCGCAGCATCGCGTGTGATTCCTAGTCTGCGAAATCGCGGCGGCAGATTGAATACGGCACGAATCCGACGAGCGCATCCCCGAACAACATCCTGACACTGTGCGTCATTGATCACGCCAATCCGTTTCGCCGTAAAGGCATGGCACGCGATCTCGTCGAATTGCCCTAACATCCGAGCAGCGCGATAGGCGTACGGCGTCGAAAACCGTAAAGCCATACGGAACGGTTCTTTAACTTCCGCAGGCGCAATCTGGAGCGTCCGCGTGCTTTGCAGCTGTAAATTCAGATGCTTCATTTCGTTGTCCATTCGTGCTTCAGCAGTGGACATAGCCTCGTGTACTTGAATGAGGAACCAGTCGGCGTACGGATCGCCTTCAGCGGCAGCTTGCCACACTAATCGCAACCGATCAGCAAATGCGAGCAAACCTGAGATAAGCGGTTTGTCCTTGACCATGCGACCACGTACGAGGAGCTGTGCGTGACGTGTTTGCAACACCAGGTGAAGTTGGCTTTGGAGCGTACCGCTGAAATTCGGCTTGTTCGCCTTGCCATTCACAGCAGTGCGCTGAACTTGGTCCATGAAAGGGTCCGAAATCTTTGAGACGTGAATTTGATGGCGATACGCCCACGAATGACGGCTAAAACGATTCGGGGCTCGTCGTGGTTCCTAGTGCTAACTCAATGAAGAGCTGGTTAAGTACTGAGGTGAGAGTGATTGATAACCTGGTTATCAGTTTGTCGCCCAGATCGTCGCCTGTCGGGAAAGTTCAAGTCTGCGGGCGATAACCCGGTTATCAGGGTCGATATTTGCCGCGATCGCGATTCGGTTTAACCGGATTTGCCGATGTACGATGGTGATAACCCGGTTATCAGTGCCCTACTCCGGTTCGTGATAACCTGGTTATCAGGATCTAAGTTCGCGAGATATCTATCGCGATTCCTCGCGGGTCCATTTCGACACTAGACTCCAGATGGCTCGTATTGAAACACCCGTTTCTTCGTGCAATGCCATGAAGTCGAAACCGTTTAAATCGAACGTGCCACGCTCATCCACCATTCTGCGCCATGCGGCATATAGCTCGTCCTCAACTTTGCGTTCCGGGAGTTGCGGACGACCTTGACCTAGGTTTGAAGGCAAGTGGCGCCGTCGTGCCGCATACTCTCGCGTCGACATGCCGAACAACTCATGCAGCATGTCGAACGGCGCATTCTTTTCTATAAGGCTAATTAACAGGTCTTCATTCTTTCGTTCGCGTTGCAGCAAATCGATCATCGGCCAGAACACCTGCCGGTTAAGTGAAATCGAGAGGCAGTGTGCTTTCATCGTTTCCACCCGTGACAAATCGAGCATGTGCAGCTCGCGGAGCGCTTCGACTTCCTTCTCGCCGAATTGCATGTGCTGCAGTGAACGCAGATCGCCTTCTGCAAGACATCGCATCGCGTACATCAACACAGCACTGACCAGACTACCTTCTTTGGTGTTCATCGTCTACGCCTTCCAAAGATTCAAGCCACTTTCGTCCGCGAGTTTGCGCATCCGCCGATATGCACCAAGCAGATCGACGACGTGATTCCAATCCGAGTCGTCAAGCGCATGAAGCAGTCGATCACCACAATCAAGCAAGTCGAATGCAGGCAGTGTGAGATAAACATCGCTTGCACGCCCGTTCGCGAGTGCTTCAGAGAGACGGGATTCCGGTTTCAGAATTTGCTTCAATACCCGTTTCGGCGTACGTGCTTGATCGCAAGCGGTCGCCAAGACCTTCCACAATCCAAGTTGAGTTTTGGTGGCATTGCCTTTCGGCAGTTCGCACATACAGTAGCCGAACCGAGCATCAATGGTCACATGAACACAGTCGTTCAGCTCAAACCGTTCGGTCAGTGCCACGCAGGCTTCTATCGCCGTCGAACGTGCTTTCTGTAACTCGCGTTCGACGTTGAATGGTCGCTGCTCTGCGGGTTCGTCTTGCTTACGAGACTCGTCAGGAATGACCGGCACATACTGATCTAGTTCAATCGGATCGCCGGCACGTTCGGCATCGAGCATGAAGAGCACGCCATTGATATCGAGCTCCGCCGCGACCGCGATTTCGTTCGCGACGTTATTGGTAAGTTCATCCAAATCAAACGTAGCGCCATCGCAGTTCTTCACCAGCTCGCTGAAGAGCTCAGTAAATTCGCCTTCCTCTTCGGGGCAATGTCGATCCCAAATCTTGACGGCACAGTGTTCTAACGCGCGTACGGCCGTGACCTGTCGCTTGCCCATACCATGTTCCAGTGCGGTTGGTAAAAGCCCGTAAAGTCGATTCGCGGCGTAGTCCATAGCCGATATCACTGGTTGACTGACCACGTAACCATGTTCATTGAGTTGCCGCGCGAGTTCGCGCTGCGAAAGCGGTGGAGCATCAGGAGGTGTTGCCAGCTTGGCGAATTCCATCACGCCTAACGCGCGTTCGATGAACATCAAGTTACCGCGCATGTCGTTCTCACGCAGGTGGGCGACGAGAACATTGACTTCACTCGTCCACTGTTTGACGATACAAGGGACCTTGGCAAACGTGTCATCGCCAGCTTCATGCAATGACTGTGCGATGTTCAGCCGCGTGTTGCCACCAGCCTGGAGTGTGTAGTTTTTAGCACCGGGTTTGCGCGTAACCACGAGAGGCGACTCGATGCCGTTCTTCTCAAGTGAATTCTTGATCCGTTCGTATTCAGGATTCTGAGTGACTCTGGGATTGTTCGCATAACAAGCGATTTGGTCGACGGGTAATTCAGCGTATCGATTAATCGGTTTCGATGACGATGTAGGCATATATGCTCATGCTCCTTCGTTCGTGATCGAGGAATATGTAAAGTCGGTTATAACTGTTATTCCGTATAGTATAACAAAACTGTAACGATGTTCACTTGATTTACCTTCGCGCACGCGATTTCACCAACCCGAGCGTGACAAAACGAGGGATCGAATGGTCGTGTGGTCGCGCAACGTACATGCATAATCGCCTCGATTCGCGAGCGATCGATCATCTTCGTGATGGTTAGACATCGACCGAATTAACACGATTTCAAGGAATAGTTATGCCCACCACCACTGTCAACGACGGACCAGTTGCGATTACGGGCGCGGCTGGTTACATCGGTTCGCACACCGTTCACGCTTTCCTAGAACGTGGCTACACAGTGCGCGCCTGCGTCACCAATGCGAATGCGCCGGAGAAGGTGAATCACCTAAAGGCGATGATGGAAGAAGGCTTACCGGGCACTCTCGAGATCGTTGAAGGCAATATACTGCAAGAAGGCAGTTATGACGCGCCATTCAGTGAATGTTCAGCCGTCTTGCATGTCGGTACGCCTATGCTCTACGGAGGCGAAAACACGCCCCGCGAAACCTACGACGGCATGGTGGACGGTATCTACAAAGTGCTCGGCTCCGCAACCAAGTCAGGTACAGTTAAACGATTCGTGTATACGAGTTCATTTGCCGCGATAGGCCACCCCTCGCCTTCAGGATATTCGTACACGGAGGACGACTGGGCAGACACTGGTCGAGAGCGCGACGCGAGTTGGACCGAAGACCGTATCGACAAGGATGGTGGTCTCGCATATGCCTGGGCAAAGGTTGCAACAGAACGGATCGTTAACTCGTACACCGACGAGCACGGCGGCTTTGATGGCGTGTCTATCTGTCCCTGCGTCGTACTTGGTCCTTTGCTTTCGACGGCACACGAAGGATTGGGATCATGGCAGTACGCACTCGCGCGCATGTTAGAAGGCAAGCCTTGTCCGCGCGGCTGGCAAGCGCTTTGGAACGTTGTCGACGTGCGCGATGTCGGTGAAGCTCACGCACGAGTTTGCGAGAGTGACAACGTCGAACCAAGTAGCCGATACCAGCTGACGGCGACCGACGAGCGGGGTGAGTTGAACGTTGATCAACTACAAGAACACCTTCAGAACCTTTTTCCAGATCTCACCGTGGGAGGTCGTCCTGAAGAAATGGCCGCATTCCTCGAACGGCGCGGAAAAATCCACGATGGCCCGCGAGCACACTGCACGAAAGCGATCAACGACCTAGGCCTACAAACACACGCAATCGAAGACACGCTTAAGACCACCGGCGAGACCATGATTTCACTCGGTCTCTGCAAGCCTGACTAGAAGTACCCAATTCAGTGTAGTCTTGATTCTTGACCAATCTTGTGACGAGATCAGATGATCATCCTCAACTTCGATCAAAAATTCGAAGAAGGAGTCATTAGGATTTTCTTTTATTTGTACTCGACAATGCCATGGGACTGAATGTAAAGAATGAGGAGATCTGTCGTCTAGCTGAAGAACTCGTAGAGCTCACTGGCGAAACAAAGACCTGTGCAATTACGGTAGTGTTGCGCGAACGACTGGATCGAGAACGACGAGAGCACAACACGGACGTGAAACTCCAAGAAATGCGGGTTATCGCCAAACGTTGCGCTGCTCTAGTAGGTCCCGGATCTTCGTCCCAAGAGCACCGGGACGAACTGTACGATGAACACGGCGTACCCCATTAATCAGCGATAGTTTTGCGCGACTTGAGATACTCTCTCCGGAAGTGGAATCCGCGCAATTCAAATCCCTGATCGGCGCTAGTGTTTGTCGAATGTCTCTAGCGAATGTTTGAGAAACTGCCAACGTACTAGAGCGACGACTTCGGCCGGTCATTCCGTATGACAGATGACACCCGAGACTCGAAGTCCGGTCTCCCGCTCTTCGCCAGAGAGTGTCACCATACCTAGTTCGCGAATTCACCCTCCCATAAACGCATAACAAAGTCGGCCTCGGAGAGCACTTCAATGTGATCATCTGTGACAAATGACGTGTCTTCAGAACAAACGAGGATTCTTCGCGATACCTCCGGGTGATCCTTCGCAAGTTCCCGCAAGCCTTTGAAGTGTCGCGTAGCGATGCGTCGCGTCGCCTTTGCCTCAATCGCTACGCGCATGTCACCGATGATGAAATCAACTTCACTGCCTGAACTCAATCGCCAATATGCGATCGGTTCGCGCATCTTGGTGTATTCCATATATGTCTGTAACTCGTGGAATACCCAGCTCTCAAACGCATGTCCGAAACTAATCGATTCCCTCTCAAGTTCATTACGTCGAGCCAAAACGTTGACCACACCCACATCAGAAAAGTAAAACTTTGGCATGTGCGTGACCCGGCGCTTCGGTCGACGTCGGAATGATGGCAGCCAATCGCCGTGCATGGCATCAACGAGAATCTCGTAGTAGTTCTTAACGGTTTGACTCGAGACACCACAGTCGGCTGCGACATTCTTAAAGTTGACTATTTCCGTGTCAGCGATCGCGGCAGACGATAAGAATTCAGTAAAAGCTGGCACATTTCTGAGCTCAGCTTCGTTGGCAACCTCCGTCGTCAAATAGTCATAGACGTACGCGTCGCGATAGTCGCGCCAACGCGTCGAGTCGTAAATGCGTGGCACGAAACCGCTGTTCAACAGACGCACTAAGTTGAAATCGCCTCGAAGTTCGTGCGCGGATAGACCATGTAGTCGATAGCTCAACGCACGGCCACCAAGTAAATTCACGCCGCCGCGTCTTAATCGACGCGCATTCGAACTACAGATAGTGAACGCTAGCCGCTCGTTTTCGATGAGCCAATGAACTTCATTGAGCAGCTCGGGTACGCGTTGAACTTCGTCGATGACCACACGACTTGGTCGAACCGTCGGATTAGCCTGTAATTCTTGACGTAATCGCTGAGGCTGACGACGGTACCGATCGAACTGCTCTCCCTGGAGCAAGTCGACAAACAGCGCGTGCGGATACCTCTCCTTCAGAAGCGTAGTTTTTCCACTTTGACGCACGCCCCACAAAAAGAAAGATGTCAAGCTATCAGTAGGCAATTCCAACTGACGACGATACATAACCTACAATATTTCCTGTAATATTCAATTAGTATTTGAATTTTACACGAAATATTCAAGTTCAAGCAAGCTAATCCGTTCCGTACTCTAGTTTTGACACGTCATAACTATTTGATCTGACAACGTAATTTGTGGTTTTACGATTCACGACGACGATGTCGTAGTCAGAGCTGCAGACTCGAAGGTCGTAAGTATTTAGGTAGATCCAAACGGCTGAGGATTCTCTACGAGACACTCATCGTACAGCGAACGCAGTGAGACGAGCAAGTGCGGCCACTTTAACTCGCCATCGACCGTTCGCGGAAATTCGACGATCAATCTCTCGAAAGATGCCCGGCGCTCGTCACGGTGATTCGACGTTCACCCGGTCTGCCCAGCACTGGTATCCGACACATGCATCCGCTATCGTCTCCAGATCGAAGCGACAGTATGTACGCTTTACTACGCCATATGCAAAAGGATGTTCAGTTGAACAGTTCTGATGTTCGTCAAAAGCAAATGCCTGCTGGTACCGCGTGATGACCTCATCGACAGTCGGTCGAACCGATTCCGGCACTTCCTTCATGTAACGTTTGAACAATACTCGAAACTTCGGTTCACTGTCGCCGTATGCCGCGGACGCAAGCCACCCCAATGCTCGAAGATTGCTTTTCTTGACGTTTTCCGTACCGTTGAAGAGGATGTATGCGAGACGTGACTGTGAGTCCTTAAATCCCCGCTTGGCGAGTTCTAGTAGCAACGGGTAGGCATCATCGTAGTACTCATCAGCATAGAGTTCGTTCGCTTCTGAACGACTACCACGCATTTGCTTGATTTCGGCAACTGAAAACTCCGCTGGGTCTAACGGAATGCGCTCAAACGAGTTACCAATCACGACCATCTCCTCCATGTAGAGTTCTTGTTCAGATGGCGTAGCCATAACGAAATCTAAATCGATATCCCCTTGAATAATCCGCGCAATCAGTCGTCGTTCGTGCGGCGTGCGGCGGTCCATTAACTTCGACATATGAAACAATGGCGCTACGTTTCCTATGGAAATAGGTCTGTCATCTTTCTTGTTGGCCCGCTTTCGTTCGATTTTGGCGACCACTTCTCGGTAATTCACGATCGCACGGTGGTATCGTTTAACGACCCTTTCGTGCTCAAGAATTGCAGTGAGCGCTGCGATCTCTAATTCAGTTTGATTTGGAATCGCGCGTTCGTCGTACGCCTGCCCACCCGTACCTACGCCGAGCAAGAGCATAAATAGAACGAAGCGGAAAATAGAAGCGTGTGAGTATGTTGACTTAGCGGAAAACGTCGTATTCCGGTCGAGGTAATTTGACATAACCAACGCCTAGACGATGAATTTCGAAATATACTACCTGAACAGTTACTCGAAACCAAGCTTAATTCTCTGTAGTACTTCAACCACTTCGCGCTGAATTGACGAAATTTACGTGATATTGTGCGCGACGCGGGTGATATTTACTCGATAGTCTCTTGATAAAATGATTCAGTCGACTAGCTGGAAACTGGAAAGCACCGATGCAATCTCGATTGTTTGTTATTCCTGTGACACTGCTCATGCTGTCGCTGGCTGGCTGTTCTTTATCCGTAAACGACCTTCCGTATACATTTGCCGAGAAGCATCTATACGACGAAGGATATCTTGAAGATCCTCACGTGAAATGTGAGTTAGGTTACCAGAAGATCTACTACGTGATCAACAATGAGTCCGAAGTACGCGGAAGTAATGTTCTCACGATGACGAATTGCTTAACCGCTGAACACGTCGCAAAATTAGAGGTGTTATCGACCGTGCCTCGAGAAATCTCGATTGAGTCACTAGCGACCGAATCCGATCCGAATAACGATCAAGTCGTCGAGATCATTGAGGCGTTTCGTACACCGCTTCCAGATTTGTCAGCGCGCTGAAACGACATAGCTACGCCTATCAAATACGTAGACTGATAGCACCGCCTATAGCTAATGCTGGTCCTTCGAATGCGGAGCCATGAAGTTCAGATTGCGTTCACTCAGGCAGTATCACCCTTACGCTTGCTGTATGTCGTCGCTAAACCGTTTATCCTTCTCTAGCGGCTGTTTTTTCCGCGATCGACTGACATGAAGGACATTCGGCTGTTTCGTCAGCGAGTCGTTTTCCGGCAAGGGGCTCACCCCTTTATCTTTCCCTCGCTCGATTACGCTCGATATTCCATTGAGGTTCACACTCGCCTCAAGAGCCTTCGCATCACCACCGTAGTAATCGAACCACGGTAAACCACAATCTGTGTAGTCTCGAGCCGTCGGTGCTTCGGATGGCGGTCGCTCGCCTGTTATTGTCAACCATTGTGTACTGTTGACGAGTGAGACAAAGCAACGATGACTTCGACGTTGATCCCAGGCGTCTAGTCCGTATGGATCTTCGTAAATCTCCTGCTTCATCTTTCCGCCCGGTGCCAATCCCATGCTAACACTCTCGAGCCTAGGCGCGTCCAAGCAGAAATCAATGTTTGCGTCATCTGCGCTTTCCGCGATCAGTTGCTTGTAGCGCTCCGCTTTCATGGGATAAACGATGACTTGAATGCCACCATGTTCAGCTTCGCCGGTTAACTGCTCCTCAATCGTGTAGCCATGACCAAGCGGCATTGCGACAAACTGTCGAATCACACCTTTTTCGACGCAATATCCATCCAGCCAAGGTTGTTCAGGTACTACGACATAGTCCTGCGGATCGCTGTTAAGGTGATTGGACCACGAATCGTCCGTTATCGCACAACGTTTTCCGGTTCCAATCTTTATCGCAAAGGGATAGTCGCAATCGGAGTGAAAGTTGATCCATAAAGCCTCAGCCTGGTACATGGGAGCAATCACACCACCTCGTCGGTGCCAATGAGCGGGTAGACGCTCGGCATAGTCGTCAAGATGGCGAAGTGGGAATCGTCCCAATCCTGGGGGCAACGGATAGTGCCTACCGTCGTCCGGAATACGCAGTGTACGTTGAAACTCAATTTCGCAGTGAGCGTCGTTATGGATGTCGCTGAATTTGAAACGTAGGTTATCTTCATCTAACACAATCATGGTATTTACTCCTACCAATCGCCCTCACGAACCTCGCGTACGACACGAAGTACTGCTTCATCAGGCGCTTTTTTTAATTGCCGGATTAGGTCTGCAAACAGTCGCGGTCTCTCTCGGATGATGTCCTGGAGATCGCTCGGAACCTTTCCAGCTAACGCTAGTAACACATCCTGGTCAACGCCAAGTTCGTTCGCAAGTCGGATGGTCGTTGCTTCGGATGGAGGCATCACGTCGCCTCGCTCAACCTTGCTGAGATATGCCGGTTGTACGCCTAATCGTCGCGCGACTTGGCGTACCGAGAAACGAGGATCTTCGCTACGTAAGCGCTCACGGGTCTCACGAACGGACTGGCCAAAATGTGTCATGTATACTATATAGTATACACTAAATATCTACTGAACGACACGACTTTCGAATCGAATTCGACAACGTTCCTAATCTTTGGGAATGACTATTCAGCAATCGATTCAAGTGAAAACGAATCCACTCGATATCAGCTCACTTACCCATTAAATTGCAGCGCCGAGTGAGCCTCATACCTGATCCTTCGTGATGCGTGCGAGCTTACCTGTGTAGGACAACGCTGAGACGATCGAATTGCTCGAAAAAACAGTGGGGATCAAGTCGAGGAATAGTTTGTCGACTGACCCGTTGGGTGGACCTAATTCCTATGATGCACCTTCATTGGTAATGCCGATTTCCCGCAAAAACCGATGGGCCGACGCCGAAACGTTTTGTGCTAGGATCTCTCCCGCGACAAGATTAAATCGTTCAGGATCAGCGACTAGATCTGGATATCGTGGTGAGAGAATTCGATTTAGATCACGTACGCTTGTATCACCCTCCTGAACGTCGTAGCGGAGCGAGTCACGCTCTAGCGCTGACAAAGTGTGCATGGCTTCATCAAGAGATTCTCTGTCCAATTCGTAACTGACGATCAAGGCATAGAGATCGCGAGCTACGTAGCGACTCGAATTTACCATTCGACCTCTCAACTTTTTGAACAGAATCTCAGCATTGTGTTCGGCATAGATTCCGGAAGAGACTTCTCGCTCGCGACTGATTGCGTTTGCTGTCACTCGAGGCATCGAAGAGAAGGAGATTGGACCAGTTGGTGTATTGAAGCTAAACCCCGTGGAACTTAAAACTAGCTCTGAGATCGCTCCAATAGTCGCCCTTTGATTCAGCGATTCGCTTAGCTCCCGCCATGTATTTGGCTCAAGCGCGTCGCTCAGCTGCCGCTCGTCTGCGAATAGGTCGATATCGGTGCTCAATCGGTGTTCCCATCTTGCTGCTAAGACTGTTCCGCCACTTATTGCGTATGAAGAGCGGGGTAGCGATTGGTCGAGGAATTCGGCGATCCAATTTAGTCCTGCTTCAAGCTGATCCGGTAGAGTCAAGAACGAGTGCCTACCGTCCTGGATTGCTGGAAAAGCGATACATCCTAGTTTCGATTTCGGGAGGCTCGTAATTCGGCGAGCGACAATTCATCCACTCCGCAACGAACGGATGTGTTATGTCACACGCGATCATCGCCCTCGCCAATTCATACAAAGTTGCACCGCACAGATGCCGGAACAAGCGTATGTCGAGACCATCACACTGTTCAAAGACTTCGGCTAGGTAACTTTTCTGAAGATCGTCTAAGTCACCGCCTCGAATCGCATCTCTTATCTCTTCTGGAGACATTTGGAAGCTACTACCTGCCATACGAGGTCTAGTTAACCCACCGATGATGTCCGGATTGAAGTCAGTACGTTCGTGTGCCCTCGGGAAGTCAAAGTTCTCCAGTGGCAAGATCGGACGCCGACGTCGCCACTCGAATACCGAATCTGGCAGATTTAGTTCGCGCTTTGACATTTAATCACTTGATTATTAGGTTGATTTTAGTAGGGAATCCACGACTTCGGAAATCAATTCCTGATCGTTTGATGACGTGAAAAACCAACAAATCGAAGACCAAAAAATCTCACATTTATTTGATGGAATTCCATAATTCCCGCACACTACGGTCTGGACTAATTCGACATGGCACTCAGCATCAAGAACCCACGTGCCGACGAACTCGTCGGTAGATTGGTTCGACTGACTGGTGAAACGAAGACCGAGGCCGTTATTCAGTCGTTGCAGGAACGCTTAGATCGGCTGCGTAGAGAAAACTCTGAGAATAGTCTTTTTGACGATATCATGGAAATAGCACGCGAAGTCGACGCGCTACCAATACTCGACGATAGATCTGCTGATGAGATTCTTGGCTACGACGAAGACGGCTTGCCAACCTGACCTTCTCGCACGTTAGTTCTGAGTAGCATACGCGACGTTTTTTCACCGATAGATTCATGCCTGATACAGCAACTTACGAATTGATCGATCAAGTAGCCGTCCTGACGATGGACGACGGGAAAGCCAATGCTTTCAGTCCCGACATGATTATGTCGGTCAACAATCTACTCGACCGTGCCGAAGCGGAGGCAAAAGCAGTCGTGTTGACTGGTCGCGATGGGATCTATTCGGGCGGATTCGATCTTCGAGTCATCCGCGGCGATGACCCGCAAGCCGCCGTCGATATGAGACTGGGCGGCACTAAACTGATGATGCGACTCTACGGTCTGCCGTTACCGCTCGTCATCGCGGCAAGCGGTCACGCCATCGCGCTGGGTGCTTTTTGTCTCCTTACAGCAGATTACCGCATCGGAATCGCAGGTGACTTCCGCGTAGGACTGAATGAAACAGCGATCGGCATGAGTCTGCCACCGTTTGGATTGATGCTCGCACAAGAGCGGTTGTCAAAACGATACCTAACCCGCGCTACGATGGCCGCAACCATGTTCGCACCTGACGAAGCCAAAGACGCAGGCTATCTCGATGACGTCGTCTCGAAGGAGAACTTACGAGAAACCGCCATCGAAGTTGCAATTTCGTACCTTGCCCTCGATGGCGCAGCCTACGCTGCCGTAAAACATCGATTGCGCGGCGAGTCTATCGCAGCGGTACTGGACGGATTGGACCCCTAGTCTCTTAACTCAACCGTCAGAGCAAGTTGTCTCCAGGACGACAGTGGATAGTCAAAGCATTTTCAAGGACACGGTGAAAGATTCGCGTAAAACGCAGCTAGATCAGCAACATCCTGGTCCGTCAAGTTTTCTACGAAAGGCTGCATCGTGATTTCTTCACGTTCACCGTCGCGAAATGCCTTGATCTGCTTCACAAGATACAGTTCTTGCTGACCCGCGAGGCTCGGCCAAAGCGGATTGATCGATACTCCGGCAGGACCGTGACACGCAGCGCAGAGTGGTGCTTTGGCTTTGCCGGCGGTCGGATCGCCCTTCAATGTTTCCTGGGCCTGCGCGACGGTGCTGTCCAAATCCGGTTTGAACAGCACCACGCCTGCGAGAAACAACGCGATAAACGGAAGTGAGCGAATCGAGTTTAGAGCACGAAATCGCTTCCAACTCTCTTTAGCTTTGCGCTGCGACACCAACCTCTCCTTCTTGTATTTCTTCCGGTGATTCATCCAATGACTGCACTAAAAGCATGGGCTTGGTTTCTTTCGCACCGATGGTCAAGAAATCCCAGATTAGTAGCAGTACGCCAACCGTCATGAGAACGCCGAACCCCATTCGCCACCACATAGCTTCGACAAACCATGGTCGCGTCTGACCTTCAAAATACGCCTGCCACGTCGAACCACCTAGGGCTCGCTCTACAAACGACTGTTCGTATCCTGCAATCAATAACGCCATCGTCATGCCCACCATGCCAGCATGGGTCAAGAACAACGCCCACTTCCATTTGATACCGCGATCGACTAAACCGCCAGACATCCAGACGTCACCGCGAAGTTTCTGCAACGCGAGGTAGATGAACGCTACGACAATCGTCACGTATGCGCCGAAGAACGCCAAGTGACCGTGCGAAGATGACCATTGCGTCCCGTGAGTGTAGAGATTAATCTGTGGCAGCGTCTGCATGAACCCCCACACGCCTGCACCTAGGAAGTTGCCGAAAGCGTGCGCGATCAGCCATGCAAGAGCCGGGTGATTATTCGAACGAAACGCATGCTTGCCGGCGTCATACACTGAATGAACCACCATCGCTACAAGTGGTATCGGCTCAAGTGCAGAGAAGAAGCCTCCAACCCCTAGCCAGTATTCAGGCGTACCGATCCAGAAGTAGTGGTGCCCTAGCCCAAGGATTCCGGATCCGAACATCAAGGCGACTTCGATATACAGCCAAGTCGTCACGATCTTGCGTCGCGCACCCAAGGTCTTGATCAAACCCCACGCCATGATGCAGCCGACCAAGACTTCCCACGTCGCTTCAACCCAAAGGTGGATCACCCACCACCACCAGTATTGGTCGACTGGTAAGTTCGTCGTGTAGAACATGCCCGCGAGATACAGTCCTGCGAGGGCGATCAAGTCAAGGACCAATACGCCTGAAATCCCGCTCCAACGCCCTTTTAAGAACGTCGCGAGGACGTTGTAGAAGATCGCAACCATGCACACGACGATGCCAATATCCGCCCACCTGGGTGCTTCGATGTACTCACGACCCTCATTGATCAGCCAAAGCGTCGCAGTCTCCCCGGGTCCCGACTGTACGAACAGATAGACAAGCACAACGATTACAACCGCGAGCGTCAGAATCCAGAAAGTCGCTTCTGCGATCTTCGCCCCGACCAGTGGTACGCCTGCTTCATCTTCGACGAGCCAGAAAATCGAACCGATGAAGCCATACAACAACCAGACGACCATCGCATTGATGTGCACCATCCGATTGACATTGAAATCGAGGACCCCAAACAGAAAGTCGGGCGCTATGAACTGCCACGCCGCAATCAAGCCGAACAACATCTGCGCAACGAATAACGCCATCGCGACAATGAAGTATTTGACCGCGAGTTTTTTGCCGATCGATAACTCGCCGTAATTCAAAGCTCCTAGTGTCATGACGCGTCCTCCTCATCCACAGTGGCTTCTGGCTCGTAGACAGGTCCGTCCTGCGGGAGCGTGGTGAAGTTCGCCGGGAAGCCGTTGGTGTCGATTGCCGACATCCATTTCAGATACGCGATCACACCGCGAATTTCATCATCCGTTAGATTCTGGTTAGGCATTCGACGATTCGTACCGAATGTACGAGCGTTGGCAACCGGATCTTTCAGGAACATCGTCATTAGTAATTCACGGGCTTGCTCGTTGCCCCACCCGGGGTCGAGCCACGCCTTCGTGAGATCTGGCGCGTAATAAGCGCCGTTCCCTAGTAACGTGTGACAATTCATGCAGTTGCGCGCCTGCACGGTGAGCTTGCCATGGTTCACGAGCGCCTTCGCGTCGGTTTCGTTCATGACTTCGCCGAACAGCGGCACCATGGGTCCGACTTCCGGGACCAAGTAACCCCGTTCCTCGTCCGGTACATAGTCGATGCGATAGTTGATCACCGCGTAGGCCGGCACCCTACCGGCGTCTGATCCTGCACCTATAGCATAAAGCGAGTGGAAAGTTAAAAACACCAAAACAAGCGCCATTCCAGCGGTCACGAAGATCGCGCACTTGCGCCAGAAAGACTCGCTCGCCCACCATTGCGATTCATTCAATTCAGTCATTGCTCACCCCCATTTGTTGCAATGCTTCGCGGTGTTGACTGCTGTTAGCAGCGCTGCTGTATGTCGTTCTCTTGTAACTCGTTTGTCACCTAACAATATTAGTCGAAGTACATAACGACTTGTTAAGCTTTATCAGTCGCCCGAAGAAGCGAAGATGTTGCGACGCTCGTTTATTGGGATTTAATGCGCCAATCCGCCAAGAAGCGTCAATCTTCCGCGGCAACAAACTGGATCTGTAATCCCCGTAGCCCTCGATCGAACGTCGGACCAAGTTCATGGATCGCTGACGATGCGAGTAGTTCCGCGGAGACTCGAATCGCATACTCGCCGAATACGTCGTCCTCTGTCGTGTCTACATCCACGACTTTTACCAAGAGAACGTCGTCCTCATACACTGTCAGTATGTAACGCCAGCCAAAGTGGACGTGCCTCTCGCGCGTTGAGATTTCGTTGGTGTACCCGACAATCTTCTCTTGCAATGTGGTTAGACCTCTTTGTTCCTGAGCGATTGCTGCGCGTAACTCACTAAGAGCAATATCCAGTTCCTCGAGTTCTGCAATCTCGTCCTCCGATAGAGGTGGACCGGGAATGATTTCGCTCGATTCTTTTTTCTTCCTAAGTACGCGAAGTTGCCGACCTTCCTCGTAGGTAAGGTCTGTCTTCTCAGCGAGAACTGCGAGTCTTGCCGCCTCCTCGTCAGTGAGCTTTGGACCAGGGCGCAACTCCGAGAGTCTTTGCTTCTCAAGTATGGGATTCTGAAGATCTCTGAGTTTGTTCGCGTCCGAGTTCATTCCGTCGATTTTGTCCGCGAGATCGACGATTCGCTCCGCGACCACGCGGTCATGGCGCCGTATTTCCACGCGGATATCAGGAGCTGACCAAAAATCACTCTTGTTGGAACCTAGTTTGACTACCCCTACCGATGCGTGGTACCGTTGCGCGTCGGTGCTTCCTGCTCCTTCAATCTCTGCGCCGCTAACGTCAGAGACAAAGATGCCAAGAAGCTGCACCGCCAACAGCAACGTTGCTTTATTGCACAATGGAGACATCCGTCATTCCCACTACATCAATCTCGTCATACTAGCGGACGCCATACTCACGCAGAACGAAATCAGTATGAGCCTTGTGCTCGTAATCGCTCGCGATTCAAGCGTATTTCAAGTACGCGCACGGCAAACAGAATCTACTAAATTACAACTTGAACGTGCACAAGAGACACAAGCCTTCATCGCCATCACTCATATCAGTTCAACCGATTCCACGAGATCGTCACGCCTAACACTCTTCCTTCCTTCAACGGCGAATATCTGGAATCTACGAGACCGGTAAGATCAAAATCGCTGCGTCGAAACGTCTGGTTCAATAGGTTTCGACCAAAAAGCTTGATCTGAAGATTGTCATTAGGTGAAATCGCTACGCTAGCATCAAGCATTTCACCTCCATCTAAAACACCGCTGTTGTCGTCCAATATCTCGCTATCGTCTCGACGGGACAGTCCCACCCGAGCCGTAAGTTGACCTAGTTCAGTAAACGAATGACGATACTGGACACTTACCCCAAACGTGAGAGGCGCGAGCCTCGGCAGCTGAAGTGTGTCATCACCGACGGTAGTTCCGTCCCCGTCGAGGTCGTATCGAACACGGTCGTACGCGCCGTGGATGTATCCGACGAACGATCTGACGGTCAATGATTCACCAAACGCTCTGTCCAGTTCGGCTTCGATCCCTTGGATCGTCGCATCGGCAGTGTTTGCGGTGACTTGAATTCCTCCCGTAGCGACGTCCGCGGTGGTTACTTGCCGTTGTAAACCATGTACGTGATTTCGGAAGAGAGAGAAGTTCGCACGAAAATTCGACGACTCGGTTTTAAATCGAATCTCATACGCGTCCTGCACTTCTTCGTCAAATGGACCAGGTAATGCACTCCTCGAGGTATTTCTTAGGTTATAGCCTCCGCTCCGAAATCCTCGTGTCCACTGGCCGTAGATTTGGGACCGTGAACCTATCCACCGCTGCAACGCTAATCTGGGTGTAACGTTCTCCCACATGTCGTCATCAATGAAATCGAAATCGCACGCACCCCTAATTCCCGCGCATGATTCGACGCCGTTGGTTGCCACGTCCACTGCTTTTGTTTCCACGGTGTAACGTACACCCGCACTCGCAACCCAGTGTTCACTGAGATCGAAGTCGTTGCTAATGAATGCACCAGCCGTGCGATGCAGTTGATCACCACCGAACGGCGTGCCGAGAGCATTTCGAATGACTCGCTGTTCCCGATAACGGATCGTTTGACCAAAGAGATAGAGTCCGGTAACTATTTCCCATCCATTGCGAATCCAACCCGAATAGCGTAGCTCGTTACTAAATTGCGTTTGGTCCGTAAAAGCCAATAAGTGAAAGATCGGCTCGACGGTCGAATCAATGTCAGCTAGCGATTCGTGTTCGACGGCACGGACGCCGAATAGATTGGTGATCGTGCCACTGGCCAAACGACGATTTGCCTCGACGATTCCATGACGCCAACTGACTTGTGAATAACCAGGTTCGTCGATGGCGAAGTCAAAGCCACTATATTGAAAACGGTTTTGCGTGGCTGGTCCGTCGCCATCGGAATTGCCACTTTCAACAAGCACCGTGACATCGAATTCTGGCGTCGGTTGCATGGTGAGCACGGGTCGAATTACCCAGGATTTCTCGCCTCCCGCATTCCCGCCGCCGGGCGCGGAATTCGTGAACCAGCCACTGTCATCTCGATAACTCACGGCTAACCGGGTATTGACACCACCGTCACTTAGCGGACTCTCTAACGCACCAGTAAAGCGTTTCTCTAATCCGGTCTCCAACCGGAGCGACGAACTCACAGACTTTCGGCCAGACGGTCGCTTAGCGCGCAGTAGAACCGCACCGCCTGTCACATTTCGACCGAAAAGCAAGCCTTGAGGTCCTCGTAATACCTCAACCGATTCGAGGTCAAGCATGTCGGTAATCACGCCGTAGTTCATACCTAGGTACATGCCATCCACGAAAACGCCGACGGTAGGGTCGATCGAAGGGATGGAGCCAGCGACACCCATTCCGCGAATCGAGAAATTCGCGATTCCTTTACCCGTACCGATTCCATCAAACGCGACATTTGGTAATTCGAAACCGAGGTCTTCGATATCCGTAGCAGGTCGTTCTTCCAACCGCTCGCTAGAGAGCACGCTTACCGAACCGACCACCAGCGACGCGGCTTCCGCTGCACCTTTCTTCGTCGCGGTCGTTACTACCTCCTCAAGAAGTGGATCATCACTCTCAACTAAATCCTCAGCGGAGTATGCCGACAAGACACTCATCGACAAGACGAGCGCAAAGACCTTGCTCAATTCCACCGCCAGACCAATGCGGCTCCCAGAGAGCGCGAGTTGACGTTACGGGACCGCGTCGACATGGAATCGCGAGTGCACAACTGTTAAAGTCCGTCGGCTCCGCACGAGATTTGCTTTACGGCAGTGTTAATCATCTGTGGCTTCGTCACCGCGCTCGACCTCTTCCTCATGCATCGTTTCTGTAAGCCGCCATATGAACCGCGGTGCGACGAAGTAGCCACAAACCATTAATCCGCTGATGACGTACCACCACCCGTCAAAGTTCATGACATTAGAAAACGCGATGACGCTCGCAACGAGTAGCGCAAACGACCCGAGCGAAATCCCGTTGAGAAGGCGACGAAGGTGAGAAGCACCTCGGAGACGGGCCAACGCCAAGAAGATCGCATACCCCAGAGCCGTGACCAGTATCGCACTACCGAGCAGCGCCGCACCAGCAATACGTTCCATGTCGACGGGTTCGTACACGTTAGTTTTTCGATGACATTAGAAGCATTATCACGCCAGAATCGAACGCGATTTGATGTCGCTATGAAGAGGGCTCCGCAGTTCGCGAACCTGTCTGGAGTCGAACGAATTCGTAGTAGCTTCCCTCTTTGCTCATCAATTCGTCATGAGAACCAATATCGTTGACTTCACCTTGGTCGATGAACACGATACGGTCTGCCTTGCGAATCGTTGAAAGTCGGTGGGCAATGACTACCACGAGCTTGTCCTCACTGGCTGTCCGTAGCGACTCGACCAGTGCTTCCTCAGTCGAAGGATCGAGCGCAGCGGTAGGCTCATCCAAGATCAAGACCGGGGTATCGCGAATCAACCCGCGCGCGATGCAGAGCCGTTGCTTCTGTCCGACCGACAAGCTATCACCGGACCGGCCAAGGACGGTATCAAGACCATCCGGTAGATTCGAAACGATTTCCGCAGCACCAGCGCGGGACAACGCCGTTTCGATGTCCGTTTCAGTCGCGTCAGGTCGTACAAGCAAGAGGTTTGAGCGGATTGACTCGGACAGTAGCATGTGCTCTTGGAAGACGTAAGTGACGAAGTCCCTTACCGATTCGACATTTGCATCTGCGAGATCCGTATCGTCATAGCGCACAAGACCTTGCGTTGGCTTCACGTACCCGGCAATTGCGTAAGCGAGCGTGGTCTTGCCCGCGCCCGTCGGTCCAACAATGGCTACGAGTTCACCTTGACGCAAGGTCAAATTAATGTTCTGAAACGCTGGTCGTCCATCCGGATAGTTGAACGAAGCGTCTTCGAGTGCGATGGTCTGAGGACCATCGCTCACGATGGTTTGCCCGATGTCTTCGGTCGGCGCGTCGATGAAGAAAAACACGCGTCGAAGGGCGGCCGCGTTGCCTTGCAGTCTTATCCAGAATACGCCGAGTTCCATCGCCGCGCCGGCGAGCGAAAACCAGATCCCAAACAAGATCGACCAGTCGCCCGGACTCAATTCACCGACGATGATGCTGTCCGTAATCGAAACCGACACGCCGAATGCGACGACCACCATGACGATCCAGGTCGAAAATCGGATGACAATATCAATGATCTTGATGTGACGATAGCGTCGAAATGACTCCTTGCTTTGATCGTCAATACGATCTTTCTCACGAGTCATGCCGCCTAAGCTCTGAACCGCCGCGATATTTCCCATGCTCTCTTCGATCGCATTGGTGGTTGCGGTTCCCGCCGCACGACTATCCTGTTGAACACGTCGTGTGAGCTTCGAAAACGGTACGGTCACGCACAGCCCCAAGGGCAATAGAAGTGCTGCAACCCAAACCAACTCCGGCGATATTGCACCGTAGCTGTAATACAGGAAGTAGATCGAGATAACAGCTTGGACGATCATGACCAAAGGCGTGAGTGTGAGCGTATAGCACACGCTCGGCAGCATAGGCGCGTCATACATCACGCGATAGATAGCGTCACCAATTCGATGATCGTCGAGCGTCGTCATCGGTAGGTGTGCCATGCGCCGATAAAGCGTCGTCCTGATGTGATTGGTAAGTCGCTGTGACAACCGAATGTGGATCAGCGTGTCGATGAAACCAAGAAAACTTGCGCTCTCACTACTGCCTTCATTCATCGCGTTTTCAGACTGCGTGGCGCTGTCCTCACCTTGCGCCCAATCCTGATACACGTACGTTCGGGTGCCGAAGACCAGAAGGAGTAACACGCTGACCACGGTTAATGCAACCAGAATCTCAAATGGTGAGTAGTCGTATACCCAGGCGATAAAGGGTTGTATATGGGGTGGCATGATCACGTCGGTCGCATCGAACGGTTTCTGCAAGATCACTTGGTCGATCAAAATCTTGCCCAACCATTGCAGATACAGTACCGGCACAATCGCAAGCAAGGAAAGTCCGAGCTTCAGCCCGAACAACCGTGGCGCCGAGGAGATGTAGCGAAAACCTCGGCCAATAATTTGGGCTGATTCACGATTGCTGATCCGCGTCTCCGTATCGATGCGATCATCGAAACGTGCAGTACTGGTATTCAGATCAAGCTCGACTTGGGTAACGTCACTCATGCCAAGTCACCACTCACGTCCGCCGCCACAGCGATTTCGCCTTCGAAGAACGCCCGATAGCTTCCTCCTTGCTCCAGCATGAGTTCGTCATGTGAGCCACACGCCACGATGTCGCCTTCCTCAAGCAACGCGATCTGGTTCGCGGATTGGATGGTCGAATACCGGTGCGTAATGAGAAATACGACGCGGTCACGCGCCCACTCACGCAGGTTCCCTAAGACACGGCTTTCAGTCTGGGCGTCAAGCGATGCCGTCGGCTCATCGAGAATCAAAATCGGCGTGTCTTTCGCGATTGCTCGAGCGATCGAGAGCCGTTGGCGTTGACCCGTTGAAAGCTTGCTCCCACGCTCGCCGAGCTCGGTGTCGTAGCCGTCGCTGAGTTCGCTTATGAATTCATGCGCGCACGCAACGTTTGCTGCGGCGATGACTTGATCGCGCGTCAACCCTGGGGTCGCATACGCGATGTTGTCCGCGATCGACGACGCAAATAGATTGTTTTGCTGCAATGCGATCGCGACATTGGCACGCAGATCGTCCACTTTGATGTGCCTCAAATCCACGCCGTTAATGCTGATGCTTCCCGCATCAACGTCGTAGAGTCGTAATAACAGCGACATGAGCGTGGATTTACCGCTACCCGTGCGTCCGATGATCGCCGTGATGGTGCCTTGTTCTGCGATTAGATTCACATTGCGCAACACAGGTACTTCGGCACTGTAAGCAAACGCAACGTTTTGAAAACTCAGCGACTCGATCGGTTGTGGTAGGTCGACCGCATCATCTTCATCAACGATTTCTGGCTCGAGGTCGAGTAGAAAAAACGCCCGTTCAAGTCCAACCACCATGTCTTGCAGTGAGCCCCAAATTCGAATGAGATCGTTGCCGTTCCAAAGACCCTCTTCTATCCGGTCCCGGGCCGCCTCGAACGCACCGTAGTTCCAGACTGCGAAACCGACAAGCGCCACGACGCCGAATAGAAACGTCGCTCGTTCTTCTAGAACCCAGCTCGCAAGCAGAAACTCGCCAGCGATCATCAGCGCGCCGATGACCAATGCGACCAAGGTACTCATCAGTACGAATTCCCCACGAAGCAGCAACGCTGCATCCATTGCACGATGCGAATCTGCGTCGAATCGCGCTTCCATGACTTGCAGGGATTTGTTCGCCTTCACGACGCGAATTGCCTGAAATGCTTCCTGGATTCGTGACGTGAGTTGACTGTTACTTTCTCTCGCATGACGAGACCGAATCTGCAACCGAGGCGTGAACCAGGCAACGATTAGTAGGATCGGGATGACACCGAATAGGAACATGGCGCCTAGTACCAGACTGAAGCTGACCAGCACAATGAAGCTGAAAGTCGCCGTGAATGTTGCGACAATGGGTTCTAACAGGATCTTCTCAACGATGTTCGTGATCATCGCGCTGTCCTGGTAGACTCGATAGATCGCATCACCCGTTTGCGCGTGGGCGTGATAGCGCAACGAGAGGTGTTCCGCTCGCTCAATCATGGTGACGCGAAGGTACTGATTGATGCGTTGGAGAATCCAAGTGCGGTAGTAGTCAATAACTGGCGCGAGCATAAAGAACAAGACCGCCACAATCGCAATAACCACGAAAAACCTGTTTCGCACCGTCATCCGCTGTTCTTCGTTGAGTTTCGTAATTTGCGCTTCTAGAGCAGATTTGCGTTCATCGTCAGTTGATAGGTTTTCGGCTTCGACTTCATCATCGATTTCGGTCTCGATTAACTCACGCAGCTGCGCTTTCACTGCCAGTTCCTCAGCCGTAAACTGGTAGCTCTCGTCGACGAATAGAACGGCGGCCTGCGTTTGATCGAGCTTTTCACCCACAAGGACCTTGTTGTTGAAGAGGTCAAAAGTGAATAGCGTGGCGGAAACCCAGAGAATCTCTAGCAGCATGCGAAGCACTACCCACAGGATGAGGTGCGGCAACTCCTGACGTAAATATGGCCAGGTGCGGAGAATTAAGGAACGAAACTCGCTAAAGGAAAAACCGCGGTCCTTGACTTCCTGCCGACTCAAACTAATCGCCGACTTAAGAGACTGAAAACTGTCGAATATATCGCTCAAGAGGTAGTTAATGTGTCAGGAATGTGCAATACGAGTGTGATCAAGAGTGTACATTGGGAACGTCAATCATTCTACGACTCATCTTTCGCAGTCGCTTGCATGATCATTGACTTCCCCATCGGGACGCTGACTGGATTCCGTCAAGTTCTCGTAGAAGTGCGATTGAGGCTAAGCTTCAAAATCAGAACTAAGCAGCCTCAGCCGACTGAGAGCGGAATTGATCCGAAGGAGTACTGTCGACAAGAATTTAATCGACGCAGATCCCTTCACGCAAATCTGGCTTTGCCTCTAAAATTTGGATTTTTTTTAAAGCCTTGATTAAAATAGTTAGGAACATTTTAAAGTTCCGTTTAAATTGGTAATACGACGAAATTTTGATATTTCGCTAGCGCACCATTTCGACACGTATCGCCAGATGGCGTTTCTTTCAGGTCCGCGACAGGTTGGAAAAACCACCACGACGCGGCAACTGCTATCCGGATACGAGAACACCTCCTACGTCAATTGGGACAACTTCTCGGATCGCCGCAGAATCCTAGATGGAGTTGAGTCGTTCAGCGAGCATATCGGATTGACTAAACTCGGTGGAGAACAGCAGATTTGCGCGTTCGATGAACTACATAAATACACCGAGTGGCGGGATTTCCTAAAGGGGATCTTCGATGGCAACCCGCACCTAAAGATGATGGTCACCGGAAGCGCTCGTCTTTCAGTGTTTTCGCGCGGAGGCGACAGTCTCCGAGGTCGGTATTTCAGCTATGACATGCATCCGCTATCCGTCGCGGAACTTGCTCATGACGGAAGAGTTTCGAGCAACCAATCGGGCCTATCTGATCCATCCGACTTGCCGAACGACCAATGGCACGCATTGATGGCGTTTGGTGGATTTCCAGAACCGTTTACCAAAGCGTCGCAGACTTTTCATGGGCGTTGGAGCATGACTTCAAATGAGCAGCTACTTCGCGAAGACATCCGGGACCTTACACGCGTCCAAGAACTGAGCCAGATCGAGATGCTAGCGCTTCGAATACAACGCCAAGTTGGTCAATTGACGAGTTACACCAGTTTCGCTCGCGACATTAGAAGCACGGTACCAACGATACAACGCTGGATCGATATCCTTGAATCTCTGTATTACTGTTTCCGGGTTACACCTTGGCATCGTAATGTGGCTGGCTCACTTCGAAAGGAACCGAAGTACTACCTGTGGGACTGGTCTCAGGTGCGTGACCGAGGTGCTAGGGCGGAGAATTTGATCGCTTCCGCACTATTGAAATTTACGCGTTGGCGTACGGAACAAGGACGCGGTGTATACACGCTCCATTTTCTTCGCGATAAACAGAAACGAGAAATGGATTTCGTGGTTGTTCGAGACGAGAGACCTTGGATCCTCGTGGAAGTGAAGTCAGGCGCACGTGCAAGTCTCTCAAAGCATCTTCACCATTTCCAACGACACACTGGAGCTCAACATGCTTTTCAAGTAGCTGTAAATGCAGACTACATCGATAAAGACTGTTTCGATGAAACAGGTCCAATCATTGTCCCAGCAAAGACATTTCTCTCTCAATTGATTTAACAAATAGAGAACGCGAGCGTTTGCGAATCGGCAATCATTCCCGTTAATCGATTCAAACTCAATGAACTCTCGCGCGTGCTTGAGACATTTTCTGCGTCAGCAATACGATGTCATCTCAGCATGCCGCGCCCACCAAAAGTCAGCGACATCGACTGCTACTGGCCTACCAAACGGCGGAAATACGCTGACTCAAAGGACTCAGCCATATGATGAAGAGTTGAAACAATGCGTAGACTACAGACACAGCGGTGTGCACAGGCCATCGAAACCCCGCCTCAGATCGAGCTGTTATGAAAATGCCGAAGACGCTCAATCCACCGATTACGATCGTCAATACGATTTCAAATCCCGTGAAGTTTCCAGTAAACAACGTCTGAATTCCCGCAAGGTATAGCCAAATTAGGCTCATGATGAATAACCAACATACGAACACGCCTAATGCGCCCGATCGAGTCCATCGACCACGTCGCAATCCGAAAATAAGAACCAGAACGATTGGAATGACTTGAAACACATGACGAATGAACGTGTTGCTTTCGACGCCGACAGCGAGGAGGCAAGCTAAGACACCCGTTAGACAATACAGCGTTAGCCGACTTTCGCTGATGAAACGAATCTCCACCTAGTTCGTATCCAAATTCAGATTTCTATTTCCTCACAACATTCGCGTACTTAAGATCAGGATCGAATTCTTCGATCAGTACTTCAACGTGAATTAAAGACGAAAGGAAATCGTTAGGCTTTCTGCGGGACCACTAACCAAATACAAACCCAATGTTGGGTTGACAGAACGATCGAGAAAGCCAACGGGTCTAATCACAATACGCGCGGTATCGAGAGGCGTTATTCCTCGTATCGTCTATGGACAGTTGAGTGTTCGATCCGAAGTGCTTGCTGACCCTGCGTCAAGCTTTCGGGTCTCCGTCACCAATCATGCGAGTAAGCCCCTTGCGGTCATATTAATCTACATGGAAGTTGCTGCAACCATCGACTTTCTGATGGGATTTCCATTCTTCACCTTGATTGGCTTTGCCGCAATTTACAGGTTTGAACGGTTCGATCATTAGATCTGGGCAAAACACCCCGAGTTGCTTATGCTAGTGTTTCATCAGAATTGAGATTAGCTTCGGTGGCCGATACCCCTAACCACGACGAATACGTGATCACAGCGGCTGAGTTTCAAGCCAGATGTCTAAGCCTAATCGACGAGGTAGCGTCTCGCGGCAGTGAGATCACCATTTCGAAGCGAGGAAAACCAATCGTACGTCTCGTACCCTATCAAGAACCTCTCGAAAGTACTTTTGGAGTCGATAAAGGGACTGTTCGGGTTCACGGCGACATCGTAGAACCGCTTGGAGTCGAATGGGAAGCGATGCAGAAGAGAGCAAAAGAACCGGACGCGGAGTAAGGACTTTGTCGGTCGCCTAGCAAAACTGACTTCGTGCGACTCCAATGGCAGTAAAAAACCTCATTCACGATGAGTTGCTGAAAGTTCAAACGACAATCCGTGATCATTGATTCAATCTTGGTGAAGTATGAGCGTGAACACTAACTCCGTCGACTGCAGCGTATATCCAGCTTAATTCGAGAAGATCAACGCGCTAGGAAGGCGCCTGTCCCTAGCTTAAACATAACTATGGTCATAACTATGGTCATTTACTACAATTGGACGTGAAATTATCCGGCTGAACGGCAATGACTATAGACGACCAAACAGACCAAAACGTAATCAAAGCATCGGAGTTCAAGGCTAAATGCCTAAAACTCATGGACGCGGTGTCTGAATCTGGCGAGGAGCTTGTCATTACGAAAAACGGCAAACCGGTTGCGAAGCTCGTTCCCTATTTCAAACCGCAGAGTCTATTCGGAATGTTCAAGGGAGAAATCGAAATCCTTGGCGACATCATGGAACCAATTGATGTTGAATGGGACGCAGAGAGAGACGACATGGATGAGGCCTATCACAAATGATTCTTCTCGATACCCATGTATTCCTCTGGCACACTCTTGCAGCAAGACAGCTAGGCAACAGTGCATTTAATTTGATTGAAGAAGCGACGATTGACCGTAAGATTTTCGTTTCTGCGATAACGTTTTGGGAAATCGCGATGCTTATTCGCAAGGGTAGAACTGCAATTTCTGACTCAGTCGCACTCCTGCGCTCTCGTGCACTACAACGCGGAATGCAGGAAATTCCTATAGATGGAGAAATTGGGATCCGCGCAATCCTTCTCGAAGATTTCCACAAGGACCCCGCAGATCGGTTCATTGTTGCGACGGCGCTTGGAGGCTTTCAGTTACTTACCGCTGACAGGCAAATTCTTCATTGGCAGGGTCAGCTGCAGCGAATAGACGCGCGTGTCTAGGACTGATTCGAACTGACTCCAGCGTGAACTCACGTTTTAACCTTCCGGAGACGCGACGCCTCAAATAGGGTTAGAAGCGAAATACCTCATCCCACGAGTCACGTAGTGACCCAAAACAACGAAACGAGTACACAAACACTGGTCACGCTCAACCCTCGATAAGCAGAACGTCCAGCTCGATTAGGTCATCTAACCTGGATGTAAGTTGCGCCAAGCGCGTGTCGTCGAGTTCGGTCGAATCCCCGATTACTGCTTGGACTGCATCTAACCCTGTCATTGGATTGCGTAGAGTCTCGACGAGATTTGCCGTAAACGCATCCACATGCTTGATGTCGACCTTATCTGCTCGATTTCGAAATGCCAATGCCCAGGTCGGATTGACAGGTGGTTCATCCAGCCGAAAATCTTCCGCAATCTTGTGTACCGGCCATACGTACCGTCGTACTAGCGAGAGTTCGGATGTCTTCAGCTTCGTACCGAGTGGATCGGAACAAGGTCGATAAGCGGGTAATATGCCAACCATCCGATCGAAATACAACGGCAACCATTCGTAATGGCAGAGCTCGAGGAGATACGGCGGATCGGTTGATTCTGAGCGTTCCATCGCTAAATAGGCGATGAATTCCTCCGAGATTTGTGCGAAATAGGGACTCTTGCTCTGATGACGATGGACAAAGTCACGCATCATGCGATGCCATGCTTCCTCACCAAGAATCGCCTTGGCACGTCTGAAACGACTCGAGCAGAACAAATCAATGTTGTTGTAGAACAGACGAATGTAAATTGCCATTCGGCGCTGTTCGATCCCGTCCGGAATTGGGTTGAGCTCAGGATTGCGGATGTGTGCTGCAAAATCCAGCTGTAGAGCCTGAAATCCAGGTAAATTCTGCCCTTCGACTCCTTCAGGCACGGGTGTTTGCCTGAATCCTGCGAATCTGCTGCGTTTCGTCCAACAATTCGCTTAACGGCGGAAAATTGAAATCACGTTCCAGCAAGGTTGGCATCACGCCGAACGTTTTGAATGCTTCGCTAAGCAAGTCATACACTGGGTCGATGATTGGTGCGGCGTGAGTATCGACTCGCAAATCTTCGGCTTCAACCTTATGACCGGCAATGTGGACGTAATCAGCTCGCTCTGCAGGCATCGCGTGCAGAAACTCAACTGGGTCATATCGATGATTCACGCTGTTGACATGAATGTTGTTGACATCGAGTAAGAATTTGCAGTCAGCTTCTTCAACGACGCAGTTGATGAAATCTGCCTCAGGCATTTCCTGACCCGGTGCAGCGTAATAAGAGACATTCTCGACTGCAATCTGGCGTTCGAGTACGTCTTGCACCAATCTGATACGGTCTGCGACGTAATGTACGGCTTCTTCCGTGAAGGGAATCGGCATCAAGTCGTATAGCTGGCCGAAGTCACCACAATAGCTGAGGTGATCCGAGTAGGACTTGGCATCAATCTCATTGAGAAACACTTTAAGTTGCTCTAGGTATTCCATGTCGAACGGTGCAGGTCCGCCGATCGAGAGAGACAATCCATGACATACCACCGGATACCGCTCAACCATGGCGCGAAATCGCTTCGCCCATCGTCCCCCTACACCAATCCAGTTCTCCGGCGCGCATTCGACAAAGTTCACGTGCTTTGCCATCGCTGCGGATTGCTCTTCATAGGCGTCGAACATTCCGCGCCGCAACCCTAGACCGCAGCCTGAAATCGGATATTCGTCAGGAGTTTTCATCGCATCAATCGTTAACGTAGGTACGTTCTAGTCGTTCAAAGGTCTGTTTCAGTTTCTTCTGCGAAACCTTTTCTTTGGTCCCAAGTTTTTGATGAAACAATGCGACTCGCAACTCCGCCAACAGGAACTTGGCTTCAATTAAATCAGGCATCTCACCGACTCGTGTAACCAATGCTTGCAGACGTTGTTCCCACGCATGTACCTGACTCATCAATTCCTCATCTTTCGACACGCGTCCCTGGAAATGGTTGACGCGATAGAGCATCGCCTCAAGGTACCTTGGCAGGTCCGCCAATCGTTCGTAGGGGGTTTGCCACATGAAATCCGCGGGGACAATGTGAGAAAGCTGAGCCTCTAAATCAGCTTTCGCTGACTTCAGAACGGCACTGTCGATGTTCTCAACAGCCAAAGATACATCGAACCGTTTCTCTGCAATAGCGACACAAGTCTCGATCAACTCGAGTCCGTGTGATGCGAACTCACCTCGGTGTTCGGCGAGCATGGCATCAAACTCTAGCCTTGACTCAATTTTCTCAGCTTGGGTAACGTACACGTAGCGCGCAACGCTCATCAACAAGGCGTCAAACACCTCGTTCGGATCAGCGAGCTTCGCCAACTGCATGTGCATGGTGCTTTCTTTCTGATATTCCTTGCGCAAGTAACGAACCGATTGACTTTCAGCGAGCACGAACAAACGACACAATCCTCGTTCATGCCAGACACGCTGTTGCGAGGCATTGACAGCGATCTCTAGCGCAACATGATCGCCTTTATCAACCAGCGCAGGAAAGACGGTGAAATCCGTATGACCTTGACGCAGACGCCTCTGTTTTTCGATACCTGTATCCGGAAACGCAACAAATCGCTCAGGCTTTTCAGAGCCTACGGTTGCCTCAACGTCAAGTGCTTCAGAAAGCGTCTCCTCGTGGCGGCGCTTTAGTGCCACTAAATCTCTATCCTGATCAAGTACCGCGCCGCGTCGATTCAACCATTGCACGTTCATCCTCAAAAACGGACTCAGCTTCGTCTCATCCCATGCGTCGCGAGGTATCTCCACGCGATAAAAATCAGCGAGAGTACGACTTAATACGTCGTAGAAATTTCCAATTCGATAGCGTGATGGACGTAACAGATAGTCGCATAGCTGCTCTACTCGATCAGGGATCGGAACCAAATGTCTTCGATGTTGTTTTGGCAGACTCTTAAGCAGTTCGGTCAGTTTCTCCGCGAACCGTCCCGGTACCAACCATTGCACAGCATCCTGCGACAGTGCGCTGATATTCTCAGCCTTAACTTGCACCGAAACACCGTCCGCAATATCGCCGGGAGCGAAACGGTAGCGCAATGGCCAGCGACGGTCATCGATCACGAGTTCTCCGGGAAATGCTGAATTCGTAAGGTCTTCGTCGGGACGTTTTAATAAGTCACGCGACGTCATTTTTAGACTGTCGAGTTCATTCGTACTAGCCTGGCTAAACCAGGCTTCGAAGCTCCGCACATTGACGACTTCGTCCGGCAGCCGTTCAAGGTAGAAACTCGCTTGCACCCGTGGTGCAACCACCACATCGGTCCGGCGCTCGCGTGCTTGAATCTTCAGCAGCTTGTTGAGCAACTGACGATTGTGTTTGAGAAAAGACCAGGGTCGCATTTGCTTTGGTTCGACCAGAGTATGACGAACGAATAGATCTCGCGCTAGCTCGGCATCCCGCGGTGCGAGGCGCAGCGGACGTCGTTCATACACTGGCAGTCCGTAAAGAGTTGCTCGACTCAAGATCATCGCTTCGCCCCGACGATCATCCCAATATTCATCAAAGCAACTCACTTTGAGTAGCCGACGTGCGACGTCTTCGATCCATTTACGCTCGATTGACGCAACAGTGCGCGCGTACACGCGACCTGTCTCAACGATATCTGCAGCGACCACCCATTTCGGTGCCGCTTTAGCAAGCCGCGTACCTGGTAACAACTGAAAACGCAGATCGTGAACGCCCTGGTACTTCTGCTTCTCTTCTTTGATGCCGATCAGTCCAAGCGACCCCGTCAAGATAGCTGTGTGCAGGTTCTTGTAAGACGCCGGCTTCGCATTCAGCGGTAGTCCCAGGCGCTGGCAGTAGCCCGTCAGCTGCCGATGCAACGAACGCCAGTCAAAATAGCGATTCGGGGATATGAAATGGCGTTCGAGCAACCGTCTAAAGGCTGCACTCGAGTTCGCCTGTCGCTCCCGTTCTGCCCAGAACCAAAGTTTGACCAGCGCCAGAAAATCAGATTTTTCATCCGAAAATCGCTCCTGTGCCGTATCAGCCGCCTCGCGCTGATTGTGAGGTCTTAGTCTGGGGTCTTGTGCGGTTAACGCCGATACTACGATTAAAGCTTCCTTCAACGCGTTCCGATGTGCCGCATCAATCAATACTCGAGCTAATCTAGGATCGATCGGCATGCGAGCCATCTGACGTCCAAGGCCAGTCAGTTTTCCGTCTTCAAGCGCGCCGAGCTCGTCCAAGAGCCGTTCCGCTTGCCCGATGCTCCGTTCGTCCGGTGGTTCGAGGAATGGGAACTTTCGGATGTCCCCAAGACGGAAGTGCTTGGTCTGAAGTAAGACTGACGCGAGGTTCGTTCGCTTTAGTTCAGGATCGGTGTAACGAGGAACACGGTCATAGACTGATTCCGAGTAGATGCGATAACAGACTCCCGGGGCTACTCGACCGCAACGGCCTTTACGTTGGTCAGCGCTCGCTTGAGAGATCTGTTCGATCGGCAATCGCTGCACACGTGATCGAGCACTGTAACGACTGATCCGCGCCTTTCCAAGATCAATAACAAATCGAATATTCGGCACGGTCAAGCTAGTCTCGGCGACATTTGTCGATAAAAGGATGCGCTGCTTACCAGTCGGATGAAAGATGCGCTGCTGATCACGCGGCGGCAATCGTGCGTAGAGCGGCAATACCTCTAATTCCTTAGGAAAACGTCGACGGATCCGGTTCGACCATTCAAGAATCTCCTGTTCCGTTGGAAGGAACATGAGAATGTCCTTTGCGCCTTTTACACCCGAATCACGGATTTCTTCAAGACAACCGAATACCGTCGATTCAAGATCGTCCTCTGGCGGTCGGTATTCCACTGACACCGGATAACTGCGTCCCTCAACTTCGACCACCGGTGCATCGTTGAAATGGCGACTGAAACTTTCGACATCAATCGTCGCGCTCGTGATGATCACCTTGAGTTCCGGACGTTTGTCGATCAGACGGCGTAAGAACCCCAACAAGAAATCAACGTTGAGCGTGCGCTCGTGCGCTTCGTCCACGATCACGACTTCGTATCGGCGTAACTCACGATCGCGGTTAATCTCCGCGAGAAGCATGCCGTCGGTCATGACCTTCACGAGTGATTGGCGACTCCACGACTCGTCGAATCGAACCGCATAGCCAATCTGCTCACCAAGTTTTACGTCTAATTGATCCGCGACGCGCTGTGCGACTGCGCGTGCAGCGAGACGGCGAGGTTGAGTGTGCGCGATCGACGCTTCGACGCCAAATCCTGCTTCAAGACATGCGAGCGGAAGTTGCGTCGTCTTACCTGACCCCGTTTCGCCAGCGACGATCACCACTTGTTGCGATCGCAAAAGTTCTTGGATGCGTTCGATGTGAGACGTAATCGGCAGGTCAGACGCGTAATTGATAGTGGGGACGCTCTCGCGTCGCTCACGAATCAACGTCCGTGACAGGCGCTTGTTATTCGATTTCTGACCATTCGCAAACTGTGGTTTGCGTTTAGTGCGTCTGTCAGCCACCATTTCGGTTATTGGCGTGAAACTCTCTGCTTCGAAAAGGAATCCGAGATTTCACACAGTACCTTTAGATCTTCAATTATCCAATCAGGGACGCGAGACCCCTCATTTGCCTCTATCGAACGAGGACCAGTAATTCGTGCCAGCGAAGCGAACGGAACTTGTGGATCTCTTTTCTTCGCCAAACCGTTTCTGACGAACATCAGTACCAATGTCATTTGGTTGACGACGTACGGTTTTCGCATACATCGTGTTGAATGTCAGCAAGGACTATAAATCAGCAGCTAGAATGTAATTGGATTTGTCATGTGGACAGATGTACATATATACTAAAATTACGAACATGTAGTGGGTGATACCCGTATGGCTCAGAATTGTCTAGCGACAATCAAGGTGAGAATCCAGCGACAATCAAGGTGAGAATGCCGCCGGCTCGCGCGTTGGGAGGGAGGGCGTAGCCCGACCGAGCAAGGCGCGAGCCGGCGAGGCCGAGCGCCGAGCTACGTGATCGCGACGGAATTGGCTAAGTTATGCCGTCTTCTTGAGGACGGACAACCATGCCAGGCAGTCATATTTCCGATCACCAAGTGAGGCTTTACATGCAATCTAGACAAACCACCACGCCGCAGGCGGCTGCGGCGAAGGCCGGCTTTAGCGCCGCCACGGCCTACCGGATCGAGGCCGATCCGCGACTTCCCTCCACCCAGACGAAGGCACGGGACCGTCGTCGGCCCGATCCGCTGGCGGGGATCTTCGACGAGGAGATTGTTCCCATCCTGGAGAAGACGCCGGGCATTCGCGCGGTGGCGCTGTTCGAAGAGCTGATGCGTCGCCATCCCGCGCTCGACCCCGGCATTCGCCGCACGCTGGAACGGCGCGTGCGGCAATGGCGTGCGGTGCACGGGCCGGAGCAGGAGATCGTGTTCCGCCAGATCCATCCGCCGGGTCAGCTCGGGCTCTCGGACTTCACCGACGCCAACGGCCTGGGGGTGACGATCGCCGGCGTGGCCCTCAAGCACCGTCTGTACCACTTCCGGCTGGCCTATTCTGGGTTCTCGCACCTGCACGTGGTGCTGGGCGGGGAGAGCTTCACGGCCTTGGCCGAGGGGCTGCAGAACGCCCTGTGGAGCCTCGGCGGGGCGCCGCAGGAACACCGCAGCGACAGTCTCTCGGCGGCGTATCGCAACCTTGATGCCGCGCAACGCAAGGATGCGACGGCGCGCTACGTGGCGCTGTGCGAGCACTACGGCATGGCGCCGACCCGCAACAATCGCGGGGAATCGCACGAGAACGGTGCCGTGGAAGGCCCGCACGGGCACCTCAAGCGCAGCCTCGCCGACGCGCTGCTGCTGCGCGGTACGCCCGACTTCGATACCTTAGACCACTACCGCGCCTTCGTCGACGAAGTGGTGGGGCGGCGCAACGCCCACCAACGCGACCGCATCGATGTGGAGCGCGCCGTGCTCAAGCCGTTGCCGCGCCAGCGTACCGAGGACTTCGACACGGTGCAGGTGCGCGTGACCTCCTCCGGCGGCTTCGTGTTGCGGAAAGTGTTTTACACCGTGCCGTCGCGGCTGGTGGGCCATCAGTTGACGGTGCGTCTGTACGACGACCGTCTGGAACTGTTCCTCGGCGCCTCGCATCTGATGCAACTGCGGCGCGGCCGCGCACAGGCGAACGGGTGCAATGGCCATGTCATCGATTACCGTCACGTCATCCATGCGCTGCGGCGCAAGCCCATGGCGCTGCGCCATCTCGTCTATCGCGACCGCCTGTTCCCGCGCCAGGCGTACCAGCACGCGTTTGACGCGATCATGGAAGCCAACGGCGAACGTGCCGCCTGCCGTGATACCGTGGCCTTGTTGTCGCTGGCGCACGAACGCACCTGCGAAACCGCGCTCGCCGCCGCCATCGAAAGTTGTCTGGCCGCCGGCACGTTGCCCGATCCTGACGTCCTGGCCACGTTGTTCGCCCCGACCGAGGGCCGCGTGCCGGACGTCCGCGTCGAGTTGGGGTCGCCGACCGATTACGATGTGCTGCTCACCGCGCCGACCGCGGTTCGCGCCACCGGCCGCACCGGAGACGGCGCATGAGCGCCGTGGACGCCGCCCAGCTTGAGCTGATGTACACCCAGCTAGGCCTGCCTACCTTCAAGGCTGCCTGGGCGACCTTCGCCGACCGCGCCGATACCGAAGGCTGGCCTGCCGCCCGCCTGCTCGCCGCCTTGGCGGAACAGGAACTCGCCGACCGTGCCCGGCGGCGCTTCGAACGCCATCTGGCCGAAGCCAAACTGCCACCCGGCAAGACGCTCGACAACTTCGACTTCACGGTCGTGCCCATGGTCTCCCAGGCCCACGTCAACGCCCTGGTCGCCGGTGACGGCTGGCTGCAGCAAGGCGCCAATCTGATCCTGGTCGGCCCGCCCGGAACCGGGAAAAGTCACTTGGGCGCCGCGATCGGGCTCGCGCTGATCGAACATGGCTTCCGGGTCCTGTACACGCGCACCACCGATCTGGTGCAAAAACTCCAGGTCGCGCGCCGCGAACTGACGCTCGAAGCCGAGATCCGCAAACTGAACAAGTACCACCTCCTCATCCTTGACGACATCGCCTATGTGCGCAAGGACCAAGCCGAGACCAGCGTGCTGTTCGAACTGATCAGCTCGCGGTACGAAAACCGCTCCCTGCTCGTCACCGCCAACCAGCCATTCGGGGAGTGGGGCTCGATCTTCCCCGAACAAGCCATGACGCTAGCCGCCATCGACCGGCTCGTGCATCGCGCGACCATCTTCGAACTCAACGTGGAAAGCTATCGCAGGCGTACCGCCATGGAAACCAAACGCGGGCGTGGGCGGATCGCCTCCAGAGCCACGCTCGCCAACACCAAGGTCAAACTGCCGGATAGCGCCTCATCAAAGACCCAGCAGGTCCAGGAAACCAACCCGTGACACCACGCCGAATCATGATCCGGCAGCGGCGTTTTGAACGCCCCTTGCCGCGTCCGCCACCAAATAAAGTATCATAAAACCGTCGCGATCCATTCTCACCTTGATTGTCGCGCACTTCTCACCCTGATTGTCGCGCTACACAGAATACAAAAATTGAATGGTCGGACCACACTTTCAATCCTTGGTGGGGTTGCACCAAAGTATCACCAGCCTGCGATCATTGCTATGCGGAAGCATGGGCAAGACGTATCGGTCTCGATCTGTGGGGACATAGGAACTCTAGACGTTTCCTAAGTAAGGACTATTGGCGGCAACCAAAACGTTGGGATTCAGTTGCTAAAGAGAGCGGCGTAAGAGCTAGGGTATTTTGTGCATCTATGGCCGACGTCTTTGAGTGGGGAAGAGAGCTATCAGTATGGCGCACCAAACTATGGCAATTGATCGATGAGACGCCAAATCTCGATTGGTTGCTACTTACTAAGAGGCCACACCTCATTCGACGTCTCAATCCATGGCAAGGGGAGTGGCCACAAAACGTCTGGCTAGGCACAACCATTGAGTCACAAGATTGGTTAGAGAAAAGGGTGCCGTACCTACTCGAAAATAACGCTGCCGTGCGATTCTTATCTTGTGAGCCACTATTAGGTGAGTTGAACCTAAATCGCGCATTAGGCGAAGATCGGGTCAATTGGGTGATCGCGGGAGGCGAAAGCGGTCCAGGCGCGCGGCCAAGCGATCCTGCTTGGATCCGGAATATCCGGGATCAGTGTGTGGAAAACGACGTGCCGTTTCACTTCAAGCAGTGGGGAGAGTGGGCGCCGCTGGATCAATTAAACGCGATCGTGCCGAAAACTGTGAAAGGCGTAGGCGAGTATTCAACGCGCATGGGTCGATTTGGGAAGAGAACGGCAGGTAGAGTCCTAGACGATCGTACATGGGATGGTGTACCAAACATTTCATATTCCGATTAAGGTAGTCACGGGCACATAACTCACCATAGTTCCACTACACACGCGAGTACAAGATCAGCTGGTTGGTCTCATTCACCATACTGACTGAGTGTAAGGAACGTAAAAGTAGTAGTGGGATTCATGAATGAGGACAGGTGGACAATTGATTTGTGGATCAGAAGGGCACCTCTTTGGAACTTTGGAAGCGATTGTACCGAACAGAAACTTGGTATTCCTGCGGAAAATGTAAACACATACACAACCGCGTTAAAAACACGACATTTCGCTTAGTCTATAAAGATACATTTTTCCGATTTGATCGGTGGTCCAAACGCGCGTCCGATGAAGCAGGAATGAGTTTATACTATTCACAAATCTAGAATCAACAATCAGGTGCCATACTTTCTCAACAGAGTGGCGGAATAAGACCTAAGACCTGTGGAAGATCTCACGGAGGCAACGAATATAATGAATAACTTAGGAATTTAGTCAAAGAAACGATTGTGCAGTTCAACTGGAAACTCAATGAACCTCCACCTAATATAGAACCACATAGCGAAGCCAAACTCAATGTGCTAAGACACTATCTGAGAGAATATATACGCACTCTTACGAACAATTATCGTCGCGAAGAGTTTAAATTAGATCTTGTCGACGGGTTTTCAGGAGGTGGACTATATCGCTTAGAAAACGGAAGAGAGGTTTCTGGTTCACCGTTAGTAATGCTAGAAGAAGTCACGGAAGCGGAATTTAGTATAAATCAACATCGAACTGGGTGTACGACAATTTCTGCAGATCCCTTGTCCCATAAGGGTTTTCAAGCCCACGCGTAGCCGTTGGTTTTCGAAGGTGTCGCCTGGACTCGATGTGCGTCGCGCTGACGTTCGTACCAAGCGTCCAGTTCGTGGTTCATGTACCGACATCGAAGCGCCAACATCTTGGTGGCGCCGGCCAGCGACCAGCGCATGCCGCCTTGCTTGAAACGCGTACCGATCACGTTCTTGCACGCGTTTTCGATGCGCGCCGAGCTGATCGGAAGACCGCGCTCGCGATAACGCGGATAATCCATGCGGGCTTGATTCTTCATCAGATACGCCACTTCATCCGGCGCCCCGAATTGGCGCAACGCGTTGATGACTGCCTGCGAGTTGCCCGCGCGCAGTTTGCCTTTCAGCTCCTGATGCTTTGCCTGGGCACGCTTCACGTCGGACCCGTAATGCGCCTCGCACGCTTGGTAGATATGTGACGACACGTGGTAGAAATCCAAGATCTTGCACGCCTTCGGGAACTGGCGGCTGACCAACTGCTCGATCCAGACCGCGCCATCGCTCAACATCGTTTGCTGGCTTGCGGTCGTGAAACCGGTGCGTTCACCCTGTCGCGCCAAGCGTTGATCAAAGGGCGATTCACCCGCGCTCGTCGCCGCCGATTCGATCGCGGCATCGTAGTGCGGCTTGACCTGGTCGTCGTCCGTGCGCCAAAAGGCCACGACCTTGACTTCGCGGGTCTTGGCGACCCCGTCCGCACCCTTGCCGACCCGGTCAGCCGTCGCCTCGGGCCGCATCGGAATCCCCGTGCCGTCAATCGCCCCGCAGTCGCTTGGGGCCTCGACAAACGGCGCTGCCCGCATCACCTGACGTTGTTCGTCGGCGTGCAACTTGGCGCCCAGACACTTGGCCACCCGTTCCACCCGTTTCGCGTTGACGGGGATCGCCGTCAAGTCATGCAGCAGGTGCGCCGCTTGCGTAAACGACACGTTCGCAGCCACCATGCCGATGGCGTGTTCCGCGCCCTGCGTCAAGCTTGCGGTTGGGAGCGACAACTCCGCGCGACGCGGTTTTGTGCGCACCTTGCACACCTCGGCTTGGCACTGATAGACCGCATGTTCGACCCGCAATTGACCGAGCCGCGACAGCACCTGATTCGCGCTGACGCGTTCGTATTTGGCACCTTCCCCGCAGACCTGACAGGTCATTTCACGGTAGTTTTTTTTTGAGCCTCAGCCAAGTTCAGCGTGTGTTCAAGGATGGTTCGCGCCGTCGCATGCGCCGTCGCCAACGTGCGCGTTTCCTGCGCATCGAAATCCAACGCGTCGTTCAAATCCGCTTGCAGACCCTCGTTCGCCACTCGCAACTGGGCGGCAAACGCCGCCGACGCCGCCTGCGCCAACGCCGGTTCGGTCTCGTCAAGCAGCGCCACGAGGGGACCCATCCGCCCCCGTAAGCGTGCATTTTCAGCCTTGAGCGCGTCAACTTCCCGCTGCAACGTCGCCAACGCCGTTGCTTGGGTAGCGCGACGCGCCGAAAACCGGCGCTTGAAATCGTCGACAATCGACATCGTCAATAGCATCGTTGAGCCTCCGTGCTTGCCGCCAACGGGCCATCCGTGCCCGTCAAAACATCGCTTTAATTATGCTTGGCGAGCGACCCTCCGCGGCACGCAAGCTCGCGTCAATGCGTGAAGTATTCTTACTCTCAGGGAGCGATTTAAACTGACCACCCATTTAGGTTCGCCAGTGACCCCATACGGGTGCAAATTCGCCCCCAACCCCTCGTATATATGATTCTTTGTCCAGTTATAATCTGCAGGATTTGTCGTACACCCCATCGAACTCGACCCATGAGATTCGACGTAGCTTGTTATTTCATCGACAAAAATCAAAATAACATAGAATATCTAAACCATCTAATCAAGGAACGACCGTTCCAAATACCACCTGAGAATATACATACATTAGTGGGGGACTTTTCGAGTTATTGTAAACGCATTGTCTCTAGCATTAAGCAGAGACAACCAATCGCGGGCCGTTCTATCTTTTTATTAGATCAAACCGGGTTTAGTCAGGTGGATTTAGAGATAGTGAGGTATATTTTCAGTGAATTGGAAAATGTGGAGGTCATTCTCACAATAGCAATGGATGCGCTACGGAACTTTTCGCAGAATAACCGTTCGTTCGCGTCCGCGGTTTTACCTCTTCATTTTAGTCAGAGACAAATCGACGAAATAATAGAAAGTCGCGGCGAAATAAGTAATGGCGTTATGCAAAGGATATTCCGACCTCATATTCGAGAAATAACGAATGCCAGTTTCGATACACCGTTTTTTATTACCCCAGAAAAATCTCGCAGGAGTCTCTGGTTCGTTCACCTCTCGAAACATCCCAAAGCCAGAGATGTAATGATGGGTACGCATTGGGCTCAACAAAACTATTTCAACCACGTAGGGTCAGGTGGTTTTGGTATGTTAGGTTGGGATACGTTTGAGGAGTACAGCGAAGGAGTATTGTTTGATTTTGGAGAAATTGATAGAGAGAACATGATCAAAGAGATCACGGAGGAGTTACCTAGACAGTTACACGATAAATTAATAGACGGCTCGATCGGAATTAGTGAGTTGCACACTCAATTCGCAAATGAAACTGCGGCGAAGTTCGACGATCTGAATGGCGTCATCCTAACGCTTGTTAAAGAAGATGAACTGGTACTGTTGGACTCGAATGGTAAAAAGAAATCAAGTCGACGAACAAAATTGGTCAAAGCAAGTGATAGGATTATGTTGCCGTCGGAATTATCTCTATTTTCTATGTGGAAACTGAATAAATGAGCTAACGCGAGTGATATCACCTATTTTATACGGTTTCGAGTAAACAACATGATTTCCGATTTCGTTCTGCTAATGAATAGACTATCTTTTATATCGCTGCGATTCGTCTATTCACGACACACGTTGTCGCATATCTTAGGAGAATTTACTACTCCACCGACCTTAATCCAAGCCCATCATAGTTCGATTAGCAGAAGCACGACGCCCGCGGGAAGGCCTGACACTTGCACAGTTTCTCGACGAATTCGCGCCCGATAAAGTGGCGACAGAAGCCTGGCTCGTTGAACGGTGTTGGCCGGACGGGGCGCGCTGCGCACATAGCGACTCAGCACATATCGCCGATGGAGTGAACCGACGACCACTGCCCTACTGTTGTCATGATTGCCGTCGCTACTCTTCGGTAAAGACCCGTTCGATCGTGCATCGTTCGCCATTGAGTTGTCGGATCTGGTTCGCCACGGTCTACCTCATGCTGACCAGCCTGAAGGGGGTTGCAAGTACGAAGCTCACCCGTGATCTCGGGATCACGTAGAAATCCGCGTGGCATCTAGCTCATCGTATCCGTGCCGACCTGGCCAATAGGCAGGACCGCCTGATGCTCGGACCGGTCTAGATCCACGAGACCTACCTAGGTGGTAAGGCACCGAATCGGCATACCTCCCAGCGTGATGGAAAGCAGTGCGTAGATGGCAAGTCGTCGATGGTAGGCATCCGGGATCGCGCCACGGTGCAGATCAGTGCGGAAGCCGTCGACGACACCAAGAAGGACGAGCTGCAGTGTTATCTAAAAGAAAACGTGATGTCGGATACGACGGTATATTTGGACCAGGCGCGCAGCTACGACCACCTCCCGCAACCGCACGAAGCCGTGCAGCATGGGACCGGTGAATACGTTTGAGGTCACGTCCACACCTATGGCATCGAATCGTTTTGGTCGATGCAGAAACGCGGTGATGTCGGCATCTATCACGGATTCTCGCCGAAACATCTAGATCGGTATGTGAAGGAGTATGTCGGTCGTCGCAACTTGCGAGAACTGGACACGATCGAGCAGATGTAGCAACAGGCCGTGCAGTTTTCTGGGGTACGGTTGTCCTTGACGGACTTGGTCCGAGGCGGCGCGACGACCTAAACGCGGCATGCCCGATGATGGGTATGACACGCCCACTTCATAAATCGTTGAGATTCTGAGACTCGTCGTACGTCGAGGACGCACATGATCGAAACGTGTAGCCGATAGCGACCTAAGCAATTCGATCCATCGTTAAACGGTACCTGGTCCAATCTCGGCCACTCGGGCCCGAGGAATTTATCCTATCGAACGAAAAAATGCCGTTGTTTAATCATCATGTGTAGCGAAATAAATAATCCCCTATCAAATTAAACATACTCTATCATTCAGGCAGCAGCTCCCAACCACCTAGAATTAGATAGTCTAATCTGAACCATGCAAATTAATCCACGTTTTCTCTAATTCCTTCTTGCCACTAGAAGTAAGAACCCAGTTCCTGACTATTCGTGAGTCGCGCCGATTTATCTCTCCGGCTAGAATTTCACCAGTGAAATCAAATGTACATTCAGTACCGTCCGTACACCTTACATGAAAGTGAGGCATGTGGTGATTTGTTTCGCGGGAGTAAATGTACGCTTTACATCTATTGGTTCTATATACTTGAACCCGCTTGTGTACTACTTCGCCATTTTCTATGTCGGCGATCCCAGATAACAGAGCCGTTAGATTCATGAGTGGACGCTCCTCCACAACCATAAGGTACTTCCTCTACCTAGCCCCTAATATTATATGTTAGCTTTGGATACGAATGAAACTCGCGAAATACATTTTAGAGATTACACAATGGGCAGGTCCACATCTATTCTCCGAAACCTATTAAAGAGGTAGGGGATGACTAACTCCTGAATTTGAGCCCGAGACGCAATATTTGGCGTACTGCGGAAACGACATAAGGAAAAAGTTGGGTTGGCTGTTTGCGAAAGACTTATTGTCGTCATTTGCACGCGGGTTAAGTGATATTGAAGGTCGTTAGACCTGTCTTGTGGTCGCCGGTTCACATGTTCGGCGATATGTGCTGAGTCGCAATCGGCGCAACGCACCCCGTCTGGCCAACGCCGTTCAACGAGCAAGGCTTCTGCCGCTACTTCATCGGGCGCGAACTCATCGAGAAACTGGGTAAGTGTCATGCCTTCCCGAGGGCGTCGTGCATCGGCTAATCGAACCATGATGGGCTTGGTTTAAGGTCAGTCGAGAAGTAAATATTACTAAGTTACGCGACGATTTATGTCGCGAATTGACGATTTGTAGTTTAGTAAATAATCCCCTTGATTGGAAGCTTTAGTGTAAGCATCGTACTCGATTCTTCGTTCTCGACGTTCCATCGCCGTTCAACGAGTCAGGCTTCTGCCATCGCTTCATTGGCTGCGAATTCATATAGAAACTAGGCAAGCGTCATGCCTTCTCGCGGGCGTCGTACATCGGCAAATCGAACCATGATGGGATTTATTTAAGGTCGCGTTGAGAACAAAACTCTCCTAATTTACGCGGCAACTTGTGACGTGAATTAAAGATTTACGATCTTCACGACACCTTAACTCTCACGAAGTTTCGTGGATTTATTCAGCCGAAGTCCCGGCGACGATCTCGAATAAGGCGTCGGCATAAGCAGTAATCTCATCTGTCATTGTGACCCGCTCGCCCCACTCGGTTGGAATGCCGTCAATGCCGTAGAACGCACCCGCGAGCTGACCATAGATCGCGCCGGTTGTATCCGCGTCCTCGCCAAGATTGACTGCAAGGAGTGCGCCTTCACGAAACGAATTCGAACGATGGAATGCCCATAAAGCTGCTTCCATTGATTTAACGACATAGCTGGATCCCTTTATCGTTGGGGGTTCTCGATATCGGTAGGATCCTCGCGCGACAGAGTCTATCGATTCACATAGAGGGGATGTCGTCCATACACCGTTTCCGTCGGTTGTCAGTTCGCTGAGAATCGTTTCCTTACTTGCACCGTTTAACGCGTGGAACAGCATGTAGGAATACAGTCTACAGGCGTCAACCGCTTCGGTACAACCATGCGTTGTTCGAGAGGATGCCGCGGCGAATTCGACCGTTTTTAATAAATCGTCGGCGTAGAACATCGATATTGGCGCAAGTCGCATTAATGAGCCATTACCCGCAGATAGAGGATCCGTCGATCCCGCGAAAGGCTCGCCCGTGCGAAGAAATTTATGAAGCGCATCGCTCACGGTATTTCCAATGTCAAAACATCGTCCGTTTGACGATAGATAGCCTTCCTCATACCACCGGACGTACAAATCCATTTGGTGTCGGGCATCAAAACCACCACACTCAATAAGACTCTCCGCGAGACACAGTGCCATTGATGTGTCATCGGTCCATTGGCCTGGTTCTAACGCAAACTCACCGCCACCTACGATGTCGTTGATCGGTTCGAACGTACCAGGATCTCGAAACTCAAGCGTTGTGCCAAGGGCATCACCCGCAGCTAATCCAATCAGGCTGCCACGAAATCTGCGTTTCGTAGATTCGTTATTAATCAACGAGATAGAGAATCATTTAATGCGTAGTTCCGCAATCTTAGTGGACTTTTTTTAATCGGTATTGAATGCGAAAGCTCCGTTCGTGGGGTTGGGATTACGTCACGGCCGGACTGATCGCACAGCACATTGCCGAATAGTGCTACCTCGCGAGCTACGAAATCACGTTCAAATTCTGCAGGATGCCACAGATCGATATCGCAACGCTGACCGCGACGACGTGTTCCTGATCCTGCAAGAAATCCGTCCGTGTCGATATCCAGCGCGTATGTGGTCGCAAGGCGTTTCAGTGTTGGGGTTGTCGGCTAGAAAACCGAAAGCCACTATCAAGGTGTCAAGATAGCGATCGGTCCGCGCCCTGCCCCGTTCCATGAGCGACCTGAACCACAAGGCTTCCGTCTTGTCTTTGGCTTTGGTGCATGCCGATATTCAGCCTTGTTTGTCGCCATGCTTGGCAGTCATTTCTTGTTTGAATAAATCGCCATTGAATAGTTGAGGCTCCCCTCTTTCCTCGCCCTCGATGAGCGCAGCGCGGATCGCTTCTATTTCCGCTTTGCTGGCCTGATCACGGCGGATCAAATCGCGAATATATTCGCTGTCATTTGTGAACTGCCCCGCCGCAATCTGGGTTTTGATCCAGTTGTCTTGCTGGTCGGTTACGGTGATCGTCTTGCGTGTAATACTCATAAAACGTTCGCCAAGGCGTATGTGAAAAAATCATACTATTGATGCAATATGTCGTACGCTGCCTTTTTGACCAAACTCTCTTTTGTTTTTTCCAGTCCTCCCTTTAAAAGTCTCAACCGACTGTTCTTAAGGAACCTCGTCTTTTCGGTCTCTCCGCGAAAAATACCCGTTAGGGCATTTGTAGTGGTTCTCTTTCGCCGTTTGTTTTCAGTGTAACCGTTAAATCCTTCGTTACATACTGTTACAATGTAGTTTCTAATCTACACATGTGTACATTTCAGTGGCATTGAACATTCGTAATAGTCGAACCGAGGAATTGGCAGCGACAGTAGCGGAAATGACTGGAGAGACCAAAACTGAAGCAGTGACAAGAGCACTACAAGAACGACTCACAAAGCTTCAACGTCAGCGCGGAAGTCGAAGACTCGCCGAAGAACTGAAGGAAATTGCGGTGCACTGTGCGGCATTACCGGTATTCGACGACCGGACCGCTGACGAAATCATCGGATATGACGAACGCGGGTTACCTACCTAATGGTAGTAGACCCATCCGCACTCATTGCGGTGCTGCTGGACGAACCAGATTGCGACGCAATCATCGAGCGAATCGAAGCTGCGGAGACAGTTTGTATGAGTGTCGTGTCCTTCGTTGAGGCATCGATCGTAATCCACCATCGAAATCGCATAGATGGTCTGCTCGACTCGATTTATTAATTGCAAGAGCTGGCATTGAGCTAATCGCTTGCGACACGGACCAAGCGCTTGTCGCACGAAGCGCGTTTCGAATATACGGAAAAGGTCAACATCCAGCGAAACTGAATTTCGGCGACTGTTTCTCATATGCTTTGGCGAAAACACTAAATGAGCCTTTGTTGTTTAAGGGTCTCGACTTCTCTCAAACCGATATCGAAATAGTTCCAATCTAGACTACCGTCGTTCTGATATACCGGAGTGCTAGTAACTGAAGTTAGAGAGAGCTACCGTTTAAGGCGTGACGCCGAATTCCTCGACTAAACGACTAAGTTCAGGACGGCAAGAGCCACAGTTCGTACCCGCTCGTAGGGTCTTCCCCAGATCGTGAACCGTCGCGCATCCAGTTTCACTGAGCGCGCTTATGACTTCCTTTTCACCCACGCTTTCGCATGCGCAGACAATCGTTCCCTTGTCCTTGTTCGACTCAGCCGGCGTTCCCGCCAGTACGCCGAACGTGTCATCAAACTCCTCAGCTATCAGTCCGCGCAGCCAATCTCGAGACACGCTTACCGGCGAACTAGAAATAAACGCAATCTCCAGTACTTGATCGCCTCGCGTTCGAATGCACCTCGAATCACCACGTGAACTGTCCACATATTCGAACGCTTCAATATCGTCACCTTGTAACCGTGAAAAAGTAGAAGCCAGCCAATCTGAGAAGTCGTTTGGAAAAAACGTCAATGCGAAATCTACTTGCCATCCAGCATCAGTTCGATTAGCGGACCAATAGAACAGATCGTCCAAATTCGGTTTTTCGGTAGACAGAAAGTAGCCGAAGCAATTGTTTTTTATGGGTTCAACCGTGACAGGCACCGCTTTGAATGCAGGTTGACCTGAGATCGGATCTAGATTCGCGGGCACCAACGTATCAATACACGCTTGACTGGCGTACTGGTCGTTCCAATGCATATTCGCAAACACAGTACCTTCGCGCAGACGCGTGCTAGATTCAACGGGAAGATGAACTGTGCCGTGATCTGTTGAAACCCCCGCGATTTGACCGTCTGCCAGACCCATTGCCTTGAAATCTGCCGCATGCATGGTCAATGTCGGACCTCCGACATGAGTTAGTAAGCGAGGTGCCTTCGCGGTTCGTGTCATGGTGTGCCATTGATCACGCACTCGACCCGTAATCAATTGAAAAGGACGATCCTGTGTAGGTTGATCAGCAGGAGGACAATACGGTATTGGCACCATATTGCCCTTTTGATTCGCCGTGTAAAAACCGCCGTTACCAAAGAATCGATTGCCTGATTCACCAGTCGATCCCCATACCTGCGGACTCAACGACTCGTAATCAGCGTCACGAAGAAAACTCAAGTCAAGATCACGTTGGCCGTCGTTTCTCAACGCAGTAAGCTCAATGTGCTCCGCCCATATATCCGCTGGCGAGTCGTACTGAAAGGAACGTTCGTGTCCCATGAGCTTGGCGACTTCTGCGATCTGCCACCAGTCCGGCCGTGTCTCCCCCGGCGGCTCTAGAAAAGTTCGCTGACGTGAAATACAACGTTCCGAATTTGTGACGGTACCGTCTTTCTCACCCCAAGCTTGCGACGGTAACTGAACGTCGGCATACGCTAATGTGTCGTTCTCAGTAACGACATCCGATACGATTACACACGGACAGATTTCAAGCGCTTCGCGCACACGTAGTGCTTCGGGCATGCTGGCCGCAGGATTTGTCGCCATGATCCACAGCACTTTAATACTGCCGTCACGAACCGCTTGGAACATTTCCACCGCTTTCAAACCCTCATCTGTGACGAGATTCGATGCATCCCAGTGTTCTTGCACGATCTCGCGGTGAGTTTCATTACGAATTTCCATATGCGCCGCGAGCATATTCGCCATGCCACCTACTTCGCGACCGCCCATGGCATTAGGCTGCCCGGTGACGCTAAACGCGCCCATACCTGGTTTGCCTAAACGGCCAGTTGCCAGATGACAATTAATGATCGCGTTGACCTTGTCCGTGCCAGCCGTGGATTGATTCACGCCTTGACTAAACACCGTGACGACGTTGTTCGTGGCAGAAAACATCGCGAAGAAACAACGTATATCAGTCGCGGATAGTCCGGTAATTTCAGCGACGTCGTCGATTGAGGGTTGGTCTATCGCGGCAACCGTCGTGTCAAACCCGTTGACGTGCGAGGCGACATAGCATTCATCGACAAAACCGTTCTCGACAAGATAACCTAGTAGCGCATTCCAAAGCACAACATCTGTACCCGGTTTGATCGGCAGGTGCAAATCTGCTTCGTCGCAAGTTGATGTGTGGCGCGGGTCGATCACAACGATCTCTGTTCCGCGCTCCTCACGTGCAGCAAGTAAGCGTTGATGCAAGACCGGATGGCACCATGCCAAGTTTGACCCTACGAGTACGACGACATCCGCCAGTTCCAGATCCTCGTAACGTCCCGGTACTGTGTCAGATCCAAACGCCCGTTTATGTCCCGCCACCGTTGACGCCATGCAAAGTCGAGAGTTCGTATCGATGTTGGCGGAACCCACGAAGCCCTTCATGAATTTATTGGCGACGTAGTAGTCCTCGGTAAGTAGCTGCCCCGATACATACATCCCTACGGATTCTGGTCCGTCGGTTTCGATGCTCTCGTTGAATTTATCAGCGACGTGACGAAGCGCAATCTCCCAGCTCGTGCGCACTCCATCAACGACGGGGTGTAGTTGGCGATCGTCTAACGATAGAGTCTCAGCGAGTGCCGCGCCTTTTGAGCAAATGCGTCCGAGATTTGCTGGATGATCGACGTCTCCAGTGATTTCAACGTTTCCTTGCGGGTCGCTCTGAGCGACTAACCCGCACCCAACACCGCAGTACGGACACGTGGTTTTCACCGACGTTGCGAGCAGCGTCATCTGGTCAACTAAGCTGCTTAGTTGCTAGCTCGCGCAGATCAGCATCGCTCAAGTAAATCTGGTCTCCCTCGAGACGGATCATGCACGAGCGCACACACTTCGGCTCAGGATCCACTGATTGACCGGACTCTAAGTCGATCACCAGGTTGTGCAACGGGCAGGTCACAGAATTGCCGTGAACGATGCCTTCACTGAGCGGACCGCCTAGATGAGGACAGACATCTTCAAGTGCAAATAGCTGGTCGTTCGCGGTGCGGAAAACGCCAACTTCTACTTCACCGATGCGAACCCGTCGCGCACCGGATCTAGGAATATCTGCTAAGTTTCCGATCAGACGCCATTCGGAAGCACCCATCTATACCACCTCGACCAAATCTAATTCGGCGAGCGGTTGAAACTCGTGCGCATCGACTCCGTTAACTCGCTCGGACCAGGGATTGCGTTGCGAAAACGATTGCGAATGCACAAAGCCGTCGTACAACTCTTTCCGACGCTTCGAATCGTCGACAACGGCTTCTTTAATTGATTCGATTCCAACTCGAACCAACCATTTGTACATGCGTTCAAGGTAATGACCTTGTAATCGATAAAGTTGAACGACGGCGGCGACGATCTCCATGACTTCGTCCTCGGACGCGACTTTGCTCAGTAATTCAGTTTGCCGAACCGTCAATCCCGATCCGCCGCCAATGTGAACTTCATAGCCCGATTCGACGCAAACCACACCGACATCTTTGCATGTCGCTTCAGCGCAGTTGCGCGGACAGCCGCTAACAGCCATCTTCACCTTTGCTGGGGTCCAGCAACTCCACATGAATTTCTCAATTCGGACACCTAGACCCGTGGAGTCCTGCGTGCCAAAACGACACCACTCAGTACCCACACAAGTCTTGACCGTTCGGAGTGCCTTCCCGTACGCGTGCCCGGAAACAAGACCCGCGTCACCAAGATCAGCCCAGACTGCGGGAAGATCTTCTTTTCGCACACCGAGCATGTCGATCCGTTGTCCGCCCGTGAGTTTGACGGTCGGAATCTCGAATTTGTCAACGACGTCCGCGATCGCACGTAGCTCATCCGCCGACGTGACGCCTCCCCACATCCGCGGTACGACTGAGTAAGTACCGTCTTTTTGAATGTTCGCGTGAACACGTTCATTAATGAAGCGGGATTGTTGATCGTCTTTGTAGATACCCGGCCATGTTGATAGCAAGTAGTAGTTGAGCGCAGGTCGACACTTGGCGCAGCCTTCTGAACTCTTCCAATGCAGGCTTTGCATCACATCGGGAATCGATTGCAGACGCTGAACTTCGATCAGCCGGCGCACATCGTCGTGACCAAGATCCGTACACGCGCAGACCGCACCCGCAGCCTTTGGCTTGTAGTCGTCGCCAAGCGTCAACGTTAACAGTTGCTCGACCAAGCCGGTGCACGTGCCGCACGAGGAGGACGCTTTCGTATACGTTCTCACTTCGTCGACCGTTGATAGATCGTGCTCATTGATCGCACTCACGATCGTTCCCTTGCAGACACCGTTACAGCCACAGATCTCAACCTCGTCCGGTAGCGAAGCTACGGCGACGTCCGCACTTTGACCGTCCGCGTAACCCGGACCAAACATCATGGTGTCTCGGAAGTCGCTGATGTCGTCGCCGCTTCGTATCAGCTGGAGGTACCAGCTGTTATTCGCGGTGTCACCGTACAACACTGTTCCGATGAGTTTATTTTCCGCAATGACCAAGCGACGGTAGATACTGCGTCGAGCGTCTCGTAAGACGATTTCCTCTCGATCATCGCCGCCCTCAAAGTCTCCTGCTGAGTAAAGGTCAATGCCGGTGACTTTCAGTTGTGTCGCAAGAACCTGCTTTTCAAACGGCTTACCAGTACGGTCACCGAGCAACGTCTCTGCAGCAACGTTTGCCATCTGATACAACGGCGCGACTAATCCATACACATCGTTTTCGAATTCCGCACACTCGCCGACTGCGAGGATGTTTGGATCTGACGTACGCATGCGGTTGTCGACGACGACCCCGCGGTTGATTTCGAGTCCAGCCTCTTGGGCGACATTGACACTGGGTCGAATGCCGACCGCCATCACGACAAGGTCCGCGGCCAATTCCGTTCCATCATCGAGCAAGACGCCTTCGACGGAAGGGCCGCCAAGAATTTCCTTGGTATTCGCCTCGGTCAAAACCGTAATGCCACGGTCTTCGACCGCTTTCTGCAAGAGATGGCCAGCAGCCGGATCAAGCTGGCGTTCCATGAGTGTTGGCATCAAATGCACGACGGTGACTTTCATGCCTTGCATTGCTAAACCAGCCGCTGCTTCAAGTCCAAGCAATCCGCCACCGATTACGACAGCGCTTTGCCCTCGTTGGGTCGCCCATAACATGGCTTCAACATCGTCGTAGTCACGGTACGTGACAACACCTTGCTTGTCATGACCTGGTACGGGGATGACGATCGGATTTGAACCCGTTGCGATCAGAAGCTTGTCGTATTTGGCGCTCTCGTCGTCACCCGAATACACGATGCGAGCTCTGCGATCGATGCGGTCAACCTTGAAACCCTTATAGAGCATGATGCCGCGATCAATGTACCAACCGTCGCCATGAATGATGATTTCTTCATACGTCTTCTCGCCCGACAGAAGCGGCGACAACATGATTCGGTCGTAATTGACACGCGGTTCCGCATTGAAGATGGTCACGTCATACGCGTCAGGATCCGCATCAAAAATGCGTTCAAGCGCGCGACCGGGCGTCATTCCATTGCCGATTACAACTAGCTTTTGCTTCATTTCTTGCTTACTGTTCTTCCGATGTCTTGTTCTTGTCTAACTGCTCTTCTTAACTCGCTTTGAGCAGGTGACCACTCTCGTTTTCCTCGAGGAAGCAGAGAAGCTCTTCGCGGTAGCGAATGTATGACGGATGTTCGAGCATCGCCTTCCGTGTACGTGGCCGTTCCAAGTCAACCTCCATGACGTGTCCGACACGTGCTTGTGGTCCATTCGTCATCATGACAACACGATCAGCGAGCAGAATCGCTTCATCAACGTCATGCGTGACACAAATCGCGGTGACTTGCGCTTGCGACCACACCTCCATTAACACGTCCTGTAACTCCCAACGCGTCAAACTGTCGAGCATGCCGAAGGGTTCGTCGAGCAGTAGTAGCTTTGGCGACAACGCAAAGGCGCGCGCAATGCCGATCAACTGACGCGTACCGTTGGAAAGATCGCGCGCAGGCTGATCAGCAGATTCGCCGAGTCCAACACGCTCCAGGTAGTAGTCAACGACCTCTTCACGTTCTTGTCTTGTAGCGGTCGGGTAAACCCGATTAACGCCGATGGCAATGTTTTGTCTCGCGGACAGCCACGGGAATACGCTTGGCGCTTGAAAAACTACCGCACGTTCGGGGTCCGCATCGACGACGTGCTTCGCATCCAAGACGATCGCGCCACTCGAAATCTCGCCGAGACCGGCCGTCATCGATAACACGGTGGACTTACCGCATCCGGAGTGACCGATGAGCGTAATGAACTCGCCTTTCTCCATGACAAGCTCAAAGTCCTCTACGACGGTCAATGGCCCACTATTGGTGGGGAAGGACTTGCAGAGTTGAGAGTATTGCAGATACCGGGTCGTCGTTAGAGTCTTCGACGCTTCTCTGTACGCTCTCGGAAGGGCATGCAAAGGAGTAACGTCCGGAAGTGAACGCGGTTCCGAAACCGTCTCTACCTGCCGCTGATCGTTGAGATAACGAGTAATTCGAGTCTTTAATTTGATGGCAACAGAGCTGTGATTGACCGCGCTGCGAATCCGCGGTCGCGGAAGCGGTACACCGATTTGTTCACTGATCGTACCGTCTGAATTGAGCAGTACGACGCGGTCTGCAAGGTAAAGTGCTTCGTCGACGTCGTTTGTGACTAACAACACCGTTCGTTGATCACGCTGCCAGATTGCCTGCAGTTCGTCCTGAAGTTTGGTGCGCGTAAGGGCATCCAGTGCTGAGAGTGGTTCGTCGAGTAGAAGCACCTCGGGTTCCATTGCAAGCGTGCGCGCAAGTGCCACTCGCTGCCGCATCCCACCGGACAGCGCCGCTGGTTTCCGGTCGTGCGCATGCGTTAATCCGACCATTTCTATGTAATGTTGAGAGAGTTCTCGACACGCCGACCTTGACAACTCTCGGTGTGCCGCACGCACCGCTAGTTCAACGTTACCCGTGACAGTAAGCCACGGCAGCAACGAATAGGACTGAAACACGACACTACGTTCAGGACCCGGCGATTCAACTCGTTCGCCTCGAAACAACACCTGACCCCGTGTAGGTTTTTCAAGTCCCGCAAGCAGGTTAACCAACGTCGTCTTGCCCGTACCAGCGAATCCAAGCACAGCAACGAATTCGCCTTGCTCTATCTGAAACGACACGTCGTGTAAAACGTCGACGCGTTCAGAACCAATACCAAACGAGACGCTTACGTTCTCTAATTCAAGAATCGACACGATGCAGGCTTATCTCGTATTCGTGTCGATCATTGACTGCAGCGTATGCATGACACGATCCAAGAGGAATCCGATGATGCCGATCGTTAGCACCGCTACCATGATTTTGGCAAGGGATTGCGAGGATCCGTTCTGAAACTCGTCCCACACGAATTTTCCAAGGCCAGGATTCTGTGCGAGCATTTCAGCCGCGATTAAGACCATCCAACCAACACCTAACGAAAGTCGGAGCCCGGTGAAAATCAGAGGTAAGGCAGAAGGCAGAACAAGCTTGGTGATCTTGGTCCACGTGCGGAGTTTCAGCACCTTACTCACATTTAGAAGGTCCTTGTCGATCGTTGCGACACCCAGCGCCGTATTGATCAACGTTGGCCACATCGAGCACAGCGTGACTGTAATCGCGGAATTCAAGAAGGATTTGGCGAACAAACCTTCATTCGTCGTGTACACCGCCGACACGACCATCGTGACGATCGGTAACCACGCGAGTGGCGAGACGGGCTTAAATACCTGGACGAATGGGTTGATTGCGACGTTCGTGATCGGCGACAACCCACAAGCGATACCGATCGGTACCGCGACGATGGTCGCAATTAGGAAGCCAAAGAAGACGGTCTTAAGCGACGTCCAAATCTGATCGTAATAGGTAGGTCGTCCGGTATATTCGCGCCACTTTACCCTGTCTTCACGGCCTTGTTCGATGTGTTCCGCATTTCGAATCTCTTGCCTTTCTTGAAACGCGACCGCCTTCAGGCGTTCTGTTTTGTGATCCTCGTGGAGTACGAGCGCCTGTTCCCAAACCTTAGCCGGGCCTGGTATCGTGCCGAGTGAGGTTTCGACTTGCTGGGCCAGCTGCGACCACAAAAACAGGAAACCCAATATGGCTAATACGGGCACACAAAGCAAGCGCCAAAACTCGCGGAATTGCACGGCCGGGTCTTCGCCAAAACCAATTCGGAACAAAGGTGTAAGCCAACCTAGCCCGAAAACGCTGATGACCCGATCTGCTTTCTCGATTCGCAACAACGCGGAATCGCGCCGCTGAATACCGATCGCGGTGGAGTCTTCCATGACTATCTCTTCGTTAACTTATTGCTCGATCGACACGACGTTGCCGCGTCGCACGGATTGCCTTTGTTTCAGACCTATCTCTAGGGAATCCACGTAAGCGTTAGGAGTCCGTCCGTCGTACGTGACGCCATCGATGAAATCTGCCTGCGGTTCTCGATAGCCATCGGCGTCCCAAGGAAAATCCGCTTCCGATGCCAGGCCTTCGTCTACCAATAGGCGGGCCGCTTCGAGGTAGACCGACGGTTTGTATACCTCCTCAGCGATCTGGAAATACCAGCTATCGTCAGGAGAATCTGAGATCTGTCCCCAACGTCTCATCTGCGTCAAGTACCAAATCGCGTCCGAGTAGTACGGATGGGTCGCGAAGTACCGAAAGAAAACGTTGAAGTCCGGCACGTCTCGAATATCGCCTTTTTCGTACTCAAAAGTACCAGTCATGGAATTCGCAATGACGTCGACATCTGCACCGACGTATTCGGAACGAGCAAGAATTTCCGCGGCCTCTTGACGATTCGCGTTGTCGTTTTCGTCTAACCAAATCGCAGCGCGAATCAGCGCTTTCGTTAGCGCAAGCGTCGTATTCGGGTTTGATTGCGCAAATTCAGCGGTAACGCCGAAGACTTTCTCAGGATTGTTCTTCCAAATTTCGTAGTCCGTGATGACGGGTACACCGATCCCTTTCGCCACTGCCTGCTGGTTCCAGGGTTCACCGACACAATATCCATGGATGGTTCCCGCTTCCATAGTTGCGGGCATTTGGGGCGGTGGCGTGACAGACAGAAGTACATCTGCATCAATCTGGCCGGAAATGTCATCCACGCTATAGAAACCCGGATGGATTCCACCGGCCGCTAGCCAGTATCGCAGTTCATAGTTATGCGTTGAGACCGGAAACACCATGCCCAGGTTGAAGGGTCTCCCGTCAGCCTCGTACTTCTCAACAACGGGTTTAAGCGCAGATGCGGAAATAGGGTGCTGAACCTTCCCGTCAACGACAGGGATAAACGGTTTCATTTGCTCCCAGATCGTGTTGGATACCGTTATGCCGTTTCCGTTGAGGTCCATCGAAAACGGCGTAACGATATGGGCTTTAGTGCCATAACCGATCGTCGACGCGAGTGGCTGACCTGCCAACATGTGTGCGCCGTCGAGTTCGCCATCGATAACCCGGTCTAGTAATACCTTCCAGTTTGCCTGCGGTTCAAGCGAGACGTACAACCCCTCGTCTTCGAAAAAGCCTTTCTCGTACGCAATCGCCAATGGCGCCATATCGGTGAGTTTGATGAAGCCAAGTGTCAATTCATCCTTTTCAACGTCGAGGTAATCCGCATGGGTGCTTATGGCATGAACCAACGCAAGCAACGCGACAATCAATCGCAAACGAATTACCATAACAAACCCAATGTACTAACGGCAGACACACAGCAAAAATCGTGCCATAGTGTCTGAAGTAACTTAACCTATTGATTTAACAATCTTTTATTTCTATTTCATTTCCTCCTCAACGTTACAAATACAGGAGACTAGCGCAATATCTGCGATTTGATCAAATTTTGAGGGCGTGTCGTTGTCCACGCTTTCGCTAGTTGTGCAAACTCAGCGCCATGCCGCTAATCGTCCGCGTTATCGTGACAAAAGACGAACTATTGCAGGTGTGTCAGGAACTCGCTTGAAACACGTTGTTTCGTTGAAGCGCTCTCGTCTATAGCAGGTGTAATCAATTCCTCGTTAGGCGCGTTCGGCGTGCGAAGTCCCATTAGGAACGAGATCAATTGACTTTGCTCTTCATCCGACAACGCATCAAATGCATACCGCGCATTCTGCGATTCGCCGCCATGTGCGTCGATCGCTTGTCTCAAAGTCGTCGCTCGACAGTCATGCAGATAAGGCGCAGTGTCCGCTATCCCCAAAAAACGCGCAGTCGTGAATTCAGAATTCGAGATTTCACCACCCCAAAAGCTCTCTGACAATTCCTCGCCCATGTCGTGGCGTTTGAGATCTGCAACTCGGGGTACACATACCCCATCCTCTCCTGGTGCTGGTTCAAATCCGACCTCGACCAAATTGACTTCCATATAGACATTCTGCCAAGGATCTTCGGGAACTTCAGGAAAGCCAAGCAGTAGATATCGTGATTGGGTTTTCAAGGCGGATATGTGGCATTGTGCGCATCTAATATCTAGGAACGTCGAGCAACCAATTTACTCTCGCGAGCCTAACTGCTTGATAACGCCTATAGGCATAGCTTTGCGTCAACGCCATTGACGACAACACCGTTAAATCGCTCAACCTTAGTTTCTCTTTGGCGATTACGAGCTTTCCAAAGGTCGTGAGCAGTCTGCATACCCAACCAGGTTTCGGGTTCTGAAACGAATGCTTTAGCGAGTCTGATTGCCATATCAATTGAAATTCCAGTACGCTCATTGACGAGCTCCGAGAGTGCCTGTCGAGTCACCCCAAGCCCTTGAGCTGTGCGCGTAACGGTCAATCCGAGTGGTTCGTGGCACTGCCTCTTCACGATCCCACCTGGATGTGGTGGGTTATGCATATTCATGTGCGATTGCCTCAATGGCAGTCCAGGTAGTCAACTTCAAGCTCCATTCCGTTCTTGAGTCTTAATGTCACTCGCTAATTACAGGAAACCGACAAGTCGTAATGTCCTTTCAGTTCACCGCACAACGCATTTAAACGGAAAGCACGTAAGTTCATGCCTTCAGGTCCGGCGCTACGATCAAGCCTTGCAAGGATGTCTTGAAGTTCTTCGACGTATTCCGGAGCGACGTGTCTCGATGTAGTTCCTTCATACACAGCCTTCAGACCTCGATTGCGAAACGATTCGATCAGTGCCTAAGCCTAACGTGACGACTGACGACACATTCGTCGCTCCAATCGATTGAGTGCCGAGGGGGCTGACTCAGATTCGCGGAACCAGGTCAATTTGCCAGTTTTGCGAGCAAATATTCCTGCCCTCGATCGCCCTTGACTGAGTTGCAGTGGCCACATAGCAGCTGCAGGTTCTCGATATGATCGGTGCCACCCTTCGACTGGGCGATGAGGTGGTCGACGGTGAGATGCTGCTTTTGAACGTGAGTGCCACAGCCATTGCAGTCGCCGCCTTGCTCACCGTATAGCGCGTTCTTGAGTTTCGGGGAGTTATAGGGTGGTAGTTCTCCTAAGTCATCGCGCTTGGGAACGTCCTCACGCGCAGTTATGTCGGGGAACATGCCTTGATCCTCACGAATGCGCTTCTCAACTAAAGTCGCTGCCAGATCACTAATGTCGATGCCTATCCAGTTTCGGTCTAGGCGATCCGCAGCAACTAGCGTAGTCGCAACCCCGCAAAATGGGTCTAGTACATTGTCGCCAATACAACTACTAGCCTGAATAATCCGTTCCAGCAGGGGGTAACGGTTTTTGGGTAGGGTACCCAACCCATACACTCCCTTTGTTGTAATTTGTGACTCCGGGTATATCAGTGAACAGGGCTTGTAGTGGATTTCCACGGTCAGCATGAGAATATCGTTTTAATCCTGGCCATTTGCCTTTCTTCGGGTGGTAGATGAGTCCTGCTTGATCTAACGCATCTAATCGAGCATGAATACTCTTTATTGAACGATAGTTATGTATGCATTTCTGCTCTATCCATTTCGCGTAGGCCCGTAAGAGGTGCAGACCAAATTCTGCCTAAGTTGGCAACGTCATACCCACACCCGGGTAGCAGCCATCGACTAACTGACCAGGTACTTCATTTCCGCAAAGCAAGGATGGTACGAAGCGTATCGTCGCATTGGAATATGCGGATAGACCGAGTAAATATCGGCGGCTTGCAGGAGGATGGAAAAGGTTGCTATCGCCGATCCAAATCCCTGCCTGGCTGTCGTTTTCCGTGATCAATTCCTAGAGCAGGTCAAGTGTGCTTCCGGCATCTCGAATTCGTGGAGCAAGTCGACTAGATCGCGTGTAAATAGGGGGCTTGATACCCGAGTCGCCCGTGATTTCTACCCTACTAGAGTTGCTTCGAGTGTTATGTCCCATTTGCCATGAAGAGCATCCACGTCGTCGCCGTCTATCTCTAATTTTTTAAAGTACTCCTGAACGTTCGTGATCTCATGTTTAAGCGAGTTATCGAACGCCCCTATTGCTTCGGCGGTCTCAGTCACTTCGTGTGCTACCTGCTGGTTACTTTGAAGCATCTCTGCGTGCACTCCTTGTATGCGCTTTGATCTGCTTCGCTTATCTAATGAATTTCTTGTTCTCATCGTTGGCTGCAATGTCGGTAACGTCGACATTAAATCCTGCGCGGCTCAACCCCAATCCCAGGGATCGAGAACGGCTTGCCGTCACCGAGTTTGACATACAGGTGTTGTCCGACCGCTAGCGCGCTCGTATCGGTATCGAGAGTCATCACGATCTTACGCTTTCGCATAAGTGGGACTTCGCCCTTAACTGAGGTGAAATATATAGAACCGACCGACGTAGTCTAGCTGGGCGACCGCGTAGGTATGCTCGCCATGGAGGGTTGACCTGAAGGTGTCGTCAGACATGGTGTTGACGCACTAACCGTGCCCGGATCTCGACCGTTGACGCCGAAGATGTCAATCAAGACCAAACGACGCCGATGTCGACTGATGTTGCGGAAGTCGCGAAACGACCGCGGTGGGATTATGCTCGGACAGGTCAGGCCGAAATGACACACCCGCGCCAGGCAGATGCTGTCGGCAACGTCAGTCTTGTGCCCCTTGAGTTGTTTGACCTGGTGCGCATTCACCAGCGTCAGGGCGATGCCCACATCTTCGAGCACCTCGAACGAGGCTTGCCAGTACTCGCCGGTGCCTTCCATCAGGGCGGCGTCCACCGCATACAGCTGGCACAAGGCACCAAGCTCGAGGGCAACGCGTTGAACACTTTCGTCAGCGTGGTCGTCTCGGGTACAGTCCCGGGGCAGAACCGTCGAACCGGGTCCAGTTTAGTGTCGGCGACAGAGCACCATTAAGTAGTCGGCCTCCACGACCGTCACACCCGTGAGCGATAACCGACGGAAGCATGCGCGACGCACATGCCGTGTAGCAGCGGTGGCGACGCCACCGTGTCAGAACAGCTTATTTCATGCCTTCGAGGTGTCTATTTACGCTCTACATGACGATTAGAGGCAATTTTCGCTGAATTGATATCAGGAATAAAACAACTGTTTCCGCACTGATAGCATGTTCTACGCCTTCACTATACTTATTGTTCGCGTTGCACAGGCGGGGAGGAGTCACACAATGTCAAAGGGAAAAGGCAAGTCGTTAGGCGAACATGTGAAGTTCACAAAAGACACCTACCGACCCTATGTCGAGCCGATCCATTTGGTAAATAGTGAGAATTTCCAACGGATCGTTAAGAAGGCCGCTGAGAAGAGAAGGCAAGAGCTAGAGGAGAACAAAGAACTCCCCGAATAAAACGGTATCAACTGTGATGATTCAGAGTGTGTCAGTTGTATTCATCATTGTCGTAATCGGGTACATTGTCTTATCGCGCTCAAATCACTATCGTCAAAGGTTATTGACAGACTCACGACACGCTGTACTTTACGAGTCAGCTTTTGCAGGCGGCGTGTAGTTTGTTGTCGTGTTTCTCGGTTCGGAGACGATAAAGAGGCAATTCTTTGATTGTGTGAGTCTGCCTGTTGAAGGGATAGAAGATTATGTTTGCTTTTACGATCGCATTTATCCTATTCCGTTTTTGGACGTGCTTGGAGCGAGTGCTGTAATAGCTACGATTGGTATTCGTGTTGGCAACAGAATATTAACTGAGCGCGGATTAGGGGAGCGAGTCGCGCGAAAATCGGCATTAATCGCGAATGTGGTTCTTGACGCACTCGATGACGACTATCTCGTTCAGATTACGAATACTCGAGGGAAGATTTACGTTGGCTGGATACTTTTAGGTCCAGGTATCTCGAGGGATGGAAAACTTGAAGACGTTGCGATAGCTCCTCTCTATAGCGGCCATAGGCATCCGACGACACAGGAAATGATCCGAGACATCGACTATTCACTCGCACTCGACGAATACAGAGAGAGGGTAAAGAAAGAAAACCGGGACGATGACATGGGGGTTCCGCCCAACGCAGAGATGAGTGTCGTGATTCCGATGGGAGAAATCGCATTGATTCGTCGCCACAACGAAGATCTTGAAGAGTTTTTCTTTCCTATGGGTGAGCCGGCGAATTGACAGTTTGCGGCTAAACTGCGTTACTCGAAGCAAGTCCGTATTGTTTTCTGCCGCCTATTGAAGGCAACAGTAGCTTAAGAATTCAGCGACGTTGCAGTATCTGGGTCGAGACGCAATTTCCAGACCAACACGCTCGCCAGATTATCGGCGTTGTTTTGGGTAACGAAAGTGAGTGGCACACCAACACTCGGATGGCGTTGACTGCAAGCACTAGCACGCAGTCTTGTACACGGCTAAGGGTACCCACGTTGCCACGTTGCTATTTCAGTCTGAGTAACTACCGTCTTGTCAAGTCGTCGTGCTCTCCGAACGCAGAACATCATGTCCGCTTCAACTTCCCGAGTGATAAAACGCCACTTTAGGAATCACGAATTGACTGTCAGTTCTTCGTTCCGACTCTAAGTATGTTCGAGTTCAGAGCGGTCCACATGGATCTCACGCGACTTCATTGTCACGATCGCACACGGCAGCGTCGAGGATAAACTGATCAAAATCCAATTCACACGAATGTGACATTCACGGGCGACCAGGAATTGGATATTCTTGTCGCCCGCGAAGTGGTGTGGTCCTTTAGGCAGCTAGTTTCCGACTAGGAACCGACTTCTTCGGATCGAAAAACGGCACCGCGGCGGTCTTCCCGGGCGCTGTTCCGTGTAAGGTCGTAACTTCGACCTCATTGCCTGGTCCAGACAGCTCAATCGGCACCCAAACAAAACCGATGTTTCGCTCCATGCGTGGGGACCAGAGAATAAGCGTGACCTTCCCGATCTCTTCGCCGTTGCGATAGATAGGCGCTACGTCCGGACGTCCAGGTATTTCCTCCTCGTCGTCCAGTATCACACCGACGAGCTTCTGGCTCACACCTTCCTCTTTGATCCGCATCAACGCTTCCTTGCCGATGTAGTCTGCGCTCTGCTCTTCTACCAGCCGTTCAAGACCCATGATCTCGTAGGGGTTGTTCTCGATGGTCAGATCCGCGCCATATCGAAAAATACCAGCCTCAACACGGCGGATTTGCGATGGGGCGATTGGTCGAATTCGGTGAGGTTTTCCCGCTTCCATGATTCGATCCCAAAGTTCGATGCCGCGACTCGGATCCATTAGGTAGATCTCAAAGCCAATCTCAGCGCTCCAGCCGGTACGACTTATCACCACTGGGATGCCGTCGAGGTCCGTCTGCAGCGTCCAGTAGTAACGAATTTTTTTAACCGCATCGCCGAACAACGTGGTCATAACATCAAGGGACTTTGGCCCCTGCACCTGAACAGGATAAATCTCCGGTTCACGTACTTTTACGTCCAAACCGCAGCCAACCGAATAGCCTCGCGCCCACAAACCCGCGTCCGAGTCGGACAACGCAAGCCACCATCGATTTTCCTCGACGCGCAACAGCACCGGCTCATTGACGATACCGCCGTCCTCAGCCATGATCAAGACATACTTGCCTTGCCCCACAGCACATTTGGTCAAATCACGACACGTCAGTCGATTTGTGAACTCAGATGCGTCTGGTCCAGTGATTTCAACGATGCGCTCAACGCTGACATCCCAGAGCGTCACGTCTTCCGTAAGAGCACGATACTCTTCGAGCGGATCGTCGTAGTGATTTGGGATATACATGTGGTTGTATATGCCCCACGCTTTGCACCCGTCTCGGCGCGTGGCTTCGAAAAACGGGGATTTACGATAACGCGGACCGAAATAGAACTCGGCCTTAGTCAAGATTTCGTTCATGCCATTCAACTCCTTTAAGCTTCACAGCACGGTGGTTGTTTATGCTCTCAACCTCTGGTTGCGGGCATCGTAAAGTGGATCGGAGATCACCTGAGCTGCACAGCGATTGCCTAAGATCGAAATCTCAAGTTCTGCACCCAGCTCTGCGTACGCCGGTTCCACAAAGGCGAAAGCGATGCTTCGCCCAACAACATAGCCGAAGGCGCCACTGGTCGTTAACCCGACCAACTGCCCGTCGGCATACACTGGTTCATTGCCGTGCGCGTCGGCATCGATTGCCTCCACGGACAGGTATACCAAGCGGCTCTCTTTATTCTCGCGTGTCCGCTTGAGCACCGCTTCCTTGCCGATGAACGAACTGTTGAAGTCGACGAATCGCTCCAAACCAGCCTCGATCGGCGTGAGCTCGGTGGTCAATTCCGCTCCCCAAGCTCGATAGCCTTTTTCCATTCGAAGTGCGTCCATGGCGTAGAGGCCGAAATCAACGACGCCGAAGTCCTTTCCTGCAGTCATTAATGCTTCGTACAGTTCATTCATATGGCGCATGGCGTGGTGAAGTTCCCAACCAAGCTCACCCACATAAGACACGCGAAGTGCACGTACTGGTACACCAGCGACCTCTATCTCGCGTGCAGACAGCCAAGGAAACGCGGTGGAATTTAGGTCGGCATCGGTGAGTTTAGAGAGTAGCTCACGCGAGCTTGGACCGGTGACGAGCAGTGCTGCATAGTCCTCTGTAACGTCTTTGACATCTACTTGCTCATCTTCGTGACGATGCTGCACGAGCCAATCATGGTCGTGAATGCGAGCCACCGCCGACGAAAGTAAGTAGAAGCGTTGCTCGTCTAGCCGAGATACCGTAAATTCGCTCTCGATACCGCCTAGCTCGGTTAGCGCATGCGCTAGAGTGACTCGCCCGCAACGAGGTACGCGATTGGCAAGGATGCGATCAAGAAAAGCCTCTGCATCTGAACCACTGACATCGAACTTGCTGAACGCGGAGAGGTCGATTACACCAACACACTCGCGCACAGCTTTACATTCCTCGCCGACCGTGTCGAAACAGTTCATGCGGCGATGGCCGTAACTCTCCTTCACACCTGGCGGTGCAAACCACTTCGGTCGTTCCCAGCCAAACGTCTCGGCGAAGACAGCGCCGCGAGACGCGAGTTTTTCATAAATGGGTGTGGTTCGGATGGGACGACCTGCTTCGCGAAACTCGCCTGGGTAATGGACCTGGTACATTTGGTGGTACTCGTCCACGGCCTTCGACACACCGTAGTCACCAATGGACCACGAACCAAAGCGCCTGCACTCCATCTCGCGGACGTTGATCTCTGTCTGACCATGTGTCATCCATTGCGCAAGGTACTTGCCAGCACCAGGTCCTTGCGTGATGCCGATCCCTGCGCCACAGCACAACCAGAAGTTCTCCAGCCCTTGAACGGGTCCGATAAGAAATCCACCGTCAGGCGTATGCGTGATCGGTCCACTTACAACTCGCTTAATTCCGGCACTCTCAAATACTGGAATGCGCTTCGTAGCAGCTTCAAGCCAGGGTAGCAACCTGTCTATATCCGGTGGCAGCAACTCCGCGTCGAACGACCAATCGATGCCATCTAGTGCCCACGGTTGCGCACCGTCGGTCTCATACGGACCGACGATTAATCCCTGTCTCTCCTGACGGTAATAACAAGACGCTCTTGGATCTCGCACCACAGGGATTTCGCGTTCGAGCGACTTGACTACGTCAAGGTCTTCTGTCACCAGATACTGATGAACCATGTTGACGATCGGAACCTGGACACCGACCATTGCACCAATCTGAGGTGCGAATCCACCGGCGGCGTTAACAACGTGATCGGCGATGATCGTGCCTTTTTCTGTGATCACATCCCATTCGCCGTTCGGTCGGCGGCCGAGGTCAACGACTCGGTTACGGACGTAGATCTCGGCGCCGCCCTGGCGCGCCCCGGCTGCCATCGCCATGGTGCTACTAGCAGGATCTGTGTGCCCGTCGCCCGGTGTGTATGCGCCGAGCAGTACACCATCTGTATTTAGCAGAGGGTGCAATTCGGAGATTTCGGAAGGACCAATAAGGTGGCACTCGGCACCAACGCAGTGCAGCACACCTTGTACGTAATGAAACCAGTCGACTTCGTCCTGATTGGTCGCAAGACGTATCGAACCGCAACCGTGCCAGCCTGTTGTTTGACCGACCTCTGCCTCAAGAGTACCGTACAGCTGTGCCCCGTACCGGTGCACCTTGGCCATATTGAGGCTGCCAACGAAATGGGGAATCAAACCGGCAGCGTGCCATGTCGAGCCAGAGGTTAGTTCCCCCTTCTCGATGAGTACCACATCCGACCAGCCTTCCTTGGTCAAGTGATACAAAAGCGCGACACCCATCACGCCACCGCCGATCACGACAACTCTTGCGTGCGACTTCACGAACACGTCCTAAACACGACGAAATCCAGCCTCACGAACGGCTCCTCAAACGTAGCCAATCTTCCCTTCGGAAGCGCAATACATGGAACGTAAAAACGCTACATAGATTTTAATGGAAATGCGCCTGACAGAGACGAAATCGACGTCTAATTCGTAGTCTCGCACATGGACTATAAACGCCCCGAATTGACGGCTTCTTCACGAGAGATCTGCAGTACGGTTCGTTAAGGAGGGAATGCTTCGGTAAATCGAATTCCGATCTTTACTTCAGTCCGGCAAAGTTCTCTCTATATACGCGAGTCGTCTTAACAAACTCGACGCTTAACCGTGAACAACGCATAGAAAAATCTGAAAGTCCTCGTCGCCGTTACCTGGCTTACTTTCTTCTCGTTCGGATCTAGTAGCGTGAGTCCGTCGGACCAGTCCCCAGGAACGTCGCAAATCCCGATAAGTCAATCGAAATTGAGTGTGGTGCACGGATTTTGGTCGTACAAGCCGACAAACTAGCACAGGAGCAGCACCAATACTTAGAGAAACTAGAGACCCGTTGTCGAATCGACAATGCGGCGCGAAAACTAGACATTCCGCGTGGCATCGATTCGGTGGAGTATGGCGACCGACGAGGCGATAGATGTGACGAGGATTGTGAGAGTAACTACCCTAGCAGGCGGAGGTAACAAGCGGTCGCGTAAAAGACGCACAAACCCTTTGCAGCTTTCGAAAATTAGTCGCACAATATTTCGCGATCCAAATCCAAACCGAGTGAGGTCTTACACCTAATTGAATGACAGAATACCGGACTCTTTGTAATAAACGAATGGTTCCGCCTCTGCTTGAGCACCGCCTGCTGGATTAGGCGCGCCGTAGGTCGGAATCGCGGTTCCATTTCGTGCGATCCGTCCCGCCATCGAGATGCGCCTTTCACCTTCGCCGAATTCAAGACTACGATGCAGTAACGTCGAATGAAATAGGACGAATTCGCCACGCTTCATGGGTAACGGCGTAACGCGATCCTGAATGACATCCGGTACTTCGAGGAAATGTCGTGGAATGTCGCGGTCAAACCCCTCAATCGGCTGATGCGAACCTTTCACATATTCGAGTCGACCTTGATCCATACCGATGTCCGTGAGCGCAAACGTCACCGAAAAGTGATTACGGGTGTCATATAAATCGATTGGCGCAAACCCGTTCTCGAAGTGTCGGTCGTGATGCCACTTGTTCTGACCGGTGCCGTCGCTCTTCACGAAAAAATTCGTACGCCAAACGAAGAGATCCGTGCCAAATAGTTCTTCGGTCGCAGCTTGGAAATTCGCGTCGAAAAAGAGAGACCGAATAGGTTCGATGTCCATATGACGGTCGATGAGCGGATTGACAACACTCTCTAGTGATCCGCCAGAGTCGCGAATTTTCTGTAGTTGCGCTCGACGTGCTGCCTTGAGCTTAGAGATTTCCTCGCAAATTTCGTCCAGTCGCGATAAATTGGCTAATTTAAGAGGTCCCGCTATTCCATCGCGGCGCAATTGCTCCTTGGACTCGTTGTTGTGGAGTTTATCTGCTTGCATTGGATCTCACAAAAGTTGCACGTGGGCTTGGCCACAGGTCGAATTCACATATCGCCTGTGCTCGCTTGACGGTTATCTTAACTGCCATTCAATCTACCCAACATCTTGAGCGAATCCGCCATCGCGCTGACAATTACTCATCACCGAAGAGGAATAGGTGGCGGTCGAGTCGAGATGGAACGTGCGGTATGTACGGCTTTAGGATTTCAGTTTTCATCTCTTGACGTTTTTGTCATGTAAGGATTGTCAAATTCATAAGGCACTTCGTCCGACCTGTCAAACACAAGTGGTTCTTTACGGATAAATCTTCCAAGTATTGAGTCCGGTATTCGGATGTACGAAACTACGCCAATGACCCATATGAAAACAAGCAGAGGAAGTAACCAAAAGGTGCGAAATCTAGAAGCGATTTAATGACAAGATAGAGATTTATCTCCATCATAGCGAGGTAGAGGCAAAATCCTAAAAGTGAAAATCCTATTTTCTTATCTTTCGTCATGAATCTAGCCTCCGAGTGAGAATAGGAAAGAGATCACACCTAGCCCTAAACTCCATACGATCGCCGTCATCGCGTTATCCAGGTTCGTGGGATCAAATGAAGCATAGGTGTTTAAAAGAGAGCCGGGAACACTAAAATCATTGCAACTGGAAACCCGAAAATTGAAGGCATATCTCGGTTATAAGGCTGACAGTCGAGTACATCGAACAAGATCGATAGAGCACCCCTCGATAGTGACTCACAATGTAAAGCCTAACCCATTAGCGATGGTGTAAACAACCAGCTGAGGTGAAACACAGAGCAATCAGTGCAACTCGTATCGACACAATACCTACGGTTCTACACATTTTCACGTGGCCGCTCATTGCAATCACAATCGCTTCAATTGTCGAGCAAGTAGATTCGATCCAAGATGCTGTTGAGACGCACGATCTTAGGCATAACGCATCAAGGACGACCACTGACATTCCTGCGCGCGCGAAGGAAGTGTTAGATGATTACCGTCATAATTCAGTTCGAATGCTCGCCTGCGGTCGACAAGCATGATTTCGAACCAAAACAGCCTCGAGGTAGCGCCTGAACTCCAAACCTCACATTGGTTCAACGCCGAGCAGGCACTTACGCTTGAGGAGCTTCGTGGCCGAGTTGTCGTGCTTGTCGCGTTTCAGATGCTCTGTCCGGGCTGCGTCGCTCAAACCATTCCATTAGCGCAGCGATTGGATCAGACGTTTGATCGAAATGAGGTAGCAGTCCTAGGATTGCACACGGTATTCGAACACCACAACGTAATGACGCAAAAGGCGCTCGAAGTATTTCTTTCGGAGTACCGCATCAGTTTTCCTGTCGGCTGCGACACGCCTGATCCGAACGGCGGCGCAATCCCATTGAGCATGCGTGCTTACGGCATGCAAGGTACACCCACGCTAGTCATGATTGATAGTCAAGGACATCGGCGTGCTCAGCATTTTGGTGTACACGATGAATTGGTGCTGGGTGCGGAAATTGGCCTGCTACTTGCCGAACGACGTCAGCAGGCGGGGTGAACGAACTGTACTGAGGGCGCAGACCGCTGTTGAAACCACGTAGCATCCGTCTGTTCGATCAGTTACCTAAATCCGCGTTAACGAACGCTCCGTTACGCTGCGACACAGCTACTTAGAGTTGAAATCTGCGCGTCTAGGCACTATGTAGTCAATAAGGCTGGGGAAACTAAATTAAAGGTACCCACTTCGTGACCACGCACGCTTTAGCTAAACCAACGAATCTGGATTTTGAGGAGGGGACGCTTGGTGATGTCCGCCTGAGTTGGGATTCACCTACCCAGCAACGCGGGTACACCGTTCGACTCTCTGAAAAAGCACCTAAGCGTGGTCGTCGTTGTGTCGAAATCGCCAAAACCGACGTGGGAGATGCCCCTGAAACGTCATTCGGCAAGGTCACGCAGATGATTGATGCCACGCCGTTTCGGGGTAAGCAATTGCGGTTTACGGGGTGGGCAAAGACCCGAAGCGTCATTGCTGACTGGCTGAAACTGTCGTCTAGCCGAGCTCAAGCTTGGCTTCGCGTCGATCAACCACTCGGTACGACTGGGTCTTCCGACAACATGCAGGAACGACCAATCCGCTCAAGTAACTGACGCCGCTTCGAGATCATTGCCGACATTGCCAACGACGCTAAGTACATCAATTTTGGTCTGATTCTCCAAGGGAACTGTAAAGCATGGCTTGATGAAGTTCAAATCAAGATTCTGGGCGATAGCGGTATAGGGAATCAGCCCGCTCATAGGTTGAGCCCGCGAGGACTACAAAACCTCATCGCACTAACGCGGCTAATTGGGTACGTACGCTTTTTTCATCCCACGGAAGCCGCAAAAACACCGACTGGGATCTATTCACGATTAACGCGATCCGACGAGTCGAAGAAGCAGATTCTCCCGAGGAACTTGCTCAATTTTAGAACGAAGTATTTGGGACTTATATCCCTGACTAAACAGCTTATACCTATAATTTCGTACAGTGTGCGACGAGTAGCACGTTAAAACAACTGGACGTTTGGTTCTTCTTTAAGAAGGGCTGATTGTCGTTTAGCTTGATTTTATCAGGCTAACGAATTGCCGGTTGGGGGAGGGAGTCCCCAGAGTTGCTTGCAACTCATGAACTCACTTCTGTTGGATCGAACTCGCCGATCTGACTCTGCGCCTAAAAAGGTGTGCCTCCATCCTTAGGGTGCAGGAACCGAGAAGGAACCGCCAGCTCTTTAAGAGTCGGTGGGAAGATCTTGGGAAATGCCTCGAAATTTCATGTATTTGATTGATCGGGGTGAGGTGCTGTGTGTGTTCTGTACATATGCATAGTCACACGGCTTTAAGCGTAGGCATGCATAAGCTGCCTGAACAATGGTCAGGAACATCTTGAAAAGGAATGTTTAGTTGACTTGGATTGCAGTATCCAATAGCCTAGGGACAGCGCGTGAGTGGCAACGATCGGGTGTGAAGCGTCCTGACAATGTAATCCCCTTCGGGGCGGGTTGTGGTCGTGAGATTGCAATGCGGACTCTGCCAGTACCAGGCGGACGAGATGCTAGGCTGGCGGGACGGGTGAACGTATGTGAACGGTTGATAAACGTCGTAAATACTGACAGGCGAAAGGTTACTGATACGCCTGAACCAAACGGTGTGTCGCAGGTTGTCTCTGTGGATACTAGGGGCACACTGCCATCATGCGACCGGCGAATAGACCGCACCCACCCCCGTCGTGTTGTTCAGACGGAACTCGGTAAGCCCGACATTGCGCCTAGTGACCTTGTGTCGCTGGGCAGGAAAGCCGCGAGGTGGACTGATGCAGTGGCGGGTATAGGAGGTCGGAGAAAGCGAACGCCGTGCTGTAATGGCGCGGATACCGGACTGAAACAGGTCCGGCGACGAAAGTCGTGCCCACTTCCGACTGGTCTGCATCGCGAGATGACAGGCAGAACCCCTAAACGAACATCTGACTCCGCTTCGGCTGGGTTGGTGTTTTCATTCAACCGGAGGATGGTGAATCGCTGTCCTTCGGGACGGGTTCCCACCTCCTTGAACAAGGAGGACAGCATGAAAGTGCATCCTGAATTCAGGGTGTCTGCGTCTTCCCGCGTCCCGTTGAACGGATCGTGAGGGGCATGCAGGTACGAATCGCGAAGGCGAAACAGCCATTGGTTACGTAACCGGCTTGTACTATCAAGTTTTTCGCAGGCTTGAGCCGTGTGCGGGGAAACTCGCACGCACGGTTCTTAGGGGAGGGGTAGTCAGCAATGACTGCTCCTTACCCGACTGTCAAGATGCAGAATCAAGCGTGATTGAACCAGATGCGAGATGCGAGCCGCGCATGACGCGTGTGCATCGCAACATCACCTACCGGCTGTTGCCGGTGACGCGCACTAGGGCCCAGCAACTCGACCGCCTTGCCGGGGCGTGTCGTTTCGTGTGGAATCACTTCCTGACCGAACGGTTGGCGACGTATCAGTTCGATCGATGTTTTGAAGCCACGTACGGCATCAAGCCGCAAGCGAGTTCGACCTCGTTTTACACGCTCGGGAAAGAATTCACGCAGCTTCGCCATCGTCTCGCGTGGCTCCGCGAGTTGCCGTTCGCACCGGTCCGGTACGTGCTGAAATACCAGGCCGATACCTGAAAGCGATTCTTCGACGATCAGTCGGGCACGGTGGGTAAACCCACCTTTCGCAGCCGCTTCGACGATCGCGACGGCTTTACGCTCCCCGACCATGTCAAGATCGTCGATCATCAGTTGTACATTCCGAAAATCGGCTGGTGCAAACTCCGCCGCAAGGGCGGGAATCCGTACCCCGATGGGCAGCCCAAACAGGCACGCGTCCTGAAACGCCGCGGCAAGTGGTATGCGGTGGTGACGTACGATGTCGAACTGTCCACGCGGGTGGATGACGGCAAGGTCATCAGCGTGGACATGAACGTGGGCCAGGTGGCGACCAGCACCGGTCATTTATTGGTCATGCCGGACCAGCAACGATTGCTGGCACGCCGCCGACGGTATCAGCGCATGATGAGTCGGCGTAAGACGGGCAGCCAGCGACATCGGCGCGCCAAGCGCATGCACGCGAAGACGACAGCGAAGCTCGCCCAGCGCCGGCGGAACTGGCACCATCAAACCTCGCGGGTCATCGCAGATTCCGCGCATACGGTCGTCGTCGAAGATCTCAAAACCAAGGGGATGACGCGTTCCGCAAAAGGAACGCTGGCGCAACCTGGCAAGCAAGTCAACGCCAAAGCGGGTTTGAACCGGGCGATTCTGAACACGGGTTGGTCACAACTTCGTGCGATGCTCGAATACAAGGCGGGGGAGCTCGTCGCGGTCAAGCCGCAATTTACCTCACAAACATGCCATGTCTGTGGGCATGTCGATGCGCAAAATCGACGAACACAGGCAAACTTCACGTGTGTCCAATGCGGACACGAGGCAAACGCGGATGTCAATGCCGCCTTGAACATGGCGTCTGGGAGTGGCGCGTCTGGACGGGAGAGGGCTGCAACGTTGGTTGGTCCGATGATCCGTCAAATTGATCTAAGGCGGCAACCTTCGGTTGTTTAGTCAAGGATATAACCCCCTATTTAAGCCAGTCGCACCTTCCGTACAAATCGATGTGTCTGGTTCGGACTTAAAGGTGCCTGAGTCTCTCAGTAACCTGCAATCGGACACCCGCGTCCGTTTTTGGGAATACCGTGGCGCAAATTCGGATGACAAACGCCTGTCTATTCGAGCAAACAACGTGTCTCATCGAATGCACCAGTGAGTCCTCGCCACCCTATTCGAATCGATCTTGGCGGCGGTGTCTCGACACTCGTACCAACCGCGATCCCGATATCTGACGGGGTCTCCTCTGAAGGAACCGCTTTCAAGGAACTGGACATTGATGGCTTGCCCATCGCCTGGCAGCCGCCGACCAATGATCGGTCGACTCGCCGCCATCACTTCGTCTTGGAATGTGTTCCAACATTTCTACCCCTACTTCGATGTCGTCGATACCAACTGGGACGAAGAATTGATCCGTGCGTTGGTTGCTGCTGCGACTGCCGAGCAAGCGTCTGACTTCCGTAAACACATCGACCGACTCATCGCAGCTCTGCACGATGGTCACGGCGGCGTGGTTCCGAAGCCCCGAATTGCACCTCCGCCGGTTGCACTCAATTGGATGGGTGAATCAATCATCGTGACCGCGATTGCCGAAGACGGAGACGACCGTCTTCAAATCGGTGATGTGGTAACCGAAATCGATGGGCAATCCGCAGAAACGATCTTCGATTCCTTGCGCGAACGAGTTTCAGCCGCGACACCTGGATACCTACGCATTCGCATTCTCGGACGCTCGTTATTCGGTCCGAATGGTTCGACATTTACACTCAAAACGCGCTCACCTACAGGTGAGGAGAAAGAGATTTTGTTGGAACGAAAGACGACATCAATCTTCCAGAAGCCGCTTCGAGAGGCGCGTCCCCAACAAGGATCGGAAATAGCCGAAGGAATCGTCTATGTGGATCTAGATCGCATAAACCACGTGCGCGAATTCAAACGCCTGATTCCGACGCTCGCGAAGGCAAACGGGATCGTGTTCGATCTTCGTGGTTACCCTAGTTTCTGGTTTAACCCAGTCATTTCACATTTGATTGACAAGCCCATAACTTCCGCACAGTGGCACATTCCGCTCGTATATCACCCCGACCAGCGCGACATGAAGTTCACATTTAGCAATTGGCAAGTAAAGCCCCGATCCCCTCGCTTTACGACGAACATCGCATTCATCACCGATGGAAACGCGATTAGTGCCGCCGAAACGTTGATGGGGATCGTTGAACACTACAAATTAGCAGAGATCGTTGGCGAGCCTACGGCCGGAACCAACGGAAACGTCAACTCCTTTACCTTACCTACTGGCGACACGATCTTTTGGACGGGGATGCGTGTACTAAAACACGATGGAGCTCAACATCACGGCATTGGCATTCAACCGACCATACCAGTCTCGCGCACCATCGAAGGCATCAAGGCCGGTAGAGACGAATTTCTTGAACGTGCGGTTGAAGCATTGAGCCAAGTCTAGGCGTTTAGTTGATCCCATCGGTTCCACAGAGACTCGAATCGTGACTAACCTCTCAATCAATTAGTCGGATCACGTTAGAGCGAGGACCTTCGTCAACCAATCCATGAACGAGAACTAGATTCAACCTTCCTCCTCCGATTCAGCACTGCGCTGCACGAAATCCTGAAGCACACGTTCATAAAACTTACATAAACGCGAATAGTCAACATCGTGCGGTAGTCGGTTAGTGAGATGGTGCTCGAGCGCATCGAGAATTTGATGCCATCCAGCTGTTACTCCTGGATTCCACACCTCGATCAATCCACCGGGATATTGATCAACCGACTCCATGGTCATTCGATCAACAACCGATAGTTGCAGCCGTGCTGTATCACGTTCGTCTAGCGGCTTGATCTCAAATGACCAGAATGCGTTCTCCTCACTGTCAAACCGGATCGCGCGTTGGTCTTCGAATACGCCTATCGTGCCCGCGAGTTTAGGATTCGATGCGAATGCATAGGACGACCCAACTCTCGGTTCGAACGTGGCCGGGAGTAACCACTTACCAATTTCCTCAGGTTTTGAAAGAGCACCCCAAAGTTGTTCTAGGGAGACACCGAACTCCCTCGAAATGTGGAACGTGTAAACGTCAGTGAAATATCCCATTCGTGGAACGAAATCGAGAAGCACGGCCCAATTGCGAAAGCCGTATTCGCGTGCGAGTACGAACTGTGCGTTCTGTAGACCGAAGTTTCGTTCGTTCGAATAGAACGCGGCTACACGCGATATAGCATCGGGATCGTCCATTCGCCAAGCACGATGTAGAACCTTCGCCTGTTTGCGTAAGTTCTCAATATTGGGATTGTGGTAAGACGCCATAAGAAATCCTCTTTTTAGGTCGGTGTCCGCAAACCGGCCAAGACAAGAAGAACAAATTTCGTATGGCAGAGGGGCTTAGCCCTTCCCGCAGACTGGGCGCGTTCTGCCGATTACGCGCACAAAAAAAAAGCATGTTCCAGACTTTTGACTCCGTTACGTATCCTGCCAAGGACAGCTTCTCTTTAAGACTTTACGCCACCTCCACACATACGGTCTCCATCTACTCAGATATATAGTCTTTCAGCGATTTGAAGTCGCGCACCTCACCGCGTTTCGTTGTATCCGAATCAAAGCGAACAGACCGGATTCCCATCGAATCCGCAGCAGCGACGTTTAGTGCGCGATCGTCAACAAACAAATCTGGCACATAGCCAATTTGTTCAATGAGGCATCGATAAGCCTGGTTAGAAGGCTTCCTAAAACCAATGTCACCACTGATAACGAAACCGACGAAATAATCGTCGAGCGCAAAGCGTTCGCGAAGTTTGATCGACCAGCGCGATACATCATTCGTCAAGCACCACACGTCCCAGCCATTCTCCTGAGCAGTATGAAGAAAGTCGAGCACGCCATCGTTGAGACCGTGTCCCGCGAGATACTCGTCCTCAATGCTTGGCTTCAAGCCGAGTGCACGCCAAAAATCATCGACATTAAGATGACCAAGACTTGCTCGCTCGTAGAGCTCATTCAGGTCGGTTGCACCGATTGAGCAACCGTGATCCCTAATAAAAGGAACGAGCAGCTCTGCCACATCGTCCTGCGCCTGAAATATGACGCCCATCGCATCCAATACGATCGTTTGTTTAGCTGTCATCTCGCGTATTAATATCTCTGACATAGGTGGACCGTAGCCTCAACGACATCTGACTTAACCGTCGTCGAGGTCGCTCAAGGAAAACGAGTACAGAGTCGCACCACGTAATAAAAACTGAAGACGCGACTGGCCCGTCGCATGTGGCTCGAATGCACTTTCGTCCGACCACTGTATAGCGAAGTCCGACACCGTAGCAGTTAGAGGCTGGGACTCAGCTACTACCCGCCCTTCGTGATTCAATATATGCGCGACAAGCTCGCCTCCATCAGGTATATCCGCAGATACCCCGAGCTGTTGCGTGCCGTCATATATAGGTGCGGTCGTCACGGTTGCTGGTTCATTTTTGTTCGACGCCTTGTAACCGGCGAAGCCGTCGGGGCGTAACGTTGCTAGACAGAAGTAACCGTTTCGCCAGCTGGTATGAAGCCCGTCATTCCCACCGTAATATAAACGAATCTCATTTCTCTCGAACACCGGACAAGCCGCAGGGAAGACACAACCCCAGTCGTAGTCCCCTTCGTTATCACCGTTTGGAATGAAGGGCGTTCCAGGTAGCACGCGGTGCCAAGTTTCCGTATCTGGGCTCCACGCGAGTTCCGTCCAAACGCGGTCCGAATCCTGATCATGTATTGCCAAAAGACCGATATACACGCCAGCGTGAAAGAAGACAGGCATCGCGTACGTCTGGTGTTGCTTGTCCAGTCCCTGTAATACGACCTGCGTCCTGTCCCAAGATAGAAAATCATCGCTCGACGTCCGCGCAACTTGGCGTTCGAAAGATGCACTCCATTGTCGGGTTATCCCGACATATCTGTCAAGTGTCGGTGCCCAAAACGCGTTATTGTGAGTATCTCCTGCACTGTTTAGGTTTGGACAAGCGATCGGGAGATCCCATTGGATTCCGTCGTTCGAGAATGCAACAGAGAGACTTTCGGATTTGAGGAGCGTCTTGTAACGACGCGAAGGATCAGACTCCCGTTTGTCTCTTAGGACCCCTGCGCCATGTGGACCGGCCTGTTTTGACCGAGTATCACCGCTGCCACGCCACAGGATATTGTTGTCCTTACCTCCCTCGTAATTGACGAGACCGAGTTCCGGTTTGTTCCACGCGAATCCATCCTGCGACGTGGCGTAACAGAGACCCATTTCTCGATTTGAGGGTGCTTGATATTTCGTCTCGCGCCATTGTTCGGCGCTCAGCGCTTTTGCGGAATGGTCGACGATAAACGGACTGTACCAGACCTTGTAGAGCTGATCCTCGTCGTCAAAAATGACGTTCGCGTAAAGATTGTCGAAGCGCATCTCCCAAGGCTTATCCTCGCCAAAGAGTGGATTGCCTCGATGCTTTTCAATGTCGCCTAACGTGATTTCAGCGTTTCGTGTATCGTCAACGACTCGATCATCGAGTAATAGGTATCGTCGCAATTTACTTGGTCTCACATTAACACGATTTCCAATAGATTCTTCGCTCGACGAGGCGTGAAGTCCCGTTCGATCGCATATGAAATTCGGCTCGCCTGCTCTTGAACCAAACTAGAAACTTAGTTCAACGGGTCAGATTGAACATGGATGATTTGGCGCGAATGCGATCCCGTCAAAGCTAGGTACACGAGTCGGAGTCGGATCGAAGAGTTTGGCTGGGTTCAGCCACACCAAGTTTCTCGATCCTGTGTTGAAGTCGAAGCGTTTTAGAATTGAGCGAATGACTACTGCGCCAGCAACTTCTCAACGCGCGGCTGATGCCATCTTACTCGATGTACGTCCACTACAAGGATGTTGGCGTGAATTCGACTATCTGTGGCTTACTGATCGTTGCAACAGATTGGTGGAATTCGCTGATGGATGCCTTGAGGAGCTGCCATCGCCAACTGATATCCATCAGTCAATTCTGTTGTTTCTCTTCCACCTCTTTGATGAACACGTTCGTTCTGAGGGCGGCGTAGCGCTCGTGGCCCCGATGCGAATGAAAATTCGAGATGCCCGGTTCCGTGAACCTGATCTATTACTCCTGTGCGATGCCCACGATTCGCGGCGTCAAAATCGATATTGGCTTGGAGCTGATCTCGTTGTCGAAGTCGTAAGTCCCGATGATCCTGACCGTGATTACGTTCAAAAACGGCGGGACTACGCCGAGGCAAAAGTAACCGAGTATTGGATCGTAGACCCAGAACGTCAAAAAATTTCCGTCATGTACTTAGATCAGGATCAGTACGATGAACGCGGTACATACGGCTTACAAGAAATCGCATCTTCGGCGCTGCTTGACGGATTCACTGTAGCAGTATCAGAAGCGCTCGATCCAGACAGTGTCTTTTAACTCGCGATTAAGCTATCACCGCCGGCATCCAGGCTTGCGATTCAACCTCTCGTAAGCGTTTACTTAGAAAGCAAGCCCATTGCATCTTCCAACCCACGAATCGTGAGCGGATACATGCGATTGTCAACCAGTTCCTGGGTGATCGCTACCGACGATGAGTATTCCCAAGTCTCTTGGGGAGTCGGATTGATCCAGATCAGTTTGGGGTAGATCGTGCTGATCCGTTGGACCCAGACTGCGCCTGGCTCCTCATTCCAATGCTCGACGCTGCCACCGGAATGCGTGATCTCGTATGGCGCCATCGTGGCGTCGCCAACAATCACGATGTGATAGTCGCTGCCGTACTTATTCAGGATCTCCCATGTAGGAATCCTTTCACTCAAACGGCGTTTGTTGTCCTGCCAGACCGACTCGTAAAGAAAGTTGTGAAAGTAGAAGCTCTCAAGATGCTTGAACTCGGTTCGTGTCGCTGAGAACAGTTCCTCACAGATCTTTACGTGTGCGTCCATAGACCCGCCGATGTCGAAGAAGGTCAACACCTTGACAGTGTTGCGTCGCTCCGGTCGCATCTTGATGTCAAGCATGCCGCCGTTGTGAGCCGTCGACTGGATCGTGTTATCCATGTCCAGCTCTTCGTCGGCACCTTGGCGCGCGAATTTACGCAGTCGGCGTAGCGCCATCTTGATGTTGCGCGTGCCAAGTTCAACGGAATCGTCGAGATTCTTATATTGTCGTTGGTCCCATACCTTACGTGCTTTGCGCTTCTTTCCTTTGCCTTTCCCACCTGGTCCAGAGCGCCCGTCCTGGTCTGCGTCCCCATCTTGGCCTTCTCGACGACCTTGCTCTGCTTCCTGACGTGCCTGTTCTTCGGCTTCTTCACGGAGTTTCTTGGCGATTCCTTCAATGAAAGCCTCTAACCCACCGAGCGATTCGATTTCAGCGAGATCTTTCTCGTCCAGCAATTGCTCGATCTCGTGGCGCAACCACTCGTCTGGAATGAGCGACTCAAGCAAGCCATGCAGGTCGTCTAACCCCTTGAAATAAGCAGAAAACGCCCGATCGAACTTGTCGTAGTTCTTTTCGTCCTTGACCAGACAGGTTCTGCTCAACAGATAAAAGTCATCGACGTTGGCATAGACGATGCGTTGTTTCATCGCACCAATCAGATCCATCAATTCGCGGATCGTCGCTGGTACGTTATAGCGCCGTAAAGTGAGGAAGAAGTTGATCAACATCGCTGGGTAGCCCCTAGCCGCGATTGTCCCGACGATTCATGAACGCTAGACGCTCAAGTAAGTGAACGTCCTGCTCGTTCTTGACGAGAGCACCGTAAAGTGGCGGAATGGCGCTGCTCGTATCGCGATTAGTGAGAATCTCATCCGGAATATCGTCAGCCATTAACAGCTTCAGCCAGTCAAGCAGCTCACTTGTACTCGGCTTTTTCTTCAGTCCAGGTACTTTGCGGACATCAAAGAAGATTTCCATCGCTTCCTTGACCAAGTCCTTCTTGATCTCAGGATAGTGGACCTCAACAATCTGTTCCATGGTTTCCCGATCCGGGAAGTTGATGTAATGGAAGAAGCAACGTCGTAAAAAGGCGTCCGGTAATTCCTTCTCGTTATTTGACGTGATCACGACGACGGGACGGTTCTCTGCGACGATCGTCTCTTGCGTTTCGTATACAAAAAACTCCATGCGGTCGAGTTCTTGCAATAAGTCGTTCGGAAACTCAATGTCCGCCTTGTCGATTTCGTCGATAAGGAGAACGCAACGCTCTTTCGACGTAAAGGCATCCCAGAGCTTGCCGCGCTTGATGTAATTTCGAATTTCACCAACGCGCTCGTCGCCTAACTGCGAATCACGGAGTCGCGACACCGCGTCGTACTCGTAGAGACCTTGACTTGCTTTTGTTTGCGACTTAATGTGCCACTCAATGAGTTCGCAATCAAGAGATTTCGCAATCTCAATCGCTAGTAACGTCTTGCCAGTACCCGGTTCACCTTTGACCAACAATGGACGTTCGAGCTTGACGGCAGCATCAACAGCCATCGAGAGCTCATCCGTCGAGATATAGGTGTCCGTACTGTCAAAAATCATGGAATATCCGTGGTTAGAAAACTAAGGAGTGCTTGCCGCGACCGAACTGCGCACAAGGTCGCATTTTAGGGGGATTACATACTTGATTACAAAGTCTCACGAATTGAGCCGCAATACTATACAATTACACATGAGGCGCGAGAACCAAGCGCTAGAAAGGCCTCTGCGACAGGGGCATCTGGACGAGGAGGAGCGTTCACATTAGTGACTCCAACGATCCGTCAAAAGGCAGCCTGTTTTGTAAACAGGTATGTAAGTCCCCATTTTAGCTATGTGGGTTTCTGGGGGTCATCGAGCTCACGCGACGCTTTCGATGTTTCGTCAGCGTCGTTGCTAGACTCGTCGATTTCACTAGCGGACTGACCCGACGGTCGATAACGACGCATGGACCGTAATCGGCGATGCGTGAACTCGACAACATGACGATAGCCGAGGTTAAAGCCATATAGCACGATAGTGGCTGCGAGGATCGTGAATGTTCCCACCGTCGCAGCTGTCGCCGACAACGCGTAGTTTGCAGCAGGGTCTAAAAACAACTGAAACGTCAAAGTTATGAAAAGTGGCGCCCAGTGAACGTCGTTAAAAGGTATTGGAACCAGCATCCAGAATACGCCTATCGAACCGACGAAAAACGCCAAGTAGAAACGTCGTCTTAGAGGATAGACGAATAACGCGATCAACCCGATCCCAAAGGCATATAGAACGATCCAGGCTATCCAGTACGCCGACTCCATTTATCGTTTGCCTAAACCCACTTCAGGATGTGCGATTCGATGTCTTTTGGATGGACGTTTGCGGCGGAAATCGCCTGATCAGTTACACTCACACCCGCACGTGTGACAGTTTCGCTAGTTCCCGAAAGGAGCGGATGCCAATCCTCCAAAGGTTGACCTTTTGCTACGCGCCGATAGGCACAAGTGTCGGGCAACCAATCGAAGCTTCGAGCGTTCTCCGGCGTCAATTCCACGCAATCCGGTACGAGTGTATGCCGGTTTGGATAGTTGCTACAACGTCGTGTCGGTAAGTCCAGAAGAGCACAAACTAAGGTCGTTGTCACCAGCTGATCGGTGTCGTTGTCTTGGAATCGCAATCGGCAACACTGCGCACAACCGTCGCACAACGCTTCCCACTCCTCGTCGTCGAGTTCCTCTAGGGATTTAGTTTCCCAAAAACGTTCGTTCATTCTGACGAGGGTTCCCGGATGCTCAAGCCTTTATTTGTTAAGCGAGATCTCGAGCGAAGCCATCCGCTGCGCTTACCGTCGCTTCACCGATTAGATCCTTACGCCACTTTCCGAACCAGGCAGGCAATTCGTTTTCCACCAAGTAAGCACGGATCGCGAAGAGCAAGTCTTTATTTGACCCAAGCACTTCCTCACTAATATTCATTTGACTCGCCAGTAAGTTGCATCGCTCGCCAAGCGCTCGCACAGTCTTACGTAATCGTTTAGGCGGCGTGAGTTCGCTATGTCGCGCCGTGCTTTGAGCTCGTCGGTGCAGCTCCTGTAGTTTTCGCCGATGGCGCGATACTTGCTTCGAGGAGAGTACTTTTAAAAGAGTTGGTTCTTTTAACGAACGTTCGCCCGCTAGCTGAAACAGCGCGTCCCGCGTCAAAACCCAATTCTTTGGGATATCCATCGATGACGCGAGGTCAGTACGCCAACCGTCCAAGGACCTCAGAAACTGCAAGCCGCCTTCACCGAGCTGCATGAGGCGACCCGCATTACCGACGATACGATTTGGGTCATCGACATCTGGTTTTTGCACGCGGCTTCGTTCTTCCAGATACCATTCGTATCTACCGATTGTCTTGAGTTCTTCGACCAGTAAATCCCACAGTTCGTTGAGGTGGGCGATGTCCAGAGCGGCGTAATCGAGCTGTTTGCGACTCAGTGGCCGCCGATTCCAACGCGAACGCTGCATTGACTTATCAAGTGTCACACCAAAATGACGCTCGACGAGTTTTGCGTAGCTCTGCATCTGACCAGCAGATAGAAACGCGAGCGCAAGTTGCGTGTCCTCGATTACACCGAGTTCGCCTTGGAAGACTTCGTTTAGTACATCGATGTCGTTCGAAATACTGTGCGCAACTCGTACGATATTCTCATCCTGAAACCAGTGCTTGATCCCATCGAAAGGCAGATCAGCTCGCATGTCAATGATGCCGACGCGATCGCCCGTCGTGATTTGCAGTAGCTCAGGAATCGGTTGAAACGTTTTCTCCCTGGTGAATTCCGTATCAAATCCAAACGACTGCGGTGTCTCGCTGACAAACGCTTCGAGCGCATCCGCCGTTTCAATGACGGTGTAATCAGGAATCAAGCTGCACGCGTCGCTGAAACGCTTGGGTGATCGTACGACTGTTGACGTAGCCAAGCTCGCCGCCAACCGGAATACCATGGGCAATCTGCGTGAGTGAAACACCCGAATCCTCAAGCAACTCACGAACGAAATGTGTCGTTGCTTCACCCTCAACGGTTGCGTTCAGAGCAACGATTACCTCACGAATATCGCTTTGTTGTACGCGCGGCAGAAAGGTTTCCAGATTAAGTTCCTCGGGTCCGATGCCGTCGATTGGCGATAACAGTCCGTGGAGCACGAAATAACGACCTTGGAAAGATTCGGTTTCCTCGATCGCTACAAGATCCGCAGGCGTTTCCACGACACATAACTGACCGTTCGCGCGTTTCGGATTGCTGCAGATGTCGCAAACCTCTGAATCCGACAAATTGTGGCACTTCGTACAGGATGTCACTGATGCCAGTGCGTCTTCGATCGCAGCTGCGATGTGTGCAGCATCTTCGCGATGACCTTGCAGGAGAAACAGCGTCATGCGTGTGGCTGTTTTACGTCCGACTCCCGGAAGACACTGCAGCGCATTAATGACTTGCTCAATGCGCGGCGAAAGTGATGCCACTAACGATTAAGGACTTTGAGTGCGTCGGCCATAGCCTTTTGAAGGTCGAACCCTTCAGGTGGATTTTCGAGGAATGTGGAAATCGTCTTTTGCTTTAGTGCTTCTTCCCATTTCGAACGCCCGTCGTTGACAGCGGCGATTAACAGTTGCTCAAGGTGACCAACGTTTTCCTTGTCAAGTAACAGTGGATCTATGCTGATCTTGCTGACAGCGCCACGTGTGCCGACAACTACCTTAACAAGACCGCCGCCACTCTCCGTGACGAGTTCCTCGTCGATGCTGCCCATGCCCTCGGGGATGACATGATTGAAACCATCTTTCAACCCTGACATCAATTTATTCAGTTCGTCTACATTCATGTTCCAATCCTACCGTGTAGCAAGGCACGAAGAGTGAGTTATTGCGGATCAGCCTTCTCTTCGCCGATCCATTCCGCACTGAGCAGCGCGTCAAAACGCTCCTGAAAGACTTGCACGTATGGCGGTTCTTCGTCAGACGTGAATTCGCGCATCGCCGTTTCCTTAGCCTCTTCGCGTCGCGCGGTTTCCGCGCGTCGTTCCTCGGTCCGCTTTGCTTGCATCCGCGCCGGTTTGTCTTGCCATTCTTTGCGCCGCTCGTCAACAGCTGCGTCCGCTTTCTCGAGTTTCTCAAGAGGCTCTGAATCACTGGCGGCTGAGCTACGTGTTACTGACGGTGGCGCTTCGCTTACAGGTGGGCTCGATGTTACCGACGGTAGCGCGTCGCGCGGTTCTGTCTCGTCTTTTGATTGAGAATCCGTTGGTTTAGGTTCACTGCCTTGAATCTCAATCGGCACGAAATCGAGGAGACGCAACATCGTCATCTCAAATCCAACACGAGGTTCCGGCGCATATTGCAGATCGCGCCCGCCCATGATCAAGACTTGGTATGCCTGCTGCAACCATGCGGCATCACACTGATCTAGCAAGCTTGCTAACGCTTCTCCCGGAGACGTGTTGGTGGCATGCGCCATCGCGAGCGCGTGAACGCCACTTTCTAGACCAGCTAGCACTTCTGAAAAGTCAACCCCACGCGCTACCAGTTCGGATATCGCGCTGAACAAACCGTCGCGATCACGGCCAATCAGCTTTTCGAGTAGCACACCGACATCGTTCTGCGGTGCACAACCTAGCATATCGACGACCGATGCCTCCTTCAGTTCGGTACCACAGAGCGCAATCGCCTGGTCAGTCAGCGATAAGGCATCCCGCATGCTGCCTTGGCCAAGCCTCGCGAGCGTACTAATCGAGGGATCGTCGTAGCCGATACCTTCTTGATCAAGTACATGCTGAAGGTGTTGGGCGATCGTTTCAATCGACATCGTACGTAGATGAAACTGGATACAACGCGAGCGTACGGTCACGGGTACCTTGTCCGGATTCGTGGTAGCAAGTACAAACTTCACATGTTCCGGTGGTTCCTCAAGTGACTTGAGCAACGTCTGAAAGCTAGAATCAGAAAGCGCGTGAACCTCATCGATGATGTAGACCTTATACGTACCCATCGTCGCAAGGTAAGAAATGTCTTCAAGCAAGTCACGCGTTTCTTCAACCTTGTTGCGCGATGCCCCGTCGACCTCGATCAAGTCAACGAACGAACCATTCGCGATTGCGACACAGTTCGCACACGTCCCACAAGGAGTGGAGGTCACCCCGGTTTCGCAGTTCAGACATTTCGCGATGATGCGTGCGAGCGTAGTCTTTCCAACGCCTCGCGTACCGGAAAACAGGTAAGCGTGGTGCAGTTGCTGTCTTTCAAAAGCATTGACTAACGCTTTAACCGTTTGCGGTTGACCAACGACCTCCGAAAGAGTTCCTGGTCGGTATTTACGCGCAAGAACCTGATATGTCATGGATAGGTATTTCCCAGCACGTCACGATTTCCCCGTTTTAGAGTCGCCAAACTATGAACGTTTAATCGCACAGGCACTGTAGTGAGAATTCCCGCTTTGCTCGAACGCAGAAAAGCTAATCAAGGTGTGCGATTATCGCAACCACGATCCTAACAAAGTGCCGATTGACTCGAACGCCTTTGCCTAATATGCGACCGTTTGACCATGTGGGATCCATGCGCAGCAGTTCGTGATGAACAATCGTCGAAACCACCCATTTCTCCGCAAGCCGTTTTCGATCATTGGGCATCGTGGTGCAGCGGGTCACGCGCCAGAAAACTCATTAGAGGCATTTGAAATCGCGTTCGCGTGCGGCGTTGACGCAATCGAATTCGACGTTAAATATGTGCACGACGAACTGATTGTTTTCCACGACGACACCGTCGAGAGACTTACGGACTCAACCGGCAACGTCGACTCGTTTTCACCCGCAGCATTTGCAGACCTGCGCCTCCCAAATGGTGAGTCAATCCCAACGCTTGCGCAGGTATGGGACATCGTCCCGCCTAGTGTCGCCATCAACATTGAACTTAAGGGGTCTAATACCGGTTTGCCAGTAGCTGAGTTCGTGCGCACGCACTCTCACCGTTATCTGATCTCGTCGTTTCTCGTTGACGAACTCAAGCAGTTCAAAGCGCATGTGTCAGACGTTCCCACAGCCCTGTTGACAAGAGTCCACGATATGAACGTCTTGGTTACTGCTATGTCACTTGGTGTGGAGAACATCCACGTTATGGATGCGGTGGCGGATCTAAGTTATCTTCTCGCTATGTTCAATGCCGGATTCACCGTCTACGTTTTCACCGTGAATGACATTGCACGTGCAATTCACTTACGAGAACTTGGCGTCGCAGCGATTTTTACCGACGTGCCGAATGAGGTCAATCCGACAAAATTAGATGCAGTATGACGTCCGGTTAGAAAAACTGGGGCGTCCTCCTTACTTCATCGAGCTTCCTAGACCGAATTCGAGGACTCGTCTCAACATCACATCGTGGAATTTACTCAGTTATTGACACCATGTTGTGGATATTACGTTGTTCTCACGTCGTGCAGCAGAGAAGACTCAGTTAGCATCTGATTGAAAAGCGATCAAAGACCGCCATGAGTTTTTTCTCCGGCGCGACCACTCGTATGCGAAACTACCACGGGATTCCCATAGGAAACTGAATTGTGATTCAGACTTCTATGTTTGTCTCGATCACAAACGGTCCACCCTCAGCGACTCCGATTGCCACCATAAATTTAGTAATCTCTAGTCAAGTACGTCACGCAGGATTAGACATGTGTTATTCCCGCGCCATATCAGAAAAACCCTTATCCAAGTTGTACCTTGGTGATGTGACATAGCGTTCCATTCGACGCAGTCGGAGCTCAAGCTCTCGTACGTCTGCGCTTACTACGCGCAAACCTAAACGCGGACTGCTTCGAATTGCCGCGTACGGAGTTCGTCCCTCGCTCGCCTCGTCATCAGGTTCGTCCCAATCGCTTCCATCAGAAGGTTCTGGATCTAGGACAAACACCAATACGATATACACGATGAGAGCAATTAGAACCTGAGTCAAAAGTGCGATCGCAACGAACGCAATACGAATAATCCAAGGTTCAACCCCAAAATACTTGGCGACTCCGGCGCAAACGCCGCCAAAGATTCCGCGATCGGTGTCGCGATAGAGTCCTTTCGACCGACGACTCCGCCTCATGCTCCGGTAGGCAGCCGCAACGTCGTCAAAATCTTCGTCAAACTTTCGTCTTGACCGTCTCATCACGCTTCTTCCGATCGTTTGCGCCAGTTCGGCGATTCTGAGTCGAGGATCGCTTCCAACGTCTCGATGCGCTTTCCCATATCGCTAGCTTGATCCGCCAAGCTATGCAGTTCGTCTTGATCCTCATCCGATAATTGCCGGGTCATTTTTTTCTTCGAGTTGTAGTGCAGGATGATCCACAACGGCGCGACGATGACGAGGAAGACAATCGTCGGAATGAAAAGGAGAAGGACCAGAATTTCCATTTCGTCAAATCCTTACGAAGCCTTTGCGTCCTCAGACTGCTCGGATGAACCACGCTTCATGCGTGATTTGAGATTTCGGAGCTCTTCGTCAAGTTTTTCATCTTGTTCGATGGTCTGGAATTCTTCGTGCAAGGTCATCGATTCCGATGACTCGTAGCTTTCAACTTGACCTTCGAGATCGTCGATCATGCGTTCGTATTGTTCGAACCCAACCATGATTTCATCAATGTTGTGCCTCGAGAGCTGACGTCGAACACCGCGTTGTACTCGCGCAGTTTGAGCTCGAGCGATGATTGAGCGTTGGCGTGCTTTCGCTTCAGCGATTTTCCCTTCGAGCGTTGCGATGTCATTTCGAAGTTTGGTTTCGACCTCGTCGGAAACAACTAGATCGCGTTCAAGATTTTCGACATCTTGATCGCAACGACGGCGTTCGGCAAGCGCTCCACGCGCTAGATCGTCCCTGTCACGACGAACCGCATATTCCGCTTTTCTTTCCCAATCTGCTGCTTCCGCACGCTTGGTTTCAAGGTGTCGCGTGATTTCCTTTCGATCCGCGATCGCCTTAGCTGCCGTCATTCGCACCTTCACCAGCGTGTCGTTCATCTCGTGAATGATCATCCGAACCATTTTCGGAGGATCTTCCGCTTTGTCGAGCATCGAGTGGATGTTGGCATTGAGAATGTCAGCCATGCGCTTAAAGACTTTCATGTTTAGTCCTCTTGAAAGAGATTGACCGTTTGCTATCTATAAAACACAAACTATGCCAAAACCGCCGAAGTTCATTAACATATTGATTTAGAAAGATTATTAGTTCCTGACTACGCTCATTGACAGTCGAACTGTGGTTAATTCCACTAATTTCTGATAAATTTGACACATGGTTTATGACGCTGACGAATTAATCGGGCAATCCGCCGTATTTATACAGACATTGGACGCGGTCGATGCAGTTGCCGCTCTCAACAAACCGGTATTGCTCGTTGGTGAACGCGGTACCGGAAAAGAACTCCTCGCATCGAGATTACATTACCGCTCGCCGCGTTGGGATTCTGTCTTCCAACAGATGAACTGTGCGGCAATCAGCGATGACTTACTCGAATCCGAACTATTCGGGCACGAAGCCGGCGCATTTACTGGGGCAGCGAAGCGTCACGTCGGACGCTTTGAACGCGCACACAAAGGCACATTGTTCCTCGACGAAGTCGCTACTACCGCAACACGTGTCCAAGAGAAAATCCTGCGATTAATCGAGTACGGGCAGTTTGAGCGACTTGGCGGCAACGAGACATTGGTCGCAGATGTACGCATTGTTGCTGCCACCAATCAAGACCTCGTCGCGCTCGCAGACCACGGGCGATTCCGGATCGACCTGTTGGATCGCCTAGCGTTTGACGTGATCACGATTCCGCCTCTTAGGGAGCGAAAAGACGACATCCCCCTATTGGCTGAATTTTTCGCTATCAATATGGCGACGGAACTTGAACGCGAGTACTTCCATGGGTTCACTGACGAAGCCATGGCTGAACTCCTCAGTCACGCTTGGCCAGGGAATGTACGCGAACTGAAAAACGTCGTCGAGCGAGCGGTGTATCGAAACGACGAAAACGATCCAATTTCGCAGATTGTTATGGACCCGTTTGAATCGCCGTTTAGACCGAAGGAACCTATGCCTGCGTCGACTCAAACCGAGCGTTCGAAAGACTTGAGAAAGGCAGATTTTCCAATTGACTTAAGAAATGAGATCGAACGGATCGAAATCAATTGGATCAACGATGCGCTCGAAGCGAATCGGTATAACCAGCGATCGGCCGCCGAAGCGCTCGGTCTCTCGTATCACCAATTCCGCCATTACTTACGTAAATACGAGTTGGGGGCAGAGAAGCGCGACGAACAAGCAGAAATCTCGCGTGAGCAAGCAGCACCATAAAATTGTTGAACTCGATATCGGTTGCAAACAGTCCAGTCTCCTGCTTTCGAATTCGCGAAATCGAGTTACAACGTTCGCAGACTAAGCGAGTGGACAGCGAACTAAAGTAAGACGCGACTGTAGATTAGCTTAGATTCGGAGAGGTGTCCGAGCGGTTTAAGGAGCACGCTTGGAAAGCGTGTGTAGGCTGAAACCTACCGAGGGTTCGAATCCCTCCCTCTCCGCCAAGACGCTAACAAAATCAAATCGGCGGCGCGTGCGTACACGATTCCCGGTCAGTCTTGCGCGCTGACGGCACAACTGCCGCACAATCCCGTGATCTCGACAATCACGTTGACCTGCCGATACGCGTACTCGTCAGCGATCTGGGTTAACAATGTCTCGAGTCCTCTCGACTCGACCTCGTCCACGTGGCCATACGAGGAGCAGAGCAGGAACTGGCTTTCGTGAGCATGATCCGGATGGTCGCGCGGTCGATCCCGGCAGTTTCGATGTCGTTTTTGGGCAGTTTCGGTGTCGTTTTTAGGCAGTTTCGGTGTCGCGTGACATGAGACGGTCCCTTTATGTATTCAAAGGCAAGTCTCGCCAACGGTGACGAGCGGTCAACTCGTGCCGTTGGGGACGTCGTCAACTGGACGGTTTTAATCGCTCCCTGTCAACGTTGTCACGCGACAAGAAAACGAACTGCATCCCCCCACAGTATTTCCCACGCGTCTCTCGCGGTGTTGAAATGCCCATTCTTATTAACCCGATGAACGCCGCTAAAGCAGGTGCGGTTTAGATATATCATCCGGGCGGCGACCTCGAATATATCCTCTGGAGGTTGCATGTGTGTCCAGTTATAGTGTTCAGCGCAGTCTTTGTCAGCATGCTCCGCGAGGAGGCTAATGACACGTTCCGCGTCTTGTTGGAGAGCCTGGTATGTGTGAATCAGCTCCGGCGTGGAATCAGATAGATAGGCTCGTTTGACCCACGGGGCGATGTGGAAGAAGACTGCCCCTCCGCCTAAAAATGGCTCGTGATACGCTCTAAACGAGTCAGGTATCAATCGGGCGATCGTGGGGAGCAGCCACCCCTTTCCGCCGACCCATTTAAGGAACGGCTGCGCTTGGCCGGGTGTGCCCCACCAATTCTCCAGGCGAAGATTGGCCGGCTGGGGTTCTGTAATCAACCCAATGGTCGGGGAACTATCCGAAGAACTTTATGAGCGCAAACACCAAGCCCGCGCCGGCGATCTGTGCAAGGACAATTCGGAAGAGCAGGTGGTTTTTGAGCGACTCGATGTCGCCTTTCGTCGCCACTTCATCCTGACTCTCGGCAAACGTCTGCACGACCGCTTCTGCCTGTTGCTCGGGCATCCCCGATCCAATCAGTTTTTTGATCGCTGCAGCCGTGTCGATGGTGTATGTCGTCATAGCGGTAATCCTACAACTCCAATCCTCGATCCCGATCGTTTGTCTTGCGTTGTGCGCGCTCCCGAACTTTCATGATCTTGTCTAGTTGCCGCTCGCCAAGAAACTGCTTGAGTTTTCGACTTTCGTTGCTCTCGTAAAACTCGCGGAGTAAATGGAAATACTCGCCGCGCTCCTTCGCAGGGATGGTGACAGCGTGCTGCCCCTCTGACAAAAGAACACCATTCATCAATAGTTGTGCTGTGCGTTTATTCCCGTCAAAGAAAAACTGGGTGCGCGCGCAGATTGTGAAACAGGTTACAGCACGATCCAGTGCTGTATTGCCCTGGTTCACTTCGTCAAGCATTTCGATGAATCTGGGGTCGAGGGCGGAGTGATGAGGTGGGACGTATTCCACGCCTTGAATCCCGACCCGATCATCACGAAACGCGCCAACTTTCCGCGCTTCGTCTGTGGCGACCAGCTCATTCAGGTGGATTGCCGTTCTCTTTGAGAGTTCAAAGCGATCGGTTTCGACGAGGCGGAATAACGTACTCCACGCCTTGTCCAATCGCAATACCTGATTCTGATCTGACACCTTGCGCCCGCCGACCGTAATTCCGTCAAGTAGAGTCATCACTTCATCGATCGTGATGGGATTCCCCTCCGCAACCGACATGTTGTGAACGAGATCCGCTAGCGCACGTTTTGCGGTAAGCAAAGCGAACTCTTTTTGAGTCATTTGTTTGGACATGCCCGCGCCCTACAACTCCAGCTCGCCCATATCCTGCATAAACACCACGCGGCCGTCGCGGTTGTCAGGCGACAAGAAAATGGACCGGCCAACGACAAGAAAATGGACCGATGCAAAGAGGGTATATTAAGGTCATTGACACGGCGAAAAAGCCCCGAGGGCGTAGCCCGAGGGGATTTTTCGCCGCGGTCGTCATGGTGATCGATCATGTCGGCACCGTCGGTGTTGGTACAGGATCGCGGCCGCTGACTATCCCTGCACGGCGTTTCGTGCGCAACCGGTAACTGTCGCCCTGGATCGTGATCACCTGACTGTGATGGAGCAGCCGATCGAGGATCGCGGTCGCCACGACGTCATCGCCCAAGGTCCGTCCCCAGTCGGCGAGTCCTTGGTTCGACGTCAGCAGGATGCTGCCACGTTCGTAACGGGCCGCCACCAGCTGGAACAGCAGATGGGCGGTTCGCAGCGGCACCGGCAGGTAACCGAATTCGTCGACTTATGTTGAGCTCAACATAAATTGACGAACTGGGGTACTTGCCCCTGGCGACCGAAGTCGGGCATTTGTTCTACCAACTCGCGGCCGCGCGCTATGAAGCGGGCAGCCTAGTGCTCACTTCGAATCGACCGGTCGCTGAGTGGGATCGCATCTTCGGCGACGAGGTCACCGCGAGCGCCATCCTCGATCGCGTCCTGCACCACAGCATCGTCTTCACGATTCGAGGCGAGAGCTACCGCTTGCGCGAAAAACGCCAAGCGGTAATTGTTCCCAACCCGGCATCGGTTAGCGCCAAGCCAGCCGATAAAGGTGGAGGTCAGCATGCCAGAGCCTAAATCTACTGGTCGGACATATCAAGCGCTGGCGGCGATGCGAAGTCCGCGCGCCATGGAAAAGTCCCCTGTCGCTACGCGCCCTCCGACTTTTCCATGGCGCCGCCTAATCCCCTCAAAAACCGTAAAGAAAATCTGTCGCCGAAGTGTAAAGAAAATATGTCGTCTGACAACACTTCGGCGACAGATTTTCTTTACGGTTTTTGAGGGGATTAGGCGGCGTACACTTGATTCGATTCAGAAAAATGCGACCACCTACGGTCGCACCGTCGATCCCTGCAGTTTCGATGTCGTCCAACATAGGCACGCTAACACCACACGCTCGCGTTCATGCCCGCCAGATGCGTTCCACTTCCATGTGTTGTGGAGTTATCTTCGACGTGCAGTCTCAGGTAAACGCGGCTTCGGCTCGTACTCCGCGCGAGCAGTTAAGACTCAGTCAACGCTTCCTTCCCGAGTTTGACCACTAGATCAAGCGTTCTACGAACATCATCCCAGGTCGATGTATGGTTGATGATGCATAAGCGTAAACTGAATACACCTTTTAGTGAGGTCGACGAAAAGAACGCCAGTTCGTCCCAAAACACACGGGTCAGGACCTCACTGTTGATTTTCTCCAAGGTTGACTCGTCGTAGCCGCCTTCCCCAGGATTGACGCGAAAGCACACGATTCCTAACACCACAGGTGTCATCAATTCCAGCAACGGATTCGATTTGATGTATTCCTCAGCTTGACGTGCCAGGTCTAAGCCGTTCTGTACTGCGTCACGAAAGTTGGTCATTCCGAATGTTTGCACAGACATCCAGACCTTGAGCGCCCGTGCTGCACGACTGAGCTGTAATCCTCGGTCTGCAATATTTGGATGATTCGAACCCCACACCGTATCCTGCAACACGTCGTGTCCGATGGCGAATGCGTTCTCGAGATGCGCGGCGTTTTTCACCATGAGAGCTCCGACCTCATAAGGTTGAAAGAACCACTTGTGCGCGTCCAAACCCACGGAATCGGCGCTTGCAATACCGTCCATGCACTCCTTACCCGCTGGCGTCACCAGCGCAAATCCACCGTACGCGGCATCAACGTGAAACCACATGCCTTCATCGGTGCAGAATTCGCCCATTGCCTTTAACGGGTCGATCGAACCAGTACTAGAGCTACCCGCATTGGCACACACGGCTAACGGATGCAGACCGTTCGCGCGATCCTCTGAAACTTGGCAGCGCAGCGCTTCCATATCGATCCGGAAAAAGCGGTCAGATGGCACCAAGCGGATATGCTCGCGGCGCACTCCGGCGATATACGCCGCTCGTTTCAATGCACTGTGACTTTGATCACTCATATAGACGACGGGTTGATCCGGATGGTTAGCAGCCTCGCGTGCAGATACCAACGCTTCAACGCTGGCTGCGGAACCGCCACTCGTGAGAAGCCCGCCAGCACCGTCCGGATACCCGATCCAATCGCATAACCAGTCAACCACGACAAGCTCTATCTGACTGGTTCCGCTCGACACCAGCCAGGTGCAAGAATTTATGTTGAATCCGGAAGCCAAGTAGTCGGCGAGTATGCCCGGCCATGTCGGAGACGAAGGTACGAAACCAAAGAAACGAGGATGATCCAGCCGTGCCGCGTTCGGAAGTACTTCACGTACCACCTGATCCACAACATCCTCCGCGGGTCGACCGTCTTCGGGCGGCGGACCACCTAGTTGTGTTTCCAGCACCTCGCGGAATTCGCCGTCCCACGCATTCGCACTGTCTAGACCTTCGATACGGTCGACGAGGACATCCGTTACCTTCGCCGCTAATTGCCGCATTGCCTCTGGAGTCATTTCTAGACCGTTCGGTTGATTCTTCGGCATCTGCGATATACCTAGCGACTAACGCAATACACTTTGTCTTTGAATTATGTTGGGGGCGAGGTGTGTCAAGATAGCTTGTTACGAGCGTATAGTGCGACCTCGGAATAGGACGCATGAATTTCGTCAGGCCGTCAATCGGCGCCGATACTTCAGTAACGCAAGACTTCGCACTCAAACTGAAAGCGGTTTTCTACCCCACCAAGGGTACGCTTCAATGTCCATGACCCTCGACACGCGACCGATGTGAGCTTCGTCACAAAAAACACTGCGCGTTCCGAGCGTCGCGTTGCATCCGTTCACCTCGAATGTATCAAGACACGTCAGAGCTTTAAAGAACAAAACGATTGTGCCTGATTCTGTCCGTCAGAATGTGTCTAAATCACTAATTGGTCGGGGACTGTAACCCATATCGCGATGTTGTGAATTTACCTCCGCGTCGGCCCAAAGGTCGGCGGTGCGATTTTGTCGTCGTTTCGATCTACCAGACGAAGGCGCTGGCATTACTTCTCGGACTGTGCCTCAGTCCAATGCCCATTAATGGCGGCGAGACTGATCCTTACACGAACCGAGACATCGACATTGATGACAGTTTGGCAGCGCTGGATAGAAAGGTAAATCTTGCTCTTGACCAAATCGCCGCTAACTGGTCCCAGCAATGCAAAGAACGTGCGTTCATCTTCTCGGTGTATCGCGAACTGGGCGGTCGTCACTGGGTCGACAAGATTGAACGCTGGGCGATGTTTGCGAGTGACGTTGATAAATTGCCTACCAACCGGTCAGAGTCTGTGTTCGCAGATGCCCCGCTTATCCGCTCAAGCGCCGCTCGTTTAGGCAACTTTTCACGAACGATTAACGTGGGTGGAACTTACATTAGCACTGACAAACTTGGTCACTTTTTCTCGCAAGGACGTAAGTTCTACACGCGTTTTCAACGTCTTGGAACCGTGGAGAAAGCCGCTACGCTCACTGCAAGGTGGGAAGGACTGATCTGGGGACAGATATTGTCGGGGATCTATTCGAACGCGGATCTAGTGGCAAACTACGAGGGGTTTCGGTTCTATCAGAGCCTCTTCAATGACAATGCAGTCAGCGGTCAAAAGGCGATCTTTCAATGCAACTCGGGCACCCTGGTTCGGCAGCGCGACTTCACTTGGGCCCACCATGTGAATGACTTCTGGGACGAGATGCTTAATCCCAGCCACTATCGTGCCGTATTGGTTCCTGCAATTGAACGTCGAATCTTGCGCCTATGTTCCGACTATGCTAGGCGTCCTGAACGCTATGAAGTGCAAAACTTACACTCGTTGAACGAGCGCTATCGTCCTGTCGGCATGCGGATTAGTAACATACCTCCGATTGCGCAATACCTAGATAAAAACTGCGCAACATTGCAAACCGCCGAGACTAAAGGAAAAGATCTGGATTGAGACGATATCTCGAATTTGCAAATAAGACTGGCACGCTAATCGCCTCCGCATTTGTCGTCGTCTTAGTTTTGTTTCTCGTATTTCCGAATCTGCCTGTCGGCGGCGAGCTTTTGGATATGAAGTCGTCGTATACCTACCAGGAAGTGATGGATTCGATGGAAGCATATGGCGAGCGCGGTAGAACGATCTACCTTTTGGCTAATACCGTGCTGGATACAGTGTTTCCTATCGTGTACGCGACGTTCTTCGCAGGCTTGATCTATCGATTCAGAGCTTCAGAAGGCACGTGGTGGCTCGCGTACATACCTATAGTCGGTGGAATCTGGGATCTGTTGGAAAATGTACAAATAGCGTCCATGCTGATCATGTATCCAGAAATCGGTGAAACGCAGGTCACTTGGGCATCGACTTTCACGCACCTAAAACACTGGCTCGGTTCCTTCTATCTCATAGTCGGAGCGGTACTGTTGGTCGTCGCGCTCGTGCGTAGAGCGTTCACCAAGAAATGAGAAGCCGTAGCTACATTGCAATTGGATGGGATTTGTAGAACGCGATTTCAGATACATCGCTTTGCATCCGACGGTTAGGCGAGCACTTTCGGTCCTCGATAGTTCTCGAACGAGCTCTGCCGCTGGACCTGCCCACGACATTGTGCGGTTGCCAAATCGCCATTCTCGGGTTTACTCGTCTACTTCTCGTTCGCCGCACAGTCGAAGCAGAGACCCGTCATTTCGACTACCGCCTTAGCCGGTCGAAAGCCGTGCTGATTCGCCATGTCACTTAGCATCTTCTCCAGTGCTCTAGACTCTAGCTCATCAGCACGGCCGCAAGAAGAACACAATAGGTAATGACTTTCATGCGCATGATCGGGGTGCCCGCAAGGCACGTACGCATGCGTAGACTCCAACTTGTGTACCAAACCGGCTTCAATTAGGAAATTGAGATGACGGTAAACAGTCAGTGGTGCGATCTTTCTTTCAAATCTCTCCTCTTGGCGAGAAATGAGTTCGTACGCGGAAAGCGGTCGATCACTCACCACTAGCTCTGCGTACACACCTAATCGTGCGGGGGTTAATCGGAGGCCAGTCTTCTCACAACGTGATTCTGCAAATTTGCGCCATTTTGCGTCAAGTTCAAGTGCTTTAGGCAACTATTTCCGCCCTTTCGAAAGGTCTACAGCAGCGAGCTATTAGTACTCGACCCGAGAGGCGTATCGTCACTAGCTTGCTTCTTTACAACTATTCATACGTGTTTTAGGAAATCAGCACTCGCAAACCTAAGCGACGGGCGCGGAACCATCTCCATAGATGAGAAAATCCCAACAAAGACGCACCGAGAACGGTAACCGGTGCATCAAACTCCGAAACCCTTTCAACGAATGCGGCGATCACTAACAATCCTAATCCAGTCGAGGCCATTATTACGAAAGATAGGTGCCTTTTAGTTTCTAACGCCTTGTAAATCAGCCAAACCGTTGCGGGCGCACCTAAAAGGACCAGTAGTCGATGAACTAGCTCGTCGCCAGAAAACAGCCCCGCGATCGGAAGGAGCATCGCTACGAAGGGCATACCGGCGCAGTGAATCAAGCAAAGCGTACACATACCTACCGCGTAGAAATCTAATCCAGGAAACGAACTGGACTTGTAAGGCGGCTGTAGGTAGGGTTTCACTCAGTTTCCTCGCAAGCACGGAAATGTTATTTTATAACGTTTCATTAATTTCGATAAACTAGAATCTGGGTAAAAACGCTGGCGGTAAATAACTCGCGCTGATATTATCAGTGTTTCGATCGATTTTGTGTAACATGGAGAAGTCTGTGTTAAGCGCGGAGCATGGCAAAAATAACACCTAAATAAGTGGCCTAAGGCCACTTTTGGCATCAAAATGAGTCATTTTCCGCCGAAATCAGGCGCAATTCGCTTGAACTAGGTCGCGTCAACTGCTAAATTGGGGTTTTACCACAAATCTCACCGATAATGGCTACTAATTCAATAGTCTCATTAGGTGACTTTATCGGCAGTCTTTAGAAACTTGCAAATTCCGCCAGAAAACGCCGATTCTGGACACATCTCGAAAGCACCATTAAGTCGCGCCATATTTGAATCTAAAACGGTGCCAAAATATCCTAACATTGTGGCACGTCTCTTATCCAACAACAAATGCACCTTGGCTACGCTCGTGTTCGCGCACGGACCAACATACTGAACAGCAGGAAATCGCACTGCATGACGCGGGTTGTGAACGCGTTTTCGTCGATCGCGGCATCAGTGGATCTATCGCCAACCGCCCCGCCGCACTTGATCAACTGCTGGAGTACCTTCGCGCTGACGACGTAGTCGCCGTACCCAAGCTAGACCGACTCGGTCTTTCTCTCGAACAAATCCTTGATTTTGTCAAGGTCGTGGAGTCGTGTGGCGCACGACTGGTGTCACTGGTCGAATCGGCCATCGACACGACGAGCGCAGCAGGGAAGCTGGTGTTTCAGATATTCGCCGTGGTTGCGGAGTTCGAACGTGAGCGATTACGCGAGCGCACCATGGAGGGATTTGCTCGGGCGAAGGCGAACGGAACTCGCCTCGGACGAAGACCCGCGATGACCGCGGCACAGATCGAGGAAATGCGTGCGTTGCGACGGGATGGTCGTTCGTATCAAGCTTTGGCGCGGACGTTCAAGGTCTCGCGTAGCACCGCACGACTTTACTGTCAAACGGAGGCGGAAGCTGGTGGATGACTTTATTCGATATCGCTCACGTCCAAGCGACGAACAAATTGAGAATCTTCGCGCGTTCACTAGATATGGAGAGCGCACGGATCCCATCGCTTTTGTCGGTCGCGAAGATATTCTGGATCACATTGCCACATTGATTCAGGACAAGCGCCAAGACTCCTCGCTTCAGTCCATCACGCAGCTTGTCCAGGGTGCTCCCGGTGCCGGCAAAACTAGCCTGTTGAACGAGCTGGAGCGAGTTAATCGCGACGATCATGTCACCGTGGTTCGATTGGATGGCGAAGATCTGTCCGAACCGCTTGTCGTTGCTGAAGCATTCATAGCGAGTATTGGCGCGAATGCACCTGACATTGGCGAGTCCAGTACAAATACTCGTCGTACCACGGGCGACATCAAAATAGCGCAATACCAAGATGGCCGAGAGACTCGTAGTGCGTGCGCGCTTGAGCGAATTGAACGAGGCGCTTCAATGTGGCGATCGCTTACGCCCTTGCTTGACGTTGACACGAATCATGTGTTCCTGCTACTGGTTGATGAAGCACAACGCGTTGACAAGACGCGTGGGAAAGACATTAATGAGACCGTCACAAGCCTGCACACGGGAGGCTACGCGACCGCGAACCTTCGCATACTCCCCGTCTTCGCGGGGCTGTCCGATACGAGTGAACGCTTGAAAAAGGTCGGGTTGACGCGTAACGCGGCATCGCCTCATCGACTTGGGGCACTTTCCCTCGACGATGCTCAAGAGGCGGCTGAAGGGTTTATGCACGACGAACGTTTCGGGATACGTGACCTGTTTCCGCACGCTACCCGTGCTGACTTGGCGCGCTCGTTTGCGGTCGCGTGCGAGGGGTGGCCGAGACACTTGCACAACTATCTGACGGGTCTCGCCATCGAGTTTATACACGATTGCGAGAGGCCGCAACCGAACGGCGGTGTGAGTGTCGCCGCGGCATTGACGTACGGTCACGAACAACGATGCAATTACTATGACGATCGCCTTCAAAGCGCGGACCTCGGTTTCGTAGAGGATGCATTAATCGCCCTATCCCGTAAAGACGGGACGCTGCCGACGCTCAACGGCGACGATATCGCTAAGCACGTGACCGATAGACAGCCCGCAGAAGCAGATTTGGTTCGAGAGAAAATCGCCCTCGCTGTTCACGCAGGCGTTCTCGAGCGACGGAGTGATCTTGGCCGCCGAGAATATGCCTATCCCATACCCTCATTCGCCACGTATATGGCAAATGAATGCAGTCGAAAGCGCACATTGAATCAGATGCAAGCGGCACTCGAAACACGCATGCAATCACTTGAAAGAGAGGAACGCAACCAAGAGCATGGATTAGAGCCTTAACGATCGCATTCATTTCTTAATTGCCGGTGATATCGGCGCAGTTCTTGAAATATTATTCGCGTTCGCGTTGCACTCCTGATTCTTATTTCTACTTTTACGTTTTTTACTTCCCTTTTATTGCGTTTTACTGGTTCAGTCGCGATCTGCTTTTCGTGTGGCGTATGCGCTCAGTCGATTTCAGTTGAATTCGACGACACTGACGATCACATTTTCACAAACGACGAACGTGCTACTATCACTGCCATCACGAGCATAGTGGTTGCAGAAGTCCGCGAAGTTCTGCCTGAATTACCACCCGTTATCACGCTAACTGTCGCAGCAAATTCTCTTGTGATCCCTGAGACTGGCGAAATGGGCATGGCGCCTGCACCTGGCAGGGTGAACTGGACTGTCGACCCCTCGCTATTCGAAGGTGTAAACGCGATTGCTACGAAGTACCTGCGTCCGACTTTGTTTCATGAATTACACCACCTAGCACGAGGCTATGTAGTTCAGGGAGGTAAGCCTCGGGCTTCGTTTATGGAAGTGGTGATCAGTGAAGGTATGGCGAATGCATTTGTGCGCGATTTCGCGGGTGTGAAGCAACCGTGGGCTGAGTACCCTGAAGACGTCTCGACTTGGGTTGAGGAGCTACGTGCGTTACCTTTATCTGCTCTGAGAGACTATGCAAAGTGGATGTTAAAACATCCGGATGGTCGACGCTGGATTGGCTACCGAGCGGGTACGTTTATAGTAGATCGTGCAGTAGTTTCGTCCGGGATGTCGTCAGCGGAGATGGTACAGTTAGGTTCTCAGGAAGTACTAGAACTTGCGGGGTTCGACTGAGCCACGACGCGGGACGACACAGACATTTGAACTCCTTGGGCGTGTGTGGACTCGGCACGCTTACAGCACGCGATTTCAACACCTATAGCACGGTCGAATACGCATGATCGTTATGATAATTTTGCGGAGTAGCGTTACCACCCTATGTCACTCGAAAACACTAGTTCCAAGGCAACAACGTGGTTCGCATGTGGGTATTCGATAAGGTCCAACGATCGGTGACTGGCGTGGGTGTTGTTAAATGTGCCACCGCTCTCTCGTACCCGCCGACACGTGCCAGTTCGTCGACATCCATGGGATCCGGAAACGCAGAAATTACTGGTCTGAGTACTCGCCGTTGTGGTCTACTCAATCTCGCCATGACCGCTGCCTGTAACTCGCTTGTCGAATGCGGTTTCTCAATCGCCGGAACATACTTGCGACCCGCTGTAGTCTACTCGACTCCTCAGATAGACATCACCATGTGAAGAGTGACGGTAACCCGCCACGCGTGAAAGATGAAAAAGAGGCAGCGTCAAGTGCTGCCTCAATCGATGGGGTTAGTTTCTCATCCAAACACAATACAGTCGATCCCTAAGCCAATTGGCAATGAAGTGCAACTTCTGGACTCTTGAGTCTCGACACCGTTGCATTCGTATATCTTGATAGTCCAGCAGTACTGAAGTTCGTCCCACGAATCTCTCAGTTGTCGTCAACGATATCTGTTTCGGTGGGACAACCATCGGTATGAAACCCAGTACCAATGAAAGAAGCGACGCGCCTATCAAAATTTCCCTTTTTGCTAGAAACGAATTTGACTCCACGTTTCGAATCGAGGCATTTCATGTACCTTGGTCAATCGTGTTGACGTGCGAATGCTTACCGATCATGATGAAAGACAATCGCGTGGTTGGGATTAATGTCGACGCTGTTTCGACCGACCTCATCATCTAATCGCAACAGTATAAATGGCTGCTCGGTAAATAAGCCACCATGATCCCGTCTAGCCAGGATGATCTGGCCACCGAATGTAAACTTGAAAAGGCAATCGTACTGACAACCGCCAAAACAACATCCATTGACTACCGGTTGAGGTGCTGAATCGGATTAGTGTTCTGGTGGTGCGGGAGGGTTTGGCCGTCGCAAAAAGGACCTTGGCGACGGTTGCGTCGCCCGCCTCGGCTCGCAGTGGTAAGGATGTAATTGAACGCCCCGTAAGTTTATTCGAGCTATATTTGGCACGAGGGATGTCGAGCTTACGTCGAAGTTCGGGTAACTGCGTCGTGGTTCCGAACGTACACAGTCTCTATCAATTCAGTGCGTCGCCCAATAGCGGAATCCAATTTACCAGCTAGCCGTCATTGAGAGGAACTGCGACCCAGCACTGGGTAACGAATCCGGTCATCACTGGTCTACCACATAGATTGAAAAGAGCTTTGACTCCGCCATCGTTTTGAGGATCCAGGATGCAAACGTCTTCGATACCCGTTGAGCATCACGAATCTGCCCACCTGCGCAAGCACATTCATCGACTCGCGGTCGCTATCACTTTATCAATTTCATACATGACCTTTCAGGGTATTCCGATACAAGCTCAAGCTATCGAGAGCTTTGTGTCCAACAGGGCTCAGAGCACCAACGCTACCATCCTGGTTGACGATGAAACCCTTCAGACATTTACAACAGGTACGCATAACGCAGGATATTCTCTGACGCGTATCGATCTTGATTTTGTCCTCAACGCTTCGGTCGATAAATTTACTGTGGATCTATGGACGAAAGTTGAGAATCGACCAGGAAATCGAGTTGCTACGCTGACGACTTCAGTGGTTTCAGTTAACCGAGCAACAGAATTCACACCATCAAATCCAGTAACGTTGACACCTAGTACACAATATTTCGTTCGAATAGCTATGACGAATCCTGATCAGTTTCTCGTTCTCAAAGCGACAACATCTGATAACGAAGACAGATCTGACCATCCTACAAGATGGACAATTGACGATGGCTCGATCGGCATACGTGAGCTTGGTTCAAATAGTTGGTTAGCTGAACCAAACGTACTCAAGATGCGGGTTGTAGGTCAGAAAATTGGCGTCAATGACGTGCGCGCTGATTAGTCGAAGTTAGGCTTGGCTCCAAACCTCAGTCCTTACGAGCGAGGATGCAGGACCACTCGTGCTACCACGCAGTACGTAAACCAGCACTCCGCTTGCCTCCGCAAGAACTCATTCGGGAGACTGACTCTACTTGAACTGAGAGAGAGCGCACACACCGATGTCAGCAGCTTGAGCAGACCTTTAATCTCATATTTCATTTAGCTCGTGACCAATAGGGTTAGTGACCTCTCAGCCATGTTCCAGCCATGCATGTTTGTGTTTCGCCCCGCAGCTTAATATCACTCCGATTCCGCAGATTTGCACCAACTTGGGTGCCTCCCATCTCAGCCATTTCGACAAACCCATCGTTGATTCAGAAACCTACTGAGGTCGCGTCGTGACTACTCAATCCCGCAGCCGCCCCGATGGCAAGATCAATCTTCAACAATGTACGACGATTCGGATAGTTCGTCTGACCTCACCTGCTTCCACAACACCGCTGATTTTGAATTGCGAATGTTCTTGCGTTCGCAGCGTGTCGCGGCAGTCAGAGGAATGAACTTACATCAGACATGCTGCATCTGATGCCCGACGAGACTCCGATAAAGCCCGTTTCTGTCAAGCAGCTGGTTATGAGTACCCGTTTCTTGTACGCGACCATCGTCAAGCACAACAATCGTATCCGCGTCACGAACAGTCGAAAGACGATGGGCTATGACGATGGTGGTACGCTCTGACATCAAGTTATCAAGCGTGTGTCGAATGGCTTGTTCGTTCACCGCGTCGAGATGAGAAGTTGCTTCATCGAGAATAAGCAATTCGGCATCTTTGAGGAACGCCCGAGCGATTGCAACGCGTTGGCGCTGTCCACCTGAAAGTCGAACGCCACGTTCACCGACGCGAGTATCCAATCCATCGGGAAGTGAGTCTACGAACGGCGTAAGCGAAGCCTGGTTCACCGCTTCATCAAGTTCCTGGGTCGTCGCATCGGGCTTGGCGATGAGTACGTTGGCTCTTAACGTCTCGTTGAATAGGTACGTATCCTGAGTAACCAGCGCGATGTGTTCACGCAGTTCATCGAGCCGATATTCGCGCAAATCGTGACCATCGATTCTGATTGCACCAACATCTGGGTCCCAGAACCGCATGAGCAGATGTGCGACCGTGGTCTTACCCGCGCCTGACGGGCCGACTAACGCCAGTGTCGAACCAGCGGGAACCTTGAAACTAACGCCGTCGAGTGCTCGACGACCATGTGCAAGGTACGAAAAGTCAACATTTTCTAATTCGATCTTGATCCCTTCGTTGCGAATCGGCGTGCGTGTTCCTGGACCGTCGGTCACAGTCTCAACTTCGCTATGAACCGCGTGCAACCGCCGCGTCGCTCCTAATGTATCGGCGAGCTGTCGACCTATGTGTGAAATCTCGGACACAGGGAGAAACGCTGACATTGCAAGCAGCGTAAGCATTGGCAATATCGCTGGTTCGAGTGAAGCAGACGAAACTAGGAACATACCAGTGACTACGACCACGAGTCCTCCTAATCCCGTAACGATTTCTAATATCGCTGTTTGTATAGAAAGATCGGCGTAGAAAGGCAACCGGAGTTTCGTGTAACGCTCGATACGTTCAACAAATTCGGCAGCGCGGGATCCCGATTGTTGAAATGCAAGAATTTCCGACAACCCTTGGACTGTGTCGACTGCGTGGGCGTTCAAATCCCCAAATGCCTCTTGGACGCGCGTACCTAATTCATCGATTCGTTTACGAACTAGGAAGGGACTGATTGCTACGACCGCAAGAAACGGTATGAGCGCGAGCGCCATTGGCCAACCAAACCAAACAAGCGTGCTCACGACAACAGTCGGAACTAATACCGCGACGATCGACGGTGCAACCGTGTGGGCGAACAAGTACTCCACTAATTCGACGTCATGGGTCGCCATGCCGACCATATCTCCCGTGCGGCGTCGAACGAGATATGCCGGCGCTAACCGCTCGAGTTTATTGAAGAGCGAGATACGCATCTCGGATAGCATGCGAAACGCCATATCGTGTGCGGTCCATGACTCCAGCCAATGCAACACGCCACTCAAAGGTGCAACGATTGCGAGGGCGACCAGGTACGGTGTGAATGAATCACCGTGTTTTACCGCCGCAACCGCAAGTGCACTCGATACTCCGACGCCAATCAAGGCAACGACGCGTGTAATCCCCAACATTAGCACGAGAGTGAACTTCGCTTTCCAGGGGAAGACGTGTCGAATCAACTCGCGAAATACACCACCCCAACTTAGGTCCGTGCCACGCAGAATCTCGTCTCTCGGTTCCCCACCGTTCGGTGAGGCATCGATCTGAAAATCCTCGAGCGGAAGTTTCCTAGGGACCGCGACTTCATTGCTCGCTCCTGCGGCAGAAGCATCCGACTCAAACCCCTCTTCCGCTTGACCGCCCATGAGTCGGAAATACGGTCCCCGCGCCTGCATTAGTGACCGATGGTCGCCGGTCTCGACGACGGTTCCCTCGTCCAATACGACGATTCGGTCCGCCCCTATGACACTTGAGAGTCGGTGCGCGAATATCAACGTCGTGCGGTTTTCCATAAGTCGATCAAGCGCTGTCTGGATGACGGCTTCGTTCTCAGCGTCCACTGCCGAGAGCGCCTCATCCAATATCAAGATCGGTGCGTCACGTAGCAACGCACGGGCGATCGCGATCCGCTGACGCTGACCTCCCGAAAGCCTGATGCCTCGTTCACCGATGATCGTGTCGTAGCCATCGGGTAATCGAGTTACGAACTCGTGTGCATTCGCAGCGCGCACGCACGCTTCAATCTCTTCGGCCGTCGCGTTGGGTTTACCGAACCCCACATTGTCTCGGACGCTGCCATGAAATAAATAGCTATCCTGATGGACCACTGCAATATTGGGGTAGACGTCTGCCGCACGTAATCTGCGCAAATCGTGGCCACCAACTTGGACGTTGCCAGAATCCGGATCGAAAAAGCGCAAGAGCAACTTCACGATGGTCGACTTTCCCGCGCCACTCGCCCCTACAAAGCCGACCCTCTCGCCTACAGCGACTTCAAAGGAAAGCGCGGCGTGAGCGGCGCGTCGCCCACCTGGATAGGTGAAAGTTACGTTATCGAATGCCACCACGGGATCAAGCGGTTCGTCAAGGTTAACGGGTGCTGACGGTTGTTCTACGCTTGGTTTCGAGTTGAGTAGCGTGAAAATGTCTTCTGCAGCCGAGCGACTCATCATGCCGTTGTGCAACAGCGCACGAAGTTCTCGCTGTGGCCGGAAGATTTCAATGCCGACCATCAGAACAATGAGTAACACCTCGAGATCCATCTGACCTTGAGATACCCGCCACGCACCAAGTCCGAGCACTGCGGCGGTACCGACAGCCACGCCCACATCGGTGAGTCCGCGGTTAATCGCGTTCGTCGCGAGCACCCACATCGTGGTGCGAAAGACCTCGTGTGCACGTTCGGCGAGAAGCCGTCCGCGCGCTGAACTCTGACCGAAAGCCTTAAGCGTAAAGAGTCGCTGGATCGCGTCTAAAAACTCCGCGGCGAACGCACGGTACGCGTTGGATCGTCTCATGCTGTTTTTCATTTCATAGCGCTGAAACGACATAGGCGCGATCAATGTGAACATGGCAAAGCCGAACATCAATGCAGCAAGCGGCAGGTCGAAGGCAGCTAACAGCGCAAGGACAATCAGAGGGGTGATCAATGCGATTAGCAGTTGAGGCAGATACTGCCCAAAGTAGGTCTCGAGCTGCTCAACGCCGTCAATCATCGAGATCATGACTGCGCCGGTCCGCGCAAGTCCAAAATGTGCAGGACCGAGAGCTAGTACCTTGCCATACAACTGTTTTCTTAACGCCAGCTGCACCTGTATCGCGGTACGATGCGCGACCATGGTGCGGACGTGCTCCAGCAACCCTCGCAGCACCATCACCGCTGCAACCGCAATACACGGCACACTCAGTTCCACGATGGTGTCTCCGGCAAAGACACGTGCGAGGAGCCAGCCAAGTAAAGCAAGACGACCGATGCCAACGAGCGATGAGACTAGACCTGCGCAAACTGTGGCTGCTATCCGAACACGTACGCCGCGAGTGAATTGCCAAAGCCGGGTATCAAATAGCATGTAACCAGTGCTCAGTCTTCGGTGTATCGTTGCCGCTTCGCATGATAGTGTTTCTGGATCTGTCTGCTTGTCGAATGTCACGAGGCGGAACATTGATTCGTCGTCGCGCTCCCTACCTATTGCAAATCGTTTACTCATGATTGACCCAAAGCGTCTCACAGAACTCCGAGTTCTCGGCTATACCGTGATTGAAGATGTGCTTGATCCCGCAGAAGCAAAAGCAATGCGGGAGTTCGTCGTTGAGAAAGCATTCACGATCGGTGTCGAACATCGACATCGTGGAACGGCAAGACATTTGGCTAATCTCGTCACACTGGATCCAATGTTCCTGCCGACCATTGACCACGATGCGGTGCTTCCCTACATCGAAGCGATGATGGGAATGAACCTAATTTTGGGGTCGCTGAGCGCACGCGTGGTGCGACCGGGCGAAGGCCAGCAGACTTTGCACAGCGATGTTCCAATCAAGATGCACCGTTACGGTGACGACGCGCCGTTGATGATGAATACCGTTTGGGCTCTATCAGATCTCAACCCAGGCAATGGCGGTACCAGGCTGGTTCCGGGCAGCCATCAAAGCCACCTGTTCGAACCACCACCAGATTTGAAACTACCGCACGAGATGCAACCTACCCTACGCGCCGGATCGGTGGTCATATTTCACGGCCAAACCTGGCACGGCGGTGGTGCGAACAAGTCCGACCAATTACGTACCGCTATGTTCGGTCACTATCGCAATGGGGAGTGGCTGCGCTTTCAGTGTGATCCGCACGACGGATTCAAGTCCGAGTGGCTATCAGAGATGACGAAGCGACAGAAGGAGCTTCTACGGATGACTAACGGCGTCGATCACCGGCACGGCGCTGACTTCTACGAGCGCTAGTTCGCCTTTTGGCTTCTGACGTTCGACAGGCCATGGACCGCCTTGAACTAGACATTGCCATGGAGGCTCGCAATGCCGATCTTGCGCGCGGTTAGCTGGAATATTGCTCGACGAACATCAGCGTATAACGCGCTTGACGACACGGGATTCGATCTCGCTCTGCTTCAAGAGGCCGTTTTGCCGACTGACAGTTGGGAACGCGAAGTCTGCGACCGCGGCGCCGATGTAAAGTCGCTGTCCACTAGAGCAACAATCAACAAATTCTCAAACGTCCGACCACGACGCAACATTGCGGCACACGAGTTCATGGTGAGCGCCGCTGGAACGATTGCCTCGGCGCAGGTGTCTCCAGAATTCGGCGAACCATTCATCGCCGTTTCGATCTATGCGCGGTGGGAATCACCTCACGCAACGACGCCAACCAGCTGGAGAGTTGGTTATTCTGACGCGATGGCGCATCGGGCGATCGCCGACCTCAGTGCCTTCATTGGCAATGAGAACCCAGCGTCGCATCGAATCCTCGTCGCAGGCGATTTCAATCTAATTCACGGTGCCTTGGATACAAATCGAAACGCGCTACCGAAGCGCGAACAAAGCGTCTTCGAGCGGCTCGAAGCGCTAGGTTTCGAGTTTCTTGGACCGCAGTTTCCAAATGGCAGGCAAGCAGTTCCCATTCCGTTAGGATTACCTCCTGACACGCTCAACGTGCCGACATTCCGCGCGACTCGTCAGAATCCTTGCACAGCGCAAAACCAACTGGATTACGTCTTCGCCTCCAGAGGCTTTCACGAGACGATTTCCGTTCGCGCACTTAATCGCCCGAGCGAATGGGGTCCAAGTGATCATTGCCGCATCGCGATCGATATCGAACTTTCGTAATCATCGCGCCATCTTGCGCAGCGCATAACTTACAGCGACATAGTGATTCGCAAATGAGGCGAGCTATCGAAAAGGTTTTTCGACAAAGCCGGCAGCCGTCTGATGAATCGAGCATTGAATTAGCGACGCTAAAGCAATCGTGGAATTAGCGCCGCACGATCGTTAGGAAATGTTTCGAAATTCTCACGATACCAATCTCGACGCCACAGCGCCCTTGGAACCAGGTTAGCTATGGTCCAGAGTGCAAATGCAGCGCCTGGCAGCGACCACGTCAGCAACGCGAATCCAATCCATTCGATGATCTCGCCCGCAAGATTCGGACAGCAGACATAGTTGAATGGCCCCCCTGATGGAAGCACACGACCGCCCATCGCCTTGGTGCGCAGTCTTCGCATTCGGTAATCACTCCAGATATTGAGTTTAGCGCCAACAATAAATAACAAGATGCCTACGATCGCGCGCGGATCCAACAACCACTGTTCGGGATAGTCCGCCGCGTATGCCATATACCAACCCAACAAACCGCCATTGATTAGGTTGAAGCTGATGGATGACATGAGCAAAGACATCGACACGGTACCGTCGTGCTTCGGAATCAACCAACACCAAATCAAGCCGCGATGCGCGTAGTGCAGCAGCCATAGTCCAAGTGCTACATTGCCAACCGTATGGAAATTCCCGACTATGACGTAAATCATTGGGTACGTGAGTAACGCCGGTAGTTCGTAGACAAACCAGCCCCATTGGGCGTTCATCTGCCCACCTAGTCCGCGTGTTCCCATTCTGCCAACCGGGTCCCACTTGAGTAGACCCACGATTAGCGTTGGTATAGCGCCTAATGCCCACACAATCGTGACGATGGTTAGAAGTGACGGCGTTTCACTCATGTCATCACACTTTCCACGAACACTTGTGCTTTACGACAGTATTAGAAACCTAAAACCCCGTAGTTTTGATCAAGGATGAGTCTTACGGAAACGTAAAAACCTAAAACTGCACACAGGATCCAACTTCCGTTGATCACCCAGATAAAGAGAAACGCATCCGACGCCGAAACCGACTTATAGTGACCGCCAACGTAAAAACTCGCCGAGTACATGACCGTGCCGAAAATCCACTGATGGAAGAGTGCAATACCGATCACTCCCGTGACAAAGGGCGGAATGAACGGCGACGCAAAGGTCACGAGCAGAAGCACAGTCGGAATGAACGTCCAGAATCCGTTCCAAATATCAGTGTTGAAACCACATGATGTCTTGTCAGTGTATGCAGGATCGGTTACGGAATAAACGGAGTAAATCTCCGACCAAAACGTGACCGAGAAGATTTGAGATAACGACAGACGGGTGTTCATAAAGGCTTTGGAAGCCGAAACCCCCATCATTTCCCCTTGATTACGCCAGTGGTCTACACGGGTACCGATGTAGTCGCGACGCACGAACAAACACCACTGCCACAAGCACACCAAAACGTTCACAGCCAGGAATACACTGAGTATTACGTGAGCGGTGTCGAATGAACCTTCCGTTGAGTACCGGAAGCCGATCGCCGCACCCGCGACGACGAGGAGAAACGTCGTTAATAAAGCCCAAACTGGCATGAAGAGTGACCGACAGGATTTGGTCAGATTTTATCGTTGCTTTGTCTTTATCAGCGTTTTTACGACCTAACGTCAAACTTACCAAGATCCTCGAGAAGAGCGTTCATTCGTCACCGCCTTAGAGGCCGGCTACCTTTAACACCAGACACAATCTAGCACTAATCGCGGGGTCCACAACATCAAAGGAGGTCAACGAGTCACGTCGCGAGCAGATTCCGCAACAGATCGAAGCTTTTTCCCGATTTATTCGGCGATGCCAACATTAGAGAATTGGAATACGTTATGGTGTGGGAAGGCAAACGAGCGCGTTCCGATGAGGAAAAAGCTACTCGGTATCACACTCCTATTAATCTGCGTCGCACCCGATGCGGCGGGATTACGTGCGGAACACATCGTCACGTATCTTGGAGAAGGCTTCGAGAAAACAGAGATAGGCGAGTGGATCGAGGACGAAGAAGGACGAACGCGTTACAACATCGATGAATGGGCAGAAATCGCAGACCCCATTCAAGGCGTCGTGATTCGAGCCAATTCGAAGCGAGGTCGATACTCCAAGATGAAGGTCATCTATCCGCTGAAGCCGATGGGAACTCCACTCATTGATAGTACGAGTCCAATTCTCGGTCCAGGCGTTTGGGAAACTACGCGCACTAGCCTAGGCACTCAAAAAATCAACGGTGTGCTATGCGAAGGCACTCTTGTAAATTACGAGTTAGACGCCGCAGGTAGAACGGAACAGATTGAAATCGAAGCGTGGTCAACCGATGACTTTATCTTCCCATTCAATATGCTCTTCAAAATACGGACGAAGGACAACGTACAGATTACTGAACTCCGAAACGTCACCATGGTGACCGAAGCGGAACTGGCAGGACTCTTTATGCCATCACCGCATTGGAAAGAGTCAAGGTTCTTGGTAGTTCGGACAAACAAATCCTGGACCGATATTTGGCCTATCATCAGATCTGGATCCAAGGTTTCTGGTACTGTGTTACCTTGGCCTGATAGGTCCCGGGAACGAGATCGCTTCAACAACTGACGCGCATCGAACTTGAGGTAGTACGTGGCGACCCGACGAACTCATGTGCTATTCAAGATTCTCGGTAGTGTCACCGACCCCGGAGACATAGGGCTCATCCATCGGCACAAACTCAGTTTCCGTTAATGCTTGCTCGGTCCACGCCTTCATCGCGCGGGTGTTGAGCAACGTCTGTTGATAGTCGAGAGACTCACCTTCAAGAGTCACGTCGTAGGTGACAAAACGCGAAGCGACCGGTGTAAAGAACGCATCTGCAGCACAAAAATCTCCAAACAAGAAAGATCCACCATCGCTAAATTCACGACGCGTGTCCTCCCATCGCTCGCATAGCTGCTTGGTTTCAAAAGCGACCTCGGGACTCATGCCTTTACCAGGATAGTTTGAACGAATATTCATAGGCATTGCGCTTCTCAGGTTCAGGTATCCGGCGTGGAAGTCCGCCACAAGAGACCTCGCGCGTGCCCGTTTCTGGGAATTACCCGGCCAGACATTCACATCAGGTCGGAGCTCGTGCAGTCGTTCTACTATCGCAATCGAGTCGAATGTAGCAAATCCCTCGCCTGGTTTCCCCTCCCAAAGTACCGGCACTAACCTTGTTGGCGACAAGCGTGAAATGTTCTGATCCCAATCCTCGGAGTCAAACTTCACCATCCGTTCTTTAAACGGGATCCCTAATTCGGTCATAAGTAACCATGGACGTAAAGACCAT
>CAXXMH010000006.1:0-234378 GCA_963664665.2 Pseudomonadales bacterium
TATCACATCGTGTGCTGCTCAAGAGGACTCTTCGCTCCGACCATTTAAATCCGATGGTTGTTCGATGAGTCCCGACTTGAATTTCGGTGACTGTTGTGTTGTGCATGACTACGAATACTGGAGAGGTGGAACAAAGCAGGAGCGGTTAGAAGCGGACCAAAATCTGCGCAGCTGCGTAAATACGGAGCGACGCGGATTGGGAGATATCTACTACACCGCGACGCGATTATTCGGCTCGAGCCGTCTACCTAAGCCTTTCCATTGGGGTTTTGGATGGTCGGATAGACGTACGGTGAGTCCGTTGTCCTCGGATGAACTTGATGACATCCGAAAACATACCCTAGACTACTTAGAAGAGCAAAGACTCAAGTGTGAAGATGGGGACGAAGAAGCCTGCGTGAATCAATCGCTCGTCGGGCAAGCTTACCTACGATTAAGCAGAATCCACTCTGGCGCGCACGCTGCGGACCAGTAATCACCGTCCTGCGTCTACTGCTTCACGTCGACGTGTTGGCGGTCCACCTGGATATCTGGACGAGGAGGAGCGTTCACATTAGTGACTCCAACGATCCGTCAAAAGGCAACGCGTTTTGTAAACAGGTATGTAAGTCTCATCGTTTAAGGTTCGTTTGATCGGGTGTAGAGGGGTTGATCGCGGAGCAACTCAAACAGATTTTGACGCACATTGCTAGGGACGGCGCGTGTGATGCGAAAATCTGAATTGAGCCAACACAATCGTCTCAAGCAATGTTCCCGGTGAGCTCCTAGCTACATTGTGATAAGAATGTCGCCGCGTTGAGCTGCCGTACGTACATCGCGTAAGAATTGATCAGCCGAACCTTCTGGATTGGAGTCAATGGTGAAATCGGTGGATCTGACGCGGTCGCCGAATATCAATAGTGCAGAATCTGGATCGTAGCGATTCGATGTCCAGATCATCCCGTCTAAATCCGTGAACTGATCATGGATGCTTCTTGCCCACTCCACTGTACGTTCGTAATGCGCAGGTGTACAGCCAATTAGTACGGACTGACTCACTCCCCATTTGATCAAATCGGGTGCTCGCAAGCTTGCTACCCGCAACAATCTTCGGAGCCGCAAGACACTGTGTTGGTACTTCTGTACGATGACTAGAGGAACGCTCTTGTAATCCGACCCCAGCGGAACGTCGTGGAAAATCGTCTCGTAAATGGCAGCTCCAACCGTACCTGCCGCATAAAGGGTTGGTATGCAGTTCTGGTTTGTATCGTGTATTGGTGCAAAGCGTGTGATCCCACCTTTACATGGATTAAAGTCGTTCCCTCGATATTCCTGACTATGAATGCGGTGAATGATCTCGCGTTCGCCTAGTTCAACGACATTCGGTTGCTTTAGCCTATTCGGCGGCAGAGGAACAGATTCCGAAGACTCCTCAACCATGTGCTGAATTTGAGAGCTGCCGAGCTGCGTCGACCACCTTGCTCACATCGTCTAAGCGTTGCTCCGGTTTGTCGCCATCAAGCCAGCCGTTCCCTGAGGCGAACCAGAATGCTTTCTGCCACGCGGTGAAGTCCTTTGGTAGAGCTGCAAGAATCTCGCTCAATCCCTCTCGAGGTCTTCCATCGAGAAACTGGAATGCAGGAAAGAGGTAAGGTCGACCTACACGGATACCGAATGTGTTGCCTTCTTTTTGCCAGCGCGATGCGGGCTCACTTTGATTACGTGAACCTAAACCTGACAAGTCATGAATTTCCGCGGCTGTGAGGACTGGAGTTCGATCTAAATACTCGCTGCGTGCGCTAAGGTTGTCATACACAAGATCTTTCTCTGCGGACGGGAGGTCAGCAGCCAGTAACGAAGTGAGTTGACTTAGCATGCTAGTCGAGTTCACTGACCATACGTGCTCAGCTCGGATTTCAACGAGTCGATTCAGACCTCTCACCAGACCGCTCAATGGCCAAGAGGAGCGAACAAGAAACCACTCGTCTCCTTCTTTAAACGCGCTTTTTAAACGTATCCTTGAACTTTCAGGAAGTTCATCGACCTCTTCAGGCGCAAGCGTTTCATAGTCGATTAATTTACTTTTCATCTGATGCTGCGGAACATGAGATTCGTGAGAATGTCAAGTATATACAGTGTGTGAATCGTGAGTACGCGTTGGAGACCCGGCAAAACGCAGAAATAACTCAAATCCGTTATCGATATACGATAAATGAAAATCGGCCGACGACGCTGAGAGTCAATGCGAGACACGTCGTTCTTACGGATCACCTATCAGCAAATTCGCATGTAATTTGTCAAGACATTGGTCCACCTCATGTATGAACCCAATCCGTTCTGTGTGCTGACAGGGTTAGAGAGACGGTTTGCCTCAGCACGATTCTTCGCTTGTACGCGCTGTTGGTTCGAAGCCCGAGGCTAATCCAGCTGCCGTTAACACCGCCGGATCAACTTGCTTTTTGCAGCTCCTCACGCACTACACGGCGCAAAGTGTCCTCGAGTTCGTCGTCGGCAACACGCTCACGTAGCGCTTTATTGATTGTGGTTTGGTAACCTTGGCCTGAGTCGGCGGCTCGGGTTCGGAAAGCGGAGAAGACATCAGGGTGTAGCGCGACAATCAGGGTGAGAAGTGCGCGACAATCAGGGTGAGAATGTGTCGCGACGGTTGATGATACATTATCGGAGGTGGACGCGGCAAGGGGCGTTCAAAACGACGCCGCCAGATCAGGAATCGGTGAGGTGTCACGGGTTGTCTTTTTGGCCCTCTTTGTTCGTTGCTGCGGTGCTATCCGGCAGCTTGACGTTGGTGTTGGCGGGCGTGGCGCGGGCGGCGATTCGCCCGCGGCCGCGTTTGGTTTCCACCGCGGTGCGTCGTCGATAGCTTTCCACGTTGAGTTCAAAGATGGTCGCGCGATGCACGAGCCGGTCGATGGCGGCCAGCGTCATGGCCTGTTCGGGGAAGATTGAGCCCCACGCCCCGAACGGCTGGTTGGCGGTGACGAGCAGGGAGCGATTTTCGTACCGTGAGCTGATCAGTTCGAAGAGCACGCTCGTTTCGGCTTGATCCTTGCGCACATAGGCGATATCGTCAAGAATGAGCAAGTGGTACTTGTTCAGTTTGCGGATCTCGGACTCGAGCGTCAGTTCGCGGCGCGCGACCTGGAGTTTCTGCACCAGATCGGTGGTGCGCGCGTACAGGACCCGGAAGCCGTGTTCGATCAGCGCCAACCCGACCGCGGCAGCCAAGTGACTTTTCCCGGTGCCAGGTGGGCCGACCAGGATCACATTGGCGCCCTGCGCCAGCCAGCCATCGCCGGCGACCAGGGCGTTGACGTGCGCCTGGGAGACCATGGGTACGACCTTGAAGTCGAAGTTGGCGAGCGTCTTGCCGGGTGGCAGTTTGGCCTCGGCGAGATGGCGTTCGAAACGCCGCCGGGCGCGGTCGGCGAGCTCCTGCTCGGTCAGGGCGGCGAGCAGCCGGGCTGCGGGCCAGCCTTCGGCATCGGCGCGGTCAGCGAGCGTGGCCCAGACGGCCTTGAAGGTAGGCAGGCCTAGCTGGGTGAACATCAGCTCAAGCTGGGCGGGATCCACGGCGCTCATGAGCCGTCGCCCGTGCGTGCGGTGGCGCTAGCCGCCGTTGGCGCGGTGAGCAGGACATCGTAATCGGTGAGCGAACCCAACTTGACGTGGATGTTCGGCACGCGATCCGGTGACGGCACGAACTGCGTGGCCAGGACGTCAGGATCGGGTAACGTGCCGGCTTCCAGACAACTTTCGATGGCCGCAGCGAGCGCGGCTTCGCAGGTGCGTTCGTGCGCCAGCGACAGCAAGGCGACGGTGTCGCGGCAGGCGGTGCGTTCGCCCTTGGCTTCGACGATCGCGTCGAAGGCGCACCTGTATGCCTGGCGGGGGAACAGGCTGTCGCGATAGACGAGATTGCGCAGCGCCATGGGCTTGCGCCGCAGCGCGTGGATGACGTGGCGGTAATCGATGACATGGCCGTTGCAGCCGTTCGCCTGCGGGCGACCGCGCGGCAGTTGCGTCAGGTACGTGGCGCCGAGAAACAGTTCCAGGCGCTCGTCGTACAGGCGCACCGTCAACTGATGGCCCACCAGTCGCGACGGCACGGTGTAAAACACTTTCCGCAGCACGAAGCCACTCGAGGAGGTCACGCGCACACGCGCCGTGTCGAAGTCCTCGGTGCGCTGGCGCGGCAACGGCTTGAGCACGGCGCGCTCGACATCGATGCGGGCACGGTGGTGGGCGTTGCGTCGCCCCACCACGTCGTCGACGAAGGCGCGGTAGTGGCCCAAGGTGTCGAAGTCGGGCGAGCCACGCAGCAGTAGCGCGTCGGCCAGGGCGCGTTTGAGGTGCCCGTGCGGGCCTTCCACGGCGCCGTTTTCGTGCGATTCTCCGCGATTGTTGCGGCTCGGCGCCATGCTGTAGTGTTCGCACAGCGCCGCGTAGCGCTTCGTGGCGTCCTTGCGTTGCTCGCAATCAAGGTTGCGATACGCCGCCGAGAGACTGTCGCTGCGGGGTTCCTGCGGCGCCCCACCGAGGCTCCACAGGGCGTTCTGTAGCCCCTCGGCCAAGGCGGTGAAGCTCTCCCCGCCCAGCACCACGTGCAGGTGCGAGAACCCGGAATAGGCCAGCCGGAAGTGGTACAGGATGTGCTTGAGCGTCACGCCGGTGATCGTTACCCCCAGGGCGTTGGCGTCGGTAAAGTCCGAGAGCCCGAGCTGACCTGGCGGGTGGGTCTGACGGAACATGATCTCCTGCTCCGGACCGTGCACCGCACGCCATTGCCGCACGCGTCGTTCCAACGTGCGACGAATGCTGGGGGCGAGCTCGGGATGACGGCGCATGAGTTCCTCGAACAACGCCACCGGGCGAATGCTCGGCGTCTTCTCCAGCATGGGAACGAGTTCCTCGTCGAAGATCCCCGCCAGCGGATCGGGCCGGCGCCGGTCCCGGGGCCTCGTGTGGGTGGAGGGAAGTCGCGGATCGGCCTCGATCCGGTAGGCCGTGGCGGTGCTAAAACCGGCCTTCACCGCAGCCGCCTGCGGCGTGGTTTTTTGTCTAGAGTGCATGTAAAGCCTCACTTGGTGATCGGAAATATGACTGCCTGGCATCAATGTCCGTCCTTATAGAAGGTCGTACACCTTAGCCAATTCCGTCGCGATCACGGAGCGCGGCTCTCGGCCTCGCCGGCTCGCGCCTTGCTCGGTCGGGCTACGCCCTCCCTCACAACGCACGAGTCGGCGGCTTTCTCACCTTGATTGTCGCTGCGTTCTCACCTTGATTGTCGCGGGACATCAGGGTCGAGTAAGACCGTGATACGTGTCTTCCCAGGTTGTATAAGTGCTGACCCACCTGCAAGTGAGTCAGCGCAAACACTCCAAACGGAATTTTGAGAAGATACTTGACATTACTTCACAGAATTGCCCAAAATATTTGAAATACAGATATTCGTATTACAATTTCGTTTAAACAAATATTTTCATTCGGGATCTATTCTGTGAACGCACAAATGACACTCGATTCATGGTACGTCGAGGCACGGCAAGCCCGTAAGGAACGTCGTATTACCCAACACGACATGGCGGAAATCACGGGTATTCGTCAGTCAAGGATTTCTCAGATTGAGACCGGACAGGTTGACCCAAAGCTGTCGGAGCTTATTCGGATTACGAAGGTGTTGGAGATGGTCTTGGTGATGTCCCCCTATCAAGCCTTCCCATACGTACAACTCTCGATTAGGGAGTGGGAACGGCGAGAGAAAAACGGGCGCGGCCGCACGATCCCGGAGTTGATATTGGGGGATAGGTTCATACACGATGGATAGCCTTAAGGTCTATCTTCATGGTATGGTCGTAGGAGAAATCACCCGCCTAGATGACGGTAGGATAGATTTTGATTTTGACGAAGACTACAGACGTAGCCGCAATCGATTCGTATTAAGCCAGTCGTTCGAGCTTGAGGGTGGAGATGTTAGGAATGTCGGCACCGCGGCATCTTCGGGGAAAGTACCACCTTTCTTCTCCAATCTACTTCCTGAGGGTCACTTGCGAAACTATCTTGCGAGCTTGGCAGGTGTGCGAGAGTCACGGGAGTTTGAGTTGCTCGAATTGCTTGGTACGGATTTACCTGGGGCGGTTGAAGTGCGTCGGGAAGAAGGACGCAGGGATGATCCTCAATTCTTGCCGTCCCGGAAACTTAATTCGTCTAGAGCATTGCGGTTTTCGCTCGCCGGAGTCCAGCTGAAATTCTCGGCTATTGAGCGACAAACTGGCGGGCTGACGATACCGGCGTATGGGCTCGGTGGTGATTGGATCGTCAAACTTCCGTCTACAGAATACAGGCGAGTGCCTGAGAACGAATATTCAGTGATGTCAATGGCAGGTCGCGTTGGGATCGATGTGCCTGAAGTGAAACTCATACGAATGGCTGAAATCGAAGGCTTACCGCCGAAAGTCGCGAATCTTGAAGAATCAGAAGCGCTGGTTCTCAAAAGGTTTGATCGGGCGTCGGGCCGACGGATTCACATGGAAGACTTCGCGCAAGCACTCGCTCAACGTCCAGCCGACAAGTACAACGCTCAGGTGACCAACAACGACTTGGCTAAGCTGGTGGCGCAAGTTTGTGGTGCGGATGACGTGATCGAATTTGCCAGGCGCCTTATGTTCAATGCGATTGTCGGTAATGGTGACATGCATTTGAAGAACTGGACGTTGCTCTATCCGGATGGCAGAACGCCAGAACTGGCTCCGGCTTACGATTTTCTATGTACGACAGTCTACATCCCAGATGACGGTTTGGCATTGAAGTTGGGAAATGCTCGAAGATGGCAAGACCTAAGCCTCGACGATTTCGCGGCCATTGCGGATGGATTAGACATTAGTCAGGTGACCATCACGGATGCAGTCGTCGATGTGGCAGTTCGTTTTCTTGATGGTTGGGAGGATTGGTCGAAATTGCTTCCGGTGTACGATGACCTGACGCGGAGCATCGCGAAACAACTCGAGACGTGCCCAGCAATTGTGTCCGCTCTACAATAGTCACCTGCAGACAAGGCGAAATCACTGAATTTAAGGTAACGTCTGCACGTTTTGCGGTGCACGCTGAGGCTTTTCTCAGCGAATACTAAGATCGTCTTCGCGACGGTTTCAAGTATGATGCCCGCCTATCTGTAATCCGGTAAGCACTTTCCTCGGCAACCCGTCGGGAGCCTGCGCCGGTATCGTCCGCATTAGGACAGCTGCTCGAGGAGATCCAGCATTTGAAAATTTACGTAGGCAACATGCCGTACAGCGTCACCTCTGACGCTCTATCGGATATGTTTTCGGAGTATGGTGACGTGGATGAAGCCACAGTCATCAAGGACCGCGACAGCGGTCGCTCCAAAGGTTTCGGTTTTGTCGACATGCCGAGCGACGCTGATGCTAACCGTGCCATCAAGGGATTGAATGGGACACAGCTCGACAATCGTGCACTCGTCGTCAACCAGGCGAGGCCGCGTGAGAATCGTCCGCGGCAGGAGCGTTCCAACCGACGGTAGTCACAACCTTGGACTAGAACGGGCATCGACATTCCTCGACGGACTGTCGATGGAGCTCTGCTACGTCAATGGAGATCTCTTGCTCGAATAAGACGTGTAGGAGAATTCGTCGCAGCACAACGTGAGTTGCTGAAACACGTCATTTGGGGATCGCAGCCGTCATAACGCTGTCTTCCCCGACGCACTGTGTATCGAGCTTTTCGTGTAGGAATACCCGTACGCCGCAGCACCGAACATAAGGTTTGGAACACTAGGTACGCGGACTCACAGTTCCGAACTTGATATCGAGATCGGCTAACGCACGATTGATCACCTTAACTTAGATGATCAGCGTTGCGTACCTTCCTAACTCGTAACCACGAGCGTCATTCCCTTGAAGACGTGGTACGACGCAATTGTGCTGAGATTGCCAGTCGGCGGGTCCCATCTCCTTGAGCGCCTGGTTCAATTTCCCGTTCAATTCCAAAATCGAGTCAGCAAGTGACACGATTCGTCGGTTCGGCCAGGCGTATGGAGCTGCCTTGCGTAGAGCGATTGCGGACCGACTCGGATCGTCGGTTTTTATCACGTGCGCGATCAAAGCCACCGCGGTAGAACGGCTAACGCCAGCCAAGCAGTGTATTAGCAGATTCGTATCCGCCTCCCAAGAACGGAGGAACTCAATGAGCTCGGCGATTTGTTCGGCTTGAGGTACGGTTTTTCCTTCGCGCGTTTCGACGATGTCGTCGACCATACACCGATGGTGTCGAGCTGGATGAATCTCAGGCGGTGTCGGCGGTTGTAACTCGGAACTAATAATCGAAACGAGAGCTTGTACGTCGAGTCGTCGCACGAGATTTGGCATATCGGCGAGGCTTGTAATGTAGATCAGCATTTAGTTTCTCAATGTACGACGTGCGCGATATGATCGTGAAGTTAACGACCTCGCATACCGTGTGCTACTAGTGGTAGTCTTGAGGCGTCAACGAAATCTTATTCCAGGTTCCTATTGAGACGGCGTTTGGATACGGTTGCTACACGCATATCGTCGTGGTTTTCGTGTAAATTGGCGCGTTCGGAAAAGGTCGGCGTGGCGAGTCATCTGGAAGCAAGATCAGCATTGAAAGCGTGAATAGATCAGGTAAGTGTTGTTGTATCCGTTTAGCCTCAAAACCACAACGACAGAATAACGAGAGGCATGAGTTAAATTAGAGTGGGTTGCACGTTCCTTCTTTTAGGAATCGATAGATTTGGAATTGGACCGCTACGGGACGTTGTCGCTTTACTATGACGCTTTATTTCGTTGAAAATCAATCTTCAGAATCGGGTGAATACAGAGTCCATGCTGCAAACTGCCCTTGGTTACCAGAAGATCCGGAGCGACGAGAAATCCTCGGAGACCTTACTAGCTGTTACCCTGCTGTAGTCAAAGCGAAGGAGAAGTTTGACGAAGTAAACGGCTGTGCACATTGCGTGCCTGACTGTTACAGAATTAGCTAATACGATTGCCGCACGGAATCTTGTAACGATTGCGACTGATGGAGATCGATTTGCTTGATAGACCGATTCGGTACTTGAATATTGCGTTCGAGCATACGAATGTCTGAATTAGCTGACAGTACCCTTGACTGTACGTAGCGACTGAATTGCTTTAAGTCATGATCCCACTCGGGTTCTTTAGCGTCTGTCTCCAAGCTGCTGAGCTCAAAAAGACCGTTAGTTACTACAAGACGCTTGGCTTCATACCAGTCGGAGATGATGCGCCTGGGTTACGTGAATCTCTCCAGTTCGGATCGCAAACACTGACATTTATGTCGTTTTTGCAGGACAATCTGATCAACTTGCGCGGTGCCGACATTCATCAATTGAAACTCCGCATGAATCAAGTCGGTATTCCGATCACAGTGTTCGAGAATCTTGAATCCGAAGAGCGATTGATGCTGGACGATGAGGGGAATCCGCTACCTGATAACGAGTGCGGTAGTTTTTCCATAGGCGATCCTGACGGACACGAGATATTCTTCAATACGCATCGTGAGGAACGCGAACCGTTCGAAAAAGCCATTCGTGTTTCGTCGTCGACAGCACTCGAGACGCCCTGGGCTGAGCATGTAAGCCGCGACTTGAACTACTGTCTAAAGATCTCTGATTTGACAGCGTGTCAACGCTTCTATGAGACGTTAGGGTTGACGGTTGTAAGACGAGGTGAGACTGCGTCGGTCTATACTCCGGCTCATTTTGGCAACGCGCAGTTTATGTTCCAACTAAGACTTGGAGTCCCTAAAAACGTCGTAGTTCAACTGACGCGGAACAAGATTGACGCTGAGAGACTTGACGCGCTTGGCATGGAACCCGTGGATTGCCCTGGTATAGCGTGGCGCGGTCACGATCCGGACGGTCGCAGTTTGGAAATACGTAGTGACACCGACGAAGTAACTTGAATATCGAGTTTGTGTAAACGACTCGATAACTGGATCGATGACAGTATCTGAGCATTTGAGCGATGCCCTCGTGGCGGGCATCGCTTCCTAATAGCCGTCAGTTCACTTGAGCTACGTGAAGTGCTTGTTCGACTCGCGTTCTACCTTGTACGTTCAAACAACCTAAAAAGGCATTTCGATTCGTCCGGCGAAGCCATATGTGTCACGACCGTCAGCGCTCGTGTCTCGGACTAAGTCAAGTCCCCAAGAACTACCTGGAGTCGGAGTTCGAAGGAAATTCCATCGGGTTCCTAATTTCAGAATGGTGCCGCGTGAGTCAATTCGTTGCCAAGCAAGTCTGGGTTTGATCAGTGACGTTTCGTGGTTCGACAAGAATCCGTAGGCTATTTCACCCTCAACGGAACGGTGTGAGTTAACCGTATACGGTAGAAAACCTTGCGCGTGAAACGGCGGCTCGAAGCGTTCGCTTGTGGTGAGTAGCGCACTATCTTGCCACTTCGGACGTAGAGCGAATGTCAGACCCGTGCCGTCGGTCTTGGCTCGGTAACGTAATCTGGCGCTGATGGAGGACCGTTGTATATCGGCATCTGCACTGCGCGAAGTGGTTCGACCATCGAGCATGAAGTCGATGCGCTCACCGAAATAGTTTAGATTTGCTCCTAATTCAAAGCCCGAACCAGATTCTTCACCATCGGCGCCGTTGGCAAGACGAATATCCACTGATGTCACCATTGAACCGCCTTCGATCTGAGGGTTGAACGATACGCTGCCACCAATGGTTGACTTAGAGCTAGAAGATTGCCGGTTCGATAGCACGCCGGAATCAGCTTGTGTTGTAAGCGTTGCGGCGCCAGCATCACCGACGATCGCAAAGTCGAGGTTTGAACGACGCATGATCACGTAGTCGAAACCACCTGCGAACAGCGTTAGGTCGGTATCGGAATCTTGATCCGAGCCAAATGCGTGATCGCGATAGATTTGCGAATCGCCATACCCGATACCGCCGACGAGAAACATCGAGAATCGGTTACCGTCCCCTGCTTGGAGGTATGGGTAGAAAGCATTGAGAGTTGTGTCGATCTCGGCGTCTCCGCTAGCGTCGCCACTCGAGAACTCATACGCACTCGACCCGACGTGTCGAGCATATGCGATTCCAGCTGCCACTTTGTCGCTCACTGCAAGGTCAGTGCCGAAATAGAGACTTGATAGTGTCCCGTCGAGCTCATTTTCAGATGCACCGTTCGAAAAGTTTTGAAAGTCAACGGCACCCCACATACTCCAGCGTGCGGTCGTATGCGCGAAATTCAAAGGTACGAAGTCATTCATGAATCCGACGCTTGCTGGAGTGTTTATCGTCGATCGTTGACCGAGCGAGAGATTTCCGTAATTCATCAGATTAGGATCTCGAGGCTCGGACCAATGGCTCTCATCGAGTTCCATCTTCCTAGCGTACTGCAGTGTTGACTCTGCACCGGTGTCGTTCGCAACTTCATGAGAGTGGGCGCGATGTTTGAACACACTCATGGCGCTTGAGAGTATTGCACCAGCTTTAAGGCTCAGTGCTTTGTCGATTTGGTCGTTCTCAATGCGAGCCGTCTCGACGGTGACTGAGACCTCAAGTGCTACCGACCCAGTCACGTTTGACGCATGAACCGTCACGGTAGTCTCACCTTCGATACGGGGAGATAACGTTAGCACGCCCGGGGCGGACGAAGAAACATTAGCGACGTCGGTGTTACTAACTTCAACACGCCACGAGTCAACGCGACCTTCAACGGCGGAACTGGCATCAACCGTTTGCGCGGACCCGCCTACGATCAGTTGGACGTTGGCGATACTCCCGATAACTCTAGGTTGTGCGGGATTGACGGTGATTGAGAACGTAAGCGTTGCCGTGTCGCCATCCACGTCTGTAACGGTCCAGCTATACGTGGAAGTCGGTGATTCTGCGGTTGGTGTGCCAGATATGTCGGTAGAGTCGACGCCAAATCGCAAACCGTTTTGGAGTTGAGGCGAGATCTCATAGGTCAGTTGCCCGTTGCCGCCTGAGGCTACAGGAAGTGCGAACGATTCGATTGGCGTACCCATGACGAACACTTTATCCTCGACTTGGTCGCTAAACACGGGTTGCGTGTCTTGGATAACGGTCAAGTAGAACCCAAGAGAGATAGAGTCGCCATCGACGTCTGTGACAGTCCAGGAGAACTGTGTACGCTCCTGTGCAGTCGTAGGGGTGCCGTTAATTTCGAACGATGCTGAATTCAGTTCTAAACCGGGCGGTAGATTGGGAGAAAGGTTGTAACTCAATGCACCATTGCCACCCATAGCCGTCGGCAAACTGATCGGTTCAACGTCTGAGTCACTGATAAATTCGCGTTCTGGGATGGCTGCATCCGCCGAGAAAGACGGCATCAAATCCTCAAGCACCGTGATATAGAAACTAAGAGTTGCGGTGTCGCCATCGATGTCGGTGACTATCCAGGAGAACTGTGTACGCTGATGTGCAGTCGTAGGGGTGCCGTTAATTTCGAGCGATGCCGAATTCAGTTCTAAACCGGGCGGTAGATTGGGAGAGATGTCGTAACTCAATACACCATTGCCACCCATAGCCGCCGGCAAACTGATCGGTTCAACCTCTGAGTCACTGATAAATTCGCGTTCTGGGACGGTTGCATCCGCCGAGAAAGAAGGCATCAAATCCTCAAGCACGGTGATATAGAAACTAAACGTTGCAATGTCGCCGTCAATGTCGGTGACGGTCCAAGTGAACTGCGTACGCTCTTGTGCAGTCGTAGGCGTTCCACTTATTTCGAATGTCATGAGATTCAGTTCAAGTCCAGGTGGTAAGTGCGGCGCAAGGTCGTAACTCAATGCACCGTTGCCGCTCATCGCTGACGGCAAACTGAACGGTTCGATCTCTGAGTCACTGATAAATTCGCGTTCTGGGATGGCTGCATCCGCCGAGAAAGAAGGCATCAAATCCTCAAGCACCGTCATATAGAAACTAAAGGTTGTTGTGTCGCCATCGGAATCCGTTGCGGACCATTCAAACTTGGTACGCATCTGAGGCGTTGTTGCATTACCGCTAATTTCGAAAGAGTTCTTGTCTAAGACAAGACCCTCAGGCAAATCAGGGAAAAGGTTGTGCGTTAGTTGCCCGTTTCCACCTGAGGCTTCAGGAAGAGTGAACGATTCGATTGGCGTACCCTTGATGAACACTTTATCTTCGACTTGGTCACTAAACACGGGTTGTGCGTCTTCGATAACGGTCAGGTAGAACCCAATAGAGATTGAGTCGCCATCGACGTCTGTGGCAGTCCAGGTGAACTGCGTACGCTCCTGTGCAGTCGTAGGGGCGCCGTTAATCTCGGACGACGCTGAATTCAGTTCTAGACCGGGCGGAAGATTTGGGGAAAGGTTGTAACTCAATGCACCATTGCCACCCATAGCCGCCGGCAAACTGATCGGTTCAATCTTTGAGTCACTGATAAATTCGCGTTCTGGGATGGCTGTATCCGCCGAGAAAGACGGCATCAAATCCTCAAGCACCGTGATATAGAAACTAAAGGTTGCGGTGTCGCCATCGGAATCCGTTGCGGACCATTCAAACTGGGTTCGCGTCTGAGGCGTTGTTGCGTTACCACTTATTTCGAAAGAGTCCCTATCTAAGACGAGTCCTGCTGGCAAATCAGGCACAAGGTCGTGCGTTAGTTGCCCGTTGCCGCTTGTCGCCCTCGGCAGTGTGACCGGCATGATGACGGAACCTTGGATGAAGACTTGGTTTGTATTGGTCGTACTGGCGTCGAAGTTGGGTTGAAGGTCCTCTAGGACGGTCATCAAGAAGGTCAGTTCCGCGGAAGCCCCTTCTGCGTCAACCACACCCCATGTGAACGTCGTCGGACGAAGCGCTTCGGTCGGTATTCCAGAAATTTGTCGTGCCGCAAGATCCAGCGTCAATCCGGTTGGAAGATCAGGCATTAAGGAATAGGTGAGCGCACCGTCACCACCTTTCGCGACTGGCAAGTCGACGGTTGTAATCGACTCGTTTTGGAGGAAGACTCGATCCGGAATCGACGCTGAATTTTCGAACTGCAGAGGCAAACTTGGAAGGATCGTGATGGTGAACGTCAGTCGAGCCGTATCACCGTCCACGTCGGTAACAGACCACGTAAACGCGGTCATTTCGAACACTTCAGTCGGCGTTCCGGAAATAAATCGACCTTCTTCGTCGAGCTGAAGCCCAGGCGGTAGCATAGGTGCAAGGGCGTATTCAAGGGGCTCGTCGCCACCTGACGCGGTAGGTAACGGAATCGAATCGACACGCTGATTCATCATGAGAACCTGGTTCTCAATGCTTGAATTTCCGAACGTTGGTTTCGCGTCCTGACGCCCCGAAGTCCTGATATCACTGCTTCGGCTTAGCGACCCAGTAGCACCTGGGGAAGGTAATGTCAGATCGGCTGCCTGACCGCCAGAACCGACAATGGTTCCACCTGACAGAGTTAGTGACTGCGTGTTGACGTAGTCAAGATCCTCAGTCGCGTCGCCACCAACAAGCACGTAAGAAAAAACTAGGAAATTCGAACCCGTACCCCGAGTGTACAAGGCGTTACTTGTGTGGTTGTCGAATTGCAGGGTTAGCGTAGGCGTGCCGGTTACGGTTACCTCCTGAGAAAACGTCACGCCGACCTCTAGTTCGTCCCCGGTGTGATACAAGCCATCGGGTTTGATCGCTGCCACGTTATCGACGCCAGGCGGGATGCGCTCGATGTCAGGTGAGTACGCGATTGTTGCTCCGTGTGCGGTTGATAGGTTCCCGGCCAGATCGGTCGCCGCACCGGCGGGAATCGTTAGTGTGATCGTGCTGCGTCGCGATGGACTGTCGGGGGTAACGGTGACTTGATACGATGCACCTGAGCCTCTCGGCGCGGAAACCTTGGCATTGTCGGACGAGACGTCTTCAGCATCCGAGAAGGAGCTCGCTCGAATCGTTTCATTGAAAAAAATCGTTGCCGTGAAAGGCGATTCATCAACACTAGTGGGCACGACCGAGCTGACGCGAGGTGCTGTGTTGTCGATCCTGTATGTTTCGTTGGTCGATGGTAGTGTCGTACTGAGGCGGACGCCCGAATTGTTGGTGATGTTCTGCTGCGAAGAGAGTCCCAACGAAATTGTCGAGTCCAGGTTCGCCAAGTTGCCGCCGCTCACGACGACAAGGTATTCGTTGGTGAAACGGTTCGTCAGCGAGACGGACGTCGCAGTTGCTGTTGTGCCGACAACGACAAAATCATCTGTAGACACGTTCTGAACTGCTTCACTGAACGCCACCAACCATGTGACGGAGTCCGCATTAGTCGCTTGCAGGGTACTGGAGGGTCGTTCGATCGCGGTGATCGTTGGCGAAATTTGAGGCGGCGGTGGCGGCGAGTCCCGAAGTGTAAATGAAATGGTGGCCATCGGTGCGTTGGAGAACTTGCCAACACCGCGAAGGCTCGTGATTACGCCTTGAGGCGAAGTTGCGGGATTACCAAGCCTGAACTCGGAACCATCCTCGGTGCCCGCGTCATACGGATATAGGTTCACCGTGGCGGAGGAGACCCAATTGCTAGTGTGGTCCAACAATGAATACCCGTGTAAACCGACAAACCAATCCGGGCTTGGACCTATCATTGACGCGAGCGTGATGAGTGGGTGGGTTTTCTTCATGTTGAGCGTAAATGTTGATGTGCCGGTACCCCCGCCTGAGACACCGGATGTGAACGAAGCGTCCGTATAAGCGCTCGAGTTTATTTCGTTGATAAATCCACTGGTCGATCCTAGTTCCGCAAGCGCTTCGAGACCGGAGGTCGCTTTCGCTCCGGATGACCAGAAACTCACAGATGAGTTGTGCTTACCTCCCGCGATCGTCGTAAAGTGAGCACTGCCAACCACACCGCCTGGCGTACTTGCTAGCGTCCAGTTTCCAGTGAACGTCACCCTGTATTCCACAGTAGTTTCTGATTGGCTAAAGATGGGTTGCGAAAACATGAACGAAACGAAAAGCAAGAACAACGTGCTTGAATGGAAAGATCGGTGCATGGGGAGCCTCTATGTCGGCGATGCGCTCAGTGATTGAGCTAACGGACTAGCGCAATCTCAGGTTTGTAATTACATTCTTTTGGGTTGTGTTGGAAACGTACGGGAGATGAACAGCGATGCGATCGATAACCGGGAGTCTCGTGACCCGACCACGACAGTGTGCAGCCAACTTTCTGAATGAACTCGGGTCTAAATAGAAAGGAGGAACCGCTTCGAGAATGGTTGACCGTGATGCTTGAAATATCGCCTCGTCGAGCACGAAACGCTTGAGCTCTTCCCGACGTGTATTTGCCTTGCATTTTGTCTTGATCGTTGAAAGCGGTACACTGATATTAGCGTCCTTGACCAGAGTGAGAGGTTTAACATGAATCGTTGGAAAACGCTTCTAAGTGTATGTCTAGTCGTTATGGGTTGCTCCTTGATTTTCGCGCAGGCCACCACGGTGTCCGATCCGCGACCTAACGAGGCCGCGTACGTCAAGGAGGAATTTGGCGCTTGCACGTTCGGTAAAGGTAAGGACCGGACGCGGTATATCCAGCCGTACCTTTGGTGTCGTTCAGGTATTGAGTCCTTTGTTCTAATTCCACAAGAGGATGGCAAGTGGGCGTTGTTAGTATCGCATGGAGACGAGACCGAGCGCTCCGAAGAGGAAGCGCGTTCTTCGATGCTTGCTGTCACCGTAAAAGTCGATGACAACAAAGCGCATGAATTTTCGATGATCTGGCCTCGAACGCTGACGGGCGCTGCATTGCAGTCTTTAGATTTCCTAGAAATAACTCCTTTGCTGGATGAACTTCGAACGGGTGAGACGCTGACCATCTCACGAAATGACGAAGTGATCGAATTCGATATAAGTCGTGCAAACCAGGCAATCCCTGAAATACTCTTCGAACAGTTAATCGGCCTGACTAAAGTCGGGAAAAAAGATATTTAGGCAGTCAGGTACAAGCTTTTGAGAGCAGTAGTCCGGTAGTAGTTTCTAAGTGCTTCGGACATCAGCGAAGCTGTGCGGTACAGCGCACGATTCATGAATTTTCGCTGAGTGCGCCGAATCCCAAATGAGCGATCTACGGCTGTAAGAACGGTCGTTGCGGGTAGCGAAGTGGCATCGCTTCGAGTTGTCCACCCCATTGAAATCCAGATTCGACGCGCGTCTGTCCAACGTTAAAGTTGTAGGCAACCGGAATGCCGGTGACCCTCATGTCATTGACCGTGTCAGGATCGAATTCAAAGCCGTCCATTTGAATGAATGTCATATTTGGCTTTTGCGTGATCTTCTGGCGGTTGTCGACTTCGAAATGTCTTAGTTCGTCACGTATCCCACTAAGCACGTATTGAGGGTTACTGATGAAATAACTTCGGCTGTGATCGTCCAGCGTCATGTTGATCTGAACGTTAGATCGTCTATCTTCATCGGATAGTTCAATGGTTAAATTGGAATGATCTGGGAGATTGAAACCGTATTTCTCGTCGACTAATACCGCGATATTGAATTTCCTCAACAGGAACTCGAAATCAACGTCGCGGAGAGTTTGATTTTGATCCGTTTCGGGTAACAAGACCATCAACGGCAACTCCCATGCTGCCAACCACCTGAACGGCAATACGTCATAGAACATCTTAGGGTGAGTGGTTATCGGTTTGCCGTACTCTGTGAAAGAAACGCCACCTAGCATTTCAGGCGTAATCTCGACTTCTTGCAAATCGTCAGAGCTGCCAAGTGCGAGATCGCCATTCCAGAACTCCAGTCCTTCCTGCACGACGTTACGCGATTCAAGATCTACCGGCAGGACTTCAACACTAAATTCATCTTGCGTGAAAGCGCGTTTTCCGCTTGCTTCAGGCACTCCCGACGCTGAGATAGCGGCTGATGCGGTGAATGCGAATGCACTAGCGATGGAGGGAATGATCATCTTCCGTTGATTCATTGCTCAAATCTGGTTGATTAAGTCCCCCAAAATCATATTTGATTTCTCGGTCGATGAGTTCGGCGTGATCACTGTGATTTCGATCTGAGGATATTCGTATGACGCTTTCGATGCCGAGAAGTCACGCTGCAGATGGCGCTGAATACCGTGAGGGCGATGATCGGGGACGGTGGTCCGCTAGGCCCAATGCCGGGTCTTGACTTGGATCCCTAGTTCTTTTATGAACCGATAGAGACGGCGACGTCCGACAGTTGGATACCACAGCTTCATGCAAACCGTCATCCTGTTGACGTCATAGGTCCCACAGTGCTCAGCATGTAGGAGTTCCCCATTCCCCACGTCGACTTCCGGACAAGAGGAAAAAGGTTCACCTTCTCATCGCACGGGAACCACTAGGATTACCGCTGTCGGTATTCACCTAGGGAAAACCGTATTGTGCCGAATACACCGAACATCGTCCTGATATTCTCCGATCAGCATCGGGGCGACGCGCTCGGATGTGTCGGAAATCCAGTTGTTCGAACCCCGAACTTAGACGGCCTAGCCAGCGAGGGCGTGACCTTCCGAAACTGCTACACGAACTCACCTCTATGTATGCCGGCGCGGGCTTCGTTGATCACAGGCTTATACGTCAACGAGCACGGTGCATGGGGTAATCGCAGCGAAGCGGACCGCTACGGTCCGAGCCACGTCAGAAAAATCCGGGACGCAGGTTACTGCACCGCCGTGATTGGTAAGACCCATTTCCGACTGTACCAGGCTGATGATGGACATACGCGCGACCACGCATCCGGCTTGCATGACTGGGGATACGAGTTCGCCCACGAGGTGAAGGACACCATTCCCTCGGCGACCCACAGGTGCTACTACGCTGACTTCCTCGCCCGGCGAGGGAAGCTACAGGTCTACGAAGACTGCGCACGCAACTTCAGGCTCGGGCAGCGCACCGGACTGCTCCGCCCTTGGGAACACCTGCCCCACCTCCTTGAGGAGGATGAACATATTGACATGTATATCGCCAACACGGCGTCGCAGTGGATACGAGACTACGCGGGTGAAAAGCCGTTCTATCTTCAGGTCTGCCTGACCGGGCCACATCCGCCGTTTGACGCACCAACACGCTACCGGGACATGTTCGATCCACAAGATATGCCTCTGACGATCATGGAACGACCAACCGAGCCCATCTCGCCCCAGATCGAGAGGATGTTCGTGCGAAGCGGACTCAAGGACATGACCGAGTCTCAGGGTCGAACGCTTAAGAGCCACTACTATGCGAAAGTTGCGTTCGACGACCGCGCAATCGGTATCGTGTTGCAGTCTCTTGAGGAAAACGGTCTGCTGGACAACACATGGATCTTCTATACCTCCGACCACGGCGAAATGCTCGGTGATCACCGGCTTTGCCAGAAGTCGGTGTTCTACGAAGGTGCGCTGAACGTGCCGCTGATCGTTAGACCACCTCGCGGAACTAAACCTAGGACTACACGCAACCTGACGGACCACTTAGACATCAGTTCAACGTTACTCGACGCTGCGGGTGCGCCCCATCTTGGGGTCGATCGCGGTCGTTCGTTGCTTCAAAAGATTGAGGCTGGTCCAGATGATCCCGATGCACAGCCGGGTAAGGATGTGGTCTTCAGCGAGGTGAGCTTGTACTCGATGGCGCGCACTGAGCGGTACAAGATGACTATCAACTCGCTGACGCGAAAGCCCTTGGAGTTATATGACATGAAGGATGATCCTCAGGAGCTTCGAAATCTCGTGAACGAACCAAAGCTTGCGGGCGTACGGGATCAGTTTATCTCGGAGTACTTCGATCACCTGTTAGCCAATCTCAACGAACCGCAACTCAAGGTGTATCAGCGTGGTGGCATTCCGACCAAACTTCATCAGGAATACCCTGAGTACTAACGGACCGCGCGCTGCACGATCCTACACGCGATCTCAAGCCTTTCGAAACACCCATTTATACGTCGTGCTGACCGAATCCCAAGCGTCTTTTATTGCCGCCGTCAACTAGCTCACACCCGTGGGTGTCGTGGTCGCCATCAAGCGTCGCGCCCTTACGCAACACGCCACCGATCAAGGATGACAGCCAAGATGATTACCGCACCTGTGATAACTCGCTTTGTCGGCTCCGTAATGCCAATTTGTGCTAGACCGATCTGAAGTACCGACACGATCAATACCCCAACGAATGCGCCAACGACAGATCCTCTTCCACCCATGAGACTGGTACCGCCAATTACAGCTGCTGCGATCGCAGACAGTTCCAGACCTATGCCCGCGTTAGGGTCTGCGGATCCTAGGTAAGCAGCATTCATCAGACCCCCGAGTCCCGCCAACAGACCCGAAAGCACCAATACTGTACACCGAACACGTCTCGGATCGATTCCAGACACTTCAGCCGCACTTTCGTTACTGCCTACAGCAACAATCTGGCGTCCGAAAATCGTCTTCTTTAGCAGTAACTCGAACACGACGACTAACGTCAGCGCAACGAGGATTGAAGCCGACACCCCGCTACCTGCCCACGGGAGTGCGAACGACTGGATCGTCGCACCGATATAGACCGTCTGCGAATCAGTGACGAGATATGCGAGACCCCTCGAAACTTCCAGCATACCCAAGGTAACGATGAAAATCGGCAATCGCAGATATGCGCCAAGGCCGCCGTTCGCGAGTCCGACTAACGCACCCGTCAAGATACCTAGGCAAGCCGCTAGCGGAAGTGGCAAACCCAAAATGGCGATCCCAGCGCCAATTACACCTGCGCTTAACGCAACGACGGAACCAACCGACAAGTCGATTCCCCCACTGATCAAAACCAGCGTCATTCCGATTGATACCACGGTAAGTGCCGGTAATTGGTTTAGTAGCGTCGAGAGCGTCGTCAGAGCCAGAAAGCTCTCGGAGATCAGACTGAAGAAAACCACGATCGCCAGCAACGAAACGAAAATGAGGTTCCCTTCGAGAATTCGTGAAACTCGGCTACCTAGTTCATTCACGAGAAACTTCCGTTCGAACGCAAACTATGACGCCGACGACGGTTCGTATACGCGGTCATATTCACTGAAAGCCGCTGCGAGGATTTCGCGTTGGTTCCAATTGCTCCTGTGAAACTCGGCGACGAGGTTTCGATTCGATAGTACGATGATTCTGTCGCACAAACTCTGCAACTCCTCCAACTCGCTCGATACAGCGATGACCGTAATTCCAGAGTCTCGTAGGCGGACCAATTCCGTGTGGATCGCGAGTTTCGCGGTTACGTCCACGCCTCGGGTAGGCTCATCTAGCAGTAACAGCTGTGACTCACAGTGCAGCCACCTTGCCAACATCGACTTTTGCTGGTTTCCGCCGCTAAGTTCACGCATCTTCTGATAGGCACCAGTGCTCCTTACACGTAGCGCTTCGATTAATCTTGCCACGGCACCGACTTCTTTCCTTCGAATCAACCTTCCGCTTCGATCAGAGATTCGTCCAAGACCCGCAATCGTTACATTGAACGCGAGTGCCTGAGCTCGAAAAATGCCGTCCTTGGTGCGGTCTTCAGTAACCAGCCCGATCCCACTTTTAATGGATTGCCACGGATTTCGCGGTTCGGTGGTCCCGCTCTCCGTGTGGATCTTGATGCTCCCACCAATCCGCTTATCCAAACCGAAGATAGCGTTCAAAAGTTCCGTTCGACCCGATCCTGCGAGTCCCGCGACACCCAAAATTTCGCCCCGTTTGCAATTGAAGCTGATCGGGTTTGGGAGTTTCGACGTTCGCAGACCTGAAACTGTGAGATGTAATGGCGCGGATTTCACCGTCGGACGTGGCGGAGCGTCGAAGTCCGCATCCACGCCCGCCATTTCCCGAATCAGCGCTTTCTCAGACAGTTTATCGCAATCTTCTGTGAGTTGAACCTCGCCATCCCGCAGTACCGACACGCGATCGCAGACGTTTAGAACATCGCCCAAGCGGTGGGAGATGTAGATCACTGTGATACCACCGCACACTTTATCTCGCAAAATCCCATGCACCACCTCAGCCTGAGGGACCGTCAATGCGGACGTCGGTTCATCTAATATCAGTAGCTTCGCTTCGGTTGCTAACGCCTTAGCGATCTCCACAAGCTGCTTCTCAGCGAGGCTCAACCTACCGACGAGTGTGCGCGGAGTGGAGTGCTCAAGTCCTACCAAGCTAAGTAGGCTGGAAGCCCTCTCTTCTGCACATTTGCGTCTGATCCGCGTCCAGGGAGATGCCGTTGTGTTAAGCAGTATGTTCTCAGCGATTGACAGGTCGTCGACGAGACTCAATTCTTGCGCGCAAATAGCAGTACCCGCACGGAGCGAGTCTGCCGTATTGATCGGTCGGTAGGGTTGTCCGTCCAGATAAAGCGAACCTGAGTCAGCGGTCTCAAGCCCCACGATGATCTTCGCTAACGTGGACTTACCGGCACCGTTCTCGCCTACCAGTCCGTGTATGTCGCCAACGGACACCTCCAAATCGACATCGTGGAGCACGGGGGTCGCGAACGACTTGCAAATTCCGTTGGCGACGAATCGAAGGCGCTCGCGTGTATCCCTAGTCATCAGGCCCAGGAATTCGACCAGTCACTGGTTTGTCGATTGTTCGATCGGATCTTCAATGTCAGCCCGTGAAATTACCACAAGCGGAGTTTCGCGGTCTACGAGTTCCGGTTGACCATTGATCATTTCGAGGGCCAGCTCTATACCGTTCACGGCGAATTGGTCACCATACTGCTCGACAGTAGCGAGAACCCGACCGTCACGGAGCAGCGGATGAACCGCCGAGATATTGTCAAAACCAACGATCGAGACATCGCGGGTCAAGTCGGCAAAGGACACTGCGGCCGCCGCACCCAATGCCATGTTGTCATTGGCGGCAAGAATCAATTGCACATCGGGATGACGAACCAGAATCGCTGCCGTGACCTCGACCGCTTTGGTTTGATCCCAAACAGCGCTCTGCTTCGTAACTAAGTTTGCGCCGTGCGCCGCAACCGCGTCTTCGAATCCCATCCGTCGCTCGATTGCGTTCTGGGCCGTTGTAACACCTTCGAGGATCACAACATTCGCGCCTACAGGAAGTTGCTCCAAGGCGAAATTAGCGGCGTCCATAGCACCCCTGCGGTTATTGGGACCGATGAAAGGAATCACCAAGTCGTATTCGAGCAGCACCTCGCGATCAAGTCGGTTGTCTATATTCACAACGTGAATGCCATTTTCCCGCGCACGGGCAAGAGCCGGAACCAGAGCCTTCGAGTCGGCGGGAGCGATCACGATCGCATCCACGCCGATGCCGATCATTTGATCCACAAGCGCAACTTGCTGCGCTAGATCACTCTCATTCTTGATGCCATTTACGATGAGTTCGTAGGCGTCCTGATGCAGTTCTTGATGATCTTCGGCAGCGGTAGCCATGGTCACAAAGAACTCGTTGGCGAGCGACTTCATGATGAGTGCGACTTTGGGTTTAGATTCACTGCTACCAACGTCGTTACTCTCGCTTGAACCGCAGCCAGCGATGAATAGCAGACTCGTCGCGAGCATGACGAGACTGAATTTCATACCAATGTATGTGACGCGAAACCTCTTCATGTAATCCTCTTCTTCTCGATCATTCTTATTCAGCAATCAGCGGAATCAGCCACTGATCGTCCTGAACTTCGCCATTAATCTCATCCACAACAACGCGATCAACTATTTCCACTCCCACTGCGGCCATGTTAGGGAAGCTGTCGACTCCATCACGTACTGGGAATCCCGTACGAGTACGGTGGATGTGATATTGATCCGAGAACTCCTGCCCGAATGATTCTTCAATTGCCTGTTTACCATATAGAAAGCCCAACAAACCGCCCCAAGTCGCCGCAGGATTGTCGGAATCCCAACCAGCCAATACGGCGATCTTCACCGTATCTTGGTAGTCACCTTCGCCATAGAAGAGGCTGACCATGCTCGATGCAAAGTTGATGCCAGACGCAACGGGGTTGCGCGGCGCCTTGTCGTAACCATCTTGCTGTTCAAGCTGGTAGCGTCGATAAATATCGTCCCGCGCCTCCTCCCATGGGACTCCCGCTTCGTAACGGCTTAGCACAAAGTCGTACATTTTTGCGGTGGTTGATTCGTCTGGCACGAAGGATCGTGCGTGCGCGGCCAACTGGTGGACCTGGTTTTTCCTTGGCGCTGTCGGATCTACGGTGGCAGCGAGCGAGTGCATGATCACGTAGAACTCTGATGCTAGAGCCGCTTCGCCACTAGCTGTCGTGCGAATAGGCATGTGAGCGATCTCAAGCGCGACATCCGGTCGTCCCGGCGCATACAGTCCAAATATCTCGGTAGTCAGCTGAGCATCGATCATCTCGTACCATTCGTTGTTAGATGGGTCGCTCGTCGCTGGGGGAACGTGACCCTCTAGCATCAAATCGTGCGCACGCTGATTGGAAACCCACAAAAAGTTCTCTCCCCCCGGTGCACTTTTTTCGTCGTATATATGGGTAATCCAGCCTTCTCGGATCTGTTCACCTGTCAAACGCGTCGAGTCGCTCTTCGCGAGTAAATACTGGTATAGAGGCTGTTGATTTTCGATTCGATTTTGCGGCGTTTTTCGCTCGCGCTCGCATTTGATCGGCCTGATCGGTGTCGAAACGCCGGTCACGCCGGATGCGGACGAAATTAAGCGCACAAAGTCGCCGAAACAAGCCATATTGCCTCCACGTTAAGGTGGTTTTCTCGATGCTCCGCACTCAGAATAGACTTGCCCTACCTAAACTGTACAAGCGTTTGACGTTCCACGCCAGACACGCCAGCTGCCACTCGGTTTGAACGCCGGCGAGACCGCGCATCTTCGGATACCGAAATCCCATTGCGTCCTTGATGCAGCCGAACGTCGTTTCGACCGTGCTCTTGCGCTTGCGATACAGGGCCTGGCCGACCACGTCCTGCATCCGTTCCACCATGGTCTCAACTGCTTGCGAGCAAGCCCCTTTCGGTGGTTTCGCCCGCCCGTTTTTGCCGGTGGCGATATAGGCATTGACGTCGGCTTCCTCGCACGCCTGAACATTGTCGTCGCTGTAGTAACCCGCGTCGGCCAACAGGTTCATGCGACCGTCTTCGTCATCCGCGTCGTCAGACGCCGCGTCGGGCTCGACGGTGGGCAACGCTTCGAGCGCGCACAGCGTCGGCACGATCTGGCCGTAGTCCGTCGGCGCGTCGGTCACACCCGACGTCACGATGAGCTGCGTGTCCACATCGACGCCCGCTTGCGCGTTGTACGCCGGCATGATTCCGTCACGGGTCTTCATCAGCTGCGAATCGGGGTCGGTCAAGTGTTCCCGCGTCGCCTGCTTGGGTGCATCCCCGGGCGGCTTCGGCGGCGCCCCCCGGGGTTTCGTGCCGTGCGCTTTTTCATACGCGTCGCGGGTCGCCTGCAGCGCGTCGTAAGCGGCTTGTTCGGCCGCCAGCACAGCGGCGTCCGCCGCATCCAGTTTTGCCGCCATCGCCTCGTAGCGCTTGACGTCCACCAGCAGCCGCGTCAAGACGTCATCGTCAACGGCGGCACCGACCGCATGAACGTTGGCATCCGCGCCTTCAGCGTCATGGCGGTCCGCCTGTTCGGACAAGCGCGCAATCACCTTTTGACAGACCTCGATACGTTTCCGCGCCAACTTCGCCGTCAACGATTTCTCCCGCGCCGCATACGCCTTCAGCTTCGTCCCGTCAACCGCAATCGCGGACAACTGCACCACGCCGCCTTCGATCAGCACCTGCAAGAATTCCGCCGCCGCCGCTTCAAACGCCGCACGATGCGCACGGCGAAAGTTCGCCAGCGTCGTGTGGTCCGGATGCTGACCCCCGGCGATGTACATGAAATCCAGCCGGTCATGGGTCGCTTGCTCCAGCTTGCGCGAACTGTTCACGCCGGTCATGTAACCGTACAGCCACAGCGCCAGCAGCACGGCCGGCGGGTACCCCTTGCGCCCCGCATCCACATGGTACGTCGCCTCTAACGCTGACAAGTCCAACCGCGCCGCCACCCGTACGTACAGTCGCGCGACGTGATCGTCCGGCAGCAGTTCTTCCAGCGACGGCGGAAACAGCACAGGCTCAGCGCGATTGACATCTCCAATCATGGCAGGTGGCACCGTTGGCCAATGAAGCACTAAATGTTAGCTTGAATCGCCTTAACATACAAACCGAAAAGCGACTTTTTCAACAGCCTCTATATGTATTCAATATCCGTATCGTCGTCGGCACCCCAAATCTCATCTGGACCACGACGAACCCAGTCGATCGTCTTTGGATCTCCAAGTTCGCCAGACCAACGCACTACCTGAACCGTCGTACCCCAATCCTCTCGTGTGTAAAACTTCCCCCTTTCGCCTTCGCCACCGATCTTGTCCATTTCCGTGATGATGCCAGTCCAATTGGCGATGCACTGACCCAGCCAGAATCCTTGTAGTTTTTCCAGGTAATCCGCCCGTGAAACGGTTATCTCATCCGCGTGAATCGTCATCGAGCCAAATAGCATTAGCATCGTGAGAAAAGAGAACTGTCGCATGGATTGTTCCATCTTCGAGATCGGTCGGTATTATCAAACCCGATCAACTTAGCCCGAGGGGGCGAAGTGACTAATCGCGGTAATATCTGCGCGATATGAAAGGAGGTGATTCATTCCAGGAGCGCACGGTCCGCGTACTCAAACCGACTTCCCACTACGCTATGGTGGTCGGTGTCGACGGTCGCTTTCTTGGAAGTGTTAACGACGGCGAAACCCACGTCACCGAGACAATCTCGGATGATTTGATGTGGCGCGTTCGAGGAGAACGCCTTGAACACGCTCAGACGGGCGTTGTCTTGGAAATGAGTGCAGTTGAGGAAGGCGGATTCCAACTGTCCGTCAACGGGATCCCATTGGATGCAGACGGTCGCCGTGGTCCTGTCGCTGAGCCCTACGCAATCGTGCACGGTCCAGAACGGTTACCTTCAGAATACTTGGCTCATCTGACGGAGAATGGCTGGGTATGCCTAGCCGCGATCCTATCACCGGATATTGTTGACTCACTGCAAAAGATTGCGTGCACCGACGGTTACTCTGATCTGTCGCCCGACCGTTCCCAGCGTCAAATATGCCAAGGCAGCGCCCTGGCCAAGACGGCTGTAGAACCCATCTCTGTCTGGCTTGCACGCCAATATATGCAAACCGACGATATTCGCCTCGCTCATTCGCCCGGTATCGGGGTAATGACACCAGACGACGGCCAACGTGTCGTACAAGGGTGGCATTCGGACTATCCGTACCACTGGGGAATCAACGCTGCCGGTAAGGTGCCAACGCCGAGCGGCAAGACAGTGATGGGTGTCCAGCGGATCGTCTGTGTTTCGGAATTCACCAAATACCGAGGCGCAACGGCATTCAAACTAGGTTCGCACTCTCTCGACCATGGTCCTCCTGAGGAATGGGGAGTCGCCCGTGATGCCTATCAGCCAGGTCATCGCGCGGTCAACGGCTTACCGTACAACGGTCCCGATGCAGACGTGATCGAAGCGCCGCCTGGGAGCATGATCCTGTTCGATACGCGTACTTGGCATCGGGCTGGAGTCAATCGAAGCGAGAAGAATCGAGCTGCAATCCTGATGGACATGACACCTGCATACATCGTGCCTTATGCTGACACGACTGGGGATTACCGCGCATTAGTCGAGAGTGAGGTGTACGACGAGCTAACTACGCGCGATCAGCGCGAGTTCCAGCGGTTGATGATTCATCGCTTTCTTGGACCAGCTGGACCACAGTCCGTGATCGGTACCGATCAGGAATTGACTGCGAGCATTCCGCTTCTGGACAGAACATCCTATTGAAACTGCAAGTTTGAACTTGCGTCGACATCGGTGAGCACCATTTGCACAAGGAGATTCACCTGATCGACCGGCACACAGAGAGTGAACTTAACAGTCATCGGTACAGTTGGTCGGAGGCCGAGAACTTCGCGGCTCTCGGCAGTGATCAGGAACTGCATGGGAATCTAGCTGCGCCTCACTGACCTTCTTAGTAACGGCAGGACTTCAACGCTAAATTCATCTTGTGGGATGGCGCGATTTAAGCTTGCGTCAGGTACTTCTGACGCCAACGTAGCTACTGTTGCAGCGAAGACGATTACGCTAGCGACAGACCGAGTGATCATCTTCTGTTGATTCAATACTTAAACCAGGTTGATCAGGTTCAAAAAACTCACATTTGATTTCTCGGTCAATCAGTTCGGTTTTATCACTGTGATTTCGACCTATGGATATTCGTATGCGCTAACAACGAACCACACAAACGTGCAAATTGTGGGAATACACTGCGATCGGAGTGCGCCTGAGCCCCCGACTCGCTGCGATTTGACAGCGAACCATCGTATCCGCCGATAGTGCAGCGCGCAAATCGAAAAGGGGTTAAAGTTAAATTAGGGCGTCCACGGCTTTAGATCTCAACTCAGTTTCGTTGTCTGAATTTCAAAAACCTCCGTTCGGCTGTATGTGGTTAACAAACATAGTGCAAACTGTAGTTGAACTGCACGTCTTCACCTGCCGAATCATCGAAGTTCTCAGTCACGAATCGTGTGGTGTGGAACACAAAGCCGTAGTTCAGAGCCAAAATCTTTGTAATACTGAGTAGCTGAATCTATAGTACCGATCATGGCTACGCCTTTGGAGAAGCTAGAACTAGCAGAAAGTCAGCTTGAGCGCGTGCTTTCGTCGTTGGATCCTCCAGATTGGGCTAGCCTATCGCACTTCGGCTTCCACGCAACAGAAAATGCAGTCGATGCAGCATGCACGTCGGCATTCGAATTCAGAAAACGCACTACGCTAGAGTGTCCGCAGCATCGCAACTTCACAAAGAACATGCTTTACAAGATGTATCGGCGTTGCTGGAGGATCTCAATGAAGTTCGTAAGAGTGAAGCGTACGGGGACGTTCCGGCACCTAAACTGGATGCTGAAGATACGGCAACACTAATTGAGGAATATGTTCGCTCTGTTCGAGAGCTCATCGAGACATAACAACGATGAAACGAAGCTTTGCAGATCGATGCATTCAACGCTGGCCGACGCTAGGAGCAAAGAAGTGGACTCTCGAATTTCTCGAGCGCGCGAATCGAGATCACAACATCCTCGCGGTCGTAGCTATTGGTTCCGCAGTAAGAAAAGGCGTTCAGTCCGATGATCTCGATATGCTTGTGCTCTGCCAATCTACGCAAGAATTTTCAGATCGAGCACCGCTTGAGATAGACCTTCGAGCGTTCGATGCCCAAAGCGTAGACACGAAAATCGAAGCAGGACATGACTTACTAGGTTGGGCGGTCGTATTCGGCCGCACTTTGTTTGATCGGGAATCTACATGGCTTCGAATCGTGACGAGGTGGAGCAGTCGAGTCCCATTACCGAATCCTACGGAAATCAGGAAACGATCGTTGGTTACACGCCGACGGATGCAAGAGATGCGTGAAATGGGAGACGAAGACGCCGCGGTAGAGTTAGAACTCGCCTACCTCTCTTATGATGCGAGAGCCGCGCTGGCAGAGGCAGGAATCTATCCGGCATCGCGTCCCGAATTGCCCGACCAGTTAACGAGCATCGGTGCTCACACGCTCGCAGCACAAGTCAGACACGCGTTGGACGCAAGGGAGCGACTAAGGAGTCAGGTGGTCGGTTGAAGTAACCTGTGTCGTTCCCGATTCCTCGAAAGGTACGTTGCCTAATTAGGGTTGGTCCGGGAAGCTACGTGAAGAGCTTCAGGCCGCGACAGGTCGAATTCTGTCGAGATGGGGCGACGCAGGTTGGGGAGAAGCTGTGAAAAGCGACAAACATGGTGGTCGTTTGCGCGACGAGCTCGTCGAAGTGACGGAAAACTGAGCCATGGCCAACTTGGATTACTTGCGTTCCCTTGAGTCGACATCCTGATTGCGGATGTATTAGGTGTAACCAAACCTACGGAAGATGCCAGGTCGAAGCGCCTTGTTGATGTAAGAGAGTTGAAGAAAGTACAAAGACCTGTTCGCTACGTTACGTGCGAAAGAGAGTTGCTAGAGCTTAGGGGAGAATAGTCTTCATCTGAAGGCCATGTCTCTGCCCCCATCTAAAGATCAGCGAAATTAGGATCTCGACGTCATACTCAAGTTCTAATAGTTGCCCTGCTGGTCTTTGTAAAGTTAAAAACGAGACAGCTTCGCAAAAACTGTCTCATTTTTTGGCACCACTTCTCCACTCCATGCTAGATATAGGATGGGACTTACATACCTGTTTACAAAACAGGCTGCCTTTTGACGGATCCTCGGAGTCACTAATGTGAACGCTCCTCCTCGTCCAGATGCCCCTGTCCCAGAGGCCTTCTTAGCGCTTGGTTCTCGCGCCTCATGTGTAATTGTATAGTATTACGATCCAATTCGTGAGACTTTGTAATCAAGTATGTAATCCCCTATAGGATCATCGAGCGGAACTCTCGACTTGCTCAATAGCACGTCAGCGGGAATACCGAGATGCTCGTGGAGCGCTCGCGCCATAGGAACGGTAATTTCGCGCTTACCGGAGAGAACCTCGGATACCTTAGCGCGACTGCCGAGAAATGGGATTAGGTCACGGGGTTTCAGCTTTGCCTGTTCCATACGGAATTCGATAGCGCCGACGGGACTTGGATAGCCCATTGGTTGGTGCTTACTTTCATAGTGCTCGATTAGGTCGATCAGAACGTCGAGTTCATCGAAATCTGCGCTGCCAAACTCCGCGTCCATCAGAGTATCGACCCGCGCGAGCGCGGACTCGTAATCTTTCTCCGTCCGAACAGATTCGATCTTGTAATTAGCCATCTCACACCTCCTGAACATCTATGGGTTCGTAGACTGAATTTACGATTCCTTCGATCACTCAGATCTCCGCAATGGCCTACCTCCGAAGTGATGCAGTGCCTCACATCCAATCCTCACTGACCACACATCGACGACTTCGGGGCATCGTTCGCGTAAGAGATTGGCTGCTGTTAGAAGGTCATCGGCGATCGTCCAAATTCCGGTATCTATGTCAATGGAGACGTACTTTCCGAGATGAACGGATTCGATTTGCTCTTTGATGTCTCGGTCATAAATCGATTTACCTAATTGGGCCGTCCTCTCCTTCGTTCTACGTCCGTGCGCGTGAGTCTTCGCTAGTCTCACTGACGCTTTTCTCCTATAGACTGCACGATTTTCTCAATCTTATGCGCAAATGACCATTCTCGCCGGGGAAATCACTTGATTCAGGAAATGTTGTCAGAAAACTGGCGCAAAGGAATCTACAACAGTAAGTTCTAGATCGCGATTCTGACTCGGCGGAACGTGTAGCAAGCCACGGCGAAGAACAGGCTGTCGAAAACTCCCACATGACATGACTTGATTTCTTCTGCGAACCGTCGGCAATTTTCGAGAATCGCCGCATGCATCTCCTTCAGGCTTCGCTCGCAACTCTAATCTGCCTAATCGTTCCGATCGCACACGCGGAGACTATCTCAACCGCTCAAATCCTGCAGCGTACGCTTGCCGCGGCTTCGGCATGCGTGAACTGGCGATGGATTGGTAACTGCCTTCGGTTGGAGTGTGACCTTCTAGGTTGCGACGTTCAAACGTCACCCAAAGTACGCCACTATCTGCCGGATCTGCTGGTCACGGTGCACCGCACACCTGCTGATCAACCGTGGATCGAGATGCGTCGAACTTTGAGTGTACCGCAATCCGCGGTGTTGAGGAGCTTCGCGGCTGCAATGTCGTCCAATCGATTCGTCGGGTCCGGCGGCGATGTGAGCGTTTCGACCGAGTATGCAGGAAATGCTGACGTCAGGTTCTTCGAGGCGAATGTCTTCGGACATCCGCTTGCCGAGCTGCCGTTCGACACGGATCGATTGTTCTGTCAGTCCGTAACGCGCACAGGAAAGCCCTACTATCAATCTACGCTGGATGCCACAGCGTGGCGCATAGCCCCACTCGAAAGTGCGCTTCCCGCCGCGCTCGTACCTGGTCAGAGAGAAATTGGAGCCTCAGCCATGCAATCGTGGGGTGCCGTATACCCGCGATCAGGCTTTGTCACACAGCAGAATCCAGCGAAAGCTGCGGCCGTGATCGCCCAACGCGCCTGCGATATTGTCATCGGACCTCGTCGACTCCATGTCGCGCTTGCGCTTGAGATAAGAAAGGCACTCGTGAAGAATCATCGAATTCAGTCGTATTGATCGCATGCGTGTGTTCAGTAAATTCGTTGAATAAAACATACTCAAAACTCCAGAAACTGAATCGCAGACTAATTCTTGACGGCAGGAACTCATCCAACATTAAATCAATTTGCAGTTTATCCCAAGTCAACTCATCACTCCGTGTAATCCTTCCAATTAGGAGTAATAACTGTAATCGCTCTTCGTTTTCAATTATCAGCGAACCATGTTCGTCATACAGTGCATTAGAATTGCGCTTAGGAGTGGAGCTAAATTCATAAGCTACGTCAAACGCGTGCTCAATTGTCCCTTGCTCCTCGACAATGTCATTTCGATGTTCAGAAATAGCCATATCACAGATTTGTTCAAATACGCTCTGAGGATATTCTTTTGTGTCTCCCCAAAGTGCGCTTGCATAGAAGAAGGCATCTAAAAGACTCATGTCTCTAGTCGTAAGGCCGTCTCGCGAGTAGGTGTGGAGTGCTTCAACAAACCGGTGTCGAGCAATGTAATTTCGCGCCAATAGTGATTTCGCCGCCTTCGTTATATTTCGGCTGTCTATGTCGTCGTCAGAGATTATGGAATTAAGTACTGAATTACTGAAGTTTAAACTACCTAACCTTTCTAAACTCGCGCCAAGTTCTAGTTTATCTGATATCGTCAAACTTGAGATTGCGGGAAACATAGAGATTTGAGAACTTCCCTCTAATAGATTTAGCAATCTCTTAACAGTGCGTAACGGTAATGATTCTTGATGTAGTGCCTCTACTGCAGTGTGATGTCCGAAGTAACTGCCACCGAGTTCTGTAATCGCATCTAGTAGGGAGATTTGATCTTCCTCTGATATTGAGTCCAGATTTTTGATTAAAATGTTACTTGCAAGATGGAGACCGTGTTCCTCACCTGGAATGGTAGTTCCTCCACCTAGCCATAGGTGCGCGAGTTGAACTGAGATGTCGATATCGTCACTGAATCGATTTTCAATCTCGAGGAGCTTAAGAGTCTCGTCAAGGGGATTTGGTTTGTACGTGACGCGAGATTCGTCTTCTAAGATTTCGCGTAATGCTTCTAAATAATAAAGCGCACCTTCTTTACTCTCCAAATTTCCTTGTACAATCCTTCTGGCTAGTCTTCTATATTCATGAGCTAGACGACTATTTGGTCTCTCTTGAGTAAAAACGGATTGTTGTATCAACTGAAGACTGTCGTAACGATGTATTGTCATTAGCTCTTCAATTTCCAGCTGATGTTTGAATTCCTGAGTAATACCATCTAGAATTTGGTCCTCATCGTCTAAATACGGTACGTTAGACATTACAAAGTAAAGATCGATCGTCTTCTGACGTGAAGTCGTGGCTTCTCCTCGAATGTTCGAGACGATCTGTTTCAGTCCATATAGGTTTTGTTCATTCGGAAAAATAAGTATGGTTACCGCATCGGGGAGTTGCCGCGTGCATATCCCTACCGTGTCGGTATATCCGGTGTGTGAATCTATGAACACATAATCGGGGTTTAATTCTTTCTGCCACTGTGCTTTCATATCTTCAAATAGTAAATAACCATCTTGTTGATCGTATAGTTTGATCCAATCGATATTTGCCATCCGCGTAGCGTAGTTGGGTTCGAACTCCCCTGATTTCATCACTAGGATATTCTCTAATAAACCCGCTTCTGCAACATAATCACTTACGTTAGGTGCACTGTTGTGGTTTAAGAAATGTGATACATAGTCGACGATTCCGGGCGCTTCTGTCTTGGTCTTTAATAACTCAAACGATCCCAAACCTGGTGCTTCCAGATCAAAATCAACAAGCAGTACACGTCGTCCCTCGCTAGCCAGTTGTGTGGCGACATTTGCCAACGCTAGTGTTCTCCCCACCCCACCTTTAAAAGAATAGAACGTACAGATATGCATCACTAAGTTACTCTTTGATTTGAAGTAAGGTGAAATTCGGTCTGCTCCCGCTTTGCTCTCAAAGATTCACCTAATCCTGGGAATCTGATGACTTGCTTGCGATCCTTCGAATTTCGATCAGACGTCGCTTGGTCATTTAGAGGTATTAGAGAACGTAGATTCGAAACCCCGTTTGGAAGCGAGAGGAGTCGCAAGTAGCGATCGTATGCGAGAGACTGAACACTTGTGCCTCTCTCCCACCTTCCGAGTGAGGCTTTACCAATACCAGTGAGATCAGAGAACTCAGATCGACTCAATCCTCGTAAATCACGAATGTCTCGGATCTCTTCAGGGGTAAGCACCCCTAAATGTTGGCAGAGCGCAATGTGTTTTAAGCGTTCCGCATTCTCATTGAGGGTTTGAAAGCCACATTTCACACAGGTGTGGATAGGAAGTTCAACGTGGACAGTCTGTGGATCCTCCTCCGCACCGAATGTAAACGATGTTTTTTTCCAGGTACACTCAAGTGTCTCGTCACAATCTGGGCAGAGTCCTTCAAATGGTTCCGATTGTGTCGGGTTGTTTAGATTTGGCATCAGAATACTCGTTTAATGGTTGGTTGATCTCGAATAGTGAAAACTCCGTCCCAGGACGGAACCGCGGACGATTTCCAACTTGACGTACAACAAAGGTTCATCGTCCACCAGAGGAATCACCAGGACATAGGCTGTTTTACCAGGTGGTTTATCAAGTGTGATTTGCTCTACACAGTGGCCCGCTTCGAGTTTCTTAGCGATCAACTCCCAGGCTCCCTCGTCGGTGAAATAGCCAAATAGACCACCACTTGGATCTCGAACTCGCATAGGTTCCCAGTCTGTCGGTCTCTCGCTGGTAAATTTGGTTCCATGACGCCCCGGAGTCTGAATCAACCTCACCAGTTCGTTACGTCGTTCATCGGAAATGCTCATCTACGATAGCGATTGCACACGGAAGTAAGCAAAGAGGAGATCATATGATCTCGGTGTAAAGATTTCATCCTTATTTTACCAATCTCAATATCAATTGATACTGCCTGTGGTGATAAAGTGATATATATGTACAGTTTAATTGCGATCACCGCGCGCGAAGAACCAGATGGTTGCGTTAATTTCTGTCAGCGACTTTCATGTCTCCGAGTCGTCACGCGACCATAACCGCGACTGTAGATACGAGGTCGTAGTGTTTATGCGTCGAAACGCACAGAGAGCCTCTACTCAGAACACGCTCTCTAAAACTCCCACATGACATGACTTGATTTCTTCAGCGCAGCGTCGGTAATTTCTGAGAATCGCGTCATGCACTTCGTACAGGCATCGCTTCTAACGCTTTTCTGTGTTTCCGCCTCGTGGGTCGACGCGGAAACCATTTCAACCGCGCAAATCCTGCAGCGCACGCTTACGGCCGCACCCGCATGTCTGAACTGGCGTTGGGTGGGGAATTGCCTCTGGTTGCATTGTCACTTACTCGGCTGCGACGTTCAAACCTCACCCAAAGTACGCCACTATCTGCCGGACCTGCTGGTCTCTGTACACCGCACACCCTTAGACCAACCGTGGATTGAAATGCGACACGTGTTGAGCGTACCGCAAGCTACCGCATTGAAGAGCTTCGCTGGTGCATTGTCGTCAAATCGATTCGTCGGGTCGGGCGGTGATGTGAGTGTTTCGACCGATCATGCAGGAAACGCTGACGTCAGGTTCTTTGAGGCGAACGTGATCGGACATCCGCTTGCCGGGTTGCCAATCGACACGGATCAATTGTTCTGTCAATCCGTAACGCACTCAGGCAAACCTTACTATCAATCCGCGCTCGACGCCACGGCGTGGCGCATGGCTCCACTCGAAAGCGTGCTATCCGATGCGCTCGTACCTGGCCAGAGAGAAGTCGGGTCCTCAGCCATGCAATCGTGGGGTGCCGTATACCCGCGATCGGGCTTTGTCACACAACAGAATCCAGCGAAAGCTGCCGCCGTGATCGCCCAACGAGCATGCGATATTGTCATCGGACCTCGTCGACTCCATGTCGCGCTTGCGCTTGAGGCACCCGTCCCCTATACGACGATTCCGATTAGATTGGATGAGCGAGACGCCGCGACTGGGATGTGGCAGATGATTTCGCCAAAGATCGACGCCCAATGCGAACTGTTTGGATCTGATGAACCGTCATGGCAACTCGGTCGAATCGACGCCTCGCGTGCGTTCGTCTGGAATCTATGGCGCCCGTACGAGTGCTGCGAACCCAGGGGCCAACAATATCTAGGAGCGGTCCATTTTTAGATTGATTCGCATTGTTGGCTTGATCGTTTTCTGTGCTGGATTCGGTCTCTGGGTCCACGCCGCCGATCCACCGACGGAAGACAGCCTCTGGTATTACGAGATCGGTGGCGCACAGGTAGTCCCTAAGCCGTTAAACCCAACCAGAACATCGGTCTCGATTGCTGGATCCGCACAACTCGGGTTGGGCTACAGCTGCGGTGCGTTTGATCCAGTACTAGGTGTCGCAGAGACGCTTAACCAGGTCAAGTCCGGCGCTGAAGACATGCTTCGCGCTATGACGCAGGCGGCGACAGGCGCAATTGCTTCGCTACCCGCACTCATCCTGCAGCGTGCAAATCCTGGGCTCTATGAATTGATGCAGAACGCGCTGGTCGGAGCGAAGTTAAGAGTTGATCTTGCGACGAAAGATTGCCGACAGATGGAAGCAGATATAGCACAAGGCAAGAATCCGTATCACGAACTCATCGTGCTTTCTAAAGGAAACGATTGGAAAAAGCAGATGAGCATCGGTGGGAGCAACGCGGTGCATGCGCAAGAACAGGTCGACATGGCGAACGGCGCGAATGGCGTACCGTGGGTTTTAGGTCAACCGGCTGGTGGCCAGGGGCAATCACCCTTGCGATTGACCGGTGATGTGGTGCGCGCGGGTTACAACGTCACTTTGAACCGGAGTGTCGGACAAACTGCGCCTGCTCCCACCAGCGTGGCTGGTCGTTTACAGCAGGTTTGGGCGACACCTCATTCGGCGGCTTCGTGGATCGCAGAAGTGGTCGGGGAGCACGAAGTCACAACCTGTGCAAACTGCGCAAAGACGACGGTACCGGGGCAGGGACTGTTAATGAGTCTCACGCGCGAAGCGACCGAACTCGCATCCAAACTGGACGCGATCGTAGCGTCAACATCGCCTCCGACGCGTACTGCGCTCGCGGACCTCTCGAGCACCAACGTATCGCTAACACGCGAAGTGATTGAAGCGTTGGCGGAATTGCCACTTGGTGAACAAGCGGTTGTGAAGGCTCGCCTCGTGAACGATATCGCCGTCAATCGAACCCTTGAGAAGGCGTTTTACGCGAGAAGACTGCTGATGGCAGGCGGCCAAATTCCTGAAGTACTCGGCATTGCTGCAGCGACGAGTCATGTGGAAAGTGCGGTTGCGACTCTGGATGCAGAGACTGAACGATTGCTTTTCGAATACAAAGCACGTCGCGAAATTGTTTCCGACACGGTGCAGCGGTTACTGTCCCGTGCTAGAGGTATACGCGAAACCTCGCGAGGCATTCCCGAACTAGGTCCAATCGACTCACGGCCTGTGCTGGATGGACGCGTGACGCGTTGAAGTGGGAGCGCTCTCGCCGTATCGGCGTGTGGGCTGGACTTGTCGCCGCGGTTCTTGTGCTCGTGGTCATTCATCAAGAAGCACACTCAGCATTCGTCGCATCAATTCGTGTTGGCATGTTGCTGTCGGTGTTTCTCGCATGGCGATATCTGGTCGATCTGCTGGTCACCGGCGGTTTGGTGCATCCATTCAAGCGCACGTCAGCCATCTCGTTTCGTTGGCGATATCTCGCGCTTGTCGGCGTGATTGAAATGGTCGTGATCCAGCAGGTTCCGGCGATGATCGTGGATGCACTCACGCTTGAACGTTGACAGCTATCTGGAGATCTTCACCACGCTGTTCGGATGGATGTTCTACGGCGTGCTTTGGGATGTACTCACCGAGACGGGTGTGGTCTATCTTCCGTTCCTTGGTATCTTGCTGGACAATTGGCGTGAACCTGCGGCAGATGCGTCCATCGGACCGGCGGCGGAGACATCGCTTCGACGCATGGAGCTTCAGCTATTTACCGCTCTGCTTGTAGTCGTACTGGCGGCGCAACCGGCGTCACTCACCGCGTTCCACGCGAACGCGATCCAATATACGCCAGCACCAACGCTGAGCGATCCAGAGCCGGATCCAGTAGACCTAAGGGTTAACGACAGCACCTTTGGCGTCGTGGGCTTCGCCGATCATGACGCGCTCGTCGAAACGCCTGGCTGGTGGTATGCAGTACTCGCCATCTCGTCGGGACTGAATCATGCTGTCATTGAAGGACTGCCGCGAGGTTCAGAAATACGCCAAGCAACGCAGTTCGCGCAAATGGTCACACTGCAAGACCCGACTCTGCGTAGGGAAGTAGCACAGTTCCACCACGATTGTTACATCCCGAGTCGATCGAGGTTCTTTCGCGAGCGACCGACTTCAATAACGATCGACAGGATGCTCGAGCAGTACGGCGAACAGGACGTTGAGTGGATTGGATCACACGTGTTTCGTGATAACCCTGGTTATTACGACGCGTACCGCGCGACCATCCCGATCACGGACTGGCCGTACGATGTCAATCGTGACACGGAATACGACCCCTTGCAGCCGCCGGAACATGGACGCCCTCACTGCAAGCAGTGGTGGGAGCACGAATCGATGGGCTTGCGCGAGAAGCTCATCGCCGCAGTGAATGTACAGGCAGCGGGTTACCCCGCTGTGCTGTTGAATTTTGGCTTTACGTTTAACAGCGAGTACTTCAAGGATGTGGTCGCGCGAACGGCATTGCTGAACCGTCCGCCAAAATGGTCGAACAACGAACTGAAGGAACGTAATACCGCGACCACGGGCTGGCTGAGTGCGGTCGAGTCAACCGTAAAGTCCATCGTGTCCGGCGCCGGTATCGCAATCGCAGCGGGTGTTGCTAGCTTGACCATCACGGTGCTTCTGCAGCTGCTACCTATGTTGCAGGCGTTAATCCTCCTCTGCATCTACGCACTCTTACCCATGTTGCTGGTTTTGAGTCGGTACTCCCTGAACGTCATGATCTCCATGGGTATCACCATCTTCAGCATCAAATTCTGGACGGTTCTCTGGTACCTTGCTCAGTGGGTCGATCAGAATCTGATCACAGCCATGTATCCAGACGTCAACATTCTCGTCTCAAACTTCCTCTTGGATTCAGAACACGGCACGAAACGCATCTTGCTCAATACTGCCACCGGTTTGATGTACATCGGTTTACCGGTCTTGTGGACGCTGATCATGGGGTGGGCAGGCGTGAAAGCAGCAGGCTCGGTGGAAAGCGCAGCAGCGCCATACGGTCGAATCTCAGGAGACGCAGCTCAGCAAGGTGCTTCAGTCGTCCGAAAGGCCATGTGAATTGCATTCTTGCAGAGGAAAGGTACCACCGGGTTTTTCATCCCGACGTCATCGTGAGCGCGTGTTTGTAGGTGTTCTGCGACACGCCTCAATATCAGTAATTAACACGCATTTATATGTGTGGTTCGCAGGACTTAGAACGTACAGCTAGCTTGTCCTTCGGTACTGAATAGAGGAACCGATGCTTCATTTACCTCAAGAAGTTGCTTCCACGTAAAGTTCCGGATTGAAAGATCATCGCAAACGAAACGATCGCCAACGAAATTGGAACACGTGGGCGGTAGTTCAACGGTGTCGAATGCGCTGCGAGAACCTGAGACCAATTTACCGTCCACCAACGTCGCCACGATATCGGTTACTTGTGAATCCATGAGATCTGCGTATGGATTGTCGGATTTGGCTCTTACGATCACAAGGTCTGCTGCAAATCCTGGTTTCAGCGAACCTGTTGTGTGTTCCAAGTTCAACGCATATGCAGCATGTTCGGTAGCCATGAGCCACACGTCTCGCCCGGAAAGTTGGTTCCCCCATAGTTCGTTGTCGATGTGTTCCGCACACCGAAATGACTCCAGCATGTGGAAGGAACCTGAATACGACCAGTCGGTACTGATGGCTACACGGGCATTGTTCTTGATTAGGTGAGGTACGTCGACGGTCTCACCGTAAAGTGCCAAATTCGATCGAGGTGCCCATACCAGCGTGACGTCAAGTGAATGAAGCGTTGAGGCACTGCCTCGATCTAGTCCAACGCCGTGGATCATCGCGTAACGGCGGCCTGGGTTTTCTGCGACATAGTCGAGAAAGAACTTTGCTTCCAGACGAGAGATATTGTCAGTACCCTCGGCGATATGGGGCACAAATGGATTTTTGGGGTCAGCGCCTTCGGTTAGTTCTGGTTCGATCGGAGAGCCTTCGTACGGCCAAGGCATTTGATCGAATTCATCGATGGCTTGAGGAAATGGGAAGGTCTTCATGTCGGCTTGATATACGAATCCGGTTTCTCGGTCGCCACTTCCTACATTCTTGAGTAGACCAGGTACTGCTCCGTTTCCTGCTAGCGTGGTCGTGCCCGTAAGCAGATGGCGTAGTTCGATCCAATAAAGCTGCGCATCGTTCTCGATTCGCGAGTAGGCGATTTCGGGATATTGATCGCCCGCTCGGCCTTGCCATTGGTACCGGTTCTCGTACACCGCCTGACTTCGATAAAGTAGGTTAAAAACGCGCCCTCATCGGCAACCTAAGCCATTGTATTAATTGATTTTCTTGTGCGCGACAGGCGCATTCTCGTTTGTAGTGCCTAGTAACAAATAATAGTTGCCATTTGTCCCGAATTTTGGTATAACTACCGCATGTTCGTGCGTACCAAAACCACCCCCAATTCACCCCGCCGCAGCGTGCAAGTCGTCCACAATGTCCGCGACGACCAAGGCCGGGTGCGGCAAAAAATCGTGCGTCATTTCGGCACTGCGGAAACCGCCGCCGCCGTGACCGCGCTCAAGCAGTTGGCGATGCAATACATCGAACAAGAGCGCGAGCGTCGCGAACCGACGCTGCTCAAGCCGGAAGCCGGCTTGACCGACGTGCAGCAGGCACGGCGGCGTCAGGTCAAACCTGGCAACGACGTGCGACTGAACGACCTGCGGGGCGAGGCGGTCACGACGGTGGGCTTTCATGACGTCTACGGGCAACTCTACGACGAACTCGGGTTCGATCGGATCCTGCCCCCCGTGCGCCAACGCGTCAGCGCCCGCCATCTCAAACATGTGACGCTGGCACGCATCGCCAACCCGCAGAGCAAGCGGGCTACCGTGACGACGCTGCAGGATCGCTTCGGGGTGGAAATCCCGTTGCCGTCCGTCTACGCCATGATGGATCGCTTGACGGCCAAGCGCATTGACCGCCTTAAGCAGCGCGTGACGATGGCGGTGTCGCAGCTGTTGCCGGAGGCGGTGGACGTGTTGTTCTTCGATTGCACGACGCTCTACTTCGAGTCGTTTGACCCCGACAAGTTGCGCCAGAACGGCTACAGCAAAGACGCGAAATTCAAGGAGACGCAGGTCGTGCTCGCCTTGGTGGTGACCCGCGACGGCTTGCCGTTGTCGTACGAGCTGGTGCCTGGCTCGATCTATGAAGCGAAGACGTTGATCCCGACGTTGACCAAGATGCAGCAGCGGTTCGCGATCCGCGACGCGACCGTAGTGGCAGATCGGGGGATGCTGAGTCAGGCCAACTTGGACGCGTTGCGGGAAGCGAACTTTCATTACGTCGTGGGTGCGCGTCTCAAGCAACTCCGCCGCGCCGCGAAGCAAGATGTCTAGCGACAATCAAGGTGAGAATCCAGCGACAATCAAGGTGAGAATGCCGCCGGCTCGCGCGTTGGGAGGGAGGGCGTAGCCCGACCGAGCAAGGCGCGAGCCGGCGAGGCCGAGCGCCGAGCTACGTGATCGCGACGGAATTGGCTAAGTTATGCCGTCTTCTTGAGGACGGACAACCATGCCAGGCAGTCATATTTCCGATCACCAAGTGAGGCTTTACATGCAATCTAGACAAACCACCACGCCGCAGGCGGCTGCGGCGAAGGCCGGCTTTAGCGCCGCCACGGCCTACCGGATCGAGGCCGATCCGCGACTTCCCTCCACCCAGACGAAGGCACGGGACCGTCGTCGGCCCGATCCGCTGGCGGGGATCTTCGACGAGGAGATTGTTCCCATCCTGGAGAAGACGCCGGGCATTCGCGCGGTGGCGCTGTTCGAAGAGCTGATGCGTCGCCATCCCGCGCTCGACCCCGGCATTCGCCGCACGCTGGAACGGCGCGTGCGGCAATGGCGTGCGGTGCACGGGCCGGAGCAGGAGATCGTGTTCCGCCAGATCCATCCGCCGGGTCAGCTCGGGCTCTCGGACTTCACCGACGCCAACGGCCTGGGGGTGACGATCGCCGGCGTGGCCCTCAAGCACCGTCTGTACCACTTCCGGCTGGCCTATTCTGGGTTCTCGCACCTGCACGTGGTGCTGGGCGGGGAGAGCTTCACGGCCTTGGCCGAGGGGCTGCAGAACGCCCTGTGGAGCCTCGGCGGGGCGCCGCAGGAACACCGCAGCGACAGTCTCTCGGCGGCGTATCGCAACCTTGATGCCGCGCAACGCAAGGATGCGACGGCGCGCTACGTGGCGCTGTGCGAGCACTACGGCATGGCGCCGACCCGCAACAATCGCGGGGAATCGCACGAGAACGGTGCCGTGGAAGGCCCGCACGGGCACCTCAAGCGCAGCCTCGCCGACGCGCTGCTGCTGCGCGGTACGCCCGACTTCGATACCTTAGACCACTACCGCGCCTTCGTCGACGAAGTGGTGGGGCGGCGCAACGCCCACCAACGCGACCGCATCGATGTGGAGCGCGCCGTGCTCAAGCCGTTGCCGCGCCAGCGTACCGAGGACTTCGACACGGTGCAGGTGCGCGTGACCTCCTCCGGCGGCTTCGTGTTGCGGAAAGTGTTTTACACCGTGCCGTCGCGGCTGGTGGGCCATCAGTTGACGGTGCGTCTGTACGACGACCGTCTGGAACTGTTCCTCGGCGCCTCGCATCTGATGCAACTGCGGCGCGGCCGCGCACAGGCGAACGGGTGCAATGGCCATGTCATCGATTACCGTCACGTCATCCATGCGCTGCGGCGCAAGCCCATGGCGCTGCGCCATCTCGTCTATCGCGACCGCCTGTTCCCGCGCCAGGCGTACCAGCACGCGTTTGACGCGATCATGGAAGCCAACGGCGAACGTGCCGCCTGCCGTGATACCGTGGCCTTGTTGTCGCTGGCGCACGAACGCACCTGCGAAACCGCGCTCGCCGCCGCCATCGAAAGTTGTCTGGCCGCCGGCACGTTGCCCGATCCTGACGTCCTGGCCACGTTGTTCGCCCCGACCGAGGGCCGCGTGCCGGACGTCCGCGTCGAGTTGGGGTCGCCGACCGATTACGATGTGCTGCTCACCGCGCCGACCGCGGTTCGCGCCACCGGCCGCACCGGAGACGGCGCATGAGCGCCGTGGACGCCGCCCAGCTTGAGCTGATGTACACCCAGCTAGGCCTGCCTACCTTCAAGGCTGCCTGGGCGACCTTCGCCGACCGCGCCGATACCGAAGGCTGGCCTGCCGCCCGCCTGCTCGCCGCCTTGGCGGAACAGGAACTCGCCGACCGTGCCCGGCGGCGCTTCGAACGCCATCTGGCCGAAGCCAAACTGCCACCCGGCAAGACGCTCGACAACTTCGACTTCACGGTCGTGCCCATGGTCTCCCAGGCCCACGTCAACGCCCTGGTCGCCGGTGACGGCTGGCTGCAGCAAGGCGCCAATCTGATCCTGGTCGGCCCGCCCGGAACCGGGAAAAGTCACTTGGGCGCCGCGATCGGGCTCGCGCTGATCGAACATGGCTTCCGGGTCCTGTACACGCGCACCACCGATCTGGTGCAAAAACTCCAGGTCGCGCGCCGCGAACTGACGCTCGAAGCCGAGATCCGCAAACTGAACAAGTACCACCTCCTCATCCTTGACGACATCGCCTATGTGCGCAAGGACCAAGCCGAGACCAGCGTGCTGTTCGAACTGATCAGCTCGCGGTACGAAAACCGCTCCCTGCTCGTCACCGCCAACCAGCCATTCGGGGAGTGGGGCTCGATCTTCCCCGAACAAGCCATGACGCTAGCCGCCATCGACCGGCTCGTGCATCGCGCGACCATCTTCGAACTCAACGTGGAAAGCTATCGCAGGCGTACCGCCATGGAAACCAAACGCGGGCGTGGGCGGATCGCCTCCAGAGCCACGCTCGCCAACACCAAGGTCAAACTGCCGGATAGCGCCTCATCAAAGACCCAGCAGGTCCAGGAAACCAACCCGTGACACCACGCCAAATCATGATCCGGCAGCGGCGTTTTGAACGCCCCTGGCCGCGTCCGCCACCAAATAAAGTATCATAAAACCGTCGCGATCCATTCTCACCTTGATTGTCGCGCACTTCTCACCCTGATTGTCGCGCTACAGATGGCACCAGGACGGACGGTGTGACGATCGCAACAAGGTGAAAGTCGTGCGGGTGGTGAAGCGACCGACCGGGGTCTTCATCCAGTTGGTCTGCGACGAGAAGATCCGCCGTATCGGGTTGAATCGTGCCATCGGCATCGATGTCGGGGTGCATCTCCGCGCCGCGCATCAACGCACGGCGATGGTCACCAAGCTCAAGGAACGCCTGAGCAAGCAAAGCGCGAACGGCGAACTCAAGGCCATGCACAATCGCGGCTATCAACGTTTTCTCACGATCGAAGGGGAGGCGACGGTGGTCGTGGACGAGGACAAGATCGCCGAAGCGGCGATGTGGGATGGCTTGCACGGCGTGTATACGAGTCACCCCGCCGACCGTCTGGCGCCCGCTACGATCTTGGCGCTCTATCACGACTTGTGGCAAGTGGAAGCGGCCTTTCGCGTCACCAAGCATGACTTGCAAGTGCGCCCGGTCTACCACTGGAAAGAAGAACGCATCGAAGCGCACGTGGCGATCGCGTTCATGTGCTTGACGCTCGTCCGGGTCCTGAGTTATCGCGTCAAGGTGCAACAGCGCACCCCGATGTCGGAAGCACGCATCCGCACCGCATTGCAACAGACCCAAGTCACGGTCGTGCGCTCAGTGAAAGACCAGCGGCGCTACGCCCTGCCGATGCCGTTGACCGCCGATGCGAAACGGCTCTACAAACTCATGCAGATACCTTACGGCGACACCCCCTTCGAAGTCCCCTAAGACACGTTGCCGCCACCGCGCAAACTAGGCGCTGTAGTGCCTAAATTGCACGTCACGGTCAATAAAATCAATCACTTAGTGACCTACATGTGCGAAGTCAGGAATAAAGCTGCGCATCGTTCTCGATTCGCGAGTAGGCGATTTCGGGATATTGATCGCCCGCTCGGCCTTGCCATTGGTACCGGTTCTCGTACACCGGCGCGACATTTGGTCCCGGTTTACCTCCGCTATACGGTGGATGTTCGTGCGCATTGACAAAACCAGGGGAGATATAGACGCCATCACATTCAATCTTCTGCGCACGAGGAGCCATCGAATGGATCTCTTTGGCGCTTCCAATCTGTCGAATTTGACCCTCGTCGATGAGGATTGCGACCTTCGAAGATTCGGTCCGGTCTATGAGGCGTCCGATCACGATCATCTGGCTTGAAGTGTTCGCTGATACCGTGTACTTGCATTCGGGCGCTGTCTTGACCGGTGCTTCCGTGGCGAAGTATTGGGTTGCACCAACACTAATACATAGCATGATCAGAGTCATCAAGCTACTTTGAATGCGATTCAAGAAAATCAACTTATGAACGTCAATGGAAGAAACGTCTCGCTCACTATTCGGGCGATAGAACGCAGCGTTCGTCACACAGGTTGATTGGTTAGTTTGTGACATATGTTCTAAGCGTAGTCGATTTCACATATAGGGTAGGAAGCTCGTGAATACCTTGGAGCACATCATTGTGCTCTAAAAACGTCGAGCGGGATTCTCGAACCGTCGAACTGTTTATACGTCGGAAGCGATACGCGAGAGTATCTGTTCAATCCTTAGTCCCGCCTCTGTTGGGTGCTATGGGACGCAATTGTCGCGCGTAAGTTACGGAATATGCCAACGAAATTGAAGATCGCGAAAAACTAGCGAGTGAACGCAGGCAATCAATGCATGAATTTCATCGTGCTTCTGATGTCGCTGATCTGTGTCATCGGTTGTGCGGTGAATCCCGTGACAGGTCATCGCGAGCTGTCGTTGCTCTCAACCGCTGACGAAATTGCGCTGGGTAACGACCAGTATGGTCCACTACAACAAATGCGTGGTGGGGTCTATCACGTCGATTCAGCCGTTGCGAAATACGTCACAGCAGTCGGTAATCGTGTCGCCCAATACAGCGATCGCGCCCTTCCATATGAGTTTGTCGTTGTGAACGACAGCACCCCAAACGCTTGGGCGCTTCCAGGTGGCAAGATTGGAATTCATCGAGGATTACTCGTCGAACTGGAAAATGGTGCGGAGCTTGCAGCGATCCTCGGACACGAGATCGTACATGCTGCGGCTAAGCACAGCGCGAACGAAATACAGCGCGACTTGGTACTTGGATTGGTAGGACTTGGTGTAGAACTTGCAGTCGATGACTCGAAGCACGCTCGCGAGATCATTGGCACAACCCGTTTTGGAATACACCTAGCAGGACATAAGTTCAGTCGCGATGATGAGCGGACAGCGGACTATCACGGCATGAAGTACATGTATCTGGCTGGCTACGACACCTCGGCCGCTGTCTTCGTGCAGGAGAAATTCGTGGCATTCGCCGAAGGCCGAGCTGGAAATTGGTTGGAAGGATTGTTTGCGACTCATCCGCCGTCACATGAACGCGTCACGAACAATCGCTCGAGTCTCCTAGAGTTTACGCCTGGCGGGGATCTGGGTGAAGCGAGTTTTCGCGTTCACATGCGGACACTATTCGAAGACGAGTCCGCGTACGACCTTGCGGATCAAGCGCTGAAATACGCGAATAGTGATCCGTCTCGTGCGTTGCAGTTAATTGACCGAGCACTAAATCAGCAACCGGCCGAGTCGATGTTTCACGGTATTCAAGGAGACATCTTTGCTACTCATGGCCGATATCGCGATGCCGTCGATTCCTATGCTGCGGCGATCGATCGAAATCCAGATTACTTCGGTCACTTCTACGGCAGAGGTCTGTCGTTCGATGCCATGGGTTACACGAATCGTGCACGGGACGACCTTCGCCGAAGCAACCGACTGTTGAGGATCCCATTCGTGAGCTACAAACTCGGCACCTACGCATTGGCCGAAGGGGACCGGGCTGAAGCTAAACGCGAATTCGAGTTCGCAAGTCAGGGAGCCGGAGAACTTGCGGCAGCGGCGTTGAATAGTTTCGTGAGACTCGATGTTGAGGATGCACCATGGGAGTACCTTGAGGTGGAACCGTTCCTTGACAATGGGCAGATCGTCGTCGAAGTGGAGAACGCCAGTGGGTATCCAATCTCGAACATCGTCGTTCATGTGCGCGCCGAGATCAACGGTGAAGAAGCTACTCGTCGTCTGAGTTTAGATAGCCTCGACTCCGGTTATTACGATGTGCTGGATAGTGCAATCTACCACGGGTCTGAAGATAACGTGCAGGTGCGAACGAGAATCCTAAGCGCGATGCCAGGTTGGTAGCGTGCAGCAGCTCCCTCGCGTCGAGGAGAGGCGAATGAGGAGGTATCCTAAACTGGCTGAGGAGCGAGTGGATTTCACCAATTCAATGAAGTTCGGTCGCGTGGTGTGTCATGCCGATTTAGCTACGAAAGACGTCTTACAGTAGTGATTTTGTAACTCATGTTCGTACGCCTTCTTTGGTCTCCTCTGATATAGCAAACTGATTTAGCCAGTCGATGAGGTCTGTCCTTTCGACTTTGTTCGCTCTGACGTGATCCGCAATACGACCGAGTGGAATCCCGCCTTCATAGAACAAACCCATCGCGTCGTGTACTCGAAGCGACCCGAGCATCCACTTGATTGTTGTGTTTGCGGTACATTCTGCGTACGGTTCAGCGAGCAAAGCTTCTCTTACAGACTCAGCAGATTCGCGGTCGTGCATCCCTGCGCAATACGCGCCAAGGAAGGCATGAATAACGCCGATTGGGTTATTTCTTGACGTCAGCGAATCGTCGTAAGCTCTCGGATTACGTCTAAACGCCTCTTGCGATCTAAGGTCGGACATCACGATCTACCGTACATCTCGATTCAGTTTTAGCGGAAGCCGAATACATCAGCGACTTTATCGATCATCTCACTCACGTCAGGTAACTGATCGACACCTACGAGCGGCTTGGTAGTGTCCTGATACCAACTTGCAGGACGCGACTTCATCGTGGCTGAAGCTCGGTCGAGCGATCTTTGAGGGATGGGTCCGACGGCTTCCAATAGCGCTTCTCGGTCTTTTGAAATTGCGGTGTACAGATCAAATATATCTCGAATCTCACAAGCGCCTGCGCCAACTAACCTCGCGGCCACCTTCTTGTGCAGAATGGTTGCGGTGCTCTCCGTTTTGATGCGGGTAGACGGTACGAAGAATCCGCTTGCTTCGTTAAGAAACACACTAGACGGCATCAAGGTCAACTCGGTTCCATTAACTTCACAATATACGGTGTTTTGGTCGACCCATGAGTGCTCACTGTCGACCTCCCCAATGCTATATAGATCTTGTTCTAGTTGTGATGCGGATGTTCCAATAACTGAATTGAATAGTTGCTGGTCGCTGAAAAGATCTATATCCGTTGAGGTACGGTGGTTCCAACGCGCTTGTAAGATCGTTCCGCCTCCTAATGACAACCAATCGTCTCGAAAATGTTTGCGCAACGCAGGTAAGACAGTGCGTAGGCAATCGGTAACCCAAGTGGGAACGTTCGGTTCATCCATTGACTTTTTGCTGCGCTAACCGAATTTGGCAAGGGATTGTTTCGAGTTGTTGTTCAAAGGTAGAACCTCGCTCGGTACTTAGTGAGAAAGGTCAATTTTGAATTTAGCGAGTCACTTTCTCCTTCGTGATTACCTCCGACAGGAAGACTCCCGAACCGTTTTGCCGCGGTGACAGTCGTGAAGATTTCGCGTCGCTTGAACGTTTGCGCGAGATCTTTAGTCGTCGACATATTTGAATTGAAACCTCCGTATGTGTCTTATGCATCCGACATCGTTCACGATGGTCATAGGTTAATCTAAGAGTACTACATTCGAAACTCTTGCAAATCGCTTGTCGAATGTCGCTACGTTTCTTGCGCCGAGCATGATCGCAGCGGATCGGATCATCAAATCCGAGAAGTCTACTTTCGACGATTGGTAGTCGAGTAACACTTCTTGAACTCTTTCAATATCCTCTACCACAATTTCACTTGAATCCATCAATGCATGTATCGCACGCGAAATTCGAGACTTTTCGAATCCATAGGTTCTTTCCAGCACCCAAACTAATTCGATCAATACTTCGCGACAGATCAGACCTGGATTTCTCGGTGTTAATCTTTCGAGAAACTGACTAGCAGACTTAGATTGCGATTCATCGTCGCGAACCAGCACACGAACCAGCACATTCGTGTCAAGTGCGATCAATCTTCGGTCGCCCCAGCTATGATCCCTAATTCCATCTCTTCGATCGTTTTAGGTTCACCATCGTAATTCAGAAAACCGACTAATCTGCGTACAGATTTCAACGGAATGAGTCGTACGCAATCCTCTTCCAACTCATATCTGATGCGATCACCTTCGTTTAAATTGAGTTTCTTCCTCACAGACTTAGGGATTGTTGTCTGTCCTCGTGCTGTCAAGGTTGATTCGATCATTCGGAATTTAGCCAAGATCTAATATTCCCACGATACGTGACGTACGAAATTGTATGTATTTTTTGAATTGCATGCAATATTACATTTGCATTATAAGACTTAATATACGGAGTATTCGGTATGTTGGTAAGGTCAGCGTAATGAATTCAAGAGGGCATGTTCGTGGTCGATGACGCCGAACGATTTAGAGGTTAATTCCGCAAACGGGTTGCGTGAGGAGATAGATCCAGTATTTCTTCAGAATCTGGTTTCTGATCCAAAACTTAGATAGATTGAACCGGAGAGAATTCGTGCTATCGATACAGATCGTCACTATGGTGACTTGCTTTTCGCTCCGAGTTTCGCAACGATGAAATCATTATGTGTTAGATAAAGCAATTCTGCGACTTTGCGGATCACGCTCTCCTCATAGTGAAAAGCACTTCCATCAAACGCGTTTAAGCGCCAGAGACTTTCTAGCAAGCGTTTCCGTTCTTCGGTATTGAGTTGCTGATTAAGCGCACGTGTGAACCGGAAGATGCTAGAGATCTCCTGATGTTCGAGTCTTGCTTCGGCAATGACGGCTTCGACTTGACTATCGGAAATGTCGTAAAGATTGATCAGAGCGTCTCTGATCAACGTGAGTTCGCGTTCTTCGATCTCGTGGTCTGCCCAGGCGACTTCGAGTAACAGCATGGCTGCGGCAAGCGCGACTTGCTGATCTTCCGTATCGTCCTCAATTGTGGCGTCTTTGACACGACGCGCAAAAGCAACCTTGAATCGGTCTAGCATGAGCGTTTTTGATAAAAGCCAAGCATCTGGTTTAGTTGGCGAGGCTCACGTGCGCGTCCGAACGTGCTTCCGATTGGCACTGAGCGTGTTCGGAGAGTTGCGCTAACGCACGGTCGAGTACTTCGATTGTCGCGTCTCGGTGATTCGCGTTCGTTGAAAGATGTTGACGGTAGCGTTTCGCGCCTTGAATCCCGTGGAATAGACTCAACATGTGCCGCGTCATTGCACGCAACGGCACGCCTAAGGCGAGTTGCGCCAAAGCATATTCGCGGTACGAGCTCGCGACATCCCAGGATGAGAACGTGTTCGCTTCGTCATAGATTGAAGCATGCATAGCCGCGAGAATGTCCGGTCGTTGGAGGGCGACGCGTCCAACCATCACACGGTCGATCCATGTCGTAACTTGATCGATGTGTGTGACATCCGTGATTCCGCCGTTGAGCGTCAAGCTGATGACCGGTATGTCGTTTTGAAGGCGATTGACCATAGACCAATCGAGAGGGGGAACATTGAGATTGAATTGCGTGGACACGCCGCTCAGATCGGCGATTCGCGCGTGAACGATGACACCGTCTGCGCCGCGATCTCGAAGTCCAATCACGAAATCGCGCAGCCGTTTGTAACCGTTGACTCGGTCAGTTCCAAGTCGGCACTTCACCGTGACTGGCAACTCAGTCGCTTGCTTCATGGCGTCGACGATCGCGAAAACTTCGCTGGGTCGTTCCATGAGGCACGCGCCGAATCCACCACTTTTTACCCGTTTTGAAGGGCACCCCACGTTCAAATTAACCGCGTCGTAGCCAAATTCGGTCACAACTTGTGTTGCGTCCGCCACCATGGAAGCGTCGGCGCCGCCAAGTTGCGCAACCACCGGGTGTTCTTCGGGCGAGAACTGGAGAATTCGATCGGCCTCGCCATACACGATCGCTTGCGCGACGATCATTTCGGTATAAAGCGTCGTCTTCGGTGCAATTAACCGTAATAAGCGACGGCAGTGACGGTCCGTGTGGTCGACCATCGGCGCAACACTCAGTGCGTTGAGGTGTGCAAAAGCTTCATAATGTGTCAAATATGGAGAAAACTTCATTATTTCTGCGGAATGTTAGATTTTCTCACTGATTTTCTGTAAAATCTGCCCATTCAAACGCTCGGAATGCTATCTTGCCCACGGATCGGGTTACTCAACAGACGGTTGCAGACGATATCTACATCGTCGGTAAAGGCGTTCACTCAGGAAAGTCGTGCGCAATGGCGATACGACCGGCAGGACCGAATACGGGTATTCGCTTTCTTCGTACCGATACCAATCGTTCCGTAAAGGCTCACACGTCAAACGTCGTCGACACGCAACTATCGACTTCATTGAGCGGAAATCATAGTGAAGTCGACGTATCCACTGTTGAGCACTTGATGTATGGCTTGTGGGTCGCACGAATCGATAACGCGCTGATTTCACTAAACGGTGGTGAAGTTCCGGTTCAGGACGGCAGTGCACGCTCCTACGTTGAGGCGATTAGAAAGGTAGGGACCGTTTCCAGCCATGTGCCTCGCAAATGGCTGCGCATCACGCAGGCGACAAAGGTCACGTCGGAAGACGCCTATACGCTTCTGAAACCGTACGATGGATTCAAGATTTCCTATACGTTCGAACACGACAGTCCAGTCTTCGAGTCGTTCCCAAAATATCTTGCACTCGATAGTGAGTTAGGCGCGGATTTTGAAGCTGAATTAACCGCTGCCCGCACGTTCGGCGAATTCAAAGATCTTGCCATGGCGAATCGCATCGGCAAGTGTCTAGGTTCTGACTTGACCAACTCGATTGGTCTGGATGAAGCCGGCGTGATGAACGAAGAAGGATTGCGTTTCGAGGATGAATTCGTTCGACACAAGATGCTTGACGCAATTGGTGATCTTTACCTTTTAGGAATGCCGATCATCGGCGAGTTCATTGGATATCGATCAGGCCATCACCTCAATTCGTTGCTAACACGAACACTGCTCGACCATCCGCACCATTTTGAAATCGTCAGCAACGACGTTCGGACTGCAGCAATCTAGTACGTTCGCTTCAGGCTAGTTCTCCAAACGTTCTAGCTCGTACGTTACCTAACGTACCAGCAAGCGACTCCTCGGAGTGCTTTTGTTAACGCGCGTATGAACGTACAGAGGCTACTTTCGAATCAGATACTAATACGGTCAGTCTTCCTATCAGGTCACGACAATAGCCCGTTACAGTCGTGTCGCGCGCAGTGTATTGATTACGCATCTCGCGGCACCCGTCAATCGCCGATCTTTAGTCTGAGGACCGGATTCCATCACGTAGACATTAGCTTGGGTTAGTTAGAAAGATTCAATCCACTGCATATGCCATGAGTCAACGTGTCTGGTGGTACGTTGACCCAGATCGACTGCCGATAATCCGCGGACTACCCCTTGAACATTCGCTCGATTACCTTCCTGGTAACAGAGCGACTTCGAATCGCTGTAGCGGCTGTTTGCCGCGGTGATAGAGAACAGACATGACACCGGCTCGAATCATTCTTTTTAGTGTTCTCGCCTTGTTCATTGCGCTGTTTTTTGTGCTTGATCTCAAGGAATACTTCACCTTAGATTTTTTTGCGGCGCAGCGTGACGCGATCGCTGCCGTTCGGGCAGATAACCGTTGGCTTGTTTTCTTCGGCTTCTTTCTGACGTACGTGCTGGTCACCGGCACATCGCTACCCGGGGCGACCTTGCTCACGCTAATCGCCGGCGCACTCTTTGGGCTTGTAGAAGGACTGATTCTTGTTTCGTTTGCGAGCACGATCGGCGCGACGATGGCGTTCACGATCACGCGGTTTCTCTTCAGGGATGCTGTGCGACGACGATTCGGCCGACACTTAACCGCGATTGATCGTGGGATCGAAAAGGAAGGTGCGTTTTACCTTTTCGCGCTGCGGTTGGTGCCTGCCGTGCCATTCTTTGTTGTCAACCTAGCGATGGCATTGACCCCGATCGCGACGTGGCGCTTCTATTGGGTCAGCCAGTTAGGCATGCTCTTTGGTACGTTTGTTTACGTCAATGCCGGTGCAGAACTCAGTCAAATCGAAACAGTTGGTGACATCCTGTCACCAGGCTTGTGGATTTCATTCGCGCTACTTGGCATCGCGCCATTACAGGCGAAGAAGGTGGTTGATGCGATGAAAGCGCGACGAGTTTTGCGCAAGTTCAAGAAACCTAGGCACTTCGACAACAACCTTGTCGTGATCGGCGCAGGTTCGGGAGGATTAGTAGCGGCGCTGATTGGTGCCACGGTGAAGGCAAAGGTCACATTGATCGAGCGCGATCGGATGGGCGGAGATTGCCTCAATACCGGTTGCGTACCCAGCAAGACACTGCTTCGCTCTGCAAAGATGCTGTCGTACGCCGCACGCGCCAAGGAGTATGGCTTCAAACGCGCAGACGTGACATTTGAATTCGAAGACGTCATGGCACGGGTGCAACGCGTGATCGAGAAGATCGAACCCAATGATTCAGTCGAACGCTACACGGATCTTGGCGTGAACTGTATCTTAGGCGATGCGCGAATTACATCGCCGTACACCGTTGAGGTTGATAACCAGGAAATCACGACTCGCAACATCGTAATTGCCACAGGCGGCAAACCTTTTGTCCCTCCGATTCCTGGGTTGTCGGATATCGAGCACTTCACATCGGACACAATTTGGAATCTCCGACACATCCCGAAGCGATTTGTCGTGCTCGGTGGTGGGCCGATCGGGTGCGAGTTGGCGCAAGCCTTTTGTCGATTTGGATCGGAGGTCACTATCGTCGAGCAAGCCTCTCATTTACTGCTGCGTGAGGATGAGGATGTCAGCGAACTAGTCGAGAGTCAGTTTGAGACCGAGGGGATACGACTCTTGACAAACCATCACGCCACGCGCGTCGAAGCAATTGAGGATGGAACGGCGTTGATTTGTTCAACAACAGATGACCGCGAGGTTCGCGTTCTATTCGATTCGATTCTGGTTGCGGTCGGTCGGAAACCAAACACCGACGGTCTTGGACTTGAGGATGTCGGTGTGGTTGTCGGCGAACGTGGGGATGTCGAGGTGGACGAGTTTTTGCGGACGAACGTGCCAACTATTTATGCGTGTGGGGATGTGATTGGTCCCTATCAGTTTACGCACACAGCTTCACATGAAGCGTGGTACGCCGCGGTTAATCCACTTTTTAGTCCATTCAAGCGGTTCAAGGCGAGCTATTCCGTTATTCCATGGACGACGTTTACAGATCCAGAAGTCGGGCGTGTCGGTATTAATGAGTTAGAAGCTCGTGAAAGAGGCATCGAGGTGGAGGTAACTCGCTTTGATCTGGGGGAGCTTGACCGAGCGCTTACTGATGAGGAAGGGCGTGGTTTTGTGAAAGTTGTGACGCCAATGGGAAAGGATCGAATCCTCGGCGCAACTATCGTCGGTCATCACGCAGGTGATCTCCTGGCCGAGTTTATTGCTGCGATGAAGTGGGGTAAGGGTTTAAAGAGCGTGATGGGAAATATCCACATCTATCCGACGTTCGCGGAAGCCAACAAATTCGCTGCGAGCGCGTGGCGCAAAGAGCATGTTCCAGAGAAACTCCTTGCACGAGTTGCAACCTTTCACGACATTCGTCGACGCTTATTTCGGAAAAGAACGAAACACTGAGTAATGCTTGTGCCTTCGGCTTACCCCCGTTGGGGCGATGCGAAAGACCTTCAGTGACCTTTGGATTGCGTTCGAGTGTATACCGGGAAATCCTTCTATGGCCAGCAGAGACGGTGAAATTGACGAATACGTGTGCCAAGCCGAGAGAAGCTAATTGGCACTCCACGTACCTAAATCCAGCAGACCAAGTTTGAGAAAGAAATGAACACCGTTAATCGAATCTCAGGATTGAGTACAACCACGTAAGGGATTGAGGTCGAAACTTCGACCGTCGTAGCGCGATCGTCAAATGGAATTGAAGAATGCTGCACCTAGGCCGAATCCCCTCGGATCCCCAAGCGCACCGGCTTCCATCTTGTTCATGACGTAAGAGAAGCACGCGCGTGCGTCTAAATCGACCACGATCGAAGAGCCACCGTAGCCGCCCCAGAAACAAGTGTTGGGATTAACGCCGATGGGCGAGCTCTGACTCGTTAAGCCGTAGCCTAGACCAAACACCATTGGTACGCCAAGCACGAAATCCATGCCATTGGTTTGCTCTTCCATCACGGAGAAGCAAGTGTCTTTTGACAGCAGATCCACACCAAACGCACTGCCATGATTCGCGAGGATGGTCTGTACTTTGACCACGGAGCGAGCGTTGCCGTGTCCGTTCGCGGCTGGAATTTCTGCTTGTCTCCAACCCGCCGACTTGGTTTGGTCGATATTGATTGAGGGATTCATGAACGTTCGCATGCCGATGCTCTCGAGATCTGGCGCGGGTGCGTCAGGGTCTGGCTCCGCTTCGGGAGGTGGAATTAGTTCGGCGATTCGATCGAAGTGCTGTGGATCGACGCCGATATGGAAATCGGCATCAAGCGGACCCGCGATTTCGTCTTTAAAGTAGGTTCCAATCGTTTTACCGGTGATGCGTTTGACGACTTCACCAAGCAGGTAGCCCTGCGTGAGCGCGTGATAGCCGCTTTGTGTTCCAGGCTCCCACCAAGGTGCTTGCGCGGCCAATAACCCCACAATCTTGTCCCAGTCGTAGAGATCGTCCGGTTCTGTTCGCTGGTCGAGTCCAGATAGGCCTGCGCTATGGCTTAGAAAGTGTCGAATCTCAACGTCCTCTTTGCCATTTTGTGCAAACTCTGGCCAATACTTGGAGACCTTATCAGTTACCTGGAGTTGCCCGCGTTCTGCAAGCAACAAGATGCACAAGAACGTCATCGTTTTTGTCGTTGAGTAGACATTGACGATCGTGTCTGCATTCCACGGCAAACTCTGTGCTGCATCACGATGCCCGTGATGAATGTCTATGACATATTCGCCTTCGACTGTCGCACTGCAGCTCGCGCCTATGTCTCCGAATTCACTGAAGTTATTTACAAAACGATCAACCACCGGTTGAAACTTGGTGTCGTAATTACCAGTAAAACTCATTTAGGCAAGCTCCTTATCAATGTCACGGTCCAGATTTACGTTCGCGATTTTAGATTCAAGAGCTACGCCAAGAGACGTGTCGGCGATTAATGTCCATCGAGGAAGCGCCGATCGCAATCTCATGGCGGTCGATAGGAATCGATTTACGCGAATTGATGGTCAGAATGGGACTCTAGTACACCTTGACCCCGCTCTCTAGCATGCCATCGATTGGGTATGTCGCTCGCATTGCGGGTTGTTAAAACCAGCGAAATCGCTAAACTTAACCGCCTGCAATCCCGCCCTCAACTACTACTTACCGTTTTCCACACCTTTATATCGGCCGCCTTCGCGGTTCGCCTGTTTCTTCCTTACGCCCTTCATCCTCGTCGACGTATTAGGAAAGGTGTATCTTGGTGTCGCGTAAAACGTGAGTCTCAACCCATCCTTGGAGATATATGAGCGAAAGTTTTGAAGAGCTCTTGAACGAGAGCTTCCGAGAAGTCGAACAAGGTTCCATCATCAATGGCACTGTGGTCGACATGGACGATGAGAGCATCACCGTCAATGTTGGACTCAAGTCCGAAGGTGTGATCTCGAAAGATCAGTTTATGTCAGCCGGCGAGAAAATGCCGGTACTTGGCGACATCGTAAAAGTTGCCATGGAGACCATCGACGACGGCTCTGGCGAAACAAGACTTTCGCGAGAAAAAGCGAAGCGCGCCGAAACCTGGGACATGCTCGAGGAAAGCTTCGATAGCAAGGATCCGGTGAAAGGTATTCTGAACGGCCGCGTAAAAGGCGGTTATACCGTAGATGTCAATGACGTTCGCGCGTTCTTACCTGGTTCGCTGCTCGACATACGACCTGTACCTGACCCGACGATACTGGAAGGTCAGACGCTCGAGTTTCAGGTCATCAAGCTCGACCAGAAGCGCAACAACGTCGTGCTCTCGAGAAAGGCGATTCTTGAAGAAGCATTCAGTGAAGAGCGCGAAGAACTCCTTGCGTCCTTGCAGGAAGGTCAGGTCAAAGAAGGCATCGTCAAGAACTTGACGGAGTACGGCGCGTTCGTGGATCTCGGCGGCATCGATGGATTACTGCACGTCACCGACATGGCATGGCGACGTATTCGGCACCCAAGCGAAATGGTGCAGGTTGGCGACACAATCGAAGTGAAAGTGCTTTCATACGATCCAGAACGACAACGCGTGTCGTTAGGTACCAAGCAACTTGGCGATGACCCGTGGGTCGACATTATTCAACGCTATCCTCGAGGTACGCGCGTACAGGCACGTGTTACGAATATCACGGACTACGGTTGTTTTGCTGAACTACAAGAAGGAGTCGAGGGTTTGGTGCATGTGTCCGAAATGGATTGGGTAAATCACAGTGTGATTCCCTCTAAAGTCGTGACTAAGGACGACATCGTCGAAGTCATGGTGCTTGACATTGATGAAGAGCGACGTCGCGTCTCGCTCGGAATCAAGCAATGTCGGGAAAATCCTTGGGAACTCTTTCATGAGACCCATCGCGTTGGCGAGGCGATTCGTGGCACCATTAAGGCGATCACTGATTTTGGTATCTTCGTTGGCTTACCTGGCAATGTCGATGGACTCGTCCATGTAAGTGACTTGTCCTGGGATGAAAAGAACGAGGAAGTCATTCGTCGCTACAGCAAAGGCGAAGAGGTAGAAGCCCGGCTCCTGCAAATCGATGCTGGTAAAGAGCGCATCTCGCTCGGTATCAAGCAACTACAAGATGACGTATTCGCCGATTACACAGCAGCTAACGGACGAAATTCTGTCGTTACGGGAACCGTTACTGAAGTGACTGCGAAGGATGCCATCGTGCAGCTAGCGACCGGTGTTGACGGTACATTGCGTGCGAACGAGGTCGGCTTAGATCCGGTCGACGACGTCCGACACCATTTGAAGGTTGGTGATGAACTGACTTCGAAGATTCTGAATGTTGACCAACGCAGTCGGACAATCACGCTTTCTGTTAAAGCACGTCTGCAACAGGATGAACGGGAAGCACACGCTGAGTACCAGCGAAAACAGGACGAAGAATCAACCCGTTCGCCAACTGTAGGTGATTTGGTCAAGACGCAGCTTGAAGAAGGTGATGCTTAGTTTCTATGCTTTGTTAAGTTTGATCCGATCTCGATCATGTTGATGCGTGTCAAAGGATTCGAAAGATTTACGAATGCACAAACACGACCTAGTGTCATTTGACCAATCTTCAGAGTCACCTTAGTGAAAGCACGAATTAGGTATATAAGTTCCAAATCTAACGCACTTGACGGCGAATCCTTGTGACTAAGAGCGAATTGGTGAATTCTCTTGCTGCAAAGTATGAATCGCTGTTGCCGCCCGAAGATCTGGAATTTGCTGTAGATCTCATTCTTGATGAGTTGAGCGAGGCGATCGCCGAGGACCGTGGTGTGGAAATCCGCGGGTTTGGTTCGTTTAGAAACCGACACTGGAAACCTCGCAGAGGCCGAAATCCGAAGACTGGAGCATCGGTTGAATTAGGTGTTCGTCGTATCCCTTTCTTCAAACCGGGTCGCGAACTTCGCGATGCGATCGCGAATTCGACCTAGTGCGTTGATTAGGCTGACGTTTCGATTAGCAAAAACATCTTTGATTAACAGCGAATAACCGGACTGTCATGAAAACGATCGGTCGTCTGCTGTTTTATCTCGTTCTGGTAGCGGTGCTTTTGTTCTGGACCGTTTTCACCGTCTATAACCCAGATCCGTTAGCGCTCAATTTACTTAGCTGGCAATCTGCTTCATTACCAATTTCGGTCTGGTTGCTCGGTGCGTTCACGTTGGGTGGCATTGGCGGCATCATGCTGTGTGCCGGCGGATATTTAAAAGGGAAAGCGGCACAGAAGGATCTAAAGCTCGAGCTTGAACGACGTCAGGTCGAAGAAGATCATTCGAGGAACACCCCACATGTCGTAGAATCCACGAGAACGCGACCTATGAGCGTTGCCAATCCATCTTCGACCGATGTGTCGACTGTGTCAGAGAAGGAATAACCTATGAACGCACTCATTGCGATCTTTACCAATCCCCGAGCCGTCTTTGATGAACAACGGGAAGACCCCAGATGGGTTGCTCCCGCATTGGTCATTCTCGCGTTCATGGTGCTTTCAGCCGTTGCTGTTACTTTCCTCGTCGATATGGGGGAGGTTGCACGCACCCAGGTTGAGCAGACGATTGAGATGCTAGAGCGTCAAGGCACACCACAGGAAACCATCGATCAAGTGCGCGCGCAGTCCGAGCAGCAGATTGCGATCACTGCTAATCCCATGATTGCTGCCGGGATGGCCGTCTTAGGAGCTGTTTTAGTCTTCTTTGTATTAGCGTTAGTTCAAGCTTTGTACTTCATGATCGTAGGTAAGGTCATGAAGACTGGTCATGACTTTTCTGACTGGTTGGCTTTGTCAGTCTGGGGTCGAATGCCTTGGGTGATTGCCGCGATCGTCACGACCATTGCCGCTTTCGTCATGAGTGCGCAGGCGGATGTGTCCGCGTACAACCTCTTGGCATTTTCGACCTGGATGGACCTACCGAACGAAAACCACATGCTCTTTAGTCAATTTGTGAAGTCGTTGGACCTCATCGTCATCTGGTCGATCGTGATCTTGACCATCGGATTCAATAGCTGGACTGACAAAAGTATGGGTGTTTCACTGGCAGTCGTAGCGGTTCCGTACGTTGTTATCTATGCCTTGTTGATGCTGTTGTAATGTCATTAATGCGACGGCGCGTGTTCGTCGCAGAGAATGACTCTAAGCAGACTTAGGAGTCCGTGGCGACATTAGCGTACGTCAACGGTAACCAGCCAGAGAAAGACGTTCGCTTTTCGCCTAATCCTCTCCGCGTCTCCGTCCAGTTCCATCGTTGCACGAATTGGATTGCGATAGTGGTTAGCAGTTTTCTCTCCGGTCACAGTCCAATCGATGCCTTAAAGGTTTAACGCACCTGATTGTTTTGGGTGACGACTACACCGTTCGCCAAAATGTACGGTTCGGACTGAAATCCCAAACCACCACTTCTCCGATCTGCGGTTCAATTGGATCGGATCAAGATATGACAACAGAGGGTGAGTGTGTCACTCGTTACCGCGTTATTAAGGATCTTTTCTCGACCACGCGAAGTCTTTGTAGCCTTAGAGAAAAACGGTTCTGGCTCCTTGCGGCATGTATGTTAGTTGCGTTGTCACTGGCTCAAGGCTTAGCGATCGGCCTTACGATGGCGCGCGGTATCCCGGATGATGACAAGATTCGAATATTCCCTATGCAGGTGCTTTCGGAGAGGAGTGGGCAGAATGAATCTGCTTCGGAAAGCGAAGTCGTTCTTACATCGCGACCGCTAGATGATGTCCAAGGATTCAAAGATGTCGAAGAAGAGCAAGTTCGCGAAATATTCATGCCTGGAAAGACACTACTGATCACGATGGTTGTGGTTTTTTGGCCAATGGTGCTATTAATCAAATTAGTTTTCGACACGGTGTATTTCGCGATTGTGGGCGTAATCTTGAGACTCGAATACAAGGTGCGCGATTGGATCACGTTCTCTATTTGGAGTCGAATTCCGGCAATGGTTCTTACAACAATTGCCGTGTTTGTCGCGGTCCTTATGCTAGGTACGGTATCAGACTCAAACCACTATCAGATCCTAGCTTTCGCATTCTGGTTACCGTTGCCGGATGAAGGATCTAGGTCTTTTGACACGTTTATGTATCAGTTGGACATCGCACTCATTTGGGTTGTCGCGATGCAGACAATCGGATTTAAAACTTGGTCAGGCAAGAGCACCTTCAGCTCATTAACGGTGGTGCTATTGCCAGTCATGGTACTCTACGGTCTTATCGTCTACGCATCAGTTTGAAATGGCGTCGCTTCGATCAGCTGAATTTGACTACTAAGTACGAATTTTTGAAGGCGTGTTTTATGTGTAAGAGTGTGAGGACAGACCAATAGACACTTGGGAAGCGCTCCGGAAGATTTTTTATAAGCCAACTGAGGTTTTTGCGGCACAAAAAGAGAAACCCACCTGGATCCGTGTGCTGTTCATATTGGTCGTTGTATCTCTTGCAGCCATGGAAATCAGCAATCTTGCGCTTGAGTCGCGGAAATCGGTGATTTCTCAAACGAGCTTGGATTCTTCTTCGGTGACCGACAACGTGGAATTGAACGAGGCGATTTCGGCGATTAAGCACGATGAGAGCGTCAATGGTGAGTCGTACGTCGTGCTCAGAAGCGTTGAAGGCTACGCTGGCCAAGACGCTGAAGGTGTTTCTACAACGAGTTACGTCACCACTACAACGAGCGACGCGATTGCATATGGGTTGATTGGGCTATTCCTCCTGTTTTTGATCGAAGCTCTCTATCTACGAGTTGTCAGCGCAATTCTGGGTCTCGGTTTGAATCTGAAACAATGGCTAGCGTTTGCGGCTTGGAGTCATGTGCCTGGAGAGGTGGCAGTCTTTCTAACGACCGTTCTCTTAGGCGTGATGATTCTTGTATCGACGCAATTCATGGGTCTTGAATTGAGTACGTTGACACGAATGATCGAAGGACCAAGTTACCCATATCATCCACTAGGGTACTTTCTCGATCTCTGGTACCTAGCAGAGGTTTGGTGCATCGTAGTTCAGACGATTGGGTTTAGAGCGTGGTCAGGTAAAGGCACACTGGTATCGTTCGCGATCGTAGTTATTCCGTTCGCACTTTTTGATGGTTTGAGTTGGTGGTACCTCACCTGAGTTTATCGCCACGCGCTACACGGTTCGACGCGCGGATTTCTCCAAGTAACGAGATTGGCACTAAACTAGGTCTGCGTCGAGCGCCTGTCGACGATTCTGCCATAGGTGCGACGCGACATCTACATCCGGATATTGATTTTCGCTCTCTGTGTGTTGAGTCGAATTCGTACGGAAGTTCGATACACTACTAAGCGAGAGTTCGATTGAGAGACATTAATGTCATTCGCCGACGCTTTTGATAGCGCATCCGAGTAGCTGGTAACCCAATGTGAATCTACTCTACCCGATTTGCGCTTTCACTCTATTTGGGTTCGCGAGGGACATGGACCAATGAAGACAGCAGAGATGATCGTCAAGTTTTTTTATCGCCCACGCGCGGTTTTTCGTGTATTGAAAGAAGAGCGCACATGGGTTCATGCCGCTGTTTTTATGGCGTTGATGCTCGGAATTTACAACCTAGCTACGTCGATTGGCACGATTCCGGAGGCGCGAACGACCTCATCAAGTGAGTTACAAACGCTAATCGTCAATGCTCAACGAGATGCCCGTGAAAGCTCATCCATTCAATCGAGCGGGGAATCGACGCCGAGGGAGCTAGCGCCAAAGCGAGAACGCGTACCAATTGACTTTGGGCGCATAGGGCTAGGCGAATCGATCTTGGGTTTGTTCATTACGACGATACTTTTACCCGTAGCGTTTGCGGGCATTTGGTTAATCTCCGTCATAGATGCAATCTATTTCAGAATCGTTGGCGCTCTCTTCAAGATTGACCTCAAGTTGGAGGAATGGTTTGTACTTTCGATTTGGTGTCGAATACCCTACGTCGTGCTGAGTGTTCTAACAGTTGTTATCGGAATGATCACACTAGGGCGACAACCGAATTCGGATGAGCTTCAGGTGTTTTCGATTACACATTGGATCGATCTTCCAAGAGCGCAATATGGAGGCGATTACTTCAAGATTTACTTCAATTTCGATCGTTTTGAAGTTAGTTTGCTATGGCTCCTTGTCGTACAGGTAATCGGCTTTCAAGAGTGGTCGGGTCGGAGTATGCTTTTCTCGTTTTGGGTTGTCCTAATTCCAACCCTTATCTCGATTGCGATCGCGATCCTGTTCACTTGGAGCGCGTGAAAGCAACCCCGATTCTCGCAGAGTCTACACTTTTTTGTCGTTTCCAATAAGGCGCTGAGAGAACGCGAATCTTTCCTCTCCTAGCAGCAGACAATAGAACGCCTCAAATATCAAATCCAGCTATCGTAGGCACTTGATAGCGAATTGGAGATCTTCGCAGAGAGTGCGAGGCATGCATCGAGGCTCCCGTAAGCGGTCAAGCATGAGCGAATCCCATTTATTCCTCTTTTAAAGTGGACGGAGTGGAATTCAAGCTATCTTGTCGTGAACGAATCCGCGAACAATTTGCGGTGATTGAAGTGGGTTGTGACATAGGCAACGTGCGCATCAGTCGCAATTTGACGATTGATGATGCCGAAGCAGATCACGCCCTTGCCTCAAGCTCCTTTATCCACCTATTTGTGCTAACACGCAAGAGGACCCGATCTGAAGGCCCACGAATCAGTGGCGAGCTTGATACAGGAAGGTACATCTCCCGATAGGCGTAGGAGCTTAGATGAATCTAGTATGAGTGGTTGACTTGAATTTGGAATGTCTAGACTCCGAGCGCCTTTGAGAGGCAGTGATCCAAGAACCTTAATCGTCTTTAACATATTGATTTAGAAGCTATATTTAGCAATTATTGAAATGGATTTACGCTTGGCGTACTTGTATCAGTTCGCTTCCCAAACGTCATCAGTGGCGTAAACGGTGACCGCCGTCCAGATTGAGCACTTCACCCGTGAAATACGAACCAGCCCGGCTACACAACATGACTGCCACGCCAGCCATGTCTTCAAGTCCGCCGTAGCGATGAGCAGGGATCTGTTGAAGACTCTGTTTGAACGACTCAGCTTCGGGATCCTGCCAAGCCCCTCGGGTCATTTCGGAGTAAAACCGTCCGGGTGAGATCGAGTTCACCAGGATGTTATCTTCACAGAGCGCTAGCGCGAGTTGTGGCGTTAGGTGCTCAAGCGCGTTTTTGCTTGTGGAGTAAGCCATGACATGCTTAAAGACTTCGCTGGCTGCTACGGAACTGATGAACACGACCCGGGCGGGATCTTCGTGGGTTGCATTAACTTTTAGCAGGTCAAGCAACGCTTGCGTGAGAAACAACGGTGACCTCAGATTGAGGTCCATAGTCTTGTCCCAATCTTCCACCGTCATCTGATCGAAGTACCCACCTGTACCTATTCCCGCGTTGTTGATCAACACGTCTATATGTGGTTCCTTCAGGTGCAAGGCTGTTGAAAGATCTGTGACACCATCTAATGTAGCGAGGTCGCCGACGATGGCGATGCATTCGCCGTCGTACGTGTCCGAGAGTTCCGAGGCCTTGGTGATTAGCGTCGCTTCGGTTCGAGCGGTTATATAGACCTTCGCGGCACCGGCAGCGAGAAATCCTTCCGCCATGTAGCTACCTAGCCGGGTGGAACCGCTCGTGACGACGCAGACTTTGCCGTCCATGGAATACAGGTCTCTGATATTCACCATCCTCTACCTCGTCTTCTCTTTAATGATGTTGTGTTTCAGTGGTTGAATCGTTCAAACGGTAGCAGCGCCGCGTCCAGCCGTGCAACCAAATATGGCGCCCGCCATCAGTCCAGACCCACCGGGATAGTTGTGGTAGTACAAACCGCCGACGAGTTCGCCTGCAGCGAATAAGCCTTCGATGCGCTGAGATTGTTCATCAAGAACCGCTGCATGCGCATCGACGTGTAGACCTCCGAACGTAAACGTGATACCGCAAGTCACGCCAAATGCCTCGAACGGTGGCGAATCAAGACGATTCGCCCAATTTGATTTATTGATCGCGAGTCCATTGGTGCAGCGACCATCCTTCACAGTTGGATCAAACGGTATGGACTCATTCACAGCAGCGTTGTACGTGTTAACGGTTGTGACAAAGGCACCTGCATTGACGCCTTCCATCTGCTCGCCAAGTTCCTCGAGCGTATCTGCCGAAACCTTGGTGACCTCACGAATGCGATACTCGTCGCGAAGGAGAGATGTCACTTTCTGGTCGAACACTTGCCAGGCGAGGTGGTTCGGTTGCTTCAGTATCTCGCTGCCGTACTTCGCGTACGTGTAGTTTCGAAAGTCCGCACCTTCGTCAAGAAACCGTTCGCCGTTGGCGTTGATCATGATGCCGAACGGGTATGAGTGTTTCTGAAAACCGTCGCCAACGGCGAGATCACCAAACATTGGCGCGTTGAGGTCCCACGCGACGGCGTGACAACCGGACCAGTGCCCAACAGTACCGGCTCCGAGCGCTTGAGCCATCCGAATGCCGTCGCCGGTATTGAATTTGGTGCCTCGAACCTTGGCTAAATCCCAGTTCGGTCCGAGATAGCGTGCTCGCATCTCAGCACTCGACTCGAATCCGCCGCATGCAAGTACGACTGCGTCGAAGAAGAGGTCATCCTGCGCTTGGATAGAAAGTACAAACTCCTCACCGCGCTTCTGCAGACGTTCAACCCGATGGGCATAGCGGATATTCACTCCGAGTTTAGTCGCGATTTGGGTAAGTTGATCGATCAGTCCTTCGCCGCCGCCCCATGCTTCGACGGTCAGTCCACCCCAGAATCGTCGCTTACCGTCGACTTCAAACGACTGGCGCCCGTACAACGGTAGAAAGCGTACGCCGTGCTTTCGCATCCACCGTAGAGTAGGGAAGCTCTGCGTGACGAGGAGTTCGGCCAGGTCTGGATCTGTACGGTATTGAGTCACCCGACCGAGATCGTCGAAAAAATCGGCTTCTGAGTACTGTCCGAACTCCGTGTTCTCGATTTCATCTTCGGTGAGTTCGGGCATGAGCTCGCGAATTTGCTCAACCCCGTTGTAAGTCGTGCGGATCGCGCCTGCCGTAAAACGCGAATTGCCGCCCCTTAACTCATATGGCGCTCGTTCGAATAGGTGTACCTCGGCGCCGCGCTCACGCGCGCTTATGGCAGCACACAACGCGGCATTTCCGCCGCCGACGATCGCTACGCGACGGTCGGACAACTCACGACCTCGTTCTCAACAAATGCCTCGATTTCGTTTGGTGCGTAGCCTAGTTCAGCCAGCACTTCGCGTGAGTGTTCGCCGAGTCGCGGAGGGGCGACTTGAGGTGTGGTTGGCGCACCGTCAACCAGGAAGCCTGCGCCGAGAAAACGTATGGCTTCGGACATCCCGGGGACATGGTCGATGGTCCCAATCGAGTTTCGATGCGCGAGTTGCGCGTGCTTGACCGTTTCAGGCGGTCCTTTAAGCACGCCGCTGGGGACACCCGCTTCCCGCAACACGTGGTCCCAGTGTACGGCCGGTTCCGTTCTGAATAGCTCTCCGAAAATCGAGCGCAGTTCGAGACCGTTTTGACTGAGTTTCAGGATCGAATCAAAGCGACTATCGTCAATCAAGTCCGATCTACCGACCGCACGCGCCATTCGCGTGAAGGTACGATAGTTGTTGGCATTCACGAGCAGCGTTCCTTCCGCGCACGGCCAGGTTCCTGCTGATCCAATGGATGCCAAAGGGTTCGGTCCGGGTCGTGGATTGACCGTGCCAGTCGCGAAATAGTTGTAGTAATTAAGTCCCATGACGGTCATGGCACATTCAAGCATCGATACGTCAAGAAATGCGCCTTCGCCAGAACGACTCGCTCGGAACAACGCAGCATTGATCGCGGACGAAGCAATCACCGCGGTGCAGGAATCGACGATCGCAAACCCCACGCGAACAGGTTGCTCTGTCGTACCTGTTGCTAAAAACATCCCTGACTCGCCTTGCATCAGGTGATCCATCGCTGGTCGATCGCTTTCCGGTCCTTCCTGTCCGTAGCCGGATATGGCACAGTAGACGATATCTGGTTTAAGGTTTCGGCACGCGTCGTAATCGATGCCAAGGCGTGTAGACGTACCAGGTCGCATATTGACTACGACCACGTCGGACTCTGCAATCAACTGTTTGACAATGGCTCGACCTTCATCCTGTTTGAGATCAAGCGCGAGTGATTGCTTGTTGGCGTTCTGTCCGATAAAGCCTGGGGACATGCTAGGTTCGGGCGTTCGACCCATCTGTCGCATCTGGTCGCCGCCGGATGGGGACTCGACCTTCAGTACTGATGCACCCATCAAAGCCAGTTGATAGGTGCAAAGTGGACCGGCGTGAACGTGCGTAAAATCCAAAACACGAACGCCTTCTAGCAAATTAACCACGGGATTTCCTTGGAATTCGTACGAAGGTCATGCTACTGAAATCGGATCTGGAACATTCGATCATGCCACGTACTTCACAACTAACGGACGAAGAAAAATTTCGATTTGACCTTCAAGGATACCTTGTGGTCAAGAACGTTCTATCAAAACTCGAATGCGAGGAACTCTCGGAACTTGCCGACGAGGTCTGGCCGCGAACGTCCGAGGATGGTACGTTCCGACGGACTGGTGCGATTTCACGTTGGCACCAGCGCTTTCTTGACTTGGCTGATCACCCAAAGCTACTCCCATACTTGCTCGAGCTGGTAGGCAGTCGCGTTCGATTGGATCACGACTACTGCATTTTTATGCAGAAAGAGGGATCGCGCAACAGATTGCACGGTGGACCGCGAATACACGAGTCGGATCACTGGTATCACTACAGCGACGGCATCATGCGAAACGGTCTGACGGTTGCGACGTATGCGCTCACGGATGCTGCGGTAGGCGATGGTGGATTCGCATGCGTGCCAGGTAGCCACAAGACCAACTTTCTCAAGTTGTTTCCCGGTGATGTCGCTTCATTTGACCGCGAAGTTGACTATGTGTATCAACCGCCGATTGAAGCCGGCGATGTCTTGATCTTCACTGAAGCGCTCATTCACGGCACGGCGACATGGCGCGCGGACCACGAACGTCGCGCTCTGCTCTACAAATACAGTCCGCCGCACTCAAGGTGGGGGTTGGACGTGTACGAACCTTCTGATTACCCAACAGCAACTCCGCAACAGTTGCGGCTTATGGCGCCTCCTTCTGTTCATGCGCATCCGCCTGTTGTGATGACCGCGGAATCGTCATAACAAATCTGTGACCGTTCTCGGTCTGAATTTGACTTGCCGTATGTGTTATCTTATCGACCTCCAATACAAGCTGCACGCAAAGGAAGCAATGCCTTCGAACGCTGGGGTGGTGTTCTACCAGCCCTATATGCAGCTATCACGAGCGCGCGTAACGCGCTTTCTTATTAATTAGGCTCGCCTCGGTATGCCTCCTGTGTGCATTGGTTTGATGGTTTGTCCATGAACTCGCATAGAGGATTTAGCGCGAGTCAATTTGGTCCGCATGCTGCGTAACCTACTTCGGGCATTAGTGGGCTACGTCTTCGCGTCGTTTAGCCACTATGTAAGTCGACCGACTTCGAAGTTCATTAACCGTTTAGTCGAGCGATTAGACGCATGGGCTCGACAAGAAACCGCCCGCGCACTATCTGACGAGAATGAAGCGCCAGAAGTCACTGGCAGACGCATGGGAAGCGTGATCATCCGATCCATTCCGTTCATGCGACCTATGTTCATACACATCCTGGCTATTTTTCTTTTCGGGATGTTTCTGACATTTCTTTTCACCTTTACTGGCGTGTTAAGCAGCGACTTGTGGGACAACAAGATGATGGTTAACGACAAATTGCAGCCGGTACAGGCGGTCGTGCTATTTGTCGACAAAACCTATATACGATCGGAATTTCTAGACGAGCAAGAACTTGCGGAAGTCAACGCACTGGGATTCGAAGGCGACAAACTGACTATCGATCAGCGAAAGACTATCCGCAATCGAATGCTCATGTGGTTTTTTGCCGGAGACATATTTGGCATCATCCTAGCGTTCTTGCTTCGCTATTACCCCTCTTGGGTATGGCAAAACGTCAACCATTACCTACGCGTAGCCATGGTGGAGAAACTGGAGTATTTGTCCCTTTCCTTCCACCACACAAATCGCTCGGGTGATGCGATCTATCGAATTTATCAAGATAGTTCGATGGTTGTCAATGTGCTTGACGAGGTAGTCGTTGGACCACTAAACGATATTCGCGATCTATTTATTGCTTTTTTATTCGTATTTGCGTTCGACCCAATTCTTGGTGTCGTGTGTTTACTTTCATTCATTCCGATGGCGGTGATCACGGCGTACGCGACACCGATCGTCCGCCGTCTCGCGGTGCGCAATCGCGTGACCAATAGTAATCTGACGTCTCGAATTCAGGAGACTTTTGCAGCGTTGAAAGTCGTGAAGGCTAACAACGCTGAACCCATCGTCCTTGATCGATTTGATGTCGATGCGCATAAGGCACTGGATGCAGCGTTGTATGTTCGATTTGCCATGGTGGCGTTGAGTTTCATCGTCGCTGTCATTGGTGGTTTGGTTGTCATCGGACTTGAATACTTGCTATTGACGTGGGTAATTGAAGAACGCGAAACTAATGTACCCGGTTGGGCGATTGTCTTTGTCGGATTTGTAGTTTGGAATCTCGCCTCGTACAACTCGGCGAATGGTCGAGTAGGGCAAGTTGTCGGCACCGGTAGAGGATTCGTCCGACTGTGGTGCATGTTGCAGGACCTGTTTATCGGTCTGGAGCGGGCCTTTTATTTCCTTGATTTAGAAGCAAAAGTTGTCGATCCTGAAGATCCAATCGACTTTCCAGAACGGGTTCAAACCGTCGCTTGGCAGGACGTGCATTTTGAGTATGAAGATGGCACAAAGGTATTAAACGGCGTCGATCTCACTGCACAGGCAGGCACGATTACCGCGATAGTTGGCGTCACCGGGTCCGGTAAATCAACGCTGATGTCGCTCTTGCTCCGTCTTTACGACCCCTCGCGTGGCGCGGTAGTGATCAACGATACTGATATTAGAGATTTTCGGATCGACGACATTCGCCGAAATCACGCGATCGCGATGCAAAAGAACGTTCTGTTTACAGGTAAGGTCACGGACAACATCGCATTTGGTTTGCCTGATGCAGAATTCAGCGCGGTTAAACGAGCTTGCGAGATCGCCTGCGCTGACGAATTCATCATGGAGCTCCGTGATGGTTACGACACTGATTTAGGCGAACGCGGCAGCAAGCTGTCGTCTGGACAGCGTCAACGCCTGACGATCGCACGCGCTGTCATTCGAGACACGCCTATCCTAATTCTGGATGAACCGACCGCTTCGTTAGATGCGAAAACCGAACACCAAGTCCTAGAGAATCTCGCGGAATGGGGTAAGGGCAGAGTAGTTTTCCTAATCACGCATCGTCTGTCAACGATTCGGAATGCGGACAACATCGCATTTCTTCAGGACGGAAAAATCATTGAAGCAGGATCCCACGACGAACTGCTGAATCTACCCGAAGGTCACTATCGACGCTTCGTTGAAGCCGAGGAAGTCGGCTTACTAGACTCACAGACTCAGTGAGTAGTTAACACCATGCTTCGTAAGTTCATTCAGAGACGTAAGGTCGACCAGACCACTGACACGACTCAGAAGGACCATACGATTCTCAGTGGGTTCAAGGCGGGTGCTCAGTTTGACGATCGTCTCGACACAGCACCGGAAATTTCGCACGCCGATTCGCTGAAAATCATCCTCAGAGGGTTCAAGTGGCTTAAGTACGTTAAGGCGCTATTCATAACCCGATGGGCGATGCGGACGGTCATCATCATTCCAGGGTTGTTTCTTGGCTGGTTCGCAAAGATCATCATTGATCACGTCATTTTGCAGGTACCGCTCGTCGCTGACGAGGTTAATTTTCCACCCCACATGCATTGGTTATTGGCGTTCCTCGAAGGTCGAGAACCTCTGAATATCGCATTGATATTGCTGATTATTTATGTGATTGGGCTGTTTCTTATTGGTACACGAGCAGGTGGTACGGGCGCAGGTCTGTACGGTGGTCGTGATGCGGCGAGTAATGCCGAAAACGCCGTGAGCGGAGGTCAAGGTGGTGCTTTCACCGGTAGCGAAGCAGGTGGGATCTGGGGTATCACCGAATGGTGGATCAGCGTACGTTTGTCACAACGTTACATCAATCGACTGCGGACCGACTTATTCAGGCGGCTCATACGGGCGCCAATGACCCGTATCGACAATCAGGCAGTTGGCGATACCCTATATCGCACGTTGTACGACACGCCCATGGTGTTCACGAATATCACGGAGACGGTGTTCTCGCCATTTTTCATTTTCGTGGGTCTCGGGTTGACGTTCTATCAGCTTTGGTGGACGTACGCCGAGGTGTCGATGTTGATCGTCGGTCTCATGGCGTTGATGATTCCGATAACAATCTTCACGACGATCGCGCCGTCGAAGTGGATTCGACGGATGACCCAAAATCAGCGAGCCGCTGGTGCGGCGACGACGAATACGCTCGAAGAGACGATGAACAACATCAGTGCGGTTCAGAGTCTTGGTGCCATGAAAACGGAGAAGGAGCGTTTCGCGAAGCGTTCCGCTCATGCATTCTGGCGCGCACGGATTGCCATGTTCCCTTGGTTAGGCGTCGGAATCATTCTTGAGATCGTAGGGTGGCCGCTTGGGTTCTATCTGGCCTGGCACGTAACTAACCTAGTGATCGAAGGACAACTCACCGTTGGCGACTTCGGTGCGCTATTCGGTATGTATATGGGACTGCAAGGAACGTTTCAGGGATTAGGTCGACTTTGGTTAAACGTCCAAGACCAAGCAGCCGCGGCACGCCGAGTCTTCTTCTTCATGGACCTTGTCGTTGATGAAGAAGAACACAAGCCCGGCAACGAGCTTGGACCGATACGGGAAGGTGTGAAGATCGAAGACGTCGGGTTCAAATACCCCGACGGTCACGAAGCGCTGAAAGGCGTCAATCTCGACTTGGAAATCGGGGAGGTGGTCGCGATCGTTGGACCAACGGGTTGCGGTAAGACTTCGCTAGCGTATCTATTACCCGCCTTCCTCAAACCAACGTCCGGACGTGTGTTGATCGACGGCAACGACGTCATGGACATCGATCTCATTTCGTTGCGGAAGCAAACATCCTATATCTTTCAGGAACACTTGTTGCTTTCCGAATCCATCCGTTCGAACCTGAGTTTGGCGAATCCGGAAGCAAGCGAAGGTGATATGTTCAGCGCGCTTGAGACTGCGGGTTGTATGGAGTTTGTTCAAGACCTGCCAGACGGCATCGACATAGTTTTGGGACGATCCGGTGACACGCTTTCGGTGGGTCAGCAGCAGCGATTGAGCATTGCACGCGGGTTGATTAGAGATGCGAGGATCATGGTCTTAGATGAACCGACTGCGGCGCTGGATCCGCAGACCGAGAATCTTTTGGTGCGCTCGTTGAGGAGTCAAGCGGAAGATCGACTGGTTGTCATCATTGCGCATCGATTGTCAACGATTCGCCAGGCAGACAAGATCGTGTTCCTTGACGAGGGTGAAGTCCGGGAGATCGGTAGTCATGACGAACTGATGTCCCACGAAGACGGTCCCTATCGGGAATTCGTCGATCTGCAGTCCTCGACGCACGCTGCTTAAGCGGTCAGCGGTTAGTTTTCAGCGAAAGCTGAAAATCCATACAGTTTCGCCGCGTTCTCGCAAACGACTTTTCGCTTGACGGCATCCGGCATGTCCTTGAATTCGCGTGCTATGAAATCCTGTGAATCCGGCCACACGCCGTCAGGATGCGGGAAATCGCTTCCCCACATCACGTTATCTTCGCCCAGGATATCGAGCAAGCGCAATCCGACCGGATCACTTTGATACGTGGCATAGCACTGTCGGTGCCAATAGGTGGAAGGTTTCATCGTCAACGTCAGATCAGCAAACTGATCTTCCCACTCCAGGTCCATGTGCTCAAGCAGGTAGGGAATCCAACCGATTCCCGCTTCGCCGATCACGATCTTTAATCTCGGATGTGCTTCGAGGACCCCGCCGTAGATGATTTCCATCAGCACCGTCGCCATGGCGAGCTGGAATCCGGTGATATGAACCGCGAACGCCTGACGCCGTTGCAGCGGTTCGAGCGTCGCGTAGTCGTAGTTCATTTTTGGACCGATCGTATGAAAGTGGAGCGGCAACTCGGCGCGCTCGATCGCAGTCCAAAGCGGATCCCAATCCGGATGGAAAAGCGGTAGCATGTCGTGCGTGATCGCGACCTCAATCCCTCTCACCGAACCGCGGGCGGCAACGCGCTCAACTTCCGCTACGGCCGCTTCGATGGATGCGCCTGTGATGCTCGCGACGCCGGCATACCGGTCTGGATGAGTCTCACAGAAATCCGCTAGCCATTCGTTGTAGATGCGTACAAGCTCCACGGCAGCTTCGTCGTCCTGAAGCCGCATCGATGCACCCAACACACCGTATAACACTTCCCCTTGAATGCTGTCACGTTCCTGATCCTTCAAGCGTAAATCCGGATCAGTCAGGCGCAGGATACCCTTCTCGCCATCGTCATAAAGACCTTGCGCGGCCATGCGGTCAGATCGATGAATCTCTCCAGGTACATACCGCCGGCCGGCCGAACCCATCCCGTTTTGCAAGCCAAATCGTGCGCCATTGTTAGAAGTCCAGAATCGACCAGAAGATGTTTCCTCGACAAACGGCATGCGGTCGCGCAATTCGGGTTTGCAGCGGCTCGTAAACAGGTCTTCAGGAAGCCAAGGAAAATCGATATGGCAGTCTGCCGAAATGACGTTGTATTTCATGAATGAGAGGCTTGTATGCGGGTAGTAATAACGGTTGTGGAGGATTCAGCCGCATTTTAAGTGACAGGAATCTTCTTAAAATGCGTAACACAAAAGAGTTCTAACGATTTACGATCTATGAAGAAGGTCTGGCTGATCCTTACCATCCTTGTTGTCATCGTTGGCATAGCAGGTGGTACCGTCTATGCGATGCGTGGCAATGGCGACACGTTTGAATACGACCAGAAACCGGTTCAGACCGGAAACGTTGAGAGTGCGGTTAATGCGACGGGCGCACTTGAACCAGTGAACACGGTGATCGTGGGGACGGAAGTCTCTGGTCAGATTTCCGAGCTCTTGGTTGATTTCAACGACACAGTGGAGCAGGGTCAGATCATTGCGCGCCTGGACCCACGAACGTTTGAAGCGAGGCTGTTACAGCGCGAAGCAGACGTCGAAGTGGCAAACGCGAATATTCAGAGTCGAAACGCGGAATTAACCCGTAGCAGAAGCAACCTGAAACGTGCGCAACGGGAGCTCTCCAGACGTGAGGAATTGTCACAGCAAGGTCACGTTTCGATGTCCGAACTCGAGACGGATAAGAACGCGCTGGATCAGGCAATCGCGGCGGTCGAGATTGCGACCGCGTCGGTGACTAATGCACATGCGGGTCTTACGCAAGCCGAAGCAGCGTTAGCGCAAGCGAAACTCGACCTTGAGCGAACCTACATTCGTGCACCGATCTCGGGTACGGTGATTAATCGTGCGGTCGAGAATGGTCAAACAGTTGCGGCGAGTTTCTCGGCGCCTGAATTGTTTGTGATTGCACACGATCTTCATGAAATGAAAGTCGAAGCGAGCGTTGACGAAGCAGATGTCGGGCGCCTGCGCGAAAACCTACCCGCGCGCTTCTCCGTTGACGCGTATCCGAATCGGGATTTCAGAGGTCGAGTATCTCAAATACGCAAGTCTCCGACCGAGAATCAAAGCGTTGTGACCTATAAGGTTATCGTGACCGCAAGGAACGACGATCTGTCGTTGTTTCCTGGTATGACAGCGAATGTTGACATGGTACTTGGTAGCCGTGAAGACGTCCTTACTGTTCCAAACTCCGCGTTGACTTACGCACCTCGCGGATCGCAACCAGATAGTCAGCAGTCGTCAGGACAACCTGGTGGTGGCGGCGGTGGTCAACGCGGTGGACCTGGCGGCGGCTTTGCGACGCCAGAACAACGTGCAGAGCAACTAGCAGAACAGCTTGGTCTTTCGAGTGAGCAACAAACAAAAGTTGCTGAGATCTACCAATCTTCGATGCAACGCATGCAAGCGATGTTCGCCAGCGGTGGTGGTCGTGGAGGAGCACCCGGTGCGGGTGGCGACATGCGCCAACGCATGATGACTATGTTCAATGAAGTCAACGAGGAAATCGCTGAACTGCTCGACACAGAGCAGCGTGCCAAATTTGAGGAAATGAACGCGATGCGGAGTGGCAATCGCCAAACCGTATACGTTCTAAATGAAACTGGCGAAGAAGAGCGAAAATCCGTCGTGATCGGTTTGCAAGATGACAACGCCGCAGAGGTAGTTTCCGGTTTAGAAGAAGGCGAGATGGTCATCGTTCGAGCGAAGCGAGTAACGTCGTAATGTCGAAGGAAATCATCCGCTGCGAGAGCCTAAGCAAGACCTACGTACTCGGCGACGAGGAAGTACACGCACTGGATGAAGTATCCATCTCGCTTGCGCGAGGCGACTACGCGGCAGTGATGGGCCCTTCGGGTTCAGGCAAATCTACGTTCATGAACATCGTTGGATGTTTGGATACGCCAGACACTGGCAAGCTTTGGCTCGATGACGAAGAAGTGAGTCAAATGTCCCGTAACGAGCTTGCTGGTGTACGCAATAAAAAGATTGGGTTTGTTTTTCAGCAGTTCAACCTTTTAGGCCGTACATCTGCGTTGGACAACGTGGCGTTACCGTTGCTCTATGGTGGTGTACATCGTCATGATCGACGCGAGCGTGCGTATGCAGCACTGGAACGTGTCGGCTTAAAGGATCGTGTTGGTCACCACCCGACACAGCTTTCGGGCGGTCAACAACAGCGCGTTGCGATTGCGCGCGCGTTAGTCAATGAGCCCGCGATATTGCTCGCGGATGAACCCACCGGTGCTTTGGATACTCATACGGGCGAAGAGATCATGGACATATTCGATGACTTAAATCAATCGGGTTTGACGATCGTTCTAGTTACGCACGAGTATTTGATCGCTGCTCACGCTCACCAAATGATTCGATTTCTGGACGGGAAGATCACTGGGGTTGAACAACTGAAGGCTGAGGCCGCATAGGTATGGATGTTTTTGAATTAATCCGGGTGGCATGGAGCTCGATTCGTGTCCACAAGATGCGCAGTTTCCTGACGATCCTTGGCATCATGATTGGAGTTGCGTGTGTGATCACCATGATGACGGTAACTGCGGGGGCGCAGCAAGATATTGACCGTCAAATGAAAGAAATGGGAAGCAATATGCTGAGCGTCCGCGCAGGCAGTTGGCGTGGCCGTGGTGGTGTTTCCAGTGCGGCAGGGGCGAACGCAGTACTGACTGAAGACGATTCGGACGCGATCAAGAACGAAATTCCTGAGATTCTTGCGGCGGCTCCGACGATGAGCGGCTACGCACAGGTTGTTGTCGGGAATCGAAATTGGAACTCGTCGGTTTACGGCATTGATGAGGACTTTCTGGTTGTTCGTAATTGGGGGGTCAAAGAAGGACGATTATTTGACCCGAGTGAGTTGAGTCGTGGTGCGCGTGTCGCGTTAATCGGTTCTACGACCGCGACAGAACTGTTCGGCGAAGGACAGGTGCTAGGTCAGACCGTTCGTGTGCAAAACGTCCAATTTACTGTTGTGGGTTTACTCGCTTCGAAAGGTATGGCGGCGGGTTCATCGTCTTGGGATCAAGACAGTGTGATCATGATTCCACTCAAAACAGCACGAACGCGTTTGCTTGGTAGACAAGGCGTAGCAGGCAATGCGGTTGAGAGGGTGTACCTCTCGGTGGAAAACGAAGAGGACATGGCATACGTTGAAGAAGAGATCAAGAAACTGTTGCATGCGCGACATCGTCTTGACATAGAGCGCGACGCGTTTTCCGTCAACAACATGTCTGAATGGATTCAATCAAGACTTGAGCAACAAAACACCTTTAACTCATTGCTTTCAGTGATTGCCGCAGTGTCGCTGATCGTTGGTGGCATCGGCATCATGAACATCATGCTTGTTTCGGTGACCGAGCGAACACGAGAAATTGGTTTGCGCATGGCGGTCGGGGCGCGAAACACCGACATCATGCAGCAGTTCCTCGTTGAAGCGATCGCACTATGTATCGCTGGCGGTATCCTTGGAATCGTATTGGCTATTGGCGTCAGCACCGGGTCGTCCTATTTCGCTGGCTGGCCTATCTATTTCCAGTGGTGGGTGCTTGTAATGGCGGTCGTGTTTTCCGGCGTTATCGGTATATTCTTCGGTTTCTATCCGGCACGAAGCGCCGCAAATAAGGATCCGATCGAGGCGTTACGTACGGAATAATCTAAATTTCTATTCCGATCGAGATTAACAAGCAAGGGTCGTGAGACTTAAAACAGAGTTGCCTCGCGCAACTTCGTTCTTGGCTATTGCCTTCGGCATTGCGTTTGCACTTCTCGGCTGCGGTCCAGCTACCAGCTCATTAAGTGGTGTCGTACCGTTCGGCATTGACTTAACTGGCATGTGGGTGTTGGACGAAGCGCGCAGTGACGCACCCCCTGATCAAGAAGCCGCGTTACAACGCATTAAGGCCGAGGAGATTGAAGGTAAGAAGTCCAGTAACTTAGGTTCAATCCTATACGCAGCTCAAGATTTTCCGGTCATTTCATCACAACGCTTGGCGATCGAGCAAGATGCGACTTCAATCGGTATCTCCTACGGAGATGGTCAGCATCGGGACTTAATTTGGGGTCTGCAAACGCGAGCCGAGTGGAAGATTGATGCAGGTTGGGAGCAAAACCGACTGGTCGTGAAGTCTGCAGTCAGTCACACGACAGGGACTGAGAAGTATCAACTGCAAGCTGGTGGCGAAACCTTAGTGGTCGACGTCGCGATTCGCGCAGGTCCCGATCGACGTAGCTTCCAACGGACTTACGTCAAGGCTCGGTAAAGATGAATAGTCTGACGAGTCCATTTCTTCGCAACATCTCGTAATCACGTAGCCGCTTGCGGACCGGTAATCCAGCCAGAGCTGTAATTCGATTAACGACGAAGTACGACAACCTGAATTTAAGTCCGAGTCGCAACACTTGGCATTCGGTTAACTGCGACCGCGAGCCAGCTGACCGTTGCCCACTGGCTTTCACATGCTGCGCAACTTAATGTATAGCGTTCACCCCACAATCGATATGTCAGGTTTATACTACGAAATACTTGCAAATTTTCGGCGAAATTACTATAGTTGCATCTGGAGCCGAATGATGAATATTGCAGCAGCCGTAAATCGAAAAATTGATCGAATCCCGACAGGGAAAATCTTTGGTTACGAAGAGTTTCCGGAGTATCGAGATTCGCCTGACGCCGTTTTACGCGCAGTATGTCGCCTCGTAGACCGCGGGGGGCTGAGGCGATTGCGTCGAGGGCGTTTCTACAAGGCCGGGCGAGGAATTCTAGGTGAAATGCCTCCGGGCGATGCCGAGTTGCTGGAGGATGCGTTATATCGCAACGGACGACGAATCGGATACGTCACCGGACCGGCACTGTACAACCGTATGGGACTAACTACGCAGTCGCCGAAAACAATTACCATCGCATCCAAACGAGTCCCACAAACGAATGACTTCGGAACAATCCGAATAAAGTTTGTGCCAAGCCGGGCACCGGTCAGCGACTCGACGATAGAGTTGCAGGAGATTCTCGATGCCTTGCGCGACGCAAGGAATGTGCCGGACGCCAGTGTGGAAACAGTAATAAATGCACTGGCGGATCGCCTGACGAAACTCGGGGTCGCTGAGCTGCGGAAATTGCAGAAACTTGCCGTGGAGTACTACAACGCGGGCACTCGGGCTCTATTGGGTCTTTTGATCTCGACCAACGAACAGCCCGTCTTGCCAATGCTGAGGGATTCAATTAATCCGACGACCCGCTTCTCAATCAGCATCAAGCCGGATGAGTGGCCGCAGGCGCGGGACTGGAATATTCGATGATTTTGCACGAAGCACCAACAATCTTCTTTGAATTGGTGCGGGCTACAGCGAACCATAAGAAAATCCCTGAACTCTACATAGAAAAGGACTACTGGATTACCCGTGGTCTCAATCACTTGAGCCGTTCGGAGTACAAGGAGTCGGTAGTGTTCAAAGGAGGGACCTCACTATCCAAGGTATATGGGATTGTGGAACGGTTTTCGGAGGACATCGATCTTGCCCTCAAGTGCGGACCGAAAATTGGTGATGCCAAACGAAAGAATTTGATGAGGGCCGTCGAAAAAACCGTTTCCGATGACCTCCGCAATCTACCCGGCCACACTCTTGAATCGAAACATGGGCTCTTTCGTAAAACGGTATATGAATTCCCCAAGCAATCCGAGTTAGTGCATGCCAGTCATGTCACAAATGAGATCCTCGTGGAAATCAATTCTTTCGCAGACCCCGAGCCTGCGGCAAAGTTGCCAATCGGAAGCCTGATAGGAGAGTTTCTTGAAATGTCCGCTCGCCTGGATTTGGTGGAGCAATTCGAACTGGACAAATTTGAAATTCTCGTGCTCGGCGTGGAACGAACCTTATGCGAGAAAATCATGAGCCTTGTGCGCGCGGAACATGAGGGGCATTCTGGAGAAGGGTATCGCCGACGCATCAGGCACTTCTACGACATAGTCCATATACTGCGACAGCAAGAGTACAGAAATTTCGTCCATACGAATTCCTTCAGGAAGTTGTTGAAAAAAGTGAAATGCAGTGATCGCGAATCTTTCCCAAAGGAAGCTCCCAGATGGTTGGATCCACCAATGAGCGATGCTAAAGTTTTTTCGTCAGACATGAGTTTTTGGAACGAAATTGAAAGGGAATTTCAAGGCGGACTCAGAGATATGCTGTACCGGAATGAATTGCTTGACATTAGCGAAGTTAGGGAATCTTTTTCTCTTATTCGTGATTCTCTTTCGTAGCCGAGATTTTTCGTGGGATACTCCTAATTCCAATCTGATCCGCGGCAAATGTCATCAAAGGAATCACCGCGCCTAACTTCTATACCCATCCCCTCCAAGAAATAACTCGTGGCTCTTATTTAGTTGTCTGTGTTTTTCAGCTAGTAGTTGCGCAAAGTCCTACCTACGTTAATACTGGTAGACCTATGTTCAATCCAACCCTTCGCTGCAGCTATACGCACGCGAGACCTTATGGATCTCGCGTGCGTATAGCTGGTGCGGTAAGTTCGGTTTTCAGGCAGCGCTAGGACTTTCCTCAGATTCACTCGCTGAATCGTCGTTAGCTGCTTCAAGATCATCGCCCTCGCTTTGCGCGATGATTGCGGTAATCGACAAGTCGCTCGTTACATTGACCGCAGTGCGGCACATGTCGAGTATTCGATCGACAGCCAGCACGATTCCAATGAACTCAACCGGTAAGCCAACTGCCGTGAGTATCAATGTGATCGCCACCAGACTTGCAGCCGGTACTCCCGCAACGCCAATTGAAGTCAGGAGTGCGAGAAGCACGACAGTCAGTTGCTGCATGAGCGTGAACTCAACACCGGCGGTGGTAGCCAGAATCTGAGCGATGAAGATCACGACGACACACTCATATAAAGCAGTGCCGTCCATGTTTACCGTTGCACCTAATGGAAGCACAAAACCGGTAACGCGATTCGATACGCCTGCGGACTCGGCACTCCTTATAGTGACAGGCAAGGTCGCCGATGACGAGGCAGTGGAGAACGCGGTAAGCTGCGCACGAGACACTTTCGCGTAATAAGCGAACGGATTAACACCGCCGACGAACTTCAGGAGCAGTGGAAGTACGACAGCAAAGTGAAATGCGAGCGCGAGTAACACGGTCAACGCGAAGGTCAGCAGCGGCTGAAACGCATCCCAACCACTACGGATCGCCACAACGCCTACGAGTGCGAGAACTCCAACTGGCGCGAAACGCATGATCCACAACGTGATCATGATCATGATGTCATGAACGCCGGTCCAGAAATTGGTCATGGTGTCCGCAATGGATCCGGTCAGTTTGGACATGAAATAACCAAACACGACGCCAACAAAGATCAATGCAAGCAATTGCGTTTCTGAAGCTGCTTGGAAGATGTTTGCGGGAATAGCACGTTCGATGATGGCAATAAGATCTCCGGTCGAACGACCTTCGACGCGTTCCATGATGCTGCTTGTATCGCCAATCCCTGCAACCAATTGCGGCGCGTTATCCGTGACGCCTGGCTGGAGGATGTTGACGAATAACAATCCTGAGATTACCGCAAGTATCCCAGTGAGTAGATAGAAACCCACAGTTTTGGCACCTACCCTCCCGAACGAGTCTTGTTTCGCCATATTGGCGATTCCTAAGATGATCGTCGAGATGATCAAAGGTACAACGATCATCTTCAAAGCGTTCAGGAACAATCCCCCAACGAAGTCGAAGACGTTGAGCACGCCGTTGCCGATTGCCGTATTGGGTTCGAATATGAATCCACAGATTGCGGCGAGTACGAGCGCACCGAGGATTTGCCAATGCAGCGTCTTATCCATCTGCATCGCTGAGTTTTCGCTTATTGCCATTTGTCGTCTCCAGTTTGGAACGGCGGCCTGATCGTAACGCGGACACAGAGGTCACGACACGAGAAGGGCAGAACGAATACGTCGTCTATCCTACACGAAGCGTGTGTGAAGGTCGCGTTAGCCGAGGTCACAGATCTTCACAGCACGCTCTCGTGCAAGAAGCTCAGGCGTCAGTTACTAGACCAGGATGTGGTCCGATTCATGCGCCCTCGTGTGCAAGTATTGCCGACTGACGCCGCGTCAACGATTCAGATGGTGGTGCGATGCGACGGTCAGGATCTGATTCGACGTTTGTCGTGTATTCGAAGATGAGTGTTCGACGCTGGTGTGGACCACGCCACACGCTATTGCCATGAACAAGCCGTGAGGTGCGAACGATCACGGAACCTGCCGGTGCATGCGGAACCACGACGTGGCGAGATAAATGAGGTTCGTCTTTGATTGATGTGGGAGGCTTGAGCTTGAGATGGTGACTACCCTCAACGCAGCAAAATCCACCAATGCCTGGACCTGTATCAGAGACGTTCCAGACGACGCAACATGAGAGGTGCGACTCGTTCGTCACGCCTTCTACGGACTCCAGTTCTGTTGATAGGGGTTGACCGATAAATCGTTCCTCGTAAATCCCATAAATCTCGCGTAGCGCAAAAACCGGACCAAGCAGAAACTGCAGCTTGTCAACGATGCTCGAGTGATCGATAAGTGCAATGAATGCGGCGTCCCAACCTAAGAAACCGGATCCCAGTGGTGCGGTACCAAACCGGTTGTACGTGGTCGGCGGCGGTAATAGTTGCGCGTCGATGATTGCGTTCAGCGTATTGACTTCATCTAACGACAGCGCGTCTTCAATTACTAAATAGCCTTTTAAGTCAAGTAGATAGCGCTCTATTTCGCTCATGCGTGTTGGTGCTGGCTGAAGGTCTCGTTGCGCTTTTGACGGCGGCATGGAAAAATTCCTGACTAGAAAGCGAATTTAAAATAGACTGAGCAAACTATAACGAGCGATCTTTATGCTCACCCGACTATGGCCTGGTGGCTATTTAGTTCCTCGACGCGACGAAGCAAATGCTGCGAGTCAAGAACTCGAGCAGGATGGCGCGACGCTTGTTAAGGCGGCGATGCCTGATGATGAGTTAGTCGAACTTCGCGAGGAAATAGAAAGCGTATACGCGAGCTGCGGTCCTGACTATCGCGACGCGAAGAAGGAACGCGCGTGGTCCAACGACTTTCGGTACGAGATGTTCAATCGCTCGCCGTTAGCGCAGAAAGCGGCCGTACATCGAGGCATTCTTGACGTCATTGAACCGCTACTCGGAGAAGATTGTCACATCATCGCTAATACTTGCTGGCGTAACCCACCAGCAACCGGTTCAACCCATGGCGGCGGGAACTGGCATATCGATGCTGGACCACACATCCCATTACGCGACGGTCAACGTTGGCCAGATGACCTGCCACACCCAGTCTTTGCGGTGGGAGTCCATCTCTATCTTGAAGACTGTCCTATGTCGAGTGGTCCAACTGCGGTTATCCCAGGCAGCCATAAATCCGGTCGTCCGCCGCCGCAGGATCGAAACACCGATGTTGATCTGACTTGGCAAGATGTAGGAGCGCGACCTCTCGTCGCAGAAGCAGGTGATGCCGCGTTCTTCGTTTCGGACGTATGGCATCGTCGTTTACCGCCCGAATCAGTGCATCCTGGTCGGTTCTTCTTGCAGCTTCACTACGGACGTCGCGACATAGCGCAGCGCGTAAAGCCGACGCATGAACTCAATCATCTCGATGAAGGTGTGATGGGGCGCATCGAGTCTGACCGGGAACGACTGGTATTAGGTCTCCATCAGCAAGGCTTTTACGACGGCTAGTTCTTCGGTTGTTTAGGTGGTTTTGGGTCTCGGATGACCTGCGTGGCAGAAAGCATGTCCGACCAACTGCGTCGATCACGGTCAAACAATATCCAAAGATAACCCAGAAAAAGGCACGCTCCGCCTAAGAACGCACCAACAAACCGTAGCAACACGCTTCGCAACGTCATAGGTTCAGTACTTACGATGCGTAGCCGCCACGCGAGCATGCCAATGGTTTGACCGCGCTTCATCCAGAAGTAGGCAAAGAACGCGAATAACTCTACAAACAACAGACTCTGTACCCAGGCGCCTACCACTGCATCGCCGGCGACGGTGACGAGTAGCACGATCGTAAAAACCCAAATGCCAAGCACGACCAATGCGTCATAGATCATCGCCATGACACGAACGATGAAGCCGGCAGGTTCGCTATTCAAGGGAGTTAGTTCGTGATACTAGAGGAGACTACGTGACTGCTTGCATTGAGCCGTCGTCACCGATTTGGAGATTTCGTCCACAGAATTCGCGTGTCTGCATCTCGTGCATCAAGTCGCGATCCGTGGTGAATCCCCAGGTGCGCTTACCCTCTACTGTCAAGCAAGCGGCGACACCACGAATTGGGGCTTCACGTCCGTAAATCACCGTGTAGCCTTCAACTTGCACTGGCTCACTTGGATTCGCTTCCGTGACTCGATGATTCGACGTATCGACCTGAGCCTGTACATCTTTGAATTTAAAAGGTCTTGACGGCGGGGTAGCAGAGTAAATCCCGTGAGCGTGTTTGGTGAGGATTCCGCCGTTGGCAGTGACCATTCCAATGTTGTCGGTTTTCGCTCGCAACAGCTCAACCGAACGCGCGATTGCGTGCATCACGTAGTTGTTCAGGGGACCGCCTCCAAACGTCAAACCACCAGTTACCGTGAGCGGTTGTTCAAGGTCCAAACCGATTTCCTTCGCCGCCACTTGTACCGCGGATGGAAAGCAACTGTAGAGATCGAAGTGAGCAATATCGCTGAGATTTACCTCAGCAAGTTCGAGCACGCTTTGCGCGACTCGTCGTAATCCTGGAGCTTCTGTGAACTTAGCTCGATGGGATACGGTCTGGGTATCGTGCGCGTCGGTACCAGCCCATGGATAGACCCACTTACTCTCGGGAATACCCAACTCCTTGGCGACCTGCACCGAACATAGGAGGAGTGCTGCCCCTTGGTCAACATTGTTGTTGGCGTTCATGAACTTCGGGTAGGGGAACGCGATGGGACGGTTATTACTGCCTTCGGTTCGGATTTCCTCGGCGCTCACGTCATGCTGAATCCAAGCGTTTGGGTTGGATTGCGCGACATCATTGAAGCGAGACCAAAGCTCCGAAACCATGATCTGATGTTCGTCGATCGATTCACCGCGGTCGTGGCGTATTGCGTTTTCAATGACCGCGTACATCTGCGATGCACCGCCAATACCGCGTTCAGTCTCGAGTGGATCGCGAACGCCGATGCCGTACTTGATAGTCCAGTCGGGTGTACCTGGAAGCTCTCGCCAAGTTAGTTCTTGACCAGAACGTCTCGCATGCGCTTGTGAGTAGCCGCATTCCCCTCCGGTCATGGCGATGACGTCGTACTTGCCGTTTTGAATATCAAGGCACGAAAGATTCACGGAGGTTTGTACACCGTTGCCTCCAAATACGGTCTTACCGGTTTCGACACCATTCAGCTCAAGCTTTTCTGCAAGGAATCTTGCTGGATTACCGTATTGCCATTGACCTTGACTGACTCGAATCGACTTCACGCGATCCAGGATTGCGTGGTTGCTGCAGTCGTCGGCCGCCGCGTGTAACGCATCAAGCATGAGATCAATCGGTTCTTTCGCGTGTTGCAAGTCTTTGGTTCGTTGTGCGACTTGCGCGATGCCGACGATGATGGGGACGGATGAATCTGTCATTGGGTGATGTGAACTTCGGATTGAAATCGAAAACGGCGGGGACGCGCCCTTTGATCAAGACGGTGCGCGGCAGTTTTGGTTCGCTAGCTTACCGATGTGCCTATGCGGACTTTGCGAACTATCTCCGATATGGCGGCGCGTATCTAGATTGAGGCTGCCAGCAGATACTTAATCTGCGAGAAAAGAAGGACTAACGCGATCGATAGCATTATCGACTTATTTTCATCGGTGCACATGTATGTCTTCACGTGTCGATCGCTTTGGCCTGCAGGTCGATTCAACGCTAGATGCTTTTATCACCAATGAAGCGTTGCCTGAAACTGGCGTTAATCCCAACGAGTTTTGGCGAGGCTTTGCAGACTTGGTTGCTGAACTCACACCCCGTAATACCGAATTGTTACGCGTGCGAGACGAACTCCAGGAAAAGATCGACGCGTGGCACTTGGAACGGAAAGGTTCGCTAATCGGATTGGAAGACTACAAAGCGTTTCTACACGAGATTGGTTATCTCGTAGAGGAAGGCGATGACTTTCAGATCACGACTACGAACGTGGATCCTGAGATCGCTGAAATCGCTGGACCGCAATTGGTCGTACCGGTACTTAACGCGCGATTTGCGCTCAACGCTGCTAACGCGCGGTGGGGGAGTGCGTACGACGCGTTTTACGGTACGGACATCATCCCGGAAGGACCCGGTACCGAAAAAGGTTCCTTTTACAACCCAGCGCGTGGTGAGTTGGTGGTCGCCCGTGTCGCCGAAGAACTTGATGCAATCGTGCCCTTGTCCGGAGCGCGCCACGCGGACGTCACTTCGTATCGGGTAGATCAATCAGGCAATGCTGCGACATTTTCGGCTAAGACCGCTAACGGCGACGTGTCGCTGGAGACAGCCGAACAGTTCATAGGTTTTATCAGCGGTTCGGACGAAGAACCCAGTTCGGTGCTGTTCAGGAACAATGGTCTCCACATTGAAATCCAGATTGATCGTTCGCACGATGTTGGCGCGGTACATCAAGCGGGTGTCAAGGACGTCGTATTTGAATCGGCAGTAACGACGATTCAAGACTGTGAGGATTCTGTTGCCGCGGTCGATGCAGAGGACAAGACTGACGTCTATCGCAATTGGCTTGGGTTGATGAAGGCCGACTTGGACGAGTCATTCGAGAAGGGTGGCGAAACGGTTCACCGAGTACTTGCTGAGGACAGGACTTTCACTAGTGTCGACGGTTCCGAACTTACGTTGCCTGGACGCAGTTTGCTGCTGGTGAGAAACGTCGGGCATTTGATGACAAACGATGCGATTCTTGACGCAAACGGCGACGAGATCTACGAAGGGATCATGGACGCTGTCGTGACCAGTCTCTGTGGAATTCATGATCTACAGCAAAAAGGTCAGAAGCGGAACTCCAGGACAGGCAGTATCTACATCGTCAAGCCGAAGATGCATGGTCCGAGTGAGACGCAATTCACGTGCGATCTGTTTGATCGCGTTGAAGACTTACTAGGTCTCACTCGTAATACGGTCAAGGTCGGCATCATGGATGAAGAACGACGGACGAGCCTGAATTTGAAAGAGTGCATTCGCGCGGCTAAAGATCGCGTAGTGTTCATCAACACGGGCTTTCTCGATCGTACGGGTGACGAAATCCACACCAGTATGCAGGCGGGATTGATGGTGCGTAAGGAACCCATGAAACAGGAGACATGGATTCTTGCTTACGAAGACAGTAACGTAGATAACGGACTTGAGACGGGATTCGAAGGTAAAGCTCAGATCGGCAAAGGCATGTGGCCAAAGCCGGATGAAATGAAGGAGATGCTCGCGACCAAGCAGAATCACCCCACGGCGGGCGCTTCGTGCGCGTGGGTTCCGTCACCGACGGCTGCGACGCTTCACGCATTGCACTACCACAGAATCAGTGTCGCCAATCGACAGCGCGAACTTCAGGAACGAACGAAAGCGAATATTGACGACATCTTGACGATCCCACTAGCGCAAGGCGAGAATCTGTCCGTTGAAGAAGTACAGAACGAACTGGACAACAACGCACAAGGAATTCTTGGCTACGTCGTACGCTGGGTCGATCAGGGCGTTGGGTGCTCAAAAGTTCCTGATATCAACAACGTGGGTCTAATGGAAGATCGCGCGACCTGTCGAATCTCGAGTCAGCACATCACGAATTGGCTCCATCATGGCTTAGTGAGTGAAGAACAGGTGCGGGATACCATGCAGCGGATGGCGGCAGTGGTCGATCGTCAAAACGCCGATGACGAGGAATACATCAACATGGCACCGGATTTCGACAAGAGCATCGCATTTCAGGCTGCTTGCGATCTGGTCTTTAAGGGATTAATTCAGCCTAATGGCTACACCGAACCCATCCTGCACAAGCGACGACGCGAACTGAAGCAGCGCTTAGCGACTCAAGACGCTTCGTAAGTGGCGTCGTCGAACGATAAACTCGCACTCGTTCAATCCCAAGCGTAACGGCTAACTAGTGACAACGTGACACCAAACGAGAGTCCGTCCATTACTCTAATGGATGGCAGCATGGGTGAAGAGCTCGCAGATCGAGGTTTTTCGACTCGTGACGGACTCTGGTCGGCACGCGCGTTGATCGATTACCCCGAAGAGGTCACCGCACTTCACGAAGAGTATCTCGAGGCAGGTGCCTCGATCATTACCACCAATACCTACTCGACGATACCTTCCTACCTTGACAAAGCTGGATTGGGACATCGCATGCGTGAACTGGCGACATCCGCATCGCGTCTGGCTCGCGCTGCGATAGAGAAGCATGGTCGAAACAACGATCAACGTATTGCGGGGTGTCTACCACCTTTGGATGAGAGCTATCGACCGGATCGAGTACCGCCTGCAAACATAGCCATACCGGTGTACCGTGAGCTGATCGAGAGCATGGTGCCGTCAGTTGACCTCTTCCTTGCTGAAACGATGTCGTCGATAGATGAAGCAACGCACGTTGCTGAAGCGCTGAGCGAATCTCCGGATGCTGCGCGACTTGACTGGATGGTGTCATTCACGCTCGACGATAGAGATGGAGCAAAGCTGCGCAGTGGTGAGACCGTGACCCAGGCAGTCGATGCGATGAGCGGGTACGATCCAATCGCCATTCTGTTTAACTGTACGACACCACAATCGGTGTTGCGCGGAATTGAAGAAGCACATGAGTTCGCGCGCTGTCGCATAGGCGGATACCCCAATCGATTTAAGCCGTTACCCGAAGACTGGACGCTCGATGATGAACAAGAGATCATCCGAGATGCGGGCTTGAATCCTGATACGTTCGTAGACTGGTCAAATCGGTTTATAGAGGCGGGCGCGACCTATCTAGGTGGGTGTTGCGGTATTGGACCGTCGTTCATACGCGAGCTTGCGCGGAATCTCAACGCTCGCAACGTGTAGGCCGGGCTAGCTAACGGTATTGACGCTAACTGCTCGCAATCGACCTGCCTGTAGACAGTTCGAGTTCAGGAATCGGGTTCGTCGTCGAGGAATGTCATATTCATATCGCGCAAGTCTTCGCCGAAACTGTTCATCCAACGTTTTAGTTCAAGACTCTCGTTCACGGTCGCTGTAACCCGCATCCAATCATCATCGAGTTCTTCAATAGCTTGATCTTCCGAAAGGCGTGCTTCTCGAAGGTGCAATCCAGGACTGCTCCGAATCTCAAAACTGAGTCTGACTCGTTCACCGCGACCGAACATATGTCTACCTTCAGTTACGTATTCATCCAAATCAAATTCCGCTGGTCGGTCAAATTGGAAATCTAACTGCCTGACACTGACCATCCGATGGACGGCGAAAGTACGAATCCGCCTGTCGGCCTCCTCCGTTCTCAGACTGTCCGCGACTAAGTAGAGCACGGGTGCACGATCAATCAATCCGTAGGGATGAACCACATATTCGCTAACCTCACCACGTCGATTTTGATACGTTAACGCCAACTCAAGATTGTTGAACAAGCAGTGCGTGACCGTCTCAAGTAACTCTGGTTCAATCGTCGGCGGAATTAATGGTTGCGTCGGTGGGGTGAATCGAACCTTTTCAAGCCAGTCCTTTGCAGATTGATCGGCGGACTGCGACTTTAGCACCGCGTTCGCTTCGACGAAAAAAGAATTCAAGGAGTTGTTTAGGTCTTGCGGTAGGAAATTGCTCAGATAATTCTGCGACATGACGAGTAGGAGCGCCTCAATGGATGACATACTCGGTAGCATGATCTTGGGTGCCTGAGCTCCCCATTTGTAGCCATACTCTTTGTGCTCGGTATACACCTCTATCTGAGGATAGATACCAGAGAGCGTCTTGAGCATACGTTGTACGGATCGCAAATCACGCTGTGTCGAATTGGCCGCCAATTCTTGGTGAATCTTCTTTGCGGTCATATGGGTTCGATGCGGAATAAGGGCTAAAACGTCGAGTGCGAACTGTAGCGTGTCCGATATTTCCCGACGAGGGTTGGACATGGTCGGCGAACTCACGGTAACTCAAATCTACTGAATAATAAAACTCAAGCACCACGAGTGACTTTCCGAACAGTCAATGATCAGAGGGTTTACCAACTCTCGCGTAGGGTTTCAGTTGATCGCATCGAGTTCTGTCTGACAATCCTGCGAATTCGAAATTACGTAAGCGACTCACTGGCTCATACGAGAATATCTCTTAGTATGTCCGTTGTGGAATATTTAGTAGAGTGTGGCTATGCGCAACGCGTATCGAGATCGGATATAAGCAGAGTTTAAGGCTCGTTCATCGTATGCATCATTAGCGTCGATCACACACTTCGCCGCAAAAGTTGCACAGGCTCGAATCTTTCGATTCGTGAAGAGGTGGGTCTATCTTGTACGTTGTTGGGCTCAGCGTTTCGGAGTCCTGTCGGAGCATCTGGCTTCCGAAGTTTGGACATAGTAGCCCATCAACTAAACGAGTGGCGGAACGAGTATGACACAATTGGTTCTGTAGACGAAGAGGCGACAATCCTAGATTATGTCAACACGAGAAGATCCTGCACAAACTGACCTCGAAATAACTGAAGAGTACTTCGAGAGCCGTGCCACAGGTGTGGAGCTTGAAGTCGTCGACTCATTCGGTGCTGACGAACCTGAACCTTGGGACCCAGAACAGATTCGAATCCATACGAAACACTATTCGCTTCGCCAGGTTGTGGACATGATTGATGACGGTGACATTGATCTCGCTCCGGATTTCCAGCGTCAGTACGTGTGGAAGGCTTGGCAACGCTCTGGATTGATTGAGTCACTGCTGTTAGGGATACCACTTCCTTCGTTCTATTTCAATGAGGGCGAGACGGGAGGACTCCAAGTTGTCGACGGGGTACAGAGGTTAACGACAATATACAACTACGTGAGGGAGCCTTCAAATAAGCTCGGTGATGTAATTTATCTTCAGGACCTGAAAGGTCAGGGATTTGAAGATCTGAGTTCATTGTTTCGTCGTCGCTTGAATAGTGCTCAGTTCGTAGCTCATGTAATTGATCCGCAGACACCATACCGGGTGAAGTTTGACATTTTTCGACGGATTAACACTGGGGGGACACCGTTAAGCGCTCAAGAGATTCGCCACTGTATGAGCAAGTCCCGTTCAAGAGATTTCTTAAAGGATCTCGTGAACGAAGATAGCTTCATCACTGCTACCGGAGGCGCATTAAGAAATCACCCTCGATTGGCAGATCGAGAGATTGCGCTGCGATTTGTGGCGTTCCGCCAATTCACTGCGGATGACTATGCTCACTTTAGAGGTTTTGATGAATTTCTCGGAATGGTGACAGATAAATTAGACGAGGCTACCGATGAGCATTTGGACTGCCTCCGTGCCGAATTCATTCGTGGAATGTTGAATTGTTATGCAGTATTTGGCGAATACGCGTTCCGCAAAAGGTCAAGCGATCCGTCTCGAAAAAACCCAATCAACCGAGCTTTGTTCGAGAGCTGGGGTACCGTTCTTGCTGATTACGACGAGGCTAAAGTTCTGCAATCGAAAGTACCTCTCGTCAATCGCGCACACATGTTATTGACGGACGACTCTGAATTCGTACAGTCGATTAGTAGCAGCACCGGAACTGTTCGCAATGTTCGGACCCGACTACTGAAAGTTGGTGAACTAGTAGCGGAGTTGATTCGGTGATTACCGAAATTCATCTTGAGAACTTTAAGCGATTTCGAGATCTGAGCTTGACGTGTAAAGCTCTTACAGTTTTGACAGGCGCAAACGGCGCGGGGAAGACATCGATTCTTCATGCACTTCTACTAGCTAGGCAAATTTCACGACAGCCTACCCGCAGTCATGTTGAATTGAGCGGCGTCGACACGCTAGAGTTAGGTGGTGCTGAGGACGTCATCAATCGCTACAGTAGCGATGAAAATGCGGCGGTCGAAGTGCGTGATTCACATGGGAGATCGTTTCGTTGGGCTTTTTGTGCGGATGGAAGTGACGATATTCGGACGCTCAACGCTGAAATAGTTACTAAACCTTTAGGACAATTACGAGAGTTGTCAGAGTCTGCCCCGAGATTTTGTTATCTCTGCGCAGAACGCCTAGGTCCCCGCGACGTCTTGAGTGCCAGTGCATCGGCTAATGATGAACTGGATGTCGGATCGCGCGGTGAATTCGTCGCGCAAGTGTTGGCATCATTTGCTCGGTCGCGCGTGAGTGAAGGTCGATTTGCCAGTTTGCGGGGCGGGAAACAGCTTTCAGGTTTGCTGCATCAAACTGAGAGCTGGATGGCGAAGATCGTCAGCCCAATCCAAATTGACGCGGAGTGGTTTCCTAACACTTCGGTGACCCGCCTTCGTTTCAAGTCGCCAGGACTTCGTACTGAGTGGACTCGTGCACCAAACGCCGGCTTCGGAATTTCGTATGCTCTTCCGATTGTCGTCGCAGCTCTGCGCGCAGAAGTTGGTGGGTTGCTCCTTATTGAGAATCCTGAAGCACATTTACACCCGGCCGGACAGTCAAAAATCGGCAGTTTTCTCGCGCAGGTCGCCGCGGACGGTGTGCAGATCTTCCTAGAAACCCATAGCGATCATGTTCTGAATGGTATTAGAGTAGCGACGGCGGACAGGAAGAAAGCGTTTTCATCGGAACAGACAATCGTGCACTTCTTTCATGCTGAAGATGATGAATCTAAGATGTTCGAGTCGATGGAACTCAGCCGAACAGGGCAACTTACCGCGTGGCCTAAAGGTTTTTTCGATCAAGCACAGGTGGATCTTGCGGACTTAGCGTCCGCGCGACGAGTTAAAGGGTGACTGCCCGTTTCGTCCTTGACGAATCCTCATGGTCACGAGCGGTCGAAGTTGAGGCAAGTGAATTGTCGAACGCGATCCTCGCGTTGCTTGGTCGACTTGATGTAGTTAACGAACGCAATGAAGGTGTCGTAAAGCACGTAGACTTCTACGAATCGGATCTTGGGGACGAAATAAAACTCTATTCCGTTCTGTTCGAATTAGATTGCCCGCTTCTTCTCGAGCACGATGTTAAGGTTTTGCTTTCATTGGCGTTGGACAGAATTGGTGACTTCGACGATTCGACACTCGAAGCATACGATGTTGAATTCAATGGAATCACGCGATTTGCACCGGGTGTTGCTTGGGGTCACGCATGCTGTACGAATCGACACCAGGTTGCCATGCTCCCTCTTCCGCTAAGTGGAGTGTCGAGGGGGGAGATCTCGGTCAAAGTGGAGAATGTGATTAACCAAGTATTTTTCGTCGTCGAAGAATACGAACACCTTAGCTTCTTTCGAACTGTGATTGAGGTGGAGAAGGCAGATGAGGAAATGTTTGAACATCTCGCCTCGTCGGCGTTTCCGGCGCTAGGTTGGGCAGACGATGTCTGGCGTGGTTTAAAGTTACTAAGTCGACCGTACGTGGATGTTCGATCGGAACTCATTCGATACTTAGGTGCCTTAAATGATTATGGTGCACACTGTTTCTCCCAATATCTTGAGGAAAATCCGCAGCAATTATCCGGTGTCTTGAGTAGTCGAGTAGGAGCTGCGACCACGGACGAGAATGGACGTACTAAACATCATCCCGCGTCCATAAAGGATCGCACAAGGTCTTATCGAGGCGATGAGAGAGTTTTCTGGTGGCATGTGAAATTGAGTCCTAATGTAGATAGGATTCACTTTTTATATGAGCCCGTATCAGCTGAATCGTCGAACTTTGAATACGGTCGAATCATCGTGGGGCTTTTCAAAGATCACTGTATATTGCCGGGATAAAGTCGTTCGACGAACCTGTACGCTACACTAATCATCGGAGATCCCCGTTAGATTTTCCGGCGGATCGAAGTGTTGTAGAAGAGATGGAGCTTGGGATATGCAGGTTTTATTTGGTATGTGCACATTTGCGGGGACAGTTTGATTGCAGAATTTAGCTTAGTAGCATGTAATTGACTGAATCACGATAAAAGGACACCACTGCCATCGCTACAGCGACGAACTCAAGCGTGAAGCGGTGTAGCTACTGACGAGTACACCGGCAACCGTGGCGGAAGTCAGTGCCCAGTTAGGCGTCAGCGTCGGCACAATGTGACCGTGGCACAAGACCTTGACGGCAATGTCAACATCGGATGAGCGACCTACGCATGAGGAGTTAGCGAAGGAAGTGGGATGCCTTAAGGTCGAGAATGACTTTTTGAAAATGGCCTCGAGCTACTTCGCCTCGAACCAACCGACCGGTATCAGGTGATCGCGCCGTTCGACGACGACCCGTGTCCGGTGGCCTACATGTGCGATCGTCCAGCTGTGACGCGGAACAAGCCAACGTCCCGCTCATCGATTGACGAGAGAATAAATTGAAATCCATGTCAAATCCACCCCATCCAGGGGAAACCATTCGATTAGAGTGGATTGACGCGAGTGGTTTGTCAGTCACCGAAGCGGCGCGTCGTCTCGGATGTTCTCGTTCCACTTTGTCACGGGTACTACACGGTCGCGCTTCGATTTCGCCAGATATGGCGACCGCATTAGAGCGTCAGGGCTGGAGCAACGCGGAAATGTGGCTACGTCTTCAAGGAGCATATGATCTAACTCAGGCTTGACGTCGGAACGGGGCTTTATGCGACTTTTTGAGAAGAGTTACGATTCTGATTGGTTTGATGAAGTGAGAGCGTTCTCACATTAGACGTGTTTTAGATAGATCTCCACACACGCCGTTGAGGACCCTCGATATGAGCACTTCAAACGAGAACTTAAGCGATCTTGAATTTATCACTAATCGTTGAGGTGACGCTTGACGACATCACGACGCAAGATACTGACGCGGTCGTAAACGCAGCTAATTCTGACCTGACCGGAGGGTCGGGCGTTAACGGGGCCATTCACGATGCTGCTGGTCCTGAGCTTCCTGATGCTCTTCGGAAATTTGGAGGTTGCCACACCGGCGCAGCCGTCATCACGCCTGGCTTCAATATGAAGTGCCGCTACATCATCCATGCGGTGGGGCCGATCTGGCACGGCGGTAGCCTCGGTGAAGAAGCGATACTGGCAAGATGCTATCGGGCCTGTCTTGACCTTGCTGCAGAGCACGAGCTAGAGTCAATCTCTTTTCCTCTGATTTCGACGGGCGTCTACGGTTATCCGCCGCATTTGGCAATCCCAGTTGCTGTCGCAACCGTAAAAGAACGCGCGAAAATTCGACTAGTTCGGTTCGTCGCGTTCGATAATCGCATGTACGAAATGCTGTTGCATGAGGTCACATGATGGAATGGGTTGGTACCTGGGAAAACCAGAACGGTTCACGTTTGGTGATTGATGTATTCGAAGGTGCGCACTTTTATGGCTCATTTGAATCCAAAAAGGGGCGTGCGGTAGACGGACAGAGCTATCCTGTCCATGGTTCAATAAATGACGAGCTCATTGGCTTCGTAGTTGACTTCGGCAAAGTCGGATCTCTCGTAAATTTCAGCGGTAGAACAAGCGAAGATGGCACGCTTCATACATTGTGGGTTTTGACGCGCGAATACGTCGACGAAGAGAAGTCACGAAAAACACAACCGTGGAACAGTTTCATGGTGAACAGTGACGTCTTTCACAAGATTGCTTAAGCTTCGCGTCGTTATCTCCGACTCTCATTCTGCTTATTCGCTTGTCCGAATTAGGCGTGCAGAACGGGTGCTGTGCGATAATTTTTGAAATTACATATTGATTAGACAAAGGGTAGTTATTCCCTTGAACCGACACGTACACTGGTTTTCAGGTCGCCACAACGATAGACCAACTGGGTGCGCTTGCGTCTAACCCAGAAGGTAAGAGATTGTCCCACAATGAGTTGATTAATGACGAAAGCCAATTGGTCTAACCGCACACTGTTCCATGGGGACAATCTGAAGTTCATGCGAGCCATGAACTCAGAGTCAGTGGACCTGATTGCTACTGACCCGCCATTCAACAAAGGCAGGGACTTTCATGCCACACCGGACAGCCTGGCAGCAGGAGCGAAGTTTCAGGACCGATGGGCTTGGGAGAGGGATGTCCACCAGGACTGGGTAGATCAGATTACCGACGACTACCCGCGCCTGATGGAGGCGATTGAGAGTGCCCGCTACGCTCATTCTGACGGCATGGGCGCATACATGTGTTTCATGGCTGTTCGATTATTGGCCATGCACCGACTTCTCAAGCCTACAGGGTCAATTTACCTTCACTGTGACCCTACTGCCAGCCACTACCTGAAAGCGGTTATGGATGCGATATTCGGCTGGAGGAACTACAAAAATCAGATAACGTGGCAACGGAGTAACAGCCACAATACCGCGAGCCGTTACGGAAATGTTTCGGATGTAATCCTGTATTACACGCGGACAGACAAATACACATGGAATCCGCAGTTTCAGTCATACGGTGAGGCTCAACTGGGTAGATTTAGGCACGAAGATTCAGACGGTCGGAAATATAAGCTGGATGACCTGACAGCCTCACGCCTAAACTCCGATTCCGGTAAATTTGAATGGCGGGGCGTTAGGCCGCCGCCGTCGAGAGGGTGGGGATACAAGCTAGAACAGCTAGACGCGTGGTGGGGCGAAGGACGCATTGTTGCAAGGAAAGATGGCAAGCCGCGAATGGACGGCCTGAAAAAGTATCTCGACGAATCCGCGGGCAAGCCCCTAATGAATATCTGGACCGATGTGCCCCGGATACCCAACACCGCGCGGGAACGAGCCGGCTACCCGACGCAAAAGCCAATATCACTCTACGAGCGAATGATCAAAGCCAGCAGCAACGAAGGCGAGGTGGTGCTTGATCCCTTCGCCGGCTGCGCCACAACGCTGGTAGCTGCCGAACAACTGGGCCGCCAGTGGGTAGGCATCGACATATGGGAGAAGGCGCATGACGTCGTCTTGGATCGCCTCACGCGTGAAGTCGGCGTGTTCGGAGACGTGACGTTCACGGACACACTACCGGATCGAACAGACGACGGCGAGATCGCTTCTCCATTCCTTCGTGTGAAAGAACGAGTAAAAGAGCCTGAAGGTCTAAAGATGAGTCGACAAGAAATGTACGAATTTCTGCTCACTCAGTACGGACCCATGTGTCAAGGGTGCGACCGTATCTTTGACGATATACGGTATTTGGAACTTGACCACAACACACCTCGTTCAGATGGTGGACTGAATCACGTCTCGAACCGCATCTTGCTGTGCGGGCCGTGCAACAGGCTCAAATCAAATACTTTCACGCTCTCTGGACTTCGGAGAGAAAATAAAAAACAAGGCTATATGAAATGACTCGTACTAGAGACGATATACAGCCAATCGAGGACTCGCCAGCTAACGTCGCTATGGCGATCATGTAGGGCAAGCCCAAGCCGAAGAAAAATTGGTGATACCTCGAGCGAATGCACGACCGATACGGCAAGCCCAAGACTGATTAGAACTTAGAACTGGCTTTGAACACAGCGAAGTTGAGCACGTCCGTTTGTATAAACTAGTGTGTAATTTCCATAGTTTTTCACGCCTGAGTGGCGAAATTGGTATACGCGCTAGATTCAAAATCTAGTGGTGGCAACACCGTGAGAGTTCGAGTCTCTCCTCAGGCACCAATAGAAGGCAGGTCTACTTGCCGTACGCGGACATCAATACCGGTCTGATGAGATCAGTCCAGATCGCGTAACCGTTCGCGTTCATATGCAGTCCATCTTCAACCAGTAAATCAGTCATGACCGTGCCATCTTCACCTAGCATGGGTGTACTCGTGTCCAAGAATTGGACATGATCGTGTTCGTCAGCGAGCGCTTGAAGTCCGTTGTTGACTTCGACCATCGTTGGCCATAAATGGGCTCGACGAATTGATGGTTTTACGGCGATGAAGTAAATGTCGGTATCAGGGAGATGTTGCTTAAGGTGGTCCACAAAATCGCGATATTCCGCAAGAATGTCGGTCGGTTCCTTACCGGCCGCGACGTCGTTATCGCCTTCGTAGGTGAGGACCGCACGGGGTGCATACGGCGTCACGATGCGATCTCGAAACATATTGAGTTCAAACATTTGAGAACCACCAAACCCACGGTTGATGACCGTCAGTGGTGCCATATCTTCCGCCAACGATTGCCAGTACACGATGCTTGAGCTTCCGGCGAACAGAATTGCGCCTTTTGGCGGCGGATTGGCTTGGTCGGCTGCCTCGAATCGCTGTATGACGGGCTCCCACCGACTCTCAGGTTCTTCGTGGTTTTCAGCGATATGAACGATCGCGGTGCACGTAACAAGCGATACCAGAATGAGTTGAACAATCTGACGGTGTTTGGCGGATACTCTCATCGTTTGACCAAGCTGAAACGACGTGCAATGTTAATGGCGTGGTATGGAAAGTCGTGACTTTAGCTAAATCAGATTTCGATTACTCGCTTCCTTCGAAGCTTATTGCGCGCAAGCCATTACAACATCGAACCGACAGTCGTTTGATGGTGGTAGGCTCGCAGAGTAATGAACATCGACAGTTCAGCGACCTCATCGATTACTTACGTAAAGACGATGTATTGGTGGTCAACGATTCCATGGTGATCAAGGCCAGATTACGTGCGGTCAAGGATTCAGGGGGGAAAGCTGAGATCCTTGTCGAGCGGATTGAGTCTGAAACTGAAGCGCTTTGTCAAGTCGGCGTGAGCAAACCACTCATAGCGGATCGTACGTTGGACTGCCAAGGCCAAACAATCAGTGTCGTCGCGCGTGAGGGTGAGTTTTATCGTTTACGCTTCGATCGACCGGTACTTGCGTTTCTTGAGGAATTTGGTGCGGTACCACTACCAAGATACATGCGGCGAAGAGCACACGAGAGTGACGAGCACCGCTACCAGACAGTCTATGCCAAAAATCCAGGCGCCGTAGCCGCGCCGACTGCGGGACTGCACTTCGACGACGAATTCCTCGCACGCATACAAGAAAAGGGTGTCGAGATTTGTCGCGTGACGTTGCATGTAGGCGCGGGGACATTCCAGCCAGTACGGGTCGACGATCTGAGCCAGCACATCATGCACCAGGAGCGTTACGAGATACCGGATGAGACCATTGAGCGCTTGTCGAATAAGCCGCCGCGCGTGGTCGCCGTCGGTACGACGGTCGTGCGAACCCTCGAATCATGGGCTCAAACCAAGCAGACTTCCGGTGAAACCGAACTATTCATCACGCCAGGCTTTGAGTTTCAAGTAGTCGATGCGCTCGTGACCAATTTCCACCTACCAGAATCGACATTGCTCATGCTGGTGTCTGCGTTCCGTGGCAGGGAACAGGTACTCGCGGCTTATGAAGAAGCGGTTAAAGAGCAATACCGGTTCTACAGTTACGGCGATGCGATGTTCATGGAGCGGGCGGATGTTTAAAGTCGTCGCCGAATCGGGTGAGGCTCGACGCGGTGAGCTTCAGCTCAATCATGGCACAGTAGAGACGCCCGTGTTTATGCCGTGTGGGACCTACGGTTCCGTAAAAGCGCTTACCCCCGTACAAATTCGCGAAGTAGGCACGCAGATTCTCTTGGGAAATACCTTTCACTTGATGCTACGACCTGGACCTGACGTGATGTCCGGTCTGGGTGGCTTACACGGATTCATGGATTGGGATGGACCAATCCTCACCGATTCAGGCGGCTACCAGGTCTTCAGTTTGCGAGACAACGTCAAACTGGATGACGAAGGCGTGACGTTTCGGTCGCCTGTCAACGGCGATCGGGTTCGGCTGAGTCCCGAGATCTCAATGCATATGCAGAAGGTGCTCAACTCTGACATCGTGATGGTGTTCGATGAGTGCACGCCGTATCCTGCAACGCATCACGAAGCCAAATCGTCGATGTTGCGCTCCGTTGGTTGGGCGGCCGCGTCGAAATCGGCATATGACGGCGAAGGTGTCTTGTTTGGAATCGTTCAGGGCAGTATTTATGACGATCTACGAACAGAGAGTCTCGCATCCCTCCTCGATATCGGGTTCGACGGTCTGGCGATCGGTGGGCTGTCGGTGGGAGAGACCATCGAGGAGATGAATGCAGTTCTTGCAGCGCTAGTCCCGCAGATGCCGTCAACTCACCCAAGGTACTTGATGGGTGTAGGAACCCCGTCGGATCTAATTCGAGGCGTCGTTCAGGGCGTCGACATGTTTGATTGCGTGATGCCTACGCGCAACGCCCGTAACGGTCACTTGTTTACCTGGCAAGGCGTTGTCCGCATTCGAAACGCTGTCCACAAGCACGACGCGTCGCCGATTGATCCGGATTGTGGTTGCTACGCCTGCCAACATTTTTCACGTGCATATCTGCATCATCTTGACAGATGTCGCGAAATGCTCGCTTGTACATTGATGAGCATTCATAATTTGCACTTCTATCACGAGTTGATGGCCGCGTTGCGAAAGCGCATCTCAGAGAACACGCTTTCGGATTTCGCCTCTCGTCTGCTCGCTCAGTTTGCCGACGCTAATCGCGTCAATCCCAGCGCTTAACCCCATCAATTAGCGTCGCGTAAGGAGGTCTCTCGTGGACTATACGATGATCATTTTCTTGGTTGCGATGATCGCGATCTTCTATTTCCTAATCATTCGTCCGCAGAGCAAGCGACGAAAGGAACAAGCAGCACTCATGGCCGGTCTTTCGGTCGGTGACGAGGTCGTGAGCGTCGGTGGCATCATGGGAGAAATCTCAAAGGTTGACGAGAACTATGTGTTCGTGATGGTCGCGGACAAGGTGGAACTGCGGTTCCAGAAAGCTGCCATTTCTTCGACGTTGCCGAAAGGAACGCTCAAGGAGCTACCTGAAAATAAGGCGTCAGCCTGAACGCATAAATGCCTGACAACCGCGTCTTTGGCCAGAACTTATTTGGCACAAGGACATCCGCAGACCAACCGTATCGTTATCCGATCTGGCGCTACTTCCTCGCGTTGGGCGTGTTGGTACTCGGTATTCTCTATGCACTCCCGAACCTATTCCCGCCAGACCACGCGGTACAAATTGAGGTCGACAACTCGACGACCGTCATTGGTACGAGGTTTACCGCACAGGCGCGAGAACTACTCGAAAACGACGGGATTGACGTAAAACGTGCCGCGCTTACGCAGCGAGGCACGCAGATTCATCTATTCGACGAACTCGACCAGATTCGAGCCAAGGATTTGCTTGAATCAAGACTGAATCCTGTTGGCATGGAACGGCAATTCATCATTGCCTTGAATCTTGCGCCGACGACTCCGCAGTGGTTGCGTGATCTCGGATCCACCCCAATGACACTTGGTTTGGACTTAGCAGGCGGTATTCACTTTGTCCTGCAAGTCGACATGCAGAGCGCCTTTACTAAGCAGCTTGGGGATGAAGCGGACAAGGCGACTGCGATATTGCGAGATGCGAATATCCGTTACATTCCGACCGAGGATTTCGTATCTGAGACCGGTGTACACATTCCTTTCGCAGATGAATCTCGACGTACTGAAGCGATGACGGCGCTGGAAATATCGTACGGACCACCCAATCACGTACTCGAGGAAGTCGAGTGGAGAGGTGCTCCTGCAATTCTGATCACCTTGACACAGGATCGCCTCAATGAAATTGAAAATGCGGCGATCGAACAGAATTTGACAGGCTTACGCAACCGAGTGAATGAACTCGGCGTCGCGGAGCCGCTGGTACAACGCCTCGGCAGTTCACGTATTGTGATCGAGCTACCCGGCGTTCAGGACAGCTCAGAAGCGAAGCGAATCCTGGATAAATTCGCGACGCTCGAGTTTCGACTTGAAGCATCGGTGACCGATCGACCATCGCAGATCGAGGTGATGCCTTACCAGGGTGTCGATGTAAGGCTGTTGAAAGAAAACATCGTCACGGGCGACAACGTTACCAACGCGCAGCAAGCACGTGATCCCGATACATCGTTACCTCAAGTGAACATGCAGTTCGACAGCATTGGCGGCGAGCGTATCAATCGTGCTACTGCGCCGAATATCGGACGTCGGATGGGGATCATCTTCATTGAACAACGCCCGGTTGTTGTCAACGAAATCGTTGACGGTGAACGTGTGGAGCGTACTAAGATCGAGACTACGCGCCGTCTGATTAGTGTTGCGACGATTCAGGGTGCTCTAAGTTACAACTCACGTATCACCGGCATCTCTGTAAGAGATGCGCAGGAACTCGCGATTCTTCTACGCGCAGGGGCGCTGGCCGCGCCGATGTATTTCGTTGAAGAACGCACGGTGGGTGCATCGCTTGGGGATGAAAACATCGACCGAGGCATGCTTGCGGTCGTGATCGGCTTAGCGCTTGTCGCGCTCTTCATGATCGTTTACTACAAGGTCTTTGGCGTCATCGCTGACATCTGTTTGACGATGAACATGATTGTCCTCGTGGCAGTCATGTCACTATTAGGCGCTACGCTCACGTTACCCGGCATCGCCGGAATCGTTCTAACGGTTGGCATGGCTGTTGACGCAAACGTCTTGATTTTCTCTCGCATTCGCGAGGAACTGAAGCGTACGGCACCCGCGACCGCAATTAAGAATGGATATGACCGCGCGTTTGTAACGATTCTTGACGCCAACGTGACGACACTCTTTGTCGCGCTGATCTTGCTTGCCATTGGAAGTGGTCCGGTTGCAGGCTTCGCGGTGACGTTATCCATCGGCATCGTCACATCCATGTTTACATCAATCTTCGTGTCGCGTGGATTGGTGCACTTGGTTTACGGAAATCGAGCTGTACGGAAGATCTGGATATGAATTTGAACATCGACTTCATGGCGCATCGCCATATTGCGACCGTTCTATCTGGCATTCTTTTGGTTGCGTCAGTGGTCGCATTCATGTGGCTTGGCGTGAATCGCGGACTCGATTTCACGGGCGGTGTTTTGGTCGAGTTGGCGTTTGAAGAACCTGTTGACCCAGTCATGGTACGGGCGATTCTTGCTGACGACGGATACGCCAATGCGGTCGTTCAGAGCCTTGGCAGCGAACGAGAACTTCAGGTTCGAGTCCCTCCAGTACCTGGTATTGATCAGTCCAACGTCGGCGACAACATACAGAGTTCTCTCGTTGAAGGTATTGGAGGAGCTGATCTCCGACGTTCAGAATTTGTCGGTCCGACTGTGGGCGAGGAACTAGCCGAGAAAGGTGGGCTCGCGCTCCTGGTCGCACTCGCGATGGTGTTGGTTTACATCATGCTGCGGTTTACCGGAAAGTTTGCCCTTGGGGCGGTCGTCGCGCTGGTGCACGATGTCATCATCGTGGTAGGTCTTTTCTGCATGTTCGGTTGGACGTTCAATCTTCCAGAATTAGCAGCGTTGCTCGCGGTGATTGGTTACTCGCTTAACGACACGATTGTTGTGTCCGATCGCATCCGCGAGAACTTCCGGACGATACGACGACGTAAACCGGTCGAGATCATCAACACATCGTTGAACCAGATGCTTGGTCGCACCTTAGTGACGTCGTTGACGACTCTGTTGGTGCTGCTAGCGCTTCTGCTTGCGGGCGGTGAACAAATCTCCGGATTTGCGACCGCGCTCACGATAGGCGTCGTGATCGGCACGTATTCGTCGATCTACGTCGCTGCGAATCTGTTGTTAATGCTCAATATTCAGAGCGAGGATCTAGCGTTGCCGGCGAAAGAAGGCAGCGAGGACACAATCTAGCGAGTTAGGTGCCTGCCTGCGCGAACGCGACCGGTGGCTGTTTTGAGTGCTCTGCCACGAGTTTCCGGTGTAGGTATGTGTTCCCGGCAACAAGACCGCTCTGCTCCGACGACCACTCTCCGCCATTTAGCGTCGAAGCGAACCCGCCGGCCTCACGAATAAACAATCGTGCGAACTGGAAGTGAAATGCCGACGCGGTTGTGCACACCATGGCGTCATATCGTCCGAACGCAGTGTTGGCAATATCGAGACCTACACTTCCGGACATCCGTGGCGTAAGTCCGAGCGAACCGAAGTCATCGGTTGATTCCACACCTTCAAGTGCGACGAGAGCGCCACGCGTGGTTCGCGTATCACTAACTCTCATGCGTCCGTCAGAGGTAAAACATCCTTCGCTGCGAGTCACGTGGAAGTGACCGTCGCGAAAATGGTCGACGATCAACGCATTGTGAAGCCGATTATTACGCGAGATCGCGAGGAGTGTGCAGAAATGATCCAGCCGACGCATGAAATTCATACGACCGCTTATCGGTTCTACGATCCAGCTCGTTTCTACACTCGATTTTGCACTGAATTCATCTGGCGTGATGACTTCATGCTCTGGGTAAGAACGCAGAATCGTTTCGGTGATCGTGCGCATGGCACGGTCTTGCGTACGCTGAAGGTATTTTTCACTCGCCGCGGAAATTGAACGGGAGGAAGGGACATTAGGGGCGCGAGCCATCAGTTCACGACCTGCTGCACGTACCGCCTGCGTCGCGATATTTAAGATGGGATTCACACGCAAAATTCTAGCAATGGCATTCGGCATAAATCGTTCTTGGGGGTTTTGAGTTGGAGATACGCATCGTGCTCGTTGAGCCGTCACACCCAGGAAATATCGGCGCGACAGCTCGCGCGATGAAGACGATGGATCTGACGTCGCTCTACTTGGTGAGACCGCAACGGTTCCCTGATCCGCAAGCTGACTGGCGTGCAGCGGGAGCATTAGACGTTGTCGCATCCGCCCACGTTGTCGACTCAATTGAAGAAGCGCTTGGAGATTGTGGATTCATCGCCGGAACGAGCGTACGCGATCGACACATTCCCTGGACTGTCAAAAGCGTCTCTGAATTCGCGTCAGATGTTGATGGCATGCCTGATGAATCGAAGCCACTTGCGATTCTGTTCGGTCGTGAAAACAATGGTTTGTCGAATGAGGAACTTGCGATGTGCAATGTCCACGTCCGAATTCCATCTTCGCCGGAATATGGGTCACTCAATCTCGCGATGGCGGTTCAGATTGTGGCTTATGAGTTATTCAAAGCCCGTGGGCATACCGAAGTGAAAGCAGGTTGGGATCGCCCGCATGCAAGTCACGCTGAAATCGCTTCGATGTACGAGCATCTTGAGCGAGTTCTCGACGCCATTGGGTTCTTCGACCCGGGCGCGCCGCGAACCGCGTTCACCAGATTCCAACGCATGTTTGGTCGAATCGAGCTTGACGAAACAGAAGTACAGATTCTGCGCGGCTTTCTTACCCATATCGAACGCGCTGCGGGACTTGACGCGATATAGGCGCACGCATTCCTTAGGGTGCACCCGACCGAGTTCGTTTTCGCGCCATAAAATTGACAACCAACGCCAATTCCTATCGGCCGTTATTCCGGTTCTCAACGTTTGAACATCGCTTCGCCGCGCGCTCGTGCGGTATATCTTGACTATGCGGCAACGACTCCAGTTGATCCGCGAGTCGCCCACAAGATGAGCAAATGTTTGATGTTTGACGGCGATTTTGGCAACCCAGCATCGTCATCGCACGTGTTCGGATGGGAAGCTGAAGAGCATGTAGAAAACGCCAGGGTTCAACTTGCGCAGCTCATTGGCGCAGATCCGTTGGAGATTGTGTGGACTTCTGGTGCGACCGAGTCCGATAACCTTGCGTTGAAAGGTCTTGCGGAGCATTACGGGTCAGGTCATATCGTCACGAGTGCGTACGAACACAAAGCAGTGCTAGATACCTGTGAATATCTTGAGAAAAAAGGGATCAACGTAACGTATGTGACACCTGGCGCGGATGGTCTGATTTCCACGAAAGATGTGTCAGATGCAATTCGCGACGACACATTCGTCGTCTCAATCATGCACGTCAATAACGAAATCGGCGTTTTAAACGACGTATCGTCGATTGGACGGATTTGTCGAGATCGAAACGTGTTTTTTCACGTTGATGCGGCACAAAGTGTCGGTAAAGTCACGGTTGATGTGGACGATCTCAACATTGATATGCTGAGTATCTCTGGCCATAAGATCTACGGACCGAAAGGCATCGGGGCACTCTATGTCAGACGATCTGCAAGCATTCCGCTACAGGCGATCATCCATGGTGGCGGTCATGAACGAGGCCTACGTTCGGGCACGCTAGCCACGCACCAAATCGTAGGTATCGGTGCTGCTGCCTCGGTTTGCGCTGCGGAACTCGATCGAGAATCGGAGCGGCTCCTTTCCCTTCGTGATCGATTGTGGGCACACCTTCGACAGATCCCAGACGTGCATATGAATGGATCTGAAGATCAGCGAATTCCTGGACTGATCAATGTTGGCTTCGGTGGTGTTGACGGAGAAACGCTTCTGATGGCGTTGAATGATGTCGCAGTTTCTTCCGGCTCCGCATGTACGTCAGCAACTGTAGAACCTTCATACGTTCTCCGTGCTATAGGTGTACCGGATGATCTTGCGTCGGCGTCTTTGCGCTTTACCGTTGGACGATTTACAACGGACGAGGAAGTTGACTTCGCTGCGACTCGAATCGCGGATGTGGTCCACACGTTACGTGAACGAAAAGCGGAGAACGAATAATTCGAGCTCCTCGTGCAACTTTACGTCGTGAGTGGCTTCGTTGGATAAACTATAGAAAGAATTGGCTCTGAGTCTTTAGCTTGTACTAATACTCGGCTACATCTTTCCACTAGTATTCGATATATTGCGGTCACTGATTCGTTTTAGTCAATTCTTACTAGTCGTACCTGTTCTTAGGGCGCGCACGGAGCAACTTCATGAGTGACAAGATTCGTAATCCTATTTCGCACGCCGCTCGTCAAGAGAACACGGGCGAAGCGTTATCGAACTACCGCCATTCGCAGGAGAAGAGCAAGGTCGAATACGCGACCATGGTGAAATCGTTCTACGAATTGATCACCGACTTCTACGAATTTGGCTGGGGCGAGTCATTTCACTTTGCGCCATTTCAAATTGGCCAGTCCTTGGAAGAGGCCATTACTAGTCATCAGCACTTTCTCGGCGAGGCTATGAATCTAAGACCTGGGCTCAACGTGCTAGATATCGGTTGTGGCGTCGGCGGACCACAGCGATCCTTAGCGCGCAAATTTGGCTCAACGATTACCGGGCTTAATATCAGCGAATATCAGCTCAAGAAGTGTGCGGCGTACAACGCAGAATCTGAGCTAGATCAGCTTTGTCAGCTTTTGCATGGCGATTTCATGGCGATTCCGGCAGAAGACCAGAGCTTCGACGCCGCATACCATATTGAAGCGATTGCTCATGCACCTGACAAGGAGCGTGTTTACGCCGAAATATTTCGCGTATTGAGGCCCGGCGCGATATTCGCTGGCTATGACTGGTGTATGACGCCGTCATTCGAGGCGGAAAACCCCGTTCATCGCGACTTGAAGGAACGAATCGAATACGGGAATGCGTTACCCCAGATCGCTTCGTTTTCAGATATCGATGACGGATTGCAGTCAGTTGGATTCGAGTTGATCGAAACTGCGGATCTGGTGTCTGACTCAGACCCTGAGACGCCTTGGTATCAGCCGCTCGCTGCGAGTGGGAGGTCGCTTCGCGGCTTCGTGAGATCGACCCTAGGTCGCAAACTGACCTCCCTGAGTCTTCGAGTTCTCGAATTGCTAAGGGTAGTACCTAGAGGCGCGGTTCAGACGCAGGACGTTCTCAACATAGCGGCGGATAGTCTGCTTGCCGCTGGACGTTTAGGCATATTTACACCAATGTACTACCACAAAGCGCGTAAACCAAAATAGAGTTGGCAAGACAACGTGTAGGCGAGTTGCCAGAGAGATTACCGGCTTCGGGTAACAATTCTTTTTTAAGGACGCTGTCTGAAACTTTAAGCCCAAATAACCGCAAACTGCTAAGTCATCTCGAATATCGGCGGCACCAATTACATCCCTCAATTCGGTTGAAGTCCTTTAATCTCAAACCGATCTGGCACGACCACGCTAGCCGAAAGAGCATAATTTATGCGAAATCGTCATTGTTGAGCGACTGTTTTCTAATGGAACTGAACCACACGATCGTCCCGTCCAAGGACAAAGAAGCTGCGGCCCGATTTTTCGCCGAGATCATGGGTTTGACGTACGAAGGTATGACCGGTCATTTCGCACCGGTGATTGTGAACGATTCGTTAACGATGGATTTCGATAATGCTAGTGAGTTTCGGAGTCACCACTACGCGTTCAAAGTGACCGACGACGAATTCGATGGAATTTTCGAACGTATCAAAACAAAAAGTATCACGTATGGTTCCGGTCCGTTTACAGCAGACAATGGCGAAGTAAACAACTGGAATGGTGGCCGCGGGTTCTATTGGCGTGACCTTGATGGGCACCTATTAGAAGTGTTGACGCGAGATTAACTTTCGATAATTCAGAAATATCATTCGAGTTTCAGCGAAACCTACGCAGCTTGTCAACTATTGTTGTTGAATCTCAAAAGTCAGTTCTATATTAAACGCTTGATTTTCAGATTATCAATATATATTGCTTCAATCATTAGACCATGATAGGATTGAGCTCGTATCTATGAATGACGAGATAATATAAACTTAGAGAATTAACACTATTGTGCTTTGAATACATGAAAGTACGCTTAATTCGGAAGATTCGCGAGAATTAATCCTTAGACCGCTTTCTGAGGTCTGAACTAGGAAACGTCTCTTTCTAATTTGGTTGAAAACCAATCAACGACGTTTTCAATGCCAATTTCGTGTAGGACCAATGAGAGCGTAAGGTTTCTCAATTCTTCGTCCGAAGCATTTAATCGATAGCCACATCTACGAATAAAGGATTCCGTAATGAAAATAGCTGTTCGTTTATTACCGTCTATGAAGCCGTGATTGCATGCGAGTCCCCGGAGTAGGGCTGCTGCTTTTTCGTGGACGGTTGGATAATAACCAACGTAAGGCGTGTCGATTGCGGAACGAAGTATCTGTTCGTCTCGGATTCCGTTCCGTCCGCCGAATTCGAGCGCTTGTTCGTGTGCGCTGATTAGTAAATCGAATGTGATACGGTAGTGGTCTTCAGAGATCAGCTAGTTCCTTCATTAGCTGGCTACGTTCTTTGGCGATTTGTCGAAGTAACTCTCTGTCGGAAATCGTAATTTGCGGATCGGATTTTGCTTTTTTATCGGTGTTCGGCTTATTACCTTTCGAAGGCTGACTCCCAATACCATGCAGCTTCTTAGTTTTTCGAGTCATTATTAGAACTCTATTCGAAAAGACGTGTGAAGATCATGCATTATAGGAAAAATTACGACATTTATGTTTGTTATAGGTCGTATTTAGATATCAGTGCTTTCAGGCTGCGATGCCGTTCTGTGGCATTCTCTCCCGTAAGGAACCTTATTAGCTTGACTCCGTCGATCAATGGTGGCTAGCTATAATTTGTGCGACGCTTTGTTTCGTCTAATTCGCCCATAGACGTTATTTTCGGACGGATGTATACCTGTCACAAGCGTTTAGTTATTCCAATCGACTAGCTCCTGAGATCAATTTATGTCCATTGAACGTACCCTCTCGATCATTAAACCTGACGCGGTTGGCAAAAACGTGATCGGCCAGGTTTTTTCTCGCTTTGAGAATGCGGGATTGAAAATCGTCGCCCTAAGAATGTTGCGATTGTCACGCGAGAAGGCAGAGGGGTTTTATGCAGAGCACAAAGGGAAAGGCTTCTTCGAGCCTTTGATGGAGTTTATGACCTCGGGTCCAATCTGCGTTCAAGTACTTGAAGGCGAAGACGCCATCCAGGTCAATCGAACGTTAATGGGAGCGACGAACCCAGAGGAAGCGGATCCGGGTACGATTCGAGCGGATTTTGCGAGTACCGTTGATGCAAACGCCGTACACGGTAGCGATTCTCCGACATCCGCGGCTCGAGAAATTGCATACTTCTTTTCTGAGGATCAGATCAATAGCCGATAGCATTACGTTGCCGCGTCAGAATGTACTGGGCTCATCGCGCAGTGACCTAGTAGAGTACTTTGAGGCGCGTGGCGAAAAGCGCTTCCGTGCAGAGCAACTGATGCTGTGGCTCTACCATAAGCTCGTGCTCGACTTTGACAGCATGTCGAACATCGCGGGATCTTTGCGAAGATCAATGGCAGAGGAGCTTTCGGTAGAGCTGCCGACTGTGTTAACCGTCCTGGAATCACGTGACGGCACCGTGAAATGGTTGATGAAGGCTCAATCGGGCGATACGATCGAAACGGTCTTGATTCCTGATGGTCGACGCCAGACCCTTTGTATTTCATCACAGGTAGGTTGTGTGCTGGACTGTACGTTCTGCGCAACCGGGAAACAGGGGTTTAACGGGAATCTCTCGCCCGCGGAAATCGTGGGACAGGTACTACAGGCTTGCTTATGGCTTGATGAAAATCGTCCTGATGAGCGTTTGTCGAACGTGGTGTTCATGGGCATGGGTGAACCATTGCTCAACTTCGATGCTACGTTTAAGGCGATCGATGTTCTGATGGATGACTTGGGATTTGGTTTGTCCCGACGACGGGTCACTATAAGTACGGCGGGTGTCGTACCGGCTATCGAGCGAATGTGCGGATTGACCACCGTAGCGCTAGCGGTGTCGTTGCATGCGCCCAACGATGACGTGAGGTCCGAATTAGTTCCTTTAAACCGGAAATACCCAATAGACACACTCCTAGACGCATGCCGTGCCTATCTAGCATCGCAGGATGTCAAAGCGACTATCACGTTTGAATATACGTTGATCAATGAAGTGAACGATACGCCTAGTCTTGCGTATGATCTTGCGAAGCTACTGCGGAATTTTCGGTGTAAGGTCAACCTCATTCCGTTCAATCCGTTCCCAGGCAGTAGCTATAAAAGACCGAGTGATACCCGAATAGAGGCATTTCACAAGAAACTGATGGACAACGGGGTTAGGGCAATGCGCCGCACCACACGCGGGGACGACATTGACGCGGCCTGCGGACAACTTGTAGGACGTGTTAACGATCGTACGCGCCGTGCGGAACGATATCGTGAAGGTTCGAGTCCCATCTTTGCTCCTGCACAACGAATTCCAGTTGCTTCGACGAACAGCTGACGAAATCCGATTGCGACTGTGACTAGCGAAAACGAATCACCCCGCGACGACGCGACACCGATAGAAGCAAATGAGGATACGAATACGTCGATCGACTTGGATGTAAGCGAGGAAGGACCGGAATTTGAGAGTTTACGCGAAGCCGGTCTAGTTCTAGGCGCACGAATCAAGGCCGCGCGGGAAACGGCAAACATGTCGATCCAGGATGCCTCAGAGCGCCTTAAGCTCTTGCCCGAGATCGTTCTTGCGCTCGAAGCCGGTGAAATCGAGAAAATCGGGGAGAATCGCCTGATCTACATTGAGGGGTATTACCGCGCTTACGCCGCGATCCTTCGAGTCGAGATCGATGAAACCCGATTTGCGGTTGACCGGACCCGACCCATGGACATCGTCACCGACCAAGCGGGTCGAGTGAACTACCAGATGATCGGCAAACAAGCGATGTCGGAACGTTTACGTGAACGATCCGATACGATCATGGTCGGTTTAGTTGCAGTGATGGTAGCAGTTGTCGGAGGTGTAGTCTGGTGGGTTTGGCCGAGTCAGGATGAAATTCCTGACACATCGGTTTCAAGCGTCATCGTGTCACCGGCGGCGCAGATCCAATCTCAGCCACGAGAGGCTGAATTACCGTTTTATCTGCGCGAGGGACCGGATTCCACAGCCGAGGTCCAGGCGACCACGGTGGATTCGGCCACAGCGACGGCAGAGACGAATCCTGTAATTGACGAAGCGTTGATTGACCTTAACGGCACTGAGACTGTCGCGGATGTTGAAGAATCGCCGTTAGACGTTCAAACAATCGATTCGATTACCTCTCGCAGTGACGCTTTAACGGCAACTGACGAGCCGCACACTGGAACAATCAATATTGCATTCTCGGGACCCAGCTGGGTTGAAGTCCGTGGTGCCGATAACGCACGCCTCTACTACAAGATGGGACAAACGGGTGAAGTTGCGTCCTTAGTTGGCGTGTTGCCGCTATCCGTTAAGATCGGAGATTCATCGGTCGTGCGGGTACGGTTCAATGACGTTGACGTGGATCTCCTGCCATATACCTCTGGTCTCGTTGCGACCCTGACGCTACCCTAATCCTATGTCCGAACGATCGCCTCTCGTGCGAGGTATGCGTGATTTGTATGCGGATGAACTTGCCCGAATCAGGTTCGTTGAAGAGGTATTTGGTAACACGCTTCAGAGCTACGGTTACGAACTAATTCGCTTACCCGTCATTGAACGCACGGCTTTGTTCAGTCGCGGCATTGGCGAAGCGACAGACGCAGTTTCGAAAGAGATGTTCACATTCGATGCAGAGAACGACCCAGTGTCGCTTCGACCGGAAGGCACTGCCTCCTGCGTTCGTGCTGTTATAGACGCCAATTTGTACCGCGGCGGCCAACCTAAGCTTTGGTATTCAGGTTCTATGTTCCGCCATGAGCGGCCGCAACGGGGACGCTATCGTGAGTTCTTTCAAGTAGGCGCGGAAGCATTTGGTTTCGATGGACCAGATGTCGACGTTGAACTGATTCGCGTGGTTCAGGATGTGTGGGATCAGCTCGGGTTGGCGAATGAGATCACGCTTGAGATCAATACGCTTGGAACTCCGGCAAGTCGGCAAAAGCAACGAGAAGGCTTAGTCGAGTACCTTACACCTCACAAAGACGAACTGGATGAAGACAGCCGACGACGTCTCGACTTAAATCCGCTACGGATTCTCGATTCAAAGAATGAGCAGACGCAGCGGATCATCGAACATGCACCTGAGATTTCAGATTACCTAGACGACGAATCACGAAGGCACTTCGACGAGTTTCGGGAACGCCTTGCCGGTCAGGGAATCGATGCGACCGTGAACAATCGCTTGGTCCGCGGACTTGATTACTACACGCACGCAGTCTTTGAGTGGAATACCCAGAGACTTGGTGCGCAGAAACAGGTTGGAGGAGGCGGTCGCTACGACGGACTCTGTGAGCTGCTAGGCGGTGCGCCTTGCCCGGCAGCGGGGTTCGGCATCGGTGTCGATCGCGTTGCCTTGTTGCAGCAAGATTTGGGTATCGACGCACCAAATTCGAAGGTGGATGTCTATGTACTGGCACTTAGCGACGATGAAGAGAAATTCGCTCTAGATGTCGCAGCGCAGTTGCGTACACAAACAGAGCTTCGAGTACGAATGCATCAAGGCGGCGGGAAAGTAAAGGCTCGGATGCGTGCCGCAGACCGTAGCGGAGCGTCAGTCGCTCTTATAATCGGCGCGCACGAAGCAGCCAGCAACCAAGTTTCTCTTAAGTGGTTGCGTGGAGAACGGGATCAGGTAACAGTGCCTGTACCTGAATTAACTGCTACGCTTCTTAACTCTGATTGATTCCTAGCTAAAGAGCATCTTTTGTCTGACTATTTAAGCGACGAAGAGCAAGTCGACAGGATAAAGAAGCTTTGGAAGGACTACGGCATCACGGTGGTCGTGGCGTTAACCATTGGGATTGGCGGCACAGTCGCGTGGGACTATTTCAAGGCATATCAGGTTAACCAATCGCAAACGGCGTCGAATCTCTATGCCAACTATTTGGAAGCCGTTGCGCTCGGTGAACCGACTGAGTCGTTTGTCGACGAACTCGAATCCGACTATGGCGATTCAACTTACTATGCGTTTACGTTGCTACGTCAAGCAAAGGCAGAGGTCGATGGTGCGAACTTTGAGGCCGCACATGAGTCTTTAACTAAGGCTTTAAACGTCGCGGACGGCTCGCCAATCGGCGATCTGGTTGCGCTGCGCAAAGCCAAAGTTGAATTTGAACTTGAGAACTACGAGGCCGTGTTAACGACACTACAGGAAATCGAGACATCTGGGTATCGCTGGCAAGCGCTAATGTTGAAAGGCGATGTGCACTTTCAAAACAACGATCTTGATGCTGCACGGGACGCATATCAATCTGCCAAAGATCAATTGCCAGTCGGTATTGAGAGCGATGTCGTGGACATGCGCTTGGCAAGCGTTCCACCTGCACCATGAATAAAGCACCAAGATCGGTTTCGTTAACGATCCTGGTTTGCTTCTTCGCTGCGTTCACGATTTCGAGTTGCGCAACTTTGAAGTCAATGACTTCGCGCGACGACAAACCTAAAGAACCAAAGGCGGACAAGCCGAATACCTTAGTTCAGTTCGAACCGGAAGTGGGTATCCGGATTCTCTGGCGTCGAAATATCGGGCGCGGCATCGGCACTAAATTCATTGATCTTTCTCCAGCGATTGAGGGCGGAACCGTATATGCGGCAGATGCGTACGGGTTCCTGACAGCGATCGACCGCGAGACCGGAAGGTATCAATGGATGACGCGTATCGGTTATCCGATGAGCAAAGGATTCATGAATGTGGTGGATCGCAGCGACCCCGCGTTTGTGACCGGCGGCCTCGGCGTCGGGGCGGATATGATTTATGTTGGCACCGCACGTGGTGAGGTGGTGGCGCTTGCGGCGGCCGACGGAGAAGAGCGGTGGCGAGTGGTGCTGACCAGTGAGGTACTCGCGCCACCCATCGCGTCGCGGGATGCCGTCTATGCTCAGACCAGTGACGGAAACCTATTCGCGCTCGCGCTAGAAGACGGTTCTCAAAAGTGGGTTTTTCACTCACAAAATCCTCTTGTAACGCTACGCGGTACGTCGACGCCGGTATTCAATTCGGGTATCGTGTACGTTGGCTTCGCAAACGGTGCGTTGTCCGCAATCGATTCAACGAGCGGAGAATTGCTCTGGGAGCAAACCGTGTCGTTACCCACCGGAACGTCAGACCTCGATCGTATGATTGATGTAGATGGCAAGCCACTGGTAGAACAAGGTGCCGTAGTCGCCTCAACTCATCAAGGCTCCACAACTGCGATTCGTCGTTCTGACGGACAACCGCTTTGGCAGGTGGATGTCGCTTCGACACGAGCGCTTCAATCGGGCTACGGTCTGGTGTTTGTGATCACCGATGAGGATGAGATTGTCGGAATCGAGCAGCGCGACGGCACCATTGCTTGGCGGCAGGAAGCCTTGCTGCGACGGCAACTCACGGACCCTCTCGCGTTCAGCAACTACATCTTCGTTGGTGACTTTCAAGGCTTTATTCACGTGATTGCTCAAAGCGATGGCCGCTTAGTCGCCCGGAGACGCGTCGATAACGCCCCCATCCAGCCAACCATGGTGCAAGAAGACGGGGTCGTTTACTTACAGTCCAAAGGTGGGAGACTCATCGCGCTCGAGCTTGATCGATCGTCATGAGCTCGAGTTCGGGCACGGTCGCACTCGTCGGTCGTCCCAACGTAGGCAAATCCACACTTTTCAATCGACTCTGCGGTGGTCGCGACGCGCTGGTGCACGATCGACCTGGGTTGACCCGCGACAGGAAGTACGGTCGAGCTGAATTCGGTGACCGGATCGGCACTGTCATTGACACGGGCGGACTTCACGACACTTCAGATATAGCTAGCCTGGTCAACGCTCAGGTGCGAAACGCCATCGATGAGGCTGATGTCGTTGTGGCATTGTTGGACGCCTCGACAGGACTTACGGCAGCGGACGAGACGATCCTTCAAGAACTTCGTGTGCTGAATAAGCCGACTCGATTGGTTGCCAACAAGATCGATGGCGTCAAGCAGGTACAACTATTAGCGCTCGAAGCGTTGAGTGGCTTAGGTTTTGGCGAGACGCTTTTCGTTTCGGCAACGCACGGAGATGGTGTCAACGAACTTAGGGATTCACTCGAGTCGTACTTGACGCACCCAGTCGAATCACTCGATCTCGAAGGAATTCCAGTTGCGGTGATCGGTCGACCTAACGTTGGTAAATCAACACTAGTCAATGCGTTGCTCGGCGACGAACGCTGCGTCGTGTTCGATGAACCCGGTACAACCCGTGATTCCATCTACATTCCGTTCGAACGAGATGATCAGCGTTACGTGCTGATCGACACCGCTGGCATTCGGCGTAAAGGTCGAGTGAATGATGTGGTTGAGAAGTTCTCGGTGGTCAAGGCACTTGACGCGATGGTTGCCGCGGATGTGGCGTTGCTTGTCATTGATGCAACCGAAGGTATCGTCGAGCAAGACCTCCACATCGTGAGTTACGCAGTTGATGCTGGTACGGGTCTGATACTCGTTGTGAATAAAGTCGATGCGATGAACTCAGAGCAGCGACGGGACTTGAAGTCGTCGTTGTCACGCCGTTTGAAATTTGCCGAGTGGATTCCGATTCACCACACGTCTGCGTTAAACCGAACTGGTATTAAGAAGCTGTACACGAAAGTTCGGCAGATCCATGCGTCTGGACGACTTGATACCGCGACGCCTGATCTGAATCAAGTATTGCAGAACGCAATTCACAATCATTCGCCCCCTACGAATCGAGGTCGCCCGGTCAAGATCCGTTATGTGAACAAACTTCGTGATCACCCGCCGACGCTTCTCGTTCACGGGAATCAGGTCGAGTCACTCCCACGAAGTTACGCTCGATATCTCGAGAACAGCTTTCGCAAAGCGTTAGACATTGAAGGGATGCCAATCGTCATTGAATTCCGCAATTCTGCGAACCCTTACTCGCACAAGCGCAACGAACTCACACGCCGTCAACTGAAACACCGTGGACGATTGATACAACGACGCAAAGCTCGGGCGAAAGCGAAGGGACGGCGTTAGAGACTAAGGTGTGGCGTCGTGAAATGCGTTGAGCATCGACATAAATACGGCAGGATCCGTGCGTACACCACTCAAGCTGATGGTCCAATGTAAATGAGGTCCCGTCGAGCGGCCGGTCGTACCGATTTTCCCGATTATTTCGCCGCGCTCAATCCGTTGACCTTCGTCGACGAGTATTTCGCTCATGTGACACATCATTGACACGAATCCACCACCGTGATCGATGAGTACGGTTTTTCCGTTAAAAAAGAAATCGCCAACAACTGCGACCGTTCCACCGGTTGGGTTTTTGATCGGTGTACCTGTCGGAGCCGCCCAATCAATCCCAGAGTGGGGGTTGCGAGGTTCGTCGTTAAAGAACCTTCGAGACCCAAATACACCGGAGTTCCGTCCTTCAACGGGTTGAACTATGGGTAGCAGGTCTGGCGGATGAGGCGTTAGCAGCTCATAGGCTGTTCGCATCCGTGCGGCTTCCTCGCGGATTCGTTCTAGATTTGTTGCCGATGGAGAGACGTGCTCCTGATCAGTCACGGTGATTCGCTCTTCCGGGTAGTCCCGCTCAAGTACCTTGATCGTGACGACGCTAACGGTACCGTCGCGGTAACTTACTTGAACTTCCCGTTCACCGGTTTCCATGAACAACGGGATCGCCACGATCGCGATATCGCCTGAGATAAGTTGAGGTTTCTCAAGGAAAGTGACGCTAGCGACATTAGCACTATTTTCGAGTGGCACCAATGCAATCGTGCCGTGAGCACTTTGCGGCGGCGAAGCCGCGAGTAGTGTGGTCGCGCTGATTCCGAGCCAAAGTGTGACGAGGATAAGTTGAGCAAGATGTCGGTTACGAAGCACTTGACGGATTCTCCTCTTCCTCTTCTCGTGTCGCCGTCGATTGAACGATGGCGTCGATTGTGCCGCCATGCACGTGAGCATTGATCTGCTCACCGGAACTTACCGAACCGATATTCGACACGATTTCTCCCCAAGTCGAGCCGTCAGGTTTAGTTACCACGGCGTAGCCTCGCTCGAGTGTCGCGAGTGGACTTACGGCTCGGAGCGTAGCGATCTTTTGTCGAAATGCGGCATCCATGGTTTCGATGTTGTTTCGCGTTGTTGACCTCAATGTGTCACGCATGCGACTAACTCGCTCAAGTAAACCGTCGATATGGTTGATCGGTTTAACACGCGCAAGATGTGCGATCGCCAAGCGTAGCTGACTTCGCCGTCGCTCTAGTAATTTCGTCATGTGCGCGTGAAGTTGACGACGTGACTCAAGCCTGCGTCGTTCAAGGTTGTTCAGATGTGTAATCGGATTACTGCGCTGAAGTCGATGCTCAAAGGTGCTCAACCGTTCCGAAAGAATCTCGATCGAGACCAACGGCGTCATACGTAGCAGCCTCTGGCCAAGGTTGCCGACATTTGCCACGTAATGCTCATGTTTCGTGTCGACGACTGTGCGCAACTTATCGCGCATTCGTGCGACATCTTCGGTGCGGTACTCGATGTCTTGGGTCGGCTTCCGCAGTCGTGCATTCAAGGTCGCAAGTTCTTGTCTACGGTGAACCAACGCCGCGTTGGTATTAGTGAGTAACCACTGTCTTGTGCCGGAAACAAGCTGACGTAGTTCGATCAAATCAGGCGCCATGAGCTCAACTGCAGTTGACGGCGTGGCTGCGCGCTGATCAGCGACATAGTCCGAAATGGACACGTCCTTTTCATGACCAATCGCACTGACAACCGGGATCGGACAGGCGAAGATCGCACGCGCGACGAACTCGTCGTTGAACGCGTTTAAATCTTCGAACGAACCGCCTCCCCGCGTCAACAACAGAACGTCAGCATTGACGTCGCGGTGCATGGCTCGCTGGATTGCGCGTGTGATCGAATCTGGCGCGCTTCGTCCTTGAACTAACGTTGGGATGTGAACGATTTCCGTAAGTGGATAACGTCGACTGAAGTTTTGGATGACATCTCGAACTGCCGCTCCTGACTGCGCGGTCAAGAGCGCAATACGCCGGGGAAATCTTGGGATCGGTTTCTTATGTTCTGGGCGAAACAAGCCTTCGTTTTCCAAGTCACGCCGCAAGCGTTCGAATTCGGCGCGTAGAGCACCTTCGCCTGCGAGCTCCATGCGATCGACGAGAATCTGGAATTGACCGCGATCGCGATAGATGGTGAATTTGCCGCGAACGTTGACCTTCGTGCCGTTTTCGACATTAAAACGAAAACGACGGTTGACGCTTTGCCAAGCGACGCAGTGGACGGTTGCGTTGCCATCAACGAGATCGAAATACCAGTGATGACGATCGTAAAGGTTCGAGATTTCACCAGTCACCCAGATCGGCAAGAACTGTTCGTTGAGGACGCGATTGACGCGCTCTATGGCTTGTGCGACCGTGTGAATCGGTTCATTGGTGCCATCTGTTGGCATGGTACGACGATCTGGTGGAGATAAAAAAGGACGCTAAGGCACGCTTATGGCAATTCTAGGAGCGTCACGTGACGCGAATCCGCAGACGCGAAAGTAGCACGATTGTCCTTAATTCAACACCTATTTCTGTCGTCATATAGGCGTGAAAGTGTGAATTGAGGGAAGCGAGCGGTTAGGCACCCTCGCTAAAATCTCCTTTTGGGCGAAGGCTTGACAGCATGTTGCGCATCACCAACGAAGCTCTGACTTTTGACGATGTGCTTTTGCGCCCGGGTTATTCCAAAGTCCTGCCCGCCGACGTCTCGCTGCAATCTCGCGTCACGCGCAGCATTTCCCTAAACATTCCGCTTATATCCGCGGCAATGGATACTGTGACAGAGGCACGGTTGGCGATAGGTGTCGCACAAGAAGGCGGTATCGGCATCGTGCATAAAAACATGTCCATAGAGGCGCAGGTCGAGGAAGTTCGGACTGTAAAGAAGTTTGAAACCGGCATCATCCGCGATCCCATCACCATAGATGCGGACGCGTCGGTTCAGGATCTCATTGACTTAACTGCGAAGCATCGGATTTCAGGTGTTCCTGTTCTACGCGCAAACGAGCTCGCTGGGATTGTGACCCACCGAGACATTCGCTTTGAGACTCGGATGGACTTACGTGTTGCGGACGTCATGACACCGAAGTCGAAGCTTGTCACGACGCCGGAAGACTCGTCGTTTGACACGATTCTTGATTTGTTGCAACGAAATCGGATCGAGAAGATCCTGTTGACGAATGGCAACGGCCAACTACGCGGAATGGTCACGGTCAAGGACATCCAGAAATCGCAGGACTATCCTAATGCGTGCAAGGACGCGGCTGGGCAACTTCGCGTTGGCGCGTCTGTCGGTACTAGCTCTGAAACAGATGAACGCGTCGCGAAGCTCGCTGAAGCCGGTGCCGACCTTATCGTGGTTGACACGGCTCACGGCCATTCGCAAAACGTCATCGAGCGTATTCGTTGGATTAAGCAATCCTTCGCGGATGTAGATGTCATCGGTGGCAACGTTGCGACGGCGGAAGGAGCACGCGCACTTGTTGATGCTGGCGTGGATGCAGTCAAAGTAGGTATCGGACCGGGTAGCATCTGTACGACTCGCATGGTCACAGGTGTTGGGGTCCCTCAGGTAACTGCGATCGATGATGTCGCATCCGAACTACATGACGAGGAAGTACCCGTGATTGCAGATGGCGGCATTCGATACTCCGGTGATATCGCGAAAGCGATTGCGGCTGGTGCAGATTGCGTGATGATCGGATCGTTGCTTGCGGGCACCGACGAGGCACCGGGTGAGATCGAGCTCTACCAGGGACGCACCTACAAGAGTTATCGAGGCATGGGTTCACTTGGGGCAATGGCAGAACACCGCGGCTCGCGGAATCGTTACGCGTTAAACGAAGACGCGAATGTGAATAAGCTCGTTCCGGAAGGCGTTGAAGGGAGAGTACCGTATCGTGGTCCGCTCCGAGCCGTCGTACAACAAATGACCGGTGGTCTGCGTAGCGCGATGGGGTACACGGGTTGTGAGACTATCCACGAACTGCGAACAAACTCGCAATTTAGCTCGATCACAAGCGCTAGCCAAACAGAGAGCCACGTCCACGACGTCGACATTGTCAAGGAAGCGCCGAATTACCCTGGGTAGCTCAAGACTTTCGTTTACTCACCAGTATTTGCATTTATTCGTGCCTTGATTGTCGTAATTGATTTCGGTTCGCAAACGACGCAATTGATCGCGCGTCGCGTCCGAGAACTCAATGTTTACTGCGAGATTTATCCGTTCGATGCCGACGCGTCGCTGCTGACGGATCTCCAACCAGACGCCTTCATACTCTCAGGCGGTCCCGAGTCGGTCACTGAACGGATTACCCCACGCATCCCAGATTGGTTGCTGGAGAGTAGCAAACCTATCCTTGGGATCTGCTACGGCATGCAGGCTTTGGTCGCGCAGCTCGGCGGTCGTGTCGAAAACTCGCCTATGAAGGAGTTCGGCGCGACCCAGGTAATGACCAATGGCGCTGACTCGCTTCTAGGCGGACTCGGTGACGTTTTACCGGTCTGGATGAGCCACGGCGACAAGGTTGCGATGCTGCCGAACGGTTTCTCGGGTACCGCGGAAACTGCTTCAGCGCCGTTTGTGGGAATGGCGGACGCTGAGCGTAAGTGGTATGGGATCCAATTCCATCCTGAGGTCACGCACACGCGTGATGGAAACGAGATCTTGCGGCGGTTCCTATTTGATGTCGTCGGATGTGAGCCATCTTGGCAACCTGCCAATATTGTCGATCGCCTCGTTGTGGATATCCGAGCTCAAGTGGGCGATGGCGAGGTACTGCTCGGTTTGTCAGGTGGCGTCGACTCAAGCGTAACGGCTGCGCTGCTTGCACGCGCTATTGGCGAGCGGTTGCACTGCGTATTCGTCGATAACGGCCTACTGCGTATGAACGAACGTGAAGAGGTAGAGAACGCATTTCAACCGTCGAACGCTATGTCGTTGGACCTAAGGGTGGTCGATGCGAGATCGCGATTTCTCGATGCTCTAGGTGGGGTAGAGGATCCTGAAGCAAAAAGAAAGATCATCGGCGAGACTTTTATTCGGGTCTTTGAGGACGCGGCTAAGCAATTGAGTAACGTGCAGTTTCTAGGGCAAGGCACGATCTATCCGGATGTGGTCGAGTCTGCTGCGACGAGGTTTGGCAAGTCGCACGTGATCAAGAGTCACCATAACGTAGGTGGCTTGCCGGAACGACTGCATCTGCGATTGCTTGAACCTTTGCGCGATTTGTTTAAGGATGAGGTCCGCCAAGTCGGACTTGCTTTGGGGTTACCCGATACGTTGATCAATCGACATCCGTTTCCTGGACCGGGCCTTGCTGTTCGCGTGTTAGGAGAAGTCCACGCAGCCTATCTTGAGACCCTGAGACTCGCTGACGCGATTTATCTAGAGGAGTTGCGAAATGGCGACTGGTACGACAGAGTCGCGCAGGCGTTCTGTGTGTTTCTGCCTGTCAAATCAGTTGGTGTCATGGGCGATGCACGACGTTATGAGTACGTCATCGCGTTGCGCGCGGTTACGACGACGGACTTTATGACCGCTGACTGGGCGCAGCTACCTTACGATTTAATTGGTCGAGTTTCATCGCGGATCATTAATGAGGTCAAAGGTGTGTCCCGCGTTGTTTACGACGTATCTAGTAAACCACCTTCGACGATTGAATGGGAATGAGTACACGTCTGGGACTGGCAAGCACCGCCAAGCAAACTTTTTTGTTCGAATAAATCATGTTTTCGTCGCATTTAGGATCAGGGCTGCGACGAAATCTCATGCCATGTTTTTCAGTGGCTTCATGGAGTTAAAAGTCGTCCCTGAATCCCCCTTCGTTCAGTACCCTGAAATCGGCAGTCTGACGCCGGTCAGCAGCTCGGCTCTCACGCCCCACGCAGCGGGCTGCATAGGGCTACACAGCTACTGTTGAGCTACCTTGCCGTACGCTTGAGCCGATATGCGCCGTCGAACGGCCGTACGCCGTACAGGCAGAGCTGCTGTCTGCGTCCCAGGACCGGTCGTCACCGTTCTGAACCGATTGCCCGTTCCCTTCTCGGCGGACAACCCAGATCCGATCCTCGCCGCCAATTTGCCGGTTGCTCCAACGGAAGCTATCCCTTAGGCGGGTGCGGGTCGTGTCCGTAGGAATCGCGCACGCGGATTTGGCCGTCGTGCCTGTGTATGAACAACTCCGTACCCTGTGTTCGAGCGATGCCCCTCGCCGCGTCGATCGCCGCCCGTTGCGTCGCGTGCACCGACGTCGCCCGGAGCGAACCGGCACCGCGGACCGCCCAACCGTCCGTATGAGGAACAACGTGTTGATTGCGTTTCGACATGCTCTTCACCATATCTTTGAGTTTACAAAATACATATGTATGATAATGTGTAAACCCAATTTCAGCAACGAGGATTTTCGTGTTCGGTGAACGTCTCAAACTCGCCCGTAAGCGCTCCGGACTGTCCCTTCGAGCCCTGTCCGATGCGATCGGAAACCGCGTCAGCGCTCAAGCCATCGGCAAGTACGAGCGGGGTGAAATGATGCCCGGGTCCGAAGTGCTCGACCGCTTGGCGGCGGTTCTCGAAGTCTCACCGCAATACCTTATCAGCAACCAAGTGCTCGAACTGCGCGATATGCAGTTTCGCAAGCGCTCCGGCACCACCACACGGGACCGTGCGACGATCGAGACCGCAGTTACCGAACATCTTCAACGCTACTGCGCGATTGAAAGAATTCTCAAGCAGGCATGCCCCGAATGGCATGTGCCCTCCCTCAACCGCCGATTCATCGGTTCCCTGGAAGAAGCGGAATTTCTTGCCATGCAAGTGAGAGAGCAATGGCAACTGGGCATCGATCCGATCCTTAACATGACCGAGTTGCTTGAGGAACGGGGCATCAAGGTGCTAATCATCAAGCTTCCGAGAGACGTCTCCGGTCTCACCTGCTCTGTGAAACAGTCGCACGACAACGCGCGATTGTCCGCGATCGTCGTCAATGCCGACCATTCGCTCGAGCGTCGGCGCCTGACCCTCGCGCACGAACTCGCGCACCTGGTCCTCGATCCGGCCTCGCCAGTGGACCACGAGAAGGCTGCCACCGAATTCGCCGCGGCCTTCCTCGTGACCCGCAAGCACCTAGAACTCGAGCTCGGCCCGCAAAGAAACGCGCTGAGTTATGAAGAACTGGTGCAGATCAAGTGCCAGTACCGCGTAAGCGCCGCCGCCCTGTTGGTGCGCCTAAATCGTTATGGCATCGTCGACGAGCGGACCCTGACCCACGCCTTTCGCACCTTCGCGAAGCAATGGCGGGTCGAGGAACCCCACCCGGTCGAGCCCGCTGAGTGGCGCGGCCAGTACGAAAATCCCCGCCGGTTCCAGCGTCTTTGCTATCGCGCTCTCGCCGAACACTATATCTCGCCTACCAAGGCTATGGAACTGCTGAAACAACCTTTGCGTCGCATCGAACAAGCCATGAAAGGACCGGAACTCGTCGATGCCTACCCTCGTATGTGACTCCTCGTGCGTGATCGATTTGCACAAGGTCGAGTTGCTCCTTCCCCTGTTTGATCTGCCGTACACGGTTGTCATTCCCCAATCTCTGCTCGATGACGAACTCTTCCGGCTAACCGAATTGGAGAAGCGCGACCTGGCTGTCCGGGGACTGCAAGCGCGGCACCTTGACGCCGAAGGACTCGTTCAGGCCCAACGCTACTTTGATGTGTTTCCCGCCCTCGCGTGGAACGATTGTCTCGCGTTGCGAATGGCCGAAGAAATCGACGGAGCGATCCTGTTAACCGGCGACAGCCGCCTGCGCTCGACCGCCACCGAAAAGGACATCAATGCGCACGGCGTTATCTGGGCGTTGGACGAGTACATTCGCCTTGCCATCGTGGAACCTGACCGCCTAGCCCAAGCGATTCGGGCTTGGCTCGACGATCCGCTCGTCTTTCTGCCCGAGGCGGAATTGCGTCCACGCTTGCGTCGGTTGCGCACCTGATCCATCTCTCGCTCCTCCTATGATCAGGATCCGAATGGCACCGGACCTTTGGGTTTTCCGAGAGCAACCCGAACCCCTTAAATGGTTGAATTGGCGATTTCTTCGAGTGTTTTGAAGGATTTTTGAATATGGTGTGTTTTGAGGTATCACCGATAGTCGGAAAATAAGCCATTGAAAATAAAAGATAAAAAGGACCTGTGAATAATCGAGTAGGAGTAGTAACTGTGGCTGAAACCCGTGCGAACACTGGATTGCGCTTGTGCAGCTGAAGCTGAATAACCACGGTCGCGAGATTTAGAATCTGGTGGGTTCGTCGTAGGGGTGCTGTAGCGAGAGTACAAACTACGAGGAAGAAAGGTGCACCTACTTGACTACAAGAACCCAGTATTTAGAAATTCGTACGTTAGTACGTTAAAGGTACAAGGAGGAGGTGTGAGATGGCAATCGTCTATGTATTGAGTAATCCTGCGTTTGATAGATTCGTGAAAGTAGGCAGGACAGGTGATATGGAGCAACGCTTGCGGGCACTGGACAACTCCAGTGTACCGCTTCCCTTTCGTTGTGAATTCGCTATTGACGTAGATGATGACGTTGAAGCAGAGCGACTTGTACATCAGGCCTTCGCTGACGTTCGTGTCCGTAGCAATAGAGAGTTCTTCGAAATTGAAGCTCAGCGTGTAATCGCTGCACTGAGACTCACCGGTGGAAGGGAAGTTACGCCGAAAGAGGATGTAGCCGAAGATGCGGAGGGAATAGAGGCATTAGAACGCACCGTGGCTAGGAGAAAGAGCTACCGCTTTGAAGATGCTCAAGTTTTTATTGGAGACGTTCTTATTTATGCACGAGATGAAAGCATCACAGCGACAGTTGTAACGGACAAGAGAATCGAGTTCGAAGGGCAAGTTACGAGTTTGAGTGGAGCGGCGCTCACGCTACTCCACAGAGATGGTTATAAGTGGAAGCAAGCGAATGGCTGGAGTTACTGGATCAAGAATGGCGAGACGCTTGTGGAGAGAGTTGAACGCTTCGCTGCCGTTGAAGACGATGACGACTAAAAGATGCACTTGTAGCTGTTTCCTTGAGTTTGTAACTCGGGTTGGCTTTAATGAAAGAACGAACGATCAGTAGACCAAGCTCAATCTATGAACCCCCTGAGTTAGCGGTGGAAGGGGAGATTATTGCCAAGGCGGAGATCGAGTATTTCAAAGCACACGGGTTCCTGTTTAAGCGGGGATTGATCGAACGGGATGCTGTTGCCAATGCACTCGATCGAGCGTGGGACAGCCTCATCGAGACCGTCCCGCCAAACAAAGAAAGCGATTGGGAATTGAAGCGCGATGATCCCACGACTTGGCGCGCGCCACAATGGTCAAAGTTGCCACCGGCCGACAAATATGGTCCGTTTGAGGGAAGACAACGCACCGTCGCTCAAGGTCGAGGGGTCAAAATGCATGAGATTGGTAATCAGCAGTTCCTTTTAGATCTTGTGCCGAACCATCCAAAACTCCGCGAGATCGCACGCACCTTGCTTGCTGACAGATTGAAAACGAGCGAACGCACACGTGGGATCTACGCGATTTTTCCTTCGGCGGAACTTTCAGCTGATGAGATCAAGCAGAGACTTGGTGGCGCAAGTCTCGGTCCCCATACTGACCGCGTTTGTCAGCAACTCAATGCATGTGTGTACTTAGATGATGTGCCGCCCCGATCAGGTGGATTTACTGTCTATCCTGGCAGCCATCGAATCATGTTTCGAGCGCATCGCTTTGAATCAAATTGGTCCCCGACTGACGCATTCGCTGATGCCATGCACGAGGTTGTTTCTACGATCACACCTGTCGAATTCGTCGGTAACCAAGGAGATGTCGTTTTCTGGCATGGGCGTACCGTGCACACAGCGGGTGTTCATGTCGGTGAAGCAATTCGCTGGGCGGTGTTTGCAGATTTCACCGAGGACCGTGAAATTCTGGATGCAGACGCTCATCGAGAGCTGGGTTTGTACGAGTGGTTTAAGGACGCGAAGATGTTCAAAAGCGATCTTGAAGTCACTGAAGATATGTGGCGAAGTTGGCGATTAGGTGCGTCCGCACAAGATTTTTAATATTGCAATAAACAGGTAGTAGTAACTTCCAACACCTGCAGAGCAGGTCGTAAATCCGTTAAATATGCACGTCGACTCATGGTTAGTCGTCTATATATCCCACGGAGGGACTTTATGTCACACTCAATGATCATCTCGGGTGGTACGCTCGTTGACGGCACTGGCGCGGAACCGCGCAAAGCAGATGTCGCTGTCGACGATGGCGTGATCAGCCGGGTAGGTGATCTTTCAGATGTAGAAGCTGAGCAGACCATCGATGCAAGCGGCAAGCTAGTTACCCCTGGCTTCGTTGACCTTCATACACACTTAGATGCTCAAATCGGCTGGGATCCAGAAATGCGACCCAGCTCTTATCACGGTGTAACCACCGCGCTAATTGGAAATTGCGGTGTAACTTTCGCGCCTTGCGCGGAAGAAAACCGCTCCTACCTCGCGAAGCTGATGGAAGCTGTCGAGGACATTGCAGCAGATGCGATCATGGATGGATTGCCATGGAACTGGACCAGCTTCGGTGAGTACCTTGACTCGCTACAGTCGCTTCGCCCAACATTGAACGTGGTTGGCATGTGTGGTCACTCGGCAATTCGCTTTGAAGCAATGGGTGACAAGAGCTGCGACGAGGGCGTACAAGCAGACGAGCGTGAACTGAAACGCATTGTTGAGCTCGTCAAAGAGAGCGTCGAAGGCGGCGCAGTTGGTTTTTCGACGTCACGTTTCCTCGGGCACCGCGTGCCTGACGGCCGATTAACGCCTGGTACCTGGGCTGACAAGCGAGAAACTACAGCGATTCAGCAAGCAGTCGTCGAAGCAGGCGGTCGTGGCGGTCTGTTCCAAGCAGCGCCCGATATGCGAACCCGGTACGAAATCGAACGTCAAATGTTCGAGACCGGCGCTGAGCTTGGTTGCCAAGTGCTCTTCTCAGGTGGTACCGGTCCAGATGGTGATGGCGGCGTGTCGCGTTGGGAGGATTTCCTGGGGCGCAACAATGAAGCCGGACGACGAATTACGTCGATTTGTCACACTCGGCCAAGTGGATCGTTTTTCGGATTGGCGCAACAAGCTTTTCTGCGAACACCGGCTTGGCGCGAACTGATGAAGCTACCGAGCATTGCAGAACGTGTTGCTGAAATGAAGAAGCCAGAGGTCCGTGAGAAACTGATCTCAGAAGCCATTGAAAACGGTGGCTTCGGACAGACTGCGCGTATCCTGCACCCGATGGGTTTCGGTGATTATCCGGACTACGATCTGGAAAATCAGAAGAACTTACAGAAGCTTGCGGACGAAGCAGGCAAGGATCCGGTAGAGCTTTATGTTGACCGACTGATCGAATCTGAAGGTAAGGAACTCTGGAATCTCTGGGCATTCGGTGGCGCTCTTCAGAATCAATGGAACTACATGCGTTTACCTCATGTGATTCCCATGCTTGGTGATGCAGGTGCGCACGTTGGACAATTCACCGATGCGGATTCGCCGACGTTCTTACTTGCTGAACTGACGCGCGATCGCGGCGTCTATACACTTCAAGAAGCGGTCCATCGCATATCCGGTCAATCTGCCGAAGTGCTAGGGCTGAAGAAGCGAGGTGAAGTGCGGGAAGGCTGGCACGCCGATCTCAACGTTATCGATTACGATGAGTTGAAATCGTGTCATCCGGAATACGTCAACGATTTCCCACACAACGGTGGACGTCTTGTTGTTAAGAGCAAGGGTTACGATGCGACGATCGTAGCTGGTCAAGTTGTAATCGAAAACGGTGAATATTCCGGAAGTCGACCTGGTGAGGTCATTCGCGATTTCATTCGTGACTAGATACTGCACATCGCGCTAAGCGATAGCAACGTTGGACGCCCCGCGGTTTCGATCTCGGGGCGTCTTTTTTTATGTGACTTGAGTCACTGTGTACCTTGCGAGTTACTAACAACACGTTATACGCAAGACGCCACTTGCTCGACTGATAAACTATGAGCTCTAGCTACTGACCGTAAGTTGCGCGGCGGCGTTAGGTTTGAATTGCTAACACCTTCGATCTTGCGACCGCCTCCATCGTTACGGCGTATCGCGTTACAAAACGCGTTCATCCTTTGGTATTAACGGAGCGCAATCCGTCATGGCTTACTTGACTCAAGACATCCTCAATCTTGCTCTGATTGGCGGCGCAGGCGTTGGGAAGACGACTGTGGCCGAAGCCATGCTCTACAAAGCTGAGGCAATCAACGCCCAAGGCAACGTTGATGCGGGTACCACGGTGGCAGACTATCTTCCACGTGAAAAGAGCATGCAACATTCATTAGTGCCGACAGTTTGTTCGTTCGACTGTGGCGCGCGGCACATCAACTTGATCGATAACCCGGGTTTCCCGGACTTCATAGGTCGCATGCTCGCAGCATTGCCGGCGGTCGAAAGTGTGGCGATCGTAGTCGATGCGAATCTTGGTGTTGATTCACACACGATGAAGATTGCACAGTACGCGGCAGACCGAAATCTCTGTCGTATGGTGATCGTCAATAAGATGGATGCGGAAAACGTCGATCTTGAAGCAATCACCGAGCAGATCAAAGAGACCTTGGGTTCGGAGTGTTTGCCGATCAATCTGCCGAATGTGGACCTATCGGATGTGGTCGATTGCTTCTTCGACGGGAGCACTGGAGACACGAATTTCAGTTCTGTCGAAGAGGCACACGAACAAATCATCGACCAGATTGTTGAGATTGATGAAGACTTGATGGCGCTATATCTCGACGAGGAAGAGCTGCCGGAAGAACGCTTGCACGAAGTATTCGAACAGTCGCTGCGAGAAGGTCACTTAGTGCCTATCTGTTACACGTCAGCGTTGACAGGTGCAGGGATTGACGCGCTTCTTACTACCATGACGCGGCTGATGCCGAACCCAACCGAAGGCAATCCTGCACAGTTTGTTTCCGGCGATGCCGATGAGACGAGCATCGACTTAGAGTCGAGCGGTCACGTGGTCGGGCATGTTTTCAATGTGGTCGAGGATCAGTTCAAGGGACGCATGGCGCTCCTCAGAGTGCATCAAGGTACGCTACGCAATGGATCTCAGATGTACGTCGATGACGCGCGCAAGGCCATGAAGATTCAGCATCTCACGCAGCTACTTGGTGAGCAACAGACGGAGATCGAAGAAGCAGTTGCCGGGGATATCTGCGCCATTCCACGAGCAGAAGACGTCAAGTACAACGCAGTCATGCACGACTCGCATGATGAAGACGGCGTTCGGATGAAGCCGATTGAATTACCTATTCCAGTTTATGGTTTAGCCATTTCAACACCTGATGACAGTAACGCACAGAAAGTCTCAGAAGCACTGCAGACAGTAGGAATTGAAGACCCGTCGATCGCCGTCGACCACGTCGTCGCGTTAAACGAAACTGTTCTGCGTGGACTGGGCGAAATGCATCTCCGCGTAGTACTTGAGGAGCTTCGGGAAGACCATGGTCTCACGATTGATACTCGTGTGCCCGCGATCGAATACCGCGAAACGATCACAGCGGCTGCAGAGGGTCATCACCGACACAAGAAACAATCGGGTGGTGCTGGGCAATTTGGTGAGGTCTATCTAAAAGTTGAGCCGACGCCTAGAGGTGTCGGATTCGTGTTCGAAGACAACATCGTCGGTGGCGTTATCCCTGGCCAATTCATCCCCGCGGTTGAGAAAGGGGTGTTGCAGGTTATGCAAACCGGTGCGATATCAGGTCACGAAATGCAGGATATCAAGGTTTCGGTTTACGACGGCAAGCATCACTCAGTCGATTCGAAAGAGATTGCGTTCGTGCAAGCGGGTAAACGCGCGTTCATGGATGCGGTTGCGAAGGCTCGACCGATTGTCATGGAACCGATTGTTGATATTAATCTGAACGTACCGAACGACTGCATGGGCGATGTTGCGGGTGACCTGTCATCGATGGGTGGTATGGTGAAAGGTTCCGAAGTGCAGCCGGACAATAGCGTGGAAATTCAAGGTCAAGCGCCATTACGCGAACTCCAAACGTATCACTCGCGTCTGAGCTCCGTTTCGGGCGGTCGAGGCTCTTACTCAATGCAATTCAGCCACTACGCTCCGATACAGGCTCAGCTGCAGAAAGAACTAGCTGAAGCGTTCCATCCAGTTGAAGAAGAGTAGCCAATAGTCTCGTTGGCGTCGAAGATTGATTTCGTGTCGGATGACGTCGACGAAGTATTTATGCGCGAGGCGTTAAACCAGGCACGCACCGCAGCACAACAAGATGAGGTCCCAGTCGGCGCGGTACTCGTGCAGGACGGTGTTGTGATTGGTTGTGGCGCATCAAGTCAAATCCAGTCGAATGATCCTTCGGCACATGCTGAGGTTACTGCACTACGCGACGCTGGGCAATGTACGGGTAACTATCGATTAGTTGATTCAACGCTATACGTGACACTTGAACCTTGCATGATGTGTGTGGGACTGATGGTGCACGCGCGTATCGCGCGATTGGTTTATGGGTGCGCTGCGCCAAAGACAGGTGTGGTTCACACACATGGTGAATTACTGGAATGGCCTTCGCACAATCATCGAGTTGAGGTAACACGAGGCGTACTTGCTGACGAATGTAGCACGTTACTCACCGCGTTTTTTGAACGACAACGACGGGGTAGTTGACTGAGACAGGTACTTGCGCTTGCTGGTGCTGCACTGCCGCAAGCTGATATAGAGCATGCCGCATCCAAGGTTGACGCGACGACGAGCGGTCGTGTCAAGATCAGCTATGCGGAATACGTTCATATTCTCGATTTAAACGAACCGCTTAGTGACGCGCAGACGGATAAAGCAGCGGCATTGTTGGAGTATGAAAGCGGCGGTCTTCAACAGACGGTTCGAGTGGAACCATCGGTCACCGTCGTACCTCGTTTGGGTACGATCTCGCCGTGGTCGAGTAAAGCTACCGAGATTTTCAAACTCTGCGGCTTGAACGAAGTTTCGCGCGTTGAACGTGGTGTTAGATGGTGGCTAACGAACGTGCACGGAGAGTGGTTTGAACTAGCACTTCCGTTGCTATTTGATCGCATGACCGAGACCGCTCTTCGAGCTGAGACATTCGATTCGTTGTTTCGCGAAGTAAGTTCGAAACCACTTGAAATCATCAATCTCGAAAGCGAGCCAATATCTGTGTTGCGTCGGTGTAACGAGAGGCTCGGACTTGCGCTCGCCGAAGACGAGATTCAGTACCTAGTTGATCTCTACGCGCGGATCGAACGGGATCCAACCGATGTAGAGCTCATGATGTTCGCGCAAGCGAATTCGGAACACTGTAGGCACAAGATATTCAATGCGACTTGGACTGTGAACGGAGAGCGACGTGATCGTTCGCTCTTTCAATCGATCCGGAATACTGCAGAGGTTAAACAGTACGCCGGTTTGTTAAGCGCATACGCGGATAACGCTGCCGTCATTGATGGGACGAAAACGCCGGTTCTGCACGTAGACCCTGACTCTCGAACCTATGTTGATACCCCGCTTCAGCTCGACATTCTTATGAAAGTGGAGACGCACAACCATCCGACGGCCATCTCGCCGTACGAGGGTGCCGCGACCGGGTCGGGTGGGGAAATACGTGATGAAGGTTCGGTAGGTCGCGGGTCAAAACCAAAAGCGGGGCTTGTCGGGTACACGACGTCACACTTGCGCATCGAAGGCGACGTACAACCATGGGAAGGCGAGCTGGGTCGTCCTGACCGCATTGCAAGCCCGTTTGAAATCATGCGCGACGGTCCAATCGGCGCCGCGGGATACAACAATGAATACGGACGCCCTGTGCTCACTGGGTACTTTCGAACCTTTGAATATGTCACGGAAGAACGCCGTGCGTGGGGCTATCACAAACCCGTGATGATCGCGGGTGGCGTAGGTTCGATCCAGCGAGAGCACGTCAACGCGTTGATCCGCGAGCCAAGTGATCACGAACTATTGGTCGTGCTTGGTGGTCCTGCCATGCTCATTGGATTAGGTGGTGGTGCTGCTTCGAGTATGCGAACCGGCTCGTCGCATGAGGATCTCGACTTCGCTTCCGTTCAGCGCGACAACGCAGAGATGGAGCGCCGTTGTCAGGAAGTAATCGACAGTTGTGCTGCGAAGGGCGCTGACAATCCGATCGTGAAGATCCATGACGTAGGTGCAGGCGGTCTATCAAATGCTTTACCCGAGCTGGTAAATGACCTGCAACGTGGCGCTCGCATTGACTTGAAGAAAGTGCCGAACGCGGACCCAGGCATGTCGCCGATGGAACTCTGGTGCAACGAAGCGCAGGAACGCTACGTCATCGCGCTATGTCCAGAGAGCCTAGCTTGGTTTGAAGACGTTTGCCGGCGCGAAAGATGTCCGTACGCCGTGGTGGGCGAGACTAATTCAAGCAGAGATTTATTGGTCACGGACTTACACTCGAACGATGCAGCCGTGGCGATGTCCTTGGATGGGCTGCTAGGCAAGACACCCAAAATGCATCGTTCGTACGAGGTCCAACCTCGAGCCAAGACTTCGAGTGATTTTTGCGACTTGAATATCAATGAAATCGTCGAACGCGTGCTCAGGTTTCCTGCAGTTGCTTCGAAGAAATTTCTAATCACGATCGGCGATCGAAGCATTACCGGACTTGTCGTCCAAGAACAGATGGTCGGTCGATATCAGGTTCCCGTGGCAGATGCTGCTATCACTTGCGCGGGTTTCGAGAGCGAAAGCGGCGAAGTCATGACGATGGGGGAGAGGTCGCCTATCGCCGTACTTGATCCAACGGCGTCGGCACGAATGGCGGTTACAGAAGCGCTGACCAACATGATAGGTGTGAAGATTGCTTCGCTTGACTCGGTGGTGTTGTCTGCGAATTGGATGGCGAGTGCAGGAAGTGAAAGCGAGGATCAAGCGTTACGTGAAGCGGTAAGCGCGGTTGGCGATGAATTCTGTCCGGCGTTGGGAATCTCGATTCCTGTTGGGAAGGACAGTTTGTCGATGTCGACGCAATGGGATGAGCACACGGTCACGTCACCACTGACGTTGATCGTTTCTGCGTTCGCTAGCGTGCCTGACGTTCATAAGTTCGTGACTCCCGCCTTGCAACGTGAGGACACGGCGCTGCTTCTGTTCTCACTAAGTTCCGAAGAACGGTTAGGTGGCAGTGCTATCGCGCAGGTGTTCTCGCAGTTCGGCGATCAGCCGCCGGACGTCAATGATCCCTACCGGCTCAAGAAGCTGTTCGACCTGGTTCAGCGTCACCTCGATGATGACAGCATCCTTTCAATTCATGATCGATCGGATGGTGGCTTGTTCACGACGGTTTTAGAACTGGCTATTGCCGGCAGAATCGGTGTGGAACTGTCTTGTGAAGAGGACTGGCTGCCGTTTCTATTCAATGAAGAGATAGGGGTCGTGATCGAAACAGATCCGGCTAATCTAGGCATGTGGCAACGTGAAGCGTCGGAGTTAGGCATTTGCGTCATGCAGTTAGGTCGTACTGCGGATCACGAACGGTTCATAGTTTGCACTGACGATCAAGTCGTTTTTGACCGTTCGCTGGTTGAGCTGGAGGAAATCTGGTCACGAACGAGTTTCGAGATGCAGCGTCGTCGCGACAATCCTTCTAGTGCGGATGAAGAACGAGCGCTAATTGGCGTGCGCGACAAAGGGTTAGCGGAAGAGCTGAGTTTCGATCCCGATAGCGTGCCATCTATTTCCTCGGCGAAGCCGCTGGTTGCAGTGTTGCGCGACCAAGGTATCAATGGTCAGCTCGAGATGGCTGCCGCGTTCCGCGCCGCGGGATTTGAAGCGATCGACGTGCACATGACAGATCTCTTTGATGAACGTGAGTCACTCGAACGCTTTCAAGCCCTTGTGGCGTGTGGCGGATTCTCGTACGGTGACGTGCTTGGCGGTGGCGGAGGGTGGGCGAAATCCGTCCTCTACAGCTCTAAGTTGCGCGATCAATTCGAGGCGTTCTTTGAACGCGACACATTAACTCTCGGAATCTGCAATGGCTGTCAAATGCTCTCGCAACTACGCGCGTTGATTCCGGGTGCTGAGTCGTGGGTAACTTGGACGCCGAATCGATCCGGAAGGTTCGAAGGCCGGACGGTTCAAGTACGAATTAATGAAGTGAATACGCCATGGCTCGAGGACATGGCAGGGTCGCAGCTGCCAGTACCCGTGGCGCACGGTGAGGGTCGGGCGAACTGCTCCGATCCTGGTGAGCTTTCACGCCTCATCGAGCACAATCTTGTCGCAATGCAATATGTTGATGGCGATGGCGATGTCACGGAGCGATATCCCTTGAATCCAAACGGTTCTTCCAAAGGGATCGCTAGTTTGGTGAGTGCAACGGGTAAGGCATTGGTTGCCATGCCGCACCCGGAACGGGTCTTTCGTGCAATGCAACAAACTTGGCGAGTACCGTCGCAACGGCGTACGCGTAAGTTCAGCGGATGGGCGAAGCTATTTCAAAACGCGTATCGAGCGATCGCGTAGCTAGACGACAGTTCACATTCTCGTCCAGATGGTCCGATCCGGTATCTCGAAATGCCGGAATGTGAATTCGCCACGCTTTGTATCGGAGAAATAAGCCTCTAGAGATTTCCGGATGACAGGAAACGCAAGTTCATCCCACGGAATGGAATTCTCGTTGAAAAGCTGAACGTCAAGCGTTTCGTGGCCTGGCGCGAATGGACTTATTAGTTGCGCAATGTAGAACTGATATATCTGTGAAATGTAAGACAGATCGAACTGTACGTAGAGTTGCTCGATCTCTACCTCCGCTAGCACTTCCTCTCGTGTCTCCCGTTTTGCACCTTCAAGAGTCGTTTCAAAGCGTTCGAGATAGCCGGCGGGAAATGTCCAGAGGTTCTTACGCGGTTCGATGCCACGCTTACACAACAAGATGTTGTCGCCACTCTTGATTAGGCACCCGCAGACGATCTTCGGATTCTCGTAGTGAATGTGTCCACAACTTCGGCAGACATAGCGTTGCTGAGTATCGTCGGGGGGCGTCATGAAGCGCGTATTAGCGCCGCATTTCACGCAAAAATTCATGGTTTACGAAAAGCCGATCCAGCGACCCGCGCCCGCGACGGTGAACCACAACACAAGCGACACGAGTCCCAGCGCGCCTAATGTAACTCGAGACACATCATGGCGTGTCACGATGCGATCACGTACGAGAAACGTAAATAGGATGGCAACGCCAAGGGTGCTGATCTTCACCCACCAGGAAAAGTTGTAATAGAGTTTGATCATTTCGGATAACGCCAACGGAATCCCGGTGGAAAACATCGTCAATAGCGCCAATATGAAATAAGGACGCGCGTTGAGTAGGACCTGAGCGACTGGTCGCGATCGAAGCGTCAACCCAAGCAATCGAAGATCGACGACTATGACGGTGCCGCCAAGTAACGCGAGGCCTACCAAGTGGATCGCCTCGATGAACGGGAACAACCAATAGGAAGTTCGGATTGCCTCGCCAATCCACATTTCTTCCAAGCGTTCGAATACGTCTAGAAGCGTCACAGCGTGGCTACCTCGTCGATCACACAGCCAGCGACTGTGATAACCCAATCCGGTTGCGGTCGGTCACAATCAAACCAGTTGTATGCGATCATACGTCCGGTGAATATCACGACTACCCACAGGAAAATCGACGCAGCTGCGGTTAACCGGACGGAGCGCGGTGGCTTCGGAGCATGGTCCCATAAAACGCGATTCTTGCTTATACGATAGTGATAGTGAACCGCGTTGATCGCAGCGAGTACGATCATGATTACTTTGATGCGAAACCAAACGCTGTGGTAGGTTCGTACGGGGATGGCATAGAACAACAGCACGCCGGTCACGATCATGATCACGAAACCGACTACCGTCCAAGGCAGCACGCTTTGACTGATCGTTGATATAGGCGTTGTGCGGTATGCGTAGCCCAACATACGTAAGTCGACAACCGCGAGCGTTCCCACGAATAAGGTCAATGCCAGTACATGCGTCGTTTCGATGAGCGGATACATGTAGAACGACTCATGGAGAGCCGTGCTCCATGCGTGCGTGTCGAGCCAGTCAGCAAACCAACGTAAGGACATGTCTAGAGCTAGATCAAAAAACGCGCCTCAACGCCGTGATGGCGCCGAGGCGCGTCGAATGTGATTGATGGCGAGCGGATTACTCGTCGGCCTCGGTTTCCTCAGCCGATTCCTGAACCTCTTGTATCTTGGCCACGTCATCTGCGCGAGCCCTCTCTGTAGGATCAGCCCCATCGCGCGGCGCACCAGTTCCCGACGAACCCATGAACAGGGTGGTACCGTCGGCGTATGTGATGTTTCGACCGTTCGCACGGTTTGAAAGATCCTTTGATTGATAGCCATCGACGATGATGTAAGTTCCAGGCTTGAGTGAGTCGCGAGTCACACCACGACGCAAGAGCGTGTTAGGTGTACCACCTTCGACCATCCAAGACTCGGTGGAGCCGTCTTCTGTCTCGTGATCAAGATGAATCCATGCGTGAGGGTTTACCCATTCGACTTTACTAACCTTTCCTTTCAGGAGCAAAGGTCGGTTAGGGTCGAACTCCGCACCGAATGCATGATGCGCGTAGATAGCGACGCCAGCAGCTAAAGCGGCGATTCCTAGAGCAAGATAGAGCAGTTTCATTCGACGAGTCCTTACGTTTTATTCGGTTGCCGCCAAGGCTTCGCGTTCAAGGCGTCTTGCGCCTCGAAGAATGTTCCCCATGGCGTAGTTTCCTTCATGGCAGGCGTATTCAAAAATACGCTCGTCCGACTCGGGCCATACGTAATCGCCCGCCCATCGGTCTTGCCACGTAGATGGGTCTTCAACCTCAAAACTGTACTTCAAATTACGGTTGTCGAGCCGCTCGAAGCGTTCAACCACCTTCAGATGTCGTGACGCTGGCGCTTGTGCAGGCGTGTCGTTGAAGTTTGTCGTCTCGATCACGAGCGCGTCGTCTTCCCACCAGCCGATGGAATCACCCATCCAGAAACGAACGTCGTCCGGCGGATGCTCGCTATTAAGCCGGATGGTTCTGGCGTCATGCACCATCTCAACAAGGATGACGATTGTGTCCGGACCTTGTACGATCTTTTTGTGGTTGTTGTAGAGTGCAGGCATCATCGGCGGACCGCCGGTTGAGCTAAATCCCTGAAGGCATCGATCGGCCAGGGTCAGATGCTCGGGATTGTCGTACGGTCCAGCTCCGTCGCCTCGATGTACCCAGGAAGCGGTCCCGTCATTACGAGCAAAGGATCGATAGAGTGCGCGAATACGTGCAGTTCCTTCTGGTGTAAGTCCAGGTCTGCGCCCGTTTTCAGGGTACGTAATGATCGACGTGCGAAATTTGCCGTCAAATGAATTTAAGGTCTCGCCGTTGTCGATCCAAAACGTGTTGTAGCCACCTACATTCCCTGCTGCGCCAGGAGATCCGTCACCACCTTCGGGCGGTGCTTCGCGGTTTGGATCTTTCTTCGCGTTATTCGCAGCGAGGGCTTGCGCAGTCTGTTGCGCGCGCTCCTCCGCTTGCTCCTTGGTCACGTAGAGTTGGTCCGCGTAGTAGTTTGGGCGTTGAACTGGAGTGAGGGTTGCCGTGTCGTACGTGCCCGTGAAATCAGGCGTACCCCACGGCGTGCGAGGCTGGTCTGCTTCAGCTTCGGCAAATGCACTTCCAGAAAAGACGATCAGGAGTGCGGCAAAAGTAATTCTCATAGTTATTCCTCCCAGCCTCGCGGCAGTGGATTGCGACGCCACTTCCCATACATCAGTTCTTCTACGAACTCGACACATTTGAAGTCCATGATTCGCGCGTCTGGTTCCATGCGACGGTATAACGGAAGAGAAATCGTCCACGGTTCGGTAAACGTCTCTTCGTCATGGATCGTCGCTTCGTATTGCATGTGGTTTGGACCGGTTGGGGTCCACCTCTCAACAACTTTCATACTGGCGGAATGGTGATTCCCTGCTCGATCGAACCAGGTATCGGGCATTTGCCCCGTTACCTCGACCACCAACGTATCACCGTCCCACTGCGCGTAGGATTGCCCCATCCATGAATCGACGGGTGCTGGTCCGGGATCCTCGAAGTAGAGAATCCGATCAGCGTTCGCGAACTCGTACACGATGAACATCGAGTCGTGTCCTTGAACAATTTGAAATGGAAACGGCATGTAGGTCGAACGTGGCACGCCTGGCAGATAGCACTTGATGGCGGGATCGCGATTCAAGTAGTCTGCACGATTCTCGTCGCGAATCGCTAACGCTTCTGCGGTGTACGGGATTGTCCCGCTACCTTTAATGATGCCCATTCCCGCGGGTACGGCGCCTAATGCGCCGAGTGCGAGAATACGCTGGTGCGGTACAGGTACGGCTGGGCCATCCCGCAACTGTAGCGCTGGACGCGCCAAATGGCGTTCGATGTCCCAATGAGCACTGCCGATCGCTTGCCAGATCCCACTCAGGTCAGGAATCTCGGTGCCAGCTATGCGAGGCGCTACCCAATCATCTTCAGCTTGCACGCTTAGGCACGCAAGAAGCGTTGCACCCAAAGTTAGTGATTTGAGAAATCTCGACACGAGAACTCCTAGTGTTGATGCGTGGCTCCGCGGCACTCTCATAGGCTACTCGGACGTCCTTGGGTAAACAGGTAATCTGGAATTGTACGGTTGGGAAAGATCGATTCGTAAGACACGTTTAAGGACATTTCGACGGCGCTGAATTCAGGTATAAGCGTCCTTTCGCGAACGCTGCACTTCGTCCCATACGTTCTACAATAAGAGGTAATCACGATCTGCAGCGTGCCGCTACGCGGCGTGGTTGTGGATGTGCCGGATGAATATGAGCATCTTGAGTCGCCTGTTACCAGGTTTGGGAGTTAACCCGACGTAATGGTTGCGTCAACCCGATGGTGGCAGAAACACGGCTCCCCGATGTTAATCTCGATGATCGCAGCTATCTTATTGATGGCAAACGGTTTTTGGGGTTGGGGATTGTTGTGTGTCGATGCCGCATTCATGTCGGCATGTTCACGCATTGTGTTGCGATTTTTCTGGGGCGTTGTTTGGTCGTTTATTGTCGTGGCATACTTTTATCATTGGCTCATATTTGAGTCGAATAAACTGTGACCCTGAGGGAAGCAGGCACTGTGGCTGAGTCGTCGGCGAACCGTGACAAAGCACAAGTGTGCTTGCTTTAAGAAGCTATTTCACTTCCAATTGCTTGTAAAGACCACATCGTAGGAGCGATACAAGAATGAGAAACGTTCTGATTGCGTCATGCCTAATGGCGGGCGTCATGGCTTGGGCTGTACCAGTCGAGAATTTTTCGTTGTTAGATCACAATGGCGACGCGCACGAGCTCTACTACTACTCCGATGCGGATGCTGTTGTTTTAATCGTGCAAGGTAATGCTTGTCCGATCATTCGGAATGCGCTCCCGGACATCCGCGAAGTTCGCGATCGATTCGTCGATGAGAACGTCGTTTTCTTGATGCTAAATGCCAACTCGCAAGACGACCGTGACTCGATTCAAGCGGAAGCAGAAGAGTGGAAGATTGATCTTCCCATTTTGGTGGATGAGACGCAGCTAGTGGCACGCGGCTTAGGCGTCACACGTACAGCGGAAGCATTTGTCATTAACCCTTCTAACTGGGAATTGGCTTATAGAGGTCCTTTGAACGATCGTTTGGGTTATGAACGCCAGAAAGCCGAAGCCGACGTTCACTACGTGGCTGACGCGATTCATGCAGTTAAAAATGGTGGCGAATTGGACGTTCAGGCAGAAGCAGCCAAGGGGTGCCTGATCAACATCGAGGAACCAGCATCTGAAATCTCCTTCGTTGACGATGTGGTTCCCGTTCTTGAACAGAATTGCATGAGTTGCCATGTGCCGGGCGGTATTGGGCCGTGGTCGATGTCAAGTTACGAAATGGTCAAAGGTTTTGCGCCTATGATGCGAGAGGTACTCCGCACGAATCGAATGCCCCCGTGGCACGCAGATCCGCACATCGGAACGTGGGGCAACGATCGCAGTATCTCCATCGAGGAGAAAAAGCTGTTGGTCGACTGGATTGAAGCAGGTGCGCCACGCGGCGAGGGCGAAGATCCATTGGGAGCGATTGTTGCGACGATCGAGGAAAACCGTAGTTCAGTCGATTGGCCACTAGGCGAACCTGACTTAATCGTGGATGTACCTGCATTTGAGGTGCCAGCGACGGGTGTGGTCGAGTATCAGAACCACGAAATCGCGGCAAACTTGACGGAAGACGCATGGATTCGAGGCATCGATGTCAAGCCCGGCGACACGAACGTCTTGCATCATGCGTTGGTAGGTTCGAATGAACCAGGTAGCAGCTCAAGACGTGGAGTATTCAACAATTACTTGGGTGGCTACGCTCCTGGGGTTATCGGAGATTTCGCACCTGAAGGTACTGGTGCGTTTATCAAGAAAGGTTCTAGTATCGCAGTCCAATTGCACTATACCCCTTACGGTAAATCCGTGGTCGACAAGACACAGGTCGGACTGTATTTCCACGATGAACCACCTGAACGATATGTTCGACACGGAGTCGTGATCAACTTCAATCTGGCTATTCCACCGAACACCAAAGCACATGAAGAAGGCGCGTACATCGAGTTCGACAAGGACGCGGAGCTTTATTCGATCCTGCCTCACTCACACTATCGAGGTAGCAGCTCGACGTTCGAACTGGAACTCCCAAGCGGTGAGCGAGAACTTCTGTTATCTGTGCCCGAATACGACTTCAATTGGCAGACAGGTTACGCGTTCGCCGAACCGAAACATGTACCGGCGGGCTCGAAACTGATCCACAAGACGGTGTACGACAATTCAAAACAGAACTTTGCGAATCCGGACCCAGACAAAACCGTGACTTGGGGTCAACAGTCGTGGGATGAAATGCTCTACGGCGCGTTCGTGTATCGCTGGAGCGACGAAACGTCAGCGAACCCAATTCATTCGGCTGCACGCTTCCGTGCGGCACAGACGGTTGGATTCTTAGATAGCGACATGGACGGCGGTATTCAGCCGGACGAGATAGGTGAACGGCTTAATAAGCAGTTCGAACCTGCGTTTACCCATTTCGACGCAAACGGCAACGAAGCGCTCGAGGTAGATGAACTGTTCAACTATCAGAAGTTTGCTGCGCAGCGACGTGCCCAAGCACAACGACCACAAGCCGAGGTCCAGACTAACTGAGTTGTCACGAGCACTTAAACGCTCGTGAATACTGAACATCCTTATCTGCGTGACCTGCTGCTGATCGGCGGCGGGCACGCCCACGTTCAGGTCCTGCGTCGATTCGGTATGAAGCCGGAACCTGGCGTTCGCCTTACGCTGATTAGTCGTGAGAGTGCGACCCCTTATACCGGCATGTTGCCAGGATTTATCGCGGGTGAGTACCTTGAGCAAGAGATCGTCATCGATCTATTGAAGCTCGCGCGCTTTGCGGATAGTCGGTTCATAGAAGCCAATGTTGAACGAGTCGATGTTGCAAATCGCCGCGTACATCTCAGCGGCGGACGTACGCCAATACGGTTTGACGCGCTCTCGATTAACACCGGTGGAGATTGCGCCTTGGAAATTCCGGGTGGTGAATTCATTCAACCGGTGAAGCCAATCGGCCGATTCATTCAAAACTGGTCCAGGACACTCGCATACCTATCGCGTACGACACCGGTTCGCGTTGCAATCATTGGGGGTGGTCCTGGGAGTGTCGAACTCGCGCTTGCGCTTCGTCAACGACTTGGGACTGCGTGTGAGATCACGATAGTTGCGCGCGGGCCAGAATTAATGCGAGACCACGGCAAGCTGGTTCGTCGCCACATTGCAAATGCGGTAAATGAACACGACATTCACGTGGAATGTGACTTCAATGTGGTAGCCGCAGAACGCGACGTCGATGCCCGACAGTTAACTTTAAGAAACGATGTGGGATCGGCGATTACGTGCCACCACGCTCTCAGCGTGACGGGGGTAGGTGCGCCAACATGGTTGCGTGATTCTGGGTTTGATGTCGATGAACAAGGTTTTCTGAAAGTGAATCGTTATCTCCAAACGGAGACGGCGCCGTGTATCTTTGGTGCTGGCGACGCAGTGTCGCTTACTGAACAACCCCGTCCGAAATCAGGGGTTTACGCGGTGCGTGAAGGTCCGTTTCTGGCGGAGAATCTTCGCCGCCACTTAACCGGGGAGCACCTGCAGCGATTCCGAGCGCAACGACGGGCTCTCGCGTTAATACGAACTGAACCAGGTCGTGCGATAGCTTCGCGAGGGTGGGTACAGGCTTCGGGCAATTGGTTGTGGCGCTATAAGGATTGGATTGATCGCCGATTTATGCGGCGCTTTCAAGAGCTACCCACCATGCCCGAGCAAACATTCCGTTATCGAGGCGAATTGCGGACGGACGCACCGGACGCATCGATGCGCTGCGGCGGATGCGGTGCGAAGATTGGTGCGGATTTACTCCAGCGAGTGCTTCACCGACTGGATATCCATTCTCCTTCGAGCGTACATATGGGGGTTGGGGAGGACGCAGCAGTCGTGAATTTTGGGTCCGGCACACTTGCGATTAGTTGCGACGGATTCCGAGCTATGGTTGACGATCCGTGGCGATTTGGGCGTATTGCTGCCCATCACGCCCTGAATGACCTCTATGCCATGAACAGTGAACCTAATGTTGCCGTTGCGTTAGTCTCCGTGCCTCTGATGTCGGACAACCTGATGGAAGAGGATCTGTTCCAGCTAATGAGCGGTGCGATCACCGTATTCAACGAATCCGGCGTTTCATTAGTAGGCGGTCACACGGCAGAAGGGGTAGAGCTTTCGGTCGGCTTTACTGTCGTGGGTTCGACCGGGTTCAACATCATGGAGAAAGGCCGACTACAGCCAAGCCAGTCATTGGTACTCACCAAACCAATAGGCGTTGGCGCGATACTCGCGGGTGGCATGGATGGACGCTGCGACGCTCACGCCGTCGCGGCAGCAATCCAAGTGATGGATCAGTCCAATGCGGCTGGAACACAAGTACTTTCGGATTATTCCGTTTCTGCTTGTACCGATGTCACAGGCTTTGGCTTAGGTGGACACCTAAGTGAGATGTTGCGAGCGTCGAACGTCAGCGCGACTTTGGAATTGGACGCAATCCCAATCTTGCCGCCGGCGTTGGACGCGCTGGGTAACGGCATCCAGAGCTCGTTACAGGAGAACAACGAGCAGGTCATTGAAGATTGTGTATACGACTGCTCCTCGCTCGATCCTAGACTCCGAATGCTGGCAGATCCTCAAACAAGCGGAGGTCTACTCGCCGGGGTTGATACGGAATACGCAGAGTCCTGCGTGAATGAACTCCGTAAGGTCGGTTACAACAACGCCCGGATCATTGGCTCGATAGACGCGAGCGGCGATCCGGTTGGACAGATTAACGTTCTAAGCTAAGGCGTGCTTGGGTTAGTCTCTACGAGTCTTTGAAGTGCGCGGCAATTGCCGGTCGAAAACGGGGCATGTCGACTAAGAACGAGTCGTGACCTTGAATCGAGTCCAGGATTTGGAAGGACACCTCGATGCCTGATGATGACATCGCGGTTTTGAGCTCAAGTTGTCGTTCAGGTGGGAACAGGAAATCTGACTGCACGCCGAGAATAGTTGCCCGTTCAATACCTAGTCCGTTGAATGCCATCTGAATCGAACCACCATGGTCAGCGGCGTCGAATAAATCCATCGCGCGCGATAGGTATATATAACAATTCGCATCGAACGCGTCCATGAATGATCTCGCGCGTGACGACAGGTACGCTTCGATCTCGAAATCCGAGCCAAAGGGATTTTCGTGCGCGAAAGGGACGTTACTCGTAATGCGTTCCCGGCCGAAACGATCTCGCCATTCTTGTGCCGACCGATAGCTGATCATCCCAAGTTTGCGTGCTAAGCGCATCCCTTCCTCAGGTTGTTCGTCGAAGGGGTAATCGCCATTCTTCCACATTGGATCTTTGCACACCAGTTCTCGTTGAAGTGAACGCAATGCAATGCTGAACGGTTGACTATTCGCGGCTGCGGAGATATTGAGCATTGCGTAGACTGCATCCGGATACATGAGTGCGAAAGCGAGCGCGGACATCCCGCCCATTGATGCGCCGACGACGGAGTGAAGCCGCTCTATCCCAAGATGATCGATAACGCATTTTGCGCCGTGCGCAACATCCTCTAGTGTCAATACCGGGAACGAAAGTCGGTATGGTGCGCCGGTGTCTGGATTGACCGACGCTGGGCAAGTTGAACCGAAGAAACTACCTAGTGAGCATACACAGATCACGAAGAAACGATTCGTGTCAATCGGTTTTCCTGGACCGACTACGTCCTCCCACCAGCCAGCGGTCGGATCTTCCGGACTAGAAGCGACGTGAGACGACGCGGAAAGTCCAGTAAGTACAAGGATCGCATTGTCGTTCGCGTGGTTTAGTTCGCCGAGTGTTTCATATGCGATCGTTGGACGTGACAACCGTCCGTGAAGCATCTGAAACTCGTTGTCGATCGTTAGATAACGCCGCGCATCACCCACGAGCGAGACTCGTGCTGATCAAGAAATAACACACGCAGTCCTGAAGTGCGAGTATTGGTGTATGAGTAAACATCGACATGACTATTTCGCGTTTCAGGTACGCCCGTCGCTCGCGAAACTCAAAAAATTCGTCGGTTAGGTCAAGGCTGTGAGCTGGGTCTAGCACGCTCACGCGCCAACCGGACGGCAGGCAATTCACAAATGGACTTCCTGCAGCGAGGGTCGAGAAGCTGCTTTCTTTAAGTGTCTCATCGAACTGTGGAAAGTTCTCGAGACTGCCGTTTTCGTGTTCGACTTTAACAATCCCAATGGTCTCGTATGCCTCCAGCTCGTGTTGTGGTGCCGTAGGAACGCGACGGATCTCGTTTAAGCGCGTCAGCAAGTCATATGCACGTCGAGCACTGTGCGGATCATCGACCGTGCCAGTTTCTACGGTGAGTGATGGACAGTGCGGAGCAACGGCATGAGCCAGGATGTCAAGGGTATGGTCGGTGAAGATCACTTTATTACTGAAGATAGAGGCTAACGCGAGTGTTGATTTGCGCTGGTCGGTAATAACTGAATAGTGAGGGTTAGGACCGGAATTATTGTGAATGTCGATACCGCACCATGGCTGGTACATTTCAAGCAGATCGTTCAAATCATCGCGCCATGATTGCTGGCGCCAAATTCGATTGAAATCGATTTCGTCCGGTAGATGGCGCATGGCTTGTGCCGCAGCGCCCACGTTGCCGATGAAGAGGACGATTGATGCGTCTGAAGTATCGGCAATAAATCGTCGAACGGCGTCCCATCCGGAAGTTTCATTGCCATGAAGCAGCGTACTTACAAAAAATGGCTGAACGCCTTCGCGACGAAGGTCGAATACGGTTGGTCCCGTCAGAAAACCGTGTAGATCGGAAGCTTCCACCTGGATGAGGCGTTCGTCGAATTCACGACGCACATCGAACTTCACGTAATTGGCCACTCGTGTACTGGCTTTTCAGTAGCTTGATGATCGGCGTATCGACGTGTAAGCGCCGCGAAATCAGGACCGTGCGCGTCAATCCAGCGACGTTGCCACCTTGCCCCGGTCTGTTCTGACTCGATACGCGCCACAATCACATCGAGAAATCGATCCACCTCTTCGTGAGGGATGGGGATACCACACAACGCGTCGCGACTCGCGGGGATTAACTCACTCAATAGCAACTCCCGGGCGTTTACTTTGCGATTTTTTGGCCAATGAAAAGTGGCATTAAGTCCCTCGCGTGCTGCCGCGTAGAAGTTCTCCTGAGTTTGTTCGAAGGTCAGTTGCTCCGCGATTGGTGGAGTTGCGTCGCTGAATGCCCTTAACAATCCAGCGAAAGTTGCCAGATTCGCAATGCAGTCCATGCAAGTTGGACCTGCGGGTACAACTCGATGCTCGATCCTGACGTGCGGTTGACCGTCATAATCGAACCCGATCAGTGGTCGGTTCCACCGCCAGATCGTGCCGTTCTGGAAGCGTAAGTGTGCGAACGTCATAGCGGGGTCCGATTGCACGTAGGGTAGGAGCAGGACGTGATCTCGTTGGTTTTCGTGAAATACTTCGCTCAACGACTCTTGGACGTATCCGGAACCGAAACTGACACGATCAAGGTAGCGTCCACCGAGTTGTACCGATTGCTCGAAAAGTGGAATGCGTGTCTCTTCCCAAAGGAACTTACCAAATAGGGTTGGCGAATTTGCGGATAGAGCAACCATCGGCGCACTGGCGACAAGTGCGGCATTAAAGTCGCGAGTTGCACGATCTGGCTTGCATTGCAGGTGAATTTGGAATGACGTGGTGGCACTCTCGAGCATCACGTCCGCGTGTTTCATGCTTAACCGATCGTTACCTTCTATTTCGATCTGCAGTGGCTCGCCGTCTCGCAAGGCCATGACTCGATCGTTTAGTGCGTAGTACCGCATCATGTCCGACATGTGATCGGAGTTGAGGATGCCTGGATTGATGGTTGGAAGAATCCCAACAGTAACCAACCGCACGTTCATGTCGTCGGCATTTTGGACGCATTTGTGCCACGTCGTAGTCAATTCGTCAAGAAGACGGGAAAATACCCGTCCAGTGAAAGAGACGGGGCTACCATTGAGCTCTACGTTAAATTCCGCGAGTTCGGGTACAACGAGCGGGTCATTCAACTGGTCTAAGAACTGACGATTGATGCCAGACGGATGACCTTCTTGGTCAATAATGCAAACTTCAAGTTCAAAACCAAGTATGTCGCCGCGTTGGCTAAATTGGTCGTGCTTAAATAATGAATCGAGCTGGCGCGTCTCTTCTTCGAGTCGCGCCCTAAATTGACTGAAATGATCGGCTTCAAAGTGCCGTTGATCGATTTCGTCGCCCATGGAATCGCCAATCAACGCAGTGGCGAGTCATTTTAAGAGGGACTGATTACCATGGGTGCGATCCCATCGGGTAGCTGATTGATGTCGTCAGACTGGTATCCAGAGAGACAGTCAACCGATCGCTGGACATGCGTGAAGAGTTCGGTCAGCCGCCGTTCCATCCTTGAATCTGAGTTAGTGCTCACGTCGATGGGAATTGAAACGCGTATCGAACGGCGTCTATTCGAATGGCGCCTCCTCACGCTTGAAGCGCTTGCGACGCATGCGCGCGTCCAACTGGACCTGTATTACAAAGAGAACAAGCGGCGGCAACGACCTTATACGATTTATCCAACACTCGGCGTTGGCTACTACGGTGCGCTAGCTTATTTGGCGGTAATCTGGCTCTTTTTTCTTGTTGACAACGCGAATTTCATTGGCCGTTCGGGCGTACTCTCAGCAGCCGCAGTTAACGACGGCGCGTGGTGGTTAACCGTTACCGCGCTGACATTACACGCAAACATCAGTCATATCGTGGCGAATTCGGTAACTGGCGCGTTGTTCGGCTATGCCACAGGACGTTATCTCGGTGACGGATTTGCATGGTTTTTGATCCTTGTTAGCGGCGCGTTCGGAAATCTGCTTAACGCGTGGGTGCGTCCAGATACGTTCTACGCTATCGGAGCCTCGACGGCTTGTTTTGCGGCCGCCGGAGTTCTTTGCGGCTTTACGTGGCGCAAAAGTTTCGTTAAAGGCGCAAGCGCTCGCTTCAACTATATGCCGATCGTTGGTGCGATCGCGTTGTTCGTGTTCATGGGTACTGAGGGTGAGAACACGGACGTGGTTGGACACTTGATGGGTTTAGGCGCAGGACTTGGCGCCGGCGCGATCGTTGGTGGATTTGACGTGCGTCGTATAGGTAGTTCTGGTCAGACGCTTAGCGGCGCTGCGGCAGTTGGTTTACTGGTCATATCCTGGATTCTCGCGTTCTAACGGGTCCGCTGGGGCGTTGCGCGTATTGCGACAGACAGGTCGAAACCGTCCAGCGGTTTTCCTTGCGGTGACGTGATGTCATTGGATCGATCTGAATCGCTGTTCTTTGAATTGTTCAGTGGACTACCGCGCCAAGGTCCTGGTAGTGCAGCAAGTACACGCCGCGCGCTCCAGTTCGTCCCACATCTCAACGAGGAGTCGCAAATCCTGGATGTAGGCTGTGGTACGGGTGCTCAGACATTTGTTTTGTCAGAAAGCACGTCAGCGCACATTGTTGCGGTCGACAACCACGCACCTTACATCGATGTGCTTCACCGAAAGGTTTGCGAACTGAACTTAACGGATCGCATTCAAACCTTAGTAGCGGATATGCGGAACCTTAAGTTTGCGAACGAGGCGTTCGAACTGATTTGGTGCGAAGGCGCGATCTACAACATAGGTGTTGAGACCGCTCTTCGAGAATGGCGTCAGTTTCTAACGCAAGACGGTCACATTGTGTTTACAGAGGTTTGCTGGCGACACCATACACCACCCGAACCGTGTAAGGAATTCTGGGCTAGGGAGTACCCAGACATCGGTGAACTGAACGCGCTTCTAGCAGCCGTTGAATCCTCAGGATACAGTGTCGTCGAGCACTTTCCATTGAATGCCGACGCTTGGTGGGATGGCTACTATCGCCCTCTCCAAACCAATATCGCGGATTTTCGAGATCGCTATCGCGACGCACGAGACGCTCAGGAACTTGCGGACCGGTGTCAGCATGAAATCGAGATCTGGCAGATGTACTCGGATTACTATGGATACGAGTTCTGCATATGCCGCGCTAACTAACTGGTCAAAAACCGTAAAGCTATTACGAGCTTATGTACCGATCAAAAATCGATAGACACAAATGGTCACTTCGTGACTGGGTAGCCTACAGCGCCCATCTGCGGATCATGTAGTACGACGGAAATATCGCAAGCATCGTTGCGACGAAGGCGGTAAAGGGACCGAACAGTTTGGTCGGTCCCCATCCAATCGCGAGCCACATCAGATTGTTGACAACCGGCTCGACGCGTCCGACGGCTACCACAATGGGTACAAGAATCAGAAAGCATGCAAACCAACCTGGTTTGTAATACTGTTTGCAGAACGCATAAAAGCCAAGACTCCGTAATGCTTCGGGAGTCCTGCCCAGCGTTGCCAAACGTCGGCCTTTTAACCATCCTCCAAGATAGACGGCGACTATTCCAAGTACGAGCGCCAGAACTTCAGGAGTTACGAATGCCGTCACCGAGGAAAGATCGGTGTATGGATTCCCTTCAACGATTCCGAACTTTTCGATGCGTTCAGGAAAAAGATTGAAGCCAAACCACGTGATAGCCAGGTCCAACGAAGTTGTTGGCACGAACCAAGCGACAAATAGCGCGGTGACTCTACCGGCGTGCCTGTAAGCGTATTGAGTTATTGGTGTCGACAAGCTGGGAACGTACTCTTGCTTGTTGCTACAGCTAGGGAAAGGAGCGCGAACTATACAGAAATAGAAGAGATTGTTTTCATCTATAGAGGTAATTTACCTTGAGTGTTGAAACAGCGGACGTTGCGAATAGTCAACACGTTCATCGAACTCCTTCGTCGAGAACTGATAGCAATTCACCAGTCTGCTGCCACGAGAAGCAGACGCTCGATGTTTAGCAATACGTGACAAGGTGGCTCGTGAACTCTCATTGCCTCTAGATAAAAGCCCGATTATCGACGTGACTGTCAAGGCATTCGCGTCTGTAAAAACTGGCGATCGTTATTCGATTGGTTCGTGAAAGTAATAACAGAGCCCATCGGGAGCTACAACGAAGAAAACCTGTAATTGCTGACCATCGCGCTCATCGACGCGCGAATTCGCAATCTCAACTCCGTTACTCTGGAGTTCCTCACGAACACTTGTGATATCGCGCACAAGGATTGCCGCGCCATCTACCGTTGGGTCCTTGCCATTGACGACGAAACCTATCTTGGCGTCGTCTCGCGACATGATGACTTGAGGCACGGGTTCACTCTCGCGACCGACCTCGGTGAGCCCAAAGGCATTGCTATACCAAGCTACCGTTTCGTCAAGATCCTTGACAGGTAACGTCATCACATCTTCTATGAATGGATATGCCGCTTCAAAGTACGTATTTGCTGACATTTGTTGCTCGATGCGAAACTCCCATGAATGATATACGCGTATTTGGAAATTTACGAGATCACTAGACGTGGTCTCATGCCGCTCTGATCAACGGCAGAGCGATAGCTTGGTTAGTTGACGGTAGCAGGAGTTCCTTGGTGGCTGTTAACAACATCATCTTGAGAGGAGGCGTGCGCATGCAATTCGACTTCGCCTTCCCCTGCAAGTGTCAGTCGTGCTATTTGTCCGGCTGAGAGATTTTGTCTCTCTAAAGCATCGCGTACGAATCCGATCGACGCTTTTGTGGTTGACGAAAGGTACCACTGGATCGTCAGATGTCGACAGTCCGGTACGTTGCGTAGCTTCAAGGTTGTTGCACCGTCAGGGGGACATCCAAGGTAGGCAGCGATCTCGAAAGGTACGCCGACGATACTGTAGCCTCGGAAATACCTCTCCAGCACCGGAAAAGTCCAATACGGCAGTCCTTCTTCACCGTAGCCATGCACGACTTCCGATAGCGGTTTCATGTGTTGTGAGGTATGAGGGGCGACTTGAATCAAGCCGTCGCGCATCTGAAATTTTGGCGTCTGCATATACGCGCGTACGCTCCACCGTTTGACGTCAAACCGGTCAGCGATGTCCTCGATCAACGGCTCTACTTCGGCGACACCTCCTGCACGTGAAATGTAATCGACTATTTCCTGTACGATCCCCCGGTATTCATGTAGACCCCAGGCTGTTGGCGCCCATTGTGTACGACTGATTCGCACAATCTCTGGCATACTCGATAGTGTCGCAGAAGCGATCTTGTTCGTCAATCCGCACATTTCTGCCAATTCGGGACGTGTGGCGGGTCTGCCTAAGGCGAGCAGCGCTGCTTTGAGTTTCGCTTTCCGCGTAACTCGCAGCGTGAACATTCCGAAGATCTCGTGCAATCCACATTGCTGCAGAAACCACCTGAAGTGGCGCCTGAGGGTAAGTTCAGGAATCGTGTGGAAGAGTTGCTCGCGATCAATCAGACCACAGGTATCGGCATTCTCCTGAACGACGGATTTCATTCTTGCGACGGAATCAAGCGCATGCTTGCTGATCAATACGCCATTGACGGTTGTAAATTCAGCAAACGCCAGCAGAGAGCGGATCAGAATGCGGTGTGCGCGTGGACTTGCATCGGGTACCGCTTCGTGGATTTGAGCATCGACCTGGGAATAGGGATGAATGTCATCCATATTCTCGGCGAGCGTTAACATCGCGGTTTTACTCGATTCGCTAAAACACGCCTCGATTTTCCGTTCTAGTTCAGTCTGTTTTTGGCGAACACGCTCGCGGGTCAATCCGAACGCGTTTCCAATGTCTTCCAGTGTTCGAGGTTCCTCAACCCATAAGCGTTCGTCCAATATCGTTTTTTCAACGGGTCTCAACTCACGTAATATCGTATCCAAATTGTTCGCAGCGGAATCTAACATGGGAGAAAAAAAGTGGGTTGAATCAAGGAGTTACTGATAGGTCTTGGCTAACTGAACTACAGAGACGTTACAGGTACCGCGGGTAAGAATTTAGCAGAGCCGGAAGCGACCGTTAGTCTTCGAAACTCTCGTCGAATCCCGATAGTAGGGCTGAAAATATATTATACCTCTTTTACGGGTGATTCGATTGGATGTGATTGCCGAACCAAGTCTATCGTAATGCTTGGCGGACGTTCGCTTGAATCGTTGGTACGATCTCAGCGTCAAACCATGGATTCTTCGCAAACCATCCGTTGTTTCTGCCGCTTGGATGCGGTGTGGCGATGACGCCCGAGCCGAGCTCCCCGCACGCCCGTACGATGGACGAGAGAGGGTTACCAGCACTTGAAGGAAGATGCCAATCGATCGCGTAGCGACCACAAAGCAGCGTGAATCGTATGTTCTTAAGATCCTTCAGCAGAAGTTCTCGCCACGTCTCGGCGCATCGTTTTGGAGGCGGCAAGTCACCTGATTTGCCCGTACCTGGAAAACAGAATGCCATGGGTAACAAGGCAAATTTCTCTGGATCATAGAACTCCTTGCGTGTCACTCCTAACCAATTCCGCAGGCGGTCCCCGCTTGGATCGTTGAATGGCAATCCGGTCTCATGAACTCGAATGCCGGGGGCTTGACCCACAATCAGTACACGAGAAGCGAACGAGAGCTGAAAAACTGGCTTAGGCACATACGGAAGTTCGTGCGAGCAGAGCGTGCATTCACTGATCTGTTTCACGAGTATCTCAAGCTTCTGAATTGGAGTGTCCTCGTTTGGAACCAACTATTTGTATCTGCCTTGACACATGAACTAGGTCAAGGATAGACTAACAGCGTAGCGTGGCACTCATGTCGGTACGCAAATCACACAAATTAAATTGGCATGCTCCCACGATTACACTTGCGCCTCGCATGTGGAAGGTATTTGAACCATGGCGGTTATCGAACGCCAGCTAATCAAGTTAGAACTCATACAACGCCGAGAGGAAGGTTGCGACATCGCTGAGATCGAGCCAAGAGTGCTGGCGGCGATTGAGAATGAATCGGCAGACGATGCGGAACTCGTAAGTCTTTATGACGAACTCGACGCTTTATCACCTGTATCGTCGTTTGCGTACGAAGAACCGAGTGAGCTAGAGGCTATTCGTGCCCTTCGACCGGATGGACCTCGTCGGATGGACGTAGAAATGTCGGACGAGACGATTCATGATCGAATCTACGGTGGTTGGCTGGGTCGCGCAGCCGGCTGTTCGCTCGGGAAGCCCGTCGAGGGCTGGCCTCGAAAACGTATTGATGAATATCTCGCGAATGAGAATGCGTTGCCACTCGACGACTACATACCTTATAACGAGGGGGCGATCAATAAATACTTGAAGCCAAGCACGCGAGGCAATATCGAATTCATGGCTCGCGACGACGACATGGACTATCCGATCCTGGGATTGATTGCGCTCGAACGAAATGGCTCTCACCTCACACCGCGGGATATGGCAAACACCTGGTTGAGCTACATGCCTTTCAACTTGCTGTATACGGCGGAAAATGTGGCGTATCGGAATCTCGTGAATCGACGCTGGCCACCGGAATCGGCACGATGGAGAAATCCATTCCGTGAGTGGATTGGAGCACAGATACGTGCGGACATTTTTGGCTACGTCACGCCCGGTTGGCCAGAGAAAGCAGCTGAACTCGCATATCAAGACGCGAGCATTTCGCATGTGAAGAACGGTATCTACGGCGAAATGTTCATCGCAGCGATGCTCGCTGCTTCGTTCGCGACTGACGACGTCGAACAGATCATCGAAATCGGTCTATCAGAAATCCCAAAGAACTGTCGACTTGCAGAGGCGGTACACGACACGGTCAATTGGTGTCTCGAATCCAGCGATTGGGAACGCGTTTGGGATCAGATTTTCGAAAAGTACGGTCACTACCACGGGGTCCACACTATCAACAATGCCGCGTTGGTTGTCATGGGGCTAATGTTCGGTAAAACTAACTACGAGCAAGGCATTGTGTTGACAGTTCGCGGTGGATGGGACACGGACTGTAACGGGGCAACCGTCGGATCAATCCTTGGAACGAAGATGGGGGCGGAGGAGCTTCCGGACAAGTGGATTGGCGTGCTCAGTGACCGACTCATGTCGGTCGTTCGAGACTTTAACGACAATCAGATCTCAGATCTCGCGGCTCGCACTTGTCAAATGGCGACAAAACTCGCAACTGAGCACGAAGCAAGAGGGGCATCTACGGCTGGTGGTTCTCCCGCGGGCACTTGGAAGATGGATTTCCAGCAGGGAGACTACACCTTGGTCCTAGGGGACGATCTAACCGGCAGCTTGAGATCCGCAAGTTACGGTGAGACATCGGCGATACGAAACGTAAGAGTTTCGGGCGACAAGATTCGATTCGCATTCACCATGAACAAAGGAGATTCGGAAGTAGAACTTGATTTCGTGGGACAAGTGGTCGGGGATCGGCTTGAAGGTCGTTGTCAAAGTGGCGGCTTCGAGTTTCCATTAAATGGAGTACGGCAATAGCGGAGTGATCTCATGTCTGGACGCATCAATCGCGCAATCGCGCTACTAGAACAGGATAAACCGGTTTTCTACTTCGGTGGTCACACAGGTGCTGAATTGACCTTTGACGCAGGTGTCGCGATGGCTGACACTTGGGCAGACTACATCAACATTGGTTTCGAACACGGACCGCTTGATCTGCCAGGCATAGATCAATTCATGAAAGGGCTGGCGTCTGTCCGAACACCAACGCCACCGGTCCTGGCAGAATTGCCTTTTGAAGGTAGAAGCGCTGAGTTCGTTGAATTCAATGCATGGCAAGTGCGACAGCTACTCACAGTCGGTGTGCACGGTTTCCTTCTTTGCCACGCGGAGTGTCCTGAGGCGGTTGAAGCGTTGATTCAAGCGGTACGTTACACGTTCAGAGGCGGTACTCGTGGCGCTGGTGGTCAAGGCGCCGCCGCAGAGATTTGGGGGGTTGCGCCGAACGAATACCTAGAACTTGCAGATCCATGGCCATTGAATCCGAACGGGGAACTGCTGATTGGTTTAAAGATCGAGAATCGCCGAGCGTTAGAAAATGCGTACGAGACTGCGAGTGTACCTGGTGTTGCGTTTGCCGAGTGGGGTCCAGCCGATATGTCGATGTCGCATGGATATCGAGGCTCGTTAACCGATATCAAACAACCGGAGATCGAAGCTGCTCGCACTCGCGTCTTCGACGCATGCAAGAAGGCCAATGTCTTTTTTCTTGAAGGCTGCTCAGAGGACGAGCTCGCAGATAAATTGAATTCAGGAACAAGGATTTTCGGGGGTAGCGAGAGACTGAAGCAGTTAGGAGTAAAGCTAACCACTTGATATAACTCATTGATATTGTTAGTATTTATCACAAATCACTTAGGGTTCACTACCTATAGGCCATTCTCATCCCTACCGAATGATCTTCGAGACGAGACCCGGATATCGAAGGCGATTCAGACCTTCAGATATTCACCACCCAGATCGCAACGGCGCGAAAGAGAAGCCCAACCGCAGTGAGTCATCTAGCGACTTAGATTCCAATCTGGATTGGTACGAACGTGAGTTTTCGGCGGCGGGCTCGTGTTTAGAACAGGATCCTATTCTGTCACTTGAGGCGTAGGTAATGAGATTTGGTTGAATGAAAACGTCGATAAATACGCGACAAACTAGCGTTCGGACAGACGGTGAACGTTGACGATGGAGTTAATTCGTCACGTTTCAGAAGCATCTTGACTTCAGTTGTGGTTGGTTTCCTGGATCGTTGAGCGGAGCGGGTTTGAGAGTCGATCTGCCGTAAAATCTCGCCTTATGTCTCAAATATTTACACTGAATTTTCTTTAGTAAGCGATCTATTTAAGTTGGCCGTAAATACCTCAATTAACACGTCTGATACGCCGGTTCTCGTAACGGGTTCAACTGGACACGTTGGTGCAAATCTTGTTCGTAGACTCCTCGCTAAAGGTACGAAAGTACGTGTATTGCTACTAGAAAGCAGCACGAATGAGGCATTGAATGATCTTGAAGTCAGTCATGTCTACGCCGATATTCGCGATATTAATGCGACGCGCAAGGCTATAGAAGGCTGCCAAGGTGTTTACCACTGTGCTGCCAAAGTGTCGACGATCGACGGCAATAGCGCTCATAAACGCGAAGTGTTCGAGTGCAACGTACTAGGTACCCGCAACGTTTTGCAAGCAGCACGGGATGTTGATGCTGGTCGCGTGGTTGTCACGGGTTCGTTCAGCGCGGTGGGATACGATCTTGATGATCCTTCTGCGCCAAGCGACGAAACAATGCAGTTCTATCCTATGGAACGCACGATGCCTTACGAACGAAGTAAGGTACTCGTTGAACACGAATGCTTGCGTGCTGTCGCGCAAGGTCAGGATGTCGTTATAGCTACTTGCTGTGCGGTGGTTGGGGGTGCGGACTACATCCCTTCACGTTTGGGTAGGACGATGTGCGACTACGCAAACGGCAAGCTTCGCGCATTTGTAGACGGCGGCTTTGCCTTCGTTGCAGCTCGCGACATCGTTGCAGGACACTTACTCTGTATGGAGCAAGGCCGGACAGGTGAGAAGTACATCTTCGCAAGCGAATATAAGACGATATCGGACATCCTCGACCTGTATGAGGAAGTTACCGGATTGCCGCGTCCAAATCGTCGCATTCCGACGCCGATGATGTATGTGTTTTCTGAGATCGCAAGTTTTTACCTGAGTCGGTTCCATCCCAGTTTCCCACAACGCTTTACGCCCGGCGCGATTCGGTTACTCAACAAACGGCGACACGCCAATACCGAGAAAGCGCAGCGCGAACTCGGTTATCAACCGACAACTATTCGAGAGGCCGTGCATGAGGCATATGCCTTTCACTATGCGCGGAATTCCATACAAAACCCGGAAGCGAACCGACCGCGTGCGATTGGTGAAGATTCAGCAAAAGCCGAGGTCTCGCCATCGCCTGAGCTTGCTTCACCTGGTGATTAACAATGGATGAAGCCCTCACTTTACCTCCTTCATTCGATGACGCAACACGACTTCGTCAACAAGCGCGTGCGGCCGGCATGGATCCAAATTACTGGTATGCCGTCGAGGAAGTTAAACGCGTAAAGCCTGGTACCGTGGTGGAGGTCGTATTCTGGAAACACTCGATCGCGTTGTTCAGGACGTCCAATGGGGATTTCCGCGCCGTCGACAATCGCTGTGCGCACCGTCAAGTCAAGCTCTCGCTTGGGCAAGTTGACGGATGCCATCTCACTTGCGCGTATCACGGCTGGAAATACGATGGTGATGGTCAGATTGTCGAGATTCCACACGAGCTCTTTGGTCGATCGACACCACAACTCCGGTTACGTACCTATCCAGCGCGTGTTCGGTATGGCTTGGTTTGGTTGTTCCTTGGGGATCCGAATTTAGCGGAAAAACGGCAAATTCCGGATATCCCCGAACTTGAAGGTCCAGATCGGTGGGCATGCGTGCCGATGGTCTTCAATTGGGCTGCGCATCATTCGATGATCATCGACAACGTCAGTGACTTCACGCACGCTCATCTTCATCGGCGCTACAAGCCATTTGAAGAGTCGAAACTCACGCGATGTGAGACGGTCGGTGACGACGTACATGTCGCCTATGACGCGGAAGTCGGACGAGGACCTGTCTCGGGTCGGTTTGTCGAGCACGACACCATTGACACAGGTCATATCGAGTTGTGTTATCAGTACCCGTACCAATGGTCAAACACGGACGGCGCGATCAGGCACTGGCTATTCGTTCTGCCGATCAACGAACGTTTGACGCGGGTGTTCTTCCTGTTTTACTTTCGGTCACTGAAAATTCCCCTAACGCCTATCCGCTTTCCCCGCTTCGCGATGGAATTCGTCATGAAGCTGTCGAATCGATGGTTGATTGCGCCGTTACTCGATCAAGATCGGTTCGCGGTAGAAGCGGAACAGGCCGGTTATGACCGACACTGGGATGCGCCTCCGATTGAGTTGAATCCCGCTGTCAAGGCATTTCAAACTGTGACTGTGCGCAAATGGCGAGATCATCTTGCGAGCGTTGACCCAGCGACGAATATCTCGATCGCGACACGATGAACGATTGGCTCGTTTTATCGGGTAGTAGCGTGATTGAGGCTACCGCAATCTTGATCGCATTCATCGTAGCGATGTTCATCGGCTCAAAGTTTCTACTCGGTCGGCGAGTTGAACTCACGGATGCTGAAGGAGGGACGCGCAGCTTTCGATTGAACGGTGTCGCGTTACTCGTCGTGACGCTGATCGTTGTAGGTGGTGCTCACGCGTTAGGTTGGTTTGACCTCGGCGAAATTCATGCTCGGTTTTTCGCGCTGTTCGTCGTAGCGAACGTATTCGCATTTCTTCTATCTGGTTATTTGTATTGGCGGGGAAAGTCTGTTGAACGTGCCAGCGTGCAGGACTTTTTGCTTGGACGGGACCTAAACCCGTTATTCATTGGCGTAGATTTGAAGTTCTTTAGCTATCGACCATCGCTCATCGCATTGGCTCTATTCAATGTGTCGTTCGCAGTTGTGCAATTCGAGACGTACGGTCACCTAACCCGTGCGATGACGTTGTATCAACTTTTTACGCTGGTCTATGTGTTCAACTACTTTCAGTTCGAATACGGCATGGTGCACACGTGGGACATCGTCAGCGAGCGGTTTGGGTTGATGCTAGTTTGGGGGAACTATGTTCTGGTTCCTTTCTTTTACTGCATTGCTGGCTGGTGGTTGGTGCACGCGCAAAGTGATCTATCGGTTGGCACCGCGATCGGCTTAGTCGTCCTATTCATAGTTGGATTTTGGATGTTCCGCGGCGCAAACGAACAGAAACACCGGTTCAAACAGGAGACTGACGTCAAAATCTGGGGAAAACCTGTTGAGACGCTCGATGGTCGATTGCTCGTGTCAGGATTTTGGGGCATAGGTCGACACCTGAACTACACGGGTGAAATCTGTGTGTACCTTGCTTTCATTTTGACGATTGGATTGGAATCCTGGATTCCGTATCTATTACCTGCCTGGTTAATTGGATTGTTGCTACATCGGTCGCGTCGTGACGATCGGCGATGTCGCGAAAAATACGGTGAACTTTGGGACCGGTATACCGAACGAGTGCGTTTCTCGATGGTTCCTTACGTTTACTGATTGACGAAATCGTGGAACTGAATCAACAACCAGAGGTATCTCCCGCTGCGCTTGTGTCGAGTGTACCTCGATTAACGGGCGGCTGGCCATTATTCGGCCACCTGCGTGAGTTCCAGAGAGATCCGGTTGCGCTACTAAGCCAAGGTGTGGCGGAGAAGGGCGACCTGTATCAATTCAAGCTCGGACCTAAGAACTTCGCTTTGTTTAGCGGACCAGACGCGCACGATGCTTTCTTTAGCGCGCCGGATGATCAACTAGATCCTAAGTCAGTTTATCGATTTACAGTCCCGATTTTCGGTCGCGGCGTAGCGTACGACGTTGAACCGGAAATAATGACAGAGCAATTGGGTTTTCTATTTCCGGCGCTTCGTCAGTCCAACATGACCCGATTTGCGTCGATCATGTTCGATGAAGCAGCACTCTTCGCAGACGAGATGGGAGACGAAGGCGAACTCAATCTTCCGACAGCGATGAATGAGTTGACTGTCAAAATCGCCAGTCGTTGTTTTTTAGGGGAAGAAACGCGACGCGAAGTGGATGAAGGATTCGCAGCAGCCTACCACGAGCTACAAAACGGTATCAATACGATCGGTTTTTTCTTCCCGCGCTTGCCCATTCCCGCCCATCGTCGCCGCGACCGTGCGCGCGCGAAGGTGGTTGAGATCTTCAGTCGCATCATGGCAGAGAGACGTGAAACCGGCGCGGAATTTGATGATTTCATGGATGCACTGATGCGTGCGCACTACAAGAACGGCCGAGCGCTGACGGATCATGAGATCAGCGGTATCCTCTTGACCGCACTCTTTGCGGGACAACACACCAGCGCCGTCTTGGCGACCTGGACGGGTCTTGAGATGATCCGAGCCTCGAGTTTTCTCGAACGCGCCAGGTCAGAGATGCGTGACGTTCATTCGGCTAGTGCGGTTATGACGCTCGACTCGCTCAATCAGCAACAGTTGATGGAGAATGCGGTGCGCGAAGGTGAGCGTTTACACCCACCATTGATCCTCCTAATTCGCAAAGTTGCACGTGAGCTTTCGTATCGAGGGCATGTTGTACCTCAAGGCACCCTGGCCATGGTGTCACCGGCAGTATCCCACGGATTGGCGGACGTATTTGAAAATCCCGAGCGATTTGATCCTGATCGATTCTCAGCTCCGAGAAATGAAGAGAAACAACATCCATATGCGTTAATCGGATTCGGTGGCGGCAAACACCGCTGTATGGGTAAGAACTTTGCCATCATGCAGATCAAGGCACTGTGGACGGTATTGTTCGATCGATTCGATTTTGCTCTCCCGTCGTCATTTCCTGAACCGAACTATGGCAGTTGGGTAACGGGACCCGTCGAGCCTTGCCGAGTTCGGTATAAGCGCCGAAAACAAGGTCAGGTATTTCACAACTAAGCGACACCGTGGCTTATGACGTCGCCGTCGTGGGGGCGGGACCGATCGGCAGCCTGTGTGCCATTGCTCACGCGCAACGCGGCGCGCGGGTTGCGTTATTCGAAGGAAATCCCAAAGCTGCGACGCGATTAGCAGGCGAATGGCTACATCCCCCCGCAGTGCAGATGTTGCGCGAAGCTGGCGTAGAACTATCGAGTAGCGAACGCAGTAGCCAAGGCAAGGGTTTTGTTGTCACGCCTGACGACCAATCGGAAGCGATTGTGTTGCCATATCCGGATAGCGCCACTGGACTCACTTACGAGCACGCAGAGCTCGTTGCAGCTTTACATCAAACTATCTCAGCATACGCTGACATCGACTTTTTCCACCCGGCGAAAGTTCGTAGCGTTGAACACGGCCGCGTCGCATTTGCCCATGGCGGCTCGAACGGTGAAGTTGAGGCAAAACGAATCATTGGCGCAGATGGTCGTGCATCGATAGTTCGGCGGTCACTGGACTTCTCGCCGGCACGCCTTGTCTGTTCGCGCATGATTGGCGTGTTGGCAGAAGGTGTAAACGTTCCCCATCAGGGATACGGCCATGTGATCCTTGGCGGTCCTGGACCAATATTGATGTTCCAGCTGGGAGATGGTCGCGTACGGATCATCGTTGATATCCCATTGGACCTGTGGTCCCCGCGTGATCGGGTCGGAGTGCTGACGGAGTCGTACGGTGCCTTGCTTCCTAGTGAAGTTCGCGAAGCCTTTGTTTCAGAACTCCGAAACGGTCGATTCCAAGCCGCGAATAACGAAATCCGTCCTCGTTTTTCCTATGGCAATTCAGATCGCGTCTTAATTGGTGACGCCGCAGGTAACTATCACCCGTTGACTGCGGTAGGGATGACCCTCGGGTTTGGCGACGCCGTGGATCTGGCAACGAGTGACAATTTTCAAGCGTTCCAGTCTCGCCGTTTTGAGGTCACTCGCGCGCCCGAGCTCCTGGCGATGGGTCTGTATGAAGTATTCGTCGATCATCGTGCTGAATCCGAAACGCTCCGGCAGGAGGTGTATCGAATCTGGCGCGTGGATCGCGCCAAGCGCGATCGAACCATGGAATTACTCGCGTGTGAGGATACCTCGGTAACGCGGCTCGCGTTGACGTTCTTCGAGATTGTTTCGCGTGCGATATTCACGCTCTTCCCTCGGTCGTGGAAATTTGTTGCGTGGCGTCGAATGCGAGATTTAGTCAGAGTCCTCATAGCTCGAATCCTCTACTTTCTGCGCGGATCGCACATATTGCGAAAACGCAAACTAACAGCAGAACAGAGGCATGCGCGAGCTCACGAGCAACTCGCGCGAGCCTTGTTAACGTCGATGCAATCAATCGATCGTAAACAACAATCAGTCAGTACTAGCGGAAGTGAGGCAACGATTGAGGTCGAGGAATCGACTCGTAAAGCAGTGCAGTACTTGTTGACCTTGCAGGCACCGGACGGTAGTTGGGAAGGGGAGATGGTCTGGTGTCCGATGTTGAGCGCGCAGTACGTGCTACTTCATCACGTGGTCGGTAAACCACTTGATCCCGAGCGTATTCGTCTTCTACTGCGGAATTTCGCACATTCGAGATCAGATGAAGGTGTGTGGGGACTGCATGATCACTCACAACCGTATCTCTTTGTGACGACTTTGGTTTACGTCGCTGCGAGACTAATAGGTGTAGCACGCGACGATGAACTGATCGCGCGAGCTGGCGAATTTATCCGAACTGAAGGTGTGTTGTCGATCCCTAGCTGGGGTAAGTTCTGGTTAGCCATCTTGAATCTCTATCAGTGGCGTGGTCTCAATGCCGTGCTACCGGAGTTGTGGAAGCTGCCGCGATGGCTAGTGATCCATCCATCGAAGTGGTATTGCCACACGCGACTTATCTATATGGCGATGTCGGTTGTATTTGCTAGCAAATTTCAGGTGCCGAAGTCCGAGCTGATCGACGAACTGCGTGACGAACTCTACCCGGAAGGATTCGAGCGAACCGATTTTAGAAAATCATGTATGTCTCTTCGTGCTGCGGACTTGTTTGCTCCTCCCACGCGGCTGCTTCGAATAGGCTATCGCTTCGCTCGATGGTATGAACGTATTCATAGCAAAGCACTACGTCGTACGTGCGTCGCAGACATTTTGGCGCGCATTCGATGGGAATTGAAGAGCTCGAGTCATACGAGCATTTCACCGGTAAGCGGTTCTATCAATATTCTGGCGTTGTGGTTGCATGACAGAAACGATCGCGACTACGTCCAGGCACTTGAGCGCCTTGAAGACTGGATATGGGAGGACGAAGAACGCGGCACGCGGATAACCGGTGCGAGAAGCGCTTCGTGGGATACTGGGTTCGCAGTGCAGGCATTGGCGCCGTTTCAGGAAGATGAATTCGTTTCTGACTCGATGAAACGAGGTGCGGAATTTCTTCGTACACAGCAAATCCGAAAGAGTTTCACGGGTTACGAAAACGCCTTTCGAAATGATTCAAAAGGCGGTTGGTGTTTTGCGGGTGTGTGGCACGGATGGCCTGTCTCGGACTGCACGGCCGAAGCGACGCTCGGAATGCTCGCAACCAATCCTGAAGAGTGTGACTCGATGGCGCTCGCTGAGGCAATCGAGTTTATGTTGCGATGTCAGAATCGAGACGGTGGTTTTGGTAGCTACGAAGCGAATCGATCAAGAATTGATCTGGAGTGGATGAATCCGGCAGAGATGTTCGGTGAATCGATGACCGAGAAATCGTACGTCGAGTGTACGGCGTCGTGTGTAGCCGCGCTTGCGAGAATCCACACTGAACATTCGGAACTCCTGAGTTCCGCTGGGAGCGATGCCATCGATCTTGCTGGTGATTGGCTACGTCGCGAACAATTAGATGACGGCTCATGGCGAGGCGTTTGGGGCGTGCAATTTATCTATGGGACCATGTTCGGTATTCGAGGTCTGCTTGCATCGGGCGTAAGAAAGACCGATCCCGCGATCCGAAACGCGTGTCATTGGTTGCTTGATAAGCAACATTCCAACGGAGGGTGGGGAGAACACAACTCGGGTTGTTACTTGGGACGCTTTGTTCAACATGAAGAAAGCCAAGTCATTCAAACTGCATGGGCACTAATCGCGCTTTTAGAGGCTAACGATTCGAATTGGGAGGCGATTTCTCAAGGGGTCAAGTATCTCGTAGAGACGCAACATTCAAATGGCAGCTGGCCTAGGCAAGACATGGCTGGAGTTTTCTTTAGAACCGCGCTCCTAGACTACGTGCTGTATCGACAGTACTTCCCGATCCATGCTCTTGGGTTGTATGAGCGACGCCGGAGCAAGCGTGAACGTCTGAGCGCGAGCGTACACGAAATGGAAGTAAGGCAATCGGCGTGAGCATGCGAACGGGACTAGCCGTTACAGCGGCGTTGCTGATCATTAATGCTCAATGAGCATCTACGGTGCGGTGTTAACACCATCGCTGGCGACGGCTCTAAAAACGAGATAAAACGATGCCGCGCCTAACTTCAAGTCGGCGCTGACCCCAGATTTAGGGAGTTATATCCTTGACTAAACAACCGAAGGTTGCCGCCTTAGATCAATTTGACGGATCATCGGACCAACCAACGTTGCAGCCCTCACCCGTCCAGATGCGCCACTCCCAGACGCCATGTTCAAGGCGGCATTGACATCCGCGTTTGCCTCGTGTCCGCATTGGACACACCTGAAGTTTGCCTGTGTTCGTCGATTTCGCGCATCGACATGCCCACAGACGTGGCATGTTTGTGAGGTAAATTGCGGCTTGACCGCGACGAGCTCCCCAGCCTTGTATTCGAGCATTGCACGAAGTTGTGACCAACCCGTATTCAGAATCGCCCGGTTCAAGCCCGCTTTGGCGTTGACTTGTGTGCCAGGTTGCGCCAGCGTGCCTTTCGCGGCACGCGTCATCCCCTTGGTCTTGAGATCTTCGACGACGACCGTATGCGCAGCGTCTGCGATGACCCGCGAGGTTTGATGGTGCCAGTTTCGCCGACGCTGGGCGAGCTTCGCCGTCGTCTTCGCGTGCATGCGCTTGGCGCGCCGATGCCGTTGGCTGCCTGTCTTACGCCGACTCATCATGCGCTGATACCGACGGCGGCGTGCCATCAGTCGTTGCTGGTCCGGCATGACCAATAAGTGACCGGTGCTGGTCGCCACCTGGCCCACGTTCATGTCCACGCCGATGACCTTGCCGTCATCCACCCGCTTAGACAGTTCGACCTCATACGTCACCACCGCATACCACTTGCCTCGGCGTTTCAGGACGCGTGCCTGTTTGGGCTGCCCATCGGGGTACGGATTCCCGCCTTTGCGGCGGAGTTTGCACCAGCCGATTTTCGGAATGTATAACTGATGATCGACGATCTTGACCTGGTCGGGGAGCGTAAAGCCGTCGCGATCGTCGAAGCGGCTACGGAAGGTGGGTTTACCCACCGTGCCCGACTGATCGTCGAAGAATCGCTTTCAGGTATCGGCCTGGTATTTCAGCACGTACCGGACCGGAGCGCACGGCAACTCGCGGAGCCACGCGAGACGATGGCGAAGCTGAGTGAATTCCTTCCCGAGCGTGTAAAACGAGGTCGAACTCGCTTGCGGCTTGATGCCGTACGTGGCTTCAAAACATCGATCGAACTGATACGTCGCCAACCGTTCGGTCAGGAAGTGATTCCACACGAAACGACACGCCCCGGCCAAGCGGTCGAGCTGCTTGGCCTTGGTACGCGTCACCGGCAATAGCCGGTAGGTGATGTTGCGATGCCCACGCGTCATGCGCGGCTCGCATCTTGCATCCGGTTCAATCACGCTTGATTCCGTATCTTGACCACTGTACGTAATTATAGGTATAAGCTGTTTAGTCAGGTATATAAGTCCCCAGATTTACATCAGGACACTGTAGTTACCGTCGACGACTAGATGAAAAGAGAGGTACAAGCCGAATAGGGGAATTAGGACCCACGGACCGTTTAGCAATACGATGTAGACCAACAGATCGCTTCGACTGAGCTGCTCGTGGCGTTTCGCAACGAAGAAACTAACGAAGTACGCCGTCGTCATGTAGAACCACTGCCAGAACAGCATGAGACCAAGCATGCCGGCGAATCGCGCGGGGATTAGCTGAGTGGAGAGAGTTAGGAAAAGGATTATTGTCGGAATTAGCGTCACGTAGCCATTGACAACGTCAACGTTAAATCCAAAGGTTCGCCTATCGGCGAACGATGGATCATACCGCGCATAAGTTGCCCACACATCCGCCCAAGTCTTGGAATTGAAAATGTCCTTCCAAGCAATACGGCTAGTAAAAAACTCAACGTGAGGTAATCGCCCGGTCTCGTCATATCGTTGCTGCCAGTAAGCCGTTCTCTCTTCCACGAGACTCCGACATCGATATAAGCACATTTCCCAGAAGCAAATCAGGATGTGTACTGCGAGAAAGAAGCAAATCGTCGTATGTAGGAAATTAAATGATTGCGTTACTAAATAGTGTCCTCCGACGCCTAAACCACCAAGTATCAAAGGAAATAACGTAACAAACGTCAATATCCGGAAGGATGCAAGACTCGGTTTAGCAGAAATCGGAGATTGGGTATTGGTACGAGGTAATTCACTCACAACTGAGGATTCTTAGGCGATTAGATTGCGCAGCGAACGGCACGAAACGACGTCGATATTGTCTTGCCTTCACACGTAATTCGGAAGTTTGTTTTTAAACCTCTATTTGCGACGATACACACGGCGGTTAGGGAGCTTGTGGAAGCGGGATACGGACGGCTTAGCTCGATTGAACAACCACTTCAAAGCGAGATTCGATCGCACTGCCACGTTTGTGGACATTACGGTTGCAGCTACCTCACGGCGTGAAATCTTGACATCGTCGCCTCTTCGAAATCCGGGATTTGAGTTGATTCGTCGTAGCGTCAATACGGCTAAACCGAGTGTGATCGCCAAAAAACTACGTACACCGCGTTCATGAACGGGAATCAATTGCACGTACCTAAGTGCAGCATCTAGATCGCGTTGTGCGACGTTAAGAACATGAATGATCCTCGTCACAACGTTCGCCTCGCCCTGTCGATTCAGACCATTTTCTCGCGCTTCGCGGATCTGGCGCGGCAACCAAGTGACACCTCTAATTCGGTCTTCGCGATGATCCTTGAGGATATTGACGAGTTGCAGACCGCGACCAAACCGGACTGACAGTTTTGATAGTTCGTCTTTTTTAGTCTCAATGCCTCGTGAGTAGTCGCACAGTACATCGGTGATCATTTCACCGACAACTCCAGCGACGTAATAGCAATATCGCTCAACTTGCTTCATGTTCGACAATCCGGTCGAACCAGTTCCGACGAACTCCGCCATCCCTTTACACATCGTTTCGACGCACCGTTCAATCGGCTTTCTTTGCCCCGTAGGCAATTTTTCGTGAAAGTCGATCACCGCACCGGTGTTCAATACGAGATCTTGTTCGCTCTTGTGAGTTGCTTCAGACAGAAGCTTGGCTAAATCGCGTGCGAACGAGTCGGTCTCAGATTCTCCGTGAACAACTTCAGTAAAACGACCGAGAAAGTTCCGTTTGCGTTCGTCGTTGAGAGTTGGTTCGTCCTCAATCGTATCCGCGATGCGACAAAGTAAATATGCATTGCCTATGGCATGGCGAATTTGCTTCGGCAAGAGTGGGATTGTTAACGCGAATGTCCTGGATACCTGCGCCAATGCTCGCGATTGGTACGCGAGAAAAGGATTCTGTGACGCTTGTCGATTGGGATTTGATCGATTAGTGTGCGATCGCAATTTTTGTCCCTCGTGGTAATCTCATGGACTACTCTGACCTAGCGAAGTAAGGTACCTCACATGAGCCTCGGTGAGAACGCCAACTTTAATAACCAAGCTCGCGCCAATATATTACCCGGAGAAGGGCACTTTCACCAAGATTACATTTGATTTCGAGATCACGATTCCGTAGGTCGGAAGATTCAATGAATGGTATGTTTCGTTCTAGGGGATGCGAGAACGACGCGAATCGTTGAAGCGCTTAGCACACGGCGCCGAGGGAGACCACGGCGACCTTACATACGTTCACTGAGAGCAAACCGGCGCTATGAGAGAGTTCGATTCACAATTCGCCAAGATACTTTCGAGCGCTTCCGCTTCAGCCGGATCAACGGTCATACCGTATTTCAGTTTTACTGCGACTACTCGATTCGCAAACCAACACTTGTTCTGCTCTGGGACCCAGTCGTAGGCGTCTTTCGCGCTCTTCGCTCGGTTGACGCCACGTTCAGCGAAAGTGAGATTGAGAACGTCCCCTGCAAACGTACGCTTCTCCTCGCGTTCCACCCAGCACATGCCGCTTTCGTGCGCTTCGGACAGCGCTACGATGTGCTCGATCTCTACGTTATCTTCATCGTCGAAGCAATCGCCCGAATATGGACCGAAATTCGAGCCTAATTCAGCAAGAATTTCGTCTCTTCGATTACTGTACCGGGAACCGTATTCGTCACGGTCATAGTCCTCGCCCGCACATCTCGACTCAGGTGCGACGATGAGCGAGCGCCACCACTGTGCGGGTAAGGTTGAGTGATTTACCAGCCTACTCGATGCTGTTTCCAGGAGGTGCAACACTGTTAGGGTGGCATCGGCACCAATCAAAATCTCCCAGACTCCGTTCTCAAGATCTAACGTGCCGTTGATTGTCGCGTCGTCTGGCCAAGAGTCCGGTGTCTCGCCGGAGGTCAAGTCACTGCCACCTATAGTGATCGTGTGGCCCGCAGGAATGGTCACGTCTGATTCGCCTTGGGTACCCGATTCGTCGATTGCGACAACCTCTAGGCTAGCGTCTTCGTCGCTCTCATTAAAGATCCTTAGAAGACTGTTAGGGTCGTCGTCCGCTGGGACATGAAACGACGGAACTCGGTATTGACCAGTAACAAAGGCGATTACGCCGTGCATGGGGACTAGCCCGTCATCGCTCGTACGTATATATGGCAATGTTTCGATCGGGACATCACTTGTAATTTCTAGACGCCAGTCACCGTCGCCCTCCCCAATTCCAGTGATGGATTCGTCTTCATCCCCTTGTTCTAGCTGCTCAGACGATAGAGAGAGGGTCTCAGACGCACCGATCTCGAGAGTAAGCGATTCATATACGGTGCCTTGATCATCGGTAGCAACTACGGTGACCTCGCCATCGTCGTCCGAGTGGTTGATGATTCGCACCAATCCTTCATAGTTCTCATCATCGGCTGAAGGAAAGTAAGGGACGGCGTCAGCTAAGGTCTCGCAAGTCGCGAGTACGAACGCTACACAGGTGAAAGTCCTCAGACGTTCTGTTACAGTGTCCTTGAAACACATACTCAGTGTTTTTGCTACCGTAGATTCCCATAAAGGATACATGCAGGATCGAAGATTTGGATGATGTGTTTTGCGCTGATCCCTGAATCTTGAGTGCTAACACTCACTGCCGTTTTCCAAGCAACTTGATAGTCTTGAAGTTGCGCTAGCATTTGCGTGAAGGAATAAAGGAACTTGTGCAATGTCGATAGAAGACGTGTGCCGGGATATGGCGGAAAAGGCGAGCGAGATCGATCCGCTGGGCAAGACCCTCTTGTTTGACTTCGACGAAGAACAGATGCTCATCGATGGCACTGGTACCACGAACCTCGTCTCAGTGGTGACTGGTGAGGACGTCGAACCGGACTGTGTCGTACGGATGACTCTAGATACTTACGTCAAGCTGCAACGCAAGGAGATCAAACCATTTATGGCCGTCGCTTCCGGCAAGATCAAGGTAAAGGGAGACATGTCGATCGCATCTAAACTAAAAAAGCTCACTTAACCATGTCGGATCGGCAAATTCGCGTCGACCCTCCGTTGGCGTTGAAAGCCGTAAACAAGATCGGTGCGGCATTACAACGCCTCGGGGTTCCGCTAATTCGACTGGACGCGAAGCAGATCCTTGATAAGGCACAACGAGCGACCGGTCATTCACTGGACGCTTCGTTAGCCCAAACCGGACTAGAAACACTAGTACGTTCGTTGGAATCAGAAGCGGAACTGAGTCTGTTTGGTCGGTTCGCAATGCGCAATCTGTTGCAGCGATCAGTTGAAGCGCGACTAAATGTTGAGAGTACGCTTGCCACGCAATCAGAAGCCGCCGCGCAAGAAATTCGAGCGCCAGTTTTCATCATCGGCATGCCGCGTAGCGGTACAACCATCCTCCATGCGCTTCTGCATTTAGACCGGAACCATCGCGCGCCTCTCGCATGGGAGTGCCTGCTTCCGTATCCCGCGCCACGGGTAGAGGACTACGAGTCGGGTAATGAGCGGATCGCGACGATTGACCGAGAGTTTGAGCAAATCTTCCGTCTTGTACCAGACTTCAAGAAGAAGCACTACATGGAAGTTGATTCGCCACAGGAGTGCGTCGGGATCACGGCCTTGAATTTCGTCAGCTATCAGTTTCTTGCGATGACCTATGTGCCGACTTACGACGAATGGTTCAGATCAGCTGACCAAGTGCAGAACTTGCGATGGCATCGCGCTTTCCTGCAGTTTCTTCAGACAGGCGGGGTTGTATCACCCAGATGGTTGTTGAAGTCACCGGTCCACATGATGCGGCTCCCTGCTATTTTTAATGTTTACCCCGATGCGAAAGTGATAGCGACCCACCGCCATCCGGCGCGAGTAGTGCCTTCCACTGCGAGTCTTATCTCATCGACGCGTTCGTTTTATTCCGATCACGAAGATTCAAGACGCACCGGGCGTGAGCAACTGGAGACTTGGTCAGATTTTCTCAATCGCTTTCTTTCGGACCGACAGCGAGTGAAGAAAGAAGAACAGATCATTGACGTACAGTTCGAATCGTTTAACAGGAATCAGATGGGTGTTGTGGATTCGATATACGAAAGATTTGGGTGGGAGCTGCATCCTGAAGATCGGGAACGAATGCAACAGTTTCTTCGTGACGAACCACGAGGTAAACATGGGGTGCATGAATACTCGCTTGAGGATTTCGACATCCAGAGGGAGGAACTCACAAGTCGGTTCACAGACTATCTGGAATTCCTAGAAAGCGCACAGAACACGTCGGCGCTCCCGGCAGGAGGATCTTCGCATGGAAAGTAGAGACGCCCTTGACGAGTTTTTGGACGTCATCCGTAACGCAGATCAGACGTTTTTAGACCCGGAAAAGGAACTTGATGAACAGGGTCGAGTTGACGGGTATCAGCACATGTTCCACCTCTTGCAGGTAGCGGTTGATTTCTACCTGCACAACGATCCGCTCCGTCCACGGCTAATGCCGCTCGCAGATGAGAGTCGCAAGTTGTATGGAGACAACGTCGATGCGGTCTACTATTTTTCGCAAGTTCGCGGAGATCAGGAATACGTGATATCTGGCCAACGATTCGACAGCTGCTATCTCAGTTTTAGTTTGTACGGTGGCGATCCAAATGGTGAGCTTGCGGATCGCGTTTCATTGAATGTGAACCATCGAGACATCGAGTTTGACGAAGACGGTACATTCGAGATCAAGCTAACTCAGAATCCACAAGGAAAGAACGAGTTCCGAATCGACTCAGACTCTGTGTCGTTATTCACCCGCGAGTATTTCTTCGATCGTGAAGCTTCGCGCGAAAGCGTCTTAAACATCAGGAACGTGTCGCCACAGCCTCCGGCTATGCCGTTGAATGATGAGCAACTTGCACGTCGAATTCGCAATATGGCGATGTTCTTTCAGTGTACGACGTGGATTGCGCCACTTCCTGTCGAGTTTCCAATTAATGAGTTCTGTCCACCGTTCGAGTTCGACGCCGAACAAGGCGGCTGGGGAACGGTCGACAACATTTATTGCTTTTCCCGATTTCGCCTACAAGAGGACGAGTACCTCAAGATTAGGTTCGCATCGCCGGACGCATGCTATTGGGGTTTGCAGACTTGGAACTACCTAATGCAGTCAACCAACTATGTTGACTTTCCAGTTTGTATCAACAAAGCTCAAGCGGTCGCGGAGGAGGATGGCAGTTTTGAGATCTTCTTGAGTCATCGCCCTGCGCCACGAAATTGGATCAGTACAGCCGGATACAACGAAGGTATCTTATTTGCGCGATGGCTGTTGTCTGAGACGCTGCCTGAAACGCCTTCGGTAGAGGTATGCACGTGGCAGTAGTCGCTCTGGTAAATCTACGATCGGCTTCGCAGCGGTGAGCAGAGGGTTTTGCGAAAGCTAGGATCTCGCTCCGCTAGATAGCAAGTTTCGTCGTGCGAACTGTGAGTTGGTGATTTGTTCCCAAACGTCCTTGTGCTCAGTCGAGAATCGCGACGAGTCTAGCAAGCACCTCGTCAATGAGAGTCGCAGAGACCGTTTCGAGTTTAGTACCGTTTCGCGCCATCAGATCAAGTGCTCGCGGTTGGTCGCAGCGGATCACCCCTATCGTGCGCGTGCCTTCGTTTTCGAGTGAAACAGCAAATCCTTGACGTCTCGCAAAGCTCCCGCCTCTGGTTATAGGAAGCACAATGGGTGTGTTGGTAAGTTCGTTGAATGAGCGCGGGGAGACGATCAGAACTGGACGGTCGCCTCGTTGTTCAAACCCGGTAGCAGGATCGAGACTGACCAGCCAGATGTCCCCACGATCCACTACAGCAATTCGTTGCCAACTGGTCTTGCGTCTAGCCATTCGCGGTCTTCATCGTCAGCGGGAAGCGTGTCATCACACTGCTTAATGAGCTCGTCGAGTGAGTACTTGGGACGTTCATTCTTGTGAACGACAAGACGACCTCCCTCAACTCCAATATCAACCTTAGCCCCGACACTAAGACCTAATGCGTCGAGCAACGCCGGAGGAACAGCTAGCATGACGGAACCGCCGACCTTGCGCAGATTTGTTGAGTACATATCAGCCTCTCCTTGTTTAATAAAAGTATAACTTCAATCGAATGTACTCAATCCGCCTCGCAATAGTCAGTCCGGACTTCACTTGGTGGATATTGGATCTGGTTGAGTTACTCTTTGAGTCCATAGAACCGATCACAGCAAATGGCTAGTTTTATGACTATAAGTAAACCTATGGAGCGAGTTAACTTAACCTACGCAAGAACGCATCTCAGCGAACTTCTGAATGAAGTCGAGGATGGCCGGGAGGTAGTCATCACACGTCACGGTAAAGACGTCGTACGCTTGTCTCCCGCACGTCCGTCAAGACCGCCTATACCACTCGCCGAATTGGCAGCATTTCGCACTTCGATGCCACGCTTACGTCGACCATCAGTAGAGTTGATTCGCGAAATTCGGGATGAAGGGCACTAATGTCTTGAGTACATTAAAGTGCACATTTTCGTTAACACTCCGTAATACTTCTTGTCATTTAGTACGGACATCGCCGGATGAACACGCTCACGTCGTATCGAGACGGCAATAGGCGATCTCAATCGCTACACGATCCAAAGTATTCGAATTCTCAACGTTGTCGCAATGACCGACACTGTAACTTTGCTCACTTCCATCGACACGAAAGATCAACCACTCACTAAGTTTCACCCCAAGCGCACGATGAGATTCTTTCACCCAAATGAGTATCAACCGAAAATCGCACGAGTGTACGAAAAGGTAGCAGCAGAGGTACTACGCCTATTACCTTCCGCAAGAGTTGAACATATAGGTAGTTCAGCGATTCCAGGTGCAATTTCAAAAGGCGATCTAGATGTCTTCGTTGGCGTCGATAAAGTCGAGTTCAACCGATCAATTCAGGCGTTAGAACGAAACGGTTATCGCGTAAAGTCCGATACGCTACGAACTGAGTCGCTTTGCATGCTCGAAATAGACAAATACGAGTTGCCCGTAGCACTTCAGGTCGTTGAGAATGGGTCCGAATTCGAGATGTTTCTGACATTTCGTGATGCGGTTCGACGAAGTGAAGATCTTCTTCGAGAGTACAACCAATTGAAGCTCTCATGCACGGACGCAAGTGAAACCTGCTATCGTGAGCGCAAAAGAGCGTTTATCGAAAACGTGCTGGCGTCTTAATGTAACGGACTGATTGAATTCCATGGGTCAAAAATTGCCCTCAATTTGAGAGGATCCCCGACATTCTTAGTCGGTGAATACTTGGAAGATCTCTCTCTTCGCACCAGGGCTAATCATCAAGTAAATTTCCGAAGTCAGTCAACCATCAAATTTACGATTCCCCCGCTGAATGCGCCACGGCGCTGGGTAACCCACTGTAAACAGAGTTCGAGAACTTTCAAGAGATGACACTTACCTCATGCGTAAAAATGGCAATATAGCCGTCACAAAAGACGACCTGGCCTTTTAGATTGGAGACTGAGCTATGCCTCGTGCTTCGTTGACTTATTTCACGTTGCTTTTACTTTCAAGCTCTTTTCTCGCTGAGGAGCAGCCTTCGAGTAGGCAGGCGCTATTCGGTGATCTACATGTCCATACACGACTCTCGTTTGATGCGTGGGGATTTGGTGTTCGGACGACACCCGATGACGCCTATCGATTTGCGAAAGGGGAGGCCATAGACCACCCTAGCGGCTATACGATCCAACTTGACAGACCGCTTGATTTCTACGCGGTCACTGACCATGCAATGTACCTCGGCATATTGGATGCCGCCGCGAACCCGGACCATCCTGTTTCGCAACTTGAGGGCGCTGATGCGGTCAAGGAGGAGATGACCTATGCGGAGCGACGTTCGAACTATGGTCAAAACTTCGCATTCGCGCGAGAGAATCCCGATACGGAGGTTCAGAAGAGTGCATGGCAACGGATCATCGAAGCTGCAGAGAGACACAACGATCCGGGCAATCTGACCACGTTTATCGCGTACGAATTTACCTCCAGCGTAGGTGGCAACTTGCATCGAAATGTGATTTTCGCTGGCTCCGAGGCGCCAGACCAACCGTTCAGCCGTCTCGATTCTCCTAATCCTGAAGATCTGTGGAGTTGGATGGACGAGCAACGTGAGAACGGAATCGAGCTCTTAGCCATTCCGCACAACGCGAATAAATCCAACGGTCGAATGTTTGAAACGACGACATTTGACGGCGAACCACTGACAGCGGAGTACGCCGACTTCCGGATGCGCAATGAACCGCTCGTAGAAGTCACGCAAGTTAAGGGCACCTCAGAAACACACCCATTCCTATCTCCCGAGGATGAATGGGCAGGTTTTGAAATAACGTACTACCGCGTTGCTAGCTGGTTACTCAGCCAACCTTCCGGAAGTTACGTACGAGACGCGTACAAGAAAGGACTGGCGATGGAAGCGGAACAGGGCTTCAATCCATATCGATTCGGTTTAGTTGGGGCATCGGATACCCACAATTCTGGATTCCAATTTGAGGAAGAGAATTACATTGGCAAGATTGGCCAGTTTGATGGCACCCCGGCAAATCGTGGTTCTGTGCCGATCACCCCCGTGTCAGAAGAAGCGCCAGCGGCGTATGCTCGAAATTACTTTGGCAGGTGGAGTTCAGCGGGTTTAGCCGCTGTATGGGCGGAAGAAAACACCCGCGAGTCGATTTACTCGGCATTTCGCCGAAAAGAGACTTTTGCGACGTCTGGTCCGCGTATACGTGTACGCCTATTTGCGGGATATGACCTTCCGGATGACCTCGAGTCACCCGATCTCTTAGACGCTGCATACGCGGGTGGCGTACCGATGGGTGGCGACTTGGCACTCAGAGCTGAAGGTGTGCCTTCGATACTTGCTTGGGCTGAAGCGGATCCTCGCGGTGCTCTATTGGCGCGAATGCAGGTTGTTAAAGTGTGGCTTGACGGCAATGACCAGAAGGAAGCGGTATACGATGTCGCGTGCTCAGATGGCCTTGAAGTCGATCCCGAAACCAATCGGTGCCCCGAGAACGGAGCAGAGGTCGATCTCGAAGATTGTTCAATCACCGAAGACCTAGGGGCGGCGACGCTGTTAACGAGGTGGGAAGACCCTGATTTTCAGGCAAATCAACGTGCTGCGTACTACTTACGCGCACTCGAAAACCCGACGTGTCGCTGGTCCACTTGGGATGCGATTCGCGCAGGCGTGTCACCACGTCCGGATCTACCTCGAACATTGCGAGAACGCGCTTGGTCGTCGCCGATCTGGTTTGAACCGAGTAGCTGAATCCGCTTATAAACAACGCAGAAGATTCGCTTCTCGTAGCCGGGAATCAGAGCTTTCGCGACACGATCCTAGTGAGCGGTGTGGGTTCACCGACATCTGTGTGAGAGTCAACCCTGCCACCGGAGTTGTGTAGGTTCCGTGATCGCCCGTTGATTGAATCGGGATTCTGGAAGCAGTCAGTCAGCGTACACCGATTCCCATCGTGAGAGCGAGTAAATGGCGTTTGAATCGTCCAAGTCGATAGCTCGTGTAGCTCGAGATCCGTTGCTTGTTTTTCTTGCGATCGGTCTGTTGTTGTTTTTGCTCGACCTTTTTCTCACTTCAGATGACAGTAAAACCATCGAGTTATCTAAAGCAGAAATCGAAGGAATTGCGGCTCAATGGCTAGACCAAATGGGTCGCAAGCCGCTTCCGAATGAACTTGCCGGGCTAATTGACGAACGTGCGCAGGAAGCGATGCTTATTCGTGAAGCGCAGCGTCTAGGACTTGCAGCGGACGACGTCATCATTCAGCGTCGTCTGATTCAAAAACTACGGTTTCTTGTCGAGGACGCGGCCGTCGTAGAACCTCCATCCAAGGCGGACATTAAGACGTACTTCCACGCGAATATATTCCGGTATGAACAGCCCGCGAGCGTGTCGTTTTCGCATGTGTTTTTCTCGGCAGATTCGGACCGCGCAACTCCAAATTGGACGCAGTTACTTGATGAATTGAATGCAGGTGATCAAAGTGAGCGAATCGGTGAATCGTTCATGCTAGGAAGACACTTCAGGAATGCCACGCGAAGACGCGTTGCTGAGGACTTCGGCGATCAATTCGCGGCGTCGATTCATGGACTTGAAGCAGATCAGATTTGGCAAGGTCCATTGACGTCACGCTACGGTGTGCATCTTGTGCGTATCGATGAAATAACTCCGAAACGCCAAGCGGATTTCGACGCGATCCTCAACCGGATTCGAGGCGATTTTGATCTTGAGCGTCGCGATGAAGCGTTCCAGACATACCTCGCGCAATTGCGCGAGGAGTACACGTTCGTATTGCCTTAATGCGCTGCGTACACGACACGTGAACCGAATCCGTCCGCTTATCGTTTTCGCGGTTGGCTTGTTGAGCTTCTTAGATATCGCCCACGGTCACGAAGTGCGACCCGCGTATCTGCGAGTTGAAGCGACTCAGACACCGACAGCCACCGGCAGAACAGGTACGAGTTACGAGGTCATATGGAAGCGCCCGTTCAACGAAGACGGTGTCAGGCTCAGCCCGGTTTTTCCTGAGTTTTGTGAGGAAACCCCGTCCGCATTGGATGAAGTCGTCGGACCGGTTGTCGTCCGCCAGTTTCGACTGGACTGCGGTCAATCCTTGGTCGGAAGCGCGATTGCTATTGCAGGACTCGAATTGACTGTCACAGACGTGATGTTGCATGTCGGGCTCAGGGGTGGCGAGACGATGTCGTACCTACTGAAGCCGACGAGCTCCGCCGTCGTGATAAAGACTACGGGAGTGCCAGTTTGGAGCTACTTACATCTCGGAATCGAACATCTGCTCTTCGGCATCGACCACATTTTGTTCGTCATTGCGCTGATGTTCTTTCTCACCAGGTTAGGTCCGCTGATCAAGACGATTACCGCGTTTACCGTGGCTCACAGTGTCACGTTAGGAATATCGGCGCTGGACTTGGTGTCGCTGCCGCAAGGTCCCGTCGAGGCAGTAATTGCGTTATCGATCCTCTTCCTTGCCGTGGAGCGACTCCGAGAAGACCCTAATTGCCCCAATCCAGATTCGATCGTCCGTAATCAGACCTGGGTGGTGGCATTTGCGTTTGGGCTGCTGCATGGCTTTGGTTTCGCCGGCGCGTTATCCGAGATCGGATTACCGAAGGGTAATCTGATTAGTGCTCTGTTCCTATTCAACGTTGGAGTCGAGCTCGGGCAGTTGCTAGTCATTGCAATCGGTTTGAGCGTTGCGTGGATCACTCGTCATCTATGGGCGACATTGCCGCAATATGTTGTTCAGCTACCGCTATATCTAGTCGGCATCGCTGCCGCCTATTGGTTGATTGAGCGAACTGTTGGGATCGTGTGGTTGACGTAGGTTCCTAATGAGGTTTACAAACAGGACGAAGGGTCGTCCACAGCGGCTACTCAGCTTGATCGTCTGACTGCACGCTCCAGCCATCGTCAAGTAGTTTCACGGATGCCAACGCAGGTCGACCGGCGTGACTTGATGCCTGATAGCTACCGAATAGATAGTGGTCATGCGGATCGGCTGCCTTGATCGTCAGCCAATCGATACTGGTCAAAGGTACTTTCACTCGACCTGACCATTGCGGATCGCCGTACTCGACGATATGGCCTACACATAGATAAAAGAATCGACTTCCGATCGGTCCCTGAACGAATGGTCCAAAGAAATCGGGTTCCGGACCGTTCTTGGCACGCCTGACGATAACGTTCAATTCAAATTCGACGTCGTGGGTTTCGGACGTAAGGATTTCAATGTAATCGAGTCGTTCGCCCTTAGTACCTTTTCCGCGCTGCAGACAGAATGCGTAATTGGGTGGTGGGTCTACGAGCCGGATTTTGAGTCGCAGGTCTATGTCTGCCATAACGCTAAGTAATACCTCTCATGCGGAAGAGTGAGTCAAGGTCGGGTCCGGTTGACGTCGACCATCGGGTTCACAGGTCTGAATCAGACTGTTGGTGAGTTTTCGTCGCGTACATGCTAACCCAACGTCGGATGTGTCAGTGTTACTTGAGTGTGAGAAGCGTACGCGCAAATCCGGTTTGAGTAAGAATTCTTGGCTGATCGACTCTTAAACCCACTACGCTATACCAGTCTCGGTTCAGGCACGCATCTCGTTGCATAGATAGTCAGTGGCGCAAGTACTATGCATCCTTCTCGACGAATCGACAGAACGTGATTTCGGAGTCTAGGCGTCTCAATGGCTCGCGCTCATGTACGACACACTGAGTCTCTTCGTGCAGAACTTATATCGAAATGCGTTACAGACTTTTGTCCTGTTGAGCAATTCGCAACGGTCGGAACATGAGGTACATTAATGGTTGAAACAGACGCAACCCAGTTGGTTGAAGGTAGTTTAGAGTCGGAGCTGGTTCCCGGTCCTGTCGAGTATTACGCACTCCTGCCTCCTGACTACTCGGAAGCGATTGATCCCATTCCGCTCGTCTTGAATCTACATGGCGGCGGAGGTAGTCGCGAAGCGCTCATGAACCAACAACCAGCACTAGCCGCGCTATTCGCAGCTGACAGAATACCGTCGATGCTATTCGTGACGCCAAGTGTGAGTCCACGCTGCTTCTATATGGACTACAAGGACGGTACGGAAAAGTGGGAGACGTTCCTCGCGGGTCCGTTCCTTAAACATCTCCGTGATCGATTTCGTGTTCGGACCGACCGCCGTGGCACGATGGTGACTGGCATTTCTATGGGTGGTATGGGATCACTCCGACTCGCATTCAAGCACCCCACAGTGTTTGGTGCCGTTGCAGCGCTGGAACCTGGCATCGAACCTATCGACGACTTCAAGGACATGAGGCCGAAGCATCGATTCTTTCGAGATGAGAGCTTGCTGACCACGATTTTTGGCGAGCCAATAGACGCTGAGTACTGGAACGCGAATAACCCGGCGACCATCGCTCAACGCGACGCTGAGTTACTAAAAAGCTCCGACCTCAGGATTCTCTTGGAGGCAGGCGATGAAGATGCTTTTTGGTTGTACGAGGGAACTGAATATCTACATCAAGTGCTCTATAACGAGAAAATTCGGCACGAATATCGTCTTTACTACGGCGCCGACCATGTTGGTCGTTCGGTAGGTCCGCGAGCTGACGACGCCTATGCGTTTCTCGGACGAGTTCTTAATGATCCTGAACCAGACCCGGTGGTCGATGTCACAAGAGAGTGGCTTGCTCAGTTCAAACGTGAACTCGACGAGGCGGATCACTATGGTTTCGACGAGAATATGATCAAACGGATCTAAATCGGGCTGCAACGCGACACACGCGCGCGCGACCGACGTGTTTCTAATCCATCCGCATCTATGAAGTGTGACGGTGCCCGAGACGTTCCAAACTTCGTCGAAATCGAATCCGACTTTGTTGACCGTCATAATGGCTCGTGGATTGAAATTTAAACAGCGAGGAGCGGGACATGCCCGAAGGCGCATTGACCCCTAAAGACAAGCTTTATTCAGAGTGGCAGCAACCAGAGAACCGCTGGGCAGACCTGCCGAACTCTATTCACAACGATTCAGTCGCAACCAAGATTGGGATGCGTGGCGGCACGATTCCAGGCACCGTTCACCTCGACCACTTTGTTCCGCTGATCCAGGACAAGTGGGGTATGGCGTGGTACCGACAGGGTGCGATCTCGATGTACTACACGTTCGCTACCACTCACAAAGAGGATGTTCGCGCCGTCATGGAAGCGCCGACGTCGGGACACGACGCTAAAGTCGACGCATACGTTGAGACCCCGGACGAGAAGATCGTATGCAAAGGCTCGCTTTCGGTTGGAGAGCCGTCTGAACTAAATTACGTCGCGAGTTTACCGCTTGAAGCTGCCCCTCAATCGGAGATACGCATTCTTGATCGCATGGCTCCTGGTATGGAGTGTCCTGAGCGAGATGACGTGATTGCCAGCGAAGGTGAAGGTAGCGGCGCATATAGCGGGATTGTCGCGCTTCCGACGGGGCTCTTCCAGATACTACATGCTGGCGCTCCGGAGGGAACGCTAAAGCAAGCGGTTGGGTTCTACGGTGCGACTGAAATTCGAATATTGAACGGTCCGGTCCGTGTCGATACTGAATACCGCCGCGTTGGTAAGGTCGTTTGTATAGGAGCGAGTCCAAAGACGGAGTTTGTGTGGATCGATTCGCAACTCTTCGAAAAGTCTTCGGGTACTGTCGTTGCGGAAATGCGCCAATTTACGCGCTTCATGAAGGCGTCGTCGGATCTTTGGTCATAAATTAACGAATCCCGTAAATGGTCCGAGGTCAGCACGCTCGTTTAGATTTAGGCTCTTCAACGTTGTCGATTGATCGGACTTGACGCGTCTTGACCAAAGTCTCGATCATCGGACGTATCGTGGAACACGGACGGATGTGAGTTAGCTTTCGCTGACTGAAGTCATCGACCTTGCGGGATTTCGCGTATTACTCGTACTACTGCAAAGCGTCAGAATACACGAAATGCAAATCATCCTATACGAGCTAGGACCCACAAGGTCTGCAAGGTGTCGCTGGACCTTGTTAGAGGCTGGTCTCGAGTTTGAGTCGAGAGGCAACACCTCCGATATCTTTGAAAGCGAGGAGCTGCAGCGCTTGCATCCACTCGGCAAATTACCTGCTGCAATCATCGACGGGAGACCTTTATTCGAATCCGCTGCCATTTGTACGGCTATTTCGGACTTAGTGCCTGAACGAGACCTGATCGCGCCACCGGGATTGTGGGGTCGTGCGTTGCACGATCAATGGGTCGCCTTCGTTCTTTCGGAGCTGGAATCCTGGTTGTGGAGTACCGATCTCAATACGGATGAACAAGGTTTCCTTATGGCGCATGAAGATCAAGTTCCGGAGATCGTGAACCAAAACCGAAAGCTCATCCGACGCTCCGCAGCGGTTTTGGACGCCCATCTCGGGGGTTCAGACTTCCTCGTGGAGAATCGATTCACGGTTACGGATATCTTCGTTGGATACACCGTTTCATGGCTCGAGGAATTGGGTTGGATTGAAGAATTTCAGAACCTAATCCGCTATTTAAATCGATTGTGTAGCCGCGAGCACTGTACTTTGACTCGGCATAGATGAATAGGAGGTATTAGATATAACATATTGTTTTAATTTATTAATCTGACGTTAATTATCAGTAGTTAGCAACATAGTGCCGGCCCGATGCCACCTGAGTCGCTTCATGATTCACGGTTAGTCCAAGTAGCTTTGCCACGGCGAATTTACTCGTGTTGATGAACCCTTACGCGAACGAAGGGAACTTCGGAATAGTGCATGGTATCGGTGAGAGTTGCTTCGAGGCGCGGTAATACGTCGTGCGTCTACCTTAGTATGTCCAACCCGGTACAGGTCAAGTTGAGAAATGCGCTTCTGTGATCAGACCATCACGTTCGCGAACGGTGTCAAAGGTCAGAATGTTGAGATCCCATCGGCTTCGCCGATCAACTATCACCAAGTAATCTCGCAACCGAAAGGAATTTCTGAGATTGTGGTCGACGGGAAACTCTTTTTGCCGATTAACGGGGAACCACCGTTTCCGTTGGTCATTGTTGCACCTGGAAGTCTTGGTGTTGCGCCTTCGCATATCCAGCACGCGGAAACGATCAACGGGTTGGGGGTTGCTACCTTCATCCTAGACAGTTTCGGTGCACGGCAAGTGACTTCAACCGTTGCAGACCAAACGCAGTTTTCTTTTGCTGCGAGCGCGTACGACATACTCGCAACGTTCAACTCGCTAGCCGCACGAGACGAGATAGATGGCGAGAGGATCGGTGCGCAAGGGCATAGTCGTGGTGGGTCTGCGGTCATTACTGCAGCCACGCGACGATTTGCGGCTTCGGTGATCGGTATTGATAGAGCAATGACGGGCGTTCTAGCGGCTTACCCTTGGAGCGGACAGCAATTCTTGAATCCGAAGATCGGCGAAACTGAGGTTCGAGTTCTCATGGGCGACGCGGATGAATGGTGTTCGGTCGCTCAAGTACAAGGACACTGTCAAGCCATTCGTCTGACAGGCGGCAAGGCCACTATGCGGATTTTTGAAGGTGCTCATCATAGTTTTGACCGCGACACGCCGGTGGTCGAGATTGAGGATGCGGCCGTTGCTCGGGATGCACCCATAACGTACATCGAGGATGATGGTGCCATGATTCATCCAACGGTTGGTGAACCTGACGAGTCACTTGTCGATCGGGACACCATGGTGTATTCAATGAAAGCCGGGTACGGGAGAAAAGGTGCACGTATAGGAAGCGGAGCGGGAGAAGCATCGATGTTTCGAGACGACATGCTTAGCTTCTGGTCGCGAGTCCTCAAATTGCCAACGTCTACTTGAAACGAATCAGACTTTGGTGTTAAGCCTTAGCGTTAGTCCATTCGCATCGCGCGTATGAGCGCGGTTTGCACATCGCGTAGCGATTCAACGATGTTGTGTCCAAGTTCGCGCAATTGTTGGGACGGTTCAACAAGGTCTGGTACCTGGAATACCGTACATCCAGCGCTTACCGCGGACCTCACACCGTTTTCAGAATCCTCAAGCGCCCAACATCGGTCGGGATCCACGTGAAGGCGTTTTGCGGCGGTGAGATAGGGTTCGGGGCTCGGTTTGCGGCGTTCAACTCCGTCGCCTGATACAACAACGGAAAAAAAGCGCTTCAGTTCAGCGAGCGTGAGTTTGGACTCGGCCGAGGACCTTCGCGAGGATGTCGCAATCGCGCACGGGATTCGGCGCTCTTCCGCAAACGTTAGAAGTTCAACCGCGCCAGGCTTGATGTCCGCTGCTCGGTTGTCAATGAACTCGTGATAGATCCGCTGGCAAATTGGACCAATTTCCTCCCATGGAAAGTCTGTGCCATAGCCATTCTTAAGAATCTCGCCTATCTCCGGTCCATGCAATCCGATACATTGAATATAGACCGCCATATCGGTCCTGTTCCAACCGACTTGGTGGCACGCTTCAACAAAGGCGCGACGTGCAATGGTTTCGGTATCGAGAAGGAGCCCATCGAGGTCAAAGATCAAAGCGATTGGCGATTCTTGTATTTGGCTTTGCGTCATTCGCTTACGTTGAAGTAGAGCAAGGTCTTTGCCTCGTTGATGATCACGCCGTATTTCGTTGATTTCGCATTAATGCGAACGTCAGCGATGTCGTTCACTTGCACATCGGTGATAGCCGAGCTTCCGACATGTTGGATGTGGCGGTCGTCTGGTAATTGTGAAACCAACCATTTGGGTTCTCTTCGAAATGCCCAATCCAAAGACTTCGGTGCTCGTAGAGAAATCTCATAGTCGATAGAGCTCATATAGATCGGACAATAGATTAGTCCGAAGGTGCCTCGTGGTGATGTTGAATGCCTTTGATCGCACCGCGTAGTTCTTTGCGAAGCTCACGGGCGTGGGTAAGCCAGATCGTGTGAGCGGCGCCATCTATTTCGACGAATTGACCGAAGGGTAACAACGAAGCTAACTGACGCGTCGGCCAATCCGGTCGAATGTCTTCGGAACCATAGATGAAGGTTGCTGGGATCTGGAACTCAGCAATGTCGTGTAGTAATGTTGGTCGTTTGATGTACTCGCGCCACGAGCGGGTACATGCGGCATTGACATCGGGATCGACGGTGAACGTTACGCCTCCTAGATCCTCACCTATGCTCGAAAGGTTTTGACGATACGTCGTGTGCCATGTTCGGTCATTCACGACCCTGCCGCCCGCGATTCCGATGAGTCCAAGGACGTTCCGTGGAAATCGCAATGCGTACGCAAGCGCTAAATCGGGACCGAAACTGTGTCCTCCAACGATACACGCGTCTAATCCGTATGCCTGTCGTACAGACTCCGCGTCTTCGACCAGAGTCTGTACGGAGTAGCTACCGTCCCAGTCGGAGCGACCGCAGCCGCGCGGCTCGAATCGAATGACCTGACAGACATCGTGGATCAGATTCGCAACGGGTGCAAGATAGTCGTCACAACCGGGTCCGCCATTGAACATTAGGAAAGGTAAGCCTCTGCCGCTAGTACATGTCCAGATGCGAGCTTCACCCGAATGAACATATTGTTCAAGATAACGAGATTCAGATTTCCGGGACACTTCGCTTCAAGCTATCGTTGGTTCGTGTACTCTAGATTTACGGGTCGCTTCTCCTGAAGTAAGACGCACAAGCGAGGGATCAGCGAGATCTCGTTAAATCCAATCGGTTGACCTAGCGGGAGAAGTCCATTCGCTCAATGATCTATCGAAAAAGCTACTAACGTATCTCCCAGTCGAGAGGATGCATTCGAGTTCCCACCGGCGTATATCAGTACAAACTGGCGATCGTCCCATACATAGGTCATCGGCGTCGCTTGTCCGCCTGCCGGAAGCTCCCACTCCCACAACATCTCGCCGTTCTCAATATCGAATGCACGCATCGTGTCGTCCATCGTCGCAGCGATGAAGATTAGTCCACCCGCAGTGACGATCGGTCCGCCGAGATTTGGCAAGCCAATTTGAACTCGAGACCTCGACCCAAGTGCCTTGCGCCAGACGATGTTGCCATCGGTTAGATCAATAGCTGCTAGGACACCCCAGGGTGGAGGAGTGCAAGGCAGACCTAGAGGCGAAAAGAGTAAGGTTCGCTTCATACCAAACGGTGCTCCTTCCTGAGGTGAGACTTCCTCGCCAGCAAACTGCCTGTGCGCTAACTTCCCGCGTGCTTCGCTAAATTCTTCGGCGGGGATCAATTGGATATGGTGCGCGATGTTGCTCATGTTCACGATCAAGAGATTGGGTAGTGCTGCGTTTTGATATTAGTTTAATCCCAAAACGTAAGTTGGCGGATCGTTGGAGTCTCGAGTGAGAACGCTCCTCCCACGCCCAGATGCCCCACTACCAGAGGCCATTTCAATTCGGTACTGATCCCTGTATGTCTGCGGGCACTTTTCTAGCGCTCGTTTCGCAATGTTGATGCTAGCGTTGAGATCGGCGTTGATTTTCAGACCACACTCACCACATTGGTAAAGGGCCTGTGTTCTTCGGTTGCTGGCACACACGCAGCCACAATGGCTACACGTCTGTGACGTATGTTTAGGGTCGACAAAGACCGTCTCACAGGCTTTATACGCGGTCAGCAAAGCGACGTGATGCCAACTTTTATCGAGTATCTCGCGGTTAAGACCTGACTTCGCTTTAACGTGCTTGCCCGGCTTATCAGGGGTGCCTTTGGCTGACTTGGTCATCCCTGCCACGTTTAGGTCTTCAAAGGCTACAACCCTGCTTTGGGCGAGGTCTTTGGATACATGGTGCGCCCAGTTATGGTGGATATGCTTTTGCTTGCGTTTCGCTTTGGCGATGCGTTGGAACGTTCTTTTGGATCGCTTGGAACCCTTCTGCTGATGCGCCACTTTTCTTTGGTAGCGTTTAATCTTCGCCTCGAGCCTGGATCCATCAGGCAACGGATAGTCGTTGCCGTTGGAACATGCGACAGGGATCGCAACACCCACGTCGACGCCCAAGATCGTATGCTCGGTGGGGTAGTCTTGCGGGTCTGCGTCGAGTTCGTACACGAGATAGGCGTACCACTTGCCTAGTTCCTCCTTAACGGTCATCTTCTTGACTTCGCCTATGCCTTCGTAGGCATCCGCCCCGTTGAGCGTCATCCAACCTATTTTCTGAATGTAGAGGTCCCTACCGTCCCGCTTAAACGTCCCCTCATACAGGTCAAAGGATTTACGGCCGTATCTTGAATGAAACTTGGGCCTGTCTCTTACCCCGTCAAAGAAGGCTTGGTACGCAGCTGCGAAGCGTTTGCATACCGTGTTCCTGACGATGGTACTGGAGTATTCCTGTAGCCAGTTGTGCTCAGGGTGGTTTCTGAGCTGGGGGAAGCTCGTACATAAAGAGAAAAACGTGTAGCTCTTAAACCCGCGTCGATTCGCCCGCTCGACGTACTGGTTCCATACAAAGCGGCACGCACCTGCAACCGCGTAGAGCTGTGTGGCTTGGCCTCTCTTGAGCGGTCTCAGGCGCAATCTGACGGTTCGGTAGGGTTTATCTTTCATAGTCTAAATGACGTGACGTTAAAACGCAGCACGACCCTGCCTGCATGTCGTCATGCGTCTCCCCTCTGTTGAGTGTTGACATGCGCATGGGTGACGCTCGAACATGGAGCTTAAGAAGACTTTGGCAGATCGCGGAATTGGATTTCTTGACGCTAGGGAACCGTGCCGGTCACGGCGTTAATCGATGCACTTCGTCGTTTGACGCCGTGCTTGCATGCGACGCGTGATCGCGAGGAATCCGTCACATGCGTTTTGGGACTAAACCAAAGTCAAAACGCAGCACTACCCCAATTGGCGCCACCGCCGTTAAACGGGTAAAAATCGTTCCTTGCGTAGAGGGTGGGGTAAATAAGCCATTTGCGACAGAGTCCCTGATCTGTCGACGGCAATGTAAACGGTCAAAAAGCGTGATTCCAAATGCGTCATCAGGAGAAAGCGTACTGGGTACGAGCGCTGGTGGATTCACTGGCATCGGTTGCGTTGGAGAGAGCCATTCACCCGGTGCACCGTCTTGAGGTACCTGCCGTTCTTCTATGGGTAGGAATGGTTTACCCGTATCTCGGTCAAGTACGAAGACAAATCCCGTTTTCGTCACCTGAGCCACCACATCGTGAAGCTTGTCGTCGCGCCACACGGAATAGAGACCTGGTTGCGCAGGCAGATCGTAATCCCAGATATCGTGGTGTACGGTCTGGAAACTCCATTTGATTTCACCGGTCTCACCGTCGAGCGCAACGACCGAATTCGCGTGTCGGTTATCGCCCGGTCGCAATCCACCAAAGAAGTCTGGACTAGCGCTGCTAGTCGGGAGAATTAGCAGACCACGTTCCTCATCTACTGCCATTGGTGCCCAGACATTTGCGTGTCCTTCCAGCGGCGGCTGCTTGCCACGCCAGGTCGACGATGCTGGATCACTTCGCGTGCGTGGAATCGGATCCCAATCCCATTTCACTCGGCCGGTTCTCGCGTCGAAAGCACGTACAACCCCCGTTGGCGCTTCAACGCGGGCATTGTCACCTATCGATGAGCCAATAACGACTGTGTCACCGATGGTCACGGGTGGTGAAGTGATTTGAAATTCGCCTCTCCACAGGAGAGGCATACCGGGGTCGATTCGAACTTCGTCGCCCGTTCCAAAATCTTTGCAAGGTCGGCCGTCTTCATTGTCAAGCGCGATAAGGCGCGCATCATTCGTTCCCATGAAAATGCGGTTCGAGCACACTTCGGGATCTTCGTCGTTTCGCCAATGCGCTACCCCTCGGCAAATGAATTTATTCGCCGGGTCAGAATCTAAGTCGATTTCAGCATCGAACCGCCAACGAAGAGTTCCATCGCCTGGATCAAGTGAAATGACTTCATTGAATGGCGTACAGAACACGAGTGAATCGTCGACAAGAATCGGCGTGCCTTCAGTTGCAGATTGCTGCATGTAGTCGGCTCGACGGGTGAGGTCGCCCGTTTGAAATTCCCAAACTGGCGCCAATCGATTGACATTCGCAGGCGTGATCTCAGTAGCTTTGCTGTAGCGATGTCCGCCAGCGTCTCCGCCATAGTGGCGCCACTCGTCGCCTACATCGATCGTGTTACCTGGACGCGCTTTCGATTTGGCTATCCCATCTACGTTCAACGCTTCGGCACCATCTAGCACCCAGATCATTGATCCACCAAGCACAGCCGCTAAACCTAGAAGCACGATTAGCAATAACGCAACGAGTGTTACTTTCAACGAAGTAGACCATGCATGAGCTAGATTTTGGTGGAGGAGAGCTTTCATTCCTACTCCTTGATGAACGAGCAGAGTCGATTCCAGCAGCAAGTGCGCACGTGAGTTTCAAGTCGTAGCGTAATACCGAGTCGTTCCTTAGAACTTAGACGGAATTGGGACACAACGATACGACGCGGTTGCGTTATCGAAATCGACGCGCGTGAGTATTTGATCCAACATTTGAGCTGAGTTTAGAATCTTGGCATTCGGTAGGTGCACAGAAAGAGCGTAGTCAAGAATGTCAACAAGTCATGTACGACACGGGATTGGAACCGTGAGACCTTATCTTTACGGTGCGTATGAATTACCAGATTTCTTAGCGAACGTATTCGGTGCGATGGAGATGGAACGACACGAGCAAACTGATCGACGCGCGGCTCACGTGGAAATGCAGGTTGGCGACAGTGTGGTCGTAGTCGAGGCAGGCGAAATACCCACAGAGCACGACACGACCGAAGCGTCTGTGTACGTGTACGTCGAAGATGTCGATGCCGTTTACAAGAAAGCACTTGAAGCAGGTGCCAAGTCAATCCATGCGCCAAAAGACCAACACTATGGAGAGCGCAGTTGCGGATTCTCTGCGTACAAGAATACTTGGTGGGTTGCAACTTACCTCAACGCATGAGTCCTATTGCCTTCACGTACATCGTTGGCGGTCTCTCTGGACCGCATGGCTCGGGTAGAGCGTTTCAACCATCTGAGACTTCGGGGATCGAGAGCTAGACGCTTCTCAATTAGCTACTCGTTGAAGGTCACTGTGGCACGGTGGGAACGGGTAGTTTTGAAGTGTTAGGTGGGAAATCAATGAGAATGATTGTTTAGTTCGTTTGATGGCTAGAGCGAGTCAAATCATTCGGTATCCTGACGGATTCCCGGCGAAGCGCGAAGTAACCGATCTGCTTGCTGAGGCACTTGGGGATCCAACACAAAGCGAACTCGAGGCGCTGATGCAGTCTTGTGTACATGACGGCTTTCCAGGCCTGTGGATTGCTCGTTCCTCGGATACGACCGTTGGTGTCATGCGTTTGGAGTCAAGTGAAAGCTCGAGTTGCGTCATCACGCACATCGCAACACACCCTAAATACAGAGGGCACGGGATCGGGCGTGAATTGGTCGACTTCATCCGAGATGATCTGAAATTCGCGTGCGCGGAAGCAGAAACGGATGACGATGCGGTTTTGTTCTACAAAGCGTGCGGCTTTAAGTGCGAACTTCTCTGCGACAGTATCTACGGCGTGAAGCGTTAGAAGTGTGTGGTCCATTTCTAACGTCGTACACTCGATGGTATTAGAAACCTGATTCTGACGCGCCGCGTTGGACGACTCAAGATTTAGGATCTCGGTACTGAGAACGGGGTCAAAACGCCGAGTCGAGGGAGTCTCGATTCAGTTCAGTGAAGATAGCTGTTCCAACACTGTACCGCGAATACTTTTCTTGTTTTGCGATCTTCACCGATGGAATAGATACCCAAAATATTGAATTTGTGACTTACCTAGACTAAGGAACTCACTTTGTTAGATTTGTTTCGAGCTGAACAAGGCGCTCACACGTACCGCATCCCAGCGTTGATCGTTAGCAATGCGGGAACGCTCCTTGCATTCGCCGAAGCGCGTCGAGAAGGAAAAGGCGACACCGGAAATATAGACGTGGTCTTACGACGGAGCACTGACGGTGGTGATACGTGGAGCGAGATCATCTCGGTTTGGGACGACGGCGCTAATACCTGTGGGAATCCCACTCCTGTGGTAGAACGTGGATCGGGTCGCATCTGGCTACCAATGACGTGGAATCTTGGATCCGACTACGAGCAGGACATCATCGCAGGTAGAACCGTGCATCCTCGTCGTGCTTACATGACTTACAGCGACGACGATGGACTAACGTGGGCACCAGCGTACGAGCTACCAGACCTTCGCAAGCCGCACTGGGGTTGGTATGCCACGGGTCCAGGCAACGCGATCCAGATGGCACAGGGAGAGTATGCCGGCCGGCTCGTTGTCCCTGCAAACCATTCGGATTCCCAGTCGGACAAGGGGCACTACTACTCTTCGCACGTGTTTTTCTCGGACGATGGCGGTAGGTCGTGGGTACTCGGTGGCACGGCAGGACCTGCTACCAACGAGTCGACGGTCGTTGAATGCACGGACGGTTCGCTCCTGCTAAACATGAGATCCTACGCCGGTGTCAATCTTCGAGCGGTTTCGGTCAGTTCAGACGGTGGCGGAACTTGGAGCACGCCCGTGCTGGATACTGCGCTAATCGAGCCCGTCTGTCAAGCCAGTATGGTCCGGGTCAATCGTCTCGACGATACTTCAATGAACGGGCGAATACTCTTTGCGAATCCTGCGTCGACTAATCGCGAGCGCTTGACACTTCGAAGCAGCAGCGACGACGGGACATCGTGGGATGAAGGCATCTTGATTTATCCAGGATCGTCCGCGTACTCGTCCATAGCCTTACTTCCGGACGGGCGAATCGGCATCCTATTCGAACGAGACGCCTACCAACGGATCTCTCTCGTGCGTCTTGAGCTGCATTGATCGGTAGGTGGCCGCTCACCGACTGTGGAACGAATCGATGAATAAATGAGTCGAGACAGAATCGAGATTGCTGGATCAATCAAAATCCGGTTTGAATAGATTCGTTTAGGTTCAGTGTAGCTATACGTTTATGATGTTTTATATACTTTAAGTGAGGTTTATTCGAAACCTTTTATGCAAAACATGGCTATACGAAATCGCAATAAGTTAAACCAACTCGTCCGTGATTTACCGGACGGTTTGCTCGTTGACGCCTCATGGCTAGAACAACGTGGTTACTCACGTTCATTACGTAGTCAGTACGTCGCAGCGGGTTGGCTTTCGAAGCCTGCACGAGGCGTCTATTCGCGACCGCAGGGCATACAAACCTGGCAGCAGGTGGTCATATCGTTACAGTCTCTTCTTGACGTACCGGTTTCGGTCGGTGGACGTACTGCACTCGAAATGCAGGGATATGCACACCATCTCTCGCAGTCTCTTCAGCGGATCCATCTGTATAGCGATGCGAAGCCTCCAGGTTGGGTTCAAAAACTGGCTAACGATTGGGTTTTCGTAATCCATAAGCGCTCACTTCTCCTACCCAATTTAGATCCTGAAAATAATGAGCCATCAACGGACGTACACCGAAGATATACCGAAGAGCAAATGTTGCCTGGGGGACTCCATCTGACCTACTGGGGGGAATGGAAACGACCGCTAATCTTCTCAGGCATTGAGCGTGCCATGTTGGAGATGCTGGACGAGCTGCCCAAGCACGAGAGCTTCGACAATGTGGACAAGATGATGGAAGGTCTAGTCAACATTCGTCCTAACCGCATGCAATCGCTACTCGAAATCACCAAGAGCATTAAGGTCAAACGTCTGTTCTTCTTCTTTGCAGGCCGTCACCAACATCGTTGGTTAACCCATCTGGACCAATCAAGAATTGACTTTGGCAGCGGGAAGCGGCACTTGGTCAAGGGAGGAAAGCTAGACTCTATTTGGAAGATCACCGTGCCTAAGTCGTTCTAGTGGCTTTCAATGACGCATACCGTGCTCAAGTATCGCTGCTCGTGAGAACTCTGCCGCATATTGCCGTCGAGGATTGCCTAGCCCTCGGAGGCGGGACAGCAATCAATCTATTTCACCGGGAAATGCCGCGCTTGTCGGTTGACATAGATCTGACTTACGTGCCAATTGCTAGTCGAGAGGAGTCACTGAAAGAAATTGAGCTGTCTCTGAAACGAGTATCCGAGCGGTTGAGATCAGTTGACCCTTCAACCCGGGTTACGGAGTCAGCTTCAACGTTGCAAAACACGATCAATAAGCTATTTGTTCGATCGGGCGGAGCGCAGGTGAAAATCGAGGTCAACCCAGTATTACGCGGTTGCGTCAGAGAACCAGAGCTGACGGAAATTTGTACGAGAGGTGAAAATCAGTTTGGATATGTGCAGATCAATACGATGTCATTTGCAGAACTATTCGCAGGCAAGATTGTTGCTGCACTCGATCGGCAACATCCACGCGATTTCTTCGATATTCACCTATTACTACAGAATGAAGGTATTAATGACGAGCTTCGCGAAACGCTGATCGTATACCTGATTAGCCATGGGCGCTCTCCTGCAAAGCTTCTAACTGCTGAGTCTCGTGAGCTGCAGTCAGAGTACAAAAGCAATTTCTATGGCTCGACCGAAAAAGATATTCCTTTGGAAACCTTGCTGGCGGTCCATACGCGATTGAAACAAGATTTGATCAAGAATATGAGTGGCGATCACAGACGGTTTCTAACCTCTTTCTATAGGCGCGCACCCGAGTGGAGTCTACTTGGCATCGACGGTGTTTCTCGACTTCCTGCGGTGCGCTGGAAAGAGATCAATCTTGATCGCGCAGGAGAAGAGACACGAGAAGCTATCGCACGACAAGTAGAGGAAGTGCTTTCATGAGTCATCTAAATTGGTATGCGGTGTCGCATAGACGGAATTGAAGGCTGGTGTTTGATAGCCTAGGACATTCGTTCGAATGCGGTGCGTTGGAAACTATGTGTAATCTTGGATTAGTGGCGGAAAGGCAAGAGGAAAAGGGTTCCTCAACTCTTTGTTTTCAAGGATATTTTATGCCAAAAATCGAAAGCCCCATGTTTGGCGAGCCGCGAATGTTGAAAGTTGGAGCGAGTGCCTGGGACCAGCACGGGTTACCGTGAGTCCGCGAGCAATACGGTGCCAGAGGCCGAGATTACGGCGGTATCGATGCGGACATGGCCTCGGGGCATCGAGGCAGGGAGACAAAGGGTCCGATCCAGGTTGATGGAGTGACGCAGTACGCTGAAAAAGCTGAACGCCGGCTGCCATAGAATAGACGCCACTACACTCCAATGGGGGGCGAGAACTTGGAGAAAATCGCCGGTCGGGGTGGTTTATTGTTCGAAAATCGAGCTAGGCGTGCGGAAAGGTGTCGCGCGAAGGAGGCTGAGGTTGGAGGAGGTGTGCGAGGACAAGCTGTAACTGATTGATTACCGAGCTGGCGGCGAGCGTCACGCATGTTTCGCATAGGGGGCGAGTTGCACTCGAATGCGTATTCGGGCGACTTCGAAACGCGCGAACGTGTATGGTCGGTTAGCGAGCGACGGAGTATGTTCGAGGTCCCAAAGTCACAGTTCCTGTGAGGATATCGGCTTTCGGAATTTTGCGACACGACGATTTAAATCACAATTACGGAATTTACTCGAAAGTAACGTTATGCGCCACGTGTACTTCGTTTTCGGCTGCTATTCGTGCGGTTTCCCGATCTCCATACACGACGTGCTCGTCGCGCTTGTTTTGAGAATTCTTCGACAATACGCTCCATGGTCCATCCGGGCGAAATCACCGGTAAACCTCCTTCTAGCATCTCATTTTTCAGTTCCTCATCCTTTTGCTCGGGAAGAATTACGCAGGCGATGTCATTCAGTTTGAACTCAAGGTTGCCAGCAATCCTCCACTCGCGTTCCCACGTGAAGTCGTATCGTTCGTTCATGATGTTTAGGTAGGGTATTAGCCGAGAGAGTTTCTTGTGAAAGTCGCTCTTCGCAGCAATCTTGTAGATTTCGTCAGCTGCTTCTTTAAGTTCGGAATTTCCGCCATACGAATTTACATAGATTGCAGGCTGAGCCCCGTTCGAGATGAGGAAGTCCCTGGAGAATACGAACCCGTAATCGCTGTATTGGTTATTTCGTCCTTCGATTGGTCGTGTTACCAAGTGTAGTTCCGCAAGCGGGACCTCCATAAAGCAGCACACCGAGAACGCGTGGTGGTGGTTCTTCGGTATCTTTTCCATGTGAAGGCAACGTGGACGCTGGGCATAGATTATTAAGTCGTCCAGAATGCTCTTGAAGTTTTGCAATGCTGTGCCACCACCCTTTGAAAAATCTTTCCTATCGTCCCGCGTGAGGTGGACCACGAATCTTGATAAGTCGTTGCGACCTTTCACGGCTTTGTCTCTAACTTGTGTCATGTTCGCTCCAATGTGGTTCAGATAGCCGTACCATATCCCCAGCTTCGCAAAGGTGGTGTTACAGGTCTTGCTGTGAACTTACGTATTTGCTTTATTCGAACAGTTATTACGCCCATTGAACGTAACGCAAGCATCGCGAATTCTTCATACGGGTCCGTAATGGTCAGTGTTTACGAAGAAGATTGGTGAAGTTTCTTTATTTCGTGCAGCTGAGGTCGGCTACGAGTTGCATTCTGAGAATGGATGGCTTATTCGAAGGTGTAATGCGCGGCGGTATAGTTTCCTTGTGACAGACGACCAACTATATATTGAACAAACATATGGATGAATAATCTTTCAACGGTATCGGACCAATCGAAAGGTATGATGAGCAAGCCAGCTAAAGAGAAGTGTCGACATCTTTAATCTTCAATATCGACGCTATCGTAGGCGTGATACGGTTATCCCATTCGTTAGGCTGAATCGGATGAATGCCTCATAGCGTGTATTTCCAGCGTGAACACAAAAAGGAGTGACGGTGATTCGTATACACGCGCTCAAGGATCAAATTGAGTCTGGCGGACAGAGCTATCCGATTTTTCTGGCATTAATGCAAGCGGACGTAATCGCAGCAATTGCTGATGTGCCAAGCTACCGCGAGTCTACCACGAACGCGGATGTAGCGTTAAACGTATCCATCGACCCGGTAAAGGAATGGCAACGTCGAGAGATACCTTCGAAGATCGAGTCCATCCGACAATTATTCAACAATACGGGTGAACTCATGCCGAACCCAATTCTGATTGGGCAAAACCCGAATGCGACTATTCCGCCTCTCGCGGAGCCGTACCTCGTGGCAGGAAACGCAACTCCCCTTTGGGAGTTAGCGATAGACGAGTCCGCTTCTAGATTAGAGAAACCCCTCTGGATTCTCGATGGACAACACCGGGTCGCAGGATTAGCTAAATCGGCGCAGTCCTCAAATCCTGTACCGGTTGTATTCCTGCTCAATCAAGGCGCGCCATATTACAGCGCCGATAGATTAGCCCAGATCTTCGCGCAGGTGACGACTTCCGCAACACCACTTGGACCGCTTCATCGAGAGTGGTTGTCGTATGCATTTAAATTGAACCATTATTCATCGATGAAGGTGCACGCGAATGAACAGCTTCACTCCATGGCTGCGATCGTGTCTCTGTGTAAGACTCCAAGATTCGATGTGCAACCGAATCCGTTTCACGATCGCATTCAATTCATCGATGGTTTCGCGTCACCCAGTATCTTGCCGGGTGGACATGTATACAACTGTATTGAGTTCAAGGACATAGTGAGTCGTTGCTATTACTCGGCTCAAAAAAGTCAACCTGAGCTATCTCCCGATGAACTGGCGAAGCAGATGTGTTTCGCGAGGAACGCTTTAGCGAGTGTGATCAAGACTCCAGCGGACCGTTCGGTGTTCTTCGGTGACGAGGATCATCACCAAAAAATCATGGAAGACGCATTCTGGGCGGGGGTACTCAGGTTCCTCGCTGTGCATGGTGCACCACGATCATCGTGGACGGACGTACTTAGGACGCTAAAGTTCAACGAAACTAATTGGGATTTCTCTTGGAAAGTCACCCTTCACGGTAAGGTTCAAAATACCTCGAAGAAACTGGCGATCAAGGTAATGGAGGACATATTTTCGAAGAACGAGCTTCCGAGCGGTAACAACAACATTGATGAACTCTTGCGAGGAAACGGTGCTCATTTCGAACTAGAAGCGTTTCTCTTGACATCTTCTGGGAAACGTTCAGCGCAAGAGAGCATGGTACTAAAGGTCACCAGCGGAGATAACAGATCATTTCCAATTGAGCCGTGTGTTGGAATCAGGCTTATCAATAGAAGCCTGAACATAGGCGAAGTAGAGGTAACGGATATGCAGGCACCGCCTGGCAAGCTTGTACCGTACAAGGAAGTTTTGAGAAAACAAGGAATGACGCTAGATCAAAAACGACACAATAATCCATTACAGTTACTGTTCACTCTCAAACACTACGGTGGCGAGGAATCAAGCGCTAAGGTACAAATTGACTGGAAGCCCTAGTGCAGCTTTAACGATACAAATGGATCTGACAACCCTTAGAAATCGAATAACTCGTGGGGAGGAGTATCTACTCGCGCTCGAAAATTTCCGAAATCGAGAGTGGCGCGCGATTTTCGCGGATTACGATGAAGGACGGCTTACTGTTCCGGAGGCGATGGTTCTAGTCCACCCGCGCTTCTACAACGTGCGGGAAGCGAGTGTAGGACAGTCGATTCGCGGGGATCGCAATTTCGCAAATGTCGCAGGAAGAGAGGTTTCGCCTTGTATGGCGGATCAAATTTGGCTGTCTTCTTGTCGACTTCAGAATACCGAGGATTTACAGTCGGACCATTGGTTCCCTTTCTCCTTAGGTGGTCCAACGGTTGCATCAAATCAGCTATACCTCTGCGCTGTGCACAACTACTCAAAGTCAAGTGATGTTCATCTATTCCCGTGGGAGCATGGTGAACCAGCTTGGTTTAGAACACAAGTCGAAAGAATTCAAAACATGCTGACGTGAACTGAAGGTGCTATCACGAAAAGCGAACTAGTGTTGAGTAGTTGAATCAAAGTTCGCAGAAACGCATTACGTAGCTTGAGGATTATTTCAGTTTCACAAGATCCTCGACAGAGCGTATATGACCCATCTTGTGCAGTCCGTTCTCAATGTGGCTCGCAATCACGTATCCAGCTTCGCGCTCGTCTTTCACAGTTTCTACATAGCGGACGAGTAGCAGCTCGTAGAGTTCCTGATGCTCACCGAATAGAGTAGGTGCGTTAAATTCCTGACCGTTGAGGTCAGCAGGACCGTGTACGCAGTTTTGCATTTTTCTTGCTGATAGTAGAAAAGCGAATCTACTAAGGATATTTGGGGTCATTCCTGTTCTGGATTTAAGATAACGCAAACGACCTGACGCACGATCAGAGATTCGTATACGGTGGGGAATCATCCGCGCTCCGAAGACTTCATGCGCCAAAAATAACCTTCGTGTAGCGTCGTTGCCTGCTCTTCACTCTCGTAGCAAATCTCGAACGCGTGGCTGACGTGAGGCGAGAGAGTGTTATAGAACATCTCGTCGACTTCAACGTCGGTCGATAGCAAGATAACCTGGTGGCTTGCACGGGGGAAATAGTTTGTGACGAGATTCGACCGGTGCTTAGAGTCAAGTCGCCCGAGAGGCGTGTCGATAACAACCGGAAGGCGGCGTCCGGACGTGCGCGCGAGAGCGTCGAGCATTGCAATTGCGTAGATTTGCTTCTCTCCAGCCGAGAGCTGTGCCTTACGCAGGTCGCGACCTTCACGATTGAGCAGTCTGACGGTGAAATCCCGCGGGTTAACTCGGGCACTGGCTACTAGATCGTCTTTTCGTGCCAGTTCTTGAAATGCCGTAGCGAATTCGTACTCAAGCTCGGCGATTTTGCTCTTTATCTTGATGCGACGAAAGTCCTTCAATAAGCTTCGTGACCGTTCTGCGTAATTGAGTGGCTGTGACGCTTCATCCATCGCGGACTTTTTAGCGTGACGATCGCGAAGCGAACGAGCTAAGTCGATCGCGGATCGGTAACGATCTTTGAGTTGGCGCTTGCGAACTTCTACTTCCACGGTCGCTTCGTGGACTTTCTTCGCGAGATCAGACAATTTGGAAGCTTCCTTGGCAAGAGCTGCTTCATCAGGTGCTTGCTCGAAGCGAAGCGTGACGGCTTCTAGCTCGTGACGAGTGGTCTCGACGGTTTGAAGAAGATGTTGTACGCGTACTTCGGATTCTGGAATGGCATGGTGGATTGCCTGCTCCATGCGGCCGAGCGCTCGGTGGCTGAGGTCGATGCTTGTATATGAAGACGGCACGGGCTTCACGGCAACGTGAAGTAGACGATCAATCGTCGTATTGGCGGACCCGTTCAACTCGTCCTTTAGGTCCTCTGCGAATGTGATGAGTAGTTGGTTTGCCTCGACTTGGGAACGGGAATTTAGACCGGTCGCTGCCGCGTCGAATGCCGATAAGAGTGTTTCGCCGGCTAGCGACAGAGGGAAAATGCCATTCAGTTCATCGCGTAGTTCGCGTTTGGATTTGTTGAGCGCGTTGGCAAGATCAGTGGTTTGAGTTCGCCAGGCTTCTCGGGAGATACCCCAATCACCACCTAATTCGCTGAGTCGGAGATCCAGTCGGTCGTGTTCGGTGACGAGTGTATCGAGAAGCATCTGAGTTTGCTCGAGTTGCTCACACTCGACGTTGATCTCGAGGAGCACATTCTCGTACTCGCATTGGATGCTCTCGATTTCTTTGGTTTCGTTTTGAGTCATCCCATTCGCGCTTTCGCGAAGCATGTATACCCGAAGGTCGGCTCGCAAGCGTTCAACGAGATGCAATCCTAAGAGCTGGTGAACCGCGTCGCGCAACGTCCGACCTGTCTCGTCCTCGGCGAGTTCTGCAATTTTTTCGCCGTCGAAAAAGAAAAGTTCGGAAACACCGATCGGTACGAGCTCATTGAGAAATCCCTGGCAGGCTTTTTCCGATAAGGAAAGCGGTCTCCGGTCTTGAATAACAGAAAGATCCTCGTCTACATAGCGAGGCGTAGTAGACCAAGAACGGCGCACGGTGTAGTGCGAACTTTGACCAAGCTTGCCGTAGACGAAGTCGATCTCCACGAATGCACTTCGGTTATCGATCGCTAAAGTAGCTGAGGTGTGAATGCTCTCGCGAAGGAAATTGTCGTAGGTGCTGGCCGTCGTTCCCATTCCGAGTGCATGACGACCGTACAGAGCAAGCTTTATGGCGAGCATGAGAGTAGTTTTTCCCGCACCATTTAGTCCGCCGAATAAGACGATTGGTCGTTTTTGGCGATAACGGACTCGAGGCGAGAGTTCTATATCGTGCAAACCTCGGTAAGAACGGAAATCACAGAGCGTCAGGCGATTGAGTATCACTCTTGAATCCCTTCGTCGAGTGCCGAGAGCGATTCTTGTAGTCGATCGATTTCATCTTGATAACCGCCGTCTTGTAAGACCTGGCCTTTTTCGAGAACGACGTTCAATGGTTGCCACGCCTCGCCCAAAATGGCGCGGATACGCTCAGGAATACCTCGACGTCTGGCGAGACCATCCATGGAAAGTTCTAAATCGAGGAGCTTCCGGATTAGGGTTGGGTGCACGTCGTACTCGACTCCTAATCTGACGAGAATCTCCTCATCTGCCGCACTAAATGTACCTGCATCGTGGCGAGTCCAGTCGAGATCTCTGCCAAATACACCACGGTAGATTGCCGGAAGGTGGTCGATCCAGTCCGGCTCGTTAGGATCGTTTAGCCATTCACGCCGTATATGGTGAAGCTCCTCTTCGGTAATGAGCTGAATTTCGTGCCCTGTTGCACATAGGTCTCGTTGTAGAACTAGCAAGCGTTCAAGCCAATCGCGGCGGTATCGCATCCAATAGGATCCCGGTACATGCTTCCGCGCACGTTTGCTGTCTCCGTTGTTTCGAATACTCTCACGTGCGAGAGAGACCTTGCCGGAACGTCGACGATGATTTCGAAATTCATTCTTGCGATCTGGTTTTGTTGTTTCAGCGAGGAGATTTCGAAACTCTAGTAGTGGTTTCATCCATGCCTCGCCATGTTCAACAAGACTCTCCATTGCTTTGTCGGATGTAACGACCGTACACGTCCAACATCCGAAACGGGAATTGCCGCATGAAGGAGTGCTTGTGTCGATGACGATTGGACATTCGCCAGCATTGGATCCACGATATAAATCTAGAAGTGCACGGTTATCGCCTCCCCAGGGTCGAGGTGCGGACATGAGGTACTCCCAGACTTCATCCGCAGTCCAATCATCGATGGGTGTGTATACAAAAGCGTTAGGTAGCGATGTATGTCGGCCTAGTCTAGACCCATCAACGCGATGCTTTGCGATAACCTGCGCACGTGTGGTGCTTTCGGCACTTCGGGCTCCGAGTACTACGATGGCTTCACCGAATTCCGCTACCTTTTCTAGGATAAAGGCGTTAACCGGATTGATCTTCATGCGCTCGGTACACCATCGAAACGCCTTAGTCGGAGCTGGATAGCCTCTACCGAGAAGATTGACCCAGAACGTTTGGTTTTCGACGGGTGTAACTTGATGCGTCGTGAGAGGCACATCCGCAAGCACCGACGCTTCGTCTAACGATGCGAGCGTTCCGGCGAGAAGATCGACGACGACTGGTGTCTCCACTAGTGTATCCGAGGAGACAACAAAGATACGTTTGACGCGTTGCTTAGCGGGAAGCGAGAGCACAGCCGAATAGACAAGCTGTAAAACGGCCGTTGAGTCTTTGCCACCACTGAAGCCGATGACCCAAGGTCGGTCGTCCTCTAGATAGAGATCGCAAATCTCGGCTACTAGATCCTTCAATGGGCGACCCGCCAGTGTGAGTGCTTCTATTTGTTCCCACGTGGATTGATACAAGAACTCTTCAGCCATGGTGTGCTTTCAGTTCCTTCTCTAGCAGTTCCTCATGCTCGGTCAATTTGAGTCCCATTCGGGTCTTGAGCACGTTAGCGGTAAGCCGTATATTTGTTTTAGCTTTGTTGATTCTTCCGTGTTGCATTGCACGTCCCTCCCATAGATCTTTATTCGAGCGCGACCAATCTAAATCCGCAAGTCTCTTAAGTCGGTTTCGCCACTGTTTCGGGTATATGGATACAAGATCAGATCCGGCTGTTGCTATCGCAGCCAATGCAACTCCGTGAGCGTGAACAAAGTCACGTCGGAGCTCTCCAGGTGAGATATTGTGCTCGTTCGCTAGACGCCAAGCAGGCATAACGCGGTAGATAGCTGACCAAAAGGCTACAGCGAATTCCCTTTCATCCGCAGAAATGATGTCCTTCTTTCGTTTTTTCAGCAGAGCACGGTTGGCCGTCTTGATGCTGCTGAGTGTAAACAGTTTGGTGCTTCGATTTGAGAGACTGGAACGCTCCATCTCTGTGATGCCTCGAAAGCCATCCACGGTGAAGGCGAGGTATCGAGCAAGCTCCGAACTAGGATCGCGTTGGTCGTAGAGCGTACTAAGCGAGTCACTAGGTCGTATTGCGTGCTTATTGAGATCAGCAAACATTTGCTGGCTCCGCTCAAGACCGCGGTCAACGAAGAAAATGACCGGAACATGATCGTTGCGAAGCTCGGGGCACTCCGTCAGCGCTGCCTCAACCGCGGCGCGTCGATGTTGACCGTCATTTATTAGTAATCGAGCGTCCATTGGAAGTTCGAGCATCCCGATCGTATTCGGTCCGTTACCGTTTCCTAACGGGGTGAAACCAACGGACTGGTCCACCGAGGCAGTTAGGGCGGAAACGACATAGTTCTTTCGGTTCTGAATCAAGTATTTTGCGATCTCAGGAACACGATGGCGATTGAGCGTTCGTTGTGCGCGGAGTTCCGCGGGCACTTCTTCATCGTCGAAGACAAAGAGCTTGGGAAGCAGACCCATAGGACACATCGCTACGTAGAACTCGGCACCTGCCTGTGTCCCGCGCAATGCTGGAAACGTGTGATTAAAGCCATCCATAGGCGATTGGAAGTTTCTTTTTAGGAAATAATAACGTACAAATAGTTTATTCGTCAAACAATTTCCGTTGCTTGTGAATTTTCTAAGTACTAAAAGACTCTCTGTCACTTAGTTGACCTAGAAGGCGTTGTTGCACACTGAGTGTGTGTATGATGCGAGATTTATCGTTTTCGAAGGTACGACGTGACGTCGGAATACGAAGGTCGCTCGACGGTCTATGACGGCAGCACGATTAGAGAAGCGGTGCCGCCGACAAGCATTCAGGAGCTAAAACCGCATTATCGAACGGGAGTTGATGACTTAGCTAGAGCATTCTTTGCGCCATGCCTGAAGGAGGCGAGAGTCTATCGACGAGCCGCCGGTTACTTTTCGAGTATGGCGCTGCTCACTTGGATCGAGGCTCTCCCTCGACTAATACTAGGCGAAGGATTGACGGTCGAGCTGATCGCCACGCCGGAATTGACTGCTGCGGACCGAAAGATACTGCACGACCTTGTTGGTGAGGAGAAACGAGCAGAATACCGCGCAATTCTGGTAGAGACGATGCTGAACGACGTGATCGTCCTATCCGAAAGTCCTAGTGACGACGGCGTCCGCGCGCGCATCTTTGCTTGGCTTGTCGCTAACCAACGCTTGGATATCCGGTTTGCGTTCGCGAAGCACCTTGTCACACCTGGAATATTCCATGAGAAGATGGGCGTGTTTGAGTTCGACGGTGGTCCTCGTGTTGCATTCACTGGCTCTGCTAACGAGACGTTAGGTGGTCACCATCTCAACTATGAATCGATCGACGTATATAGGAGCTGGGTTTCTGGTGACACAGAACGAGTTGAGACAAAAGCTGTGCAGTTTCGGGAGGCTTGGGAAAACGAAGCAGAGGGTTTAGACGTGGAAACTATGAGCGCTGAAACAGTAGCTCGATTGCGCGAAAAAGCTCCGCGATCGTTACCGCGAACACATCGTTCGATCGTGACTGAAATTGACGAGAATTTTCGTTGGCGACACCAAGAAGAAGCTACTGAGGTATTCCTAGCAAAGCGAGCTGGAGTGTTGGAAATGGCGACGGGAACAGGTAAGACCCGCACAACCTTGAAAATTCTGCAGCGATTGATTGAAACGCAAGCACTTAAGCACGCAATCATTGCTACGGACGGCACAGACCTTCTTGATCAGTGGGCCACGGAACTTGATGCGTGGACTCTTCAGTCGACCCGGCGTTGGCTTGTATTTCGACATTATGAACGCTATAAAGAAATGGGAGAGTTTGCGCTTGAACAGAAAGACGCAATATTAGTGGTATCGCGGACACAGCTACTAAAAGCTCTCCGGCTCATCCCGCATGAAGCGAAGCAATACATGATTGTTGTGCACGACGAGGTACATGGTCTCGGCGTGCGCAGTCTGATCAAAGCGTTGAAAGACCAGCACAAACCATTCCGATGGCGATTGGGTCTGAGCGCGACGCCCGAGCGAAGCTATGATGAGGAAGGCAATCGGTTCATCGAGAGGGAGATTGGTCGGACGATCTACCAGTTTTCACTTGAGGAAGCTATCGCACGTGGAGTCTTGAGTGAGTTCGATTACGTACCAATTCCGTACGAACTGACGGCGGGGGACCGTAGAAGGATCAGCGCGGTCTATGCTAGACGCGCAGCTAGAAATCACGTCGGCGATCCTATGCCCGACGAGGAGTTTTGGAATGAACTCGCAAAGGTGTATAAGACAGCAGAGATGAAACCGATAGTTTTCATGGACTATCTATCGAACCATGTGGAATTACTTAAAAACTGCATCATCTTCGTCGAAGAAAAGAAGTACGGAAACAGGTTGTTAGGAGATCTGCATGAGTACACCACAAATTACCGTACCTACTACCATGAGGACGACCGCAACTATCTAGAGCAATTCGCGCAGCGTGAAATTGATTGTTTGATCACTTGTCATCGGATCTCGCAGGGGATAGATCTACGTTCGCTGCGAACAGTCGTACTCTTTGCGTCCGCGCGTTCGAAGCTTGAGACGATTCAGAGAATCGGACGTTGTCTTCGAGCGGATCCAGAGGAACCTAGTAAACGAGCTTTGGTAGTGGATTTCGTTCGGACTACTGAGGAAGGAGACCGCGATGACAAGGTACCAAACGCAGACGAGGAGCGTTGTGTGTGGCTTCGATCATTGTCACGTGTTCGGAGGATAGATGACGATTGACAAAGCGTTAGAGGATGCATTAGAAGACACCATTCGCAATTCAGGACAACCCGAGACTGTTGCACGACGAATCATAGCTTGGGTGCGACAGATGAGTCAAGGTTCCTTGGTGAAGGAGGACGACGCTAGATTTCTAAAGGCGATATGTGACGAACTGAGATTGGAGGGCGATAGTGAGGATTGAGCTAGCGGGATGGGAGAGTGAAGGACTTCGTTGTCCCGATATGTCGGTGGATTTACGTAGAAATGGCCGAGTTCCGTCTGTGTCGCTGATCCAGATGCCTAATGGAACAGGAAAGACAACGACACTCGAGCTTCTAAACGCAACTCTCAGCGGATCTGCCCAAGAGTGGAAGCCTGACCTGATCCGTTCATACCGACGTGGTCGTGAAGGCTCAGTTGGCCGATTTAAAACGAATTTGCTTGTTGATGATAGACACTTGTCAATCGAGCTTTTTCTGGACTACAGTACGGGACGAGCAAGATATCGCTCAACTAATCCTGGAAGCGGCGGTGTCGTACAAAAACATCGTGTTCCGCCTGCGCTAGACCGGTTCTTCAGGCCAGAGTTTTTACGACTTTTTATCTTCGATGGTGAATTCGCCGGTCGCTTGCTCGATGATGGGCAAGCTGAGGCTGACGGTGTCGTGGACGCGCTCTGCCAGATATATCTGCTTCGGGAAGCTTCATCGTTCGCGCGGGGATACTGGGAAAAAGAATCGAGATTAGACACAACCCGTACCGAGGCTGGATTAAGCCGCATTCGCGAAAGACGGAACGCGCTTGTGGCTCGAGAGCGTCAGGTTGAGCTCGAACTTGAAAAGGCGAAATCTGAGATCCGGGTGTTGAATACCCAGTTGCTCGAACTCGGGGAGAAGATTACGCAACGTATCGACAGCGTAGCGGAGACGCGCAAATTGCGTGACGAAGCCGAATCAGAGCGTAGTTCGGCAAGAAGAGATGTCGCCGAGGGGAGGACGAATCTGATGAGTGCGCTGCGACTACCTCATGCGTTGCATCCAGATTTATCAGATCGATTGAAGGCGCTACGGGATAACCTCGACCGCGTGCGATTGCCGGAAAATACTTCAGTGCAGTTCTTTGAGGAGTTAATTGACGAGGAAGTCTGTATCTGTGGTCGTCCGATGGACGACGTTGCGCGAGAGGAGATCCGAGTGAGATCTGAGCAGTACCTCGATGCAGACGATTCGGGCGTGATCAATGCGGTAAAGCACGACATCACGCGTTACACCGAAGAGCCTGAGGACGACGAACAGGACGCGGGATATTCAAGGGTTGTGCGCCTAAAAAACGAACTCGATGAAGCGGTGCGTCGAGAGCGCCTAGCCGATCAACGAGTTCGAGTGCTTTTGGATCGGCTTATTAAGAATGGCGACGAGGAACTTGAGACGTGGCAAGCAGAGGTCGATGAAAAAGAGGGACGGCGTAAAAAATCTCAGATACTGGTCGACGAGATCGAACACTCCGGAGCGAGTGACTCGAACGCAGAAACCTCCAAGTGTTTACGAGTAATTAGAAGAGAGATTGAAGATCTCAACGAGCGTATCGCACAGATTGACGGGACGGTGCGATTACGAAATCAGACTGAGCTAATTGCTTCTCTACTTGACGATGCAGGCGAACGGGCAAGGGAAACAATTAAAAGTGAGCTTTTGGATGAGTGCAATCGGCGGTTATCCATGATCCTAGAGAACGACCCGCTGGTGATCGATAGGATAGGTGATTCCATACATCTGCGGGGACAACAAGGAGCGAGTGCTGGTCAGACGCTCGCTATTGGATATACATTTCTGATGAGCGTCTTAAATCGTGGACAAAACGATTTTCCTCTTATTGTCGATAGTCCTGCAGGTCCGATCGACAAAGGCGTACGTCGTAGGGTTGGTCGTCTGTTACCTTCATTGTGCAGCCAGTTTGTAGGTTTCACTATCAACACGGAACGCGATGGATTCGTAGATGCCCTTGAGTCGATGGTTGATGACATCGCTTACATTACGATTTTTCGGCAGACTCCCGGTACTCGTCGCATGAAGGACACCCTACCGCAAGACAGATATGTTGAGACGCGTAACGCGATACTGGTTGACGATAGAGATTATTTCTTTCGCTTCGATATTGAGGAGGAGGAAGAGAATGCCGTTTAGGCTACGAGAGGATGCGGAAGGCTGGTTCAAGGAGCTGGACGGAAAAGAACCCGCGAGAACAAAGTTTGATCTCTACTACTTTTGTCTGATGGCTGGGTTAGCGAGCGGTCGCACGAGTGATCCGTCGGACTTCGGGGCGCGAGAGATTATCGACGAATTCATCCAGGACTACCAACCGGCGCAGCGCCTGCTGATCGGACTGCTAGTAACGGCAGAGGTAGGTCGGGGTGGAATTGACCTTAGTGAAAAAGAGGCAGTTCGTGCGGTATTCGGACGGCTGGTAGCCCCAGACTCAAGGTCGCAGCTTACGGAAGAGGGGATGCGCTGCATGAATGCGTATGCTAGTGGCGGTTACGACTTTCTGTCAGAGACTAGAGACGTAGCGCCAGCCTCCCCAGAAGAGTTCCTTCGTGATTTCGTTGGATTAATGTGTGAAGCAGTAGCGGCAGAAGATTGAGAATCCCGTAAGGAATGGGATCTCGTACCTCAGAACTAAATTAAGAGTGGAATGTCGACCTAAACGAAGAGACATAGGTTGAGGTAGTGTGAACCTCTCGAGAAATGTCTGGCATAGGTGTTGCAGTCCTGATTTTCCGGTTCCGCAGGAGGAAATTCGCAGTACCGCATCCTAATGAATTGAATGCCGAACTCTTGGTTACATACGTTGAAATAAACATCGTAGGCCCAAATTGATGTCGATTCCGGAAAGTCAGTTGAAGACTTGGTCGCAGCTTGGCGCACAGGTGCGTTCTCAATCAACCTACGAATCGATTAAACGGGCGCTTGCGAACCACCATTGGCCAACCAATATGGCTTCGCCATCAGTGTACCTGCAAGGATCGTATCGGAACCATACGAACATCGCAGGAGATAGCGACGTTGATGTAGTGGTGGAAACGTCAAATGTCTTTTACAGTGATCTAACTTCTGCGGAATTGTCGCTTCGTGGATACCCAGAAGGACAGTTTACGTGGTCACAGTTTCGGGACGAGGTGCGTGCAGCTCTGAAAGCACACTTCAACATCGACCGCGTTACACAGGGTGATAAGTGCATCAAGGTGGGTAGTGCGAGACATCGTTTAAATGCCGATGTCGTGCCGTGTTGCGAGTACCGACGTTTTGAGAACGGGGTAGTTCAAGGAATTACGTTTTGGACGAGGTCAGGAGTGCAGGTGATTAACTATCCTGAGATCCATTACCAAAACGGGACGGCAAAGAATGAGGCGTGTGGCGGCAACTACAAACGGATGATTAGAGTATTCAAGAATGCCCGGAACGCGGCTAGATCCGAATTCCCGTCTTATTTCTTGGAGTGCATGCTATACAACGTGTCTAGTTTCCAGTATTCGGGCAATCTCGGAGGTATGTTCGTTCGCGTCTTACAAGAGTTGCTGGATAGCAAGACAGACCACTCGATGACATACTGGTACTGTCAAAACAGACAACAGAGCATGTTTGGGAATGCAAGTCATCAAATCGATCGCACACAAGCGCATCGTGTCATCGATGCACTTGTGAATGTTTGGAGCGAATGGCGATGAGGCAAGAACCGTTTCGAATATTGTCCTTGGACGGTGGCGGCTCGCTAGGAGTTTATACCCTCGGTATTCTCTGCGAACTGGAACGGAGCGTACGCAGACCGTTACACGATACTTTTGATTTGGTCTATGGTACGAGTACGGGATCAATCATCGGATCAATGATCGCGTTAGGCGAGAAGGCGGAGACGATTAGGGATAGGTACTTCGATATTGTCCCGAATGTTATGAGTAAACGGTCTGCCCGGTCTAAGACTGCCGCATTAGTCGGTTGGGCTTCTCGAATCTTTGGGGATAGGAAGTTTGACTCGTTTAAGACTAACATCGGAATCGTCGCGACCCAATTGGAGTACAACCGTCCGATGGTATTCAAGAACGAAGTTAGTACCGCTCATCGTGGAAAGAACAGTTTCGATCCGGGCTTCGGCTATTCGATTGCTGAGGCAGTTGTGGCGTCATGCGCGGCGTTCCCGGTATTTTCGAAGAGAATCGTTACAACTCCAAGTTCTGGAACGAGAACATTGCTCGATGGTGGGTTTTGTGCGAATAATCCGTCTCTTTTCGCTCTAACCGACGCTACCGTAGCGCTTGGTCTCGAACGCGATGAAATCCGACTGCTAAGTCTTGGCACTGGTTCCTATCCGATGCGCAAGCGCATCGTACCGAGTTTGGTGAGGTCTATCGCTACGACCTTCACCACTGTATTCAGTATTAGCTCGAACACGGTAGACGAATTGCGTGAATTGATCTTCTGGGACGTACCAACATTACGCATCGACGAGGCAACCGTCGATGCGCGATATACCACAGACTTTATAGAGAACGACCGACAAAAACTCGAGTCCATCTTTCAGCTAGGTCGTGAATCGTTTCGGAGGCGCGAGAATGAGATCGAGCGAATGCTTGTAGTGAGACCGCGTACTCGCTAGGCGCGAAAGTCATGGAAAGGCGGCGATTCGAATTAGTTCTTGAAACGGTCGAAGCGGACGATCAGCGAAATAATGAAGAACAATCATTGTCTGATCTAGCGGCAGCGTACTACCTGGGAATCACGCGCGAACTGTTGTTTAAATACACACAGTATGGATGCGGAGAAGATAAGCGTCGATTGCAAACGATTGAAGTAGAGGGACGAACCCATTTCGACAAGGCAGAATTGAAAGCGTTCGATGAGCACCTTCAACAGCCTTGGGGTTCGAATGCTAGACGCGCGCCTCCCAAATTCATCGAGGATCATCTTCGGGTAGAGAGTCGCGGTGGATGCATGAGGTGCAATGTAGGAGCTGGATTAGAGACTGCACACATCGTGGCGTGGGCAACTTGCAATTCGCATTACCATCGCAACCTCATTCGACTTTGTGCTCAATGCCACAAAGAGCATGATCTACACGGGAGCTTAATAAGCAGTGAGCTGCGCGTGCTCAAGAATCAAGCTGTTGAGAGGACTCGCTCGAATCTCGTTGGGCAAATGAGACTGAAGGCGCGTAGCTTCGATGTCCCCATGTCCGAGACGAAATTTGTCGGTCGCGAGAAGGATGTTGCGTCACTGCAGGCAGCGCTGGAAAAGTACCGAACAGTTTTGATTCAGGGCGCCGCAGGGATCGGTAAGACGCAGCTATTGCTTAAGGCATTTGAGGGTATGAAGACCAGCAGACGGGTCATATGGCTAAGTGTTGAGAGATATCGCTCTGCCGACGATGTCGTGACGGCTTTGAAAATGTTGTCTAATGAAACTGAGCTCCTTTTCTCTTCAGTTGGAGTCTCGGGGTGGCTTGACAATGAAGATACTTGTGTCGCGATCGATGGTATTGAGCGGTTGGCTGAGAGTTCACCAGACGACGTCGATGATTTGTTGGTGAAATTACAGAAGATAAGCCTTAAGGCTCAGTTCGTGGTCACCTCACAGGTCAGCATTCAACGAACGCACTTCGACCACAAGATAGATTTAACGGGTCTGGAGCCCGATTGGAGCGTGGCACTTCTACGCTCGCTCGTCGGTGAGCACGCTGGACGCGACAAAGAAAGCAGGACGCATTTGTTGGAGTTCGCGGATGGGCATCCGCTGACAATCAGATTGATCGCGATGCTGGTTGAACACTTTAGATCTGAAAGTGGTGCGCTTAGGGAGATTCGGCGACGAGGCGCGCAAGCCGTCGAAATTCCAAAACGTGCTGAGCAGAACCGCGAAACTTCATTGAAAACTTGCTTATCGCTTGCCTACGAAATGCTGACAACTGAGGAGCGACGCGTTCTCTTCATGATCGCGAGTTGCCCCGCCGGAATGTTCTCGCATCATGTTGAACTTCATGTTGGTGAGGAAGGAGCGGCGTTAATTGCAGCTTTGAGCCGTTGGTCGCTAGCGCATGTCAAGGAGGCAGGTGAATCAAATGAGAGATGGTTTGCACTCTCGCCAATTCGGTCGTTCGTGATAAACAAATGGAGCACAAGCCACGAAACGGAATCGCGAACGTTGCGGCAGAAACTGTTATGTGAGTTAGGAGAGTTAGCTACCGTCTTGGCGCAAAAATTGGAGGAAGGATCCGATATACCGCATTGGGTCGCGAGGTTTCGTGAGGAATGGGCTAACTTTCTGCTAGTGGTTGAAGAAGCCGAATCTCTACCCAAGCACTCTGATTTACGTGAATTAGCTTTGGCGGTCTGTTCGTCAATGATGCATTTTTTCTTTTTGACTTACATGCCGGAACAAGGAGTTCGGATGATGGGTCGCGGTGCGAAAATCGCCGTGCAAGACGGAAAAACGAAGGATGCAGTCGCCAATATCGTGCATGCGGTGTCTCTGTCGCAGCGTAGTGGAGATCCTCACATCATCGCGTATGTGGACGACTTGCTGCAAGAGATTGCAGAAGGAAGTAGCGAAAACAACGGAGACATTGCAGTTGCACGGGCTATGCTCGCGAATAAACGCGGTGATGCACTTGCTACAGAGCAATACGCGAGACAAGCACTCAGAGATTTCGAAGCCTCTCGGAAAAGTCTAAAGTCGGAGCTCGAAAGAACAAAGATCGAAGCGGCGCTGGAGCACAACGACAACGATCTTTCCGGTGCTCATCAGATGCTTGGACATGCATTCCTAGCGCTTGGAAGAGCGAATGAGGCACTTACTGAGTACGAATTAGCATTGGACTTGGTGAGAGGCGGCTCGAAAACAATGAATGAGGGTCAGATCGTCCACCAGATTGGGTTGTGTAAGAGCAGATTAGGCGAGCATAGAGAGGCGGTAAACCACCTCGTACAGGCAGCAGTTTGGTTTCACGAAATTGGTATGTGCGAGTATCTAGCAAACGCACTGGGAAATCTAGGTTTCGATCTATTGGTTCTTGATGTGGAGCAACCTCTCCCGGTGGAATTGACTAAGCAGGTACTGTTGGACGGAGTGGACGACGCGATCGCCTGCCTCGTGCAATGCCTGTGTGCCGATCACGTTCCTAATCTCGAGGACAGTGCGTGGTCAATACGCAGGTTGTTCGGTGTAGTTGTAGTGATCAGTGTGTCTTCAGACGCTCGATTACTCGGTGAATCAGGACGTGCTTAATGCAGTGGACCGACGAACCATTCTCAACGTTACCTCGCGATGAGGCGTTGAAGAGAGAACGTACATATGCGATTCCGTACGTGGAAACGCTTGGTTCAATCATGACGTTGATTGCTACGTTCGAGAACACCCGAAGAAACGAACCCGCTGAACTCAGCGGCGAGGAGATATACCTGTTGTCTAAAGCGGGTTCAGAGATGGGACCTTTAGGGAATCTAGCGTCGGACGTGTTTCGTTGGCAGAGAATCTATCTGCGGCAGAGATGGGGGATTGAGGAATTCGGTTAATCGAATCGTTGCAAACTTAATCGAAGAGCGTAGAGAGAGTCTAATCCCAGTTGAAAGATCAGTCGTGAAACGGCACAATGGATGGAATTCGACTCACAAGTAGATTTGAGCTCTCATGTCTCGGCGACTCGTTGTTTGATCCGACTCAGTCAGTAAAACGCGATTTACATCGGTGAGAATAATCGTGCAAGTTAGTTGAGACGGAGCCAATATGGCACGTACATAAAGTCTAAGTATGCTCTAATTGAATCCGATGAGATCTGTAGTCAATCCACGAATCGAGGATTCAAACGTATAGAAGATCTTCACCCGATCCTTGTTTCTTTCTTCGGATGATTCACTCTCGAATAGATCCGAATGCGTAAGAGCGAGAATAATCTAAACGATCTTCCAAACTTCATCATATGCCAGTTTGGCTAGGCGAGCATGCCGTTGTTTGATCTCTGGATGCCCCCACTCGACTGAGGAATTCCGAATCTCGCCGACCAACACATTTGTAACAGCTAATTCGCTTGTCGCAAGGACATCAAGCTTTTCAGTCAATCTGTCATTACCGGCGGTCGAATTGATTCGTTTGTGGACAAGAGTTAAATTTCCAAGTAGATTCACGTAAGGTGCAATCTGCTGTTTGGATAGTCCCCAGCCTTCGGACGGGTTCAGTGGAAGTACATGCTCTATATTAACGTTGTATGGATCAATTAGTTGCTCGTTCATTTGAGACATGCTCGTATTGATTGACTCGAGGATGTATTTGACGAAATCACGTGCTCGCTGCGAGTTCTTCTTGTAGCTGATTGACATGAACGCCTCGTGAAATACCTCCCTCGGAGGTACAAGGTCAATGAGCGCATTCCTAAGACTCGCTAGTACTTTTTCTACTTCGACGCGACGACTCGAGTCATCCTGAACTTGGACTGCTTCGTGTAATTGTTTAGCATGTTCGCTATAGATCTTTTCACATTTGTTGATAGGCTGGCGAGAAACTGCGGAGTAAAGGAACGTAAATCGCTCGATCGTCCTTACGATGGATTTCGGATTCAACCCGATGGTTTCTAGATTGCTAAATAGTCGAATCAAGAATATGTAGGAGATAGTGAAGTTCATTCTCTTAATCGCAAGGAGTGAACGAAATGTCTCAGGATGGATGCTCTTACTCATCCAATCGGTTTCGTTGCAGACGTAAAGATCATTGAAGATTCCCGCATCGAGACAGAGACTTTCGAGAAGCGCTTGCCAATCGTTTGTAGTCTTCTTTATCTCTCGGAACAGCCGTTTTTCGGGGCACGGTTTGTTCCTCGAAATCCAGTAATAACGGATAAATCGTTTTAGTTCCGTACCAGTCTCCTGGATGTCCGTGCGCATTTCTTCCCACATGAGCTTTGCGGCGTCAGATCCCTTGTCCACCCGAATCTTCTTGAAGATTAGATTCTTAAGGAGATCTGCAACCGACAAATCGACACCTCGAGCATTGGTGGTTTCGAATATCTCGTAAGCTTCTTCCTCCGAGTCGATCCGCACATGAATCACGATCAACGTTTCGAGCTTCTTTCGTATAGTCTTAAGAAAATCGAGTTTCTCCGACTCTGTAAATCTCTTGTCAAGTTCGGCATGAATACGCTCGAAAAAGAACGAGTAATTGTCTTTGATTCTCTTCTCCTCAGGCGTTGCGGTCGTAGCTGCTCTGACACTCGCTTCGCGTTCTTGGATGTACGATCCGAAGAACGGTTGCGTCGTATCCCCGCACCGGATTCTGTAGTCTTGATTTCCATCCCGGTCCTTTAATGCGATCTCGAACTCGTGGATGAGTTCGGCGAATCCGGGGTCGTAGAGTACAGCAATGTCTCGTAGTGCAGCCTCAAGGATGGTAACGGTTAGCAGTCGCTGCTGACCATCGATTACGTCAATGTAGTTTTCGGTCGGTACGTGTTCGTAGTTAAAGATCATCGAACCGAAGAAGAGTGTTTCCTCTTGTAACAGATCATTCCAGAACTCTTCAACATCGTCGTCTCCCCACGCGTACGGTCTTTGGTAGCGCGGAATACGGAATCTGACATCGTTGGCAAACAAGACATCCTTCATGAGGCGGTCTTCGGCCTTAAAGGTAAGGGTTCGATTCATACTATGTATCCGAGAAAAGACTGTAGGAGAGGGTTACTTAGAGTTGCCGATTAGTATGGCAGCGATTGTACGAAGGTGAGATTCATAAAGAGAGTGATAACAGCCTAAATTCCAATCCGAAGTGCAACAGTAGGTCTTATTGAGATATAAAAACGGAGCGGCTTAATAGGAAGCTGGAAAGTCGAGAGAGAATGAAGCGATGCACGAGACAACGCTCTTCTCAGAGCGCTTCGGAATAGTAGATTTCGAGTCTTGTATACCCATGCACCGGGATGCCGATCGCGGAAGGAAACCGTCTGCTGATGCAGAAATTTCCCATTCAACTACGCACGGCGAAGAATAGTTTCGTAGAAGGCTGAATCGTCTGCGTTTTGAGGTCGCCGAGCGATTTTTACTTGCTTTTTTGTGGCGTTGCCTGCCTTAGCTTTCGATTTACACATTGTGGCACGTGTGCTGGGCGTGAGCAATCCGCGACATTCACTCGCCTCATTCTCGTCGTTTTTAGGGGGGATGGTTAGGCTAGTTTACGCCGTTAGGTGTCGGGTGGCAGACCGGCAATGCGTCCTTGAAGACCCTCCCAGGAGGTCCACGACAAGTAGCGCAAGAGGACGTGTTGCGTTTCCCATAAACCATAGGCTACCACAGTGCCGATGCGCCCCGTTTGAACGTAACTGCCCGCCAGCGCATTGACCTGATCGATGGTGAACGCCAGGAACATACACCGCATCATGATCGTGCACAGTTGATTCTCGCAATGCCCATAGTTGTGCTTCTTGTTCGCTGGTGGTCAGGCTGCGTAACCATGTAATGCAAAGACCGGTCGACGCAGAAGCCTCAAGCGGAAGATGGACCGGATGTCGAAGTGTATGCGGTCAGTTCAGGATGTTTGGAAATCAGGATTGCCGGCTCAAGTCGGGGAACTCGAGGACTAAATGGAAGCAGTCGAAAGCTTTCGGATACGGTTTGCTTGGGGGAACGGTCCGCAAGTGGTGCGAGACGCGGTTGGGTCGCGAAGGATGTTCGGGCACCGAGTGCATGGTACACGGCAACTTGCGTGAAACCGAAGCGAAAACGGCGTTGGAAGAACCGGACAGCAGGTAACCGAGCATCGCGCAGGAATCCGAGAACGGGGCGTAGCGACATGAGAGGAATTCCTGTCTGATGTCGTTCACGTAATTCGCTACGGCATTAGGAGTTTCGAGGATCTTAGCCTCCATTGGCCACATGACGCGCTCGTCCGCTCGGAAGACAAACGCCAGATCGTATTCGGGGGGCTGAGCCGGCGGTGGCTTCATGGTCTCACGTTCATAGGGCGTGTGTTGCACGTAGAACGGCTCGTCGCCGGTCATCGCGTCGCGCACGCGCGGCTCTAGAAGCTGCGTGATGCTCCTCTCCAGATCGCGGGCGTCAACGGGAGGGGCGGATTCGAGCATGTCGTCGTACGCCCACCAAATAAGGCTGAGGAAGGTCCTGGCCGGGTTATGCATCCAAGTGCGAACCATAGCGAGAAATTCGGGAGCTGGGCGTTGCATGATCTACCGTGGCTTCCGCGAGCGCCCCTAGTGGGCAATCTCGCTAGTCTCTTGATCCGCGGCTTGCCACGTGAATAGATCTAGGGCGACCTCGTCCGCATCGTGGAGACCCATGCTACGCGTCCATAGGCGCTTCTGATCAGGCTTTAGAAGAAAGATCGTCGGCATGCCGTCGGCAACTTCGTAGATGCGGACAAAATGGTGTTCGGTGTTTGCAGCGTTGTGGCCACTGCCGGTTCTGCCGATGCGGTCGAGTTGGTGCAAAAGTTCGCTCGAGGAAACATTTTTGACTTCGATGTCGTCATGGGAGTCGTCGCCGAGTGTGATGGCGATTAAGCGATACGGCATGGGGTCGGTGGGACACCGAAAGACGGTCGCGTGAACTGGTCGGCCTGACCCGAAACCGGCTCGTAAGACACGGAGAAAGTAATTACAGTAGGCGCGCAAGTGGGACTCTTCTGCTCCAACAGCGTCTGAGGAAGCGGTCGGTTCGTTACCGTGAGACTTACGAGTACCGAGGAAGTCTGGCAGCGTATACTCGAGCGTATCTTCGATGAGTACGCGCTCGGCATCGGTCAAGCGAAAGCGCTCGAACGCGCGTTGGTCTAGTTCTTCAAACGTGGTTAGTCCTTGGAGCATGCGCGGGGCTGGGTGTGGAATCGGCATTCCAAGGATCTCGTCCTTCGCTAGCTTGGGGATGTAACCGGCGAACCGACCGCTGGTCATGAAGTGAAAGTAAACCGCTACTTTGCTGTTGTGAGAGAGAGTGGCCGCTTCCAGGACCGGCATGGCGGCATTCACGGAGAGGTAGCTCTGGTTGCATATTACGCCAGCATGCTCAGTGGACCGAGATAACCAAGCTCGGAAACGACCGATTGATCTCAACCAGCTGTGTTTGACGATGAGTTGTGGATAGGAGAATGCTTCGACGTTGGTAGAAGCGCGCGAATCGACTTGGACATTGAAAACTGAGCGCAACGCGCTTGTGTCGAAGGACCAGCCTTCTTGGATGTCGACGACGCGTGGTTCGAACATGCGTCTTCCTTCGTAGTACGACGCATGCTTCTTCCGATCTCCGAAATTGACGCCTTGACGAGACTTGACCGGTTCGTCGTTGGGTAGACTGTTTAGCCTCGGAAAGCGCGCCAGCTTGTCGATCAGTTGTAAATCGCGCGGCTTGCCCCACATCAGTTTCGGCCAGATCGATGAGTCGGTGGTGACGTCGCGGATGGTGAGTGATCGTCGGTCCTGCGGCTCGATCACGATGCTGAAGTCGTCGATTTGCTTTCTCAGGCGCTTCGGGCTTATGTAGGCGATCAAGTGTGTGGCTGGCGGTTTGCCCGGTCGCAGAACGACAACGCAGATGGGTGCGATCGGCTTCCTGCTGGTGTGTTTCTTCCGGCTGAAAACATCAAAACGCAAAGCAGAGAGGTTGTGTACTTCAGTGACGGTGTAGCGGGTAAATAGTTCCTTGCGAAACCTGGCGGCGCCGCTGATGTTGAACAGAATCGTGTTTGCGGACTGGATGAGAGCGATAGTAGCGTTGTCAGTCGCAAGTTCTGCACTTTTCGCCAAAAACAAGCCACCGATGTCCTTGTTCGGCACCGTCCAATCGCGTCCGTCGCTCTTGACCCAAAGATGTGCCGTGTCAGTGATCACGTCCGCGCCGAACGGCGCATTGCCGACGATGAGGTCATAAGTAAGCGTGTTCTCGCGCGTCCTGAAGCCGTCGCGGTTCTCGCTGAAGAAATCCGAGGCGACTAAGCGGCGGTCTCGCATCTCGGGGAACGTGACTTGGGTCCAGTAGTATCTCGGTTCGATTTCGTCGCACATAGCTAAATAGAGGCTGAAACACGCCACTCGAACGGCGTGCGGATCCTTGTCGACGCCAAACAGATTGCGCTCGAGCAGTCGGCGCAAAGTCTCTGCGCGCACTTGCTTGTCAGGATTGGCTTGCCGCCATCGGTGGATTAGGCGTTGGAATGACTTTACTAGGAAGATGCCTGAGCCGCAGGCAGGATCGAGGATCTTGAGATCCCAGTGTGTGCTGTCCCAGGGTAATACACGGTCGAGCATGTAGTCCACGAGATAAGAGGGCGTGTAGAAGATCCCGTCTTGTGAGGCACGCTTCGAGACGAACGTCTCATATATACTGCTGATGAACTCCAAGGGAATGACATCAAAAGCGTACTGCGGCCACAGCAAGCTCTGTCCAGTAGGCATATCTAAATCGCCTCGTATGAATCCTGCGAGCAGCGAAAGGTGGTCAGGTTGGACAACGGCTTTCTCTTTAGCCCATCCGCGCGCACGCTCCTCAGGTGTCTCGCCTTTACCTGGAAATAGGTCGCCGTTGAACTTCTCGTTAAGCCAATCGAAGAGTCGGTAGGTATCGTCGTAGTCGGCAAGCACGCTTCCGAGCGTTGCGTGATGTCCGATCAGTGTACCCTCACGTTGCAAGCGCTGGAGCACGGTCTCCGTCAGCGCTGCATTGCCGTCCTGATCCTTCCGGTCGAATAGGAACTGGACGAAAATGACGCGGGCGAGCAGGTCGTGGCAGATGTCGTCGTTGGTCAAACCCTGTTCAAGGAGTTTGGCACGGATGAAACGCAGGTTTCCGAGCAGCATCTGATCGGCACGACCATCGCGCTTGAAGCGCTCTGGATGACGCGCGAAGAATTGCCCAGAGACGAGGTTGATCCAATGGAGTGCTCGGGCCGCGCGAGACTCTAGGTCTTCGGTCGGCAGACGTTGGAGGTTATCGGCCTGAAGCGTTTCGACAAGGTATTGATCGATCGGACGGTTTGGATTCGGGGGCTCGCAGCAACTCCAAACGCGCAACAGTTCTGGCTCAATCGTGATGACAGTGGGCGAGTGAGAGAAATTCCAAGCGAGCCTGTGTAGTTCACGAAGGGCAGAGGAAGGCACCTCTACTTGGAACTCTGCAACGATGGCGACAGGCGGTTCGGACGTCTGGCCACGTGGATCTGCCATTAGGACCCCGGTGCGGACTTGGGACGCTTCGAGCATGCGTCCTAAGGTGCTCCCTATCTTTTGGCGTACCAAGTTTGCAAATATAGCAGCTCCGGTACCCTCGGGGTCGGTGACACTCGCGGGCTCAGGCCAACCCAAAACGTTGTGGGTCGTTTCCAGGGTAATCGGCGAGGTGGCGGCCACCTAGTGGACTCGGAGGTGGGAGCGAATCAGGATGAAGTGGGTGGTTGATCGCACGGCGACGATGGCATTCATTGTCGGGTCCGGCAAGAAAACCAACATCGTCGTAGCGAGATCCCTCTTCGCGACGACCACCACGACAGTATGGCATGGACAGTTGCCTGTCCATAATAAGTCGGCGGAGCCGCGGAATGGGTGGCGCACTTCTTTCGAGTCGAACAATGCGACCTGTGAGTAGCGACCGGAAGGCGGGACGAGCGCTCTGCTAACGGACGACACGGGGACGTGCGATTGTGATACTGGAGTCGCGGATTGGATCAATGAGCGACCTTAGGAGTCGGTCGCTGGTGAGCATAGCGTATCAGGGCACTCTATGGCGAAGTAAGTGTAGGACTAAATGAGAAAGCCAGTAGCTTCCTTTATTATATTTGAATTAAAACAATCGGTTATAGTGGTGATTGGCGGAAGAGGTAGGAGTCGAACCCACCAGACCTCGATTAGAGGTCTCAACGGCTTTGAAGGCCGCGCGCCCCACCGGAGACGATGCTCTTCCGAATCAATTCTGCTTGATTTCTACGCTAATCAGCTAGAACGACAAACCTAAACCTAAGAGAAGTTGCCGTGGCGGAATCAGCTCTTCGGAACTTGCTCCGACGCCAAACGCGTCTGTGAATCGTGCGTTCACGCCGTCTGCATTCGTCGCGTTAACTGCTCTTAACGTGACGTACCAATCGCCAGCTGCCGGTTCGAATCGCGCGATGGCGTTTACAGTTGTGTACTCTGGAACAGAATCCGTACTCGGATTATTGAAGATGCGATATTGGTATGACCCACGATGGTTTAGCTGGACCGAGAGGAAAAGCTGACCGAAGTCGAGCAGTGCTTGCTCGTAGTTGATGCCAAAACTAAATGTGGATCGTGGCGATTTCGCGAGCTCATTACCGAACACGTCTACGATATTCTCCGCGCGAGCACGTTGGATTTCGGGGCCGAAGAGCGCGAATCCTTGTGCCAATAAGGCGTTCGTGGTGGCGTCTGAAGCGACGTTGTCCAGCGATCGATAGTGGCTAGTGATTTCCGTATCCAGCATGGAAACCCGTAGATCAATATCAAGATGGTCGGTCAGTAAGGCGATGACCTCAAATTCCGCTCCGGTAATTCGTGCATCCGGAATGTTGTTGACGCCACCTTCAAAAACCTCAGGATCAGTGGCCTGATACTGTAGGTTGTTGTAGTCGTATTGGAAAATCGCGCTGTTCAAGCGGATGCGTCGATCAAGCAAGTCGGACTTCAGCCCGACTTCGATCGTGTTAACGGTCTCTTTCTCGTATGTGGGTAGTACAACAATTGGCGCAATCTCGTCTTCTCGTCCATAAGTGAGATTACTACCTGCTGGCTTGTATCCACGCACCAATGACAGGTAGAGCATGGACACATCACTGAGATCACGCTCGAAGGAGAGTCGCCCTGTGAGCGTTCGGCTCGATGTTGATTGGGTGTCTACGCCGCTTCGGCCATAGAAGTTGCTGATCTCGCTCTCGACGCCATCTTCCGAGAGTCTTACTCCCGCTATCGCGCGGGTACTCGGATCAACGTTGTAGTTCCCCTCGAAAAAGAATGAATGTGCGCGACGTTGACGATCCGCGTCCGTAATAAACCCGTAGTCGCCTAGCGCAAATGCGCGAACTTCTTCGCGTGTGATCGGATCGAATACGCCATCTGCACCGAAATCGATGTACTCTTCGATCACGATGGCAACATCAGTTTGAAAGTAAAAGTATCCTGCGATCCAGTCGATTCTGTCGAAGAGTGGGGTCGTCGATGTGAGCTGAATCTCTTGCGTAAGCGTCCGTTGATTGTTGTGCCATGGATCGTAAATCGCTGGTAGGATCGTGAACGGAGGAAGTACATTCAGGTCGTGGCGATCGTTATCACGTTTGAGGTCGAGAGTGTCGTCCTGAAAGCTCGATACGGACTTGAAGATGTAGTCGTCGAGTTGGTACTCGATCGTTGCGCTCGCGAAATTTGCTTCAAGTTCCCAAGTTTGTGGAAAGTCTTGAGCAAGTTCTCGAGGATCTGGAGTTGGGTCCAGAATGCCTTTCTGCGCGGGTCCATTGCGGTGGTTTGTTGAAATTTGGAGCGCGAAGTCAAGCGAAAGCGCTGAAGACGGCTCGACATAGAGTCGTGCGCGTGTTGCAATATTGCTGCCATCGTCAAGCTCTTGGTTCAGCACTATGTTCTGGCTGTATCCGGCGTGGTGATCTGTGGCCAACGAAAGCCTCAGCGCTGCGTTTGACGAGAGCGGAACGTTGAAGACTCCTCTTGCTCGCGTCGTGTCGTACGACCCGAACTCGACGCCTATCTCGCCGTGCCTATCATCGAAACTGGGTCTTGTCGTAACGACATTAATCGCGCCGCCGGTCGAATTTTGACCGAACAATGTGCCCTGTGGACCACGTATGACTTCGAGGCGCTCGATGTCGAGCAACTTGGCTTGCATGACGTGCGGCGAAGCCATGTACACGCCATCCACGTGATACGAGACGGCAGGACTCGCGATCACATTTTGATTAGCCTCATTGCCGACGCCTCGCATGGACATGACCAATTGAGTCCCTTCGTTTTTCACCACGTTCAAGCCCGGTACTAATGCGTTTAAATCGGCCAGGCTGTTGACGCTGTATTGGTCAAGTTCAGCGCCGCTCATGACGGTGACTGCCTGCGATGTCTCTTGGAGGCTAGCAACACGTTTCTCGGCGGTCACGATCACTTCTTCAAGCTGTAAATCGGATGCCGCAGACGTCCAGGACACGATGAGGAACAAAAACACAACACAAACCTGGCCGATTACGCGGCAGCTCTCAAACTGGTTCATGTTGGGCTAGCTGAAGCGAGAAGGGTCGCCGATGGCTCCATCGGAGCGTAGTGAGTTCAGCTGGTCGGTGTTTAAACCGAGTTCGACCGCTAAAACATCGTCTGTGTGTTCTCCGAGGTGGGGAGGTCGTGTCATTTCGAAGTCGGACTTGGAAAGACGCGGCGCAAACCCGAGCATTGGTACCTTCCCGTGCACAGGTAGGTCCATTTCGTGGATAAAACCACGTGCCTTCAGATGCTTATCGTGGTGTAGCTCGCCAGTATCGAGGCAGGCTGAACATGGGACCCCAGCGCCTGCAATCGTTTCCATCGCTTCATATTTCGTACGCGTACTGCACCATTCCGTGATTTCGGCGTAGAGAGCCGCCCCGTTTTGGACGCGCGATCGCATATCCTCGAACCGTGGGTCGACAAGTAAATCTGGACGGTCCATGCTTGCGCACAGCGCATCCCAATGTCCCGCGTTTACGGGCATCAGATAGATATAGTCGTTAGGTCCAAACGGTTTACACGGATAAATATTGACCGGCGGCAGACCGCCAGCGTTACCGCTTCGATTTGTCGCTTTGGTACCCCAAGCGGACCCTATATATGCCCGCGTACGGACGTAGTAAGCCATCGCTTCCTGCATCGAGAGCTCAATTTCCTGCCCTTCACCGGTGCGTTGTCGCTGAATGTACGCAGCGAGAATCGCCATCGCCGCTTGTACGCCCGTACCAGAGTCGCCTGTGGTAGGTCCAGGCATCATAGGCGGCCCGTCTGCTTCACCGGTGATCGAAAAGGCACCGGCCGCAGCTTGGGCGACCATGTCCATGCACCGGAAGCCAGAATAAGGACCTTCGACACCAAAGCCCTTGATCCGCGCATAGATTATGGCGGGATTAACTTCACTTAGGACGTCGTAGCCAATATCTAATTTTTCAGTGACGCCTGGACCGTAGTTTTCGACGAACACATCGAATTTCGGTGCGAGCTGTAGTAGGAGTTCTCGGCCGCGATCACTACGAAGATTGAGTGCGACGCTGCGCTTGTTGGCGTTCCATGCACAGAAATACTGCGAATAGTCGATATTGGAAGTTCGTCCGACACCACGGCCAGGGTCGCCGTTTTCAGGCGGTTCAATCTTGACGACGTCAGCACCGAGCCAAGCAAGCGCTTGGGTACACGAGGTTCCCGCCTCGTACTGCGTCATGTCGAGAATGCGGATTCCGTCGAGTGCGGGCATGTGTTCGAGACCGAAGAATGAAGGGTAATTTAGGTCGGATCGACGCGCGACAATCTACGAAAAGCCGCGTTCATCCGGCAATGCGATTTTATCCAGATGCGCGTCTCTTAAGGCTGTTTGAGACTAGATCAAGGAAGTACTTCGACATCGAATGGCTTCACGGTCATCAGAATAACGATGTTTGTCACGCCGTGTGCGATGTTCACTTGAGGCAATTGCGTGTGTGAACGGACGGGAGAAACCGATTGCATAATAAGATCAGATGTAGGAAACCAACGCTGAAGGTTCCTTGAATGGCTTCCTCTAACTGGGTTGGTGAATAAGGTATGCCGCAAGATCTCCAATGCGCAGACGAACTGCTCCAATGCGTTCATGCGGGCAGTACCAATCTCTTACTCGGCATCAAGGCAGTCTCGCAACTATTGAACCCCGAGGCTGATCTGGCTTGGGTGGATTCCCAATTGCTCGATCTCGCAGGGAAGGTTCGTAAGCACGGTGAGTCCGTCGATGCTTTGCTCAAGACATTTCACGACGAAGGATTTCTCGGCGTAGCCGAGGATGAATTCCACGAATACTCGAATAGTGATATTGAACAGGTACTTAGGGCAAGGCGCGGACTACCGATCACGTACGTCGCAGTGATTATCGGCGTGTGCGATCACTTGAGCATTTCAGGTTACGGCGTGAATTTCCCGGGAGTTTTCTTGGCTCAAGTTGATGGTCGAATTGTCAATCCGATCGATTTCAGTGTGCTCGACTACGATGCGTTTACAACTGACCTAAGGAAGAAGGACATTACCGTACCGGATCATCCCGAACAGGCCAGTAATGCCGACATTCTCAAGCGGATGTTCAACAACCTGCAGGAGGTCGCGTCAGTCAAAGGCGACGTCGTTCGTCGGCTTGAGTTCGTCGACTACATGCAGTTGATTGAACCGAATGATTGGTATTCTCACTTTAAGCGTGCCGAGGCATGGGTTTCGATGGGAGACTACAGCGCGGCGAAAGCTGAGTTAGAAATCGCGCGTGACCTACTTGACGATGAGTCTGCTATTGCGATGATCGATCAGAATCTGAAGCGGTTAACGACAGGATCAAACGACGACCAAGTCATGCACTGATGAGGTATTTTCGTATATTGACGATCGCTAAAGAACAGCGCGGTGGTCGAGTCAGAGCATAGTGGGAACAGGTGGTGTTTGCCACCAGTTTAAAGCTTAATAATCCTATAAACGTGCTGTAGACCTTACACGAAATTACTAATTGGACTAACCAATTTGAAATTTTTTGTACGAAATTGGTCGACAATTTGATCGTTTTGGTATATAGTTTGGTCTAGGAACATAAACGGGGGTTGTTTCATGGATCGGAACTTTCTTGGTCGGTCCGGATCTGCTTGTGCACGCCTGCACTTCGGTCGCTTTGGGACGATCGCAATCGGCGTGATATTGACTCTTCTCCCGTCGACGCTTACAGTGACGGCACAAGAGGATGAAGAAGAAGAGGTTATCGAGGAGATCGTGGTCACCGGATCGCGAGCTACGATTCAGAACTCAATCGAAGTCAAGCGTAACTCTGACCAAATCGTTGACGCGCTATCGGCGGATGACATCGGCGACATCCCGGCGCTATCGATCGGAGAGGCACTTGAAACGCTGACGAGCGCGGCTTCTCATCGTGAACAGGGCGGGGCAACCGAGATATCGATTCGAGGCATGGGGCCGTTTCTCGGTTCAACCACGGTCAATGGTCGCGAAGCGACCAACGGTAGCGGAGATAGGTCAGTCAACTTCAGCCAGTTTCCTTCAGAGCTGTTTAACAAGCTGCAGATCTACAAGACTCAGAGCGCTAGCCTAATCGAAGGTGGCGTGTCGGGACAGATCTCGCTATCCACGCTTAAACCCCTAGATTACGGTAAACGACGGATTCAGTCCGACGTGAAATTCAATCGTAATCCGGACAACAGCAACATCAATATTGCTGAAACCGATATTGGACGGCGTCTTACGGTGAGTTTTATCGATCAGTTCGATCTCGATGACGGCGATAAGTTCGGTCTTTCACTAGGAGTCCAATCCAATACCACGACGAATCCAGAACAAGAGTACCGTTCTAGCAGTGGATACCGTGATTGTCGTGCTGACCCCGCAGTTTCGGGCGGTTTATACCGAACTTCGAGCGGTAACTGCGATAGTGGCTCTGGAAATCTGAATCTCGTTGTTGATCCATCGACGGGCGTCGCACCGGATGCGAACGCGCCGTTCATCTTCGTCCCGAGTTCACGTTCATATCGTCAAAACATCACCGACGATGAACGAGAATCGTTTTTTGCAGCGCTACAGTATCAGAGCAATGGAGGAACAGACCTAAATTTCGACTTCCAAATCTCCGATCGCGATTTCTCGGAAGTCCGTAATGACCTCGTGTTTGCGGAGCACCGACGAATGACGAGTGGCTTAACCGCAGATAGCTATGTTTTTAACACAGACGGTTCCATTGGCTCATTCACGAACGAAGGACGGGTCGAAACCCATAGCCAGTATCAAGAACGCTTAGAGTCTTACGTGGGTGGTGGGGTTAGCCTCATCCAACCTGTCAACGACCGTCTTGAACTGTCGTTCGATCTTTCATACTCGGATACATCACGCCGGGAGCACATTCTTCAGACCCGCCTTCAGTCGGAAGACAATGACATTTATGGCAACGACGTACCGGCAGATACCGATCGGCCACGAGCGTGGTACACGCTACGAGGCTCGCCGTCAAGTGTCATGCTCGTACGAATTCGTAACTTCGATGTCACGAACCACGATTTGTTTGCCGACTCAGCGCGTACTCGAATTGACCTCAATCAGGCACGCGACAATTCGATTACCGCATTTCGCGGTGACTTTGACTATGACCTAGACGCCGGGACACTCACATCTTTGAAAGGCGGACTTAGGTATTCGAATCTCACGTATACCAGTTTCCCACGCGTTAGAGACCAAAGAACATTTGCAGATGACGCCATCGCGGGTGCAAGCGAGGCATGCCGTAATGAGACGTTCCCGGAGAGTGGATTTCTTTCTGAACCGGCAAATGGCGAAACGCTCATCACGAATGTGGACGACGACGGCAACGTCCTCAGCTCAGGTACGGGTGACACATGGGCGTCATTTGATCCCTTATGCCTAGTTCGTGAGTTTGTCGGTGTCCTGCCGCCGTGGCCGTCACCACAACCATCGGTACAAAACGTGGATGTGGAAGAAGGTACGCTAGCTGGTTACTTGCAGGCGGGATATGAGACACAATTTGCGGGGCGACCAGTGCGTGGTAATTTCGGTGTACGTCTTGTGAGTACCGAGGTTGACTCCACAGGACTGAGGACCATCTTTACCACGACAAGAAACGAAGACGACACCATCACGGTAAATGAAGACAGTGGTTCTTTCAACGAAGTAGTAGGTGGTTCAAGGTATACCGAGCTTCTACCGAGCTTCACGATGGTGATGGATTGGAGCGATGACGTATTGGTGCGTGGTGGTGTTTTCCGTGGTTTGTCACGTCCTGATCCTGCAGACCTTGGATTCGGTCGGAGCTTGAGCGTTGACGATGATGACGCCACATCGATTGCGGATCTCGTCGGTACGGCAAACGCGTCAGGTAATCCAGATTTGCTACCACTGACTTCGTGGAATCTGGATTTCGCGGTCGAGTGGTATCCAAATGAAGATTCGATTTTCGCAGTAGGTGCGTACTACAAGCGCTTCCTGGGCGGCTATGAGAACGCTCAGCGAGTAGAGAACTTCAATATCGATGGGCAGGATTTTCCTGCGGCTGTGACGACGTCACGAACTGACGAGGAAGAGAGTACACTCACCGGAATTGAAATGACGCTAGCCCATTCGTTCAACTATTTACCCGGTCTTCTCAGCGGGTTAGGAACCAAGATCAGCTTGAATTTAGCGAATTCGGACTTCGAGTTCGAAGATCAAAATTTCGGTGCCTCTCAAGTACTTAATGAGGCGGGTAATGTCGTCTCTGCACGGGTCGGTATCGTCCCGCCAGCGAATCTATTCGGCTTCTCGGAAAGAGTAGTTTCTACTCAGCTCTACTACGATATCGGTAAGGTGGATCTGCAATTGATCTACAAGAATCGCACGGAGTACTTCCAACAATTTATTAGTTCGCCAGGGCTAGTTCGCTACGTTGGAGACAACGAGGTACTTGAGGCAAGGGCTACCTATAAGCTCACCAACAAGATTTCGTTCCGACTTGAAGCGATTAACCTGTTTGACGAACCAAAGACGCAGTTTATTCCGGTACGCGGATACCTCACTGAACTGAACAGTTACGGACCTCGAATGTTCCTTGGATTCAGGGTAAAAATGTAGGTCTTACGCTCTGAACCCTGCCGTGGACGTGGATAGCAGCCGAACCGTGATTCTACGTTCGCGGCGGGTTCTGGATTTAAATAATAATCGCCATGATTAGACGCGACCGCGCGCGGAATTGTGGAGTCGTTGCGAGATGCCTGAATTGAAAAAGTATGAAGATATCGCGTCTCAAATTCGAGCGCTCATTGAGCAAGGCAACCTAAAAGCCGGCGCTCGTTTACCTACTGAACGGGAACTCGCAGAATCGTTCGACGTCAGTCGGGCGACGATTCGACAAGCGGAGATTCAGCTTCAGACATTAGGAGTACTAGAAATCAAGACGGGTTCTGGTGCTTACGTGGTTGGACCATTGACCGGTTCTGATGAAGTGCTACCTGAAATGACGGCACTAGAACTCACCGAAGCGAGGTCATTACTGGAATCTGAAGCCGCAGCATTAGCGGCGGTTCACATTACGGACTCAGAACTTGCGAAGTTGCAAGAATGCATCGAAGTTATGAATCGCGCTCTTCCAGATGACGATGAAGTGGCTGATGGCGCTGATCGAGACTTCCACTTAGGGATCGCGGAGGCCTCGAGGAACACGGCCATACTTCATACGGTGCAGATGTTCTGGCGCATGCGCAATGAAATTGAATCCGTTAAACGGGTGTACAAAGCCGTTTGCCTGCAGGACACCGGACCGCGAGGGAAGGAACACTCGGATATATTGAACGCACTTCGGCTTCGAGATCCGATGGAAGCACGTGTCGCGATGCGAGCCCATTTCTTTCGACTCTTGGAATCTATGCTGGATGTGTCGACCGCTCAGGCGATTGAGGCTGCACGGAAGCAAGCTGACGAGGAAAGGCAGCGCTTTCTTATGAATCCGGCCGTACAGAACATTCGTCGCGAGATTCTCGCGAAGTGATTTAAACGAATTATTTAGGGTGAGATATACGTATCTGGTCATAAGCCAGATAGTTGCTTAAGGAAACTCAATGAGATTAGGTTGTATATACATCCGGCGTATTCACGCATTCTTCGTTGGTCTGATATTGACGTCTGGTGTGCTTGCAGAGACTCTTGTAGAAGACAAAGCACAGTTTTTTGAGGCGACCGAGGAGCTAAAACCAGGCGACACAATCGTTCTTGCAGACGGTGTTTGGCGAGATTTTGAGATCGTCCTAGAAGGAATTGGAACCGAAGAAGCACCGATCACGCTAACCGCTCAGAATAAAGGCAAGGTTGTTATTTCGGGTAGATCGAACTTGCGGATTGCGGGCGAACACTTGGTCGTGAGCGGGTTGGTCTTCAAGGATGGATATACGCCAACTAATACCGTTGTTTCGTTTCGTCGTTCGAAGGAGAAACTTGCGAACCATTCGCGAATCACGGAAATCGTGATCGATCACTTCAACAATCCAGAACGACACGAGACGGATTTTTGGGTGATGATGTATGGCAAACACAATCGCTTTGACCACAACTACTTAGCCGGGAAGAGCAACAAGGGCGTAACGATGGCGGTACGTCTGGACTCGGAAGCGAGTCAGGAAAACCACCATCGAATTGATCATAACTACTTCGGGCATCGACCGATCCTTGGATCGAATGGCGGCGAAACGCTGCGAATCGGAACCAGTGCATATTCGCTGTCGAATTCATTTACCGTGGTTGAGTCAAACTACTTCGATCGATGCAACGGCGAGGTCGAGATCGTCTCAAGCAAGTCAGGACGCAATACGTTTAGAGGCAATCTTTTTTTTGAGTCGCAAGGCACCTTGACTCTGCGCCATGGCAATGACAACACGATTGAGAATAACGTCTTTTTAGGTAACCGCGTCGCACACACGGGCGGGATTCGTGTCATCAATAAGCGCCAGCTTGTACGAAACAACTATCTATCGGGCTTGACAGGACATCGATTCGGCGGCGCATTGGTCGTGATGAACGGCGTACCGAACTCACCTATCAATCGGTATCACCAAGTTGAAGAGTCGACAATCGAACGCAATTCGGTCATCGATAGTCTGCACGTGGAACTCGCGGCAGGAGCAGATGCGGAGCGTTCTGCTCCCCCGATTTCGACGACATTCAGTAGGAACCTATTCTTCAACAGCGAGCCAGCCGCAGTCTTTGCCGTTCACGATGATGTAAGCGGTATTGAGCTTGCCGAAAACCTATCAAACCGCCAGCCGCCTGAGGAACTGCGACACGGCGTGCGTCTCGTCGACTTCGACATGAGCGAAGCGGCGAACGGCCTCTTATACCCAGTTGATGAACATCTTCGTGACGTTGGTGCAGATGTGTCGTTGAAAGTCCTGACCAGAGAAGAAACAGGACCTCTGTGGTATTCGAAACCTGTGCTCGGGGCGTCGTTCGACCCACCGTTAGAGGCGGGTGACGATTCACTAGGGAATCCATCTCCAGATCACGAAGCAAACTGGGGTCCAAAACCCTCCTTTTATCCCGGCTTCGATACGGGAGATGTCGTCCATCTAAACCCAGGCAATAACGCGCTCACGCGTGCATTAGCACGGCCGGAGAAGGTCGGTGCTTTCGTGTTGAGTGATGGAGACTACGTGGAATCGTCGACGTTAGTCATCGACCGCCCTGTGACGATCAGTGCGAGCGAAGGATCGACCCCTCACATTTCGTTCGAGCGAAGTGCTTTATTCGAACTGAAAGACGGTGGAAATCTGAAACTTGAAGGCTTAACGATTTCCGGGAGTCTTGCGCCAGATATGGCGGGAAACTCGCTCATTCGTACGAGTCGCCACTCAATGCTGAACAACTATTCACTCGTCATTGTTTCGTCGACGATTCAGGACCTAGACGTCAATCATTCATTCAATGTCTTTTCACTATCCAAGCACACCTTCGCTGACATGGTGGTGATCGCAGACTCGCATTTTGAGAACATAACAGGTCACGTCTTGCAGATGGATCAGGAAAACGACGATTTAGGAATTTACAACGTCGAATACGCAAGTGTGACGAATTCATCGTTCAAGAACGTTGACGGTGCCGTGTTGAGCATCTATCGCGGCGGAACGGACGAGAGTACGTTTGGACCTCATGTATTGGTGCATGGCAACCAAATTGACTCAGTTGGTCTTGGCAAACGTAATAAATCAAACGGATCAGTGTGGTTGCATGGAGTTCAAGTAACGAGGATCCACGACAATCAGTTCGACGCAAGTGCGCCCATTCGGGTTGTCGAGACGGTAGGCGAACCATCAACAGTCGTTGTGGACAACGCCTTTACGGACATGCACGAGCCAATCATCGAACCCTTCGAGCGCTAAGGATGAAGATGCATCACTGGATTCGGGGATGTATTTGTTGCATCCTCACTTTCGCATCGCTCGCATCCTGGACCGCAGCTTCGAGTAATCCCCGAACGCTGGTTTCCGTTGAGGATGTGGCGGAAATCCAAGCAACCTTGGATTCCTCGCCAAGTTTTACTCGTTTTCTTGACGATACTCGAGATCGAATCGACGCTTATTTCGAAGCTCCTCCAGATGTGCCCATCCCGCGCGATCCTGGTGGCGGTTACACACACGAGCAGCATAAGAAGAACGGCATCGCGATTTACGAAGCAGGTTTGCTTTCGTTGTTTACCGGCGATGAGAGTTACGCGAATCACGCGAAGCAGTTACTTCTGAAGTACGCAGCACTGTATCCATCGTTGTCCCAGCATCCGGTCGATCGTTCTCAATACCCCGGACGGATGTTTTGGCAGGTCCTGAACGAAGCCGTCTGGGTCGTATATGCGATTCAGGGATACGATGCAATTCGAAGCCAGCTCTCTGACGCGGAGCGGGAATTAATCGAGAATGGGTTGTTCCGACCGCTTGCCGATTTCTTATCGATTGGTTCCGCGTCGACGTTCAACCGCATTCACAATCACGCCGCATGGGCCGTCGCCGCTGTGGGTACAACCGGGTACGTACTGGATGACCAAGCGTACGTCGACTTAGCGTTTAAAGGAACAAACCTCGACGGTTCAGCAGGTTTTCTCAAGCTAGTCGACAATCTATTCAGCCCCGATGGCTACTACACTGAGGGTCCCTATTACCAACGGTACGCGCTGATGCCGTTTGTCATATTCGCGCGGATCGTTGACGTAAACGAACCATCGCGCGACATATTTCGGTACCGAGATGGGGTATTGATGGCCGCAATCTATGCGTGTGTGGATCTCTCCTACAACGGTCTCTTTTTCCCCCTAAACGACGCGATCAAGGATAAAGGTCTAAATACGGTTGAACTTCGCTACGGTATTGCGATCGCGTACCGACTCACTGAAGATCCGCGGTTGTTGGACATCGCAAACATCCAGGACGGGTTTGTTCTGACGGCAGATAGTCTGAAGTACGCGGCAGCGATCGATGCCGGCAAATCAGAATCATTTGTATACATACCGCGACTGTTTCGCGACGGACCTATGGGTAATCGCGGCGCACTTGGCGTATTACGCGGTGGGTTTGGCATTGCGGATCAAGCAGTTGTTGTCAAAGCGACATCGCACGGCTTCGGTCACGGTCACTTCGATCGATTGAACTGGCTCTATTACGACAACGGAAACGAGATCGTATCGGATTACGGTTCTGCTCGCTTCTTAAACGTTGAACAAAAGGAAGGTGGTCGCTACCTACCTGAGAACACTACCTGGGCGAAACAGACGATCGCACACAACACCGTGGTTGTCGATGAATCAAGTCAGTTTCAGGGCGATGCAAAGGTCGCGGACAAACACCACCCGACGATCTTGCAGTTTGACGACGATGGCGGTATCCCTCTCGTTCGTGCGGCTACTGAGCATCCGTATGAGAACGTTCGGATGGATCGAGTGCTGGCACTCGTGGACAACGTCGCGGACGAACGACATTTAGTTGTCGACATTTTCACAGTTGAAAGTGATCAACCACACCAGTTTGATCTACCGACCTATTTTGAAGGTCAGTTCATTGAAACGAACCCGGAGCCAGATTGGACGGAAGCAAGTAATCTAAAACCATTGGGTTCCCGGAACGGCTATCAACACCTGTGGCTTCGGTCACGGCACGATTTAGAGGCGGAAGAGAACTTCGCCTTCACGTGGCTTGCTGACGGTCGTTTCTATACCGTCATTTCGACGCAAAACGTATCTGGTTCGGTTATCTTCGCGCAATTAGGTGCAAACGATCCGAATTTCAATCTGAGACCGCAGCAAACGTTTATTCGACGTGTTAACGACGGGCGAAAGGTCACCTTCGTTTCCGTCTTGGAATCGCACGGCGAATACAACGGCGCAGCGGAATACACCATTAATAACCGACCCACGATCTGGGAGATCGCGTACGCTGAAGAAGCGGATGCACAGATCGTGCGGCTAAGAACGGCAACGAACGCAACGTATTTCCTAGCGTTCGCGCGTCAACCGAATGAACAACTAAGTCACACCATCAATCTGGACGGAACCTTGTTGAAGTGGGATGGCTATGCGGCAGCCTTTAACGGCGAGGGGAAAGAGATTTGAAAACTCAAAGTGAGAGCTTTGTATACGGGTCAAAGAGTCCCGTGGAAGAAGTGGGTGAAGGACTAAAACGGCAACTTCTCGGCTTTGACGAGCGCATCATGATGGCGCGCGTCTGGTTTGAGGAAGGGGCAGTGGGCGAAGTGCATCAACACGAACACGCACAGGTCTCTTTTGTCGAAAGTGGCGCATTTGATGTCTATATCGACGGGAACGAGCGTCGACTCAACGCTGGAGACGGCTTTTACATTCACCCTAATACTGATCACGGAGCTGTCTGTCGTAAGGCAGGCGTCTTGATCGATGTGTTCAGCCCGGTCCGTGAGGACTTTTTAACAGAGTAGTAAATCACATGAAAAACCTACGATGGTTCATCATCGGGCTAGTTGCTCTGGCAACCGTAATCAACTACGTCGATCGTACGGCGCTTGCGATTATGTGGCCGGAAATCTCAGTCGAACTTGGCTTAGACACTGCTCAATACGCGTTGATCGTGTCGTTCTTTATGGTTGGGTATGCTATTGGCCAATCCTTGTTCGGCAAGATTTTTGACAAGATCGGAACGAGATTCGGCTTTGTCCTTGCGATTTCCGTGTGGTCTGTCTCAATCATGCTTCATGCAGTCGCTCGAAATGTGGTGTCGTTTGGCATTTTTCGATTTATGTTGGGCGTCAGCGAAGCGGGTAACTGGCCAGGCGCGACTAAAAACAATGCTGAGTGGTTCCCGATCAAGGAGCGAGCATTGGCGCAGGGCGTATTCAATGCAGGGGCATCGCTTGGCGCAGTAATTTCCGCGCCACTTATCGCCTATCTCTACATCATGTTTGGTTGGCAGGGCACCTTTATTCTCATCGGTTTAGTCGGCTTTGTCTGGATTATTCCGTGGTGGATTCTGTACAAAGCGCCGCCAGAATCGCATCCTTGGTTGAGTGAAGAAGAGCGTGAGTACATCCTTTCGGGGCAGAAACCCGAAGAGAGTGACGAAGACGTTGAAGCGATAGCACCAGGGTTCTGGGACTTTCTCGTCCATCAGCGCCGCAGCTGGTCGGTGATCTTGTCGCGATTCTTTCTAGATCCGGTGTGGTGGCTGTTTGTGACGTGGCTACCGTTG
>CAXXMH010000007.1:0-369542 GCA_963664665.2 Pseudomonadales bacterium
TCGAGTTTAAGTTGTCGCGCATATATTCCGTGATTAGGTGACGCCGATTGGACGTCGCATAGATCAATACGTTTGCTGAACTGGCAAACACACTACCCTCTAACGCACTCTTCAGCTGCTTATAACCATCGTCATCCTCGTCGAACGACAGATCATCACAAACGATTAGATATCGAAACCTCCCCGTCGTTCAGCTGTGCTGTGATGTTTGCAATATCTGCTAGTGCACCCTTCTCGACTTGCACGACACGTAATCCTTCTGGCGCGAATCGATTGAGAATTGCCTGAATTAGGGAGGACTTTCCTGTACCGCGCGCACCCCAAAGTAGCGCGTTATTGGCAGGTAAACCTGCGCAGAACTGTCGAGTGTTCGTGACGAGCTCTTCTTTCTGTCGATCGATTTCGAGTAAATCGTCCAGATCGATTCGTGGTACGTCGACAATACTCTTGAAACTGCCTCCGAGCAGGTCGGTGCGCCAATATGCAGCGGTCGTATGCGACCAGTCCACGGATTGTCTAGAAGGCAGGAGCGATAGAACTCGATCTAACGCTTTGTGGATTCGTGAGTAGTGTTTCTTTTGCGAAACGGTCATACGCACGCATTTTAGAAATGGCTATTGATATTCCGAAAACGCCAGAGTCGGATACGTCGAATCGAGACATTGACGCGAAGCTATTCGGATTCGACGGACTTGCTAAACGTTCTCACTTGAATTTCTTAAAGCTAGCAGTTCGTCTCCGGGACCACAGAAACGATCGTGTAGCCTAACGTATTAGCACCTGTCTGATACAGTCGTCAATCCCGTTTGGACTTGCGCATCATTGATGAAGAATTAACTTCCACATCTCGACACACATCAAGAACCCTAGAAACTACCAATCACCAGTCGGTCAAGCTCTCAGAAAAAAACATAGGCACATCCGCTAATCGGAAGGAGATCGTCCTATTAATACCTACTCGAATAAACAGACTAACAGACGTCATCGACTACGTAGCCGAGTTTCTTCGCTGCTTGTTTTGCGGATTCGCATTGATTAATCAAGCTTGAGAGGCTACGACCGCTGCTAGCTCGCAGACTTGCCTGGCTACTACTTTTAAAACGTCCCCATCGCAGTTGACTTGTAAGCGCACGTTGGGTAGCAGTGGATTGAGGAAATTTCGAAAGTCGGTGGTAGATACCTTCCGCATTAGGAGTCGAGCCTATAAATTCACTAGGAGCAGCGCCACTAGCGAAGGCCATTTTTTCAGCGCGTAGATATAGGTCCGCTTCCAATAGATCTAGACCCACGTCGTACCCAACGAGAAATGCTCCCTCTAATTCTTCGGGACAAACGTGTTGATATTCATCGCCGATGAGACCGACACGGAATCCATTCGAGCGCGAGCAATATTTCGTGATGCCCTCACGATAGCCTGCTGCGTACTCACTTCGGTCGAACGCAAGCGATTCCATGTCACAGCTTTCGAAATGTCTTTCCACTGCGTCTTCTGGGTTACCTGTTGTGGCGTCTACAACACCTCTCAAGTGCCAGTTCACCTCGCTACACTCGTTTTGAGAAACTTGTGAACAAGCTGTGAGTACGAAAATTAACCCGGCTAACGCGACAGGAACTGCACGAAAATGTAAGTGCGGGATTGACTTTTGAATCTGTGAGAAGCTCAAGGTTGAAAAATCCAACTCTGTTCGTACACTGAGACATTTTATGCCCTGCCTAGGAAAATACTAATTGGAATTGGCTGTGCGAATTTAACTAGAGCTTGGTCTAATGCATGTTCGCGAATGGTAGACATCATCGAATGCACGGCAACTTACCGTTTTGCGTGAAATCACTCGCTCGACCGTGGCGTCATTAAGTACGTCCAGCGATGTAGCTTTAGTTTCGCACATCGGTTGCGTGTCCCTTCGTCGTTTGCGGTATTCTTCGGCGCACCGCAGCGTGAGTAACTGATACGAAAGGCTGTTGTGACACTCCTCGACGCGTAGATAACTGCGACGACTATCTTCGGTGTCACGCGCACGTTAACGCTTGTTTCAGTCAATACACACAATGCAGAGAGAAAGGAAATCGCCACGCAAATTTTCCTGGCTAATACTTCCTAGTAAGTAATCTGTCAAATATGCACATTGGCGTATGACGCCTTCTCCTTCGACTCTCCATTTAGATGAACGAATTTAGCCTCGGTTTCGCTTGTTACTACGCGGTAATCGCGTTGATTACGTTCTTTGCGTATCGGCGTACGAAGACCGACTTCGACTATGACATAGGCGGCCGCTCCCTATCTGCACCGGTCGCGGCGCTGTCTGCGGGAGCTAGCGATATGTCAGGGTGGTTGCTCCTTGGATTACCCGGCGCTGTGTATCTAGCAGGTGTATCGGAGTCGTGGATTGTTATTGGTTTGTTGATCGGCGCCTATCTGAATTGGCATTTCGTCGCGCCGCGTTTACGACGTTACGCTAGCGCATATGAGGAGGAAGCGACGACGTTGCCGCAGTTTTTCAAGCTGCGCACGGGATACGACGGTGTACCAATGCGATTGGTCAGCAGCCTCGTCGTGATCGTGTTTTTCACGGTTTATACGTCAGCTGGTTTCGTCGCCAGCGCCAAGCTCTTCCAATCTGTAATGGGTTGGGACTATCAGATGGCGGTTGCCGTCGGTGTCGCGGTCATCATGGTCTACACAGTTGCAGGTGGTTTTCTCGCGGTCAGTTGGACGGACGCGTTTCAAGCTTTATTGATGCTCATCGCTTTAATCGCACTGCCAATGCTTGCGACGCAGTCTATCGAAATTGAAAAACTCGATCTTAGCATCAATAGCGTTGGCGCGATAGGCACGCTCAGTTTGCTTGCATGGGGGCTTGGTTACTTCGGACAACCCCACGTCTTGGCACGCTTCATGGCGATTAAACGGCCACATGAATTGGGTCGAGCGAAAGTTATTGGCATGAGTTGGATGTTAGTTGCTACACTCGGAGCCATAGCTGTTGGCGTGGTCGGCAGCGCCGCTGCTCCCGGCTTAACAGATCCGGAAACGGTTTTCATCAGGATCGCGGAGCTATTTCTCAATCCATGGTTAGCAGGACTATTAATCGCAGCCATTCTTGCGGCAGTCATGAGTACAGTGGATTCACAGCTCATCGTCGCATCAACGAGTATCGTCAACGACCTTTTCTACATCAAAGAGCACAAGCTCTTTGTAAGTCGTTTGGTGGTAATTGGTGTGGCGATTGGTGCCGGCTTGATCGCATTCGACGAGAACAGCGTGATCTTAGATGTTGTCGCGTACGCGTGGGCTGGCTTAGGTGCAAGTTTCGGACCTGCCCTGCTATTCGCGTTGTTCTGGCGACGGACGACAGGGGATTCAATCGTCGCAGGTATGGTCGCGGGCGCGGTTACTACGCTAGTTTGGCACAATCTTGGTGCAAACTACGGAGGCGTATTCGCGAGCGTATATGAAATGATTCCTGCCTTTTTGCTCGCGAGCGTAGCAATCGTTGGTAGTGCTTACTTATTCCCTGACGAGGAAGCCGAGTCTAGGTTTAAAACGCTCGATCAGCTTAAGGGTTCTTCGAATGATGCTCGTGAAGCTTGATGATATTTGAGACACGCTTTTTGCGGTAAATCTGTTTCTCGCGACCGGGTCCGTTGATTCCGATACGCCCCGGTTCAAAATGACGTAGTTCAAATCGTTGCGGTTCGGAGTCGTTAGGATCAAGGACGAGAAAGTAGCTGGTCAGATGCCAATTTCCGGATTCGAGCGTATCGTCAGTACTCGCCATGTAATTTCCCGCATCTCCGCGCGCACCGATAAACTCGATTCGTACGTTGTTCGTGTTTTTGCCTTCGAGGTCCCACTGGCCGATCAAGTCGAGTTGTTCGACCCATCTGTGCCGCGCAGATCGTGTTCGCATAACCCAAAACAAGATGACAACGGCGACGACGCCAAGGATGAGCAACGAGTTCATGATGACCGAATACTATGAAAACGAAATTGCAATACGCTCACGAATATTAAATTAACCGAAACCGGTTTTGGCGACATCTCCAGGTATAAGCGGATAGCTAATTCCTGCCCATTTCTGCACCACTCGAATAACTTGGCAGCAGTAGCCAAATTCATTGTCATACCAAACATAGAGAACAACTCGCTTCCCGTCGTCGACGATCGTAGCTTCACCATCAACCACACACGCATGTCGATTGCCTATAAAGTCAGACGACACGACTTCAGGTGTCTCGACGAAGTCAATTTGTCGTTGCAGCGCTGAATTCAATGCGATGTCACGAATGAAGTCATTGAAACCCGGCTTGCTCGTACTCTTCTCCAAACGGAGATTTAGGATCGCAAGCGAAACATCCGGAGTCGGAACACGGATGGCGTTACCGGTCAACTTTCCCTCGAGTTCAGGTAGTAGATTCGCAACCGCATTCGAAGCGCCAGTTTCCGTGATCACGAGGTTTAAAGGCGCTCCGCGACCTCTTCGATTCTTCTTGTGATAGTTATCTAAGAGGTTCTGATCCGGCGTATATGCATGCACAGTTTCCATGTGACCGTGCACAATCTCGTATTCGTCATTGACAGCCTTGAGAATCGGCACGATCGCATTTGTCGTACAGGAGGCTGCTGAGAGGATTTTGTCGTTATGCGACAACAGATGTGAGTTCACACCGGATACGATGTTAGGCACGCCGTCCTTGCCAGGCGCGGTTACGATGACACGGTCAATGCCTTTGGCTTCCAAGTGTTGACGCAATCCAGATTCATCGCGCCATGCTCCGGTGTTGTCGATCACCACCGCGTCTTCAATACCGTACCGCGTGTAGTCGACTTCACTCGGGTCATCGGCATAAATCATCTTGACAACGTTGCCGTTCGCGATGATGCATTCGTTCGCTTGATCCACGCGAATCGTGCCTTTGAAGGCACCGTGTACGGAATCGCGACGTAACAGACTCGCACGTTTATCGAGATCTCCATCGTTTCCCGGTCGTACTACGATGGCTCTTAAACGGAGTTGGTCACCCCCTCCGGTCTTCTCGATCAAAAGTCGCGCCAATAGTCTCCCGATCCTGCCAAAACCGTAAAGCACAATGTCCTGCGGCTTGTTGAGAGGCTTAATGTGTCGCCCGATGACTTCACGACATTCGTTTTCGGCATACTCACGTTCAGACGGCACAGGATGCCCGTTTTCCTGTAGCTCCATATATTTGACCGTGAGTTTGCCGACGTCGATGTGCGACGGACCTAGATCGAGTTCGCTAAGAGCACACAAGAGCGGATAGCTCTCGTCTTCAGACAGCTCGTTTTTTGCTACCTGACGCACAAATCGGTGCGTCCGCATGATGTCCGTGACGCTTTGGTTGTAAAGCGCGCGACCATAGCAGTATGTCGGGACATTTTTCCGGTATAGCTTGCCGATGATGGGGATCATCGCTTCGGCTTTTTCTTCGCGACGCTTCCAGTCCGGAAAGTAGTCGTCAAGATTCGGTAGCGCCAATGGATTCCGCAGTTTCTAAACGTTAGCAGCTGCGAATGATAAGAATGCGGATGTCTGAATCGTTCGCTCACATCGAAGTAAGGAACATGGCACTAACTTTAGCAATCTGCGTTTAATATGACCGCACAAGACACAATCGAATCATGCGCTATATGAGACTAGGTTTTACGGTTGCCTTCCTGACATTGGCTTCTAGTGTCACGTTTGCTGACGACGAATGCCCGAAAGAATCGACCTGCGAAGATGACCGATATTCGGCAGATGTACGCATTCGCTATGGGACGATCGATGACAACGTCAACAAGAATGCGAACACGCTCACAGGTAGGTTACTACTGACGTTGCGCACGCCCCAGGTAAGGAACTTTCGTGCAGTATTCGCGGCCGAGCATGTAAACGATTTTGGCATCGATACATACAACGATGGCGGGACCAACGGTCGGACCGAGTACGCAACCGAGGTCGATCCTTCGGGTACTGAAATGGATGAAGCGTATGTGGAATATGCCGGCGAATCAACACTGGTGCGATACGGTCGCCAATACATCAATCACGGTGCACTACCACAACGCTATTTAGGAACGGTCGCGTGGCGACAGAACCATCAGACCTACGACGCACTTAGCATTGACGCGAAAATTGGCGATAAATTCAGACTCGAAAGCGCACTTGTTGAAAAAGTATATCGAGTACTCGGACGAGACCACCCTAGCAGAGGCGCTAGAGAGTGGGATCTTGACGGCATTGCTATCCGAGCTTCGTATGAGTGGCCTGGGTTCGGTAATGTGTCAGGATATTTGTACAACTTAGATTTCGACGAGAACATCTTCTTGTCCAGCCGAACCATGGGACTTGCGTTTGAGGGCCCATGTTTTGGGGATGGAGCGAAATTCGGCTGGTCGGGTCCGTGCAAGGCAGAAATCGCGCTTCAATCATCAATAGACGATGGGTTAGATTTTGATGATTTGTTGTATCTTCATTCATCGATCGGCGTCGATTTCTCGAACTTTAGAAAAGAGAACTCGACGGGTAGCGTAGCACTCAAAGCCACGCTACTTGAAGGGGATGGTCGTTATTCATTCAAAACGCCGTTAGCTACCCTGCACGGCTATGCTGGAGCGGCAGATAAGTTTTTAGTAAATACACCACAGGACGGACTCCGCGATATAGAAATTCGCGTGAAGGAACGCTTACTTGGCTGGGATGTGACCGTAGGGATTCACCGATTTGATAGTAACTTCAAATCCTTGCCGGCTTACGGTACTGAAGTGGATATTGCCGCTACACGTACTATTGGGAAATACAAGTGGATTCTGAAATTTGCCGACTACCACGCGAACGACGAGTGGAAACCTACGCCGTATGGCATAGATGCGACGAAGCTCTGGGCTACAGTTCAGTTCTCCTTGTAGAGTACCGAAACTGAGCTAGAGTTTAGGTCGCAGGAAATTTAAGCTATCTGAAACTCGCGTTTACGGTAGTCAATGCTTCAGAACCGGGACACAAGTCCATTTCCTCTAATTGATTAAGAGGGGTGCTGGTCGTCTCGAGCACTTCATGGATGTCCGAGGCTATAGGATCTACGTAGAGGAGACCGGTGATCACGTCGCCTTGTTCCTGCGCCCGTTGAACATGGTTCAGAGCGCCAACGCGGTCATGCGGGTCGTACGTTTCCGATATCTTGCGCAAACGTAATACGCTGCCGTCTGGCATGTCGACCTCTTTATGCGTACCAGGCGCATACTCGATCTCGATCTCTTCATGCGGCATAACGAGTTGCGCATCGACCATGGAGGCGGTATGCTCCCGAACGTACTGGTAGCTCTTTGTGGATCCGTTGTGGTTATTGAACATGACGCAAGGCGAAATCACGTCGATAAACGCGAAGCCTTTGTGCATGATCGCCGCCTTAATCAACGGTACGAGTTGCTGCTTGTCACCTGAGAAACTCCGAGCGACGAAACTCGCCCCGATCTGCAGCGCCATCGATACGAGATCAATCGGCGAATAGAGATTGGGAACACCGCGTTTGCTGGTGGAGCCTCGATCGTTCGTGGCAGAGAATTGACCTTTGGTCAAGCCATAGGTTCCGTTGTTGTCAACGATGTAGAGCATGTTGACCTTTCGTCGAACGATATGCGCGAACTGCCCTACCCCAATTGATGCACTGTCGCCGTCTCCAGACACTCCGATGCAGTGAAGTTCATGGTTCGCGAGATTCGCACCCGTCGCAACCGATGGCATACGACCATGTACTGAGTTAAAGCCGTGTGACGCACCCAGGAAATAGCTGGGCGTCTTCGAAGAGCATCCGATACCGGAAATCTTGGCGAAACGGTGTGGTGGAATCGCTAATTCATTACACGCTATCACGACGGCTGCACTTACGGAGTCATGACCGCAACCCGCGCAAAGCGTCGAAACCGATCCTTCGTAGTCGCGTCTCGTCAGTCCAATTTCGTTGAACTGAAGAAGTGGATGATGGACTTTGGGTTTGGGTACAAAAGTCACGTCGAAACCACCTTGATGCGTGGTATGTTGTTGGCTTGATAGTACGACAGCACTTCGTCCACGATGAAGTCCGCTGAGATCGACATGCCACCGTAATACAAAATCGATTCGATGCTTGAAGGCATCAGATCAAGTTCGTTCACCATCAGCATCTTCATTTGCGCATCTCGGTTCTGCTCGACCATGAACACGATCTCGTGGTTATCGATGAAGTCAACTACCTCCGGTCCGAACGGAAATGACCGGATGCGCATAGTGTCAAGTTCGATACCTTGTTCGTCCAATATCGCTAAGCATTCGGACATCGGCGTAGCGCTTGTGCCGTAATAAATAATGCCAGCGCGACGTTCTTCATTCGCGATCTCGGCCGACGGCAGAATTGACTTCGCGGTTTCCCACTTCGCCAACAATCGATCCATGTTCTTGCTATAAGCATCTGGATCCTCGGTGTAGGTGGCGTATTCATCTCGGGATGTGCCGCGTGTGAAGAACGATCCTTTCGATGGGTGTGTGCCTGGTAATGTTCGGTAGCCTATCCCGTCGCCGTCAATATCTAAGTAACGCCCGAAGACGTCCATACGGTCAAGGTCGTCTTCATTCAGAACCTTACCGCGGTCGTACTTTCTATTGTCGTCCCACTCGAACGCATCAGATGTAATTTCATTCATCCCCAAATCCAGATCGCTCATAACGAGTATCGGTGTCTGGAGTCGATCAGCGAAATCAAATGCACTGGCTGCAAAGTCGAAGCACTCTCGCGGCGTTGACGGGAACAGCAGCGGGTGCTTGGTGTCGCCGTGTGACGCATACGCGGCTGCTAAAAGATCTGCTTGTTGCGTGCGAGTGGGCATTCCTGTGGAAGGGCCGGCTCGCTGGATATCGAAGATTACCGCGGGAATCTCCGCAAAGTACGCCAGTCCAAGGAATTCTGTCATGAGTGAGATCCCTGGACCACTCGTAGCAGTAAACGCTCTTGCGCCATTCCAGCCTGCACCGATGACAATACCCAGCGCTGCCAATTCATCCTCGGCTTGGATGATGGCGAACTTGCGTTCCGACGTTTCCGGGTCTATGCGTAGTCTGCCAGCGTGTTGTTCGTACGCTTCCGCCATCGAGGTTGAAGGCGTGATTGGATACCATGCGCAAACTGTCGCGCCTCCGTAAATTGCGCCTAAAGCGGCTGCTTCATTGCCATCAATGAAGATTCGATCGCCAAGTTTCTCCGAATGTCGAACTTGGATAGGTAGCGGGCAATCTAAATAGTTCTGTGCGTACGATCGACCAATCTCTAGTGCGTGGATGTTCGGTTGTATCAGTTCATCTTTCCCTTTGTATTGGGTCGACACCATGCTGGTAATCACGCTGAAATCAATATTCAGCAGAGACGTGAGTACCCCTAGATAAACGATATTCTTGAAGAGCTGGCGCTGCTTCGGATCCGTGAATTCGGACAAAATCAAGCGAGCAATTGGCACGCCAACTGGGACCACGTCGTCGCGTGCTAATCTCGGATCGCGACCTTTCGTGCTGTCGTAAAGCAAGTATCCGCCAGAACGCAAGGCGGCAACATCTTGCTCGAATGTCTCAGCATTCATCGCAACCATGATGTCAACTTCGCTTCGACGACCGAAATACTCTTGCTCTGAGACTCGAGCTTCAAACCAGGTCGGTAGTCCTTGAATGTTCGATGGGAATATATTGCGTGACGCAACAGGAATGCCCATGCGAAAGAGCGCTTTGGCAAACATACCGTTTGCACTTGCCGAACCTGAACCGTTGACGTTGGCAAATCGAATCACGAAGTCGTTGTAACTCGTCATTCCGCGTACGACCCGAGTTGAGGTATATGAATAACAGATTTTTGCATATCCCACGCGTTCGTCGGACAGCGTTCAGCGCACAAGCCACAGTGAAGGCACACGTCTTCGTCTTTCACCATTACGCGCCCAGTCTCGAGTTCGGTCGATACGTACAAGTCCTGCTCGAGATTCGGTGCTGGCGCGGTCAGTAATTTGCGTAATTGATCTTCTTCTTCGTTCGACGTAAACGTAATGCAATCCATTGGACAAATGTCAACGCACGCGTCACATTCGATGCAGAGCTTTTCAGTAAACACAGTCTGAACGTCGCAGTTCAAACACCGCTGTGCTTCCCGACTACCCAGGATTTCATCAAAACCGAGTTCGACCTCAACTTTGATATTCTCAAGAGAACGACGTCGATTCGCGTGAGGCACAAGGTAGCGCTTCGACGCGTCATGTTCCGCGTCGTATGCCCACTCGTGAACCCCCATTTTCTGACTGATTAAGTTCAGTCCTTCGGGTGGTCGATCAGATTTCGGATCCTTGCCTTGGCACATCAGGTGAATCGAAATTGCGGCCTGGTGGGCATGCGCTGAAGCCCAAATAATGTTCTCAGGTCCGAAGGCTGAATCACCGCCAAAGAAAATCTTGGGATGAGTTGACTGCAGCGTTATCTCGTCAAGAATCGGGCAATCCCACTTGTCAAACTCGATCCCAATATCGCGCTCGATCCACGGGCAATGGTTTTCTTGACCAATCGCCATTAGGATGTGATCGCACTCAATGAACACGTCGGGCTCACCGGTAGGAACGTACTTCAGACGACCGGCTTCTTCAATCGGCTTGACGCATTCAAAGATAACCCCCTTCAGTTTGCCGTTCTCGTGAACGAACTCTTTCGGCGGGCGATTGTTGATGATCGGAATTCCTTCCGACATCGCGTCTTCTTTTTCCCACTCGCTGGCTTTCATCACCTCGAAGCCTGAACGAACAACGACTGTTACGGTTTCTGCGCCAAGACGCTTAGAAGTGCGACAACAATCCATTGCGGTATTACCGCCACCCATCACGATTACTTTGCCGCTGATAGACGTCGTGTGGCCAAACGCGACGCTCGAAAGCCAATCGATACCGATTGATATGTGTTCATCTACTTCATTGCGACCGGGTAATTCAAGGTCGCGACCCCGTGGAGCACCTGTCCCGACGAAATAGGCATCGTAATTCATATCGAGCATTGCTTTCATGCTCGTGATTTCATACCCGTAAGTCGCATTGACGCCCATGTTGACGATTAAGTCGACCTCTTCCTCCAGTACGTCCGCAGGTAGTCGGAATGCAGGGATTTGGCTCCGCATCATGCCACCGCCCGCCGGATCTTGATCAAACATGTCGACCGTGTAACCAAAAGGTAGTAGATCTCGAGCTACCGCGAGTGATGCAGGACCAGCGCCTAATAACGCGACGCGCTTTCCGTTTTTGTCCTTCGGAACCTGAGGAAGGAAGTGCCCAATGTCCCCCTTGTGATCAGCGGCGACGCGCTTCAACCGACAAATTGCGACTGGCTTCTCTTCGGTCCGAACCCTTCGACAAGCCGGCTCGCACGGCCGATCGCATGTTCGGCCCAGAATGCCGGGAAAAACATTGGATTCCCAGTTGATCATGTACGCTTCCGTGTACTGACCTGCTGCGATCATTCGAATGTACTCGGGTACCGGCGTATGAGCTGGACATGCCCATTGACAGTCGACCACTTTGTGGAAGTACTCCGGCGCGCGGATATCAGTCGGATTCATGTGTTTTGAGTTAGACAGCGTCTCAGGTGGGTGATGTACATTCGCAAATGTAGCCAGCAGCTAGTCCGGAGTACACCAAGCCAGACGGCTCGTTAGGATGGGTGAGATATGCGAATACTCGATCCGTGAGAGTTCGATCACGCAACTCCGTTTGCATGAACCAATCGTCGTTCGGTCGATGACACGTCACAGAAAAAATCGCGTCAATTCAATCAGCTTTGTACGAACTACGCACGAACAACAGAACAAAATTCTAACAGATTTATCCCCGTGAATTCGCGCGGCATAGACAGATGGTGGCATGTCTCTCGCAATATCTCGTGTGGCGTGTTGAAAGTGTGTTCGACGAAGGCAAATCCATGTGACTTATGGTTCACTAAGCGCTCGCGATTTGACACACCTCGCGATCAGTAGTCAACGATCGGACGGGAACCTAGGATCCGTGGTTCTTAGAATTTGCGCCCCGTGTCTTGGCGCGGTCCCTTAAGCGATCATCTTGATCTGGCGATCGTTCGATTTGAAGAAGCGCCATCTGCAGCAGTTGCCTTCCGTTAGCGTCATCCTAATCAAAAGAAGCTGAGTGTGTTCGGCAATTTCATTGTTAAAAACTAAGAACGCTGTGATCGAGAGCGCAAGTACCCTAGGCTTTCCGCGTGCGGGCCAAGTAAGACGGTGGACGAGCGTACACGGATGTGCCGCTAGTCGCAATATCGCCGAACTGGCGAACGACAGACTCGGATTGATCGTGGTCGTCGCCAATAACTCGGAAAATGCGCGTCGCTATGAAGCAGAGATCGCGTTCTTTGAACCCGATCTCCCGATTCGAACGTTTCCGGACTATGAAACACTCCCTTACGACCGGTTTTCGCCTCCACTAGCCTTAATCTCAGAGCGACTGAGGACCCTCTACCAACTTCCCGATTTAAACGCGGGTGTACTTATAGTCCCAATTCGCACGATCATGCAGCGTATGGTTCCGCCGGAGTACGTGCGAGCTCGTTCATTTGTCCTGAAAGTGGGGGATCGTTTTAAGTTAGACGAACAAGCGCTAAGGTTCTTAGAAACGGGCTACCGTCGTGTGGATACTGTCTACGAACCAGGTGAATTCTCGATTCGAGGATCACTGATGGATGTATTTCCCATGGGAGTGTCGCAGCCGCTACGCATCGATACGTTCGACGACGAGGTCGATAGTCTCCGTTACTTCGGAATCGACACTCAACTCACGACTGAACGAACTGAAAGTGTATCGATATTGCCCGCACATGAGTTCCGTTTAGACGACGACGGCGTTACGCAATTTAGGCAGTCATGGCATGCGAGTTTCGACGAAGACGTCAGGTATTGCCCTGACTACCAGGATGTAAGCAACGGCGTTGCGCCAGATGGCATCGAGTGTTACCTACCGCTGTTTTTTCAAGAAACAGCCACGTTCTTTGACTACTTCACTGAGAATGCCCGATTTGTGTTCGACGATGGCGTACAAGCACATGGTGAAGCGTTCTGGCAAGAGATTGAACGGCGATATGAGTCCTTTCGATTCGACCCCAAGAGACCTTTATTACCTCCAACTCGGTTATACCTACGCCTAGACGAAGCGCAGGGTCTCTGGAATAAATTCTCAAAAATTCAAATAGTTAACAATGATTCCTCCCATCGAAACGTCGACGTGGTTGAGTCGGCGTCACTTCCAAACTTAATCGCCAATCGTCGTTCTCAACGCCCGCTGGCTCGCCTTTTGGATCACTTGGCGAACACAAACCGAAGAACGCTGTTTGTCGCGGAAACGAATGGTAGACGTGAATTCCTGACAGATTTTCTAGGCAAATCAGGCATCGTACCGAGTGCAGTTGAGTCATTCGAGACGTTTCGAGATTCCGCCAATCAATTAGGCGTCGCGGTCGCGCCTATCGATCGGAGTTGCGCTTTCCCGGATATCGAATTGATTTGTGAGACTGATCTGTTCGATTCGCACAGTGCAGCAGTATCTGTACGTGCAAGGAAGTCCGAGGTTGATCCAAGTCTTGTCATACGAAACTTATTCGAGATTGATATTGGCACGCCGGTAGTACACATCGATCACGGTGTTGGGATATATCGCGGCTTAACGTCCCTTGCGATCGAGAATATTGAGAACGAGTTCGTGACACTTGAATACGCGAACGGTGACCTCCTCCGCATTCCGGTAACTTCGCTTCAATTGATCACACGATACGTTGGCGTAGATGAAGAGGATCTGCGGATCGACCACCTTGGGAGCGATCGATGGGTCAAAGTACGGGAACGAGCAGAACGCAAAGTCCATGATGTTGCTGCTGAACTCTTAAGCATGTTCGCGCGTAGGGAACTACATCAAAGTTATGCATACGCGCACGCTAACGTGGATTTTGAGCGATTCTGCGATCAGTGTGAGTTTCAGCTAACGGACGACCAACTCGTGGCAGTCGATGCGATCATCGACGATCTGAACGCTGTGCGAGCAATGGACCGTATGGTTTGTGGCGACGTCGGATTCGGGAAGACTGAGGTTGCGATGCGAGCCGCGTTTCACGTTGCGTCGCAAGGAAAACAGGTGTTTGTACTTGTACCAACTACCGTTCTAGCTCGACAACATTTCGAGACGCTCGAAGACCGCTTCGCGGATTGGCCCATCAATATCGACTACCTCACCCGTCATCGGACCACAAAGGAACGAGAGAGCATTCTCGAACGAATCGCGGACGGCCGCTTGGATATCACGATCGGCACCCACCATCTTCTCAACCCATCGGTTGAGCCAAATGATCTAGGTCTGTTGATCGTTGACGAAGAACATCGGTTCGGAGTTCGAGACAAAGAACGTCTGCGTCAATTGAAAGCCAATGTGGACTTGCTGACTTTGACAGCAACGCCGATTCCGCGCACTCTGAACATGACGCTCGAAGGGCTCCGTGATCTCTCGTTAATTGAGACGCCTCCGGCTGCGAGACTAGCCATACGAACATTCGTCGCGGAACACGAATGGTCGCAGATTCAGGATGCGATCACGCGTGAACTAGATCGCGGCGGACAGGTTTATTACTTACACAATCGAATTGATTCGATTTTCGACACTGCGGAATCGATACGTGAATTAGTTCCTGAAGCGCGAGTACTCGTCGCTCACGGTGCGATGCCGAAACTCCAAATTGAACAAGCGATGTCCGACTTTTACCACCGGAGAGGTAATGTACTCGTATGTACCACGATTATTGAGAGCGGCATCGACGTACCAAATGCAAATACAATCGTGATCGAGCGCGCTGATACGTTGGGATTGGCGCAATTGCACCAGATTCGAGGACGGGTTGGGCGCTCGCATCATCAGGCCTATGCATATCTCACGACCGCGCCTGAACTTACTCTAACGACAAAGGCGAAGCGACGACTCGACGCGATCGCGCAGGCGGATGAACTAGGCGCAGGATTCAAACTAGCGCTGGAGGATATGCAAATTCGCGGTGCGGGTGAATTGCTTGGACAAGAACAATCTGGCGAAATAATGGATGTCGGTTATGACTTCTATATTCGGATGCTTGAGGAGACGATCGAGGCTATGAAGAGCGACCGAGTTCCAGATCTCGACAAACCCTTTGAATTAGGTCATGACGTCGACATCAAAGTAGCAACGTTGATTCCAAGTGACTATCTACCGGACGTCAAAGGTCGATTGATTTTGTACAAACGTATCGCAAACGCGATGTCAAAGCTGGAAGTCGATCACCTCATGGCTGAATGTGTCGATCGCTTCGGGGCGATTCCAGACGTCATGGCCAATCTATTCAGGGTTACCAAAATCAAACTTGATGCAGTTGATCGCGGCGTGGGCACGATTCGACTCAGTCGTGCCGGTGGGTTAATCGAGTTTGTCGATCCTGCATTGTTCGATATAGCAAAGTTGCTCAATCGCATTCAAGCAAGTGATGCACGCGAGAAATACGAACTCGTGGATAGTGGAAAGAAACTCAGAATTCGCCACACCTACCACGAAGCTGAGGAACGCATGACTTATATTGAATCGTTCCTTCAGGCTATCGCGATTGACGCCAGTACGACCGAAAAGGTTGCGTGAATCGATATCGCCAAACTGCTTTAGCGCTCTGCGCGCTAATCGGTATTGATGGAAGCGCAGAACCTCCTGCTTGGTTAGATAACTGGTATGAAGTCGAGGTCATCATCTTCGTGCAACCGACCACCCCACTTTCGGATGAAGGTGAGTCTGGTGAATCCGCTGCCACAAAATATGCGGAACAGTTATTAGTTTCAGCGCCAGAATTTGTTAACAACATAACTCGGACGTTTCCACTGACCGAAACGGAACGCGCTCGTATTCGAGAACGATCCGAAGCGGTCGATCTAATGCTAGGAAGTGATCCTTGGTTCATGATTTCGGAACGTGTAGATACGAGCGACTCGCTCGAAAGCGTCCGAATGGCGTCTGATCAATTTGGTACGTTTCCGGACTGGATGCTTCCTCCGGGCGATAGTTATGAATCGCTATTTGTTGAAGCGTTCAGATTGGTACCCTTCGGCAGTTGGTTCGCGGAATTGTCTCTCGCGAGCTTGATTGAAAAGGACGACGACGAGGCAGACGATCGAGATGAAGAAAGCGCCCTCGGTGATGACGCGATAGCGCAATCTAACGAAGAGATTGTGGAAGATGAGGCAACCCGAGAGGAAGTTCTTGAGCAAATTGACGCCTTTCGAAACGAGCTAGAGCGTACGAGCTACACGATGGACGAGCAGAACGTACGCTTGCCTCGGACATCAGCAAGGCTGCGTTCTAGTGGAGCTCACGTGATCAAGCATTTCAATTGGCACCAATTCGTTCCCTCGCTAGCTAACGAGCCTATTTACGTTTACTTCCAATCGTTGGATGGATACGAGACAGAAGGTTATTTCGGCATTTCGAAAGGTCGCTTTGTTCATTTGGACGTTCATTTGTGGATACACCAACCTAATTCTTCCACCGAGATTCGATTTCCCGTCTACGAGTTGGCGGAGTTGCGGCGTATGCAGAGTGATGCAGTGCACTATTTCGATCACCCGAAGTTCGGTGTGCTTGCGGAAGTGGTTAAAGTCGAACTCCCGCCTGATCTTCAGGCGTTATGGGATTCGCTTGACTAGCTCGCTGTTGAAGCGTCGAAGAGGTTCGACAGCATCATCTGTAAAACGGATTGAACCTGGTATATCGACCGCCCGATTGTCGATACCGGCACCGGGATTCATGACTAGTGCAAGCACTGCATACGAGAGCGAGAGTTGGCGAGCTAACGGCGCTTCTGGCATTAAAGTCATGCCTACGATCGAACATCCATCCTGACCAAAACTTGCGATCTCCGCGGCGGTCTCATATCGTGGTCCTTGGCTGCACGCGTACGCACCACCATTTCGAGGCGAAAGCCCCGCCGCGAAAGCTGCTTCGATGATTTTCTCGCGCAAATCGCTCGTGAACGGATAGGTGAAATCGAAGTGTTCCTTGATCCCTGGTTGTTCAAAGCTGCCTTCGCGATCATGAGTGTAGTCGATTATTTGATTTGGCACGACGAATGAACCGATCGGTAAGTCAGGATCGACACTCCCCGTCGTTGCGTACGCAACGACGCGCGTTGCTCCGAGTTCCTTTAGTGCCCAAATATTGCTGCGGTAATTAACACGATGCGCTGCGATCTTCGTCTCTTTGCCATGGCGGAAGAGCACCATGCATCGCTGTCCTTCCACATCATGAATCTCGATCGGTGCGGACGGCGCGCCAAACGGCGTATCTACTTCCTTCGACTCAATAGGCGTTTGAAATACCTCGGTTAACGTGCCGCTAATGATGAACGCCAGCAACTTAGGCTCCTTTCATTGCATAGATGTCCGGTAGCTGACGATACCTTCCGTTCATATCCATACCTCTGCCGATTAGGTACTGATCGGGCGCGTCAAGCGCAACGTAATCAGCTTCGATCTCAACTTCTCGAAGCGCTTTCTTATCGCATAGAACTGCACTTAGCACACTCTCTGCACTCCCCGAGAGTCTCTCGTACAGCTTCCGCATCGTCACCCCACGATCAAGCACGTCATCGACGATGACAGCATGTTTACCTTCTAGATCGAGATGGAAATCTCGTTCAGTTCTAATTTCGCCACCTTTGGTGCCGTCATATCGCTGAACCCTGACGAAATCAAGTGCGACATCGAAATTCACACGTCGCATGAGATCCCACGTAAATGGAAGCCCACCATGCATGACACACACGAATACAACATCCTTGTCGTCTAAATCGGCGTTCAATCGGATTGCGACTCGATCAATCGCTCGTTCGATGGTTTCACTACCATACAAAAGTTCAAAATCCTTAGGTAAGTCGATCACGAGACTCTCTGCGCTATTTCGGTGGGGTCTAGATGCAAAGTTTGGGTTGGGAACGCCATTTCTGCACCGTGTCCTTCGATGATGTTGGCAATCCGTAGCAATACGTCTTCCTTGATTTCGTGAAATCTTGCCCAATCCGTGGTTTTGGTGAACGTGTAAATGAAGAAATCCGCCGAGGAATCGTTGAATTCGTTCAGATTTACCATCAAGATCTGATTTGTGTCGATCTCTTCGTGTTCTGCGAGCATCGTCCTCAGGTCCTTTAAGATCGTAGGAAGAACGCTGAGATCGTCATACCGAAGACCTATGGTCTCTTTGATGCGACGATTCGTCATACGGCTGGGGTTTTCAATCGTGATATTAGAGAAGTTCGAGTTTGGCACATAGAGTGGACGCTTGTCGAACGTCCTGATGCGCGTAATGCGCCATCCGATATCTTCAACCGTACCTTCAATTTCCATTTCGTTTGAGCGGATCCAGTCACCGACGGCGAATGGTTTATCCAAGAGGAGTGTGAGCGCGCCAAAAAAGTTTGCGAGCATGTCACGTGCCGCAAAACCCACCGCTATTCCACCGATACCTCCGAACGCCAGAACCCCTTCGATGCTAAAGCCAAGTGTCTGTAGTCCAATGAGAAATCCAGTGATCAATACGGATATTCGCAGTAATTTGGCTACGGCCGCGATCGTGGCTCGATCATCTTGTTCCTCACGTACTTCGACCAGCGCACTACTCACCTCGTGGATGAATCGAATAGCGAACCAAACGAGTAAACCGATCGTGCCAACTTCTCTAATTTGTGGGATGAAATCGAGGATGCCAGCCCCGGTGTTGTCGCGCACAATCGCCGCAGCAGCGAGAACACCATAGAGCAGAATTGCCCAGCCGATCGGTTTGCGCGCAACTCGGATGATCGCGTCGTCGTAGATGTTCTCGGTCAAACCCGACGCGTGCTCAAGTCGGTCAAACACGAATTTGAGGACCAGTCTGAGTACGAGGCATAGAAATACGATGCCGAAGACTGTGCCGACCCAACTATTCGCAACGAGCCATTGCCACGCTTCAGGCCAAGTCACAGGTGTATCCCCTCGTTCTTCGAATGGTGATAGCCGAATTGCAGTTCACGTGTCTACTGCGATTCGCAAATTCATTGTATTTTCGTGTTCAAGCCCGCCGTACTCGTATCGTGAAGGAACGAGTTGCTAGTACGGCCACAATCAACCCGTTTGTAAACTACGACGCTTCAAATCTGTAGGAGTTATCTGTGAACGTTGCTGATGGCATTGCCCATGTGTTAAAGAAAGAAGGCGTAGACGTTTTATTTGCGTATCCGGTGAATACGATCATTGAAGCGGCGGCTAGAGCTGATATCCGCACGGTCATTTGTCGTCAAGAACGCATTGGTCTGCACATGGCTGACGCATACTCACGGCTCTCTTCTGGAGAGAAGATTGGAACTTTCTGTATGCAGCACGGGCCAGGCGCGGAAAACGCGTTCGGAGGTATCGCGCAGGCCTACTCTGAATCATCGCCGATTCTCGTCTTACCTGCTGGCTATCCGCGACGACTCATGAACTACTACCCTAACTACAACTCAACACTAAATACCAAGCACGTGACAAAGTGGTCAGAGCCACTCACTATGGGACGCGCGCTCCCCGAAGTCATGCGACGTGCTTTTTTTCAACTTCGAAACGGTCGGCCAGGACCCGTACAGGTAGAGATTCCCGTCGACTTGTTCGGTGAAGAGGTGCCAGACAATTGGGAGTACAAACCCGCCTACGCAACCCGCACTGCGCCTGATCCGGTCGCGGTGGAAGAAGCTGCAGCGGTGTTAAGCGCTGCTGAGCGACCCGTCATCTATGCGGGTCAAGGCGTCCACTACGCAAAGGCTTGGCAGGAGTTGCAGGCTTTTGCTGAAGAATGGCAGATTCCCGTTACGACAAGTCTGGAAGGTAAGAGCTCATTCAATGAAACACACGAACTTTCGTTGGGTTCCGGTGGTCGCGCAAATCCTCGTTCGGTCAAGACCTTCTTGAACGAAGCTGACGTGATTCTGGGCATCGGTTGTAGTTTCGCACTTACGGGTTTCGGTGTGCCGATGCCGCGTGGTAGAACCATCATCCACGCCACACTCGATCCAATGGATTTGAACAAAGACGTTGAAGCTCAGCATGCGCTCATCGGCGACGCGAAATTAACGCTTCAAAGCTTGTCTGAAGCGATGAGCGACCGTGATCACAGCCAGGCGGACGCACGCCGCGGCGTAGTGCAGAAGCGCATTGGCGAACTTCGACAAGCGTGGTTATCCGAATGGGCAGCGAAGCGCTCTAACAATGAATCGCCAATCAACCCGTACCGTGTGCTAAACGAGCTGCAACAGGCTGTTGACATCGACAACACGATTATCACGCATGACGCTGGTAGTCCACGCGACCAACTTTCTCCATTCTGGACAAGCACCACGCCGCTGTCCTATATCGGCTGGGGTAAAACCACGCAGCTAGGATACGGTCTGGGTCTTGCGATGGGTGCAAAGATCGCCCAACCTGAGAAGACCTGCATAAACGTTTGGGGTGACGCCGCAATCGGTTTTACGGGTATGGATTTCGAGACGGCGGCACGTGAGCGCATCCCCATCCTCTCGGTGCTAATGAACAACTTTTCGATGGCGATTGAAATCCCCATCATGCAAGTTGCACAAGAAAAATACGGTTCAACCGACATATCCGGGAATTACGCGGACATGGCAAAGGCGTTCGGCGGATACGGTGAGCGAATCACGGATCCGAACGACATTCAAGCTGCGTTACAACGCGGTCTCAATGCGACGAAAGATGGTCAACCGGCGTTATTGGAGTTCATCACCGACAAGGAAATCCAAATTTCGGCGGAACAGTAGACCTGAATTAGAACTGCTGATTTGAATGTAAGGAAACACTGGAGATGTGAATACTCTGGTTTCCATGAGAGTTGTGACTAGGAACTCAACCTTCGAAAAGCGCTCTAACTTGATCGAACATTGTTACGATAAGCCAATCGTGGCCGGGTAGTCAGTCATACAAATGGGTTGGGAGTGTCGTCTGACAAGAGACCGGCCGAAGGCCCAATTTCCATGTCGCGAAGGTCAACTAACCGTTTGTGTGTTATTTATGTGCATCGGCGGCTTCGCAACTGCTGAATCAAGTGTTCAAGAATTGTCAATTGAGCGAGCAGTGAAGCAGGCACTCGCCGATGAACCTCAAATTCATGCGTATCGACTACAGGCTGACGCACATGACAAATTAAAGGAAGCGGCGAAGCAACTCCCTAGCCCAACTGTTCGAACGGGATTATTGAATGTCCCGCTTGATGGTTTCGCGCTCAATGCGGAGCCGATGACGCAAACTCTTGTCGGCGTCCGCCAAACGATTCCACCGATTGGCGCGCGTTCAGCAATGAGTCTGAACCACGAGCAACTTCGAGAAGCTCTCAGGTATCGTGCATCGTTAGTGTCGAAAACCGCTACGTTTGCGGCCCGATCGACGTGGCTGGAGGCGCACTATTTGCGACACGAAATAGACTTGACATCGCAGGCGATAAAGCTGCTAGAAAATCTCGCGGATGTAGTTCGCGCTCGCTACGCAACCGGAGACGAATTACAGTACTCTGTGATTGCTGCTGAACTGCAGCTGAATCGGCTGAAGAGCCGTCTAATCGACACACAACGACGTGAATTCAAAATCCTCGCGCAACTACAACGTTTGACAGGCACTTCTCAACCGGTTTCAATCAGTCACGAGCTTCCGCTGTGGCGTGAGATTCCGTCGCGCGAACGGGTCGTGCATGCGTTGTCAGAACATCCCCGCGTTCAAGTCGCCAATGCAACCATTGAGGCGGAATCCGCGAAGGTGTTACTGAATCAAGCGGCTTTTAAACCAGAGTGGCATATCGATCTAAGCTACGGCAAGCGGGATGGCGTGGATTTCAATGGTGATGCAAGGTCTGACTTCACGAGTGCTACGCTAACGTTCTCCTTGCCTATCGCGGTAAAACGCCGACAAAATCTCCACTTAAGTGCCGCACAAGCAAACGAAGACGCTGCTCGCCAAACGAAAATCGAGGTGCTTCGTGATATGGCTGCAGATATTGCGATCGCGTATTCCGAGTGGGAACGTCTCACTGAGCGAATCGATTTATTGAATGACGCGATCGTGCCACAATCACATAACCACGCCCAGGCTGCGCTAAATGCGTACCAGAACAAGGAAGGGAGCTTTACAGACGTCCTTTTGAGTTATGTCAATGAGGTAGATGCAAACCTAGAGCATCATCGTGTTCGCGTTGATCGTCTCAAATCTTGGGCTCAGATCGATGCACTTAACGGTTCGACGGAGTGAAGAAGCCGCTTGTCCTCGTCGCGACACTGCTTATAGGCGGCGTGCTTGGCTTTATATTGTCGCAAACCATCGGTGACTCGTTCGTCAGTTTATTCAGCGGCGAAGCTGAATCGAAACAGCGGGAGATCTTGTATTGGGTTGCGCCGATGGATCCAAACTTTCGACGCGACAAGCCTGGTAAGTCACCGATGGGAATGGATCTCGTGCCGGTGTATGCAGATAACTCTAGTCCGACTGCTGGTACCGTCGAAATAGATTCGAACGTGATTCAAAACTTCGGGGTTCGTTCGGAATCAGTGACGTACGGACGGTTAGACAGAGAAATCGAAACCGTTGGATACGTAGAGTACGATGAAAACGCGCTGCAGCACATCCACACACGAGTCGACGGTTGGATCGAGAAGCTCAGTGTCAAAGCTGAAGGTGACCCTGTCAGAAAGGACGAAACACTTTTTGAACTCTATTCACGAACGTTGGTGAACGCACAACAGGAGTATTTACTAGCGAAGGAATCTGCACAGGGTCCGTTAATTGCAGCGTCTCAAGAACGGCTTGTTTCTTTAGGCATGACGGCACCTGAAATCCTCGAACTCGACCGTTCGCAGACGGTAAATCAGCGCGTCAAGGTAGTGGCTCACACGGATGGTGTCGTTGCGATGCTTGGTATTCGGGAAGGTGTATATGTGACTCCTGCAACGCACGTTATGTCGATTGCAGACCTTGAGCGAGTATGGATTCTTGCAGAAGTTATGGAACGACATGCGGATGCGATCAAGATCGGTCAAGAGGTAGTTTTCGAAGTCGATTCGAAGCCAGGTCGCAAGTTTGAGGGGCAAGTTGAGTACATCTATCCAGAAATGGATCCACAAACCCGAAGTCTGAAGGTGCGGATTGGCTATTCTGTACAAGACGATGTGTTTCGACCGAACATGTTTGCGCGGGTGAGCATCATCGTGCCAGGCAAGAACGACGTCATCCATGTACCGACGTCCGCAGTGATTCGTGGAGGTTCTAGTGATCGAGTTGTTGTGGATCTGGGGAACGGCCGATTCAAGTCCACACCGGTCGTAGCCGGCTACGATTCTGGCAACTCAACCGAGATTCTCCGCGGGTTAGAGACTACGGATCGAGTCGTGACGTCTGGTCAATTTTTGATTGATTCTGAGTCCAACATCGATACGGCGCTTGCGCGATTTGAAGACCGATCGAGTGAAGCAAGCGAACGCCAAAACGTCGATGCCGAAGTACTTGGTATGAACCCGAATGACGGTACGATAAGGGTCAAACACGGTCCGATAGATACGTGGGGTTGGCGCGCAATGACCATGGAATTAAGCGTTGCAGATGAGGCATTGCTTCAGCAAGTTGCAGTCGGAGACCTGGTGAGACTCGAGATCAAGAAAACCTCGGAGGGAGCCGTGCTGATTACCGAGATAAGTGAGGCGAGTCAATAACCATCTCATTCAAACGCACGCATCAGACGCACGTGCGTTCGATGTCTAAATAAGTCTCTCGACTTGTGATTTCAGCGATCATAGCTTGGTCGATCAACAACCGCCAATTGGTGTTGATCGCAAGTGTAATTTTCGTGTTGTGGGGTGTATACAGCGCGATACGTACGCCTGTTGACGCGATTCCAGATTTATCTGATGTTCAAGTCATTATCAAGACATCGTTTCCAGGTCAAGCACCTCGAGTTGTAGAAGACCAAGTCACGTACGCATTGACTACGGCAATGCTCTCGGTCCCTAAAACAACGTCAGTCCGAGGTTACTCCTTCTTTGGCGATTCCTATGTTTACGTCATATTTGAGGACGGAACTGACCTATATTGGGCTCGATCACGGGTCCTCGAGTATCTCAATCAGGTTGCCGCCAAACTGCCAGAAGGTGCAACATCGTCAATAGGCCCCGACGCTACGGGCGTTGGTTGGATCTACTCATACGCATTGGTGGATAGAACCGGCACACACGACCTTGAGCAACTTCGCAGTCTACAGGACTGGTTTCTGAAATACGAACTTCAATCAGTGCAAGGTGTGGCCGAAGTGGCAACCGTCGGCGGAATGGTTCGACAGTATCAGGTTGTGCTAGATCCTGACCGCTTGCACGCTTTCGGACTGACGTTAGAGCACGTTAAACAGGCAATCACACGAAACAATCAAGAAGCTAGCGGTTCAGTCGTAGAAATCGCAGAAGCGGAATACATGGTGCGATCGAGTGGCTACGTGCAAAGCGTAGACCACCTTTCGCAGATTCCTGTATCTCTCAGTGAAGCAGGAACTCCTATTCAGCTCTCTGATGTTGCGGAAATACGGATTGGACCGCAGATGCGGCGGGGAATCGCAGAGCTGGACGGTGAAGGTGAGGTAGTTGGTGCAATCGTCGTTATGCGAGCAGATGAGAACGCTGTTGCAACAATCGATAGGGTCAAGTCACGCATAGCGGAATTGAAAGCCAGCTTACCCGACGGAGTTGAACTCGTACCTACTTACGATCGCTCAAAGTTGATTGAACGCGCGATCGGAACGCTTCAAGTAACCCTTATTGAAGAGTTTTTGGTCGTTGTGCTGGTGTGCGCGGTCTTTCTGTTTCATTTCCGATCCGCCCTAGTTGTCTTGATTAGCCTCCCGGTAGCGATTCTCGGTGCGTTCGTCTTCATGCGATTTCAGAATCTAAACGCCAACATCATGTCACTGGGAGGTATCGCGATCGCGATAGGGGCAATGGTGGATGGTGCGATCGTCATGATCGAGAACACCCACCGCAAGCTCGCCGCCGAATTAGGAGAGACAGGAACACTAACGGCGACGCAGAGATGGGAATTCGTACGTGAAGCCGCTTCGGAAATCGGAGCGCCAGTGCTTACCTCGCTGTTAATCATCACCCTGAGCTTCTTGCCCGTATTCACGCTAGAAGCGCAGGAAGGACGGTTGTTTGCACCGTTAGCGTTCACCAAAACCTACGCGATGGCGATCGCAGCATTTCTAGCAATAACCCTTGTTCCGGTATTAATGGGCTATCTCATTCAAGGACGGCTTCGAAAGGTATCAGACAACCCCATTAATGTGGGCTTGATTGCGGGTGTTGTTCCCATCATTCGGCGCATCCTGGATTTCCCACGAACTTCAGTCGTCGTGGCGTTGCTTGTGTTTGTAGGCGCATCGCTACCGGTCCTAAAAATCGGCTCGGAATTCATGCCGCCGCTGGATGAAGGCGACTTAATGTATATGCCTACGACATATCCAGGCATCTCGATCGACAAAGCGCGTGAACTGCTTCAGCAAACTGACAAGGTAATCCGCACGATTCCTGAAGTCGAGAACGTATTCGGCAAGATCGGCCGCGCAGAAACTGCGACGGACCCCGCTCCGCTCACGATGATCGAAACGATGGTGCAACTTCGACCTCGCGACACCTGGCGGGACGGCGTCACCATGGATTCGCTTCGAGACGAGCTGAATGCAAAGATCGACATCCCAGGACTCAATAACACATGGGTGATGCCGATACGTACGCGCATAGACATGCTCGCAACCGGCATTAAGACACCAATTGGCGTAAAAATCGCTGGACCAAATTTGGAAGTGATTCAGTCGATTGGTCAGAGGCTCGAATCTATGCTAAGCGACATCCCTGGAACGGTTTCGGTGTATTCCGAGCGAGTCCAAGGTGCGAGATACATCAATGTCAATATCGATAGGGATCGAGCCGCGCGATACGGTCTGAATATTGAGGACATCCAAGAGGTGGTCAGAACAGCGGTTGGGGGCACGAATATTTCCTACTCGATCGAAGGTTTAGCACGATACCCAATCAATCTGAGGTATCCACAGAGACTACGCGACTCAGTTGAGAGCCTTCGATCACTTCCAATCGTGACCGCCCAGGGCGCGCGCATCGCGTTGGTCGACGTTGCAGAAATTGAGATCACGGACGGTCCGCCCGTGATCAAGAGTGAAAATGCGCGTCCTAATGGCTGGCTTTATGTTGATATCGTCGATCGCGACTTGGGTTCTTATGTTGCCGAAGCGAAAGAGGTCGTCGAGGAGAGTGTCGCGTTACCGGTGGGTTATTCACTGACATGGTCAGGTCAATACGAGTATCTGATTCGCGCACAACAGCGGCTAATGTTGATTGGTCCCATTACGCTATTGGTAGTCATCTTATTGATTTACTTAAATTTTCGACGTATCCGTGAAGTCTTCATCGTCGTGTCAACCGTACCGTTCGCGTTAGCGGGTGGGATCCTCCTGGTATTCCTCCTCGACTACGATTTGTCGGTCGCTGTCGGTGTAGGTTTCATCGCCCTCGCGGGCGTCGCGGCGGAGTTGGGTATCCTGATGCTTACGTACCTGAACCTTCAATTTGAGCAACTAAAGCAACGTGCGGTCACAGAAAACCGCCGGATCACGCGTGAGGAGCTCAAAACCTCCATATTAGCTGGTGCTTCGCAACGCATCAGACCGATCCTGATGACCACGCTCACGATCGTCGTTGGGCTGATGCCGATCATGTTCGGTGCGGGAACTGGTTCAGAAGTCATGCGTCGCATCGCAGCACCGATGTTTGGTGGCATGTTCTTCGCGATGATTATGGTGCTGCTGATCGTCCCTGCGATCTATTACATTTGGCAAACGTACGCGATTTCTATACCACGGAACATAGCGCGAGACGAGTCTTGAAGGTTCATCTAATGCGTATGCTTAAATACTTGGAAATTGACGGATTGCGATAACTAATCGGGTGGTTATCTCACATTGATTAACTCATAAACCAATTAATATCAATAAGTTACGTTCGATTTCTCTGCGAATAGATCCTGATTTGAGGAAGTTACGTTCGTAACACTGACCGCTGCCGGTCAGGAATTGGTAGCGAGTCGGCGCAGCGTTTGCTTGCGTCCGTGCTCCGTCAGCACTTGCTTTCGAATTCTGATAGCAGCCGGAGTAACTTCGATTAATTCGTCGTCGTTGATAAATTCAATCGCGCGTTCAAGCGTGAATTTCGTCGGTGGCGTGAGCAAGATGTTTTCGTCGCTTCCTGCCGCACGAATATTGGTGAGTTTCTTTTCTTTGGTCGGGTTTACTACTAGGTCGCTAGCCTTGTTGTGAATACCGATCACCATACCTTCGTACACAACGTCGCCTGGTGCGACAAAGAGTTCGCCGCGTTCCTGCAGCGAAAACAGCGCGTACGCAACTGCATTACCACCGCAGTTTGAAATCAGTGCCCCGTTACGACGTGCCGAATCAATGTTCGTTTGCCGTGGTGCGTATCCTGCGGAACCAAATGACATGATCCCCGTTCCTGAAGTTTCGGTCGCAAACTGTGATCGGAATCCGCTCAATGCACGAGTCGCCACCCTGTAAGTCAATCGGACTCTCGCATGTCCTTCATTAGCCATATCCAGTAATGCCGCTCGCCGCTCGCCCATACTTTCCATAACTGTACCTTGATATTGTGTTTCCACGCTCAAGGACACGGTTTCAAACGGTTCTTCAAGAACTCCATCAACCTCACGGGTAATGACAGTGGGACGCGATACCGCAAGTTCGTAGCCTTCGCGCCTCATCGTTTCAATTAACACGGACAGGTGGAGCTCGCCTCGTCCGCTTACGTTAAAGACATCGGCTGCGTCAGTCCCTTCAACTCGTAGAGCAACGTTATGGGTTGCCTCTGTGAACAGTCGCGAACGAAGATGTCGACTCGTGAGGAATTGACCTTCATTACCAGCGAGCGGGGACGTGTTCACGTGGAACGCCATTGTGACGGTTGGTTCGTCTACCGTCAAAGCAGGTAGCGCATCTGCGACCTTTGAGTCACAGATTGTTTCAGATACTTGCAGCTCCTCAATTCCCGTCACACAGACGATATCACCCGCCGCTGCTGAATCTAAATCGACGCGATGCAGTCCTCTATTCGCTTGAATAGACATAAGTTTCGCGCGACGAACAGCGCCATCCTTTGAAATAACCTGTACCGGCATTTTCGCTTGGATCGATCCGCGCTGGACTCGACCAATCCCGATTACTCCGACATATGGGGAGTAATCGAGCGTACAGACCTGCATTTGAAAAGGTCCGTTCACTACAGGTGGTTCAGGTACGCGGGTGACGATTAAGTCCAGCAACGGTCGCATGGATTCTTCAAGATGGTCAGGATCCGTTCCAGATTGGCCCAGCAGTGCGGACGCATAAACGACCGGAAAGTCAAGTTGCTCTTCACTACAGTCTAGCGAGTCAAACAGATCGAATACTTCTTCGACGACTTTTTCTGGACGAGCGCCTACTCGATCCACTTTGTTCACCACGACCAGCGGATTCAAATCCGCTGCAAACGCTTTTGACGTCACAAATCGAGTCTGAGGCATCGGTCCTTCGACCGCATCAACGAGAAGCAACACGGAATCCACCATGGATAAGACACGCTCTACTTCTCCGCCGAAATCAGCATGACCAGGCGTATCGACGATGTTGATCCGGATTCCTTTATGCTCAACCGCGGTCGTCTTTGACAGGATCGTGATGCCGCGTTCACGCTCAAGATCGTTACTATCCATTGCTCGTTCGGCGATCTTCTCACGTGTGCCTACCACCGTTTCTTGTAGTAGACGATCCACCAACGTCGTCTTGCCGTGGTCAACGTGCGCAATGATGGCGATGTTGCGGTTCTTCATGAAATTGCTTAAGTCACCACTATTTGTACATAGATATCAATAGGTTATCTCGATTTTCTCTCTACCTGCAGCTGAAGTCAGAGACTAGCTGAGCGCTGCGAGGGCTTGTTTCAGACGTTGAGCATTTTCCTTCAGCGATTCCTCGTCTGCAGCGGCGCCGCCGTGGAATCCAAAGTTCATGCCATCCGCAGAAGGGATTACGTGGAAGTGGAGGTGGAACACGGATTGACCGGCTTCTGAACCGTTCAACTGGACTACCCGAATGCCTTTTCCTGGGTATGCATGCTGAGCCGCCTGTGCCACGCGCTTTACCTGAGTGATCAATTGTTGTAAGGCTTCATCGGAAATCTCAAAGATATTGCGCGCGTCTTCTTTGGGAATGACCAATGCATGTCCATCGGCTTTAGGCATGATGTCCATGAAGGTAAGCGTATTTTTGGTATCCTCAACGACATGTGCGGGGATTTCGCCGCGCAATATTCGCGCAAATATGTTGGCGGGGTCGTAACTCATGGCTGACAGCTTCCAGGCGCGCGGAATTTTAGTGGTCGAGTCGCGCGGTCAATTCAGTGTTTGACTCACGCAAAGATCGTCGCTCAAGCGCAAAATCGAGCATTAGCTGCTCAACCTGATCTACTGCTCGTTGATATTGTTGTCGGTGCAGTTCATTCTCCGCGAGAGATAGTGCGCGTCTAAAACTCTCGCGTGCCTTCGAATAACTCTTCAACGAGGTCAATATATCGCCTCTCAATCCGAAAAAGCGATGGTTTCTCTTGTTCAATTCGAGCGAACGATCGACGAACCGTAACGCATCCCATAGGTCGTTGTTCGAGACTGCACGTTGTGCCATCGCAAACTGATAGTACGCGTTATTACGTCTATGTCGATCGATTAGCGCCTTCGCACGATCGAATTCCTTTCCTTCTGTGTTCTGGAGTACGCCACTTAGTGCAATCGTGTGATAGGGATCAAGGAAGAGAGCATGTCTGTTTATTAAGAAGGCTTCTTGTGCCATGCCGCGTCGCGAATAGAACGTCGCGAGGTTTACCCAATGATCCGGATGTCTCGGCGCGAGATTAATAGCCTTCACGATATTCGGAAACGCAGTGGCGTCATCGCTGTTTCGCCAAGCTTCGATCGCATTATTTGCGAAGTGCAACGATTTCGCGAAGTCATCAGAGACAATCCTGCCGTCAAATTCACTGATGTTACGTCGATTGAAGTCGACCGATACTGAGCGCTTAGCGTTCATTCGACGCGGTAGCGTTATATGAACGCGAATATGCACCTGATGTTCGAGTACGCCGTCATTCACGGTATATATCGGTGGCGCATGCACGAGTTCATAGTGCGCCTGCAAACCTGCTTCACGCGCAAGAGCAATAAACATGTGCGTAAACGATAGACAGTTGCCTCGTTTCCGCTCAAAGGTATCCTGTGCGCTTTGCGTCAATCCGGCAATGTAGTGGTTCGCGTAATAGCCGTGATCAGCAAGTTTGTTGACTAGTGCTTGAATACGCCATCGCTTACTCTTTATCGTCGCAATATCCGATGCGACGAACTCTCGCATTTCCGCATCAATCAAAAGAGGTTGGATTGAAGCTACATCCACCGACGTGTCAACTCCAAGAAATGCGCGATTTTCGAGCAGATGCAGTGGGGGATCACGCAAGACCGCATCACTGTTCAGGGGTTGGCATGCCGTGGCTGCGACGAAGCTGAGAATTACGACGCAGAGCGAGATGTACACATTGGTTTTACAGCGAATAACCATCGGGTTAGCAGTAGTGTTCAGCACGTTCACGGCATCTCAAAGTGTAGACAAGCAACTGCACGATCTGTTTGATCCTCAATCGCAACCGTTCGCGTCTGCGGAAGCACTGCCTTCGTGGTCACGTCTGCTTGATCGCATCACTCAGCAAGCTGAAACAATCCAACAGTGCCTCGACGATGAATCGACGTGCGAAGGTCGGTTGCAGTCGGTACAACACCTCCTCGATAGAGGTAAAGAACTCGATCGCGAACAACAGGTTCGGCTTGTAAATCGATACATTAATCGCTTTTCTCGTTACCGTGAAGACCGTCGTCGTGATGTCACCGTCGGTCAATCTACCGTACGGGTGGGTCAAGAGTGGTCGACATTGACCGAATTTCTCCGACGGGGCGGCGATTGCGAAGACTACGCGACGTCGAAGTACCAGTTGCTTCGATTGTTCGGTGTACCTGCCGAGGAACTCCGCGTGGTCGTAATCTACGATCGAACCGAGCGTGAGCACCATGCGATTGTCGGTATTGCAAATGTTGAAGGCCAGGTGGTCCTTCTCGATACAGACAACCAGATCTATCGCCGGCGACCGCCGATGTATCGATTTGTGTACGCTCTAAATGAGGATCACGTTTGGGACTACGGGGTCGAAGATACCCGATTGAAGTCGTCCGTGCGTCGTGCGTTGAGGGAACGCCATTCAACGGACGACGATTCAGATCAAGCGCCTTAACTTCCACTCATTTCGTCTGAACGGGATCTTGACGCTGACGATAGGCTTCAAACAACATCGCGTTAGCGGCCATCGCAGCATTTAGCGAGTCAGCGTATCCGGCGTTGGGTAAGCGGACGATAGTGTCGCTCTTCTCCATCCACGATTCGTTAAGACCGTCTTTCTCGCTTCCAATGACGATCGCACAGTTAGTATCTAACGATACTTCAAGGTAGCTTCGCGTAGCATGTGGCGAGCAGGACACTATCCGCAAATCCTCGTTCCGAAGCCATTCGGCGACTTGCTCACTTGATGCGAGCGCACTCGGCATAGTGAAGACGGTGCCTAAGCTTGCGCGAATGACGTTCGGATTAAACAAATCGACGACCGGGTCTGAAATCAGGATACCACTGCAACCTGTCGCGTCCGCCGTGCGGAACATACTTCCTAGGTTTCCGGGTTTCTCTACGCCATCGATCACTAGAAACACACCGTTCGTATCGACTTTGAAATCCGCTAGCGCGATACTCGGTTGCTCTGCGATCACCAGTAAACCATCTGGATTTTGCCACTGAGAGAGATTCGAAAAGACACTTGACGACGTTGCATACGTTGATGCGTCAGGTTGTGCTTTAAGTCTTGTGAAAGTCTCTTCAGTTCGTGTGAAGCGAGGCAGCGTATCGCAGTAGATAACGTACCGAACGTCAACACCCGCTTCAAGCGCTCGATCGATTTCACGATGTCCTTCGATGCGGAACAGGCGAGTTTCGTCTCGAGCTCGTCGCTTCTTTAGCGTTCGAGCTTGCTGCAGCACCGGATTACGCATGTTCTTCAAACGAGCCGTTGCATTGATTGGCTCAGCCATGTTCAACAGACTAAAAGCAATTAGTGACTGGAGATGCGCTAGTATGCTTGAACACGCTTCTGACTTCAAATCCCGAGAAACATACTGGACATGAGCGAATCAGACTTGGACGAACTGAGCTCGAATTTTGGACTACGCGAACGACGAAGCGGAAGCTGGTCTGAACAAGCCCAAAAGCGGATGGCGGAGGAGGATTTCGACGGCGCGTTCCTGTTTTATTGGATTGCATTCAATGCGCTATATTCCGATGAGAGAATGATTGAGTACGAGACGGGTGAACGCGAAGCGCAAATTCAGTTCATCAAGAAGATTCATAAGTTGGATCGCGATCTTGGTCGTTTGCACGACTTTTTCTGGGCGGAATTCCCAAACACGATAAGAGTTCTTCTCGACAACGAATTCATCTATGGACGATACTGGCAAGAAATCAGAGAGAGCAAAGAAGAGTCGGACTGGGCCGACCAAATGCGCTCTGCAAGTCGGTATGCAATGCAGTCACTAAAGACTGAAGGGTCCGCCGCGAGAGGCTTAGGAATCGTGTTCGAGCGCCTAAATGTGTTGCGAAATCAACTCGCGCATGGAAGCTCAACGTACGGCGGCAGTCTAAATCGTGAGCAGGTAAAGACCGGCGCGATGTTTATGCACAAGATCGTGCCGATGTTCCAAGAGATTTTTCGGGAAAATCCGGAGACGGACTGGGGTATACCGCCCTACCCGCCGCAGAATCGCTAAGAACTAGTCAGAGAAAGAAATTGGGCGACATGAATCTAGGCTCGTGTCGCCCACAGTCTCTGTTACTTCTTGTAGGTGTCCATTTCGCGGAATGGTCCATCGCGCCAATCGACTGCTGAACGGAAACCTAGTTCGCCGACCTTATCCTGCCATTCATAACTAAATCCAGTCATTTGACCGGCAGCATCAAGATCAGTACTGGTCCGAACGGAGGAGTAGATTCCCATATTTTCATAGAACCGGTTCATATTGAGCTTAAGAATCGCAAGATGATCTGCTGACATGATCGCAAGGCGGTCTGCAAAGGCGATCGTGCGCTCCTCGAGCTCCTCTTTAGGCCATGCATAGTTGACCATTCCAATCCTTTCAGCTTCTACACCCGAAACGTTTTCGCCGGTGTAATAGAGTTCCTTCGCTTTTCGCATCCCAATAACCAACGGCCAAATGACACCCGTTCGAGAGGTACCCAAACCGCGTAATCCGGGGTGCCCAAGTTGGGCGTCCTCAGCGACACATACAAGGTCCGCCATCATGCATAGCTCGCACCCGCCAGCAATGGCATAGCCATTTACTTGCGCGATTGTGACCTTGGCCATATTCCAAAAGTACATGTGGATGTCGGTGATTTGTTGCATCCCACTACGGATACCCATGACCAAGCGACGTCCCTTGTCATCCACGCTCTTGAATCTACGAACGACACCGTCAGCGCCGCGTCCTCCAGATGGCGTAAGGTCATACCCAGATGAAAAAGCCCGTTCGGTACCGCGAACGATGATGACCCGTATTGAATCATCCGCTTCCATCTCATGAAGCACATCGTTGAACTCGTAAAGTAGCTCCTGCGAGAGCGCGTTCAGTTTCTCGGGTCGATGTAGCTGAATTCGACCGACACGATCGTCGGTACCGACTCGGTCGATAATCAAGTTTTCATAATTGTCGTAATCAGGCAAAACGTCACTCCTGTAATGCTTGAATTCCTGCTCGCGACTTGCGAAAAGCAGGCTGAAGTCGTTCAATTGGCGGGTGCGTATGTTAGTCGTAACGACTAGCGCCATCATCAGCGAGGATCTATCCCATGCCCAAATCAATCGAAGCTAATCGCCGCGAGTTTCTGCGATGGTCCGCAGCTACCGGTATCGCTGGTACTGCCGCTACTGTTGCGCCTGGCGCTTATGCAGCTGATGTAGCACTTCCTTTTACCGTACAGTCCTACCATCGCCTCGGACGTACGGAATTGGAGATTTCCGATATTTCGATGGGTACCAGCAACCTACGAACCGGTCAGGAAAATCTTGTTCATTTCGCTCTCGATAAAGGAATCAACTACTTTGACTCCGCACACGGCTACACGAGAGGTCAAAGCGAGACGACGTTAGGTAATGCGCTTAAAGGTAAGCGCGACGACGTGTACATCGTGTCCAAGGCGGTGACCGACGCAGACGAGTCCGTTGACTCGTTAATGGATCGTCTGGAGACCTCACTACGTCGACTGCAAACAGACTATGTTGACGTGTACATGTGCCATGCGGTGAACGAAGTCGAGCGACTCTCCTCCGAGAGTTGGAATGAGTTCATCACGCGTGCGAAGGAACAAGGCAAGATCCGATTTAGTGGTGTCTCAGGACACGCTGGTTACCTCGATCGCTGTCTCACCTACACATTTGACCAGGACATGGCCGATGTAATCCTGGTAGCGTACAACTTTGGAGAAGATCCCGCGTTCTACGAAAAGCTCGTGAAGCGCTTCGATATGGTTGCACTTCAACCAAAACTCCCGAGTTTGCTTGAACGCGCAAAGGAACTCGATGTCGGTGTAACGGTGATGAAAACGCTTCGTGGCGCACGTTTGAACGATATGCGAGCCTACGAAACAGCCAACGGAACATTCGCGCAGGCCGCATTGAGGTGGGTACTCACCAATCAAAATGTGGATGCCGCCGTAATCACGATGTCTTCCGAACCGCAAATCGTTGAATTTCTCGGCGCATCGGGATCCGAGCATCTTGAGGCCAGCGACTTGCAGCTGCTTGATCAATATGCTGCGCTCAACAGTAATACCTACTGTCGTCCGCTCTGTAACGATTGTTATAGTGCGTGCCCGTACAACGTCGAAGTCGGCGAAGTATTGCGCACCCGAATGTACGCGGTCGATTACGGGGATTTACCGTTCGCGCGTGACGAATACGACATGCTCAAAAGTAATGCGAGCGCTTGCGTTGGTTGCGACGGCGCGCCTTGTCGTAATGCATGTACCTACGGATTGAATATTGCTGAGCTCTGTGATTCAACACACGAATTGCTCGCGTAGTTACACAGATTACCATGCCGAAAGCGCTGCTATATGAGTGTTTCAGTGGCATAGCAGGCGACATGCATCTTGGTGGGATGCTTGATCTAGGTGTGCCCGATGATCATCTGCTAAGTGAGTTGTCGAAACTCGGAATCGACGATGAGTTTCGCGTCAATGCCAAACGGCAAACGAAGATGGGCATATCCGGAACACATGTGACGGTTGAGCTCACAAGTCCAGGCTCGCACTCGCGCGGTCTACCCGCAATCCAAGACTTACTCAATAATTCTGCGCTCGGATCAGGGGTAAAGAAGCGTGCGACGGACATGTTCGAGTTGCTCGCTCGCGCCGAAGCGCAAGTTCACGCGATACCCGTTGAGAAAGTGCATTTTCATGAAGTTGGAGCCGTGGATGCCATCGTCGACATTACTGGCGCCGCAATCTGTCTTGAATATCTTGCCCCGTCGAACGTGTACTGTAGTAACGTAGAACTTGGATCAGGTATGGCTAAGTGTGCTCACGGGTTGATGCCAGTTCCGGCGCCTGCAACTGCCCTACTGCTTGAAGGTTCTCCAACTACACGAGGAAATGTAGAGGGAGAAGCGACGACGCCTACAGGGGCGACTATCCTGGCACATACGGTTGATCATTGGTGTAATCCGAGTTCCTTTGTCTCAACCAAAACTGCGTACGGTGTCGGGACAAAGGACTTTGGTCGACCGAATGTGGTGCGACTTTCGCTTGGCGAGGCAAATGTAGCGCTTGAGACGGAGACGAACGTCTGTGTGGAGTGCAATATCGACGACATGACGCCAGAGGCATATGAGCCGCTAAGCGAACGACTCTTCGCACTTGGTGCCAGAGATGTTTTCTACACCCCAATCGTGATGAAAAAGTCTCGGCCAGGGACAAAACTCTCAGTTCTTGCGTCATCAGACCTCAAGGATGGCATCATCCAGTGCATATTGCGAAATTCAACGACGATTGGAGTTCGCGAGTGGCCCGTTACTAAAACGATGCTTCCACGTAGTTCCAAGATCATGACAACGTCGTTAGGGGAAGTACGTGTGAAGGTCGTCACACTACCTGATGGCTCAATTCGCTGGAAAGCAGAACATGACGACGTCAGCGCGATAGCAACGGAGCAAGACGTGAGTTATCTCGTAGCGAGGGCGGAGATTGATCGCAGTATCGCGTCACAAATGGACAGTAGCGATGGCGATTGACGGGATACTCCAGGCGTTTAAGGCTGGCCGCATCGACCTAGAGGAAGCTAGGACGCAGCTTTCGTCGAGTTACTTCGAGGAAATCGAAGGCACCACGATTGACCACGCCCGAGAATCCCGCACAGGTCAAGCGGAAGTGATCTTCGCTCAATCAAAAACAACGTCGCAAGTGCTCTCTGCGTTCAAACGTATCGCCGACAACGGTAACAATGTCCTGGCAACTCGCGTACATAAGGACGCCGCGAAGGCTCTAGAACGCGAATTCTCGACTGTGTCGTACTCTGAAACCGCTAGCGTTGCTTCACTCGTTACTCATAAACCCGCGACGCTACCGACTTCAATTGGAATCATCACCGCGGGGACGAGTGATTTGGGTGTGGCAGAGGAAGCTGCGCTTACTGCGGAGTTCTATGGGAGTCCCGTACATAGAATTAATGATGTTGGCGTCGCCGGCATCCACCGCCTCTTCGCGCGTCTTGAGGAAATCAAGACCTGTCGTACCCTGGTGGTTGTAGCTGGCATGGAAGGTGCACTTCCGAGTGTTGTTGGGGGTCTGGTCGATAAACCCGTAATCGCAGTGCCGACATCGGTCGGTTACGGCGCGTCATTCAACGGATTGGCAGCGCTGCTCGGTATGCTCAATAGTTGCGCGTCAGGTGTGAGTGTTGTAAATATCGACAACGGATTTGGAGCTGGTTTTCAAGCCCATCGCATAAATCAACTATGAATACCACGAACGCGCTCAGTGAAGCACTCAATGAGAAGTACGAGTCCATTCGGTCAAGTATTCGCGACATGGAACGGGTTATCGTTGCCTTTTCCGGTGGCGTAGACAGCTCTCTAGTTGCGTACATCGCCAATCAAGAACTTGGTGACAATGCGCTGGCAGTCACATCCGCGAGTTCAAGCCTAAAGAGGAGTGACCTTCAGCTGACGAAGGATCTCGCGGAGAAATGGAGTCTTCATCACGAGGTGATCATCACCGATGAACTTCAAAAAAGTGCATACAGAGAAAACCCAATAAATCGTTGTTTTCATTGTAAAACTTCGCTTTATACAAGCCTTGAAGGACTTGCTCAAGAACGCGGCTACGAGATCGTACTCAACGGCACGAATGTAGATGATCTCGGCGATCACCGCCCCGGGTTAGTCGCAGCTAAGAACTTTGATGTACGCTCACCGTTATGCGATGCTGGCATGACAAAATCAGAGATTCGAATTCTCGCAGCTCATCTGGGCATGGAGAATGCAGACAAACCGCAAGCAGCATGTCTTTCGAGTCGAGTTCCGTATGGGTCGCACATCTCAGAGTCCATACTGAATCAGATAGAAAGTGCGGAATCAGTGCTTGAGAGATTTGGCCTTCGACAGTTCCGAGTTCGACATCATGACGATGTTGCGCGTCTTGAAATTGATAGATCTGAGATGCAAGCGGTGCTAGAACACGCAGATGAAATTCAAGCGGAAATCAAGGCTTGTGGCTATCGATTTGTTGCGATGGAGCTAGGCGGCTTCCGAAGTGGATCGCTTAACGATGGACTAATAAACATCGTCGAAGCTCGCTGATATAACCAACGAACGCGCTCCGAGCAGACTATCTAAACTACCTAAAATCCTCGCCTTTGTCTGATTGGCGCTAGTTCCATCTATACCCCGATCGCTAAGGTCGTTGTTTGAGAACACTTAGCGAACGCTTCAACAGCACGTTTCGCCCACAAGGCAAAGTCTTCCATGGCTGGTGGATCGTTCTTTCCGCAGCCGGTATCCAGTTTACGTCGGGTCTCTTTTGGATGCACTCGTACGGTGCGTACGTCGTCCTCTTGCAAGAAGAATTTGCCTGGAGTGCGGCGATCGTTTCAGGCGCTTTCGCATTAACTCGTGTCGAGAGTGGATTACTTGGTCCACTTCAAGGATGGCTGACAGATCGCTTCGGTCCAAAGGTCATTCTTGTCGTCGGGAATGTGCTGTTCGGAACGAGTTTCATGTTATTGGCACTCGTCAATTCAGTGTGGAGCTTCTACGCGGTATTCATTCTTATCGCAGTAGGCGGCAGTCTCGGCGGTTTTGCGACCGCGATGGTCTCCATCGTACACTGGTTCCGTCGACATCGATCGAAGGCTGTCGCCGGGTCTCAGCTAGGTTTCTCACTTGGCGGCTTAGCCGTCCCGATTCTCACGCTCGTTCTACAGTGGGTTGGTTGGCGTTGGACAGCCGTGTTGTCAGGAATCTTCATCCTGATTCTCACGCTACCGCTCTCATTAGTTATGCGTCATTCCCCTCGGGAAATAGGCGAGCAACCTGATGGGATTGCAATTCGCGAACCCGTACCTCTCGGACAAGCGCTAACTCCACTCCGCTTCACAACCGGTGAAGCGTTACGGACTCGTTCGTTTTGGTTCCTAGCAATAGGTCACGGCGTGGCTCTATTGACTGTGTCCGCGGTCATGGTCCATTTGTTGCCACACTTGACGCGAAGTCTCGGATATTCCTTAACGTACGCAAGTGCGTTTCTCCCGCTGATGTTTATTTGCCAGGTGGTGGGACAGCTTCTCGGGGGATTACTCGGCGACCGCTTCGACAAACGTCTCTTGTGTACTGTCTGTTTGATCCTTCACTCGCTAGCTATGTTTGTTGTCGCATTCGCTGAGAACGCACTCATGGTGATTGTGTTCACCCTGCTTCATGGATTCGCTTGGGGGATCCGCGCACCGCTGCTCGTGTCACTACGTGCCGACTACTTTGGCGCACAGATCTTCGGCCGTATCCTTGGCTTCTCGTCCATGATCACCATGATTGGGATGACGATTGGACCTATATTGGTCGGCATCCTTTATGACGAGTACGAGAACTACTGGATTGGGTTTACGACAATCGGTGTATTAGCGTTCATCGGTTCAGTGTTCTTCTTTTTAGCGAAACCTCCCGAACCTGTCAGTCGGTCGACAGATTCAGTCTCTGCAAAAGTGAGCGAGCGATGAGAGTTATCTCTTGGAACGTAAATGGACTTCGTGCGTGCGTAAAAAAGGGATTTCATGAATTCCTTGAGTCTTCTGGCGCAGACGTGTTGTGTCTTCAGGAAGTACGTGCCCTGCCCGAGCAGCTTGATGAGAAAACGCGAAATCCGGCAGGATGGCACACCGCGTTCTTTCCGGCTGTGCGTAAGGGATACGCTGGGGTTGCGATATATTCACGCGAGAAACCGACGCGTGTCTTGACCCGTCTCCCCGAAGATGAATTCAATGTCGAGGGGCGATTCATCGTGGCGAAATTTGGTCGCCTATCGATTGCGTCCGTGTACTACCCTAAAGGATCGGGAAATGCGCGCGATAACAGTCGAGTGCCTTACAAGCTCGCGTTCTATCAAAGCGCGTACAAAGCACTGGAAAAACTACGTGCGACGGGTCCTACGTTTGTCACCGGTGACTTCAATACGGCACATACCGAGATAGACCTTGCGCGACCTAAGGGAAATATGAAAACTAGCGGATTCCTACCAGAAGAACGGCAGGAATTAACACGCTGGCTGGACAATGGTTGGACAGACGTATTCCGAAAACAGCACCCCAATGAGCCAGGGCACTACACGTGGTGGCGTCAATGGGGAGGCGCTAAAGAGAACAACGTTGGTTGGCGAATCGACTACGTTCTTGCATCAGGATCCGCAGCCAAAAGTGTCACCAACGCATTCATCTGGCCACACGTCGACGGGAGTGACCACTGTCCGATTGGTGTAGATACCCGGATTCGCTAAGCAATCCCAGGTGAACCAGCTCAAAGCGGCAAAATTAGATTTGCCGCTTTGGTCCGAGGTGGGTTGAGCTTACGCTTTCATCCGACGCGAGCTAGCGCGCTGTGACGAATTACTTTTACCTCGAGTCACACGTTTTGGCGCCGCCTTCATCGTCACGCTTGTACTTCTCTTAGCAGATGCCGTAGTGCGAAGCGTGGACCTTGATTTTCCGGTAGACGATCGGCGTTCGACCTTTTTAGGCTTCTTCTGCCAGCGAAGTGCGGGTCCGGTGAAGAACTGCTGTGCACGTTCCTGATCACGCGCTAGTTCTTCGTCGCGTTTCTTCGCTTCTTGATATCCCTTACGAGTTCGTGGGAAATACTCTTGGCAGAGTTTTCCATCAACCGAACGCGCTACGCGATAACTTTGATAGTTTCCCTGTTGGTGCTTGTAGACGCTCATGGGGGCTCCTTGTTAATTGTGTCCATCCATAGACAAACCATGAAGATTGTCAATGCTCATGTGACGTTGTTTCGACCGTCGCCAAATCAGCTTGTTATCGATTTCTGTTACACAAACACAGTTGGATTCTAACAGATAAGACCAAAAATTCAAAGAATAGTTAGGAAGCGTTCCTAACACGCTGAATCACAAAGCTATTTCTGAACTTGTTACGGTGATTACGGTGAGTCTTAGGACATCCTTACTAGCACGGGCAAGCGGTGATGTTAGGCGACTCTTGAGGAGTTTCTAACATAAAGCTTTGAAATAGAAAGCTCAATTTACGGTGCCATCATAAATACCGCGAACTAAATGGTGTGATGCACCAAAAGTATTTTTATATCAATAAGTTATGTCGAGCTAAAGACAACTTCGATTACACGTCGCGTCGCCTGTGAAAATCAGTCTGCTTGTTAGTAGATTCGTTTCGTGTCATGGGCGATCCCTACCTACCGGACCCAGCTGAGGTTTCAAGCAAGCAATAGACATAGGAATTAGCTTAATGAAGTCGTTCAACGTTGCGCAAAGCATGGCTGGTCTAGTTCTTCAATCACTGTTGGCGCACGCCAATCCGTGCAAAAAACTCATAACAAGTGGTAGAATCGCGCAGTTCATTTCCCTAGGTAAACGTACGATGACGCAACGCCGAACCTTTTTGAAGCAACTTGCATTTGCAGGCGTCGGTGGTACTGCGCTTTTGAAAACAGGGCGACTCAGTGCCGCTGTGGACGCCGCTGAAGCGGCGGAAGCTGCCAAGTTCCCAGAAATGACTTATCGCGTATTAGGTCGAACAGGATACAAGGCGAGTCGTCTCGCGTATGGCTGTGGTGCCGCGTTGTCACGCAATCGCGCGGATCGCGTGTTAAACCTCGCATTTGAGCAGGGTGTTAACGTCTTTGACGTCGGTACGAGTTCCTATTACAACGACGCGCAACGAAATCTTGCGGATTTCGCGGGAGCACACCGAGACGATATCTTCCTCATTACCAAGGATTTCGTAAGTGGTGCGGATGCGGATTCTGATCCGAATCTTGAGGAATCGAAGAAGATCGCCGCCGATTGGGAGGCAAAACTTGATACGTGTCTCACCGATCTAAATCAAGAACACGTTGACGCTTACTACATCATGGGAGCAAACAATCCGCGAATCATCAATAACGAAGAAATCTTCAATTCGTTCGAACGTGCGAAAGCGGCCGGTAAGGTAAGTCACTTAGGCTTCTCGTCCCACGAAAATGCCAGCGAATGTTTAGCGGCGGCGGTTGATTCTGGTAAGTATTCGTTGGCAATGCTAGCGATGACACCTGCTGGGTGGTACGATTGGGCTAGCAAGAGCACGCTGAAAAATACCAAATCACTCAAGGAGTTACAGCCAGAACTGCAGGTTGCACGCGAGAGCGGAATCGGTTTGGTCGCAATGAAGGCGGGTCGTATGTTGGCGCCAAGAATGTGGGGCGGTCGCGGGAATCAGGACGCGTTTGATGCGCAATATGGCGAAAAACTACTGAAAGCGAACCTATCTTCGTTCCAACGAAGCTATGCGTACGTACTCGAGAATGGTTTCGACGTTGTAAACGCTGATATCCAGAACTTCCATATCCTTGCTGAGAACTTCACAGCTGCTGCGACTTCGTCGCACTACGCTTAATCCTCAATTTGAGGTCGAATAAAGTCCCACACGGCTGATTCACACTGATCTGTAGCCTCTGAAGCTTCGTACGCAAAGGCGTGCGGTAAGCCTGGCATATGAAGGTATTCGACTTCGTGGCCGACGCTGTGGAACGCGGCTAGCAAATCGTTCGTCATATATGGAGGCACGTTGGCGTCCTCACCGGGTTGTACCACGAACGTTGATGGTAGGTGGGTGAACTCCCTAGTTCGAAGGACTCGTTGAACGCTTGCGCGACGCATCTCCTCGCGTGAACCGAAGTATCCCTGATGAGCTCGCACAAGTTCATGTCGTCCCATTTCCAGTGCGTATTCGAATCGGACGAGTGGGTTCGACACTGGCCAGAGTGCCACCACATATGCAACACCGGCGTCGATGGACTTTTCCTCACAATCCAATGCTGGAGTTGTTTGATGTAGTTGCGTGTTCGGTTGTAGCGCAGTGAAAAGCACCAAATGGCCACCCGAGGAACTACCGATCAGACCTATTTTGTCAGCATTGACCCCGAATTCATCAGCATGGTATCGAAGATATCGAATACCTGCTGCAATATCCGCGGACGCAGAAGGGTGCTGGAACTGAGGGCCACACCGAAAATCAAGTGAGAACACGACCAAGCCACGCGTCGCTAATAGTCTCGACATCACGTGAGGTGTTAATCGATCGTTAGCCGTCCACGCGCCGCCATGTACCATCACGATTCCGTGGCCGATTGATTCCGCGGGTCGATAGAGTCGACCAAGTAATTCGATACCCCGAGGCCGCGCGAATGGAATGTCTACTTCTTCGAAATTCGACACTGATAATCAACCCACACTAATTCAGCGACGCCGATCGCGGATTCTCCACCACCGGCATACAGTAGATAGATTCGTCCATCCTCTACGAAAATGCAGGGATCGCGAAGCTGATTGACACAGCCGTATGCAACACTCCGAACTGAAGGTTCGTTAGTCGCTGTTGCGCCCTCCCATTCGAATTCAGGTTTAAGAATCGATCCTAAGTGATTGACTTCAATAGCATTCTTGTTGGTGACACGTTCGATGACACTCACTTTGATATGCTCGGGCGCCTCCCCGACTTCAGTCCAAAATACGAACATACGTTCCCGATTAGCAAGTAGCGCGTGATGTCGCGCATTTTCCGTAAATAAGCGTTGTCCACTTGAGAACGGTCCCCGCGCGTGCCGTAGCCGGTACAGAATCCCAGGCATGACCATAGCGAGATATTCGTTCTCGAAGGGTGTGACGCGTAAATAGGTCTCACACAGCACGGCTTCTTCCGCGCTGAACGTGACGCCGTCTTGAGAAGTTGCGAGTCTAGTCCGTTGCTTGGCAAACGCGAGCAAACCATGGTAATACATGTAGATACGCCGTTCCGTATGGTCGACATGTACGTCCGGTGAGGCTATATGAGGCGCGGATCCTTCGTACTCTTGGCTATGAAGTAGCTGGTTTGGCCCCTTTTTTGTCGGAAGTGCCAATTCAGCGGGTGGTCGAATTGGTTCTGTTGGGAAATAGGATTGCTCAAGTTGTAGCGAACCCGGCGGATGAATTTGCCATGGTCCGGTAATCTCATCGGCATATGCGAGTCGAATGTACCGTCCTTTATGGTCTGCGAAATAGAGGTAATAACGACCGAGCGGATTCTCTATCCAATCAGGTACACGAATTAACGATGGTCCCTGAATATTGACGCCTATGCTTGAGTCGAGGCCCGCGTGAACGATTGGCGTCTCCGTGAGTCGTTTTGCTTTCCACTGACCTGTCTGAGGATCGCAATCTACATCGTCGTAGACCGTGTGCACTGTTACCGAGCTCCTCTGATTGGCGACGGGAATTATGCTGCGGACGACACCCTAGCCGCCTTTGACACAGTCCGAATCGAGCCGTTAATCAAGTGTCCATGAAAAGATACAATCCATTCAGGTTCCGACAATGGACGTTGAATCAATAAACAACGGTGACGCTAGAGAGAATAATGGTTCACTGATTCTTGAGACGGAAGTCTCGGAATCCACTCAAGCAGCTTTTAATCTTTTTTCGTTTAGATCAATCAATTGTGTCAACTCGATCTCCAACCGTAGCGGTGCGTGATCTCTGTCTCGCTTTTGGCGATACAGAGTTCCGTCATAGTCATGGTCTACCTGATTTCCGTGTCAACGGAAAAGTCTTCGCGCAGTATGCCGTAAACCACCATGGTGACGGTCGCGTAGCACTCTGGCTAAATTCTCCCGAAGGCGTGCAGCAAGATTTCGTCGCGGTGGATAGCGAAAGCTATTTCGTTCCGCCGTACGTTGGCCCAAGAGGCTGGCTCGGCGTCAACTTGGATAAGAATCTCTCCTGGGATGAGGTCCAATACCAAGTTGCACAGGCGTATTTAAATACGAGCCGTCGGAACGCTGACATCGAGGACGTGATTCCAGATGTCCCGCCACCGGACATTCCGATTGATCCAGTGGAGTTCGATGCTTTCAATGACCCGAATTGTCGTCGCTGTCTAGAGCAGATTCGTTCGTTCTGTTTTTCACTGCCAGAAGTGTCTGAAGTACCGCAGTTTGGTAAACCGTCGTTCAAAGCGGGTAAGAAAACCTTCGTGACGACCTATGTGCGTGATCGCACACCGTGCGTTGAAATCTGGGTTGGCAAAGAACAGCAAACCGTACTCGCAGCTGATAGTCGATTCACGATTCCGCGATACACGGGTCACAATGGCTGGATGCAGCTTGCTCTACTAGACCAAGACTGTATGGAGTTATTTCACGATTTGGCCATCGTTAGCTACCGTCATTTCGCGCTCAAACGCATGCTGACGAAGCTCGACGAAGACTCAGCATGAAGGTTGTGCGTCTGTCTAAATAGACAACGCTCTCAATATGGCCGAGTGCTAACATAAAGAAACAAGATCGTATTTCGGGAAAGGGGTTTTGAATGGCGATCACGATGAAAGTAAATGGCATGGAGCACGAGCTCGATGTCGACGTAGACACACCGCTTTTGTGGGTCTTACGTGACCATCTCTCACTCGTTGGAACCAAATTTGGTTGTGGTCGCGGATTGTGTGGCGCGTGTACGGTTCAAATCGATGGCACCCCTACTCGGTCGTGCCTCACCACCGTCGCCGCAGCGTCAGGACGCAATATTTCAACGATCGAATCTTTAGTCGATCAGCAACCTGATCTCATCGACGCATGGGTTGAGGAAAACGTCGCGCAGTGTGGGTACTGTCAGTCGGGCCAACTTATGTCAGCCGCGGCACTGTTAGCAACTAACGCAGCGCCGTCTGACGAAGATATCGATAGTGCGATGGCAGGAAATATATGTCGATGTGGGACGTACGGTCGAATCCGCAAGGCAATCCACCGGACCGCGGAGGGTCGCCAATGAACTCCCATCAACTACGAAATCTGTCACGTCGAAACTTTCTTGTCTCGTCAAGCGCTTTGGTTGTGGGATCCTACGCGTATACGACAGGATTCAACCCTGTCTTCGCAAATGGAGCGCAATCGTTATCGCCGAGTGTGTATCTTGAGGTAGGCGCGGATGGAGCCGTCACTGTCACTTGTCATCGTTCCGAGATGGGACAAGGCATCAAGACTGCCGTTGCCCAAGTCGTTTGTGAAGAGCTTGAAGCAGATTGGGACCAAGTCGTTGTAGCGCAAGCCGAGGGAGATGCGAGATACGGCGATCAGAACACGGATGGTTCTAAGAGCATCAAGAACTTCTTTGTACCCCTAAGGAATGCCGGCGCAGCAGCAAGAGAAATGCTCGTACAAGCAGCGGCCGATTCATGGGGCGTAGAACCCGACGAGTGCGAAGCACGGGATCACGCGGTCCATCATCAACCTTCGGCGCGAAGCACTCCATTTGGTGAGTTGGTCAGCGCTGCGAGCAAACTTGATGTTCCTATAAGCCCTACATTGAAAGCGCGGGAGAACTGGAATCACATCGGCAAAGCCCGCGTTCATGTTGATGCCCACGATGTAGCAACTGGCACTGCAACGTACGGTGCGGACGTTACGTTACCGAACATGGCTATTGCGGTAATGGTCCATGCACCTGTACTCGGATCGTCGCCGTTAGATGTGAAAGTTCCAGATAGTGCAAATGAGAACGCTCGTTTCATAGGGATCGAAAAGATCAATGCCACCCCCGGTCCAATCGCCTTCAATCCCGTTGGCAGCGTTGCGGTAATAGCTGAAGATACCTACACCGGCATTAAGATCGCCAAAGAACTCGAAATAACGTGGTCAGAGTCGCCGAACCGAACATTCGACAGCGATGTATTTCAGCAAAGCCTGAGGGACGGCGTCAACAGCCCGGGGAAAGTCTGGCATGAAATTGGCGAAGCAGATGCGTTACTGAGCAACGCTGAAGAGAAGATCGATGCGGTCTATGAAACACCGTTTCTAAGTCATGCGCCCATGGAACCACCCTCAGCTATCGCTAGCGTCGCGGATGATTCGGTTGAAGTTCTCGCACCCGTTCAAGATCCTCAAACGACACGCAACACCATAGTCGGTGCGCAGGGCTTTGCGATCGAGAACGTTAAAGTTACGCCTACGCTCCTTGGCGGCGCGTTTGGGCGTAAATCAAAACCCGATTTTGTACTAGAGGCAGTCGAACTCTCGAAGCGCCTGAAGCGACCCATAAGGGTGCAATGGCAGCGGGAAAACGATCTGCAATACGATTATTTTCATGCGCCGAGTGTTCAGCGCTACGAAGCTACGCTAGGCGAAGATGGTATGCCAGCAGCCTGGCGCCAAAGGACCGCGTTCCCTTCGATCATGTCAACCGTCGCAGCACCCAATATGGTTGAACCTGCGAATTGGGAACTCGACATGGGATTTACGAACACACCTTATCGTTGTGAAAATCAATCGATTGAGGCGACTGGTTTGAAAGCAGGCGTACGAATCGGATGGTTGCGCTCGGTTTGCAACATATTCCATGCCTTTGGTGCGAATGTATTTGTTGATGAACTCGCTGAGAAAGCTGGCATGGATCCGATTGACTATCGGCTCGCGATGTGGGAAGGCATGGAGACGGTTCAAGGCGCGCTACCAAGTGAACCCGGTCACGAGTTTAAGATCGAACGACTTCGAAATGTACTAAACAGAGTTCGAGTGAATTCCAATTGGGACGAGAATGTCGCTGCTGGACGAGCACTTGGTGTCGCAGTCCACCACAGTTTTCTTTCGTATGTGGCGACTGTGCTTGAAGTCGATGCGTCGGATCCTGACTATCGCGTAACAAATGCACACGTTGTACTTGATTGTGGCACCTACGTGAACGCAGATACGTGCGTGGCGCAAATGGAAGGCGCCGTCGTATTCGGCTTGTCCGCTGCTCAGCGAGCGAAATTGACGTTTAAAGACGGAGCAATACAGGAAAGCAACTTTGACGGATATCTGATTGCACGTATGCCAGATGCGCCTTCAATTTCTGTTGAATTGGTTAACTCTGAGCAGCTACCTGCCGGTGTTGGTGAACCGGGTGTACCACCTGTCGCCCCCGCTTTGAGCAACGCAATCTATCGTGCTGGTGGTGGCCGGCGTCGTTCCTTACCCCTAATCTGAGAGTTAGCATGCAACAGATAGATGACTTTCGTGAAGAAGGGACCGCGCTTTACGAACTGCTCGTCGAATTGAAGGACGATCAGTGGGTGCTGCCCACCCCGTTTAAGAGCCGAACTGTGAATTGGGTGGTTCAGCACCTTCACGACGCGGATCGCTGGGCGCTACATTCTGTAACTGACCCAGACGGGTTTCGAGATTGGATGCAGAATCGAGAAAAGTACCGGGAATCGGAGCCCGATCCTCTCGAAGGGCGTGCATTGATGGATCGGTGGATTGAATACCAGCAAAACCTCTGCGACGAGTTGGAACGCGTAGACCCAAACATCCGTGCGCCTTGGTTTGGACCTGACATGGGGCTACGTATGATGGCAACGGCACGTCAAATGGAAACCTGGTCTCATGGTCAAGACATATATGACCTGCTCCACGTAAAACGGGTTAACACGGATCGCATTCGCAATATCTGTCACATCGGAGTTGCGACTTACGGCTGGACATTTGTCAACAGGAAGCTTGAAGTTCCTGAGCCTGTTCCGTATGTTCGTCTATCAGCGCCATCGGGTGCCGAGTGGACGTGGAACGATGCATCCGACGATCACTTAGTTGCCGGCTCTGCTGTTGAGTTCGCGCATGTCGTGACACAAGGTCGCAATATCACGGAAGTCAACCTGGATGTACGGGGTAATTCGGCCACGCGCTGGATGGAAATCGCGCAGTGTTTCGCGGGGCCGCCCGAAACGCCGCCTGAGCCTGGGATTCGCGGTTGGTAGAAGGAAGAGGATAGATTGGAATTCGGAGTTTGCGTCGCTTCACATGTGAACGACATCGACTACATCGTACGCGCGGAGGAATTAGGCTACTCTCACGCGTGGTGTGCGGATAGTCAAATGCTGTGGTCTGACTGCTATGCGACGCTCGCGCTCGCAGCTACGCGCACATCTCGCATCCAACTCGGCACCGGTGTAGCTATCACCGGCACGCGACCAGCTCCAGTTACTGCGGGCAGCATTGCAACCATAAACGCGCTTGCACCTGGTCGCACTTTCCTTGGCTTAGGAGCCGGTAACACCGCGATGCGGGTGATGGGATTACCTCCAGACGGTGTACGAGATCTAGAACGTTACGTCAATACCCTTAAACCGTTGCTGCGTGGCGAAGAAGGAATCTATCACGCGAAAGGACGCGAGATACCAATTCGACATGTCATGCCTGACGATGGGTTCGTCAACTTTCGAGACAAGATACCGCTTTACATTTCAGGGTTCGGACCAAAGTCACTTTCAGTGGCAGGGAAGCTTGGCGACGGCGCGGTTCTTGCACTGCCGGCTACTCCCGGAGTCATGCTCAGTGTCAAACACATGCTGCAGAATGGCGCAAATCAAATCGGCCGTGAATTGGATAGCGAGGACTATTACACGACTGCTCTGACCGCGATCGTTGTACTTGACGAGGGAGAGCCGGTTGACTCGGACCGGGTTAAGTCGGAATGCGGCGCAATGGCGATGGCAGCGATCCACTACTCTTACGAGCAAGTACGGAATTTCGGTCGTCAGCCAGGCGGCGCACTAAAGTACGTTTGGGATGACTACGTGAAGATGATCGAGTCCTATCCGGAAGATCGTCGCCACCAACGCATTCATGCAGGACACAACTGCTATGTCATTCCTGAAGAAGAACAATTCTTGACGCCAGACGTGTTAACGGCATCCGCAATGATTGGAACCAAAGACCAATTGATTGATCAGCTTAGCGCTCTGGATCAAGCGGGTCTAAATCAAGTTATGGTGCTGCCAAATTTTGACACGCGTTTTGCGTCAATCGAACGGCTAGCCAAAGACGTCATACCCAACGTGTAAACCGGAATCTGGCACTCTAGATCAAAGCGCGTTAGTGTTTGACACAGCCATTCTCTCGACCAAGGATTCTTAAATGAACGAATTCGCATCAAACGTGCACTGGCAGGACGCCGACGATGGTGCAAAACACGCAACGCGAGAGTTCCTTACGGAAACCGATACGGGCAGAAAGAGAACAGGCGCACTATGGTTGCCCGAAAGTGCGGCTAGTTCATCCCTAGTGGCCTTCGGACATGGTGCTTCTGGTGATAGATATCAAGCACCAATTCCGTATTTAGCAGGCAAATTCGTCAAGGAAGGGCACACCGTCGTGTCAATCGATGGTCCTGTTCACGGGTTGCGTCAGGTAGGTCCTGGCGGACGTGATGCTTTCAGAAATGAAATGCAACGGGAGACGATGGTAGATGACATGAACGCCGATTGGCGTTTCGCAGTTGACGTCGCTCAATCAGCCTCGAGTCACGAACTTACTCAACTCGCTTACTTTGGCTTATCCATGGGTTCCATCTTTGGCATACCGATGCTTGCGGACGCGGGCAAGAAACTACCTACCGTTGTCGCGACCTTAGGATTGTTAGGTTCTCAAGGGATTGGTCATCGACTCGGTTCGCGCGTGCTCGCAGACGCCGCGAAGCTCACCTGTCCGATCCTCTTTCTCATGCAGCTTGAAGACGAACTGTTCTCGCGTGAAGGATATCTGGATTTATTTGACGCATTCGCCTCGACGGACAAACGTATCCACGCAAACCCAGGCTTACATCCTGAGGTTCCGGCTGAGGAAATGCGATTCGCGTTTGAGTTCATGAACCGCCATCTCTTGGGATGATTGAACATGGTACGGGACTACATTCTCAACGTTAAAATCATCGCATCCCTACTTCCAAGCAGAGCACAGATTTCACCGTGATCCGATCCAGTTTGAGCGCCATTTTCAAGCTCTTTGACGAAACGGGTGCTTCCCCGGAAGAAGACAAAGAACTATTCAACGAAACAGTCTTAATGACACTCTCTCGTGCGACGAGCGTCGATTCGAACATCCACCCAGCGGAACTCGGTCTTGTACGGGATATCGTAGCTGAACTGACAGGTCAAGACGTCACTGACAGCGACGTTCGTGTTGCTGCCAACTCTCACATTTATGAAGAGGGTTCGTTGAGTCGGTACTTGAATGCCGTAAGTGTGCGATTACCGACCGAGCGAAAAATCGAACTCGTAAACGCGCTCGCGAGAATTGTTAAGGCGGACGAGCGTATTACGGAGCGTGAGGTCTTTTTCTTCAACATGGTCGTGAGTGACCTCAACTTACGTGCGTCTGATCTTCTGGGATTGAATCAAACTCAAGCTTTTTAATTCAGAGCCATGACGCCTGAACAGAAGCAGACGTTTTTCGACGATGGTTTCGTAGTCTTCAAGGACATTGTCCCGCCCGATGCTGTAACCCGTGCAATACGATTGCTCTATGGAGGTTTATCCGCAATTTGGGAAACCTCAATGGTTCGGCAGGACAAGAATCAAAAGCCTGATGCAAATTTAGAGAACAGGCGGCGCGATGCCGTCAGTGCTGCGATGCGCGCAGGTACTGATCCAGTAATCGCCGAGCTCGTAAATCCCGATCAGCCGCTCATGCGGTCAATCGCAGAAGCACTCGGAAACCCTATACGCGAGCCACGCGGCGCGCAATTGGCGACGATATTTCCACATGAGATAAGAAACGGAATAAACGAAGCCGGGTATCCCGATAGTGAAGTACCGTTTTATGGTTGGCATGGACACCTTGACGGTCTTTGGAATGGCGCAGCGCCAGTTCATCAACGTACCGACCGGCCGATGAACGATGAGGAACTCGCGCGTTGGAATCGCGATCCTGCTCGAAACGGTGTCCGACGAACGTATCCTGGCGGTGTCAACATTCTCAATTTCACTGCCTTACTCGGTATCCCACTCTCTGATCAGATGGTTGAAGGCGCAGGGAATCTTGGACTGTTGCGGGGCGCGCATCACGCGTTCTCACGATTCTTTCAATATCAACGTGACATGGGAGGTCCCCTCGGACCGGACGGCCCGGGCTGGGATCGCATCGATACGGACGCTCCTAACTTTAGCGGACTCAGGCACTATCCCGAGGAAGTCCGAGCACAATTCAGCGACTGTGCCGAATACACATCGGACGGTCGAATGTGGCCAAAACCAACGTTGATAAGAGTCAAACCAGGTGACGCTGTCCTAACACTCCACGCTGTGCCGCACTGTGCGACACGATTGGAGGGAAACTCGCCGAGATTGATGGCGTATTTTCGAATCGTCTCGTCCCGCCGTGAAGATACGTTTCTCGCAAGCTCCCCTGATACATTGTGCGACTGCTGGCTAGAGTGGGACGGGATGCGGGAGCTCGTTTCCTAAGACATCGTCTGCAAAGACGAACGTTGCGTTGAAGCTATACTTCAATGAATTGCCGTTCGCCGGTACCCAATAGACACACAAAAGAAAGAGGTCGTAATCTGTGGATCTTGAGTACAGCTCCGAGTACCAGACTTTTCGCGATGATTTGCACGAGTTTCTTGCAGAACACAAGCACCTTTCCCCAGGTGCTTTCGCACCGAGACCGACAGGTCGAGAGGAGAAAAAGGATGGACCGAATCCCGCCCAACGCTGGCAACAGTTATTGATCGAACACGGCTACGCAGCAAGAACGATACCGCGCGAATACGGCGGATTCGGTGCAGAACCCGATCCACTTAAAAACCACATCATCGCGGAGGAATTTGCGAAAGCACGCGTTAGACCAGGTCACTCAGGCGACAATCGACTCGTGCCAACCGTGCTCGAGTTAGGTACTGAAGAACAGAAACGCTGGCTTGTCCCGCCATCAATCCGAGGTGAAATGACTTGGTGTCAAGGTTATTCAGAGCCAGGGAGCGGCTCAGATCTTGCATCGTTATCGACGCGAGCTGAAGTCGATGGTGACGATTTTGTGATTAACGGCCAAAAAATCTGGACATCTGGCGCGCAATACGCAGACATGATGTTCTGCTTAGTTCGGACGGAACCGGATGCGCCGAAACACCAAGGCATTAGCTATCTTGTTTTCTCCATGGATACCCCCGGTATTGAAGTCCGACCGCTCGTCACAATGACTGGTGAGGCGACGTTTAACGAAGTTTTCTTCACCGATGCTAGAGTTCCTAAGAATCAGATCATTGGGAAGCGAGGCGAAGGCTGGTTCGTGGCAAACAATACCTTAAAACACGAACGTCAAGGACTTGGTGATCCTCATCAAGCGGAAAACCGATTCCATGAAATCGAAGAACTGATGCAAAACGAGAATGTCGATGGCGAACCGATCATGAGTAATCCTGCTCATCGCGATCGGTTACTACAGCTCCAAGGGCGAATGCTTGCGATGAAGTACAACGGTATGCGTGTTTTGACAGCCCAACGAAAACACGAGGAACCTGGTTTACCGCGTTGGATCATCAAATTGCAGGGCTGTGAGCTGAATCATCAGATGGCAGCGATGGCGATCGATGCGCTTGGCGAACTGGGTACGCTCTACCACCGAAGCGATCACATCCGCGCGGGTGGAATGTGGCAACAGCGTTTCATGATGGATCTGGGTTTGATCATCGGCGGCGGTACTGCTCAGATCCAGAAGAACATGATTGGCGAACGTGCGCTCGGACTGCCGAAAGAGCCGAAAGTCGAAGACAAACCAGCGTAGAAGGAGCATTCTGCAGTGGATTTCGCTTTACGCGAAGAACAGCAGTTCTTACAGCAAACGGTAAGAGACCTACTAAACGATCAATGTAGCCTCGAGGTGATTCGCAGCGACGCCGCGGAAAACCAGACCAAGAACGCGTCGGTGTACGATGCATTGACTCAACTTGGCATACCGGGCACACTTATTGGGGAGAACTACGGCGGCGTTAGCTTGCGCTTACTGGACGCTGCACTGATCGCGGAGGCTCTCGGTGCAAGCGTTGCGACAGTACCGTTCATCGGCTCAAGTGTCGTCGCACCGCTCGCAATCGAATTGGCAGGATCTGACGAACAGAAGGACACTTGGTTACCTCGCCTTGCCAGCGGCGAAATAACATGCGGCGTCGCTGTAGGCGATCATATTGGTGCACGCGATAACAAGCCTATTTCAAGTACTGGCGCGATCGTATCCGGGTCCGCGATGTTCGCATTGGATGTTCAGGACGCGGACTTATTTCTAGTCGCCGCAGCAAATGGTGAACTCCATCTTGTTGAAGCAAGCGATGTTGAAGTAAAGCGTCTCTACACGATTGATAAGACGCGTTCGGTCGGCGAGCTGTTGTTTGAAAACGCACGTAGTGATCACTTAGCTAGTACTTCCGATCAGGAAGCGACGCTTGCGAAGGTGATCGGTGCAGGTCGAGTGGTGGTCGCCGCAGATACATTAGGTGCCGCACAAACCATGCTGGACAAGGCAGTTGCCTATGCGGGCGAACGCCAGCAGTTTAAGCGTGTGATAGGCTCGTTTCAGGCTGTAAAACACATGTGTGCGGAGATGGCGGCCGAACTAGAACCTTGCCGTTCGCTTGTTTGGTACGCGGCCCATGCATTCGATGCGATTCCGGAGGATGCGCGCTTGACTGCATGCCATGCGAAGGCACATCTTGCAGAAGTCGGTCGGTTCGTCGCGCGAAAAGCTACCGAGGTACACGGCGGCATGGGATTTACAGACCTACTGGGGTTACACTATTGGTTTAAACGTATCGAACTTAATCGACAATTGATGGGAACGCCTGAGTTCGTACGCAATGAAGCGGCAAAGGTGCAAGGATGGATATGAGTACACAAATCACGGTTGAACACAATTTCTTCGAATCCGTTGATGAAATTCAGGAAGACATTCGGAATCATTCACTCTATGGTGGTAAAGACGAATTCGATGCGCAACCAAGTGGTGGTACGCCATTGCACTGGCACGCGATCGGGCTGTATGTCTACATCACGGAAGGGAAATTCAGATTCCAGGATCCTGCTACCGGAACGATTCACGAGTGTGTAAAGGGAACTCGATTTGTGATTCCTGAGCGCGCTTTACACATCGAGGAAGAGCACCACGGCTATAAGGGATATGTTGGTCTCACTCGCGAAGTATTCCCAGAACCATTCGTGCGGGATCCTGCGGAATTGAAGGATTTAGCGCCTTTAGAAGCCTGAGCTAGAACTGGAATTCAGGTAACGAGACGACGAGACCATCCATCTCTTCGGTAACAGGAATCTGACAAGACAGTCGGGAATTGTCGGTGCGTTCCGGGTTTAGTCCAAGCATCGCATCTTCGTTCTCACTTGGCTCACCTAGCTGATTGAACCATTCATCCGATAGAATGACATGGCATGTAGCGCAAGAGCACTCGCCTCCGCAATCCGCGTCAATGCCGGGTACGTTGTTATTTATGGCGTTCAACATCAGAGACGTACCTACTTCGGCATCTATCTCGTGTGGGGTACCGTCGAATTCGACATAAGTGACGCGTGGCATAGGACGAGTGGTGACTTGGCTGCGGCAATTTTAAGGACGCCGAAGCTCAGGCTATTCGATCTAGATAGCCGCAAAATTCCTCGTCTATCGGCGGTCGCGTTTTTATAATCCGCGCGTGATCCGCCTTAGCTCAGTTGGTAGAGCAGTTGACTGTTAATCAACTTGTCGCTGGTTCGAGCCCAGCAGGCGGAGCCACTTTTCTCCAATCTTGACGGTTTGTTTGTCGAGGCAAGTCGACGAACACTGCTCAAGTAGCTCACGTTAAGAGACGTGTTTCTGAGATCCTTTATGGTAGGGGTTTCTGCGATCTCGAAGTTCTGTGTGTGAGAGTCGATCAATGGAAGTCGTGGGAACGTGTCAAGTTGCCGGTTCGCTCATCCGATGTGGTTAATTGATCAAGTCGTTCAGTCATGTCTTCTGCATATCCCACCGTCACGTGAATGACTTCTTTCTCTCGATCTATGACCCCCTTTACCCTCAACAATTGACCATGAACGAGCACTTTGCGGAATCGTTCTACGATGGTTGGCCAGGCAATCAGATTCGCGTTCCCTGTTTCATCTTCAAGCGTGAGGAACAACACACCCGTCGCTGAGCTCGGACGTTGTCGACACGTCACTAGTCCTGCCAACTGGACGAACCTTCCTGGCCTTATGGTGTTTAGGGTTGCTGCTGTAGCACAACGTCGAAACTCGTTATGTTTCCGAAGCAAAGACATCGGATGAGCACCAAGCGTCAGTCCTAAATATCGATAGTCCGATACGGTGTCGTCACCAACTGTCGGCGACGCTAATTGGACCTCAGTGACATATGTTTCAAATGCTTGCGCCATTGTTGCTAGTCGGGAAGGTGCTTCCACACCGGCAGCATCCCAGTGAGCCTGGTGCCGGTGACCGCAGAGTGTCGCTAAGGCACCAGCTCGTGCTAGAAACGTCAAATCGCGGTCGTTCAGATCAGCCCGCCGCGCCAAGTCGTCGATGTCGAGATACGGTTGTTTCGCTTCAATGGTGCGACCTACATCTTCATTCAGTCCTTTGATTTGGCGGAATCCCACACGCAGTGCTCCCTGCTCGCGAATATCGCTTGGCGATACGTGCTTAGTCCGTTCTAAGTGGTAATCCCAAGTACTGCATTGCACATCCACGGGCAACACTTCAATGTCGTGCCGGATGGCATCCTGTACCAATTGCGATGGTGAATAGAACCCCATCGGTTGGCTGTTCAACAAGCCACAGTAAAACGCAGCGGGTTCATGTCGTTTCAACCACGATGAAACGTACGCTAGCAATGCGAAACTGGCGGCATGTGACTCTGGGAAACCGTATTCACCAAAGCCTTTGATCTGTTCCGAGATCCTTATGGCGAATTCCTTTGGATGCCCGCGTTCCAGCATGCCATTGATCAGTTTCTTGCCAATCTCATCAAGTCCGCCACGGCGTTTCCACGCCGCCATTGCTCGTCGAAGTTGATCAGCCTCCCCGGCCGTAAAACCTGCTGCGACCATTGCCAGCTCAATAACTTGCTCCTGGAAAATTGGGACTCCGAAAGTCCGTTTAAGCACTTTCTCTACTTCAGGGCTTGAATAGGTAATGGGCTCAAGGCCTTGCCGGCGCTTTAGATATGGGTGCACCATATTGCCCTGAATCGGACCTGGCCGCACGATGGCGATTTCGATTACCAAATCGTAAAAGCACGCAGGTCTAAGACGCGGCAACATAGACATTTGTGCGCGCGATTCCACTTGAAAAACACCAACACTGTCTGCTTGCTGGAGCATTTCATAGGTAGCTGGATCTTCAGGCGGTACTGTCGCTAGTGTCAAACGCTCGCGCCCCTCCAGATGATGGAATTCGTTGGCGTACTCGAACGCCTTTCGAATCGCACTGAGCATGCCTAATCCGAGCACATCGACCTTCATCAGGTTCATCGTTTCTAAGTCGTACTTATCCCACTGGATGACCGTGCGATCGGGCATGGCGGCATTCTCGATTGGGACCAATTGTGAAAGTGGTTTTTCGGAAATGACAAAGCCACCCACGTGTTGTGACAAATGGCGTGGAAAACCGAGAATCTCGGTTACCAATGCCACAAACTGCTTGACCTCTGTCGCACGTGGGTCCAGCCCCAATTCACGCAAACGGTCGTCGATGACCTCTTTGTTATCCCACCACGACATCGATTTCGCCAAGATGTCAACCAAGTCCAGGTCAAAACCCAAAGCTTTTCCTACATCGCGAATGGCGCTACGGGGCCGATAGGTGATCAAGGTCGCTGCCAAGGCAGCATGGTCACGGGTATAGCGTTCATAGATGTACTGAATCACCTCTTCACGACGCTCATGCTCGAAATCAACGTCAATGTCAGGTGGTTCGTGGCGCTCTTTGGATACGAAGCGTTCAAACAGCACGTGAATCCGCGCAGGATCGACCGAGGTGATCATCAAACAGAAACACACGGCAGAATTCGCGGCGGATCCCCGTCCTTGACACAGAATGCCGCGTTCACGCGCGAAGCGAACGATGTCATGCACCGTCAGGAAATACATTTCGTAGTTCAGCTCTGAAACCAGCTTCAGTTCCTTTTCCAACAACTCAACCACATCGGGTGGTATGCCGTCAGGCCAGCGCTGACGTGCGCCGACATATGTGAGTTGGCGCAGGTGTTCAGCAGGGGTGAGACCTGATGGTACTAAGTCTGCTGGGTAGGCATAGGCTAGCTGATCCATCGTGAACGTGCAGGCTTTCGCAATGCGAACAGACTCGGCCAACATGTGTTCGTGATAGAGCTCCTGCAAGGTCTCGAGGGATCGTAGATGGCGTTCGCTATTTGAATCAACCAATGCGCCGAGTTTGCTTACTGGGCTACCGACCCGGATGGCCGCGAGTGTATCCAAGAGCCGCTTTCGATCTGGAACGTGCATATGGACATCATTTGTAGCGACGATCGGCAAGTTCAAGGTCAATGCCAATTCCAAGGCGGTAGCTGTTTTGGAGGTATCTTCACCGTCCATGAACAACTCAAGGGCCAGCCATAGATGTGGCAGGCAAACACGCAACGCGTCTCCGACGAGGGTCAAGTCATCCACGCTTCCGCATGGTACAGGCCAGATCGCGAAACAATCACGTACGCCTTGCAACATGCCCATATCAAGTGAATAGCCGCCTTTCTCAGCGTTGCGGCGTGCACGAGTGATCAAGCTGGAGAGTTGCTGATACGCAGTCAGTGTCGGTGCTAGGAGCACGATCTCAACTGACTCGAATGAGGCAATGGGGAGTTTAAATTCGGAGCCGACAATCAGCTGAATGCCTTTCGCCTTCGCTGCTTCGTACGCCTTGACAATGCCGTAAAACGAACATTCGTCCGTAATAGCAATCGCTTGGTAACCTAACGTATGCGCCTGTACAACCAGTTCTTCCGGATGCGATGCGCCGGTCAAGAATGAATAGTTGGATTTACAGCGCAGTTCGGCAAATCCGATTCCTAAAGCCTGTTCAGGCGAAGTAACCATGCACAAACCAGCCTTGCGCGTCGCGGAAGCACCAACACCAGGTTTCGTCGCGGTCTCGGGCTACGAAATAGTCACGATGCTGTTCATGGTCCCACCACCCGCATTGAATTCGCTCAGGACCGCTGACAATGTGCAAGTGCCCAGCACGCACCCAAACCGGCGGTTCCAATAGCCACAACGGCCGTCGACCAAGCTCAGGCACATTGGCCGTCACATCATGTGCGTCGGACTCATTTGTCGGCATCCAAGCAAACTCTGGACGATGATCGTCGAGAATGCAGAATCGTTGAAGTGCACCCTCCCCTAGGCGTGCGGTTAATCGATCAAGCAATTCACGCGACGGTGTAGGTTGCGTCAGCGGCCGTCCCAGCACATCGCGTTCAACCCACTTCAAACCAAGATGTGCTGTACGTAATGCATCCAACGTCACCGTCATCGCTTCACTCGGTAGATCAACGGTCTCCATGCGTAAGCGCGTGATTGCCATGATGTCGGCGACTTCATGACGCGGCTGTTCAAACCCCACTTCAAACGTAGCACCATCCCCCTCAAATGCGTATACACCCCAACGCAACCGTCGCGCACCTAAATTCAGTTGCTTAAGCCATGTTGATAACCTCCTAGCCAAGTGCTCCATGGGTTCAAGAACTTCATCCTTTCCATGTGCGGGATCGATCAAGTGCAAGTTTTCGCTAAATGCTTCAGGAGGCTGCTCCGCCTCCCATGGGTCGACCCGTTCGCCTGTCAGTTGCGCTACGTAGTCTGTCAGTTCTTCGCCGAATCGTTTACGCAACTCGTGTCTTGGCACGTGCACGATGTCCCCAACGTTGCGCATGCCCATGTTCGTGAACCGTTCACGGATTTTGGGTTCAAGTTCCAGGCAATCGAGCGACGTTGTGTCCAACTGCTGTAACCCAATGTGCTCAATCTCGCTTCTTTCCGGAAAGTCGGGCCAAGCAGCACCATCACCATCATTTTTTGCGAACGCCAGCGATGCGCGCGGCGTATGCGCTATGCCGATTGCTACGAAATGTCCCATGCGACCAAAGCGAGACCGCAGCCGGGCTCGAACCTGATTGACCCCGCCGAAGAGTTTTAGGCTACCCTCCATTTCCAATAGCAGCGCATCAAAATCAGCCACGCTCACATAAGGAGTGAATTCATAAGCCAGCCTGACCAAGCGTTCCAAACGCTGTGATTCGGCTTCTTGATTCCGCGGATGGTGAATCAGTTCAGGCATCAAGCTCCGAGCCGTTGCCAAACTCGCACCCCAACGGATACCAGCCGCTCTGGCAGGCTTATTCAGACAAAATACCCGTTGCGCTTCGGTGACTACGGCTGGTAAACCCCGCTCTTTGATTTCGGGCCGTTGGAAAACCTCTAAGGGCAAAAAAGGCAGGTGCAGTCCGAACCACAGCATCAGACAGCAACCGCCTTCATATCGCGACGCGTTCGTTCCCAATTTGCAAGGAGTTGACGCGCACGTTGCGAATCCGTTGCCGTCGGACCCCAGGGCAAAGGCAGTTCCAATCCATCCACACGCCAACCACCACGGCGCTTGACGATTGAAATGACAAGCTTGCGATCGATTGTTTGTTGTTCAATCTTCAGGCGCAATTCCGCCGCCGAGGGGATCTGTTCTGCCGCTAACGGTCGAAATACCACGCTAAACACCCCGTGTTCTTTGCTCTTCGCCTGGATTCGACGCAACTGCTTGTCCTGAAGATCACTTTCACTCAACCATGCCAGCACTGTTTGCGTTGAACCCGAGACAATGACTTCTTCAAATGACCATAGCGCCTCCTGATGGCTGCTTGGATGTACGACCATCAATTCGTGCACGTTGATTCCCAATGCTTGAAAAGCCGGCGCGTAAGGAACACAGGGCGGATTGATCAAAACTGTCCAATGTGCGTCGCTCACTGGTCTCGTCAGGGCCGACGCTAGCAACCGTAATTCGCCAACGCCATAGCGATCACAAAGAACTTCCACCAAAGCAGCGCGTGGCCATCCGCCATCTATCAACAACTTGTCGAGTTGTGGGAAACCCGTGCTCTGACCGCGATCGCTTGACGCCGTTTGACGTCCATTCAAGTCCCGAGCTCGCCAGAGACCGGCGTTGTTAAGCAATGATGTCGCCAATACCATAGCAGTAACTATATCTTTGTATATATGTTATTTTATACAGTAATCATTGATCCCTCCTATGACCTCTATTCTCTGCCTATCAATATTCACGCAAAGTAAACGGGTCGGTAGCACAAAACTGCAACTACTCGGACCAGAATCGAATCTGATTAGAACCCATCGAATCCAGTAACTGCCCCCACGGCTCTCAAAAGAACGAAAAGAAGCAAGAAGGCGAGAAAAACAACGTACACTAACGTCGCGATACCACTTATCTTGAAGAACAACGATAGCTTCTCGATACTCTCGACAGCGACTGGGGGACTCTCCCCTTCTCTAAGCACATCCAAACGCTTCGCCGAAGAAAACAACAGCACCCCTAGCCAAATTGGAAGCCAACCAAACAAGAGCCCGATGATCGTTATGCAGTAAAACACACCCGCGATGATGAGCACAACGCCAACAAACTTCATCCAAAATGAATTCTTAATCAATGACGCCAAAAGCAATTGCGTATCCATGATCAAAACTCCTTTGTCTTCACATCAGAACCAAGAACCAGGCCACACGCGCACCATTCGTAACATTCGCCACTCGCTGCAGCCCGCCAAGTAACGAATACTAGGGTCTCATCTACGGAACTCACTCATGATCATGGAAAACACCTTCCGGCAAAAGCTGGACCAAGGACTTCCCACAATCGGAACCCATTTCCTTTTTGCCGAACCCGATATTCCCGAAATGATCGGCGATTCAGGTTTTTTTGACTACGCCGAGTTCGTAGGTGAGTACTCCACGTTTGACATGAGTTCGCTCTATCACCTGGCGCGCGCAGGTCAGTGCGGGAACCTTCCTTTAATGATCAAGTTGGATCAGGAAGGGCAAGCATTTTGGGCTCAAGTCGCACTTGGAGCTGGATTCAAGTCCGTGTTATTCACAGACGTGCGAACTGCTGATGACGTCGATCTTTGTCATGAAGCCATCCGACCAGATAAACCCGGAAACGACGCCAAAATGGGCGTAAAACTCCGTCGTCCGGCGTTATCTGGCTACAACATCAACACTTACGGCACGGACTTGGAGTCGATCGTCTCCGTCATCATGATCGAGAAAGCGGTAACCGTTGACAACATCGATTCCGTTCTTGAACGTGCGAAGGAGCGGGGCATTGACATGACCCAATGGGGTCCGGCAGACTTCAGTTTCTCGAAAGGCGATCCTTCGCTGCAAGGTAGTAATGAGATGCGTGGATACGAAGAGCTCGTGATCAAGAAATCTATAGAGTACGGCGTACCGCCTAGGATCGAAATTGGTGAAGTCGAACAAGCGAAGCGATATATCGATCTCGGCGTTCGGCACTTCTGCATCGGTTGGGATCGCTTTATCTACAGTGCGGCAATCTCGCGATTGGGTCGAGGTTTAAAGGAATTACTCGAAACGATCTAGTCGAACTTGCGTTGATTCGATAATCCGGGCAAGGCAGCGACGATTACGAGACTTTCTCCCAACGTCCGGTCGAAACGCTTCGATACATAGTGATAGCGGTTCGCAATTCTCCCAGTGCGTACTCAGGCGGCGCTGCGAGTGCGGTGTCGTCTAGGACGAAACTTGCGAAGTCTGCGAGCTCAACGCCGTATGACGCGGCTTTGCTTTCAAACGCACTCATAACGTTTTTGCCGGTCGGGTGATCTTCGTTATAGAGCATCAGCCTACCCTCGCGACCGCGTTCGATCACGATTTCACCTTTGGTGCCGGTTATACGAAAATCCTCGATCGGCGCGAGTGCACCAGTACTCTGTATCGCTTGAAACGTACCAATCACACCAGACTCAAACCGCAGAATCGCTTGCGCAATCGATTCGCCTTCCATCTCGGGAATGAAACGAGCTGTTGCAGCAACCACTTCGTCTATTTCACCTAGCATCATCCGCATTGGACGAATCCAATGAGCACCACCATCGATGCTGATCCCACCTCCTGATTTCGCGAGGCTGAATCGCCACGGTAAGTTGTCTGAATCAAATGCTCTGAGCGGATCGTAAAAACAGGCTTTCCCGGTCACGACATCTCCAATCGCACCTTGATCGATGAGGGCGCGCGCCTCAACGACATCCATCCAATATTGGGCTTGTTCCGCCACCATCAACTTGACGCCGGCTTGCTTCGCGCCATTGAGAATGCGTTCTGCAGTGAGAACGTCCATGGCGATCGGCTTTTCGAGTACTACGTGTTTCTTCGCCACATAACAGACGTTCGCCCCCCACTCATGAAGGTGATGCGGGAGCATCAGATCTACAGCATCCACATCGGCTTCACGGACACATCGCTCAAGCGATGCATACGGTTTCGCACCTACGGTTTCAGCAAATGCTTTGGCTGCCTTTTCATTTACATCGACGACTGCGCGCACGTCAATCCGGGGAGCATGTCTTCGAATGCCGTTCCAATGCGCACGTGCTATACCACCGCACCCGACCATTGCTAGCTTGAGCACGCTCTCAGCCACGTCTATATACCCAGATCCTGCAGGTTGTAGTCCTTGAGTTCCGCGAGCCGATCTGACGACCACGCAAATTCTTGCACGTCGTTTGCGAATGGCTCGTACGCATACGGCGCTTCTTCCGGAAATCGCGACTTGCGAGCTTCAATCCCGAATTGGATAAGTCGAGACCGGGACCGTATGTACTCATCTGTGTAGTCGGTCACCGGACTATGCACGCCACCGCTTCGAACATTCAGCACGCTTCGTCGGCGATGAAAGCCGTAAGTCATTGAAACGCGGAACCGGTCGCTCGTATTCGCGAAAGAACCGTGAATGGCTTGACGGTTCGTAATAGCCACGTCGCCGGGGTTGCAGATCAGTGGTACCGCTGTCGGCAATCGGTCAGAGCCAGCGTCAGCCACCATCTGCTTGATATTTAGCTTACCTCGCGCGTGAGATCCTGGAACCACCCACAGTCCGTTTTCTGCGTCGCAGCCGTAGAGCTGAACCATGTAGTTAAACCCGTGCGTGCTTTCGTCCATGTCTGGACTTTCCCAATGGGTAAAGCCGTCTTGATGCCAGGCAACCGAACCGCCAAGACCAGGCTGCTTGATCCAAATTGCTTCATGGAAAGGCGTGAAATCGCTGCCGTGAATCGCGGCTGCCAGGGTCAGCAGACCCGGATGACCGTACAAGCGTAGATAGGCTTCGGAAAACTGAAGTCCTCCACTGATTATTTGCACGATCTCATCTGGTGCATCCTCGGGTGGATTTAGCTCGATCATCTTCGCCTGATGACGACCGTACGCTGCCTTTGTGCCGCCAACTGGATCTGATAGTGGTTTAACAAAACTGACGCTTCGTGCTTCGTTTTCCGCACCCAGTGCAGGTCGACCGTGACGATCAAGCTTCGAACCGCGATGGGTTGGCGCTCGGTCGAGCATGTCGGCAACGTCAGCTTCGAGATCCGCCAATTCAGTGTCCGAGATCACGTCCTGCAATACATAGAAGCCAAACTCGCGGTACGCATCTAGGATGTCTTGATGTACGTTCCCATTTGAGTCGATCAGCAATGGACCACGGTTCGGCATCGCCAACGCACGGCGCGTGCCTTCTTTGCGGTAGCGCACGATGTCTTGTTCGTGTTCGCCGTAATCCGATCGAGAACTGGTATGGCGAGGAAGTGCGGTCATGTTCTTAATCTCTCCGGTGTAGTTCCAAGCTTCGTCTATCTAGAGCGTATAGTTCAAATCACTTCAACTCTAGTCGTTCAAACTGTTCAGGAGGCGCGTCATTGCTGATCATCGCCTCCTTCATCAAGTTGATCATTCGTTCCTCAACGCCATGATCTTCGATCGGTTTGATTTGACCCGGATCGTTCTTGAGATCGAATAGTTGTGTCGTAAATTCCGTTGTTGCTCGAGCCATACCAGGCGCGGGAATTCGCATGACGGGACATCCCTTGGTAAAGCTAAAGCCCTCATGCCACTTCATGTCTGCGAGCTCGCGTGTGCTAAATGGACTTCGCATATGCATGGGTACCAAGGTGTAATGGTTTAGAGGCGCATTACCTTCTCGAGGTGCGCGCATATAGACGTATTCCCCGTCCGTGACGTTGACATGGCCACCAAACATGCCATAGATCGACGCATCGCGAACTGAAGCATCGCCATCGATCAATCCGTGCAAGTCAAACCCTTGCATGTCTTCAGTACGATCGATTCCGAAATAACTGAGTAACGTGGGTCCGACATCGATCGCTTGGGTCAAACCCTGTCGCCTTACATTGCGTTTGCCCGTGCGAGGATCCCATACGAAGAACGGAATATGCGCTGTTTCGTTGTACCAAGGCATTCGCATCTTGCCCCACCAATCATGCTCACCCAAGAGAAAGCCATGGTCCGTGACGATCATCAACATCGTGTCGTGCCACATGTCGTGTTCGTCCATAAAGTCAATCACGGTACCGAGATAGTGGTCACATTGGGTCAGCAATGCGGCATACTGATGGCGAAGATATTCGACAGCGTCAGGGTCCTCAGATACACGTTCATACTTCGGCCAATCGAAATGTGGACCGTCCCACGCATAGTTGTAACGGTCTTTCCATTGTTTCAGCGTGAAGAATGGCTCGTGGGGGTCAAACGTCTCAATCTGTAAGTACCAGTTGTCTTTATCGCAGTTCGTCTCGAGAAATTCGAGACCACCAGCAAACGTCCGAGCTTGTGGCGTCAGTGATTCTTCTTGCATGTACTTCCGGTTGATCCAGTCTTGGCGCGTCACACGACCAAGATGCTCAGGCAACTCGGGATCTCTAACTTCACCTTTCCAAGCATCTCCTTCTTGTCCGCGCACGTTAACCCAACTGGAGTATCGATGGTGATATGTCGCCCCACCGTCTTCCCAGTAGTGATAGTGGTCCGATACCAGGTGGGTGTAAACACCGCTATCGCGCAGGATCGAGAAGGTCGAGTCGTCGAACGGCTCGTAAGGTCCCCATGATCGATGCAAGAAATTGTGTCGTCCGGTATGGAGTTCGCGTCGCGCAGGGATGCAAGGCATGCTGCCGACATAGTGGTTATCGAACGTTACGACTCTCTCGCCAAGACGTTTGAAATTTGGCGCAAGCGTCCAGTCACAACCGTAGTTTGGGAGCATGTGTCGATTCAGTGAGTCGTACATCACCATGATTGCTTTCATCGTCTTTCTCCCACCAAGTCGTTAAACCGTAGCTAAATCTATACCTAGCGTCGTGGCACGCGCATGCCATTGGGTACCAGTGCTTCTCCAGAATTGCGTTTCTCTTCAATCTCCGTATGTGTTTTCGTTAGGAGGAGATATCGTTCTGGACTATATGGATGGGTTGTGAAAATCGAGGACCTGAACGTGACCTCATCCGCTAGGACACGCCAGATCTCAGCACGGTTTGAGGTATCGAGTCCCGCGTTCGCAAGCAGATACATTGAGACGTAATCTGCTTCGCGTTCTGCGCCAATGGACATCGCGTCCCGTGATAGACCTGAAAACACCCCACCCAGCCAGACACGTTGTGTGAGAAAAGCTACGTCGAAAATAAGACCTAATCCTGAGTTCACGTTCGCGCGCGTCATGTGACTCAACGTGCAATGTGCCAGCTCATGGGCGAGCACCGTGCGCATTTGTTCATCGTCCAACAGCGCCGCCATACCTTGCGTGACGAGAATTTCGCGCCCGTTCGTCCGGGCCTGTACTTCAAGGCTAGGTTTCAGAACCAACGCGATATTGCACACTCTTGTTGGAGCGACCGTAAACCTCAATCGCTCGCCTTCACGCTCAATTTCAAGCGATACAGACTCACTTCGTATGAGTGCGTCCAGTCGTCGCTTTATTGACCTGTTGAAATCGCTCGCCGTATTCGCGGTCCAGGACCAGTTGCCAATACCAACGATGCGATCATGTTTCTTCAAACCCGCGACGTGGGCTGGCGAACCTTCTGCTACAGCGTAGATCACAGCCTGATCATTGAATTTAAGAACTGATTCGCGAACTTTCCTTTCGAGCGAATTGAGACCGGTTTCACTTCGAGGCGACTCATAACGAAAACCTAGCGAACGCACGGTCTGACCGCGACAGAATGCCGTGTTTTTCTCACGTAACGGCCACAGAAGGTTGTAGAGCCGGTCAGTTTGTTCGATCCCAGTGGCAAAAGTATTGGCTAACTGAAGCTCTCGTTCATACGCAAGTTCTTGTGATGAAATACGTGGAATATCAATCGATGCGCAGCTAGCGAGTAGCGCTGCGACAATGCACGTAAATACGCAATTTGTGGTATGTAAAGATGCTTTCAAAGCAAGAACTTCGTTGCGTGGCTCAATTAATTGGCGACCGGCAAAATGAGTCGAATTATGCAAGTGAACGGTCTCGTAGATTTACGGAGTTTCGCCGGATTTGAGCGACTGTCCCCTTTTCTATTTAGCACATGCCACGCCTTCACCATAATCAGCCGGCGTGCTACTCCATATCGCGGGAACCGCGCGTTCTTTAGAAACGGTCGAACCGTGGTCAATTTAGCGCAAAGCGCACTGAAATACTTGCTGAAGCTAATATAGAAATGAGCGATCAGTCCGAAAAGTCCACCCCTCGCCGAGTAGTTATTGTCGGGGCTGGCGTATCTGGTCTAGCCGCGGCTTGGGCACTTAGTCAGCATCCGGATCGATTCGATTTCCGCATCTACGAAGCCCAACCTCGAATCGGTGGCAATGCAGTGACCGCAGACATGCCTCAAGCAGACGGTAGTTCCATACCTTTTGACATCTCTGTTACGGCATGTATTCCGTCTGTGTACCACCACATCATGCTACTGATGCAGAAGTTTGACATCGAATTAGTGCCAACGCGGTTCAGTTACAGCGTGAAATATCGAGGTCGGATCTATGCACACGACTTCACCTCTGAGTTGCGAACAAGACTTCAACTAGAGATTACTAAGTTCCAACGCATCTTGAAGCGCATTCAGTGGTTTGGCTGGCTTACTCGCGCAAATTCCAAAGCACTGAACGCTCTGAATCCTTTCAACTACATCAGTATGCGCACGGTACTCAACTTCGCTGGACTATCTGGCGATTTCAGAAATCAAGTACTCAAACCCATGTTCGTTAACTTCCTAATGGCGACGAACGTTTTCGATATGCCAGCGGCGCTGTTTGCGCGCTATCTCGAGTTTTTCGATATCGAGTCGGCTACGCCCATGCAAACGTGGGACCAGGGAACTCGTCGCATCTACGAGTCTCTTGTATCAGGTTTTCAAGACAAGATTTACTTGAATCGACCTGTTCGAAAGGTCTATCGACACTCATCGCATGTAGTAATTGAAGATGAATCCGGTGCAACCGAGCACTTCGACGAAGTGATACTCGCGTGTAACGCGAATCAGACTTTGATGATCCTTGATCAACCGACGATGCTAGAACGGTACATCCTTTCAGCTATTCGCTACGAAAGTGAACTGCATAACCACGCGATCGTTCACTCTGACGCATCGGTGTTACCTGACAACGACGTGAAAGCGCTGACGAGTCGCAGCAATCACATCGAACAGTATGGCGTTCGGCCAGACAATTATGAAATCACCTACATCATGCACAATCAACAACCGTGGGCTGGTCACTCAGATAAACCTTGTCTAGTAACGTACAACGCAAACAGCGTGATTGATCCAGAGCGCATCGTCGGTCGTTGGTGGTTTCAACACGTTGTACACGATGTGAAGCATGTCGCAATGATCGTACCGTTGTTTGGTTTTATTCAGGGTAGACGACGGACCTTGCACTGCGGTGCTCATGTCTTGATTAACAGTCAAGAAACATGCTTTGTAAGCGGCCTTGCAGCTGCGACCCAGCTCGGTGCAGAGTATCCGTTCAACGATCGTGAAGCACGACGCGTGTTCAATCATTACGGTAGCATCATGCATGGTTGGCGATTCCGAAAAGCAAAATCAATCCAGTCGAACTAAACGTTCTCAAACACGAGCGATAAGCTCGTAAGGCAAATTAGGAGAAAACACATCATGGCAGAACGCTTGAAATCGAAGGTCGCTATCGTCACCGGTGGGAATAGTGGAATCGGTGAAACGACCGCGCACACATTCGCACGGGAAGGCGCGAAAGTTGCCTTAATGGCGCGCCGCGAAGAGCAAGGTGAAGCGGTTGAGGAAGCAATCCGAGCGGAGGGTGGCGATGCTACATTCTTCGCCTGTGATGTGCGCGACAATGACTCAGTCGAAAAGGCAGTGGCGGGCGTCGTGGATACCTACGGCCGTATCGACGTTCTATTCAATAACGCGGGGGGCGGCGCTGGCAATCGCTTTCCGAATGAGCCTAACGAGGAATGGCTCCGGGTAATTGACGTCAATCTCACCGGGACGTTCTATGTGAGCCAGGCTGTGTGGCCTCATATAGTCGCGGCTGGCGGCGGCGCCGTTGTCAACATGTCGTCTTTAGCAGCACAGCGAGGATTTAGTCCAGCTATGGCGGAAGCCTATGGCGCGACTTCAGCTTCGTATTACGCTGCGAAGGCTGGTGTTGATGCGCTAACACGCTACATGGCAGGAGTTGGCGGGAAGGACAACATCCGCGTTAACTGTGTCCGACCAGGACAGATCCTCACCCCCGGCGCGACTCGAGGTACATCGAACGATCCGGATGGCGGACACCATGTCTTCGAACAAATGTTCGATTTTCACCAGATCATTCAAGGTCCTGGTTACCCTCAAGATGTTGCCAACTTGGTGCTCTTCCTGGTGTCAGATGAATCCCGTTTCCTCACTGCCGAAATCATTAATGTTGATGGTGGCGTCGCTGCAAAAATCTAGGATCAGAGTAACTGAGCCTTTGGACTATCTCGAACGGCTGAATTTACGAGAGTAAACCTATGGAAATCAACGATTGGACGTCAGCCCGACACTTGCCGGAACTATATCGTGAATTGAAAGAGCTCGATCTACTCGAGCATGTCGCTGAGTTAGAGGCTTTCGGCTACACCGTCGTTCCGCCTTCGAAAGTCGGGACGCCTAAGCAACATGAAGCGATTCGAGACGCGCTGATCGAAGTCGCCTGCAGTCGAAAAGAATGTGGAGCTTCTGAGCTTGAAGAGGTCTTTGCCGACGGGCAGGAGCTCATGCGCTTCATGCTTTGGGATGATCCCATTTTTGAAAGAACGTTGTTGAATCCTGCAGGATTTGGCCTGGTCCAATACCTGCTTGGGACGAATTGCATACTCAGTCTGTGCGATGGCTGGTTAAAAGGCGAAGGTGAAGCACGCACCGGCATACATGCCGATTGGGCGCAGTTTGAGATGGTTACGTTTCCGCCAGAACCATTTACAGCAAATTTCAACTATCTGTTGTCGGATTACTCCAAAGACGATGGCGCACTTGCGTTTGTTCCTGGAAGTCATCGATGGCGACGATTTCCTTCACCAGAAGAGTCCGAGTACTGGCTAGATCGTGCGCAAGCCGTTGAAGCGCCAATGGGCTCAATGGTCATCTGGGGCGATCACACATGGCATGGGTCCTATCCGCGTAAAACTGAAGGACTTCGATTAATGATGCTTGCGACGTACTGCCGACCTCATATGCAGTCTCAGGAGCCGTTCAGAACGACAGTTACTCAGCAAGTCCTTGACCGGAATCCCATTCGGTTCGGACAACTCATGGATATCGGCGGTGGATTTCCATTCGGTAAATCGCCTAATCGCCCTCCGAAACCGACTTCCGATCGCAAGATTCCGCCGTATTTAAGCCTTTTCAATAACGAACCAGCAAATGGCGTGCTGCAAGTTCGTCCGCAAACAGATTTCCATCAATATGACCTTGAACTTAGTCGAGCGGTGTATCACAGACTCAAAGGCAAGAAACTTCCGTTTCCAGATGTTTACAGGATCAAACGTTAGAGCTACGGCAGAGTTGGTTCTATCCCTTACGCCTGTTGGCGACTGCTACAAGAAAGCGACAGGCTAAATCACCACTTCTTGCCAATGCCACCGCGTGACCCAAAGAAAGCGGCGGGCCAATTGCGACCAGTAATCATCGCTTTATCGACATCTTCTGGCGTTGCGAGACCGTCGTCAACGATCTGCTTCGCTTCGCGAGCTGCAGCAGCGAATACACGGTTCAAAATAAAACCGTACGTACCTTCCTTGTCCTTGACCATGGAAACAGCTCGACCCGCTGCCTCGCCGACGGCTCTACAGATCTCTGCCACTTCGGGATCCGACTCATCGGTTGTGATTACCTCCAGCATTTTCATGATCGGCACTGGATTCGAGAAGTGCATACCTACGAAGTTCCGTTTTCGCGCGTCGCTGACATCTTTTGCGATCTCTTTGATGACGAAACCAGACGTGTTTGATGCAAAGATGCAGTCTGCCTTAACGATGCTATCAAGTTCCTTGAATACGGCCTGTTTCAGTTCCAGTTGCTCCGGAACCGCTTCAATAATGAGGTCACAGTCCGCGAGATCTTCTGCGTTGAGCGTGTATGAAACGTCTTCGATGGCACGGGTTGCTTGATCGAAGCTTAGTTTGCCACGCTCCACGGCGCGCTTCACGCCCCATTTGCTTTCAATCACTTCGTCGCGGGTATCGTCGAGAATCTCTTGCGTGAGATCTCGAACCGTCACTTTGTAACCCGCAAGTGCGCTCAGGATTTGGGCGATCCCGCCCCCCATAACGCCGCCGCCAAGTACCCCAATGTGGCGAATGTCTTCTAATCTCATCTTCGTGACACCGATTCATTTCAATTTGTTTGCGAACGCGGCATTTTAAGAGTCTGGAGAGGACTCGTTGTTCAATCGCGAGCTAATCATCGTTTCGCGCACGGCATCGATCCTCTTACGTTAAAACCCGACGCTATTCGGTTTGCGTTTGAGACCGTCGGTCGGTCGCAGGATATGCCATTCGGCGACTACGGCGAGGACACGTATCTCTCAGTCAAACTGCTAGACCATATGGCATGGTGTAACGGGTCTCTGAAACGTCTTGATATTAGTTCCTTAGACGGCTCGCTTCTAGCTCGAACTACTGATCAACTCAGCTCCTTCTTAGTACCTTCAAAGACGTAGTCATTCAGAAACATACGCTGGCTAAACAGGTTACTTTCAATTTCGGACAATGTAGCTTCCTCGCATATCTCGTCCCATTCATTCCGTATCGTGCTGATCTGATGTGCGATGATGTCCTTGGCGGCTGTTTCGCTGAGATGAAAGTTAGGCGCAGCTTTAAGGCATGTCGCAAGCGTGCTCTCTCGCTTGTTTTCAACGATTAGCATCGCCTGACTTGCCACATTGCCAGCACGGTTTTGGGGGCAGATGTCATACGCAGGAGTCAATGTCAAGCTACTGCCGTCCCAGAAAGCAGCATGGTTACGGGCGTGGTCATCGGTATTTCCACACAAGATGTTGAACACGAGCCTACCGAATAACTCATGTAATGTGTTCTTAGGCGAGGTGAACCGGTGCCGTACTACCTCCGCGAGAGTCTCATAGCTCGCATAACGCGCCAGCATTTCGTCAAGACCGAGCAGCGTAAGTACTGAAACCATTAAGTACCGCGTCCAACCGACAGTTGTTTTCTTGCGATCGAAACGTTCGATCAGGAGTACGTCCTTTTCGGCAACAGAAGTGAGATGAACGTGCGCGACATCAAGCCCTACCCTGGCCGCAAGACACATGGCGACATATTCCGCTTTCACGACGTTGTAGGTGTCGGTTGAAGAAGCGAACTTAGCGATCATCGTACGGTTCTCGTCTTGGATCATTGCTTTCGGTCGAGCGCCACCGATTGATGTGCCATGGAATAGTGCCTGATCAAGTTCAGGTGTTAGCAGCTCGCCTTTCTCTACTTTTTCGATGGCTAGCTGCAACTCACTGAGGGGCGTCGTTTCGGCAATTCGAGGTACGTACTCCGTTGAGGAATCCTGAAAATCTAGAGCACCGATGCGGTTAGATCCAGATTCAAGCAAGTAAGTAAGTTCGTCCAGCACAGACGTATCCGAATTGGTTCCTCTGATGCCAAAGAGACGATTCAGGATAACTCGACGACCCCACGCGTCCGGGGCGGCATCGCGCACGCAACCTGCAATAGTTAAGCCGCTTCGAGGAAAGATCGCGCCACTGCGTAACGGCAATTCCGGTTCATAGATCGAGATACACTCATCTCGATCTAGATAGCTTCGACCGTAATTGAAGACCAACTGCTCGTTATTTCGTTCTATACGTCCGGCAACAATCGGAGTAGTTGAGTTTGGTAACCATAGCCAGACAAACGCTTCATGCTGCTCTTTCTTATCCGGCATACTAGAAGTCGTCCTTCACCTTCGTCGTGCTTGTTCGAACGGCACGTGGTAAGAGCGCGAGCTTTTGCTGTTCCATCCGTAAATAGTGCGTGAGCGTAGGCGATTCGGAGTCGAATAAATGCAAACCCACAATGGCGGCGACCTCGAAAGATGCACCGATTGAGGAGGTCATTTCCCCTCTCTCAATCCTGTGTACTAGACCTCTGGACACTCCCGCACGTTCGGCGATTTCAGAGACAGTGATCCCGCGTTCGACGCGTGCATTGCGTATCATCAATCCTAGAAGTGTTGCGGCTTCTCGAGCATAGCGTGAATAGCTTCGGTTTGCAGGTTTTACCATTGTCTATATGTTCCATAAATAGATCGTGAATAGCGATCATGACTCATCTATAAACAATTGTAGTATTTGTTTGACGGATTAATTTAAGGCAATTGTGTCCAATCAACACCTATGTGACACAACCAGTATCAGAGTACTCCATCGGTGCTACGGTCAGGAAAAGAAGCGCTTCCGATACGACAAGTCTTAGTGTTCAACGGCGTACGGACTCTACGACTTGCCTCAAAGAACAGTGGCTCTTTATCATCGGAAAAATAAGGGGAAATCTGGTCAAGAAAGGCATGTTCATCTTCCCAAATTCCCACGTTTAGGAATATCCTGCATGGCGGATCGCCTGCATCGGGCAAATTCCAAGTTCCGTATTCGCGAGACTCCGGCGCGCACAAGAACTCACCGACCAAACCGCGCAGGTCCTTTACTCTAAGCTTCGTTCGCCAGTGTTCGGCAAATTGTTCTTCGAATTCTGGCTTGATCTTCCATTTGACCAACACGACAAACATGGTTTAGGGTGATCTCCAATGCGAGATTAATCGTCTGCAATTTTGAACTAAAAACCATTTGAACGAAATGAGAAACCGTTTTGAGCCGTTCCCCCTGGGGTGCCTAAAGCACTAGTCAGTTAGATACGCAATTCGTATACGTCATCGATCGCGCTCTCTTGTTTTACGTGAATCTATCGAATTTAGACGAAAATCGAAAGGTATGTATACATATTTAGACAAAAGGCCGGTAGTCGACTCGGGTTCATCACATTCGCCGATCTAGCATTCGTAGGAAATCCTCGTGTTATCGATAGACGTCCTCAGAAACAAGAACGCAATGCCATCCTAAATTGCCGAACCTGTAAAAGTTCGTGATTCGATGGACGATCTTCATCGTCCAGCTTATGAGGACGCGAAAAGGCACTCTCACACGATAAACCAAACGCATCAGGAACGTATGGTTTGAGTATGGTCCAGTCACACGTCGATTACGCGTTACCGTCATCCGCAAAATATCGGAACTTTGATTTGAATTTATCGGAATCTCAAACCATGCCGAACTACGATGACTACGACAACCTAATCGTCGACCGTGTAGGTACCGACGGACGTGTGGGTCGCATCACGATGAACCGACCAGAAAAGTTGAACGCTTTGTCGAGTGGCTTACTCTTCGAACTAAACGATGTGCTTCATGACATGGAAGCAGATGACTCAGTTCGCGTCATCATCCTACGTGGCGCCGGACGTGCATTCTGTGCTGGATACGATCTCACGCCTAATCCTGCTGGAAGCGGCGGACCGAATAGACGTTACAAATCTTCGGACGACAAGCGCCGCATGCTCATCATGGGTGTTCGTACTAGCATGCAGCAGATTACGGACATTCAAATGTACTTTTGGAACATGGCAAAGGTCACCATCGCTTCCGTGCATCGCTACGCACTGGCAGGCGGCTGCGAACTAGCCATGATGGCGGATCTAGTAGTCGCATCCGACGACACAGAGATTGGACACCCTGGCCATCGCGGTCTCGGCGTTGCACGAAATGGCGTGATTTGGCCGCTCGTTCTTGGCATGCGCAAGGCGAAGGAACTCTCCTACACCGGTGAGAGTATCTCTGCCGCGGAAGCTGAAAGAATCGGAATGATCAACTACTGCTGGCCGAGGGAAGAACTTGAGGACCGAACCATCGCTTTCGCCGATCGGCTAGCGATCATGTCAGCCGACCATCTGGCAATCCTCAAACTCAACATGAATCGGTTCTACGAAAACATGGGAATTTACTCATCTGTTCGTAGTAGTACTGAGCATGACGCTATGGCACAAATGACCGAATTTGCGTATCTGTGGCAAGAGAAGATGCGCGAACTCGGTTTTCGTGCCGCAGTAGACTGGCGCGATAACCAATTCCGGGATCTGGATACCTATCGCGATTCGTAACGCCAACAAATCACCTAAATCACTGTTACTTTGATGGAACTACAAAATGTCTGAACCAAAACTATCCGACTGGATCCAAGATCACCTCGATCGTTACATTGCGACTGATGGTGAGGACGGGCACATGTGGAATGGATTACCCACGCTCCTGCTCACGACGAAAGGTCGACAATCGGGCGAAGGCCGACAACTACCTTTGATCTATGGCGAACACGAAGGAGCTTATATCGTCGTTGCTTCGAAGGGCGGGCACTCCCACCATCCTTCCTGGTACCTGAATCTGGATGAAAATCCTGACGTTGAACTTCAGGTCAAAGCGGAACGATTTGCCGGAAAGGCGCGTACCGCCCAGGGCGAAGAACGCGCGAAGCTTTGGGAGTTAATGAGTTCGATATTTCCCACATACGTGGAATACAAAGAACGTGCAGGTTCGCGGGAGATACCAGTGGTTGTATGCGAGCGGGCGTGACACGAAAGCTGGTTCGTCACTCGGACGCGCGGTAATCAGTCACCGCGCGTCATTTTTGTTTGTTAGATCTCCACCATTTCGAAATCTTCTTTGGGTGTCGCGCACTCCGGACAGAGCCAATCGTCAGGAACTTGTGACCATCGGGTACCAGGCTCAATCCCTTGGTCAGGCAGACCTTCAGCTTCATCGTAGATGAATCCACACGTCATGCACTGATACTTTTTCAATTCGTCTGACATCTCTTCTCCGCGAAAGAAACTTTGTAGCTGTTCAGCGCCTTGATTTACGCCGTTCAATTGGTATTTGGGTTGAAATGGACTTTAAGCGATTGGGTTGATTTGTCCGTCGCAGTTTGAAACGCGTCGTTCGCTCGATCCAAATTAAATCGATGCGACACCAGCGATTTAATCTCAGATAGAAAATCGCCGACAACCTCAAGTGCTATTTCGTAGTCTACATGTCCGTCCTCTGCATTGTAAGTCATCGAACCGACCATCTCGATTTCCTTGATCGCCAAATGCAGCGCATTGATCGGTACCGGACCCCCAGTGAATACGCCGAGGACGAGTAATCGGCCTTTCGGTCGTAATACCCGTTGCGCTTGCCAAAGCGTTTCAGCTTTGCCACCCACGGTCTCAACCGCAACGTCGATCGCGTTTCCCGCGACTAAATCTGCGATGCGTTGCATTGATGCCTCGTCCTCTCCAAGCACCTCAATCGCGCCAAGACGCTCCGCTGCCGCTCGTTGATGTGGATGACGTGCCAACACGATTACTTTTGCACCGACTGCACGTGCAGCCAGAATCGCTGTTAATCCAATCGTGCCTGCACCTACCACGAATACTGTTTCGTGACCTTGAAGACCGATCTTACGAAATCCATGTACGGAACACGCGAGAGGTTCAGCGAGTGCCGCGCCTTCTGCGTCAACCGACGTGGGAACGTTGTATGCAAGGTACGCCGGAACCGTCGCACGTTGACTCATGCCACCGTTCTGACCTTCGCCGACTAGTTTTCTCTCTTGGCAAACGTGATAGTCTCCTGTGATACAAAACTCGCAGATGCCACAACGCAGCAGCGGTTCGACTCCGACAAGATCGCCTTCACGAATTGAGTTCACATCTCGACCGACCGACACGACTCGTCCCGCGAATTCGTGCCCTGGTATAGTCCTAGGTCGAGGTGGAAAATCGCCGCGGAAGAAGTGTAAATCCGATCCACAGATTCCGGCGCTCTCTACTGCGATAGTAATCTCATCGTTCGCAGGCGGCGCAATTTCTTTTTCAACTAACTGTAGAGTGCGTTGTTCGGTCCACTCCACGGCGGCGTAAGAGCTCACATTGCAACTCCAAATCGAGATGAACTTTGTAGTGTATTCATCGCGAATCAGTATTGTTAGTTAACGTTTCAAGCTTCCAGGAGATTGACTGACTTGACGCGGAAATTCTGGTATGCCGTGTTCCTGATTATTTGTCTTGGTCTAACGACACAAGCACTTGCGCAGCGAGACCAATCTGATCCAGGGAAGTCGCTCCGGGTAGCAGTCGCGACAAACTTCGCGCCTGTGTTCAAAGAGATCGTCAACGCATTCACAACGGCGACTCAGATCGAATTGAGTGTCGTTACAGGATCGACCGGGAAGCTGTATGCGCAAATAAAAAACGGGATGGATGTCGACGTGTTTCTCGCCGCCGATCAATCACGAATTAATCGGCTAGTTAGCGATGGTCTGGCGCTCAATGACACGCAGTCGACCTACGCAGAGGGTCGGCTTGTTTGGTGGCAACCCGGTTCGCAACCATCCTTTGATACGGAGAATACACTCGATATTGGCGAGGGGGTAAGCGTGGTCGCGTTCGCCCAGCCGGATCTTGCACCCTATGGCATCGCTGCAGAGCAAGCGCTCATGAACTGTTTTCGATTTGACGCATCGCGACTCCGTTTCGTACACGGCGAAAACGTCGGGCAAACGTACGCCCACGTTGCTACAGGAAATGCGGAGGCGGGCTTAGTTGCACTCTCAAACATACGACTTGCGGAGAACATATCGGAGCATAGCTACGCGGTCGTACCGAAGAGATGCCACGAGCCGATCAAGCAGGACGTGATCGTTTTACGCACGAGTCCAAATGAATATATCGCGCGTCAGTTTCTCGAGTTTTTAGCTGACGAGCGAAATCAGCATCTCATGAAGAAGTACGGTTATTCGTTGCCGTGAACCCCGAAGACATCTCCGCGGTATGGGTTACCGTTCAACTCGCATTTGCCACCACTCTATTGCTCTTCGTTGTCGGTACACCGCTTGCATGGTGGTTGGCGACGACAAAACGTTGGTACAGACCTCCTCTTGAGGCCCTCACCGCCTTGCCGTTGGTGTTGCCACCTACTGTTCTAGGTTTCTACCTTCTGATATTTCTAAGCCCCAATTCTGCGATTGGTGGATTCTTCTTTGAATCAACGGGGATTCGCTTAACGTTCAGTTTTACAGGTTTGGTTGTTGCATCGGTGATCTACTCATTGCCGTTCATGGTGCAACCATTGCAGGTTGCTTTCGAAAGAGTGCAAGAGCAATGCCTCGAAGACGCTTACGCGCTTGGGATACCAAAGCTTAAGGCAGTATTGACGGCCGTTTTTCCCCAATGTCGCCGTGGATTCTTAACCGCTGCGGTTCTGACATTCGCGCATACCGTTGGCGAGTTCGGAGTTGTGCTCATGATCGGAGGGAACATACCGGGCGAAACGCGCGTAATCTCCATCGCGATCTACGAACACGTAGAAACTATTTCGTACGGAGACGCACATGTACTGGCGGCCGCGCTCCTCGTATTTTCATTCCTAGTGCTCCTTGGCGTGTTTTCAATCAATCGCCAGTTACCACTACGAGCGTACTAGAGAGCATGTTGCAAGTTCAAATCAAGACGCATGGCGACTTTCAGGTTCTAGTAAATCACTCATTCCCTGAATCGATTACGGCTGTATTCGGACCTAGCGGTAGCGGCAAGTCCACGATGCTTCGTGCGATCGCTGGATTCGAGCCAGCAAGCGGTTTGATTCGATTCAATGACAACGACTGGTTGAATTCGGATTTAGGCACAAACGTAACTTCACATCGGCGTCCAATTGGCTATGTACGTCAGAACGCCGAGTTATTCCCCCACCTAAGTGTCGAAGGCAACTTAAGTTATCCGGTCAAACACTCGATCCGCCGTGGCGGCGATATCGGATTCGATGAAATAGTCTCAGATTTTGAACTTTCCGGACTACTGGCGCGTATGCCCAACCAAGTCTCGGGTGGGGAAACACAGCGCATCGTGCTTGCCCGGTCATTGTTGTCACAACCCAGTTTACTTCTACTCGACGAGCCGTTGACTGGATTGGATTTACAGCGGAAAGCCGAGATTCTTCCATTCCTTGAATCTATGCAATCGAAATACCGTATCCCGACGCTCTACGTGAGCCATGCGGTGGATGAAATAACAGCACTGTGCGCGCATACCATCGTATTAGCTGAAGGAACCGTCCGTGCGTCTGGCCAGACCCCTGAGGTGCTCGAACGACGAGAACTTGATGAGTTACTAGGTAATACCGAACCTAGTTCGATTATTCGCGCGAAGATCCTCGCACATGATCGCGACTACCACTTAACCACACTTGAAGTCGAAGGACGCGTTTGGTCGGTACCGATGCATTTGCCGTTACCACCAGGCGAAATGACAACCTTACGGGTGCGTGCGCGTGACGTCGCGGTCGCTAAAGTAGAACCCGAATCGATAAGTGTTCGAAATATCCTGCCAGGTACGATTGTGGCTATTGAGGATGACGTGACAGGACCTAGTGTCGACTGCGTCATTGAAGCGGGTAATACGCGCTTGAGAGCACGGATCACGCGTGCTTCATTACATGAGCTACCGCTCCGCATAGATGATTCGGTCTTCGCGCTCGTCAAGAGCATAACTTTAGGTTAGTTCGAAGCTTCCGCAGGCTGGCTGGTTAGAATAAAACTATCCGTACAGACAGCTGATAAGGCCAACTTTATGACGATAAGAATCAACTCCGTCGCCCCGAATTTCGTGGCTCAGACCACCCAGGGTGAGATCAATTTCCATGACTGGATCGGTGATGGATGGGCGATCCTTTTTTCACACCCGAAGGACTTCACCCCAGTATGCACCACGGAGTTAGGCTACATGGCGGGTCTCACATCTGAATTCGCCGATCGCGACTGCAAGATCCTCGGTCTGTCGGTCGATCCGGTTGACAACCATTCCGAATGGATGAAAGACATTGAAGAATCGCAGGGAAATGCTGTGACCTATCCGTTGATCGGCGATCCCACCTTAGCCGTTGCGAAAGCGTACGACATGCTACCGGATGATTCTGGTGATTCGAGCGAAGGTCGTACTCCAGCAGACAACGCCACGGTCAGGTCAGTGTTCGTAATTGGTCCGGATAAGACAATCAAAGCAATGCTCACCTATCCAATGAGTACGGGTCGTAACTTCGATGAAGTTTTACGGATCTTGGATTCCTGCCAGTTGACCGCGAAGCATCAAGTCGCGACGCCGGTAAACTGGAGGCAGGGAGAAGATGTCATCATCGTACCAGCGGTGTCAGACGAGGACGCGAAAACTAAATACCCTGACGGCTGGCGAGCCCCAAAACCATATATTCGGATCGTGCCTCAGCCAGCGGACTAAGCGCAAGCGCTTTTCTGGACCCGTGTTTACGCAACGTAGATCAGTCCAGTAGTCAGCAGACGCAGGTCATAAAAAAGGAACGGTCTCGTATCGGCCGTTCCTTTTTCACTGGTAGGGATACTAGTCGTAGGACAATGTGAGATCCTGTCGCACCCATCGCTTGCTCTGAACTTGAACAAGCACTGAAGAATCGACGCCACGGTGGTCCTTAGGACCAAACGTCAACGTATAACCGAATGGGTCGACATAGTTGGATAAGGATTCAAGTTCGGATAGGAACTTCGCACGCGTCAAATCGCGTCCCGCTCGTTCCAAAACAAGTCCAATCAAGTCCGCATTCCGATAAGCTTCCATCGCCGGTACATCGGGAGCGGCCCCATAGAGTTCCGTGAAACGGTTGTACCAATCAAGCCGATCCTGATTAGTCTCGATCTCTGGATAAATCTGCAACATGTGAGAGAACGCGTAATAACCCTCAGATGAACCACTTTCAATGTTCGCGACTGGCTGGCCAGCAGCAGCGTTGTTCCCGACGAAAGTTACGTCTTCCCAGGCCATCTTGCGGACCGTCTCAAATAAGAGAATCGTATCTCTTGCAACCGTACCAAGAATCACGAGATCGCAACTCGCTTCCCTGAGTTTTAGAACGGCTGCAGTAAATTCAGTTTCTGAAGGTCTATGCGATGAGGTAGCGACGATCTCGACACCCATTTCTTGAGCTTGGTCAAATGCACCGTCATAGATTTCTTGACCGTAATCGTTGTCGATGTAAACGATACAAGGTCTCTGCAGTCCTACGGTACCTACGAAATGACGAATTGCTGTTCGCATTTCGTTGTAGTAGATGCCGCGTGCCGTCCACTTAAGCGGATGGAAGGGCTCGCCCATTTGAATCGAACCAGTCAATGGGAACAGATTCGGGATCCCTACCTCAAACTGTAATGGCATCACGGCGTTGTTATTCGGTGTGCCGAGTGCCATCAACATAGCGAAGATCTGATCTCGATTAATGAGCTTGTTCGCTGCACGCAACGAATCAGGTACTTGATACTGGGTGTCTTCCGCGATTAATCGAAGCGTACGGCCATGAACGCCACCCTCGGCATTGATTTCGTCAAATCGCATGTTGATACCGTTCACGGACTCGACGCCATAGAGTGCGATCGGACCCGTTAGGTCAGTATGAGTGCCAAAGATAACTTCGGTGTCGGTTATCCCTTCAGCACGAGTTCCTGCGTCGACGTTCTCGCTGCTGGCCGCTGTATCGTCCTCGGCCTCCGCAGTTGTGACTTCCGCTGAAGGATCAGCCGCAGGTTCTTGAGCACAGCTACTTGCCAGAATTAGCGTAGTCAAACTCAATACTGTGAGTAGGCTTGGATGTAGAAAGCGGGACGTCATGGAGTTCTCCAATGCAGCATAGAGGATAGTTTTAGTTCGTTAGGCAGTGTAACGAGCATAGATTTTTGTTCATTCACACGCGGAAGTTAGTACATCTCCGCGATCAGATCGGCGTATTTCTCATTGACGACTTTCCGCTTGAGTTTCTGAGTTGGCGTGAGTTCTTCGTCTTCTGGATCAAGTAGCTGGTCTATCAATCGAAACTTTTTGATCGTCTCGACCTGCGCGAACCGTTCGTTCACCTTTTCCACTTCGCGTTCGACGAGATTCTGGACTTCAGGCGTATGACACAGACTTGTGTAGTTCGTAAACGGTACGTTATTTTCTTGCGCGTAATACGTGACGTTTTCAAGGTCGATCATCACGAGACATGTGAGGTACGGTCGTCGGTCACCAACAACCACAGCATCTGTGATGTACGGTGAGAATTTCAACTGATTTTCTATTTCGCTGGGGGTAATGTTCTTGCCACCGGCAGTAATGATGATGTCCTTCATACGATCAACGATGTAAACAAACCCATCGTCGTCAATCCGGCCTACGTCGCCTGTGTACAACCAATCCTGCCGTATGGTGTCAGCGGTCTTTTCTGGTTGCTGCCAATATCCAGTAACGATGCCCTGTCCGCGGATGAGAATCTCATCGTTCTCGCTAAGCGTGACATCAACACCTGGCATGGCTTTCCCCACGCTGCCTATACGCAATGCCCCTGGAGTGTTGCACGTGGCGATGCCCGTACATTCGGTCTGGCCGTACAGTTCGTACATCGGTCGACCCAGTGCCCAATACCACTCGATCAGCTCTGGCGCAATTGGGGCTGCTGCAGTCGATAGCCATCGACATTCTTGAATACCCAACATCACGCGGATGTTCCGCAAAATCCATAGATTCGCAAGTGCGAATAAAGCGTTGATCTGCCAGGGGACCCTTTCCTCGTTGAGGAGATACTCTGCACGTCGCTTTCCGACATTTAGGGCTTTCTCATACAGGATTCGACCCAACCGCGTCGCTTCCTTCTGCATGATCGAAACTTGGGAAAACTGCTTTTCCCAGACTCTCGGCACTGCGAAATGAACGGTCGGCGCAACTTCCTGTTGATCTTTAGCGATCGTCTCTAGATTTTCGACAAGGTGAACAATCGATTTGGAATGAATTACGGCAAATGTGTAGAGCATCCTGCCAGCAACGTGGGCAAGCGGTAGAAAGCCGAGTTGTCGATCCGACTCCGCTAATCCGAGTGCGTTTTGAACCGTGTTCGTCATGAACATCATGTTTGCTTGCGAAATCATCGCACCTTTCGGTGGACCGGTCGTACCTGATGTATAGGTCAAGATCATGAGATCGTTAGGTTGCGCCTTTGCGATTTCTGCTTCCCAAACATCTTCCTTCGCCATCTGTTCGCGACCGAGCTCGAGCAGTTCTTCGAACGACATGCACATGTCGTCGTCTAGATGCCGTAGACCTTCCATATCGAAGATGATGATCTTTCGCAGTGTCGGCGTCCGGTCCCGAACTTCAAGAACCTTATCGAGTTGCTCCTCGTCTTCAGCGAAGTAGAAACAGGTACCGCTGTCGCGAATTAGGTATTCGACTTGATTTGGCGCATCGGTGGCATATACACCGTTACAAACTCCGCCAATACAAATGGAACCTAGGTCAGCGAACATCCACTCCTTGTTGATCTCTGAAGCAATTGAGCAAACATCGCCCCGCTCCAATCCAAGCGCTTTTAGTCCTAATCCGACGAGTTTCGCGTACCTTCCCCAGTCCGACCACGTGTATTCGTTCCAGATTCCGAAGTCTTTCTCACGGATGACGACTCGTTCCTGCAACTCGGTCGCACGAGCCCAAAATAACGCGGCTACTGTCGAGTGACCCTCGACGATTGCAGACGTATTTACCTCCATGTTTTGCGTTTTTTCCAACGTCTACGACCTCGCACTCCGCCAGCTTTCATTCCAAGATAGAACTCTTGCACATCAGTGGACTGCGCAAGTCGTTCAGTCGTATCCTCCATCACGACCCTGCCCGATTCCATGATGTAGCCGTACTGTGCAACGTCGAGTGCCATTTTTGCGTTTTGCTCGACAAGCAACACAGTGACTCCCTGTTCCTCATTCAAACGAACTACGATCTCGGCGATTTCATGGACCAGTCTTGGCGACAGACCTAGCGATGGCTCATCAAGCAACATAACCTTCGGTCGAAGCATTAGTGCTCGACCAATCGCGAGCATCTGTTGCTGTCCGCCTGACAGGAATCCAGCAGCTAATCGACGATGTTCTCGCAGCTGCGGGAAGTATCCGTAAACCGTCTCTAGCTCATCATTCAAGTCAGCCTTATCGCGCGTGAACGCGCCCATTCTCAAGTTTTCTTCAGTACTCAAGAACGGAAAGACCTCCCGACCTTCGGGCACGTGCGCAACACCGCGACGCGCAACGACATCAGGTTCCTTAGCCGTCACATCTTCACCTTCGAACGTGACCGAACCTTTCTGCGGTTCAAGTGCACCGGAAATCGTCTTCAATACCGTCGTTTTGCCGGCGCCATTCGCGCCTAGCATCGCCACGATGCTCCCTTCTTCGACGTCGATCGATACACCGCGTATCGCCAAAATCGGTCCGTAATAGGACTCTACGTTGCGGACCTCGAGCATTGCCACGATCTATTCCCCTAGGTACGCGTTCACTACATTAGGGTGTTCGCGCACCTCATCTGGTGTGCCGATCGTCAGCAACTCACCGTCTGACAGTGCCATCACGCGACCCGATACCTGTGCAAGCAGATTCATGTCATGCTCAACCATGATCACCGTGATGCCGAGCGCTTCGTTGATATCTTCGATCCAGAACGATAGATCTTCGGTCTCTTCGGGATTGAGACCCGAGGAAGGTTCGTCGAGTAGGAGCAATTGAGGCTCGAGGCTCAACGCGCGACCGAGCTCCACGATCTTCCGCACGCCAAACGGCAGAGAGTCAATTCGTTGATCTCGATAGCGTTGCAGCTCCAGCAAATCAATGATGTCTTCAACTTTTTCACGAAACCTTAATTCCTGTCGTCGCACGTGAGGTAAGAAGAACATTTCTGACAGGAAACTAGTACGTCGATGGGTGTGGTGTGCGGTAAGTAGATTTTGAAGTACTGTCTCTTTCTCAAATAACTCGGTATTCTGAAACGTCCGCGCAATCCCTTTAGCCGCAACTGCATGCGGCGGGATTTTGCTAATTCGTTCACCGTTCAGGAACAGATCCCCTTGGTCTAGATCGTAAAAACGACTGATCAGGTTAAAAACCGTCGTCTTCCCCGCACCGTTGGGTCCCATGATGCTAAAAATCTCGCCTTCCTCGACCGTGAACGACACGTCGTGAAGCGCACGGACACCGCCAAAGCTAACGCCGATCCCAACTGCCTCGAAAACGCTCAATGGACACGCTCCGTACGAAGGTACGACTTTTGACGTTTAAACGTGGACTTGCGGATTAGTGGAAATTGCGTGAAGTACGACCGGATTTTGACCCACCTACCGTAGAGACCAAGCGGCTCGTATATAAGGAAAAAGAGCAGGATCGAACCGAACACCAGTGGTTCCAATCCGCGTCGCTGTGCGAACCAGGCCGGTAGAAAATCTCGCAGAATGGCGATGACCTGTGGCAGAATCGAGATGAACATGGCACCGAACACGATGCCGTGAACCGAGCCTAATCCTCCAACGACAACCAGCATTAAGAGTTTGATCGAGAGGATGATCGTAAAGTTCTCCGGAAACAGCATGCCGATCTTGTGTGCATAAAGTGCACCGGCTAAGCCGGTGAAAGCCGCAGATAGCGTAAACGCGAGTGTCTTCGTCTGTAAGAGATTGACGCCCATAGCCTGTGCTGAAATCTCTGAATCACGTACCGCTACCATCGCACGACCGATTGGTGATCTCAACAGGTTCATCACCAAGAGGATTACTGCGATAACGATGACCAAACAAAGGAAGTAAAAAACGATGTCCGAACCAAAATCGACGCCAAACATGACGGGTTCGGGGACGACAAATCCGCGGTGACCGCCAGTCACGGGGCGCCATGCGCTGATGACCTTTTCGATGATAAATGCAAATGAAATCGTTGCGACGGCGAGGTAGATTCCGGTCATGCGCAATGCCGCAACACCAATGATTGCGCCAAGGAATCCAGAGATCAATGCGGCCATTAACAACGAAGGTACGAAGGGGATTCCGAGCTTGAATAGCACTGCATGGGCGTACGCACCGATTGCCATGAATGCGGCATGCCCCATGCTTACGAGGCCGGTGTACCCAATCAGGAGCATCAAGCCCGCCCCCGCGATGACCCAGATAAATAGGTAAGTCAACTCGCCGATATAGAAATTCTCTAGGAAGAACGGAGCGAGTAACAGTGCGCCGATCAGCAACCCGTACCAGAATCGTTGACCGTTATGCAGGAACAGATTGACGTCCTGGGCGTAATTGGTTTTAAGGACGAAACGCATCAGACTTTCTTACGCTGCAACGTTGCGATTAGTCCTTGAGGTCGGATGAACAGCATGAGTAGGAGCAAGACATAAACAGATGTCTCACCGTACGCGCCAGCAAACATATACCCCACAAACTGCTCGACAATTCCGATGCAAATACCGCCGATCAACGCCCCGGCAAGACTTCCGAATCCACCGACAATCGCTGCTACGAATGCCTTGATACCGATGATGAAACCAATCCCAGGATAAATCAACTGCAAGGGGGCTACTAGTAGCGCTGCGACGCCAGCAATTGCTGTTGAAAGACACCACGTTATCGCCACGACTCGTTTCACCGGAATGCCTACGTACGCTGCCGCAAGCTGGTTTTGAGATGCGGCTTGCATGGCAACGCCAAAGCGTGTAAATCGCAGGAAAACGTAAAGACCGAGGCACAACACGATCGTGCAACCGACGACAACCAACTGCTCGTAGTCAAGCGTGACTTGACCTATCACCAAAGGATCAATCGAATACGGTGTGTCGAACTCCTTTTCATCGTGACCCCAAAGCATGCCTGCGACAGCTCGAAGTACAAATCCCAACCCAATCGTGAGCATCAGCACTGCAAAAGGTGGTTCACCGATCATCGGCCGAATGATCGTTCTCTCCAGTAGTAACCCGAAAAAAGCCATCACGAATATGGTGAGGAATACAACCGGTAGGTACGCGAATCCAAACTCGCTCGTCAAGGTAAACGCGATAAATGCGCCCCACATCATGATGTCGCCTTGCGCGAAATTGACCATTTCGGTCGCTTTGTAAATCAACACAAAACCTAGCGCTACCAAGCCGTAAAGACAGCCGTGGGAAATACCCGTGACAAGAAGCTGGACGAAGGTCCCTAGGCTGATGAAATCCAAAGAAGGACTCTTTACTCGGAGATAGCGTGCGCCGGATGCGACACAACGGAATTATCGACGCGCGCTGTAGACACGGCTTCTTTGGTGCGTGTTTTCGACGCAACTAATCAAGTGGTTTCAGTTTTCCATCTTCATCTCGCAGCTCAGGACCGTTTACACGCACGCGCCCGTCGCCGAATTTCCCGTCGCGATTCCGCAATGTGTCCCTCAGCCCCACGTCGGCGACCGAACGTCTGAATCCGCCTGCAGCCTTCGTGTTATGGCCTCGTACATCGTTCTCACTAGCCATGCGCTGCAACGTTCTTGCGCCCATTAACTCAAGCGCCATATTGATGATGCGTTTATTTGTTGAGAGCAAATCAGGGTCAATTAAGGCGAGACGGTCGGCTAGCTGTTCAACCTCATTTTCCAGGTACTCACTTGGTACCGCTTTCATCACGAGACCGATCTGCTGTGCTTCTTTGCCGGAGATGTAGTCGCCAGTCAAGTTAAGACGCTTTGCCCATTGCGGACCGACGTGGTAGATCCACATGTTGTTTGGTAGTGCACCTAGGTCACGTGCGGGCGGAAAGCCGATCAATGTATCCTCAGCAGCGATGATCATGTCGCACATAAGCGCGATGTCCGTACCGCCAGCAAGGCAGTAGCCGTGCAGTTGCGCGATCACAGGCTTATGCATGTCGAAGATCGCCATGCGATATCTCTGCGCGCGTTCGAGCTGCCACGCATCGTCGTCGATACTGCTTCCACCACGATATTCACTTTCTTCAGTCTGAATTCTCGAAACTGGTACGTCACGGTCAGCGCCTGTAAGATCGTAACCGGCCGAGAAAGCGCGTCCTGCTCCACGTAGGATGACGCAGTGCACGTTCACGTTGTTATCCGCCTCCCACAGCGCTTCGTTGAGCTCAGATTGGAGTTTTAAAGTCAATGCATTGAGTTTTTCAGGACGATTCAGCGTGATCCGCGCACGACCGTCTTCGACTTCGTAAAGGATGCTCTCAAATTCACTCATTTGCGGTCTCAAGGTAGATCGAATCAGCGATTTTATAGTCGTGAATTCTGGCGGTATGCACACGACAGTGGTTCGTCTTGACTGGCGTAGCGACGCCTCGACATAAGGCTTGGTGACCATGTTGAACTGTCGGTTATGTCCCTTGATCTCTTCCAATTCGACTAGGTCTTCGCCAATCGTTACGCGGCACCGTTAGTCATCTTTCCGCACCGACGGTTGCGCAGGGTTGTTTCTCCGCGATCGGTTGGTTTCACACCGATGTTTATCAGAATATTGGATTCAATTTGGATCGTACGCCTCTCCGCTAAACTACTTCAACTGAAACTAAAGACAGGTATATCAATCATGAAAACACCAATCAGTCTCAGTCTTGTATGCCTGCTGTGGATGAGCACTAACAGCCTTGCCGATGAGCAGGTTCACGATTCTTCTACCGATATCAGCAGTGAATCTAAAAGTGCTGAGCTGTGCACCGACTTAGGACCTCAAACTCCGCGAGACATCAGTGATCCACATGGTCTAAACACCGAATCGTTCACGATGGCACCGCCAGCAGAAGAGATGAATCTATGCAACATCCATACGCATACCAATGCCGAACACAAGGGACCTGGATTTAGCGTTTTTGTCGGCGATACTGACAATGGTGGATATGCCTGCAACGAGACGTCCGAACTCACTGACGCGGAGTTAGCACCCGCTACAGGTGCGTTTCAAGGCGTTAAACCTGGTGACACGATCGAAGTACATTGGGTTCACACCTCCTGCGACGCAACGCCAGGCGAAGGTCTAGGCGCTTGTGTACCGGAATCCTGCACGGATCCGCTATTGCGCGTCGAAGCCCAAGTATTCCTCGTTGTGAACGACCCTATTGCCGGCAATTTCAATGAGATGGCCTACGGCGGAAACGTCATCAACGGTCGACACCAAGCCAAATCCATACCAACATCAACCGGTGAACCCGTTCTATTCCGTGGTTCAACGACGGGACCTTCCTACGATCAATACAAATGTTCAGAAGCGAGAGTAACGTGGAACGTCAGACCGCAATGCACAAAGCTGGATATCAGTTCGTTGCATAGATGGGCGGCGAGTGGTAATGTGTTTAATGAAAGCTCTTCACACGGCGTGAGGCAATTGGTGACCTCGCCTGAGTTGCTCGCACCTATCGAATAACCCGTTACTACGTTCATCCCATAGACTAAATGCCTCTATGGTGATTTCGTGTGGTCATCGAATTCCCGATGCCTTCTACGTAGGGTTCCCGAAACAACACTTCATTCACTTCGGACTATCTCAATGATCCAGCTGCGCCGTGCGCGACTACAGCAAATCGTCAAAACTTGCCTAGTCAGTAGTCTGTTACTCTCAATCCACGTTCTCGGCTCTGGCGAAGCGATCTACACTGAAAAGTGCGCGTTGTGTCACGATAAACCGACGGATCCCAAAGTACCCGATCGCCGCACAATGGCACAGTACTACCAATCACGAGTTCTAGACGCGCTCACGTTAGGACGCATGGCTCCGTTCACACAAGGCCTGAGTGAGGCTGAAATTCAAGAGGTCGCCGAATTCGTTTCTACCCGCAAACCTGACCCGAGTGAAGCAGAGCAACTGCTGCGATGTGAAAACGAAGCTGTCTCAGCCGAGCCATTGGTTCCACATTGGGGAGTCGACGAGCACAACACACGCTACCAACCGAACAGTGCAATCGATTCAACCAACGTAGGCACACTGAAACTGAAATGGGCGTTTGATGTACCTGAGGGCCGCACGATGCGCGGATATCCGGCAGTTTCATCGGACACGATCTTTCTGCCAAATACGACTGGCAAGCTCTATGCGATAAGTCGTGAAACGGGTTGTGTGAAGTGGTTTTTTGATGCGGAAGCTGAAATTCGAACCGCTGTCCATCTGTTTAAACTCAATGACGCACCGGTCTTGTCGATGGGATTGTCATCGAAGGAAATTGTCATCGTGAACGCTATCGACGGCTCGTTGGTGCACCGCGAAAACGTAGCGATATTCGCACAGTCAATGCTCACCGGTTCCCAACGAGCGTTTGGTGGTGATTTGTATATTCCTCTATCAGCGATTGACGTAGCACTCGCGATGAATCCGATGTACGAATGTTGTGTGTCGCATGGTGGCGTTCACGCTATGAGTCTTGCTGACTGGTCCATTCGTTGGACAGCGCACACCACCGAGGATGCGAAGCCTACGTACAAGAACGAACTTGACGTGCAGATGCAAGGGCCGTCAGGCGCCCCTGTGTGGACGACACCTGCCATCGACGCGAAGCGCAACCAGTTATATATCGGTACGGGCGAAAACACATCCTCACCTGCGACACACACGTCGGATGCAATCATCGCGTACGATCTGGCTACAGGGGCGGAGAACTGGATTTTCCAAGGTACTGAGAACGACGCATTCAACATGGCGTGTGGTCGCCGAATGGGACCGAACTGTCCAAAGGAACGAGGTCCTGACTTTGATTTTGGCGCATCACCGATCTTGACCACCACATCTGAAGGAACAGATCTGCTGTTAGCAGGACAGAAATCAGGTGATGTTTGGGCACTCAATCCAGATAACGGTGAGCTTGTCTGGCATCGACGGCTGTCGCCCGGATCTGCATTAGGCGGCGTTCATTGGGGTATGACGGTCGTTGGTGACGTTCTCGTGGTACCAATTGCTGATCCGGAATTCGTTACCGGGGCGAATCCCGGGGTGTTTGCGCTTGATACCAAGACGGGCGAGATGATTTGGTCTCACAAAGCAGAACGCGGTTGCGAATTTAGTGGCTTCCGTCGAGCCGTTTCATTGACTGAGTGGCCGGACTGCCCTTGGCATTACGCCTTCTCTGCTGCCCCTGCAGCAACGAACGATGTTGCTTTTGCGGGTTCATTGGATGGTCGTGTCTTTGCATTCAACATCGCTGATGGTGAAGTGCATTGGAAATACGACACAAAGCAGGAATTCGAGGGTACCAACGGCACCGACGCTCGTGGCGGCTCTATTGATAATCCCGGCATCGCGATCGCCGGTAATCAAGTTATGGTGCTATCAGGTTACGATATGTTCGGCCAAATGCCGGGGAACGTCCTTTTGGTATTCGAGTTATCTGAAAAAGAAGCGACGGGCGAGTAGACCCGTCGCCTAGTTGAGTTAGCTTCGACCGTAATTCTCGTCGTATTTCCGCAGTTCGGCGCGGCCAACAACTAAGTGGTGGACCTCATCGGGACCGTCGGCGATACGTAGGGTTCGTTGACCGGTGTACATACCTGCAAGAGGCGTCCACTGTGAAACACCAGATGCGCCGTGGATCTGAATCGCTTCATCGATGATTCGACATACACGCTCAGGAATGACAGCCTTAATCATGTGCACCCACACACGAGCTTCACGGTTGCCGAGTACATCCATAGCTTTGGCCGCTTTCAGGACTAAGAGTCGCATCATCTCGATGTCAATCCTGGCTTTTGACACGAGTTCCAGGTTCTTGCCTAACTGCACGAGCGGCTTCCCAAAGGCTTCACGAGACATACCGCGAGTTACAAAAAGCTCAAGTGCTCGTTCCGCTTGACCAATCGAACGCATGCAATGGTGTATTCGACCAGGTCCTAAACGACCTTGTGAGATCTCGAATCCTCTACCCTCACCTAAAAGGATGTTCTCTTTCGGAACTCTTACGTCATCGAGTTTGATGTGCATGTGACCGTGCGGAGCGTCATCGTGACCGAACACAGTCATAGGCTCAATGATGTTTACACCAGGTGTGTCCAAGGGCACGAGGATTTGGCTTTGTTGGAGATGAGGTGCCGCATCAGGACTGGTCTTGACCATACAGATCATGATCTTGCAACGCTTGTCGCCAGCTCCAGAAATGTAGAACTTTTCTCCGTTAATCACCCACTCGTCGCCTTCTAGTACAGCGCGTGTACCGATCTGCTTGGCGTCCGAGGATGCTAGATTGGGTTCTGTCATGCCGTACGCTGAACGAATCTCGCCGTTCAGAAGTGGCTTAAGCCACTTCTCTTTATGTTCTTCAGTGCCGTATCGCTCCAGCACCTCCATATTTCCGGTATCAGGCGCACTACAGTTCAGACACTCTGAGGCGATAGGATTCTTGCCGAGTTCAGTGGCAATATAGGCATAGTCGAGGTTCTTTAAACCTTCTCCGGTTTCAGCGTCCGGCAAAAAGAAATTCCAGAGGCCATTGCTCTTCGCCTTGTCCTTCAGACCGCCCAAGATCTCCTCTTGACGTGGAGAAAGGCTCCAACGATCGCCGTGTTCGGCAGCGGCAGCTTGAAACGCAGGTGTTTGCGGTGCGATGTCATTTTGAATGAACGTTGTAACCGCAGCGAGCAAGGGTTCTGCTTCTGCGCTCATCGTCAAGTTGTTTAAATCCGCTTCCAGGTCTGGTTGAATGGCAGCTTCGGCCATGGCAATTTCTCAATCTCGGGTGAATTCAGCGTGTGCCATTTTATTGGTGGACGATCAGTTTGAATGTAAATGCTGAGTTCCGCATTGATTTTCTCAATGTGAAGGCTCAAATTAGTAGTAGATGCGACTTCTACAATTTGGCGCGCCTATTCGCTCAGCTAATGCATCTTGTCGAAACTCATCCTACCAGTCGAAGCACCATTCGAGTATGAGTTAGCTCTGCCAGGAAGCAAGAGCATTGCGTTGCGCCAGCTGCTTATCTCCGCCCTCGCTTCTGAAGATTCAACGTTAGTCGGATTACCGCCTTGTGACGATGTTGATGCGATGCTCGATTGCCTCCAGCGACTCGGCACGAAGTTCAACGGTTCGCTCACAGACGGCCTTCACGTGTCGCCGAGCTTGAACGTACAGGATGACATCGCGTTAGACGCTCGACAGAGCGGTGTTTCATTGCGACTATTACTCGGCGCCGCAGCGTTACGACAAGGCGTGACACGTTTTACGGGCAGTGAGTCGCTCTCGAATCGACCAAACGGTGCGCTGCTAAATGCGATTTCAGAATTAGGTTGTAGCGTAACGTCAAACGACGGGAAATTACCCATCACGATTAGCAGCGCCCCTACCAATAACGCGAGTACAAGTCTCGACTCGACGCTGTCCAGTCAGTACCTTTCGGCACTCTTGATCGTCGGTCCTCGTTTCCCTGACGGTTTGAGAATAGAGCTTTTAGATGACGTTGCCAGTGCTCAGTACGTTGCTGGTACGATCGGCGAGATCGAGAAACGCGGAGTTGCGGTCGATCAACACATGAGCAACAAAGTCTTTCAGATCAAGCCGCAAACCTACAAAGGCGGGTTCGCAAATGTGGAAGGAGACGCATCTGCCGCAACGTATCACATGGCGTTAGCAACCTTGCATGGTGGGACGGTCAAGTTAACGAACGTCGGTCGGAAGAGTTGGCAACCAGACTACGGCTTCGTAGCTGTGTGTGAACAGTTAGGAGCAAAGGTAGATCAACAGGACTTTTCAACCACGATCCAGGGACCGAAAACACTTCAATCCATCGAATCCATTGACATGTCCAAAATGCCAGACGCAGCACCGACCTTGATGGCAATCGCGCCATATTTGTCAGAACCGATCAGGATATCCGGTCTCTCGACGCTACGTCACAAGGAGTGCGACCGAATTGCGTGTCCCGCACTTGAACTATCGCGTGCGGGTATCAAAGTCGAAGAGGGTTCCGACCAATTGACGATCTGGCCTGGTACGCCAAAACCAACGACATTTGATACTTACGACGATCATCGCATGGCAATGTCTTTTGCCGTATTAGCGTCGAAAACCAACGGATGTCGTATTAACGATCCGCTGTGTGTAAACAAGACCTACACAAACTTCTGGCGTGACATGAGCCTCGCGTACGGCTAGATCGTTCTCTTACGAATTCGCAGGGACGATCACGCCCTGCTCAAAAAGCGCTTGCGTCTCCTCACCCGTGAATCCATACTCACCAAGCACTTCCTCTGCATGCTCACCCAATTCCGGCGAACACTTGAATATGTCTGTCTCGGTTTCGCTAAATCGTCCAGGCGGTCTGGGCTGACGCATACGACCTCCTAGTGGATGATCGAATTCCATCAACGCACCCATCGCCTTGATTTGAGGATCTTCAATCACTTGAGGTCTGCTATTTATTTCGGCGAAAGGTACTTGGTTGGCTTCAAGTCGTTCAACCAATTCCTTCGTGGTGAAATTTTGGTAGCTATCGTTTAGCATTTTCTGGAACAGCTGGCTGTTCTTTTGTCGTGCCATCGGCGTAGAAAACCGTGGATCATCCAACAACAGATTCGATAGCTCCAGCGCGTCGAAGAGACCTTGCCATTCTCCACGTTTAACTGGCATCGTGGCAATGTAGCCATCTTTGGTCTCACGCACGAAGTACGCATGGTTTCCGTACGCCCTGGCAGGTTCTTCTTCACCAACAAACGTGAAATTCGCCATGCTGTCTGGCCACATAAAAAACAGCGCAGAATCGAGCATGGACACTTGCACCTGCTGACCACGGCCAGTCTGTTCCCTCGCATACAACGCTGACGAGATATTCTGAGCTGCGGTAATCGCTGTGAGCTTGTCACATATGAGCGTATTGATCATTTGAGGCTTCTCGACGCTTGGGTCTGCCTGAAGTGAGGCAACCCCAGAGATCGCCTGAATCACCGCGTCATAAACCCTTCGATTCGCGTACGGTCCTTCAGAACCCACGCCGTTGATGGATGCATAGATCAACCGTTCGTTGATTTCCTGTAGCTGCTCCCACCCAAAACCCATTCGTTCCATGACGCCGGGCCGATAGTTTTCGACGACTACGTCAGCTTTCGCAAGCATGCGTCGCAGGACATCTTTACCCTCGACTGTCCGTAAATCAAGCACCATCGATCGCTTGTTTCGATTCATCATCGCAAACGGTCCTGGAACGCCATTTCTTGAATTACGTCCACCGACGCGCATGGTGTCGCCTTCGGGCGCTTCGATCTTGACTACATCGGCGCCGTGATCACCTAAGATCGATGTACAGATCGGACCGGAGTAGATTGCGGTTAGGTCGAGAACTTTGACGCCGTCAAGCGGACCAGCCATGGTTAGTTGGCTGATGCTTCTGTTGCGCGTTGCACTTCCCGTAAACGACTCTGCTCGAGCTCGCGGTCCTGCAGATCCGCCGAACGGTCATAGATAACCTCGCCATTTTTAAGGAACGGTACCGCCATCGACCACAGCTTGCCGCTTGAACTGTATATTGGCTCTCCGCTATATTGCGCGAGGTAAGCGCGACGACGTCGATCGGTGGTATTCGCGCTGCTGCGATGTAAGCTCGTGCTTGAGAAAACAACCACCGAGCCTTTCGGCACAGTAATTTCAATTCCTGGTTCGTCACCGTGGTAGCCAATCAGGTCATTGGTTCCTTCCTCGCTGACGTGGTCAAGCACATGATTTCGTGTGCCTACTACTTCGTGAGGGAGTACTGAAATCGTGCCGTTCGCCGGCGACATGTCGTCTAACGCACACCAGCACGTGATGTAAGGCTTGTGGCTATTCGTCGGGTCAATGAACTTCACGTATCCACTATCCTGATGCCACGCAAACTTCATGCCCTGTTCTGCGCCTTTTACGACCCATTGTTCAACAAATAGATAGGCATCCGGTCCCAGAAAACTGGTCGTGATCTCACGCATTAGCTCACCGAATAAGAAGCGATGCATCTCCGCGCTTTTGCGATAGCGATTGCTGATGAAGTAACGCTTGCCTTTGTGGGTTATGCCCATGACGTCAAGCTCTTTGTTTTCCATCCACGCGTCGGTGTAGCCGATAAAGTAGCCGCACTCCATTTGGAGCATGGCTAGCATCTCTGAATCTATGACATTGGGAAGGATGGCAAAGCCATCTTTTTCGAAATTTCGAAGGGCTTCTTCAGGTACTGAGTAGGTCATGGGAGCATAGTTTAGTGATGGATATCGGCTTGTATGATTCACCTGCGCCGAACTAGTGCGCGTTTGAGTACTGATCTAATAAAACTGACATGACCGAATCTGATCCTATCAAAGAACTTTCGCTCGAGAAATACGCCCTTGAGCTAGATACCGAAGGACTCACGATAGTTCCGCCGGAAGTCACTGGCGTCGATTCAGCGCTGTTCGAGCGGTGCACAGAAGTACTTTTAGCACGATTTTCGGAGATCACCGGTGGTTGTGGCATTACGCTAGAGGATGGACCAACCGACGAGCTGCACTGGCCGACGCCGCCAAACAGCGGACTGCGACCAAAGGACGCACCTGAACCCACGCAAATGCTGATTCAGCAATTGCTGCAGCTGGATCGTTGTTTTCGGGACTTGTTCGTCAATCCTGTCACCGATGCGCTGATCGGGCATCTGTTCGGACGATCTCCTCAGAACAAGCGAAACTGGCGTTACAGCAGTACCAACTCATTCGTCAAATGGCAAGGCGATTACGGTTATGGCGAACATTTGGGACTACACTGCGACCAAGGCGCTAATCCGCTACCGTGGGGCCACACATCACTCACGGCCAACGCGACTTGGGCTTTAACGACGTATACGAAGGAAGATGGCGCATTGGCTTATGTACCGAAGTCGCATAAATCGAACGCACATCCGAATCATCCATTTGCTTCGCAGAGTGCTGTTGCAGCAGAGTGTTCACCAGGATCTGTCATCATCTGGCCAGGCACGACATGGCATGGCGCATTCCCTAAGAAAACGAAGGGACTTCGATTGAATGCCGTCGCGTACTACCGTCATCACGCAGTTCTCCCACAAGAAAACATGAAAGTCACCATGCGCGATCAACCGTGGGACGATTGTGACGATCCCGAAGCGATGAAAGAGCTGATTGGCTTTGACGACGCGTTCCCATATGAATCGCAGAATCAAGTGGTACCACAGCTACTGACCGCTGCGTAATTAGAAATATGGCAGGCGCATCGCGTCTACGCATCGGTGAGCATGTGCCGATGCTCGTTTGTGCGGACGTACAAGCCTCAATCCGGTTCTACCGAGACTTACTCGGCTTCACTATTGCGGACCGTATGGATGACGTGGGTCTTACAGGTTGGGCTTCCCTCACTCGAGGTAGAAATCGCATCATGCTTACGAGTGCGAGTTATCTGCCTGTGCCAAAAAAGAACACCGATGGTCGTTTAGATTCAGACGTTATTCACTACTTTCATTGTGAAGACGTCGCTGGCATACGGACGCACCTTCAAAACGCTAGTGTTGTAGTTAGCGAGTTTTTCGTAAGGTTTTATGGTAAGAAAGAGATTGAGTTTTTGGACCCCGATGGTCGCATGTTGATTTTCGGCGAAGATACCGATGAGGAACCAACCCCCGAATGAGATCAGATGTGTAGTCTGACCGACTAACTGAAAGGTACGAAAAACCGGCCTATTCCAATTGTCACAGTTAGCCAGTTCGCAGCACTGAAGATTCGGCTTGGGCTTCCCATATCAAAGAAGCCCAAGTACGTCGCAACCGTGTGATCCTGTAGGTAACTTACCTATTCAAAATTCACTAGTTTGATAAGCCATATAGACGCTCGACATTAGTTCGCGTGATTTTGTCGCGATCCTCCGACGCCACATCTGCGAACACTTCATCAAGCACACTCAACGAACAAGGCCACGTCGAATCCACATGCGGGTAGTCAGACCCCCACATTAGATTGTCGACTCCGATTAACTCTCGTGTCAGAATTGCCGGACGGTCGTCTTCGATCGTCGCCCAAAACTGACGAGCCCAAATGTCGTGTGGTTTCTCACCAGTGTAGGTTCCTTTGTTGCGGAAGCCGTATTCCCGCTGAAGTCCTTGTTCAATACGATCAAGCCAGTGCGCGATCCAACCGCCGTTGAACTCAGCGACCACGAACTGCAGATTAGGAAACTTCGTTGCGACGCCGTGAACGATGAGTTCCACAAGCGAACGTTGAATGGAAATCTGCGATTGAGCGTAGTCACCGACAGGATCTCGAAGAACGCGATTCTGCCGAAATTCCTTGGGTGTATATGCGTTCGTGCCAACATGCATCGCTAGTGGAAAACGCGCTTCTTCCGCTGCGGCCCAAACCGGATCGTAAATCTCGTCGTGATAAGGGTGTTCGGGCGGCGACGTGCAGGGAATGCAACCACCTTTGAATCCCATTTTCGCAACACGATGTAATTCGTCGACTGCCGCACTCGGATCCTGGATCGGAATCGCCGCTAAACCGAACAGACGTCCCCCGGCAGCGGTTGCATAGTCGTGCAACCAGTCGTTGTAGTTCTTTTGACACGCAACGAGCAACTCGAGATTCTCAAAGCTGAAGAGACCAAAGAAGCCAGGATAGAGGAATTCTGCCGCTATGCCGTCCATGTCTTGATCGACAGGACGTTCAGCACCGTTCTTAATCCCTTCACGTATGCCGTCGTATCCCTGTGACATGATCTTGACGATGTCGTCACTCGACATGTCTTCAACATTCGGCTTGTAGCCTGTACGTCGTTCGACGTCGGCGCCTTCGCGTGCACGAAGTCCCGCGATACCAATCCGTCGTCGCACACCAGCTGCGCCCTTTGAAGGAATGATGATGGCATCTTTATCGGTACCCGCATACATGATTCTTGGCGCATCATCGCCGAATCGTTCGGGTAAACCCGTAAAGACGTCAGCTGCCTCGACGACATGAGAGTCGGCTGAAATAGGTTGCATAGCAAGTGTCCCCTGCTGGACTCACGGTCTAGAAGGGGGAATATACACGATTGGCGTCGTGCGAATTAGCGTTTTATGAGATTTCTACTCTCTTATTACGGGAGTAATACTGAGACAGTGCGTCGCAAAATCACTTTGTGCGCACCAAGAAAAAAGCCGAGGCAATATCCTTCGCCTCGTCTTTTTTCTGCGACTACGCTCTTTACGATGCGCCGTTGGATAGCGCCTCTAGAACCTTAGGAGGCGACATCGGAAGTTCGGTGAATCGCAAGTTAACGGCTCGACTCACAGCGTTCCCTACTGCTGCGAGAGGCGCAACAATCGGCGTTTCTCCACAACCTCGAACTCCAAATGGGTGATTTGGATTTGCCACTTCGACAATTTCCGTATCAAGCATGGGAAGATCCGAAGCGACTGGAATGCGATAGTCCAGAAAACCCGGATTCTCAAGAACGCCCGCTTCGTCGTAGATGTACTCTTCGTTCAAGGCCCAACCGATTCCCTGCGCGGCACCACCTTGCATTTGGCCTTCGACGTAATCGGGGTGAATTGCCTTCCCTGCATCTTGAATCGACGTGAAGCTCTTTACCGTCACTCGACCCGTTTCACGGTCAACGTGTACATCGCTCATATTTACGGAAAACGCGGGTCCCGGACCTTGCGCTGTTAAGGACGCTCGACCGGAAATCGGACCACCTGTACGTGCGGCATCACGTGCCAACTCCGCGAGCGAAAGCGGATTTGCCTCTACATTCACCCCGGGTTTCGGGATTACCGTACCGTTAGACCAATCAACTTGATCCACATCCAAGTCCATAGCAGCTGCTGCGCGTTTCTTCAATTCGACGATCGCGTTTTCGCAAGCGTTGATAACCGCTAATCCAGTTGCAAAAGTAGTCCGGCTTCCACCTGTCGTGGCGCAATATCCAGTTGAATCTGTGTCCGCTACGTTGACGCGTATATGGTTATAGGGCACGCCGAGCGTTTCAGCCGCCATCAGTGCCATCGAGGCGCGACTACCGCCGATGTCTGGACTGCCTTCAACTACGAGTACATGGCCGTCGTCTGTGATATGGACTTCGGCGCTTGACTGATTGCCACCGTTGAACCAGAAGCCAACGGCGATCCCACGCCCCTCATCTTCAGCAAGCGGGACCTGATAGTTAGGATGTTCCATCGCCTTGCGGATGCACTCTTTCAGACCGATCGCCTGAAACTTCGGACCATAGGTTGACTGCGTACCCTCGTCTGCTGCATTTTTCAACCGAAACTCAAGAGGATCCATACCGATCTTCAAGGCGATTTCATCCAACACGGATTCACCCGCATACATCGACTGCGGTGCACCTGGTGCTCGATAGGCGGCAACTTTGGGTCGGTTAACAGTCACGTCAAATCCTTCGATGCGAACGTTTTCGACATCGTAAGGCGCAAACACACACATACTGCCTGCGCCAACTGGACTGCCTGGATACGCACCTGCTTCGTAAATGAGCTTCGCAGACATCGCAGTAATGGTGCCATCGTTTTTCGCACCAATCTTGATCGTGTTCACGGAACCGGATGCCGGTCCAGTGGCTCGAAATACCTCCTCGCGTGACATGACCATACGCACGGGACGGTGGCTGAGCTGCGATAACTTCAGTGCGAGCGGTTCTAAGTAAATGATGGTTTTACCGCCGAACCCTCCACCAATTTCGCTGGCGACAACCTTAAGATCGTGGAGATCCATCTTGAGAATACCGGCCGTCTGGGACCGTACACCGAAATGACCTTGTGTGCAACACCAAAGTGTCGCTTTGCCAGTCTCCGTGTAGTTCGCTGTACAGGCGTGCGGTTCGATGTAGCCCTGATGCACCATTGGGGTCTTGAACGTTCGTTCAACAACCACATCGGCATCGCGAAACCCTTGTTCAACGTCGCCTCGATCTGCGGTGATGGTGTGAGCCGAGACGTTCGACGGTTTAGATGATGGTCCGTTAGGACTTCGAGTGAACTGCTTGTCGTTCAGAATCGGCGCATTCTCGGCCATGGCCGCGACTGGGTCGGTGACGGCGTCGAGCACTTCATACTCGACCTGGATCGCGTCGATTGCTGCATCCGCGGCGGCGTGGTTTGCGGCTGCAACCGCAGCGACGGCATGACCATGGTAGAGTGCTTTGCTCGCCGCGATGATATTCTCTGAGAATCCACCGCGACCTCGACCTGGAGCCCGTTCCGGGAAGTCGTCGCCCGTAATGACAGAGAACACACCGGGAATCGCTTCGGCTGCACTGGTGTCAATCGACAGAATCTTCGCATGCGCGTGAGGACTTCGCAACACTTTACCTACCAACATACCAGGCAATATTTCGTCCGCACCAAACTTAGCGCGTCCGGTTACCTTCTCAATCCCATCAGGTCGAACAGGTCGAGTTCCGATATATTGGTAATCGATTGCTTCAGCCATCCTCAAATCTCCTTTCCTTTGTTCGCCGCTTCAACCGGCAAGGTCGAAACGTATTAAACGAACGATTCATACGTAGACGTAACAGAACGCAAGCGAATTCGCCTACAGTTCTCTTGCAGTGCCGATCGCCATGGGGTCCATTGCAGTCAGACTACACCGCGCTCTTAGTGCCTCCGCATCAGCTGTCATTTTCTGCAAGTCTTGTGGTCTGTGGGCATCGGCATTCACGATGACTTCAATGTCATATTCTGATGCTAATTCCCAAAATGGCGGCCATGGGTAGAGGGGAAACGCGTTAAATCGAGACTTCTTAGCGATCTTGCGAAATCCCAACGCGTTAATCTCAAGTCCAACGCCGCATTCAGCGGCCGCGGCAAAGATATCGCGACTCGCGGATACCGTGTTAGCATCCCAATGTTTGTAGCAGTTACCGAACAAATCGGGGTGTGCGATGAACGCAAACAAGCCGCTTTCGATCATCTCACTGACATATCGCGCGTAGTCCGACAACGATTTAGCATCGACGGTGCCACCGTAGGTGCCAGTCCATGCTCCGTAGTCATCTGTAAAAAAGTGAGGTCCCCCCACGAGATAGTCGAACTCACGTTCTCCTAGCAGTTCATCTTCGAAAAATGCATGGAACTTTGGTACATATTCGCACTCCATGCCAAGTAGGACTCGAAGATCAGGAAACTCGCGCTGCGCGAGTCGCACGGCTTCAACGTAGTCATCTAGTTGCTCCACGGGCATGCGTGCTCTAATCCAACGATCATCCGGTAACGGTGTGTGATCGGAAAAGCCAATCGTTTCCATGTCGTGTTCGCGCGCATATTGACAGTAATCGACTGCGTCACCTTTCGCGTGTTTACAACGAAACGTATGGGTATGGAAGTTGTGCTTGTACTCTGAGTCCAACATCTGATTTGGCTAGTTTCGGTCCCTTCTCGCGTTAATTGGCCTGACGAATACGAACAAAGCTATCGTGAACACCAGGGCTTTGTTGACTGCCCTGCGCCTTTAGAACTATGGCATTGGAGATCAGCCGTCTTCGAGTGCGACCTGTAGTTCAATCTAGAACGGAGCCTAGTCAGAAGCTGCAGGGTTGTGCCGAACATGGCGAACGACAAATTCTAGAACGCTAGGGGTCGTCATCCTGAAGAAAGGTACTTTCTGAATCACCAATGCGCCTAAATCGACGTTAGCGTTTCGGCTCCCAACGGAAGAACCGTATGGCAACAAGAAGCCCGACCACAAACCAAAGCGCTAATACGCCTAGATTCACCCATGCCTCGATAGAACCCGACAAAATCGGGTGAAAGGACGACTGGAGCCCTAGCGCGAAATGCCTGACAGGAAAGACTGAAGCTATCCACTGCAGCCAAGCTGGCGCGTTGTTCATCGGTAGGAACACATCCGAGATAAATAGCAGAGGCAAAGCAATCGCTTGCACAATGGCGGGTGATGCTTCAGCATTTGGAATCAAGGCGGCAATCGCAAGCCCTAACGCACAAAATGTTGCCGAGCCTAAAACTAATACGACTGCGAACATGCCAATCCGCATTCCGTCAATCGCGGCATCAAATAACCAAACACCAACACTAACTAGGCAGATTACCAAAAAAAATCCAAGCATTACTGCGTGAACGATCTTCGCGCTCACGAGAATCGAGGTTGGCAGCGGTGTGCCTCGATATCGCTTTAGTCGACCACGGTCGCGAGAAATGGACACCTCCATCGCGATATTGGTGAAGCAAGCACCTATCACTGCTAATGCACACATCGAAGGTACATAAAACGTAGAAAGGTATATCGGATTGCTACTGTCTCCGGTATGCTGATTACCAAAAACGAGACACAGAATCACCATCATGACTAGCGGCAGTGCGACAGTGAAGAATGCCGCGATCGAATTTCGCCAAAACACTAGGTTTTCGTACGCAAGTTGCGTGAATAAGAGGCGCACTGGTTTCAATCTTCGAGGCCTTTGCCCATATCTTGAGTCATCTGCACGAACGCCTCATCCAAGGATCGACGCGTGATGCTCAAGTCCTCCAACTCAATGTCGTTTTCAATCGACCAACTCGTCAAAACGTGTAGCGTCTTCACCAAATCGTCAGACTCAAGCTCATACCGCGAATTAAGTTGCGTGACCTTAGTGGCGAGCTCAGGCGGCAAGTTGATGTTCAAGTTCGCTCTGAACGAAACGGTTGGTTCGGATTCCCGAGCAAGTTCCTTGGGCGTACCCAATGAGACTATCTTTCCGTTGAACATAACGGCTGCGCGGTCTGCGACGTGCTCAACTTCGTCCATGTAATGCGAAGTGAGTAGTACGGTCTTACCCAGGTTCCGCAGATTCTTGAGCATGTCCCACGCATCGCGTCGCGCATGCGGATCAAATCCTGTTGTCGGTTCGTCAAGAAAGAGCAGATCAGGATTCCCTGCAAGTCCCAACGCAACGTCGAGGCGTCGTTGTTGACCTCCCGATAGCTTTGGTGGGCGGACTTTTCGGAGTTCTGTCAATCCAGCCGTTGCTAGTATGTCATCTAGCGGCAGAGGATTCGTGTAGTAAGAACGCATGAGCTGAACTGCTTCTTCAACTGAAAGAAACTGTTCAACTTCGGTCTGCTGCAACACAATCCCGATTCTCTCTTTGTATGGCCGTTCATGCTTGCTAGGTTCGAAACCTAGTACACGCACAGTACCCGAATCAGGTAATAGAAATCCCTCAAGGATTTCTATCGTTGTCGTTTTACCGGCACCATTCGGACCGAGCAGCGCAAAAATTTCGCCAACTTCAACCTGCAAATCAATGCCTCTCACCGCCTCGAAGTCCCCGTAGGACTTGTGGAGATCTTTGATTTCGATTGCGTACGAGTTTTCAGACAATGTAGGTTGCGACTATCTAAACAAAGGTACGACTGAATTTGAGCGGTGTCGGTTCTATCAATAACCCAACTGCTTGTCGATCAGACCTTCAAGTGGTTCTTTAGACAAGTAACGTTGTAGATTACTCAAGAAGCGATCCAAGTTTCGTTGCGCTCGAAACTGACTTGCGCCTGCAGTGTGTGGTGTCATGACAACGATTTCAAGGTCCCACAACGGGCTGTCAGCAGGTAACGGTTCACGTGGCGTGACATCAAGCGCAGCGCCTCGAATTTCACCGCTCGTAAGCGCTTCCACCAAGTCATCCTCAACCATGACCTCTCCGCGCGTGACATTGACGAGATATGCAGTGTCCTTCATGACTTTAAATGCATCCCGATTCAGCACACCTTGTGTCTCGTTCGTGAGCGGGCAACAAATTGCCAACACGTCCGACGCGCTCAGCAAGTCCATAAAACGATCGGAACGCCAGACTTCACTCACTTCTGGCGAAGAAGGAACAGGATCCCGATCGAGTGCCAGAACCTTCATACCAAATCCCACTGCCCTTCTCGCCATCGCGCGACCCGTGCTACCGAAGCCGAATACACCCATGGTGCGTCCGGTCAATTCGATTTCTTGGCGACGCATTTCGGGTCGGTGATTCCAAGAATCTGCGCCTAACAACAATGCCGTTCGTAATTGGCGCGTTAGCATCAGTAGCAAACCGAAACCGTGGTCTGCTAGGTGTTCGCCAACCAAGCCCTTTTCGCTCGTTAGTACGACATCACTCTCAACGAATTCGTCGTAGAGAAACATGTCGACGCCCGAGGAGATTGATTGGACCCACTTAAGCGCTTCCGCCTTTGCGAACATGCGCTGAGTTACGAAACCCAGCACAATCTCGGCATCGTGCACTTCGTCAATTGCACTTTGCGGATCAGCGACAACGACATCCGCGCCTTGGCTTGCTGCCTTGATCTGTGAGACGATCGCCTCATCAACCGTCGGCAGGGTAAGTCCTGGAATCACAAGAATTTTCATCGAAAACAAACCTCAACTGAGCCTATACCTAGTGAGAACTCACCTCGCCATACGGATGTGTCCTCTACCCGTTCGCGCGCAAACGCTCCAGTAATCACGTGATCACCCGCTTGTATCTGACGATCGAATCTAGCAAGCGTGCGCACCAAGGCAAGCAGCGAATCGTAATGGTCATCTATGTGCCCTTGACTCGCAACAGTTGCGACCTCTGCATCGTCGTGAAGTAGCGTAACGACCATTTCTTCTAGCGCGAGATTGCGATATTCTCGTAGAGGCGTTCCCACCACAATACCGTATTGCGATAGATTGTCCGCAAGCCGATCGCTGTCAGTCGCATCGCCACTCAACCGTCGTTCGTTTAGCTCGAACGCAGGACGAACCGCGTCTATGCATGCTTGCAGACGCGATCGGTCTGCGTCCTTCGGTACTGTGGAACCAAACACAAAACACAACTCGTTTTCGACACCGATGTCGCCTACGTTTTCTAACTCGATCGTACTTCCAGACTTAAAAATCAGATCTTTTGCGATGTGACCAAATGGGCGAAACCCATCCCCCATACCGTTGCGACTTGCGCCGGATGTGAGACCCACCTTCCAACCACCACGCTCGATAGCTGAAAATCGCTCAATTTGTCGACGCAACCCTTCTTCGTGTTCTTGCTTCATACTGCAATATCGGTGAAAGAACGGGCATTATTCAATGTGCACGGTATTCACTATTCATTGACGAATACATGTCAGATAAAGTTTGCACCTAGGAATGAGTTACTCGGAGATTCGCGATGCGTGATGGCTTACAGGTTCTCGATACGGACGCGCATCAAATGGAACCAGCATCAATCTGGCAGGAATACATCGATTCTGCGTTCGCGGATCAAGCTCCTCAAGTGGGTGACTTCGGCAACGGTCAGCGTGGCATGATGGTAGAAGGCGAACCTATCACCAAACAGGACGGTTCGTACCCGATGAATTCGGCAGAGTTCCACGCCGCCACTCGCAAAGCCATGCAGCGGTTTGCAAAGACGCGAGAAGCTGGTTTCAGCAATGAAGCGCGCCTTTCTGACATGGACGAACAAGGTGTTGACGCTCAAGTTATCTACCCAACGGTCGGCGGTCAAATTCTCGGTAAACCATTCAAGGATCCTGAACTGCTTTGGGCGGTATGTCGCGCGTACAACGATTGGAGTTTAGAGTATTGCTCGAAAGATCCATCGCGCCTGTTCATGGCGGCGATGCTTCCGGTGCAATCGCCAGACTTCGCCATCGAAGAGACGAAACGGACTGCGGAAAAGGGTGCTCGTTGCTTCTATATTCGGCCGAATCCTGCGGATGGACGCAATCTAAGTAGTGAAGGCTATGACGATCTGTGGTCGTGCATCTCGGATCTGGACTTGCCAATCTGTCTGCACGATTCAGGCTCCCCCTATTTACCTTCATATGGCGATCGTATGTCAACGCACACGTCCGGTCACATCGCTGCGCATCCATTTGAAGCGATGGCCGCCATGATGAACTTAATCTGGTTCGGTACGATCGAGAAACACCCGCGGCTTAAGGTAGTCCACGTCGAGGCAGACGCGGGTTGGTTACCGTATTGGCTGCAACGGATGGAACAACATTACGACTTCTCAGGCCGTGCAGAACACCCGATGCTACTCAAACGACCGACCGAGTATTTCAAGTCAAATTTCCTGGTCGCATGTCGCGGCGACGAAATGACCCTACCTGCAGTTTGCGAACTCGTTGGCGACCAATACGTGGCATTTAACACGGATTACCCTCATCCGGACGGTACTTGGCCATCAGGAATGCAAGACTTGGAAGATCAGCCACTAGGTCGCGATAGCATCAAACGCATCTTCTGGGATAACGCGGCATCTTTTTTCAACTGTGCGATTTAAGTAAATGAGCAATGCGCTCGACGAAGGTAGACGCATGTTGGCGTCGTATGAACGTGCAATGCACGATACAAAGACGCTGCTTGACGATTCCTTCACTGCGGCGGTTGAACTAATCGCGGAACTCAAATCGATCCTAGTCGTTACGGGGATCGGCAAAAGCGGATTGATCGGACAGAAAGCTGCGGCGACCCTCAACAGTACCGGGACGCGTTCAGTGTTCGTACATCCCGTCGAAGCCTTACATGGGGATCTTGGAATCGTGAACGAAGGAACCGCAATGCTCGCGATCTCGAAGAGTGGCGGCAACGAAGAGACGTTAGAGTTCGTAAGACAGTTCAAAAACGTCACGAACGGATCCGTCATCAGCTTATCCGAAGCGAACTCGAAGCTCGCTGCACTGTCTGATATCGCATTAGCGATTCCAAAAATCCCCGAAATTGACGAATGGGATCTTGCTCCCACGATTAGCAGTGGCACGAGCTTGGCAATTTGCGATGTACTCGCGATCTGTGTTCAACAGGCGAAAGGATTCACGATCGATGACTTCGCTCAATTCCACCCAAGCGGGACGCTAGGTCGTAGATTGCTCTTAAGTGTCAGTGACTTGATGGTCGATGGTGACGACTTACCGAAAATCGCGGCGGATGCGTCATTGAATGAAGTGATTTATGAGATGTCTTCTAAAGGGTTGGGAATTGCTCTATTGACAGAGTCGGACGATAGGTTTTTTGGAATGTTGACAGATGGGGACATTCGAAGGCTTGCGGAACGTCACAAACTTGACCTTGAAGTGAGTGGTCGCGACTGCTACGGAATGAGTCGGAGAGATACAGGGCTCCCTGATGTCAGCCACGGAGCCATCGACGCCGAAGCTCGCGCATACGACTGTTTGGCGCGTATGCGTGATTCACAGATTACCTCTCTTGTTGTGCTTAGCGACGAGCGTCCGATTGGTCTTATTCGCATGCAAGATTTGGTGGCGGCAGGACTCTAGTCATGATTGAAAAACGGCTTTCGCCATACACCGCGTTACCAACTCAGCTTGTCTTGAGTGGTCTATGCGTTCTCTTGCTTTGTTTCCTCGTGACGCCAATCGGTGCTGCTGAAAAGACAAGCCTCATTGGTGACTGGACACTCAATCGAGAACTAACGGAAGAACGTCGGCCGAAGTTACCCAAAGCGAAATCGTCCCGTAGCGGGTTCGGTACGAACGTAGCCGTGGGTGCCGGCGGCGTGCTCATGCCGGTACCGACTCGAAACACAGGTCCGAATCCGGGCGGTGCGACCGCGAATCTTCCCAGCATACTAGCGTGTCAGGAGCTGTCCCTCACGAAGAATGGCTCGGATGTCGCAGTAACCTGCCCTCAGATGCTTGAACCACGTAAATTTGTGATTGGCAAGCTCCACGGACGTACCGTCAGGTGGTCAAATCGTAGCCTTTCCGAGAAATACTCGTCCACGTCGCGTCGTGTAACCCATGCGTTTAAGTTGGAGCGATCCGGCGTGATGGAAGTAAAGATCACCGTCAAACCCAAGGGATCTAAACGACTCACATACATCATGGTGTTCGATCGCGCACGAGTAGAAGCACTGAGCACTTAGTTATTACACGGAGTTTCTTGCTATGCCTAATTCGTTTAACTTCCCACGCGACTGGACTGCGCCTCAACGCTATCCTGATCCTGCTGTCGAGGTCGTCGACGCAAGTTTTCGGCAATACATACTAGGTAGTTCGTCGCTCGAACGACTGTATACCGGCGCCCGCTGGGCTGAAGGACCCGTCTGGTTTGGCGATGGCCATTACTTCCTGTGCAGTGATATTCCGAATGACCGGATCTTGCGTTGGGATGAAATCACCGGCGAAACAACCGTTTTTCGGCAACCCGCAAACAATTCAAACGGGCACACGCGAGACCGTCAGGGACGTTTGGTCTCTTGTGAACACGGTGCACGCCGTGTCACTCGCACCGAACACGACGGTACGATTACGGTGCTCATGGACTCTTTTGACGGTAAGCGTCTAAACGCACCGAATGACATAGTGGTCCACCCCGACGGAGGTATTTGGTTCACTGACCCCGGATACGGAATCATCTGGAACTATGAAGGTCACAAAGCACCGTTCGAATTGCCGACGCGCACCTATCGAATCGATCCTGAAGATTTATCCGCGACCGTCGTGGACGAAGAGCTTGAGAAACCTAACGGATTGTGCTTTTCGCCGGACTACCAAACGCTCTATATCGTCGACACGGGCGCGTCGCATAAGCCCGGACACCCGAGAGACATCCACCAATACGACGTGAGTGCTGACGGAACGTCAATAAGTAACCACCGCGTCTTTTGCAATATGGGGCAAACTTCCACCGACGGCATCCGATGCGACACCGACGGGAACGTTTGGGCAAGTGCGGGTTGGGGTGACCCAAATGAAGACGGCGTGCACGTCTTTAATCCAGATGGAGATGTGATCGGAAAGATCCATATCCCTGAGGGATCTGCCAATCTTTGTTTCGGTGGTACAAAACGAAATCGCCTATTTATCTGTGGTTCACACTCAATCTACTCGCTATATGTCGAAGCACAAGGCGTCCCGTACGTATAAGGCTAACGATCGTCCCACTAACAACACCTGCCAAGGCTTCGCAATCAAATCGTGTCGACGGCCGCCGCGCGACATAGCGCTCTCGATTCGACACGGCTCAGCGCTTGAAGCGAGGTACTCTGTCTCGTATGGAATAAACCTGGAGGCGCGATTTAATCGTATCGCGCCTCCAGAAAGCGTTGAGAACTAGATGTTTGGACGCCAGCGCACTTCCAAACCGAACTGTCGCGGCAACGTCAATGTGCCGGACGACGGTGCGCCAGAATTCGTGGATTGCAGCAGAAACTCGATTAAGCCAATCTCGTCAAATACGTTCTGCACGAAGAGAGTTGCGCTGAGACGCTCGTCAGCAGAGGTCCACGTGCCGCGAACATCGAAGCGAGAATATGAGGGAAGCGTCGAGATTTCGAGATTACTCAAATCAGATGCGCGATCGTCCACCCAGCTGTAAGTTCCCAGGAGTTGCATGTTGCCGCCGCGATTCAACGTCTGCTCGTAGATCGCAGTCACTGCGAACTTGTGGTTTGGCTGCATAGGCAGTTGATTGCCTTCCATGTTTGAAGGCAATATGTACTCGCTCATGACGATCTCGCCGGTATCAAAATCGAGATGCTCATGAGTCCCGGTTCGTGGATTCGGATGCGCTCGCACCACCTCAAAGTGCTCACCAATTTTCGAGTCAAGGTATGCATAGAAGCCGCTCAATCGCCATTTCTCAGACAATGCGTAGATAAAGTCGACTTCAGCGCCCCAGATTTTCGTATCCTCGATATTGTCGGTAAATTCGACGATCGGCGTGTCGCTGAACGGACTAGGAACAAGCGACGTGTCTTCAATCAGCCCGGTGATTTGATAGTCGTTGAAATCATTGAAGAACGCGCCTGACGAGAGCTGGAGTCGGCCGTCCATGAACAAGCCCTTCATGCCAACTTCGTAATTCACCAAAGTTTCTTCTTTGATGAAGGCAGGCGCTGCGGCGGATTGGCTATTGAATCCGCCCGCACGATACCCCGTCGAGACGCGACCGTAAATCAGCCGATTCTCCACAGGCGTGTGCTCAAGACTGATATGGCCAATAGGTTGATCCCAGGTCCTCGTATTGGGATCAGAGTCGTCAAAAATGATTTCTATCGGGACTCGATTGCCGCCGGCGAATCCGAAATCGCCGATAAAAGTGCCGCCCTGAAAACCTTGATTCTTGACGTCTTCGGTGAAGCGCAGACCGCCAGACACCTGCCATTGATCGTCTAGTTCGTACTCGGCGTTAACGAACAGCGCTTGGGTTTCGGAGCTTGCTGTCGTACCGAATAGCAACGTCTGCGTATGGTCGTTGCCTTCGGGACACTGCCAGTAATTGCCTCGCCCGCCTGCGTCGATCTGTTCCTGCGTTGTTAAACCAAACGGAATCAGAATCGTGTCGACGATTGCTTGACAATTAGCATAGCCTGCGGCTTGCGCTGCCTCGTCCGCAGTCTCAAAACGCCAGACATTCGTGTATCTAAACACGGGAACATACCATTCCGTCGTGTTTTTCGTACTGATACGCACCGACGATGTAGTTGAATTTGCCGTCGAAATTCGATAGCAGCTGCACTTCATTCGAGCTTTCGGTGTAGTCGTACCACACATTGATGGCGGCATCGTCGAACTCAACGGGCGCATCAGACGCCGAGAGAGGATCGGCTGCACTTCCTACGCGATTGGTCATGTCGCGATCGCGATATACCGTTGAGAAATTGTTGGTATCGCCGAAGTTGTAGCGCAGTGTATATTGATCGGAAAGTTCGTAACTGAACGAAATCGTGCCTTGTTCGGCCGAACCACCGCTCTCCCCGGACCGGTTCAAATTTACTTCGTTCTTAAGGTCACCACAGAGGAAAGCCGGTCGGCCTGGCGGGCAGTTATCGGGTACCGACGGTATGTCGCCGCGCCACTGATAGAAATAAAAGTCGCTGTCCGGATCATTTCGATCAATTTCAGACAGCAGAATCTGAGTTCTTGGCGAACCGTCGTCGTTCAACTTCGAATACCGGAAGTTCAAGTCGATTCGGTCCGTCTTGAAGCGCAGTTGTGGCGCGATGTATTTCTGATCGGGCGCGTCGTAGTCGCCACCAAGACCGATGTTTTTCTGTGCGCCGTCCCCTTCGTAGTAGCTGCCGTTGATACGGAAACTGACGTTTTCCGTGATTGGTCCGCCAAAAGCTACGCCGTATCGTTGCGTGAATTGGTCCGTCAACTCCGAGTGCAGCAATAAATCCCACTCGTCGGTCGGTTTCTTGAAGAAGTAACTGATCGAACCTGCGATTGAGTTGCGGCCATTGAGCGTTCCTTGAGGACCGCGCGCGACTTCAACACGTTCCAAGTCGAACATATTTGGCGCAACGCCATATGTGCCTAAGGTGTATGCGCCATCGACATAAGTGGCGACAGCCAAGTCTGCATGACTCTCGCCAGCGAGGCGGGTGCCGATACCTCGGATCGTGGTGCCTTGCCCAGTTTGTTGACCATTGTCTTGAAACTGCAAGCCTGGCACCAACTGTTCCAAGTCATCCTGGTTTGTCATGCCAAATTCTTCAATCATCTGGTCATTGAAAGCAGACATCGTCACGGGGACTTCGAGGACGTTTTCTTCGCGTTTTTCAGCGGTCACGACGATTTCCTCGATGTATTTGCCGTCCTCTTCCGTCGCCTCGTCGTCGGTTTGTGCGTGAGTCCCCGACGACAGCAGGGCTAGCGCTAGACCGACCGATAGCGCGATTGAAAACTTGGACATTCGGGATTCCCCTAATTGAGTTGATTCGGCAAAACTTGCGAATCTGTTACCGATTGTAACAAGCGTGTTTTCGGGTCATTGCACGCTTTGTTGAGAGAGTCAAACGGACGTCATTAATACTTACGTCAGGTCGCTGCCGAATCAAGACACCACTTCTCGCGCGGCGCCTGTTGCAGCTTTTTTCCGTTCATGGTTCGATCATTGACCGAAGCCGCTCGACTCTGCGAGGAACGCCGTCTCTTGCTTCGTTGATGGGCGCCCAAGCGCTTCATTGCGATGCGGAAACCGCGAGAATCGTTTCACAATCTCGCAATGACCATCAAACCATTCAACGCTGCTTTCCAATAGTTTGCGCCAATCTGAGTGACCTTCATTAATCAGGTCCTGAAGTCTGTTACAACCATACATCTGATCTGCAAGCTCTTCGCCGTGATGAAACGGATGTAACAGAAATATGCGAGCCGGCACCGACATTTCGCGATCCAACCCAAGATTCAACGCACGTTTCGCAATTGCACGAGCCATCGGGTCCTGTGCAAATGCTTGCGCGGTTCCGCGATATAGATTCCGCGAGAATTGATCGAGCATGATTACTAACGCCACAGCGCCGTCAGCTGTGTCGGCCCAGTGTAAGAGGGTCTCGTTCGCAGCCCGTTCGTAGAGCCCGTAGAAATCCTCGCGAATCTGGCGATCAATCTCGTCGCCACCCGTGTACCAGACTTTCTGACGGCTCTCGATTGAATCTGGATTGTTCTGGTCCTCTCCAAACCAAAACGTCAATACTCTCGATTGTTCCTCAACGTCGCTTTGAGATGTCACATTCACTCCTATACGCTTACATCAAATATATCTGTCGCATCAATCTGCGGAAGTACCATTTATCGCTAACTAAATCTAATGCAGCTCTATATGCGTCCTGAAACTCAGCAAGTCGACGAAAACAACGCATGGCGCCTTGAAACCCCCGGTATCGAAAACTGGACACGCACGGCTCGTCCTGATGATCCAAATAAGTACTTCATGGTTTCACTTGATGGTCACGTGCAGGAGCCGGCTGATCTTTGGCAAAAACGCATGGACAAGAAGCTTCAGCATCGGTTACCCGGTGTTAGTACGGATCAGAAGGGTAATAAGTTCCAGAAAACCGAAGGCTTCCGCCCTGTACGCATCCGCAACATTAAATTCGAAGGAGAGGACGCACTCCGGAATGGCGCGGGAGTTACGCCCGAAGAACGCGTTACAGATCTCGCCGCTGATGGCGTTGATGCTGAAGTGCTCTTCCCAAATAAGGGATTAGTGATCTGGGCAACATCCGATCCAATATTCAGTCAAGCGATGTGCCGTGTCTGGAATGACTGGGCATGGGAGGTGTTTTCGGATTACAACGATCGACTTTCGCCGATGGCATGCATTTCAACGGCCGATATGCCTGGCGCGATAGCCGAAATACAACGGGTCGCAGAACTTGGTTTCCGCGGACTCGCACTTCCCTGTAAACCGATATGGGGACCGGGCGATCACGAGCACCTGAACTACAACCTTCCCGAATTCGATCCACTATGGGAGGCGATTGAAGCAGCGGATATCCCCATGACATTTCATGTTTCAACAGGACGGGATCCACGCACTTCGCGAGGTCACGGCGGCGCTGTCATCAACTATGCGGTCCATTCGTTGGCACCCACAATGGAACCGATCGCAAACATGTGTGCTTCCGGCGTACTGGAGCGTTATCCCAATCTCCGCTTCGGCAGTGTAGAAGCTGGAATAGGCTGGGTTCCGTGGACCATTTGGGCACTTGACGAAGCGTACCGTAAACACCACATGTTCGTGCGTCCTCAACTTCAGAAGATGCCAAGTGACTTCTTTCGCTCGAACGGGTTCGCAACGTTTCAAGAAGATAAACCGGGCTTAGATTTGGCAGCCGAACATAATCTCGTTGACAATTTTCTTTGGGCGAATGACTACCCACACCACGAAGGAACTTGGCCGCACTCGGCACAAGCGATTGAGCGCACAATGTCCCAACTGACGGATGCGCAACGTGCGAAAATCCTTGGTTTAAACGCGGCAAGAATCTTTCGTTTTCCAATCCCTGAACGGTATCACAGCCAAGCGGACGTCAGAGAGTTCCTCGCAGGTCAATCAAGCTAATTTACACGAATGAGTTCAATCTAACTGTTTGACTTATATAAATAATTATCAGATTTAGAGCGATGTGACACTCATGTCAGCGGTGAATCCCTAAAATTCGCCGTTCCGTATTACCGTATCTACTGTTTGAGTACCTCTGCCTCCCGCAAGTCAATCTGGCAGAGAGTTCGGATGCTCAACGCGTTCGAATATCGAGACTTCCGCCTCATCTGGATTTCTAGCATGTCCGCATCGTTCGGCATGCAGATGCAAATCGTCGCTCGTGGCTGGCTAACCTACGACATCACCGAGTCCGCCCTGGCACTGTCAGGGGTCATGATCGCCTTTATGGCGCCGTCAGTCGTTATTGGACCATTAGGTGGCGTGATCGCAGACCGGTTCGAGAAAAAGCCTGTAATGGTCGCGTCGCAGACCCTAAATGCCATCGCAACCGGTATTTTCGGTTGGATCATCTTTGTCGGTCACGTTACCTACGATCATTTCATTATTTTCGGTTTGATTAACGGCACTGTGCTGGCGTTAAGCATGCCTTCACGTAGCACGATTGTGCCTGAAATCGTAGGACCCAAGAATCTAACGAACGCCATGATGCTCTCGAGCTCGACGTTCAACACCGCACGAATACTTGGACCTGCCATTGCGGGTGTCCTGATTGGGTGGTTCGCCGCCGGCGATACAACGTCCGCGACCGGTGTTGGATGGGTCTTTTTCTTCATCACCGCGTTGTATATTGGCTCCGTGGTCTGGACGGTCATGCTTGATTTCCGAGGCAAGCCGCACCGCGAAAAGAAAATGCCTATAGGCTCGGATATCGCCGAGGCAATCCGATTCGTGTGGCATGACAACGTAGTCAAAGGACTGATCTGGATAGGTCTCGTCCCAATGTCGTTCGGGTTTGCACCAACGTTTCTAATGCCAGTCTACAACGCCGAGGTTCTGTCAAACCGACCAGAAGACTACGGCTTCTTGTTGACCAGTATGGGAATCGGTGCGTTGAGCGGATCATTGATTTTCGCACAGGCAGGTGACCTACGACGAAAGGGGCGTACTCTCTTTATTTCCGCATTCATCTGGTCGATCGCGTTGGCAATGTTTGCGCTATGTACGACCATGCTTAGTGCTGCATTCGCCTTATTGTTCGTCGGTATCGCATACTCCGCGATGGGTTCGTTGAACATGAGTATGCTGCAACTTGCGGTACCGCCTGAACTGCGGGGGCGTGTCATGTCGATTTCTTGGACTGTCCATGGATTAATGCCTGTCGCAATAATTCCGATTGCATGGTTAGCGGAAGCTTTCTCGATGCGAACTGCGATGTTGGTAAGTGCTTTACTCGTCGGTGGGAGCACGCTGCTGTTTCGCCTAATGTATCCTGAGGTGGCGAAGGTTCGCAGTGGTCACTCGGACCACATTCTCACCCCACCCAGTGATGCCGACTCGAAATTCGACGTTGACAATAAAGCCGATCCAAAAGTCCTATCGAATGGCGACAGTGCCACACTGATGGAGAGGAAGCCCAAGGAGATCTAAATGACCCTGAACCTCGGTGCAATTAACGACGCAGTTGCTAATGCAGTTCCGTTGCGCGAAGCAATCGTGTTTCGCGATCGGAGGATCACGTATTTTGAACTGCAACAACGCACGCGTCGACTAGCGAATTACCTGCTTCAGAAAGATATCGGTTTTAATCGATCTCGCGATGAACTGCAACCTTGGGAGTCTGGGCAAGACCACGTCGGCCTCTACCTATATAACGGCAACGAATATCTCGAAGGCATGCTTGGGGCATTCAAGGCCCGAGCCTCAGCGTTCAATGTCAACTATCGATACGTCGATGAAGAGTTGATTTACTTACTGAACGACGCTCACGCGAAAGCACTCATATTTCATAGTTCCCTCGCAGATCGCGTCGAAGCGATTCGTCACGAAGTACCTAGCCTATCTTTGTTTTTGCAAGTTCAAGATTCCGACGATCCACTAATCGAAGGTGCCGTTGACTACGAGAAAGCACTCGCGATATCACCTGCACAAGAACCCGACGTCGAGCTTTCTGAGGACGATCTATACATCCTCTATACCGGTGGGACTACCGGGATGCCGAAAGGCGTTCTGTGGCGCCAAGAGGATATTCTGATCGCTGCGCTAGGTGCGCGACGAACGAACGGATCAGTATTAACCAGCATTGACGAATTTGTGAAACGTGCGGTCCCGATGGATCGTCGGTCGTTACCCGCGCCACCGTTTATGCACGGTGCCGGTCACTGGAACGCGTTGCAGATGCTCAATTCTGGCGGGACGGTAGTAATCCAAAACAACGTACGCAAATTCGATCCGGAAGACGTGGTCGACATCATCGAACGCGAAAACGTATCGAATCTATTGATCGTTGGTGATGCTTTTGGCCGACCCCTCGCTGACCAGCTGGCTCGTGCGCAACGCGAATTACCGACTCTACGCAACATCATCACCGGTGGTGCGATCATGACCGCTAACGTGAAAGAGGAACTGATCTCGCTACTACCCGCCCTCAACATCATTGACTCAGCGGGATCGTCGGAGACCGGCGGTCAAGCATCTCATGTCAGTAGCGCGAAGAACGGGGTAAGTACTGGTCAGTTCACTTTGAGCGAGCACAATGCGGTGTTGTCGGAGGATTTGTCGACTGAACTTGAACCAGGTCATGAAGGACTCGGTTGGTGGGCGCGAAGCGGGAACATTCCGCTTGGATACCTTGGCGATGAAGAAAAAACCAAAAGGACCTTCGCGACCGTCAATGGCACGCGTTATTCGATTCCGGGTGATCGTGTGCGCCTCCTGGCTGATGGCTCACTAGAACTCCACGGTCGTGACTCAGTCACGATCAATTCAGGTGGAGAAAAAATCTTCGCAGAGGAAGTCGAGCAAGCGATCAAGCATCATCCAAATGTGTTTGATGCGGTCGTTACCGCGCGCAAGTCCGAGCGCTGGGGCAACGAAGTTGTAGCCATCGTTCAGATGCGAGATGGGATAGAACCTGATTCGTCAGATATCCTCAAAACGTGTGAAGAACACATCGCGCGCTACAAATTACCCAAAGATTTTGTCTACGTGAACGAAGTATTTCGAAGCCCAAGCGGCAAAGCGGATTACAAGTGGGCGAAGCACTTAGCCGATCCAGAGGCAAGCCCGTAGGAACGGTCTGCGAGTCGCAGAATGTCACCCTCCTAGGAGAATTGCTTCCTATAATCCTGCCGCGCAGGAGGGGTGGCTGAGTGGTCGAAAGCACTGGTCTTGAAAACCAGCGAGGTTAGCGCCTCCCAGGGTTCGAATCCCTGCCCCTCCGCCATTTCGCTAAAGGTCCTTTCTTGGGACATCCTTTACAGTTTGTACCGGAGACATGGTTTACAGTTTTCCTGGTGTGATGATGAAAGGATTGGAGGCGGGCTCGACGCGCGCTTCGTCCTGATCGAAGAATCCAAGGTCATACGTTAGGAAGCTGACGAGCCAGATTCTGTCAGCGACCTCCCGGATGCCTACCACCTGGTTGGCGAAGGCACGGCTCAGGCTGATTTTCCGTTTTCCGATGCAGATCCGTCCGCAGTGGGTCACGCGTACGGTCCGGTCATGATAGGGATAGTCTGGTTCGTCGGGTGGGTGATACGGTCGCGATGAAGGTGTATAGAGCTGCCCCGGGTACTTGCCGCCCAGCGCCTGATGAGGACGTCGCTGATTGTAAACCTCGATGAAGTCGTCGAAGCGTTCCTGTTGCTGTAGAAAGTTGAACGCGGCGGGCTTGGTGGTCTCGTTCTTCAAGGTGAGGTGCATCCGTTCATGGCGCCCGTTCTGTTGGGGATTACCGGGCTTGATGCGTTCGATGTGAATGCCGAGGCGGAGCCACCAGACGGACAGCGCACTTAAGCCGAAGAAGGAATTAGGCGAGGCGAACGGCACACCGTTGTCAGTGCGAATGGTCTGCGGCACGCCGAAGTCCTTGAACGCACGTTCGAAGACGGCGAACGCGAAGTCCCGCTTGGTCGAGGCCAGGCCCTCACATGCCAGCAGGTACCGCGAGCTGTAGTCCGTGACGGTGAGCGGGTAACAGTACTGCTGGTTGCCGAGCTTGAACTCGCCTTTGTAGTCGGCACACCAGAGTTGATTCGGTTGCCGGACATGCAGCAACGAGGTGCCCTTGGGCTTGTAGCGCCGCCGTTTTTTATGGGTCACCAGACCGTGGCGATCGAGCACGGCATGCACGGTGCTCTTGGCCGGCGGCTTGATCATGGGGTAATCCTGAATCAGCTTGTCGCGCAGCTTCGGTGCGCCCCAGGTGGGATGTTCATGCTTGAGTTGCACGATCGTCCGCTCGATCTGGAACGGAAGCTGGTTGGCATGCCGATAGGGTCGGCGCGAGCGGTCTTGAAGGCCTTCAAGACCGCTGTGCTTGTAGCGATTGAAGATCTTGTAACCGGTCACCCTCGAGATGCCGAATTCACGACAGAGTGGTGCCATCTTTTCGCCTTCAAGGAGACGGGCAACGAACTTTAGCCGTTCGTCCATCGGTTTACACTCCTTCCAAGGCATCGGGATACTCCCAAATGCCAAATTGTGTAAACCATGTCTCCGGTATAAAACGTAAGGTATGTGTCGAGAACGACATAAACCTATATAACGAATTCAAGCGTACTTTAGTTCGTACCCTACAGTGGATATCACTTCGGATACTACAAATTTTGGCTGCAGGATGTCTCTCTACTTGACGACGACTTGTAGAAGGCAGTTTCGTGAGCACCGGGCTTTGCTGTGGAGAACGCACCTGTGAAACCGATCTCAGTAGAGCCGCTATATTTGGACCGGCTATTGTTGACGCCAATCAGTGCAGCGCACTCTCGTGGCGTTTTCGAACTGTGGTCGAATCCAGACGTATGTCGATTTTCAGGCAGAGTAGTAGATTACGACGACAACGTGATCGATACGCCTTGTACGACCGTCGGCCAAAGCGACAAGATCATTGAATTCTGGGTGCGGGCAGCATGTGAAGGTTGGGGATTCAGATGGTCCATCTTCAGGCGCGAAGGCGATTCCGACACATTCATAGGGATGGTGGGTTTCAACGCCATTTCGCCTTTCGCTGAGATCGCATACCACTTACATCCCCGTTTCTGGGGCAAAGGCTACATGTTTGAGGCGACAACCGCGGCCATGGACTGGGCTGCCGAAACGCTGCGTTGCGACCGGTTCGAGGCGTTTATTGAGGACGAAAACGTTAGGTCTATCCTACTGGCTATGCGCTTGGGCTTCCAAGCGACGGGACGATACAACGAAGGATCCCAGCGATATCGTTTTGCTGGTGTCCCGAGGGACTGAAGTTACCGCGCCTCGCTTGATCGCAACCTGGGTCCGGCCACTGCATCGACGCCAGGATCAACACAACGCCATTCGGTCGATCCTGTAGAAACGATACTTTGAAACCTCCCTCGGCGCGGGCTTCTCCGCGGTTGCTGGATGAGTCAATTCCCCTGCAGGCTCCAGACCATGATCAACGTTGGGTCCGTCCAGCCTTCTTGTCGGAGCTCCACAAGCGGAAGAAATCCCATGGCTTCGTAGAACGCCCTCGTCTGCGCGAATTCCGGGCTTGGGTCCGAGGCGCCAAGCGTCTGCACCGCCAATAGCTTGACTCCCAAAGCCGCCAAGTCAGCTACCACGTGGCTCAATAATGCCCGCCCAACTCCCCGGCCTCGTTCCTTCCTTGCGACGCCCATGACGTGGACTTCGGCGACGTGAGCTCCCCTCCGCTCTACTGATGCGAAGCCAACCACCTCCGCATCTCGTAGGGCCACGTACGTATCGAGCGCGGGAATCTCGTTGAGGTAGGCGGAGACCGCATTGGCGTCGCCGAACCACTCCGGAAGGCTCCCGAGTATTGCAGCACAGGCGTTTACCAGTTCAGCGGTACTGATGCTGTCGACGCGCTTGGTGCCGATCTTCGGCACGGAGTAGTCCCGCAGGCTGGCACGCCACTGGGCGGCGGACTTTCCGCCGTCCTTCCTGTTCGCGGCGTGGATTACGATGACCGTCTCGACGGCCTGCTCAAGGGTCGGCGCACGACTTGCACGATTGCGGGGATCGCGACCTTCGGAGACGATTCGCGCATTGGCGAGCGCCTTCTGGCGGGCGCGGGCGAGCGTAACCACCGGGTAGGCACCGAGGCTCACGTTTGCGATTTTGCCGTCGAGGCGTATCCTCTGCGTCCATGACTTGGAGAAGCCGCCGGTGGAGGCTTTCTTCACAAGAAGGCTCAGCCCGTGTCCGCCGCGTCCATCGCCGTATCGGCCGGCAACGTTGACGGTGTTGACGAAGGTGGCGGAGAGTCGCTTGGGGCGTTTCATCGAAGTTGACGCTAGCACTTACGTTACCACAATTAGGGAAGTATGCGCATCCCTGAAAAACGTCAAGGAACTAAAAGATATATTTATCAGACTGTTAAGCAAAGCCTAGGAGGTCTTGAGAGACGGTCAAAATCGGTGTTCTGGCGGTCTGTGTAGCGCGACAATCAGGGTGAGAAGTGCGCGACAATCAGGGTGAGAATGTGTCGCGACGGTTGATGATACATTATCGGAGGTGGACGCGGCAAGGGGCGTTCAAAACGACGCCGCCAGATCAGGAATCGGTGAGGTGTCACGGGTTGTCTTTTTGGCCCTCTTTGTTCGTTGCTGCGGTGCTATCCGGCAGCTTGACGTTGGTGTTGGCGGGCGTGGCGCGGGCGGCGATTCGCCCGCGGCCGCGTTTGGTTTCCACCGCGGTGCGTCGTCGATAGCTTTCCACGTTGAGTTCAAAGATGGTCGCGCGATGCACGAGCCGGTCGATGGCGGCCAGCGTCATGGCCTGTTCGGGGAAGATTGAGCCCCACGCCCCGAACGGCTGGTTGGCGGTGACGAGCAGGGAGCGATTTTCGTACCGTGAGCTGATCAGTTCGAAGAGCACGCTCGTTTCGGCTTGATCCTTGCGCACATAGGCGATATCGTCAAGAATGAGCAAGTGGTACTTGTTCAGTTTGCGGATCTCGGACTCGAGCGTCAGTTCGCGGCGCGCGACCTGGAGTTTCTGCACCAGATCGGTGGTGCGCGCGTACAGGACCCGGAAGCCGTGTTCGATCAGCGCCAACCCGACCGCGGCAGCCAAGTGACTTTTCCCGGTGCCAGGTGGGCCGACCAGGATCACATTGGCGCCCTGCGCCAGCCAGCCATCGCCGGCGACCAGGGCGTTGACGTGCGCCTGGGAGACCATGGGTACGACCTTGAAGTCGAAGTTGGCGAGCGTCTTGCCGGGTGGCAGTTTGGCCTCGGCGAGATGGCGTTCGAAACGCCGCCGGGCGCGGTCGGCGAGCTCCTGCTCGGTCAGGGCGGCGAGCAGCCGGGCTGCGGGCCAGCCTTCGGCATCGGCGCGGTCAGCGAGCGTGGCCCAGACGGCCTTGAAGGTAGGCAGGCCTAGCTGGGTGAACATCAGCTCAAGCTGGGCGGGATCCACGGCGCTCATGAGCCGTCGCCCGTGCGTGCGGTGGCGCTAGCCGCCGTTGGCGCGGTGAGCAGGACATCGTAATCGGTGAGCGAACCCAACTTGACGTGGATGTTCGGCACGCGATCCGGTGACGGCACGAACTGCGTGGCCAGGACGTCAGGATCGGGTAACGTGCCGGCTTCCAGACAACTTTCGATGGCCGCAGCGAGCGCGGCTTCGCAGGTGCGTTCGTGCGCCAGCGACAGCAAGGCGACGGTGTCGCGGCAGGCGGTGCGTTCGCCCTTGGCTTCGACGATCGCGTCGAAGGCGCACCTGTATGCCTGGCGGGGGAACAGGCTGTCGCGATAGACGAGATTGCGCAGCGCCATGGGCTTGCGCCGCAGCGCGTGGATGACGTGGCGGTAATCGATGACATGGCCGTTGCAGCCGTTCGCCTGCGGGCGACCGCGCGGCAGTTGCGTCAGGTACGTGGCGCCGAGAAACAGTTCCAGGCGCTCGTCGTACAGGCGCACCGTCAACTGATGGCCCACCAGTCGCGACGGCACGGTGTAAAACACTTTCCGCAGCACGAAGCCACTCGAGGAGGTCACGCGCACACGCGCCGTGTCGAAGTCCTCGGTGCGCTGGCGCGGCAACGGCTTGAGCACGGCGCGCTCGACATCGATGCGGGCACGGTGGTGGGCGTTGCGTCGCCCCACCACGTCGTCGACGAAGGCGCGGTAGTGGCCCAAGGTGTCGAAGTCGGGCGAGCCACGCAGCAGTAGCGCGTCGGCCAGGGCGCGTTTGAGGTGCCCGTGCGGGCCTTCCACGGCGCCGTTTTCGTGCGATTCTCCGCGATTGTTGCGGCTCGGCGCCATGCTGTAGTGTTCGCACAGCGCCGCGTAGCGCTTCGTGGCGTCCTTGCGTTGCTCGCAATCAAGGTTGCGATACGCCGCCGAGAGACTGTCGCTGCGGGGTTCCTGCGGCGCCCCACCGAGGCTCCACAGGGCGTTCTGTAGCCCCTCGGCCAAGGCGGTGAAGCTCTCCCCGCCCAGCACCACGTGCAGGTGCGAGAACCCGGAATAGGCCAGCCGGAAGTGGTACAGGATGTGCTTGAGCGTCACGCCGGTGATCGTTACCCCCAGGGCGTTGGCGTCGGTAAAGTCCGAGAGCCCGAGCTGACCTGGCGGGTGGGTCTGACGGAACATGATCTCCTGCTCCGGACCGTGCACCGCACGCCATTGCCGCACGCGTCGTTCCAACGTGCGACGAATGCTGGGGGCGAGCTCGGGATGACGGCGCATGAGTTCCTCGAACAACGCCACCGGGCGAATGCTCGGCGTCTTCTCCAGCATGGGAACGAGTTCCTCGTCGAAGATCCCCGCCAGCGGATCGGGCCGGCGCCGGTCCCGGGGCCTCGTGTGGGTGGAGGGAAGTCGCGGATCGGCCTCGATCCGGTAGGCCGTGGCGGTGCTAAAACCGGCCTTCACCGCAGCCGCCTGCGGCGTGGTTTTTTGTCTAGAGTGCATGTAAAGCCTCACTTGGTGATCGGAAATATGACTGCCTGGCATCAATGTCCGTCCTTATAGAAGGTCGTACACCTTAGCCAATTCCGTCGCGATCACGGAGCGCGGCTCTCGGCCTCGCCGGCTCGCGCCTTGCTCGGTCGGGCTACGCCCTCCCTCACAACGCACGAGTCGGCGGCTTTCTCACCTTGATTGTCGCTGCGTTCTCACCTTGATTGTCGCGGGACAGGTCTGCCCCTCCGCCATTTCGCTAAACCACTACAACGATTTCAAACGTACTCTAGTTCGTACTCTACATTGGGTATAACTTCGGATACTACAAATTTTGGCTGCAGGATGTCTCTCTACTTGACATCGGCGAAGTGTCGAAGACGGTCGGGCACCCTCTGCTGACGCGGGCGGCCGCGGCCGCGCACGAAGGCGATCTCGATACCCTCGGCTCGATCCTTGGCGAAGTGCCCGATGTGGTTCAGGCTGCTGACGCAGGCGGCCGGACGTTACTCGACCTCACCTGCCGGGCGGCCACCGGCGACGTGGCTATTCCCATGGATCCAGGTACTCCGGAACAGCACGCGGCCGTGGACATGATCCTCGCGGCGGGCGCGAACCCTTCCGCGGCTGACGGCGACGGCTGGACGCCGCTGCACACCGCCGCGATGGCGGGACACGCAGACCTCGGTGCTCGGCTGGTTCAGGCTGGAGCCTCGGTTCGCGCCGAGGCCTTTGACCGGGACGGCGGTTCGCCGCTCTCCTACGCTCTGTTTTACGCCAAAGCCTACATGGGCGACGTGCTGAAGCCCGTGTATCCGGACAACCTGCGCGCAGCCGCAGCCCTCGGCGCAGACCTCGACAGGTTCTTCGACGGCAACGACCTGACGCCGGGCGCGCGGCAGGGTCTCGGTTTCTACGCCCCGGTGTTTTTCCCCAACTGGAACCGCAGCCTCGATCGCCAGGAAGTCATCGACGAGGCGTTGTCATGGGCAGCGCGCAACAACCAGTGCGAGGCGATGGATGGACTCGTGGCGCGCGGCGCGAACGTCAACGCGAATGCATTCCGCGGCACACCGCTGCTCTGGGCCTGCTATAGCGACAAGGTCGAGGCGGCCGCCTGGCTGCTCGACCACGGCGCCGATCCCGACCTGCGTCACGACTGGGGCGGCGATGGACACGGCGTCAATGCCGTGGCCATGCACCTGGCGGCGTCCCACGACGCTGTGGGTTGCGTCGAACTGTTGCTAGACCGCGGCGCCGACGCCTCAATCGTCGACGACGCCCACGACGGTACCCCGCTCGGCTGGGCCGAGTTTGGCGGTGCGCAGCGCACCACGGCCCTACTCAGGCAGCGAGGGGCGCCATGACTCGTCACGGTATCGCAGCCCTGCGGCACCCGACGCCACGGTCAACGCCATGAGCGAGATCGGCCCGCTTCCTGCCGATGCCCTTCCACCCAACATCCGATCGCGCTTCGTCGACGGCGTTAACGCTCAGCGCATGCACGTGCTGGAAGCCGGTGCCGACGACGCCGGGACGCCAGGTGTGCTGCTGCTCCACGGCTTTCCCGAGCTCGCCTTCAGCTGGCGGCACCTGATGCCGCCGCTCGCCGCGGCCGGCTATCGCGTGGTTGCGCCGGACCTGCGCGGGTACGGGCGCACGACGCCACACCCGGTCGACTACGACGACGACCTCGCGCCCTATCGCCGCCTCAACGTCGTTCGCGACATTCTTGGACTCGTGGCCGTTCTCGGTTTCCGCTCGATCCGGGTCGTGGGTCACGACTTCGGTTCGTCGATCGCCGCCTGGTGTGCGGTGATCCGGCCGGACGTGTTCACCTCGGTGGCGCTGATGAGTGCGCCGTTCGCGGGTACGCCCGACATGCGCGACGGCTCCGGCGCCGCCGACCGTTCCGACTCGCTGCACAAGAGCCTTGCGCAGTTGGAACGCCCGCGCAAGCACTACCAGAGTTACTACCAGACCCATGAGGCCAACGCGAACATGTGGCGCGCGCCGCAAGGCGTGCACAACCTGCTGCGGGGCTATTTCCACTACAAGAGTGCCGACTGGAAGGGTAACCGTCCCTTCCGACTCGCGGAACGGACCGCTTCGCAGATGGCGAAGATGCCGACCTACTACGTCATGGATCGGGACGACGGTATGGCCCAGACGGTGGCGAAATACATGCCCTCCGCCGCAGAGGTGGCCGGCAACCGGTGGCTCACGGACGAGGAGCTATCCGTGTACGCAGGTGAATACGGGCGCACGGGATTCCAGGGCGGACTCAACCACTACCGGTCCGGTGTGATCGGCATAGCCGAACAGCAGTTGTTCGCGGGACGTCGCATCGAGCAGCCGTCGGTCTACATTGCCGGCGCGAGCGATTGGGGAAGCTACCAAAGCCCGGGCGCACTCGAACGGATGGCCGACGAGGTCTGTGCGGACCAGCGCGGCGTCCACCTCGTCGACGGCGCTGGACACTGGGTTCAGCAGGAGCAGGCGCAGGAGACGGCGAGGCTCCTACTTGGCTTCTTCGCTGGCCAGAAGGATGGACCCTGAGCTCGGCACTTGATCCGTCGCCGGTCCTGCGAGTGCACCTTTCTTAGCACTACACGGAAAAGGCGGTGCCGTTGATCGAATCGGGCGGTGATGCGGCCGCCGCTAGAACGAAGCCCTGCTCGAGTCAGCGAATCGGCGTCACGTCACCGAGCGATGCGTCGAATTGACCGGCCGAGTCCCTGCCTGAAGCACCGGCTCCGATCATTGGTCCCACCAGTGTAGCTCGGACCATGATTGGAAATCCATCTCGTGGGTCCACACGGAACGTAGGGATACCGCGGGTCTGGTCACGTCTGTGGGTGTGCGAATGTTGGTGCTGAACCACCTTACGTAGGCGGGTATGCCGCGCTTCCCGGATACTTTTACGGAGGGGATTGAGGATGGCAGTAGCTTTACTGGCGTTTGGCTATGGATGGCATGACATTAGAGCTACCTTCGGGCGTATCGGAAATCAAAGTATCCGAATAGTGAGCATTGCCAAAAGCGTACCTCATTGCGTGCGATTTTCGGCGATGGTGCTCACTTCATCACAATAACGAATGAGAATATCAGATTTTCGGCAGTTTACTAAGGAGAGTTCTGACCATCACTCGCAGAATCCTGCAGCATTCATGTAACTGAATACCTTTCGCCAATATTCGACGATAACCTTATGTTTTAAAACGTAAATCTTCAAATATTGACTTCGATTATTACATTGTTTGTTATCCAAACTCTTACCTATTCAAGGTCACTACATAGAGCTTCGATCGGAATGCGTTGAGGCACCAGTAGCTACCAACTTTGTGGCATCTCGACTCGCGTTCGAGCAGGGAATTTATGCAGTGGGCCTAATTGCAGGACCTAAGCGTTTCTGAGCCTCAGATGCTACGGATTTTTCCACAACAAGCAGTGATGTAATCGTTGCATTAGTTTCACTTGATAACCCGGTTATCAAGCTGCACGATTACGAATGGTCGCTTGAGATTTTGATTCCCGAAATAGGCGACGTTCAAAGAAATCAAGTCAAGTCATGTTTTGGTTCTGTGGGGATTGCGGGTCTAATCGCGTCACAGGTGAAAGTTTCTTCACTCGTCGGCGAGAACAGCGGCCAAAAGGGCACTCTGCGCGTGCAGCAGGTAGTCCTTGGCCTCATAAACGCGACAATTCGGAGAGTTCATGGCGCTGTCGGAGACCTCCTCACCTCTGTGGACGGGCGGGCAGGGCAGGAACACTGCATTGGGTGAGCAAGTGTCCAGTAACTCCGCGGTCACCTGGTAGGGAAGGAAAAGCTCTCGTACTCTACTACCGGCGTGCTCTGTCTCTGCCGCTGGCCAACAGTCAGTGTAGATCACGTCCGTGCCCGAGACGGCTTCGGGCAGATCCCGAGACACGGCGACCTTCCCTCGCGCCTGCTGGGCGATACTCTGCAGAAAATCGGCTTTGACTTCGTAGCCTTCGGGGCAGACCTGGGTGACGTGAATGGGGAATCTCGCCGCCGCCTCGAACCATGAATGCCGGAGATTCGTCGCCTCGCCGACGAAGACAACACGCAGGCCGGTAAGGTCACCTCTCGTTGCCCGGACGTAGGCCAGATCTCCGAGGATCTCGCACGGATGGTTGAACGAAGTTCTGGCATTTATCACCTGAATCCGGGTCACTTCTGCCAGACGGAGCATGTGCTCGTGGGTGGACGTTCTAGCGATGATGGCGTCGAACCAGTTGTCCAGATACCGGGCGACATCTTCTATGCGTTCCCTATCGTCAAGCGAGCCTGGCACCCGGACGGATACGCCACCGAGCTCGGCTATGCCAAGTTCGAAAGCGACTCTGTTCCGAAAACCCTCCGCATCCCAGACTAGTGCTATGCGTCGCCCGTCGAGGACCCGAGAAGAACTCCTCTCCTTCCACCTTGTTCGGAACGTGCTCGTAGCTTCCACCAAGTCCATCAGATCTTCTGCGGACCAGTCCAGGAAGGAGATGAAATCCTTTGGCATTTGTAGCTGGGATCTTCCCTGTCTCGCCTCGCCTACGGTAAACATGGCCAGTCCTGTCAGTTCAGCTCCTGGCATGTCGCGGTGGCGAGTATATCCCTATGCCTGAGTAGGCATATGAAGAATAATCGCCCGAAACTTGGGAATCTGAAAGTGAGGCGCTGGTGATTTCGGAGTTTGAGAACCTCAGGAACTGAGCGCGTGACGTCGTGATACGTCAAGTTGCAATAGATGCTTGTTTATCGAAAGGTCAAAGGACTCGGCGGTTATCCCCAAAAGCCTTGAAACCCCTTACTCGCCCTCGGTGTCGGTGTAGTACGCCAGGAAGAAACAACGCGAGACGTAGATTTCCGCATCCGATACTACGACTCCACTCAGAATCCCGAAATGCGAAGCTGACCTTAAAGAAAACTCCGACGCTGAGCATACGTCTCTCTGCACTTCACGTGCAGCACCACCGCCGAACCTAGCAATCCGTTGCCAAAGCATCATTCGCTTCAATCAACTCAAAATGCTCGACTGTAGGGAAAGGGTCATAGAAATGATGAAGTAGCCGTTTCCACTCGAGGTATTCGCCCGAGCCGCGAAATCCTTCCGTGTGATCCAACAACGTCTCCCAGCGCACCAATAGTACGTACCGGCTGGGATTCTCCAGACATCGTTGTAGTTCGTGTGAGACGTAGCCGCCCATCGAACTAATGATCGCTTGGGCATGGGAAAATGCTACCTCGAACTTGCTTTCTTCCCCTAACCTGACATCCAGTAACGCTACTTCTAAGATCATTCGGTTACTCTTCATTCCTTCTGAACACGACTACTCAAAGCTTATCAGGCATATAGAGATCTCTATGAGAATACTACGCTGCGATAGCTCGCCTATCCGGTACGCGCTCCCCACCCTTTGTCGCCCGGAACAACGTCGCCTACACTTGCGCACACGTTAAACGCTGCGTCGTTTTCCCGTGTCGGATTCGGTCGTGCTTGGTAGCTCTGCGATGCCGACCTGGTTTTGCGGCTACAGAAAACGGCCAAAGCGAATGCTAGTCGCGCGTCCTACATCGCGACGCGGAAATCCTTAATGTCAGTTAAGCCATCACCACTTCAACTACCTTGCTGTAGATCGTATAACCGGCAAACGAGATGTACATGGCCGACGCGAGCAGCATAAAAACAATATTGATCCATCCGGGCCGCGCTGACTTAGGAAGTCGAGTGAGGTTCATGTACAGAATCATCGGCACATAAACGGCCATGACAAATCCACTCATTAACGCCGCGATAAACAGAAAATCCAATCCCGCGATGTCGTATTTACCGAAAAACCAGACACTGAACACGCCAATGACCATCGTCGTACCGACTAATACCACGTACCACTGTTCGAGTTTCAACCACTTTCCGAATTTGAAGTTCGTGTGCAATAAATCCGCGAATATTCGACTACCGCCATCCACCCCGCCCAACTGAGTGCTGAATAACGCAGCCATACCAACGATCAAAAACACGTATCGACCAAACGTACCCATACTTTGCTCGAGAATCGAAGCTAAATCCCATACCAGACTGGCTCGATCTGGCACTAAACCGATCGGGTGCAGTACAGCGAGCGCACCGAAAATGAACAGGAACATCGTGAATGTGCCGAGTAGCCAAAACGTGAAGGTTTGATCCACGACGACGTAACGAAACCAATCCTTAAACCGTCGACGGTTTTCCTCAGTCTCAGCATATAGGTATCCCGTGTCCATCTCTTTGATTTCGTGCTTATGCGCTGGACTCATCAGCGACGGCATCAGAGCACCCATGCCGATATTCTTCTCTCTCAAGTAATAGGCGTAATACAGATTGCCTAAGCCGCCAGCGCCCGCAAATACCACAGCACCGAAGAAGCGATTGAACGTGAGTTGATCTCGGACAGTTCCGTCATCCGCCAGCACATCAACCGGGAAATCGGGGAAATTAAAAACTCCGATGACACCGTTCCACATCGCGACGAAGATATCTACCGACCCAATTTCCCATACGACGTAAAGCAGACCCACGATGATCACGACGATTAATCCCATGATGCATCGTTCAACCGCGGTATAGATCACTTTAGGTCCAAACAGAATTGCGGCAACGGTCAAGAAGACGATGGCCGTCCACATCCACGGAGGACTCGCATGTCCAGGCCCAAAAATCAAATCCCGTAACGCTACGCCGGTTTCACGCGCCCAACCTGGCAGAAACTTGCCGACAAAGATGACGAAGACAAACAGAAACACCATGAGCTTTAGGATTCGAGCCATACCCGTGAAGGGGCTTTCGCCGGTGACGATTGACCAACGACCAATCTCGATGTTCACCCAAAGCTGCAGGAAGATGCCGATAGCTGCTGCCCAGAGCAGCTGAGCGCCAACTACCGACGTGATCCACGGCCACATGATTAACTCGCCAGATCCGATTGCGAGACCCGCCATCACGATGCCAGGTCCAAGCAATGCAAGAATCGGTTTCTTGCGTTCGGGTAAATCCTTGGTTTTAAACGGTTGGATAGGTACAAGCATGTGACGGCGCCAATAAGAGCGAGTGAAGACGGTCGAAAGGGCGCTAAGAGTAGCCGATTGACAATTGGTTCATCGCGAAGATCATTTTTGAACTAAGGAAAACGAATGTGCGCGGAGCGTTGAGGTACATTCAGCGCTAAATAACCGAACGGCTTGAATATAACGGTGTAAGTCACTTAAATAAGCACCTTGTATCGCTCAAGCGCGGTCAACTTAAACGTCGTAACTGTTACTACCTAAGGAACAGATATTGGATTTCGTCGGAAACCTGAATTTTGTCAATCCCACGTCGCAAACCGAGGGTGCGACCGAACAACAAAGACGTTTTCTCACGTCGCGGCATGACAGACCGACTCTGATTCGCGATGCTCGTGTTACCGAAGGCGTCATGCCGTCCCCGGAAGACGCGACAGAATTGTTAACGGATGGCTCAGGTTTTTTGCTCGTGAAGTCGCCATCGAAAGTTCAAGATTGGACTGACATCCATGAAGTCGCAAGCATCTACTACGAAGAAATGCGCGTGCTCTTGCAACAGTTGCTACCGACTGCCGTCGTGCCGCCGACGAGCAGCCACACCTATCGCAATGAACAAATCCACGAGCACTATTGGGAAAACGGCGTACAGTACGGTCCGTGCGCTACCGGCGTGCATAACGATTACGCCGATTTCGTCGACGAAGAAAGTGGCAAGACTCTAGAGAAATTCAGCGAAGTGCAAGGCATGCCGCAAGACAAGCGCCTCATCGGGATCAATATCTGGCGTTCTGTCTCGCCAAAACCATTAGCTCGCTTCCCGCTCGCAGTTTGCGATCGCACGTCGATCGAACCTAGCGATCTTGAGTACAACCTGAATCCGAACGCAAAACCTAGACCTTTCAACGCTCACTATTGCAAACCAAATGAAGACCAACGGTGGCATTACTACTCTGCAATGACGAGCGATGAAGCACTCGTATTTACAACCTACGATTCACATCCAATCAACAACGAAGTCTTTCGCCCTACGTTGCATACTGCGGTTCCAATTCCTGGTTCAGAAGGGTTGCAGGAGCGTAAGAGCGTCGAAATACGCTTTTTCGCGCAGCTGCCTTTACCTGCATAGAGATACGCGTTTATGCGCGATTAGATTGCGGCTTCTAACCCCTTGTTGCATTGAATCGTGATTGACGAACATATCAATCGTCGAAGCGACGTTCATTTGCCAATAAGTTCGACTAACGAACTGATCATCTGCAAGAACCGCATGCACGTCGAAGTCCAAACCATCAATTTGCATCTCTTCGAGCAAGCGACCCAATTGGTTCATCGCGAATACCATCAAGAGGCTTTGGTAACCGAACGTGCACAACCGTAGCGGTTCATTCCCTGGAACGTAGATTATTTGACGTTTGGCTTGAAAATAACGGTGTAAGTCATTTAAATAAGCACCTTGTATCGCTCAAGCGCGGTCAACGTAAACGCCGCAACTGTTGCTACCTAAGGAACAGATATTGGATTTCGTCGGAAACCTGAATTTTGTCAATTCCACGTCACAAACCAAGGGATCGACCGCACAACAACAACGTTTTCTTGAATCGCGGCATAACCGACCGACACTGATTCGAGACGCTCGCCTAATCGAAGGCGTCATGCCGGGCTCTTTGGACGCGACAGAAGTGTTGACGGACGGGTCAGGCTTTCTGCTTGTGAAGTCCCCATCGAAGGTTCAAGATTGGACTGACATCCATGAAGTTGCACGCATCTACTACGAAGAAATGCGCGTGCTTTCGCAACAGTTACTACCGACAGCTGTCGTGCCGGCGACCAGCAGCCACACCTATCGCAATGAGCAAATCCAAGAGCACTATTGGGAAAACGGCGTGCAGTACGGTCCGTGTGCTACGGGCGTGCATAACGATTTCGCCGATTTTGTCGACGAAGAAAGTGGCAAGACTGTAGAAAAATTCAGCGAAGTGCTAGGAATGCCTCAAGACAAGCGCGTCATCGGCATCAATATCTGGCGATCTGTCTCGGCAAAACCTCTAGCACGGTTTCCCCTCGCAGTTTGCGATCGTACGTCGATCGAACCTAGCGATCTTGAATACGACCTGATTCCGAACGCAATACCTAGACCTTTCAACGGACATTACTGCAAACCAAATGAAGACCAGCGGTGGCATTACTACTCTGCAATGACGAGCGATGAAGCGCTCGTATTTACGACCTACGACTCGCACCCAATCGACAACGAAGTCTTTCGCCCTACGTTACATACTGCGGTTCCAATCCCTGGTTCAGAAGGATTGCAGGAGCGTAAGAGCGTCGAGATACGCTTTTTCGCGCTACTTCCTTTACCTGCATAGAGATACGCGTTTATGCGCGATTAGATCGGGGCTTCTATCCCTGGTTGATTTGAATCGCCATTTACGACCCTATCAATCATCGAAGCGATGTTCATTCTGCCAATAAGATCGACTAACACACTGATCTAACTGTATTCTTCATAGGCTTGCGTTACATTAGCAGTCGGTAATTGGCTGGACTACGGGTACTCGATCGGGGTGTCGAGGGATTCCTCAGTCGCAAGCAACTCGCCGTATTGTCGCTCTCCGTTCTCGTCCTGCCAAAACGGCACCTCATCGTCTTCTGAACGATCGATTAACGTCACGCGTTCCATTCTTCGTTCATGCGGCCAGAAATCAGCGACCGCGTAGTGCTGGCAGCTGCGGTTGTCCCACATTGCTACAGACCCATCCCTCCACCGAAAACGACACGTGTGTTCCGGCGTTGAGTACATCTTTGCGTATAGCTCGGCAAGCAGTCGCGCTGAGTCCGCTGCGCTCATGCCACAAATCGAATTCGTAAACGTCGGATTGATGTAGAGCGCAGATCTACCTGTCTCAGGATGCGTTCGACAAATGGGGTGAGATACCTCGTCTCGCCCCGCCCGACCATGAATAGCCATGCGCCCTAACAGAAACTCCTTGAGCACCGGGCTTAGGCTATCCCAAAGCGCATAACAGTCGACAAACACCGTATCGCCACCAACCGGTGGTGACTTACGCGAAAGCAGCATCGAGCCAAGCGGAGGCCGATTTGACCAGGTTACATCTGAATGCCAATTGGCCGCTGCGAACGGTTGCCCTTCGTTGGCATAAAGTCGCAAGATTTCAGGTTTCTCCTTCGCCGAGAGATTTCCTCCTAGGAAACGCTGGCGACCAAACGCGAATCCAATGTCTGCGAAGCGCTTAGCAAATGCGATCTGTTCGTCAGACGAGATATGACCTTGATCGCGAAAAAACACGACCTTGCGAGATAAGAAGAGTCGCCAGACTTGCTCTATCTGCAATTCCGTCGGGTTAGCAAGATCAATCCCGCTTATTTCGATGCCTATGCTCGGTGAAACAGGTTCAATGGTTAAACCTGCTCGTTGAAGCGCTATATCGCCGTCGCTTAGTATCGAGTCCTTTTGCCTGAGATCTTCCGCAACGTTCTCAGCATAGTTTTTGTCTGCGGCAAGACGTCGCGCATCAGCGCCACCTCTGCTGGCAGGATTTTCTCGATAGTGGCCGGTCCAAGTGTCAGCTCGTCCACCTGCCCATCCGTCAGAGCGACTTCGATACGCTCGGGTTTTGTTCATGTCACGTGGTTCAAACAGGTTGGTGATTGTGACAGTGTCACTCATTACTGATTTCCTCTCTTATCGCGGCCGGGAGGCGCAAACCCTCATTCGCCTCGATCGCTATCGAAAATCTGCTCGCATTCAAATCGCGATATCTCGAATGTTGTAATCGCGAATGACTCGCTCGAACGTTTCCGAATTCCATCTGAACTGGTCCGCAGAGTTTTCGTACGGGTGATAGACATAAGGCGTTTCATGGGAATAGTACTGTCGTCGGGCATCAATGGCGACCTGAATCACGCTAGCTCGCTTGTCGATAAACTGATCGTCATAAACGACTTCCTCTGGTTGCATCAGATGACCATGCTGTCCGACAACAGCGGAGCGTCGATGCATACCCCACGACACCGAGATACGAAAGTCCTCGGAGGTATTCGCGAACGAACCGTGAAGGGTTTGACGGTTAACGATCGTGACATCGCCCGGCTCGCAGAACAGCGGCACTGCATCTGGTAGCTGATCTGAGCCACCATTCGCCTCGACCATTGCTTTGATATCGACACGACCCAGTTTGTGCGTACCTGGTACAACCCATAAGCAGCTCAATGCACTAGTTCGATTCAGTTGAGCTTGGAAATTCACGCCGTGTATGCCCTGATCCCAAGCAGGGCTATCCCAATGCGTGACGCCATCCTGGTGCCACGCCACAGATCCGCCTAAACCAGGTTGTTTGACAAAAATCGCGTCGTTATACGGAACGAAATCCGGTCCGTTAATTGCTTCCGCAACCGCCAACAACTCAGGATGACCATACACCCGCAGACCGGATTCAAACAATTGACACATGCCAGCGATGATTTGAACGACATACTCCGGAGCATCTCCGTCTGGATTCGCCTCGGCCATTTTGCTCATGTGTCTGCCATGCGAGGAATCCGTGCCACCAACCGGGTCTGAAAGGGGCTTGACGAAGAAATAAGGATTTCGCTTCATTTCGATGCCAATCGCTGGGTTACCTTCTGCATCAACGGTCTGACCAGGTCCGATCGGAGCTTGCGCTAGCACTCGTAGTACATCTTGTCTCAGTTCATCGACCTCTCGCTCGCACAGGACCTCTGTGAATACGTAGAAACCATGTTCCCAATATGCGCGGACGATATCTGAATGGAGTTTACCGTGAATATCAAGACGAACCGGTCCACGATTACTTAATCGCTTTGCACGCTCTTCACCCTCACGCGCATAGGTCTTCATACGACTCTGGTATTCATGAGCAGACAAGGGGTTCGTCACTCCATGTTCCTCTTTCATCGGTTCCACTTCGTTCTCTAGGTTTACGAGTTCACTGCTTCATGATCTGATTAGGAGATCATATGTGAAGCACCGAGTGCGGCGACATCCGCGACGAGTATTCTTGTAAAGTCAGTGAATGAAGCTTTTGCACCCCGTTTCGGTCACGATTTATCAAAATTCAATCCATGCAGATTAGTATCCTCGTACAAGGTTCCCCGACATCGACCCGGGCATGTCACTCGGCATTGGATTTCTCACAGTCGGTGGTGGATTCGGAACACAGCTTATTTAGGGTGTTTTTCTACCAAGATGCTGTGAGCATCGGCTCTCGTCATTTCGCTACTCCACCCGATGAACCTAATCTACAAAACGCTTGGCTCGCGCTTAGCAAACAGTATGACGTCGAGTTGGTGCTCTGCGTGAGCGCGGCACAACGTAGAGGGATTAGTCAAGCAGACGATCACAATACCGTCGCAGAAGGGTTCTTAGTTAGTGGACTTGGACAGCTAATTGAAGCGATGCTCGAAAGCGATCGACTAGTGTCTTTCACTGCATAGCGAATCATCAAGCCTCTCCATGTCTCCGAAAATACCGGAAGAAGCTCAAGCGATCTTCACAGCAGACGGTTTTCTTCGCGATGCAGACTCCTGGAACCCGGCGCTCGCGACGAAAATCGCAGCTGATCTAGAGATCGCACTCACCGATGAGCATTGGCAAGTCATCCACGGCGTTAGAGATTTTTACCGTCGAACTGGCCGTACGCTATCTATGAGACCGCTTGTTCGTGTCGTTCGAAATGAGATCGCGACGACACTCGGTTCGTCCCTCGCGTTAGCGCAGTTGTTTGGGAACAAGACGACTCGACATGTGGCGATGATCAGTGGATTGCCAAAACCCTCCGACTGTATCTGACCTACTCGACAAAACACCGAGCTAATCCGCTTATCCTTATACGCCCCTCGGCAGATGGGTATTCGCTAGTTGGACGCGTTTGATGTTCGCTAAATTGACCGCACGCGACGAGTGGAAGTACATGCTATTACTTCCGCGCGCTTCAGCGGTACTTACCTTCGCATGGTGGTTCCTACTCCTCGCTCGAGGTCTACTGCCTGCGCTCTTCGTCGTAGCTATGGGCGTGCTTGTTGGCGCTGTTCAGCGAGGCGAGGATTTATTCATCCCGCTGGCGCTCGTTGGCGGCATGTTCGTCCTTGTTCAAGTGCTTTCGCCGTTGCACCTTATGGTGAGTCAAAACCTCGGAAGCAAGATGGCGGCGTATCTATACGACCGTCTAACGGTCGCCTGCACCGAGCCACAAGGTATGGCACATCTCGAAAGCCCCGAGATGAACAATGACCTGGCAATGGCGAGAGATTTCGATCTAGGCATAAGTGGGCCACCGTTATTCGTTTCCATGGACTTTATCGCGGCAGGACTCGTCGAGTTGGTTGCGGGATTGGTGGCGACTAGCCTCTTGTTTGGCTACACGTGGTGGGCGCCCATCTTGATCGGCGGTGCGTGGCTCATGACCCACTATTTACTTCGTGAGAGCGGTGTTTGGCGCGATCGTCAAACCAACGAAGTGCGCATGGCTCAACGTCACGCCGACTATGCATACAAGATGGCGGTTGATCCACCGGCGAGCAAGGAACTACGTCTATTCAGCCTTGCGGATTGGGTTGTAGATCGATTCGCGAAGCATCGACGCAAATTGCATGACCTACGATGGGAGGCAACCCGTTTAAGACAACGACCACTAGCGCTCAGTCTGACGCTTGTGACCGTCGCAAACGTGATCGTTTTCGTGTCGCTAGGTTACGACGCTACACAAGGCAATCTCGAACTACAGGAGCTCGTGATTTTCGCAGCCGCAGCAATGACCGCGAGCATGATCGCTTTCGGCGGCTTATCGTGGGCGCTTGACGGCGCAGCGGCACCTGCTGGGGCGGTCTTACGACTGCAGCCATCAATGGCAGAAACCGGGCATCTTCAGGATAGCTCTAAATCGGCAGATGCTCTACCGGCAAGATCGATCGAGTTCAAAAATCTCAAGTTTGCCTACCCGACCACCGGTGAAGTCACACTAGATCAATTCAACCTGAGCATACCCGCCGGTACCACGTTAGCGATTGTCGGACCGAACGGAGCTGGAAAGACGACGCTCGCGAAGTTACTTTGCCGTCTCTACGACCCGCAAGAAGGTTCCATCGAAATTGACGGGATTGACCTGCGCGAACTGTCGATCGATTCGTGGCGCAATCGAGTCACAGCCGTGTTTCAGGATTTCGTTCGGTTTGAGTTATCACTCCGCGAAAACGTGTGTCCGACCGGTGAAGCATCAGACGAGATCATTCTTCGAGCGCTAGACAAAGCCGGTATGGCGGATTTGGTACCGTTGGACACGATCCTGAATAAGGCGTACGCGAACGGCACCGACTTTTCTGGCGGACAATGGCAACGCATCGCGCTGGCTCGTGCGCTTTGTCAAGTGTATCTCGGTGCTGGACTGGTGCTTCTCGATGAACCGACCGCACAACTAGACGTACGGGGGGAAGCCGAGATTTTCAGCCGGGTTATCGAGGAAACCAGGGACGTTACGACGATTCTGATTTCGCATCGGTTCTCGACGGTTCGCAAGACGGACCTTATCTGCGTGTTGGAACACGGTCGTGTCATCGAACTTGGCTCACACGACGAGCTCATGGCGCTACGGGGACGTTACCAAACAATGTTCGATTTACAGGCATCACACTTCGAAGAAAGTGAGACGGATCTAGATGTCCTCAATTGAACCTATGCCAGGCGCTCTGGAGTCCATGTGGCGCGCATTGAAACGTGGATATGTCGCGGAACCTACCCTGCTCGTCATTTCGTTCTCACTCGCCCTGCTTGCTGCCTTACCTGATGCACTCTACGCAGTTTGGCTCGGGCTTCTCGGCTATGGACTAATCGAGTCAAACAACACCTTTGTCTGGGTCGGTGCCATTGGCATGGGGGCTTCGGCCACGCTGACCTGGACCTTGAGAGTTGTCAGTGATCGTACACAGCGACGATTTAGAGACCGTGTTTCCATTGCGCTGGAGTCACACGTTGCAAAACTTCAGGCAAGTGTGATCAGTGTCGAGCTCCACGAACGTGCCGAGTACCTTGACCGCTTAGCGGTATTGCGCGACCAAGTATTCACACTAGATCACATGTACATGTCGATCTTTTCAACGGCGGGATGGATTTTGCGACTCGGGGTTACCGTAACGATCTTAGTGGTCATTCACCCCGCGCTCCTCGCATTGGTGTTATTCGCCATTCCTAGTATGGCATCGTCCCTGTGGCGACCCGGATTGGAGCGTGCGGTTGAAGAAAAACAAGCGCCGCATGATCGACTCGCGCGGCATCTGTTTGACCTGGCGACCACAGCTCCGCCAGGCAAGGAAGTCCGCTTAACCGGTGTCACGCGTGACCTCGTAAAACGACGACGTGATTCATGGGACCGTTGGTACGGACCAGTATCACACGCACGTAATGTCAGTGGCGTCTACCAGTCCATTGCCTGGAGCATCTTTGGCTTCGGATTCGTACTTGCGGTGGTCTTCGTCGTCTATGGTCTTGAAGCCCCTGCAGCGCAGACATTGCTGCTTATCGGGGCTGGCTCACGACTCGCAGGCTACATCAGTGCGACCGTTGGCGAACTCGGCTTTCTGCGGGGAATCTGGATGGATGGTTCGAAGCGTCTCGCATGGCTTGAAGACTACGCGGAAAGTCAACTCGTCGACGAGACGATTTCGGTACCTGATCACCTCGAGCATGAGATTGAATTCAAGAACGTCTCATTCAAGTATCCCGGCGCAGACCGCTACGCACTCAAAAACGTCAACGTTACACTCCCGGCGGGTTCGGTAATCGCAATTGTTGGCGAGAACGGTGCTGGCAAGACGACGTTAGTTAAGCTGCTGGCCCGTATGTACAAACCAACCGAAGGGCAAATTCTGGTCGACGGCATCGATTTGGCACGAATCGATGCTCAAGAATGGCGGACACGATTGGCCGGTGCATTTCAGGATTTCTTTCGCTTTGAGTTGTACGCTAAAACTACAGTTGGTATCGGCGATGAACCTGAAATGGGTGATGGCGATGCTGTTGCTAATGCCGTGAATCGAGCAGGCGCCGACGATGTGATCGAACAACTGAAAAACGGACTTGACACTCAATTGGGACCCGGCTGGCCGGAAGGCGTAGAAGTCAGTTTCGGACAATGGCAAAAGCTCTCGCTCGCTCGAGGGTTCATGCGGGAAAAACCGTTGTTGCTTCTTCTCGATGAACCAACCGCGGCTCTTGACGCCGAGACTGAGTACGCACTATTCGAACGATATGCCCAAGGCATTCGAGGAGATGGTGATGGCGAAGATTTAGACACCGAGGGTCGTATCACACTCCTAGTGTCGCATCGCTTCAGCACCGTTCGAATGGCTGACCAAATCATCGTCCTAGATGGTGCATCACTGATCGAAGCGGGTGCCCATGAGGAGCTACTAGCGCTAGACGGGCAATACGCTTCTCTCTACGAGACTCAGGCGGCGGCGTATCGATAACGGTCTATCATTCCGCGCCATCTCATCTCAGGAAGCTTCCGTTGACGATCGCAAATGGCTCGGTATCGGTCTTATCAGTTGCAATGCCCGAAAGTATCGGCGACCTTACCTTTGCAACTAAGGAATGGGTCGACGCGGCACGTGACATTCTGAACGAGGAAGTCGAAAGGTACCGTGACCAGATTAAGGACGCCAAACGTCACTCGTTCTGCCAAGTAGCACACAACGCGCCAGCGTACCTGCATGTTGGTAACACGCTCGCGTATTCGGTCATCTTTGAAAACGGTGGTGCAGAAATCCTCGCGGAGGAACTCCCGGACGATCAATGCGACATGAAGATGTCAGGTGACCACTCGCTTATGAGCAACATGGCTCGCTTGGTCTTCCAAGGCAAGGATCCGAAAGTCCTCGACGCCGCGCGAAATCGATTGTTCAGTCTTGGTCGTTGGCAGATGTACGGCAATCAGCCGCCTGAACGAGCACTTCATTCGGTGTGGCAAGCGGTGAATGACGCGATGGCGGAACGCACGATGCCGAGGTTTGTGTTCATGACACCTGAATGGGTTTCAAGCGCAAGAGCCATTCTCACCACACGAGCGCGATCCGACAAATATCGAGATGCGATCAAGAACGTCGATTTCACGTTCTCGGAGGAATTCACTCACACGCCTAAGTACGCCTTTCCAGATGGATCACACGGTGGGTTCTGGGTACGATGTCGACAGGGAAAACTGACGGTGGGTGCCGGTCCTCTACCCGAAGATAGCCAACCAGCCGATATGCTCACGAAAGCGCTATACGCACCCGTAATTCCGGTCGGTCGAACGGTCAACGCGAATATGACGGACGCTGAGAAAGAAGCACAAGACGTTTACCAACGCCAGGCATTCCGGTTCGACAAAGAACTAAATCTGCGCCCCGCGGAGCAGACACAACCGTCTGGTCGAGGTGCGATGCCTCCAGAACTTGGTCGCGTGTTTCTGCCACTCCATGACGAACTTTCCAAACGCACATCTGGTGAATTACCGTCCGACTACGACTCAACGATAAAACCCAAATGGGGCGAGCCTCAAGTGTTTGACCGTCATCCCGAATACGACGCGAATCTGCTACGGTACGACGAAGTCGATATCTACGGAAATCGGCTCTCCTCCTAGTACGAAAATCCGTGGCGTATGCTCGAAACTATGTAAACAGAGGAAACGCGATTGCCATTGAATGACAGCCTACCTGAACCGCTACCATGGGAGCAACGCGGGAGAGGGACAAGCCCGATGCCAGGTGGATACTCAGGATACCTGGACTCTCTGCGCAAGATTTGCCTTCACATAACGGAAAGTACCGGATCATTCGAGGAACTGGTTGTTTGGATGCGCGATCAGTTTGGGACGGCTGAAGTAAGTTCAAGGACGCGTTTGCAATTTCTGGTAAAAGCGGGATTGATTCTTAAGAAAGATGGAATCGTGCGGCTCGCAAAACAGACAAATGATTGGCTTACAGACTCTGAAGATAAAGTACTGATCGCCGTTTTGCATGGTCGCATGCGTTTCGTCGGTGAAATGCTCCACGAATTACGAACACCCAAGTCAATAGAACAATTGCGGGTTATTGCTGTCAGCTACGGACTTCAGTGGGATCGGCAAACACAAATACAGAGCAGGCGAGGATGGTTGGAATCAGCGAAACTGATTGAGATATCAAACAAGAATCTACAGTTGACGCAAGTCGGCCATGATCTCCTGAATTGGTTAGAGTCGCGCAACCAGATTGAATCCCCACAAATCTCTGCAGACGACGAAAAACTTGATGACGAGTCTGCTTGCGACCTATCACACCCAGCGACGAAGATAACGGTGGCTTCTTGCTCAGAGAAACTCTCATCGGAAATATTGGCCGCTTCGACGGATAGCGATCACTCTGCGCGATTTGAACGCGCAGTCCGAGATGGCTTCAGATTTATGGGTTTCGTTGCTGAACATCTTGGAGGCTCTGGTAAAACAGACGTGCTCTTGACTGCTCCTCTTGGAAAGGGCAATCTATATCGAGTAGCGGTTGACGCCAAGACAACTTCGAGCGGAGCGTTGAAAGATCCTCAAGTGGACTGGCCGACGTTGAAAGAACATCGAGCACTTCACCGAGCAGAGTATTCGTTATTGGTCGCACCTAATCCTACAGGAGAGAGGCTGATGGAGCGAGCGCGTGAGTTTTCAGTCAGTGTCCTATCGGCGGAGCAACTTGCGAGTCTTTGTAAGGGACATTCACAGAGTCCCTTGAGCTTGATTGACTACAAACAGCTATTTGCAGCGCCCGGTGAAGTCGACCTGGCTGCGGTTGATGAACGGGCAGACCAACTATCAAGACTTCGGAGAGTTGCCTCGAAAATTTGTAATCTGTTGCCAGAAAAGACAGATCAGTATGGCTCTATGTCAGCGAGAGACATACTATTAGACGATATGTTTTGACCTGTGCTCCACAGTAAGGTTTACTGAAGCCTTACCCTACAAGCAAAGGAGCACAGGCACGATGAATGTTAAAACACAAAGCGCGACGACGGTGTCCGAGGACGCGCGTGGCGCGTCCTTCCCAGTCCATGTCGGTCTCGACGTCCATAAGGAGACGATCTCGATCGCGGTGGCGGCACCAGCTGATGGCGGGGTATTGGGGACGACGGACTTTGGCAAGGTGGCGAATACGGCCGCGGCCATGAAACGTCAAGTCAAGCGGTTGGTGGACACCTACGGCACGAACTTGCACTTCATCTATGAAGCAGGGCCTTGCGGCTATGCATTGTTGCGAAGGCTGCGCGAGGACGGTTGGTCGTGCGAGCTGGTGGCGCCGACCGCGATCCCGAAGAAGCCGGGTGATCGGGTGAAAACGGATCGCCGCGATGCGCAGGCGTTAGCGCGCTTGAGCGCGATCGGGTACCTCGAACCGCTCTGGGTGCCCGACCCGGCGCAGGAGGCTTTGCGCAACCTGATTCGTGATCGCACGGACGTGAAGGAAACCATCCGGCGGCAACGGCAGCGCGTGCAACATTTTCTGTTGCGTCACGAACGCCGTTACCAGGGCACCCCGTGGACGGCCAAGCATCGTGCCTGGTTGCTGGATTTGGCCTTCGGCGAATCGGCTGATCAAATCTCGCTCCGCACGAAACTGGACCTCATGGGCGATCTGGAACGTCGCCTCACCGAGCTGGAACGGGATATCGAACGGGAACTGCAAACGCGACCCTGGCTGCCGGTGGTGGCCTCGTTGCGCGCCTTGCGTGGCGTCGACCGACTCACCGCCGTGACCCTGTTGGCCGAACTTGGCGACCTGCGTCGCTTCCCCACGGCACGCCAGTTCATGGCTTACCTCGGCTTGACGCCGAGTGAACACAGCAGTGGCGGCAAACGCCGGCTCGGCGCAATCACGAAAACCGGCAACGGCACCGTGCGCCGGTTGCTGATCGAAAGCGCGTGGACGTACCGATTCCCAGCCCGCGACACGCACCATCTGCAACGCAAAGCCGAGGACGCTTCCGCGTACGCGAAAACACGCGCCTGGGACGCCCAGAAACGCCTCTGCCAGCGCTATCGAACCATGCAAGAACAGGGCAAGCAGGTGAAGACCGTGGTGACCGCCATCGCCCGCGAACTGGCCGGTTATATCTGGGACATCGCCTGTCACGAGATGCCCGACGTGGTCGAGGACGACTGACGCCCGTGCACGATGCAAGCAACAAATACAGAAAACGAGGTATGATGACGAACTGAGCGGGACGGCGTGGCCACCAGCGGAAACCCTCGACAATACTATGATGGACGTCGGCATACTTACGTCAACGAGCATCCACGTTACTAGACTGAGGCAAGTCCGCAGAAGCAGCACCGTACTGTGGTATCCAACCCACGCATGTCAGAGTTGGCAATGGTCCATTTCGAACCCACGTCGTCTCCTCAGTTCACTTCTAAACAACGATGACTTGACAAAATCAAAAAGAACCTAAGCACAGGTCAAAACATATCAGTATTGGACGATGAGATGAATGGAGTTTCCGAGTCTGAGATAAACTCGTTGCTAGAAGTACTCTCGCACCCTCTTGTCGGAGCAGTTTATCGCTCCCGAGCGGATTCAAGTCTTGGTTCAAAAGAAGGATATGTTTTAGCGAGCAGTAGAAATACGTGTCGAAGGCGGATTGAGCTACTTGCAAAGGAGATCGATGAATTCGTCGAAGACCGAACTAAGTCTCAGCTCTGAATATCGTGTGAGCTAGAATCTAGATTTGGCAATCCAATTGCGTAATAAGATAAAACGATACAGTTCAAACGTAAGTCAGATCGACTGACCTCGTACACACTCAATTTCACTACTCAAAAGTCAAAAGGAACAGCCATGCCCTCGAGACGCAGTCTCATCGAAATGGATGAAGCACAACGAAAGGATTACATCAATAGCGCACAGACGTTGATCATCGTATCCAACGGTAAGAACGGATTTCCCCACCCGATGCCGATGTGGTTTGGAATCGATGATGACGAGAGCTTGCTCTGCACCACGTTCGGTAAGAGTCAGAAAGTGGTCAATTGGCGTCGCGATCCCAAAGCAAGTTTGCTGATTGAATCAGGTACCCAATATGCTGAGCTCCAAGGCGTCGTGATTTACGCACAGACCGAAATCATCGACGATCATGACGCAATCATTGATACCTTGATGAAAATCAACTCGCGAGGTCGGGAATTGAATGAATCTCAGCGTGCGAAGCTACGTGAATCAGTGCAAGGAACGGCACAAAAACGCGTCGCGCTCAGATTTGTACCAGAAAAGTACCTTACTTGGGACCACACAAAGCTAGGCGGCCGCTACTAATCCTTCGGCAGGTTGACATCGCGATCTGCAAATGCGACGACATTCCCAATGATTGCTGTGGTCGGACTGACCAGTTCATAACGTTCTAGATCTTCGCCGATAGCGCCGACGGTCGACTTGATAACTTTCTGGTCGGGAAAGGTGCCGCGGGAGATCACGGCGATACCAACGTCGGTTCCCATCCCGTTCTCGATCAAATTGTCCGTGAACAGTTTTAGATTCGCTAACCCCATGTAGACCACCAGCGTTTGCTCAGGTCGAGCTAGCTCAGGCCAATCAAGATGGATTTCATCGCTCTTAAGGTGTCCTGTAACGAATCGCACGGACTGTGAATAGTCACGGTGCGTCAATGGGATACCGGCATACGCCGCACAACCTAACGCTGCAGTGATTCCCGGCACAACTTCGAAATCAATCTTCTCGCTAAGCAGTGACTCAATTTCTTCCCCGCCGCGTCCAAACATGAAGGGATCACCACCTTTCAAGCGTACGACGCGCTTGCCTGCGAGCGCATCGTTTAGGAGCAAACTATTTATTTCCGCTTGACGGATACCAGAGAATTTGCGCTTCTTACCGACGTAGACCTTCTTAGCGTCTTTTCGTACGCGTTCTAGCACTTCTGTCGCGACCAAATTGTCGTAATAAACCACATCGGCGCGTTCCATGCAGCGTACTGCTTTAAGCGTCAATAGTGCAGGATCACCCGGACCAGCACCGACGAGCGAGACGAATCCACGTTGCTCTGAGTTCTCCGATTGAAGGTCTTTAAACCGATGTTCCGCACCCGCAACGTCGCCGCGTTCAAGAAGATCGGGTATCGTGGAGTCTAATACGGCATCCCAGAGTCGACGCGACGCTTGACCACCAAGTTCACGTCGCTTGTTGGAAATGTACTCCGCAACACGTCCAAGACCTTCACTTAGTTGGCCTTCGAGCATCGACTTTACGCGACGCGCCAAAGTCGGTGAACGACCGTCCGTAGACACTGCGACTAATACTGGCGTGCGATTGACGATTGCAGGGAATGTCGCTGTCGATAGTTCGTAGTCATCCACGACGTTCACCATCACAGCGCGCGAATCACATGCTGCCGCAATATGTGAATTCACTTCTCGGTCATTGGTGGCCGCAATCACGAGATTCACGCCGTCTAAGTCAATTAACGCAAACGCCCGAAGTTCGATACTAATGTCGTTGTTGGTGGCCAATTCGTGAACTTCGTTGCTTACAGACTTAGCAACAATCGTGCAGTAGACGCCGTGTTTCACCAGGGTTTCTAGCTTTCGCGCGGCGACCGTCCCGCCGCCGACCAAAAGACATCGCAACTTGGCGCTGTTGAGAAACAGCGGCAACTGCGCCATTACTTGGTGCCGTCTGAATCGATGAGGTTTAGAGAATCAATCCCGCCGAAGTAACTTCGTAAGGCATCTGGAATCGTGATTGAACCATCCCCATTTTGGTAGTTCTCCATCAACGCGATGAGTGATCTGCCTACTGCCAATCCGGAACCATTCAAGGTGTGGACTAATTCGGGGCGTTCACCCGCCTTGCGTCGGAAACGGGCCTGCGCACGACGTGCTTGGAAGTCAAGGAAGTTACTGACGCTCGAAATTTCGCGATAGCGTCGTTGGCTGGGAAGCCAAACTTCCAAATCGACCGTTTTTGCCGCAGCAAAACCTAGATCTCCACCACACAATACACTTGCTTGATAAGGCAACTCAAGCATCGTCAGAATCGTCTCAGCGTGACCAAGAAGCTCTTCAAATGCATCCCACGAGACATCTGGCGAGACGATTTGCACCAATTCGACCTTTTCAAATTGATGCTGTCGGAATATCCCACGCATGTCTTTTCCATAAGACCCGGCCTCACTGCGAAAACAAGGCGTATGCGCGACGAATTTCATCGGTAATTCGTCCGCATTCAATATCTCATCACGCACGAAATTCGTGACCGGAACTTCCGCCGTCGGTACTAAGTACATCGGCTCCGTGTGTTCGACATGGAACGCATCTTCGGCAAACTTCGGCAGTTGCCCTGTCGCGGTCATGGAAGCAGCATTGACGATGAAAGGGACATATACCTCTTCGTAACCGTGCTGCTCTGTATGAACGTCGAGCATAAACTGCGTTAGGCTCCGCTGTAGTTTTGCGAGCGGACCACGCAACACGCTGAAACGGCTGCCGCTGATTTTCGCAGCCAATTCCAAATTTAGGAAATTCGGCGCTAGATCAACGTGATCTCTTGCTTCAAAGTTAAACTCAGGTACCTTCCCGTGGCTTCGAAGCACGACGTTGTCGTCCTCGTCCAGACCATCAGGCACTGTCTCGTCCGGGATGTTGGGGATCGACATTAGAAACGCACTTAGTTCATCTCGGATCTTGCCAAACTCCTGTTTGACGACGTCAAGTCGATAGCTAATCTCACTGACACTCAATCGCAGTGGCTCAATGTCAAGGCCATCTTGCTTAGCTTGCCCGATCGTCCGCGAAATCTCGTTACGTTCGTGCTGCAGCGTCTCCATCTCGGACTGCAAGTCGTGACGCGAGGACTCAAGCTCGTTGTAAACCTTTAGATCGAACTCCATCCCGCGTTTACTTAACGCTTGAGCAACTGCCTCGGGCTCTCGCCTGAGGAAACGTGGGTCTAACATCAGTGGTTAACCAGTCTTAATCCTGTATAAGTCGCCGCGAGACACGCACTCACGGTTAGTGTCGCGTAGAGGATCGCTACGTGCAATTTGCCTTCTTGTGCTAATTGGAGCGTATCCATCGAAAACGCCGAAAACGTCGTGAACGCACCAAGGAAGCCAAATACCAGCAGGTTCCTTCCGTACGTCTCGAACCATTCAGCCTCGTTCGCAACAGCAAATAGCACGCCGATCGCAAAACAACCAAGCACGTTCACCGCAAACGTACCCCATGGCGACCACCCCTGCGAAGCAGCAAGTGTGACGATGGCATAGCGTACGATAGCGCCAAGCGCACCCGCACCGGCGACAAGCATGATGGACTTGAACACAGAATTAGCGCTGGACGCGTTTGTTTGAGCCGCGAAGTTTAGATAACCGTGCTGTGATCTGTTTCTCAACGCCACGATCCGAAGGGAAATAGAACTGTTGATCGGCTATTTCATCCGGAAAGTAACGTTCTCCTGCCGCGAAAGCGCCATCCTCATCATGCGCGTACCGATAGCCTTCTCCATGTTTAAGTGACTTGGCAAGATCGGTCGGCGCATTTCGAAACCTTAGAGGGACAGGATGCGAGGGCTGGGAGCGAACAAACTCTTTGGCGCGCTCGAATGCAACTTCAACTGCATTGCTCTTAGGAACACTCGCAAAGTACAACACGGCTTCAGCGAGTGCTAGCTCGCCCTCCGGCGAGCCCAAGTGGTGGTATGCATCCCTAGCCGCAATCGCGAGCTGCAAGCAACGTGGATCCGCGGTTCCGATATCTTCTGTAGCGATACGCACAAGACGTCGCGCAACGTACAAGGGATCACATCCTCCGTCGATCATGCGCGTAAACCAATAAAGGGAGGCATCAAGGTCACTTCCCCGAATCGCCTTGTGTAACGCCGAAATCTGGTCGTAAAACGAATCGCCACCCTTGTCAAACTGACGAAAAGCCTGTCCTGCTGCATGCTCGATCACGTCGGCATTCAGTTCGTGGCTGTCGAGACGCATGGCGGCTTCGATGGTATTCAAGGCGCGTCGGGCGTCTCCGTCCGCTATTCCAAGAAGCAATTCGAGACCGTCATCTGTGAGCGTGTATGAATCGCTCGTCGCCAACATCGCACGGCGCGCAATCAATTCAATATCGTGTGATTCAAGTCGATACAACACATACACGTGCGTTCGGGACAACAACGCCGAATTGACTTCAAATGCGGGATTCTCGGTTGTAGCGCCGATCAACGTAAGTGTTCCCGATTCGACGTGCGGCAGAAATGCGTCTTGCTGAGCTTTGTTGAATCGATGAACTTCATCCACGAAGAGCACGGTTTGACGCGGTGCTTGCGTCTTGGCTTCTTCGATCGCTGCACGAACGTCCTTTACGCCGGCTAAAACCGCTGACATAGCAATCCAGTGAGCGTCTGAATTGGCGGCAATCAAGCGCGCTAGCGTGGTTTTTCCCGATCCAGGCGGTCCCCACAAGATCATCGAGTGAATCGACCGTTGTTTGACAAGCGTCGAGAGCGGACGATCCTCACCTAGCAGGTGTTCTTGACCTACGAAGTCCTCAAATCGTTCGGGTCGCAGACGTTCGGCGAGTGGAGAAGTCGTAATGACGGGATTCCCCAACCTGATCAGTTCCTACAACTATAGCGAATCATCTGAAGCGTCCGAATCGGGGTTCGGAACCTCACCAATTACGTCCATGTCGTCAGCAATTTCTACTTCGAAGCGTGAGTCGTGCAGCTCTGCATTCTCTTCCACATCAAGGAACGAAAATTCAGTCAATCGATCTTGAGAATCGCGTACATCAATCGCGTCTAAACGACGATTGTTGAAGTAAATCGTGATTGACTTAAACAGTTGCATCTCATTTGATGGCTTGAGTTCGAAGTGGTTGCGTCCCTTCACCACTGAGAAATCGTCTAGCACTTCCTGGTTACGATGCAACAGCAGCGCAACGATCGGTACCTCCTCCGTTGAGTCCAGCGATCGGTACGTGACCTGATGAAGATCGGGATCTACGACCGTAAGATCGAGATCGTTCAAGACGTACGTCATACTGTACGGACGCATGACCTCCCATCGGAATTGCGTCGGGGTGCGTGCGACCATCTCACCGTGTAGCACTTGGAGCTCTTCGCCGTCTTCATCAAGAATCCGCTGAACGAAGCCAGCTTGTAGTGTCACTATATCTTCGAAGAGCGTAAAAAGCTCAGATTTCGCGTCTGAATCGCTCGCGTTGGTAAGACCTGACAAACCCAGTGCGACGAGCAGCAGCGCCGGAAGCCACTCACGGCTTCGCGTTGATCGAGAATTAGTCCTCAGGCGCGAGCACCTCCCGCCGCCCTTTATGATCTGGCTCGGTCACGACACCATGCTTTTCCATCTGATCCATGAATCGTGCAGCTTTGTTCCAGCCGATCTGGAACTTCGTCTGTAACGCTGAGGCTGACGCGCGTCGCGATTCCATGACAAATTGAACCGCCTGTTGATACAGGTCATCGCCATCTTCGCCGGTGAGGTCAAAACCAAGATCGGTCGAATCAAATGTAACCGCATCGTCCATCATGTCGTAGACATATTGCGGTGATCCGCGTTGCCGCCAATCCGCAATCACGGCTAAAACTTCATCGTCGCCTACAAAAGCTCCGTGAACGCGTTCCGGAACGCTAGATCCTGGTGGTAGAAAGAGCATATCACCGTGCCCAAGGAGCTGTTCTGCACCGACTTGATCGATGATGGTTCGCGAGTCAACTTGACTTGATACCTGGTAGCTAATGCGACTCGGAATATTGGCTTTAATCAAACCTGTGATCACGTCCACGGATGGTCTTTGTGTGGCGAGAATCAGGTGGATACCTGCGGCTCGTGCCTTTTGAGCGATGCGAGCAATCAATTGTTCGACCTTCTTCCCGACGATCATGATCATGTCTGCAAATTCGTCGATGACCACGACAATCAACGGGAGTTTCGTTAACACCTGTTGATCCTCACCGGAATCCGGTTGCCAGAGCGGATCAGGTAACAGTTCACCTGCTTTCTCTGCTGCGGCGATTTTCTCGTTGAATCCGCCTAGGTTCCGGACTTTTAACTCCTTCATGAGTCGGTAGCGTCGTTCCATTTCAGCAACACACCACTGGAGCGCACGCGCCGCATCCTGCATATCGGTAACCACAGGGGTCAGCAAATGAGGAATTCCTTCATATACCGATAACTCAAGCATCTTGGGGTCGACGAGGATCAATCTAACGTCGTCCGGCGTGAGTCTGTACATCAAACTCAACAACATTGTGTTAATTCCGACTGACTTACCTGAGCCTGTCGTACCCGCTACGAGAAGATGCGGCATACGTTCAAGGTCGGCATAGACCGGCTCACCCGCTATGTCTTTACCGAGCGCTAACGTCAGTGGTCGCTTTGCGTCATTGAACTCAGAGCGAGCCAACACTTCCTTTAGCGTAACGGTCGCGCGTATACGATTAGGTATCTCGATACCTACCACGCTCTTACCTGGAATTACCGGTACGACGCGAACGGAGCTGACAGCGATTTCGCGCGCAAGATCATTGGCGAGCGAGATGATTTTGTTGACCTTTAGCCCTGGCGCCAGCTGAATCTCAAACCGCGATACAACGGGTCCTGCAATGATCGATTCCACTTCGATCGCGACACCGTAGTCAGCTAGAATCATGCGCAGGCGGTCACCGAGCGCGATAAGCGCCTGCTGTTCCTTTTCGTCGGCCGCATTTTCACCAGACGGCTTTGCAAGGATTTCCAAGCTAGGAAGTTTGTTAAGTACTGTAGGCTCATCTGAACTGCGAGGGGGAGCAGCTACGATATGAACACGGGCAGCTTGCTCTCGATCGGTCGCGGATACGCTGGTCGAGGAGGTTTCGTCCACTTCGAGTGGATCAACCGGCAAAGGCGTCCACTCCCTGCTTGGTACGACTTGGCCGAGAGAATCATTCTTGTCGATTGCGATCGTAGGCGCGATCCTGACCGGATCCGTGGCTATTCGCGACTGGCTACGTTGCGTCGACCGAACGTCTTCGGTTTTGAGTAGACCATATAGCATTCGACCTGCTGACACAGTAGCGTTGTAAGCCCAGCGAATTGCTCGGGCTAACCATGCCGACATTTTGACGATCCAACGACCAATCCACTCTACGACACTTATCCAGGAGAAGCCGATCATCAGCTGTAGCGCGATTAAGACGCCAACAAACGCCAAGATCGTAAGACCGGCAGTATTCACATACTCGATCGAGTAAGAGACCAACGTTCCACCCATATTTCCGCCCGAACCAGCGGGTAACACCGCAAATTCAGGTGTATGGAGCGTCGCCAACATGGTGGTGCCGAATACAAGCAGCAAGGCGCCGCCGACACGGCAGCCAACGCTAAGCCAATTAACGGCGTCAATCTCCCATCGCATGATGACGACACACGATGCGATCATTCCTATTGGGACAAGAAACGAGGCGATTCCTAGCGCCCAGTAGCCACCAAATGCGGTCGCAGCGCCGACTGAACCGATTATGTTCTCGAAACTGCCACTCGAGTTACTCAGATGGTCGACGGGAACATACGTGACCAACGCGAGAAACACGATAACAGCGAGTGCGCCGACAAGTATTGCCCCGCATTCGCGGACGTAGAAGCTAACAGCCGCTGGCTCCGTGCCTGACTGCGCCATGACATCATTCCTCCATGAATGATTCAGTTATTTTAGTATGACTCGAGAGGTTGCAACGCCACACCCACGCTGCTTTTACCTCGCGTAACACTGATTACTAATTTAGGCGTACCGCAGCTACTGAGCGCTCAGATAGACCCACGAAGAACCTAATTCCTATAGCTCATGCGCAACTCGCATATTTCGACGTGGCTTATTACTCGGCTTGAAGCGCTTCAACCGGATCTAATCGGGCGGCGGAAAGCGATGGATAGACGCCGAAACCGACCGCGATTGATACACAAACGCCCACGGCTAGTGCGATGGTTGGGAACGACCATGCGACAGACCAGTCTGCAAATCCCGCGATGGTGTACGCGATGGCAATGCCAAGCAACACACCCGCGAGAGCACCGATCAAGGCAATGACAGTCGTTTCAACAAGGAACTGACGCACCACGTCCCTCTGAGTCGCACCTACTGCACGTAGTAGACCGATTTCCGGTTTGCGTTCCAACACGCTGGCAAGCATGATGTTCATGATGCCTATGCCACCAACAAGCAGTGAAATGCCTGCAACCGCAGACATCACAATCGTGAAGATACGCTGCGTTTGGCGTTGCTGTGCGAGCAACCGCGCTGGAACGACGATCCGCGTATCGTCTTGTCCACCATGGCGGCGATGAAGTAAGTGCTGAACGGCCTGAGCCGCGTTGCCGGGCGACACCTCTGCGGCGATCTGTAGCTTTAGCGAGGATAGTTCCGATGCCCACGGATCAAGACGTAAACGCTTGAGTCCCGTTTGTAGCGGTATGTAAACGCGTTCGCTCTCTCCGCCAACCTGCTCCCCTTGAAATTCCTCGTCAGTGATCTGAGTATCGCGCAGAACGCCGACAACTTCTAACCATAAGTAATTGATTTTAATACGTTTACCTACGGCATCTCCATTCGGGAACAGTTGTCTCGACGCAACGCTGCCGAGCACCGCTTTCTGCGCAAAGCGAGTGTCATCGCTCTCGTCGAACATGCTACCTTGTGCAGGTTCTAAGCCGGAGAGCGAGAAAAAAGACGGACTGATTGCGTACACCGCTGATTGACTCTGGCCTTCGTGTGAAATCAGATTCCAAACGTTGATCTCGCGCACGCCGGCCCAGTGCTCTATGAATGGCATCGTCTCCTTAATCGCTATCGCATCACGGGTGGTAAGACCGTCGGAATGAACTCGCAATTCACGACGTTCCTCACCCCATCCCTCTTCGGTTTCTACGATTAGGTTGCGAACCCCCATACCTTCGACAAGCTGCATCGCCTCACGACGACCTCCTTCGCTGACTGCCAGCATGGCAATTACTGCTGCGACACCGAATACCATGCCTAGGAGCGTTAAAGACGAGCGTAACTTGTGATGAGCTAGTTGCCCGAACGCTTGGCGGAAGTCCGGTACAACAGCCTTTGCGAGAGCGTTAAGGCCCAAAGAAATCTCGCTCATTTACTCGTTTGAGAGACCTCATTCCCACACGAGATGCAGAACAATTTGAAGCGGCAAGCTCATGATTAGCTGCGCGACCAAAAGCACGTGCTTACGAGGGTTGACACTACGCGTCGACACCAATAGGTGCGACCAAGCTCACTAACTCTCCTTTTGTTAATCCGTCTTGTACTTCAACAAGTGTCGGGCTTTTATTCCCGAGAGTTACATCACGAGCATCCAGTCGATCGCCGTCGATGACGTATACGATGAATTTCTCGTTTACGTTGAACACCGCCTGCTGCGGAAGAACAATCGCGTCACTGAGACTCGCAGTCACGATCGTGGCCGTCAAGGCGCTACCTATTCGCACTCCCTCGCGCATACCCTGATCCAACGAGGCTGAAACAACAACGTACTGGCGAGGATCTTGCGAGTTACGCGCAACCGCCATCGGCGAAACGCTTTCAATTGTTCCGGATATCTCTTGGTGAATGTTTACGTCGACGCGAAGCTTGACTTGTTGACCCGCTTGGAGACCGACTGCATCGATTTTTGGCACGTAGATACGTGCCTGCAATTTGTCGTCCACGGGCAACATTCCAATCGCACTACCTGGGAATACCGTCCGACCACGCCCGATCTTCTGCCCCCACGGAGTACGGGCATGTAGGAAAATCCCGTCTGCCGGACTCTTAAGCTCCGACGCTGTCAGTGCGGAATCCTGTCGTTGTAGCTGCAGTTCTAAGGAAGAGCGAGCTGCCTCGATGCGTGCGGTCTCGGCACGAGTGCGTTGTTCATGGGTTCCCGACTGCCAATCGTAGAACGACGCTTCCACGCCGAGGAAATCTAAATCACCAATTGCGTCAATGATCTCGATACGGCTGAAATACCGCGGGTCGAAATCCGCAAAAGTCTGCGCAATCACGGTTTCACCAACGACGCGCGCACTCTCGTGCTCAATCTGAGTGTGAGCGGTCACGCTATCCATGACGTGATTTCGAATGACTAACGACTGATTGGCGATGCCTACTAGGGATTGACCTCGCTGTCTAGATATTTCATCATTCTCAAAACGAACAACGACATCGCCCTTTGAAACCGCTGAGTATTCGGGAAGCAGCCATTCAATGTTTAGAGGCATTGGTACCGTACTTGGTACATTAATCGGAATTGATTCGGATGAAATAATTTCGCCGCGTGCCTGCAACGTGAAGGTGTGATCCTGAACCACGGCCTCGACCGCCATGTCCCTATTCGCACCTTCCCCACAGGAGGCAAGGAGGAACAACGAACCGACAAGCGGGAATACACGGCTCATATCTGTACCGCATCACCTGCTGCTAATCCCTCAGTCACAATGACCTTTCCATTGCTGAGCGCGCCAAGTCGCACTCGTTGCCACCCGCTACGTGTAATGACGCCAGGATTATTTTCTCGATACTGAATCGCGTCTCGCGGTACCGCAATCACGTTTTCTGTTCGTTGAACTTCAATAATCACTTGCACTGACACACCCAATGTAAGACCAGCAACTTGGCGATCAAGAGTTACGCGAAATTCGCGAGTCATTTCTTCCGAAAACCGGGATTTTCGGCGAACGGTATCGCCGATCGAGTCGATGGTTCCCGAAAACTCTAAACCGCCTGCAGATTCAGCAGACATTCTGACCTTCTGACCGAGCGCGAGTTGAGCCGCTTGCCCCTCACGCACGTCGCCTTGAACCTCTAAGACTGAATCATCCACTAATTCAACGATGACTTGGTTAGGCTGCGTTGACACACCAACATCGAATTTATCGCCGTTAAATGTCGTTCCAATGATCGCGATACCGGCTTGTTTTGCTCGAATCGTTAGGCGATCTTTATCGGCCTGGGCAGATGCGAATCTGCGCGCGGTGCGTTTTACGGCAAGTTCCAGTTTGCGCGCTTGATTCTCTCGCGCTAGAGCGCTGATCTCTGCCCGACGAATTAGCTGCTCGACGCGTCGATCCGCCAATTCGCGCTGCTTTACCAGCTTCTGATACTCTACACTGGGTATCAGATCAGTTGGTTGTGTGGCTTTGCGATGTGCCTTCTCGGCATCGCTCTTTGCTTGCGCTAGATTCAGTTTCTCGGTTTCAATCTCCTGACTGTGCTTCTCAGTCAATGACGCGAGTTCCCCCTGCCGCTCGTGCAACGATTGCGCCGCCTCTGTGAGTCTCTGGTCTTCACGCGTACCCTCAAAGCGTGCGAGCAAATCTCCAAGTTTAACGCGCTTCCCTTCTTGCACGAGTTCACCGATATTCATATTCCAAAAAAAACTCGGCGGTGGCGTAACTCGTACGCTGTCCTTAGCTGCTACAACACCTGAAGCTTCTATGGTGACTGGATACTCGCCGCGTTCTACTTCCAACCAATCAGCCCAGAGATTGGTACAAACCACACAAACAACGGCGAGAAGAACCCTATGACCAAACATGGCTTAAAGCGTCTCGGCTGAAATCGCCATGCCGGGAATGAAGCTCTCTGGCATCGGCGAAGTTGGTTTAGCGATCAACTTGAAGTAACCTCCTTGACTCCAAGTCTCTCGCGTGGTCGCGTAATTCCCGATCCAATCTACCTCCGCCTCGATTTCTAGTTCGGGCAGCGCATCCGCAATCACTGACAGACTCTGCCCGGTTGTTAATTGATTGATATCTGCGTCATGGACCCAAAACACGAACTGTAGCTGATCTCTTGACGCAATCGTGGCAATTGGATGTCCCGGCATGAGCGTCTCGCCCGCGAAAATTCTCATGCTTGAAAACTCATTTTCCGCGTAGATCACGATCCCAGCTCGTTCCGTTCTGATTTCTAATCTGTCCAGTGCGTCTCGTACCGTTAGCCAAGACGCTTCCGCTTGGCTGACACGTAAATCTATGATCGGTTTCAGTTCCTCGAACTTAAGTTCGGCGTTGGCCAGCGTTTCTTCTGCGACCGTTAACGCATTCTCTGCGTTTTCAAGGGCGAGTTGCGCTCGGTCGTAAATGAGTTGCGTTACGGCGGTGGCAGGAACCTGAGCGTCTAACCACGCCAAGTCTCTTGCGGTTCTTGCGACCTCAAGCGCGGTTTCCGCATCAATAATTGCCAACGTGCGTTCGGCTCGTGACGTTTCAGCAGCAACGAGCTCCTCCTCATATGCAGCTTCAAGCGATTCGGCCTGTTCGACCAGATTACCCGGTTCTATTCGAACGACGATATCACCTACTTCGACGTAACTTCCTTCCGGCGCAAGCCACCCGACTTGGCTTCGAAATGTGTACGGGAGGTTTGGCATTTCGATCGTCTGTGAGTCCCCGTCTTCTACGACGCCCGTTAAGTAAGGGGCACCTGCCAACGCTAATGGTGGACTGAGCCACATAACTGCGATAAGCCAAATCGCTGAGTGGATTTGAGACCACTTTACCGTACGACGAACCACGTTCATGCGTTGATCTCTTCGCCCTCGATCCTTCCATCTCGCATATGGATGATGCGATTGGCTAGCGCCGCGATTGAGCTTTCGTGGGTAACCAGCAAGATTGTTTGCCCTTCACTATTGAAGGTCAGCATCAGTTCCAGAATTTCCGATGCGGTCTTCGAATCTAAATTACCGGTTGGTTCGTCCGCGAGCAATAAGGTAGGTTTTGCCATGAGTGCACGCGCAATAGCAACGCGCTGACGCTGCCCACCTGAAAGCTGGTTAGGACGGTGATCTATTCGATCGCTCATGCCAAGCCTTGCAAGTAGATCGAGCGCGTGTTCGAGCGCATTGGTTACATCCCCTTTCGTAAACCGTAACGGTAAAAGGACGTTATCCAATGCGGTCAATCGGGGTAATAAATGGAAACTTTGAAAGACGAAACCAAGATGTTGGTTCCTGATTGCCGATAGGCTCTCATCGTCCAAATTAGCAACTTGATGACTCAGCAACTGATATGAACCGCTATTCGGTCGATCTAAACAGCCCAAGATATTCATCAACGTAGATTTGCCGCTACCAGATGGACCCATTACTGCGACGAAATCTCCGGGTTCCATCGAAATATTCACGTGATCTAAGGCGCGAACACGTGTGTCGCCGACTTCGAATGTACGACAGAGATCTACCCCATGAACGATTGGGGTCGTCGTAGCGTCCGACTTTGTTGGCGTCATTGACTGAGCGCTTACTCGATTTACCCTAAAGCTTTTACGGTATTGCTATCGAGAAGCATCTCTAACCCGTTGTCTCTCAAGAACTTACTAGCGTGATTGTAAAAAAAGCTTCAAATGAATCCATTGAGTAGCCATCGTCGTACGCATCGTCACTTTACTCAATTAAGCATCTGTGCTCTCGCACTCGGTTCGCACGCCGAACGAGATGAGCGCGCGCCCATTGATTGGCTCACGCGATGCAACCGTCGAACGCGACTAGGTCTCTACGGCTTTGCTTCCGATGACGGAAGCGAAGGGCTCATACCCAGGACTCAAAACGACTTTGTTCGCGATCACGGCACGTCTATTGCCGACTGTCGGGAAATAACTATGACGAGACCTTGATTGGTGCGAATAGGTTGTGGACGAGTCTGAATCACTTCACCGTTTAGTGCATGAAAGATTGTCGAATATGCGTTTTCAGGTGCGCCGATGTTTGAACATTGGTGACGCGATGGCGCTCGAGTCGTCTACCCTTTATCGAATTCGATTGCACCACTCATTGCTTCGCTTGATACCGTCAAGCTAAGAGCGGGTCTAGTAAGATTAGGTCTGTGCACTGATTTGTGACCCATGAAGACCCCGCCGAAAGTCAGACCAGACAAACAAAAAGTCATAGACGAAGTTTGGACCGACGGGCGCGTCAAGGAATTTCTTGGAACGATCACTCCCTCGCAAACGGGCGAGGAATTCCAAGGCGATCACGATTTCTACGTCCTCTTGCGCGCGTATCACGCAATGCGAATCGAGGACTTTGAGAAATTCCTCGAATACTTCAAGCGGGAAGGTGGAAACCTCACAGCGACCAATGGCCACGCGCAAACAGTTCGAGCATTCATTAGCTCACATCGCAAGGCCGGTCCTTTCATCGCTGCGATTGACGCCGCACTAGCGGCGCAAGTATGAGCGAACGAAGAAAACACCGAGTAATCGTGCTTGGCTCTGGACCAGCCGGTTGCACAGCCGCGCTTTACGCCGCGCGCGCAAACTTAAACCCGGTCTTAATTGCCGGTGTTGAAGTCGGCGGGCAGCTTACGACGACCACCGACGTCGACAACTGGCCCGGCGATGTCAACGATCTTCAAGGTCCAGATCTTATGGTTCGCATGCTCGACCACGTGCAGAAGTACGGGACTGAAGTTGTCAACGAGCAGATCCACACAGTCGATTTCTCAAGTAAGCAACTCGTACTCTTTGGCGATGACACGGAATTCGAAGCAGACGCAGTCATCATCGCGACCGGCGCGTCCGCTAAATACCTCGGTCTACCAAGCGAACAGCACTTTATGGGGCGTGGCGTCAGTGCTTGTGCTACTTGTGACGGATTCTTCTTTAAAGATCAAGAAGTCGCTGTAATTGGTGGCGGTAATACTGCGGTCGAAGAATCCTTATACCTCTCGAATATTTGCTCGAAGGTGTCGCTTGTACATCGCCGCAACGAATTGCGCGCGGAAAAGATGCTTCAGGATCGGCTTTTTGCGAAGGTCGACGCTGGAAAAATCGAGCCAGTCTGGTTCCATGTCTTGGACGAAGTCATTGGCGATGATGCGGGTGTAACGGGTGTACGCATTCGAAACGTCCAATCAGAAGCTACGCGCGATATCGACCTTTCTGGAGTGTTTATTGCGATTGGTCACACGCCAAACACGAGCATTTTCGAGGGCGTGTTGGACATGCGAGATGGCTATATCCGCATCAACAGCGGTCAGAACGGCAACGCTACCGCAACAAGCGTACCAGGCGTATTTGCGGCGGGGGACGTTGCCGACCATGTGTATCGCCAAGCAGTAACTTCAGCCGGTTTTGGTTGCATGGCAGCCCTCGATGCAGAAAAGTACTTGGAAAGCCGTAACGCATGAGCGAATCTGAGTTACGCGGTCGTTCTGCTCATATGGCGGTGACTATTGAGCAACTTGCGGACACCGAGTTTTGGCGATCGTTTACCGCGTTGGAACTCGACATTCCGCTAACTGTAGATTTCTATCTACACGCTTTGAAACAAGGGTTATTCCCCTGGAATGACATCGGTGCGCCACGCACGTGGTGGTCGCCTGATCCTCGAGCAGTCCTGTTTCTCAACGAATTTCACGTTTCTCGCTCGTTGTTAAAAACAATTCGTCAACAACGATTTGAAGTCACCTTCGATCACGATTTTGAGCGTACTGTCAAAGGTTGCGCAGACCGAGAACAAACGTGGTTAGATCCTGAGCTAATTCGTGCATTGCAAGAGATGCACGAGTTGGGAATCACACACTCTGTTGAGACCTGGCACAACGGCAATTTGGTCGGTGGTGTATACGGTATAGACGTAAACGGGATATTTGTCGGCGACTCGATGTTTCACTATGAGCCCAATGCCTCTAAAGTCGCCCTCGCCTTTCTTGTCGAACACCTCAAAAATTGTGGATTCCAAATCCTGGATTGTCAGGTGCTAAATGACCATACAGAATCACTCGGCGCACGGAATATCCCGCGAAACGAGTTCTATGCGCTAGTCGATGAGACGCGCAACTCTGGCTCCATGCCACGTTGGCATTCTTCGAGATAGGTTATGAACTCCGTCGGACCCAAACTGCTCGCTTCGCAACAACCGTGTCCGTACATTGATGGGAAGACGGAAACCCTCTTCCATGTAGTCTTTCCCGAATATTCTTCTGATCAAGTAAGAAATCGCGATTCGCTAATTGATGATTTCTGGCGTGATTTTGGATCCCATGGATATCGACGGCAAGGGAGACTCGTCTATCGACCCTATTGCACAAACTGTGAAGCGTGTATCGCGACTCGAGTTCTTGTGAACGAGTTTCGAACGAAACGTCGATTTCGCCGAATTCTCCGCGCCAATGAGGACGTACGAATCGAAATATCCAACGAGAAGCTCGTCTCCGATCACGAAGCGTTTCGGCTCTACGACAAGTACATAAAGACGAGACATACCAACGGTTCGATGTATCCCCCTGACTTCAATACGATGCGCACCATGCTGCATCTGGAACCAGACCGGACAGACTTCCACATATACGGCTTTATAGATGATCGCGTAGTCTTTATCGCTCAGACTGATCGCTTACGCGATGGACTTTCCGCGAACTACACGATTTTCGATACGGATTTAAGCGAGCGAAGCTTAGGTACTTTTGCGATATTGACTCAAATTGAATTAGCTCGTAAAGGAAATCTTGCCCATCTCTATCTCGGATTCGCACTCGACGCCGTTAAGAAGATGAGGTACAAGATGGATTTCCAACCCCAAGAACGACTCATCGACGATGAGTGGGTTCGATTCGACGATCAGCAGGAATAACCTAACTTCGACTAGGCAGCGAGTCGAAATATTTCGTCAGAGTCTTAAAATATCGCCGCTTTCTGATTTGGGTAATAGATGCCGAAACAAGAACCTATGGAGATGGATGGCCAGGTCGAGGACGTATTGCCGAATACGATGTTCCGCGTCCGTCTTGAAAACGACCACGTGGTCACTGCTCACATCTCGGGCAAGATGCGACGTAATTACATTCGCATCCTGAAAGGCGACCGCGTTAAAGTCGAACTTACGCCTTATGACTTAACAAAGGGTCGCATAACGTTCCGCAAATAGCTAGCGCGCCCGCCGAATGGGCGAGCTAGTCAGTCGGTTGTTTCTCAGGTTCTTTTGCTTGCGGTTGTTGGCGACTCTTATGTGGACGCGTCGTGATCTTTATCTTATCGTCTTCGATATTGACCTCTGCGATGCCACCGTTGTCAGCGAGTTCCCCAAATAAGATGAAGTCAGCCAAATTTCGCTTGATTTCTTCCTGAATCAATCGCTGCATTGGGCGCGCGCCCATCTTCTCATCGAAACCGTTAACTGCAAGCCACTCTTTCGCATCATCAGAGACCTCCAACTCAACGTTCTTATTGTCGAGTTGCGCTTGCAGCTCATCAAGAAACTTATCAACCACGGTCCGAATGATCTTCATCGGTAAGGAGTTGAAGTAAACAATCGCGTCCATTCGATTTCTAAATTCCGGCGAGAACATCTTCTTGATGACTTCGCTCGCGTCCGTGGTATGGTCCTGTTCGGTGAATCCCATGGATGAACGACTGGCTTCCTGTGCACCCGCATTCGTCGTCATGATCAATACGACATTCCTGAAATCTGCACTTCTACCGTTGTTGTCGGTCAGTGTGCCGTGATCCATCACCTGCAACAGTAGATTGAAAACGTCGGGATGTGCTTTCTCGATTTCGTCGAGCAACACGACACAGTGCGGGTTCTTGGTGACTGCTTCCGTCAGCAAACCACCCTGGTCATAGCCAACGTAACCCGGAGGCGCTCCGATCAATCGCGAAACGGTATGACGCTCCATGTATTCCGACATGTCATATCGCAACAGTTCTACGCCCATGATTCGCGCGAGCTGCCGGCATACCTCAGTCTTACCCACCCCGGTTGGCCCTGCAAATAGAAACGAACCGATAGGCTTTTCGTCTACTTGCAGACCCGCACGCGCAAGTCGGATCGCCGATGCCAATGTTTTGATTGCATCATCCTGACCAAAAACTGCCATACGCAGTTTTTCTTCTAGGTCCTGAAGGTTCTCCTTGTCGGTGGAAGTGACCTGCGCAGATGGAATCCGTGCGATTTTCGCAACGATTTGTTCGACATCGACAACACCGATTGACTTCTTTCGTCGGCTCGGCGTCTGGAGTTTCTGATACGCTCCCGCTTCATCGACGACATCAATCGCCTTATCAGGCAGGAAACGTTCATTGATGTGTTTCGCTGAAAGCTCCGCTGCAGCACGCAGTGCGCGGTCTGTGAATCGCAACGAGTAGTGATCCTCGTAGCGACTCTTAAGCCCTTTAAGAATTTTGTACGTGTCCTCAACACTTGGTTCGCCAATGTCAACTTTTTGGAACCGTCGCGACAACGCTCGATCTTTGTCGAAAATGCCGCGGAACTCCTTGAAAGTTGTTGATCCCATACACCGGATTTCACCGTTCGCGAGCGCAGGTTTCAGCATGTTTGACGCATCTGATACCGACCCTGACGCCGAGCCAGCGCCTATTACGGTATGAATCTCATCAATGAAGAGGATCGCTCGTTTTTCTTCCGTCAATTCTTTAAGAACAGCCTTAAATCGCTCTTCAAAGTCGCCGCGATACCGTGTACCCGCCAGCAACGCGCCTAGGTCCAATGCATAGATCACAGCATCTTTGACGATTTCAGGTACTTGACTGTCCGTAATCCGTTTTGCCAGTCCTTCAGCGATTGCGGTTTTACCGACGCCAGACTCACCTACGAGTAACGGATTGTTCTTGCGACGGCGACACAAGATCTGTAATACACGTTCAAGTTCGATGTCTCGTCCGATGAGCGGATCGATCTTGCCTTCGCGAGCCTGTTCATTCAAATTGAGCGTGAACCGAGCCAGCGCAGATTCTGTTTCTTTTTCCTGTTCTTCGTCGCGATTGGTATTCGTAGAACTTTGGCCTTCAGCCATCGCGTCTTCTTTACGTTTTGAGGCACCGTGCGTGACGTACCGAATTACATCAGTGCGATCCACCCCTTGGGCTTGCAGCATCTTGTACGCTTCAGTTTCACGCTCTGTGAAGAGCGCGATAAGCACGTGACGACCTTGAACGACCGCGTTTTTTTGGCTCTGGGTAACGGAGAACAGCGCACGTTGCATTACGCGCATAAACGCGAGTGAATGATCAGGACGCTTATCTGGGTCGCCCTGCGAACGCATGGTGATGTGAGTATCTAGATATTTCTCAAGATTCTTCTTAAGCAGTTCAATATCGACGAGTACATTTTCGAGGATGTCAACCACATCAGGAATATTCAGAAGCGCATACAAGAGATGTTCAGTCGTAAGCAGATCGTGACGCTTTTGCATCGCGTGCATCGAGACTTCGTTAATGGCTTCGGTGAGTTCTTTATCGATCATTCGAGTGGCGCTTCTCGCCTTGCAACATGAAGTGGCTAAAGGTTCGTGAACTTCGCATTGCGTTAGCCGCGCGCAATGTCAAGTCGCCGGAGCGCTTACGGTAGATATGGTGATATTGTGTCCATTTTCAAGTAGACATGCCATATGTCAATCAGTTTTCTCGATTTTAGACAGTAACGGGTGATTGTTCTTCTGCGCGTACGCATTAACACGCTCGCTCTTCGTTTCGGCGATTTCTCGCGGATAGATCGCGATCGTTGCGCTACCTAGGGTATGAACCGCGAGCATCAGCTGAACGGCACGTTCCGTCTCGATGCCAAAGATTGCCTCTAAAACGTGAACCACGAACTCCATAGGCGTGTAATCGTCATTCAGGAGAATGACCTTATACATCGGTGGCTTTTCAAGTTTTGGCTTGGCAGGTTCAACCTTTACACCCCGTTCGATGACGAGATCGTTATCCGAATCAGATGGCATAAAGTTGTTGAATGCTTCGTGTTTTAAGGACTAACAATCAAATAGTTTACACAAGTTCACAAAATCAATCTGTGTGGCGGGCCATTAAAAGGGCTACGTCGCACCACATACCAGGTGCGACGGCTGTGAGAAATTAAGGTATAGACCGACTCGAATATTTAGAGTAGTAGCGATCACATTTTGGCGACAATGGCGTCGCCGAACTCAGAACATTTCAACAGAGTCGCATCCGTCATTAATCGCTCGAAGTCATACGTAACCGTTTTCTCGCCGATAGCACCTTCCATTCCTTGAATAATCAAGTCAGCGGCCTCACGCCATCCCATATGACGCAACATCATCTCGGCCGACAAAATTAGCGAGCCTGGATTCACCTTATCTTGACCAGCGTACTTCGGCGCGGTCCCGTGGGTCGCCTCAAAGAGTGCAATGCGGTCGCCAATATTCGCGCCGGGGGCAATGCCTATGCCACCAACTTGGGCGGCTAATGCATCCGAAATGTAGTCGCCATTCAGATTCATGGTCGCAAGCACGTCGTATTCGTCAGGACGGGTCAGAATCTGCTGTAGCATCGCGTCAGCGATCATGTCTTTGATGACAATCTGTTTGCCGGTGTCAGGGTTGGTGAGTTCGTGCCACGGTCCGCCGTCGAGTGGTGTCGCGCCGAACTCTTCTGCAGCCAGCTCGTAGCCCCAGTCCTTGAACGCGCCTTCGGTGAACTTCATGATGTTCCCTTTGTGCACGAAAGTAACCGAGTCACGATCCTCTTGAATCGCATATTGGATTGCTTTTCTGATTAACCGATGTGAGCCTTCGACGGACACCGGTTTTACGCCAATCCCGCAATGTTGCGGAAATCGGATTTTTTCGATCCCCATCTCCTCACGGAGAAATGCAATAACACGATCAGCGTCGGCGCTGTCAGCTTCCCACTCTACTCCAGCGTAGATGTCCTCGGTGTTTTCACGAAAGATCACCATGTCCGTTTTGTGCGGCGCCACAACGGGACTGGGTACGCCTTCAAACCAACGCACGGGTCGAAGACAAACATAAAGATCAAGATGCTGCCGCAATGCGACGTTGAGCGATCGAATCCCACCGCCGACCGGCGTGGTCATAGGTCCCTTGATTCCAACGGTGAATTCCCGCATGGCATCAAGGGTTTCTTCTGGTAACCACTCGTCCGGGCCATATATCTCAAGCGATTTTTCACCTGAGTAGATTTCCATCCAGACGATCTGACGCGAATCGTTGTACGCCTTGCTAACCGCAACGTCAACGACTTTCTTCATGACCGGCGTGATATCGACGCCGATTCCGTCCCCTTCTATGAACGGGATGATTGGGTTATCTGGGACAATGAGACTACCATCTTCCGCCACCGATATTTGCTTACCATCTGACGGAACAACTATGTGTTGGTAGCCCATGTAAGGTCACCCGTACGCTATAAGGGGGGCGGATTATAGAAAGGTATATTCGCGAAAACTCAGCGTGTCATCATCGTTTTAGAGTCGCAGATGGTTCGCCTACCCAATCATCACGACGCTTGTAATCGTTACTGGTCGATTTAATCCAAATTTCGCCGTCCGACCGAATCTCTTTCTTCCAGAACACGGCTTCCGTCTTAAGGAAATCCATGATGTACTCGCACGCTGCGAAAGCGTCTGGTCGGTGCGAACTTGCAACGATCACCAAAACGATCTGGGATCCAGCCTCAAGTACGCCAATTCGATGCACAACCCTTACATGTTGCAATGACCAACGATTCCGTGCCTTAGCGACGATGTTCCCCATCGATTTCTCGGTCATGCCCGGATAGTGTTCGAGATGTAGACCTGACACCGCGGTACTTGCTTCAAATTGCCGAACCAGACCCGTGAATGTTGCGACTGCACCACATTCTGGACCCGCGGCCACGCAGCACTTCTCGTACTCCTCCGCTAGAGAGAAGTCCTCCTGCTGCACGCGGATTTCGTCCACGCTTAGCCGCCAGTGATGGGCGGGAGAAATGCGACTTCATCGCCCGACTGCAGCGTGAACTCACCTTTCTCGATCGATTGATTAATCGCGATCGAGACGTTCTCTGCAAAGAGTGAAGCCACGCGGTCCGATCCTAACTCATTGGTCAAGCAATCGATTAGATCCGCTCGTGACGCAAGTTCTGAGAGCTGAAGTTCGATTTCAGCGCAACCCAGATCCTCTTTTAGGGACGCAAAGAAAAGAACGTTGACTTTCACGGTGCTTGCCAAGCGCCTGATTTTCCGCCTGATTTTGACAAAAGGCAGATCTCCGCAATCTTGATGTCTTTTTGCACCGCTTTGCACATGTCATATACGGTAAGTGCTGCCACGGTTGCTGCGGTCAGTGCTTCCATCTCGACCCCCGTTTGACCATTCACGCTCGCGGTTGAGCGAATATGCAATTCGTCGTCATTACGCGACTCGAACTCAATCCCGACATTGGTCAACGCTAGTGGATGGCACAATGGAATGAGGTCACTCGTTCGTTTCGCCGCTTGAATACCCGCAACCCTTGCAACGGCAAACACGTCGCCTTTCGGAATTTTGCCGTCGACGATCATGGCGAGGGTTTTTGGCGCCATTTTGAGAACTGCAGCGGCTGTTGCGATGCGTTGGGACACGGATTTGGCGGAGATATCAACCATTTGTGCGTCGCCGTCCGCGTTGATATGACTGAGCTTGGCCATGGATCCTAACTAAAATGCACTCGTCCAACGACTCGACGACGCCTGTCGCCGACGGTCGCACCTTTACCGAGTCATTTTAAGAAAGTGGAGCCCAGCCGAGTCGCCGTCGGTCTATCCGGAGGCGTTGATTCCGCCGTTACCGCGTTGCTCCTGAAACAGGAGGGTTACGAGGTCGAAGGTATCTTCATGAAAAACTGGGACGAAGATGACGATACCGAATACTGTACGGCCATCCAAGATTTCGAAGATGCGCAGCGCGTCGCCGATCAGATTGATATTCCGTTGCACCCCATCAATTTCGCAGCCGAATACTGGGAAGATGTTTTTGAGGATTTCTTAAGTGAGTACGCTGCGGGTCGAACCCCGAATCCCGATGTGCTATGCAATCGCAACATCAAGTTCGCGGTATTCCAGGACTACGCCGAGATGCGTGGTGCAGATTGGATCGCAACAGGCCACTACGCCCGACTTGAGCGCGATACTCAGCAGATTGAATTGCATCGAGCCCTCGATCTAGATAAAGATCAAACGTATTTCCTACAGGCAGTTCCGATCGAGCGTTTTAAGCGATGCCTGTTTCCGCTCGCAGATCACACGAAGAACATGGTGCGCGAGACCGCGAAGCGCCATGCGTTACACGTGTATTCGAAGAAAGACAGCACTGGCATTTGTTTTATTGGTGAACGACGTTTCAGCGACTTCCTCAACCGCTACTTGCCTAAAGAACCAGGTCCGATTGTTGATACTGCGGACAAAATCGTAGGAGAGCACATCGGCCTCGCCTACTACACCCTCGGGCAAAGGCAAGGACTTCGTATCGGAGGCATGCGACACGCTCAAGAAGCGCCATGGTATGTCGTAAGTAAGCGCATTGAGGCAAACGAGCTAGTGGTTACGCAGGATCAGGATCATTTAGAAGCCAGGAGTCTAGTCGCGGAACAACCGAATTGGTTTGTTGAGGACGCATCTGCTATCAATCGCTGTGAAGCAATGGTTCGCTATCGTTCGGTGCCGAAGCCGTGCGCGGTCGATATCGATGGGACCAGTGTGAGAGTCACTTTTGATGAACCGCAGCGAGCGATCACCCCTGGACAGTATGCGGCGTTCTACCACGGTAGTCGCTGTCTGGGCGGCGCAAAGATCAAGCTAGTTGAGGCACAATGAATAAGGACGAACAACAAAGCGGAAGCGGCTCCCACTCCGACGCCACAGCGAATGAGCTACTCGCCGTGTCACCGCTGGATGGACGATACAGACGGCATGTCACTGAGCTCGTACCTATTTGCAGCGAGTTTGGCTTGATTCACCGTCGTATCGCAGTTGAGGTCGAGTGGCTCAAATTTCTTGTGGTAGATCTCCGATTGATCGAAAACGCGAGTCTTGATGCGGATCAACAGGACGCTCTGCGAGCAGTTCAAACTGAATTCACTAAGGCAGATGCCGAGAGGATTCGAACGATCGAACGAGAGACCAATCACGACGTGAAGGCTGTCGAGTACTTCGTCAAAGAAGCGCTCGAAGCGATGAACTTGGAGAACTTAAAAGAGTACGTGCACTTCGCGTGCACGTCTGAAGACATCAACAATCTCGCTTACGCGATGATGCTTCGAGATGCACGTCGTGATGTACTGCTCCCCTTGATGGTCGATGTAACTCGCGAAATCCTTGAGTTCGCGTCGAATCATCTTGAGACGCCGATGTTGTCGCGAACACACGGTCAGACTGCTTCGCCTACTACCTTGGGAAAGGAGTTGGTAAACGTCGCGGCGCGTCTCACGCAATGGACTGAATTGTTCAACAAAGTCTCGATACAAGCCAAGATTAACGGGGCTGTTGGCAATTTCAACGCCCATGTTGCCGCAGCACCGGAAATTGACTGGGCGACGGCGTCAGAATCCTTCATTGCATCGTTAGGGTTCTCGCCAAATCCATATACAACGCAGATCGAACCGCACGATTGGATAGCGGAGTTTCTCAATGCATTAGCGGGATTCAACCAAGTATTACTCGATTTTGATCGTGATGTTTGGGGATACATCGCTCTCGGCTACTTCAAGCAAAAGCAAGTCGACGGGGAAGTAGGCAGTTCTACGATGCCACACAAGGTAAATCCGATCGACTTCGAAAACTCGGAAGGCAATATAGGCGTCGCCAACGCGCTTTCACGCCACTTGGCGGACAAGCTTCTTATTTCGCGCTGGCAACGTGACCTAACGGATTCAACCGCACTTCGCAACGTTGGTGCGGTTTTCGGTCATTCAGTCATTGCGATTCGGAGCACAATCCGCGGAATCAAGAAACTCGAGGTGAATGACGAGCTGATCGCGAAGGATCTGGACGAAGCATGGGAAGTGTTGAGCGAAGCCGTCCAGACAGCCATGCGCAAGCAGGGAATCTCCGAACCGTACGAAATTGTCAAAGAGATCACGCGCGGCAAGCAGCTTACCGAATCACTTTATGCCGAGATGCTCGATGAGTTGCCACTCGATCCTGAACTACGTTCGGAACTAAGAGCGATGCATCCATCTAAATACATCGGATTGGCCCCACAACTGGGCGACAAAGGCATACACGAGCTGTCCGTACGGCTACAAGATCTATGAGACCCGAAATACGGCGAGTTTTTTGGGAGGAAGCGAGCGAAACACTAAGTACGATCCGATTGAAGGTTTTCGTCGAAGAGCAATCTGTTCCAATCGAAGAGGAACTAGATGGGATGGACGAAGTCTCCACGCACTTTCTCGCCACGATTGACGGCACCCCAGTAGGTGTCGCAAGGTTAATGCCGTCTGGGCAGATCGGACGCATGGCAGTGCTCATTCCGTACCGTCGTCACGGGATCGGTGCCCTACTTTTGAATGCCGCCGTACAGCACGCACTAGATAAGGGTCAAACGGAACCATTTCTTCACGCACAAACCCATGCACTCGGCTTTTACGCCAGAAACGGTTTTACCGCGTTCGGGGAGGTGTTCCTAGATGCAGGTATCGAACATCGCGCCATGCGCTTCACAGGAGGCTCAGTGACGTTAAATTCCATTTAAGAAAGTAATTCATGCTATCTATTCTCTTTTATACAGAAAAGCGATTCCTAGAATTCGCGCCTTTCTAGACTCGCTAACGTACTGACCTATGGCACTTCATTACCAACCCCGTAAACCACGATCCGAACAGATCGCCGAACTAGAGGAAGAATGGCGCACTAACCCACGCTGGAAGGATGTCAAGCGGGGTTACTCCGCAGAAGACGTCGTTCATCTGCGAGGCAGCATTCCCCACCGAAGCATGTTGGCAGCGCACGGCGCCGACAAACTCTGGGATTTACTGCAATCTGAAGACTTTGTTAACTGCCTCGGCGCGCTGACCGGCGGTCAAGCGGTACAGCAAGTAAAGGCTGGCATCAAGGCGATCTATCTCTCTGGTTGGCAAGTCGCTGCGGACGCTAATACGTCTGAGACGATGTATCCCGATCAGTCGCTCTATGCTGTCAACTCAGTGCCGACCGTTGTCAATCGCATCAACAACGCGTTTCGTCGGGCAGATGAGATTCAATGGTCGAAGGGCATCGATGACGGCATCGACTACTACGCACCGATTGTTGCAGACGCCGAAGCTGGCTTTGGCGGCATCCTGAATGCGTTTGAACTAATGAAGGGAATGATCAACGCAGGCGCGGCGGGCGTCCATTTCGAAGATCAACTAGCAAGCGTCAAAAAGTGTGGTCATATGGGCGGAAAGGTGCTTGTACCAACTGTCGAAGCCGTCCAAAAGTTGATCGCTGCGCGTTTAGCAGCAGACGTGTGTGACGTGCCCACCTTACTGATGGCGCGCACCGACGCGAATGCTGCTGAAATGCTGACAACCGACATTGACGAACACGACAAACCGTTTATCACAGGCGAACGTACACCCGAAGGTTTTTACCGCACGCGAGCAGGCTTACCACAAGCAATTGCGCGGGGCAAGGCTTACGCACCTTATGCCGATCTAATCTGGTGCGAGACAGCAGTTCCTGATCTCGACGAAGCAAAGGAGTTTGCTGACGCAATACATGAAGACTATCCGAACCAAATGCTCGCTTACAACTGTTCACCGAGCTTCAACTGGCGCAAGAATCTAGACGACGCAACAATCGCGAAGTTCCAGATCGAACTCGCAGCAATGGGTTATCGGTTCCAGTTCATTACGCTAGCCGGGATCCATAGCATGTGGTACAACATGTTTGACTTGGCACAGAAGTACGTCAAGAACCAGATGACTGCGTACGTTGAACTACAAGAAGAGGAGTTTGCAGCTGAGTCGCGCGGTTACTCGTTCGTAAGTCACCAACAGGAAGTAGGTACGGGTTACTTCGACGAGGTCGCGAATGTAATCCAAGGCGGTGAGTCCTCAGTCACGGCGCTTACGGGTTCGACTGAAGAAGACCAGTTCACTCAAGAAGGTGAAGGTGAAGACGCACCTGAATCGCACATTGAGGAGCTCATTCGAGGCGCGGTCAAGAGCTAACCTCAGACAAATATCCCAAATGTCACCGAGCGCTTGTCACAAAGCGCTCGGTGAATATTCGTGAAATCTATAGCCAATCACCTTGAGCGATCACGGGAAAACGTCTGGAAAAGAGTTGGAAACGATCGGCAAACCGCATGGAAAACGCACTGCGAGCCCTACGAGCTAAGCCGAGCTCTGCATTTCCTCGATAAAGCTGTTGATTAACCATCGGGATATCGCGGTGGCGCCAGGTACGTTAGGCAGTTCGTCATAACGAAACCATCGTGCTTCGGCAACTTCCTGATCATGAAACGTAAGTTCACCAGCATCGTAATCGCAGTGGAATCCCAACATCAACGAGTTTGGAAACGGCCAAGACTGACTACCGAGATAACGAAGGTTCTTGACCGTTAAGCCCACCTCTTCCATGATCTCGCGATGTACCGTCTGCTCAATTGACTCACCAGGCTCAACAAAACCGGCAAGTGTGCTGAACATTCCTTGAGGCCAATTGAAGTTGCGCGCCAACAGCATCTCATCTCCTTTGCGTACAAGGACGATGATGCTTGGGCTCAAACGAGGGTATGCCACCAATCCACACGCAGGACAATGCCGCGCACGGTCTGATTTGTGATCCACCATCGCTTCGCCGCACCTACCGCAATATTGGTTGGTACGAACCATCTCAACAATCTGTTTCGCGCGACCGGCTAAATAGAACATTCCAGGTTCTACTCGACCCAGCCAACTACGTAAGTCAGAAACGGCGTATCCGGGTGGAACTTCACCATTGATGTCTAGAGCGAAACACGGATTGTTTCGCCACGCTCCTAAGTAATTCTTGCTGCGAACTTCGACATCAAGCCAACGAAACTCATCGGCTTCAATCGGTCGTGGAATCCCACCTTCACTGATGGATAACAGTTGATCTCGCATAAGACAGAAATAGAGCGCGTTATCAGCGTTCTGATTCTCGTGAGATACAGGATGCGACAAGAAGTCGTCGGGATCAAACGGCCACATAAGCACTTCCGTCGGATTGGCAGGCGTGATTTTAGAAGTCAGCGAGGAGCGCTCTGCTGATCACTCGGTCGAAAGGCGCATGAGCAAAATAGGCAACTTTGTCTCTGTGTCTCAACAGAGCTTCTCTAATTAAGTTTCAAGGAATAGCGTGAGCTCACGATCCCTACCGTCCATTCCAGCTAGGTCATTGCCACATGCGTTTTGGCAAGGATTCCTTGGTTCCTCTCCCGATTGGTACAAGTTCACGATCGTGGCGTTTCTCGTCACTAACCCCATCCTACTCTTTCTCCTTCCCCCGGAATTAGGTGTTACTGTCGTTGGATGGATTCTCGTGTTGGAATTCATATTTACGCTGGCTATGGCGCTCACGTGTTACCCGCTACTTCCAGGAGGGCTTATCGCGCTAGAAGCTGTGATTCTTGGATTAACGTCTCCAGAAGCTATCTATCTAGAACTGCAAGGGAACCTAAAAGTCATCTTGCTACTCGTCTTTATGGTGGCGGGAATCTATTTCATGAAGGATTTGCTGTTGTTTATCTTCAGCAAACTCCTAATCTATGTACGTTCCAAAGTCTTGCTCTCGTTGCTGATCTCCTTCGTAGCGGCGTTTCTGTCGGCGTTCTTAGATGCACTAACCGTCATGGCGGTCATCATCGCAGTATCGCTCGGCTTCTACGCGGTATACAACTCCGTCGCTGCTGGGTTAGAAGAAATACCCGAAGATATCCACGACATTCCAGAACTCTCGGACGATCATCAAGAAGACCTGAATGAGTTCCGAGCGTTCCTTCGCAACTTAGTCATGCATGGTGCCGTTGGTACCGCGCTAGGAGGCGTGACAACCCTAGTTGGAGAACCTCAGAACATCATCATTGCTAATCGGCTTGGTTGGGAATTCATGGAATTTGTCGTTCGCATGGCCCCTGTGACTTTGCCGGTGCTAATTACGGGTCTCGTAACGTGCGTGCTGCTCGAAACTACGCGAGTTTTCGGTTACGGCGCAAGGATTCCACATTCGGTGCACCAGATTTTGCAGCACGCACACACCGAAGAGATGAAGCATCTCAAGCACGGCGACCGAAGTGCCCTTATCGTGCAAGCGTTAGCCGCTGTGACTCTGATTTTCGCGCTCGCGTTCCATGTGGCTGAGGTCGGTCTAATTGGGTTGTTGGTCATCGTGCTTCAAACCGCATTCAACGGGGAAACCGAAGAGCACAACATAGGGAAAGCGTTTCAGGAAGCACTCCCATTCACGGCGTTACTTGTCGTGTTCTTCGCGATCGTAGCCGTGATTCATGGCGCTCATCTATTCACACCGATTTCAGATTGGGTTTTGAGCCAACCCGTCGATGCACAACCAGGCTTGTATTACATCGCGAACGGTCTATTGTCAGTGATCAGTGACAACGTGTTCGTCGCGACCGTTTACATTCAGAGTATCGCGGACGCGTTCGCCAACGGAGACATTACTCGACAGCAATTCGATGCCCTAGGCATTGCGATCAATACTGGAACGAACATACCTAGCATCCTAACGCCAAATGGTCAAGCGGCGTTTCTATTCCTGCTAACCTCATCCCTTGCGCCGTTGATCCGCTTGTCGTACGGTCGAATGGTGCTAATGGCGATTCCCTACTTCATCGGTATGGGAACGGTCGGTTGGATATGTGTGAACTGGTTCCTTGTTTGACTTAGCTACTACTGGCGAGTTTTCGCATGTAGGCGTTGTGCGCGTCAAGCTCATCTTCGGTTGCGTGAATAACGAGAGAGTTTTGCCTTTCATGGTCGAGAAATCGAATCTGCTCAAAAATCTCCTCAGACTCTTCTAGGTCGCCCAATAGGTTGTTCTTAGACTCCAACATGCGGAGATAGACTTCAGCGAGTAATTGTGAGTCGAGTAACGCGCCGTGTTTGTCACGATCCGTGCGATCGACGCCGTATTTACTGCAGAGCGCGTCGAGACTGACCTGACCGCTCTTATGAAGTTCTTTTGCCAGCGCCATCGTATCCGATACGTTGCATATGTCCTCCATGCGCTCGGGTCGACCCGCAAGTTCAAATTCTGTGTTTAGAAACCGTACATCAAAAGCCGCGTTATGCATAAACACGTCACGACCGTGAATGAAGGCGATGAAATCGTCCGCAACTTCTCTAAATTTCGGTTCGTTAGCGAGGTCCTCGAGTGTGAAGCCATGGATCGCTGTCGCGGCCGCATCCACATCACGCTCAGGATTGAGAAGCTGATGGAATTCTTTGTTGGTGTGCATACCGTCCTTCACGACTGTCGCGCCAAGTTCGATGATTCGATGCCCCGCCGACGGGTCAATACCAGTCGTTTCGGTATCAAGGAAAATCTGAATCACGCTATGCCCCAATCCTTCATAGACTAGTCGATTCTAAAGTTTCGCGGGCTACGCGAGCAGCAACTTGAACGAGCGAATCTGAAGAACGATCATGCTTCTGGAATTGCCAGTTAACGTCAACGTGTTCCAACAATTCACTCATCTCAATCCATAACTCTTTATTCGCGATCGGCTTCATATCAGCTTTACGCCAATCCCGACGTCGCCATCCATCGAGCCACTGCGTGGCACCTTTGTATAGATACTCTGAATCTGTCGTCACGCTCGCCGGTGTATTAGCTGGCAGCGAACGAATCAGCTCGACCGCACCTAGAATGAGCGCTCGATTGAATGTGGCGCCGTCTTCAACGCCTGCTTTAGTGATGTTGTGATCGGTTCCATGAATAAATGCCCACGCACTGCGGTTCTCACCAAGATTAGCTGCTGCGACGAAGTAACTGTCCTCTAGACGAGTTGCTTGCGTTGTTGTTACCGACTCGGGAGTGGCGTGACGACCTACAGCTTCGACCAGTGTGTTGGACGCATCGAACGCAGCATCGCGCGCGGCTTCATCAACCATCTCGTTGTATACGTGGCCAGCATGCGCCTTCACCCACCGCCACTCAACGTGGACACGCTTGTTTTCCGCATCCAACGCAATCCACAAGTCCTTATTCAGGACCGGTTGCCCAGTCCTACGCGTCCAACCATTGCGCTGCCATGCATCTATCCATTGTGTGATGCCTTTGCGCAGATATTCTGAATCTGTGTGCAGTTCGACCTTTTCCCCATCTCGCCGTGACCTTAGTGCTTCGAGCGCAGCGGTTAACTCCATACGATTATTGGTCGAGTGTGCCTCGCTTCCCTTCACTAATTCCTCAACCTCACCCTCTACGACAGGGAGGTAGGCCCAACCACCTGGACCGGGATTTGTGGGTGCGCAGGAACCGTCCGTGTACAGAACAGTTGCGGATTTCGTTTCGGTGCCGCTACTCGACGGCAAAGAGTTCAGTCTTGATTGATGCCTCTGACCTTAGGCTTGCAACGAATGCTGACATCGCAAGCGCCTTAGCTTCGTTAACTGAAGTTTCATTGAGAGCATCTTGTTCGGACGCGTCTAGCAATGCATAGTCAGCTAGCTCTTGACGGGATGTCGTCACAATGAACTTTGTCGACGTGAATTCTGAATCTGCAGAGACGATTACGCGTTCACCGTCTGGTGGAAGCGGCTGCGCAAATGCTGCGGCCAAGATCGCAGGATCCACCGTGAAATCATCTCGCTTTTGACGCTCATAGACAACCCATTCAGATCCCGCCGCTAACGAAGCCGCATCGTAATTACGATCGGCCAGGAGTTGTGTCAGTACGCTCTCGAGTTTTGCATCCCGCGCCGACGAAGCCGAGTCCTGAGCCAATTGTTGTCTTATTTGGTCAGATACTGCTTCGAATGGGCGTAGTGTTGGCTCAGTTCGATCTTTTAAACGGCCGACAATGATCGCGCTATCGTCGATCTGAACCACGCGACTATTGAAGCCGTTATCGATGACGTCGCTCTCCATGAAAGCACTACGAACGCTTGCATTCGACATCAAGCCATCAACACTAAACTGATCGACATTGAGAACTTCACGAATCTCAACATCAAACTCGTCAACAATTGTCTGCAGAGAATCTGACTGTTCGAATGCCAGGCGGTCAACTTCCGTTAACGCTTCCTTGAGCGCTTGGGTCGCCAATGCCAAGCGATTTTCAGCGATTAAGTCTTCGCGTCGCTCGTCAAAGGTGGGAAGGTCGAGCTCCTCGACTCCGAGAAGCTGAATAAGGTGATAGCCGTATGTCGTCTTAACAGGTTGAGAAACTTCATCGAGTTCGAGTGACCAGAGCGCATCGGAGAATTCCTTTACCCACTGCTCACGATCCGAAAGACCGAGGTCGCCACCGTCTTGCTTAGAGCCTTCATCCTCTGATAGTTCAGTTGCCACGTCACCGAAATCTTCACCAGCATCAATTCGTGAGCGAAGTTCAGCTATATACGTTAATGCCTCTTCATCCGACCGATTGTCATCGACCTTTATCAGTATGTGACGGCCGCGTCTCTGCGCATTCGATACACGTGCGGCAATATCAGCATCGTAGAGGTCCTGAATCTCCTGATCTGAGAGTTCCGCGTCACTAACGAATTGTTCGCGCTTAATTTCGACATACTCGAAGTCGTAAGTTCCATCCGTCATAAACAAATCTGTATTGAGCTCGTAATAACTCAAGACATCGTCGTCCGTGACACTCTCCGGATTCTCGAATTGTCCGAGATCGAATTCGAGGACGGAAATATCACGTACTTGCTTTTCGAACTTGGCCGTAAGGCGCGTTTCTGAATTCGTACCGAATGATGTATCTTCTAATACACGTCGGAGCTGCGATCTTACACTCGCATCCTCCTGTAGCCCTCGAAGCGTCTGAACTGATAGACCACCGCGTTCAAGTGTTGCACGGAACAATTCCTCGTCAAATTCGCCGTTCTCCCTCTGGAACTGCGGATCGGTCCGAAGTACGCGCTCAAACGCCTGATCTGACAACGAGAGGTCAAGATCGCGGCTCGCTTGCATGAAGAGCTCAGTATCGATGAGGCTACGAAGCGCAAACTCTTCATTGACAAACTCTTCGAGCTGCGCTTCTGTTATTGAATTGCCGTATGTACGACGGAAGTTCTGTTTTAAGCGTTCCATCTCAGATGCCAAGCGGCGTTCGGTGACATCCTCGCCATTTACGGACGCTATCGCTGGTTCATTTCCTGTAAAGAGATTGAACGCACCGAATCCGAAAATGGTTAAGACCACAATGATCACACCTGCTACAAATTTGGCGACCCACGTTTGGGACGCGTTGCGCATTCTGACCAACATAATGAATTAAGTACCTGTAGAAACAGTTCAAAGAGAAGTCGCGGATGCTCGCCGAGCGCTTCCGCGACTAGAGTCTTAGCTATCGCAGGTCACGCCGACCGACGTGACCAAACCGATTTAGTGTTTAGCTGTTTATTCGTTGCTTCAGTCGACTACCTGCTTTGAAAGCGGCATTCGACGACGCGGCAACTTGAATAGGTTCGCCAGTTTGGGGATTACGGGCAGTTCTTGCGGCACGATGACGGACCTCAAAGGTTCCAAACCCTATCAGCATCACCGGATCCCCGTTACACAGCGAATCAGCGATCGCGCCAAGAATTGCGTCAAGTGATTTTGCGACATCACCCTGCGTCAACGAGTCATCCTTTGCGGCAGCCGCACGGATCAAATCAGCTTTGTTCACTTACATATCTCCATGAACGTATGTGAGAAAAGAGCACCCGCGAGCGGACATCGTGTCAGCGACAAACGTGACGCATCTGCGTGCAGCGACGCAACTACTCCGTAAAAACTCGAACTTCCGATGTTCGAGTGATCAGATCGAATTGGATCCAACTTTGTTTCAGTCATCATAGTATCGCGGAAGCGCACCCTAGACCGTATCGCCGCCGCTGACTTTCTTTTCCATTGGCTTGTATTTCAGCATCGGTTTGTGAGCCTCGCAGTCACGGACCATTTTGGCGTCTACCACCACGCCAATTACGTCAGACTTCGACGGAATTTCGTACATGACATCTAGAAGTACTTCCTCAAGGATTGAGCGGAGACCTCGAGCGCCCGTCTTGCGCTCGACGGCGCGTTCCGCAATCGCGTCCAACGCATCTTCATTGAACACTAGGTCAACTTCCTCCATGCCGAGGATTGCCTGATATTGTTTAATCAGTGAGTTCTTTGGCTCGGTCAAAATCTTGACGAGTGCGTTCGTGTCAAGTTCTTGTAACGTTGTCACGACCGGAAGACGACCAACAAGCTCGGGGATCAATCCGTACTTGATCAGGTCTTCAGGCTCGACCGTTCGCAAAATCTCGCCAATCTGGACCGCGTCCTCCTCACCTTGCACGGTCGCATTGAAGCCTATTCCGCTCTTTGAGGTACGATTTTGGATTACTTTCTCCAAGCCGGAGAATGCGCCGCCTACGATAAAGAGGATATCTGATGTATCCACTTGGATGAACTCTTGCTGTGGGTGTTTTCGTCCACCTTGTGGCGGTATAGCCGCGGTCGTGCCTTCAATTAACTTCAGGAGAGCCTGTTGCACGCCTTCGCCAGAGACATCTCTTGTGATGGATGGATGATCTGTCTTTCGCGAAATCTTGTCGATTTCATCGATGTAGACGATGCCTCGTTGCGCTTTCTTGACGTCGTAGTCACATGTCTGAAGCAGCTTTTGAATAATGTTCTCGACATCTTCGCCGACGTATCCCGCTTCGGTCAACGTCGTCGCATCTGCGATGACAAACGGTACCTTGAGCATACGCGCAAGCGTTTCCGCTAGCAGTGTCTTACCTGAGCCGGTGGGGCCGATGAGCAGTATGTTCGATTTTGCGAGTTCTACGTCAGATTGTTTGCCACCATTGCGGAGTCGTTTGTAATGGTTGTACACCGCTACTGACAGAATGCGCTTCGCGTAGTCCTGCCCGATGACGTGACCATCAAGAAACTCATTGATCTTCTTGGGGACGGGCAGTTCGTCTGACTCGGGACGCTCCTGCTCTACCGGCTTCTTCGGTTGCTTGATGATCCCGGCGCAGATCGCGACGCATTCATCACAAATGTAAACGTCATCCTGACCTGCGATGAGTTTGTCGACTTCCTGACCATTCTTAAAACAAAAGGAACATTCGGCGACATCGTCTGATCCGCCTTCTCGATCACTCATGTTGTTGATTCCATACCTATTCCTGGTGTGCTTACGCGCGCTTTATGATCCCGGCGCAGATTACGACGCATTCATCACAAATGTAAGCGTCACTCTGCCCTGCGATGAGTTGCTCGACGTCCTGACCATTTTTAAAACAAAAGGAACATTCGGCGACATCGTCTGAATCGCCTTCTCGATCACGCATGTTGTTGATTCCAAACCAATTCCTGGTGCGCTTACGAGCGCGCTTTTTGATGCCAGTGCAAAGCGCGACGCATTCATCACAAATGTGAACGTCATCCTCACGCTTAATGAGAATGTCAACTTCTTGACCGTTTTTCAAGCAGAACGAACATTCGGCCGCAACGGCTGTGCCGCTTTCTACGTCAATCATGGTGTAGATTTTCTTCCGTTAGCACGTGCACTTTCATGTGCGCAGTGTTCAAAGAATAGCACGTTACTAGCTATATAGACCACCCTTCGTTACATACACATTTTGCAGAATGCAGTTGCGAATCCTAGCTTCTACCCGTTTTCGGCTACCTAAATCACTCGTTGGCCGCCTTTGGCAGCTTGACGCGTGGTTCTTGCACCTTGTCGATTAGGCCGTATTCTGACGCTTCCGCGGGAGTCATCCAGTAATCGCGATCAGTGTCATTCGCGATCTGTTCGACGGATTTGCCGGTGTGCAACGCCAGCAATTCATTAAGTTGCTGGCGGATCGCCAATATCTCACGCGCAGCAATCTCAATGTCAGCCGCCACACCTCTTGAACCACCAGACGGCTGATGAAGCATGATGCGCGCATTCGGCAAAGCGTAGCGCTTATTGGTCGCGCCGGACGCCAAAAGAAAAGCGCCCATGCTTGCTGCTTGCCCGATGCATGTTGTCTCCACGTCACAGCGTACAAATTGCATGGTGTCGTAGATCGATAATCCAGCCGTCACGGAACCGCCTGGTGAATTGATATACAAGTGCGTGTCTTTATCCGGGTTCTCAGATTCGCACCACAACAATTGCGCGACTACCACACTAGCCACCGCGTCGTCAATCGCTCCGTTAATAAAGATGATGCGTTCCTTTAGAAGACGCGAGAACAAGTCGTAGGAGCGTTCACCCCTTGCCGTCTGTTCCAGCACCATTGGCACAAGCGCCATATGCAAATTACTCCTTTGGTTACGTGTTCTTCTTGAACAGTTTTTTGAATATGCCTGGTTTGTTCTGCTCGTCAGCGTCGGCATTCATCTCGACAGACGCAGAGCTCGTCGTCTCCTCGGCAGACTCTGAACTAGACGTTGTCGATTCGAGTTCGTCCGACGGCGTTAGCGATTCATTTGTCGTCTCATCACTCGTATCGGTCGTAGCCGAAACAAAACCTTCAGGATCGGGCAAACTAGGCGCTACTTTAAATATGTCGAGCGCGTCGTCGGCTTCCTCACCCGCAGGTTGAGAGAAAAACGTTTCAAAATCAACGTCCTCATCCTCGATCGAAGCTTCCTCAAGCAAAAGTTTGGTCGCTTGATCCAGCAGATTCTGCGTGATCAATTCTTGATAGTGCCGTTCGCCATACACGTAGTCGAGATATTCTTGCGCACGCGACTGATCTTCGACTAGGTTGACGCTGTCTGCCTTTGCCTGTATTTGAGAGGCGACCCATGCTTGATCGGGCTCCAAGTCACGTTGTTCAATCAAGGCTTGTTGAGTGAGCGTGAATACGACCCGCTGGATCGCTCGATTTACCTCACTCGTCCAAAACGTGCGCAGACTCTCGGGTATCAGACTTTCTTCGCCATTGGATTCTGATGTCGATCCTGCTTCACCAGACTCGTGGTCGTGGTCGTGATCATGATCGTGGTCATGGTTATGCGAATGACTATTAGCCATCAGAAGACTCTGATCTAGAGTCTCGCCATCTACGATCGGATCAAACAGGCGAATCGCCATAAACGTGGTCTGAATGTTCTGCTCACCGCCTTGGGTTGCCTCCAGAAAACGCTGACGCAGCACTTCACGAGGTACGGTCGAAACGTGCTCCTTCGCGAGCGCCCACATCGCACGGTTCTGCAAAACCTGATCGGTCGTCTGCTCGATTGCTCGTTCGATCGAACTACGGGCAACAGGAAGTAAGTCCTCGATACTCTCCAGCTTTTCATCAGACATCGAATCGACAAGATGGCGAAATTCGGGTCGACCGAAGAGAGATGGTCCTAACTGCGGTAAGTCGCCAGTATCAATTCGTGCAACGACGGCTGATTGGCTTTCAGGTACTGCACTCTCGTTAAAACTGAACTCATTGATAAGTTCTTCGCGCGCGACATCGAGCTGGTCACCTAGCGTCTTACCTACGAGCTTGTCGTGCAGTGACTTAGACGTTTCGTTCTTGGGTGAGCGAAGCACGATCGGCAAGCGTTCTGTTGTACTCTCGGCAGCATCTTCTGAGTCGCCATCCGCTTCATTATCTGCGCTAGTTTCCGATTCAAGACGAAGCTCGATCCAAACTCGATCGCCCTCTTTAGATTCAATGCCTTCGCCGTCTAGCTCGAACCAGTCGATGCATCGTTCTCGAGCATTGTTGATCTGGTTTCTTACTTCTTCATCGCTCAAATTGACACATGGTCGCTTGATCGTTAACGACGTGAGATCACCAATCTCAATCTGCGGCATTGTTTCGACGCGTACCTTGTACGTGTAAGCGGCATCAGCCGGCTTCGCGAGATACGGTCTACCGATCCACCCGGCTTGCAGTCCCTCGTCCGACAGGATTGCAGTACAGTTCTCATTGACGATTTTCTCAAGCACGTCACTTTGAATCGCACTGCCATATCTTTGGGAAATGACCTTACGGGGGGCTCTACCCTTGCGGAATCCTTTGAGATGGGCGCTGGACGCAACTTCGTTCGTAAGTTCGTATGTACGTTGGTCTAACGCTTCCTGGGTGATTGGGACGGTGTATTCACGAGTGAATTCACCGATCTGATCGTATTCGTACGTCATGCTCTAGTCTAATGAGAATTAGTGGGGTGGATGAAGGGATTTGAACCCTCGACATCCGGAACCACAATCCGGGGCTCTACCACTGAGCTACATCCACCACGCGATTCGATTTTACCAACGGTTTCCAAAGGTGGTACGCCTGGAAGGATTCGAACCTTCAACCCTTGGCTTAGAAGGCCAATGCTCTATCCATTGAGCTACAGGCGCAGACTGGGCCGATGTCTAGCGCCGTTGATGCCGCGCGCGATCACCACGTGAAGATCGACTGAAACCGGAGTCTCGGCTCGACGACATCAAACGCCGTGGGTGCAATCCGTTCGCGAGAACGAGACTTCACCCGATTCGTTCATTGGTCGGGGTAGAGAGATTTGAACTCCCGACAACCTGCTCCCAAAGCAGGTGCGCTACCAGACTGCGCTATACCCCGGTGCGTGAATTATCCAAATCCAGCGAGCTGGTGCTCACGCTTTCGCACGCGAAATCACGTCGTCGAGACTCTCACGAAGAAATCAAAGGGGCGACGGTAGCCTAATCGTCCTTACCGTTGCCGCTATGCATACCACGCGGCAATGCCACTGCTCGAAATATGCTCAAGCACATGAATATTCCGACAGTTGCCCAAAATCCGGGATTCTGCAACGCCATCGGAAGGAAAACGAACATTTCGCCGACTCCCATGTACGTCCAAATAAACCAGAACGGTATAGCGAGAAACGTCGCAAGTACGAAACTCACTATCCATCCAATAATCGGTATCGCATTGACCACCACAATCACCTCAAATTTCCGACATCAAGCGGATTGAGATCCGAGTGTTATTAGGATGCTCAGTCCGCCACAAGAATGGTAAAGATTTGGATCGTTGATGTTTGGCTAACCGAGACAGAAGTAAACACAAGGTTCACACTTATTGCATCCGGCACATGAGTCCTTCTGTGGAAACACTTCTGTATTGCGATCGAGTCTGGAGTGGTCACGAACTCAATGAACCAAATTACAATTCCGGCGTTCGCCAAATACGCACTGCGAAGCTACCCTTGACCGCCAAGATTCTCAATGGCGAACGGATCGCCCGAAATATACGTAAAGAGGTCAAGGAGAAACTTGAACAGCGACGCCATCGCGGACTTCGGATGCCTTCGTTGTCGGTGGTGCTTGTCGGCGAAGATGCAGCTTCTGCGTTATATGTTCGACTAAAACAGCGTGATTGCGAAGAAGTCGGGATCGATTGCCATGTCTATCACCTACCCGCGAGCGCGCTTGAAATCGAAGTTTGCGAGCTCGTAAGGCGAATAAACGCGGACCCTCTGGTCGACGGGATTCTTGTTCAACTACCACTACCGCCCCACCTGAATGACTTCAATGTCATCGGCGAAATCGATCCTCGAAAGGACATTGATGGCGTCTCTCCGCACAACATGGGTTTGCTCACACTTCGACATCCTGCGCACCGTAGCTGTACACCAAAGGGGGTCATGACTTTGCTTCAGCATACGGGAGCGAAATTGTTGGGTACACATAGCGTCGTTGTCGGGGCGTCCAACCATGTCGGACGCCCAATGGGATTAGAGCTCCTACTCGTTGGAAGCACGGTTACAACGGCGCACAAGTTCACGCAGAACACGCAGGAGCTCGTACGTGAAGCCGACATACTCGTTTCTGCAACCGGGCATGCAGGTTTGATTAAAGGACACTGGGTCAAGCCTGGCGCGATTGTCATCGACGTGGGCATCGAGAAACAGTCAGATGGCTCACTACTGGGGGATGTAGATTTCGAAAGCGTCTCGAAGGTCGCGAGTTGGATCACCCCCGTTCCAGGCGGCGTTGGTCCCATGACTCGGGTTTCACTCCTTCAGAATCTCCTCGATTCAGTCAATCGAGCACCCAGTTGAATCGAATTTTTATCTCGGATTTGCATCTCGAGTCCGAGAACGACGCCAAATATCGCTCGTTTCAACATGTGCTTCAAAGCGCATGCGACGAGGGTAATGAGGTCTACATCCTAGGCGATCTGGTCGAGGTGTGGGTTGGTGATGATGACGATTCACGTTTTGCGGAGACTCTGATCGCAGATTTACGCAAGTGCGCTGCTCGAATTTCAGTACATGTGATGCACGGAAATAGAGATTTCCTCTATCGCGAGCGATTTGCGGAACGTACCGGCGCGTTTCTACTTACGGATCCTTTCGTTCTCGCCAGTGAGTCCCAAGCTGAAAGGATTCTTTTAGCCCACGGCGACGCGTATTGCACCAGCGATGCGGAATACATGCAAGTGCGACGTCTCTTCCGATCAACTGAATGGCAGAATCAAATCCTCGGTTCAACGCTTGAAGAGCGGCGTGAACTCGCCCGTTCGCTGCGAGAACAGAGCAAAACAACAAACCAGTTAAAGGCCGCAAACATCACCGATGTCGTTGAAGCAGAAATCGAGAAGGACTTGAAATCACACGAATGCCAGACGATGATCCACGGTCATACACACAGACCAGGTATTCACGCACTAGAAAGTGGCGCAAGAAGAGTGGTGTTGGGGGATTGGGACCTGTGTGGTTGGTTATTACGTCAACACAATACGACGTTCAGACTAGAGCGCTTCGCGATTTAAGTCGGCGGCGCACTTGGTACGCCGCTGTGAAATCTGAACTCGTTATCCGGACTAGACACCAGTTCGGAATCCAATTGGCATAGGTTCCCCAATCTGCGTTCGCAGTGGTCCGCGTCCAGTTCCCACGCTTTCGCCATGTAGAACTCAAAATGCCGATCTTCTGCATCGTGCAGTTTCTCATACAGTGTCTTTAATTCACCGTCTAGGACATCAAGCAACGCACCAATACGCTCGCAAGACCTCGCTTCGATCATCGCGCAAACCAATAGTTGATCAACGAGGCGTGCCGGTTCGCGCTTACTAATCCACGAATGCAAGCCACCGGCATATCGACCGGCGGACAGATGCTGCATTTGAACGTTGCGCTTCTTCGTCAGCTTCTGAACAAGCTCAAGATGTTTGAGTTCCTCACGCGCGATACGTGAGAGCGCCAATGTAAACCGTTGATCTAACCCGCTGCGATGTAAGAGAGAGACCGCTGTCGCAGCCGCCTTCTTTTCGCAGTTGGCTTGATCGAGGAGGAGGATTGGAATCTGACGAGATGCTTCTTCAAGCCAGCTTACCGGTGTTTGACAAAGTAATAGGCTCTGATTTAAGGACGATAGCACGCCTAATTCGCGCGTATCTTGTAGAACCGCTCAAAGGCTCCTCGAGAAGCCTCGTAGTAGAAATCTTCGATGTGTTTTAGTACGTTAATCGGGTCTTGCCAGCCGTCGAGTTGGTGCGGAGTACGCATACCCCACCCTGCGTAGTCACCTTCGCACCGCCCTAGAGCTTCATATACGCGGAGAGCCAAGTCTTCACGGTCTTCTCCTACGAATAAATCCGTCTTCGCTCGCAGTTGTGACTCATCGGCGACACCAACGATTGCCAAAATGCTGTCCCGCTTGAGTTGCGCTAGCCTCTCGAAGACCATCTCCTTTTGTTCGGGTTCGAAATTCTGCCAATCACGCACCTCGTTAAAAAATCGCTTACACCCACGACACACGTAGTCGCCGTGAGACGTCGAGCAAATTCCGACACACGGCGTCGATCGGGGTCTTGGTTTCAAGAAATGCTCTGATCGAACACCCCGAGTGCGCCTTGTCGACGAATCTTCAGGCATTCGCGTTGGTATCCACTGTATGCTCGTCGTCCGTCTCTATCTCGTAGACATCCTCGATGGTGCGCGTATAGTCGTTCCGCTCTAGAGATAACTGACTGAGATATGACTCGTCTACACCAACACAGTTGTAACGACCATCAAAAACCGAACAATCGAATTCCTCGATGTCTTCGTTCCAACTGCGCACCACGCGCTTTAGATCGTCCAACTTCTGGTATACGAGCAATTCAACTCCAAGGATATCTTGAATCTCTTTCTCAGTGTGGCCGGTCGCGATAAACTCATCCGTACTCGGCATATCGATGCCAAATACGTTTGGATAACGTACCGGTGGTGCTGCACTTGCGAGATAGACCTTCTTTGCCCCTGCCTGTCGACACTGCTCAATGACTTCTCGGATTGTCGTACCTCTAACGATCGAGTCTTCGACGAGTAACACGGTCTTGTCACGCACTTCCAGCTCGATCACATTCAGCTTCTGTCGTACTGACTTTTTGCGGATCGACTGGCCTGGCATGATGAAGGTACGACCGATATAACGATTCTTAACGAATCCCTCACGGTAGTCGACGCCTAATCGATGTGCTAGGGGGAGTGCCGCGGTTCGGCTCGTTTCTGGGATCGGTATGACCACATCAACGTCGTGCTGGCCATTCGGGAATCGTTCGAGAAACGTATCTGCCAGCGCTTCACCCATGCTCAGTCGCGCCTTGTACACTGAGATCTTGTCAAGTACCGAATCGGGTCTCGCGAGGTAGACGTACTCAAAAATGCATGGCGTGTGCGTATGTTGCTCAGCACACTGCTGAATGTGCAATTCACTGTCTTCCGTGATATAGCACGCTTCACCAGGTTCAATGTCGCGAATCGGCGTAAAGCCCAAGATATCTAAAACGGCAGTTTCGCTCGCGATCATGTAGTCGGGGGAACCATCCTCCGAGTTGTCGCGCACACCAACGACAAGCGGTCGTATACCTCGGGGATCGCGGAATCCGACGATGCCGCCACCGATGACCAACGCAACAGCGGCATACGCACCGATGCACTGTTGATGTACTGCAGCCACCGCGTTAAACACGCTTGCTGGCTCGCTTACCGCTTGATCACTGTTCTGCAATTCATGTGCGAATACGTTCAACAGTATCTCAGAGTCCGATCGAGTGTTAAGGTGCCGGTTGTATTTGGTGGTAATGTCCTCTCTCAGCGCTTTTGCATTCGTGATGTTGCCGTTGTGTGCGATACAAATCCCGCAAGGCGAATTCACGTACATCGGTTGAGCTTCTGCCGAAGTCGCGGTCCCCGCTGTTGGATATCGGACATGACCAACACCTAATTTGCCGCGAGCACGCAACATGTGCCGTTCTTGAAAGACTTCGCTTACTAAACCGTTGGCTTTTCGCAGTGCGAGGCGTTCACCATCGGAAATCGCCATGCCAGCCGCATCCTGACCTCTGTGTTGTAGGATGAGCAAAGCATCGTAGAGTTCTTGATTAATCTCGGTTCCACCTACGAGACCGACTACGCCGCACATGTTTATGTCCCTCTAATCTTGGACATATCCGTACCCATACGTGCTAGCCCACTAACAAGTCTACAAACATGCTCACGTCGTCAATAAATGGCTGCAAGGCGCTGAACGAGAACGAGGCAATCAATTCCGGCGAATCCGGAAACCACTTTAGCATGCAAGCGATGATGAGCAAGACGATTAGGACACCGCGAACGAAACCCAACACCAATCCGATGAGGCGGTCGGCCGGGCGCATGGCTGACTCGGCCATCGCAGAATCGATCGCCTTCCGTATGAAGGCGCCCACGAGTACAACCAAGACAAATACGATCAAGAATCCAAGTGGTAATGCCCAAGGACTCTGACCACCTTGTACGCCGCCTAAGAGTAAATTGCCGACCTCCGTACCGAATAGAAGACCGCCAACCAATGCAATTAGTAAAACAAACGTGGCAAGCGTGTCGATGATTGCACCTTGAGACCACCCGCGAAATGTCGAGATCAGCATGATCACAGCAAAGCCGATATCCCAAAAGTTGAAACCGCTCACGGTTTGTAGCCAACCACCACACCATCGACTTCGTACTGGTTAGCTGCTTCTTCACGAAACGACTCTGCCAACGCACGTTCGTTGAAAGGTCCAACAGCCACCCGAGTCATGACCTCGCCCTCGATCTTGGCTTGTGATACCCAAGTGCGCTGACCGTCATTTTGTAGACGCCTACGCAATGCATCCGCCCGTTCTTCTTCGCGGAAACTACCCAGTTGTACTGCCCAATAGCCAGAATCATCTAAATCCACGTCGATGGTGACGTCGCCGACGCGGGTTCCAGACTCGACGAGGAAGCCATCTTCGTCAACGACTTCTCTTAATTCATCGCGCTTCGCTTCAGCCGTACTCGCATTTGGTAAAGGTATAACAGGGACCCGCTCGATATTGAGTTCAGCCATTGGTTCGATTTCGAGCGCAGGACCGCGTGGCTCATCAAAAAGCATCGGTACGACGATCACTGCGAGCGCGACCAAAAATACACCGCCGACGATTCGATCGCGTGTTTTGATTTCCATCACGAACTGGATTCGGTTACGCGCATATTCAACACTTTGCGTGAACGCGAGACCACATCAAACGACCCAAGTACAACGATTGGAATGTCTCGCGTCGCTAATTTCGAGGCAATCTTCAGTGCATTCTCCAACTGCGGGACGAATTGGATAGGACATGTGGGCTGCGGGATCTCGTCGTGAACTGTAGTTGCTCTCAATGCGCGAGAACCGTGAGAATCAGTGATCACGATCTCCACGACTTTTGCCCCATTGCAATCAAGAGGCGCGACAAGATTCTCAAGCATGGCGCTGATCTCCTTGTCCGCGAAACACGCGAACACGACAACGCACTCAACGATTCCCTGTAGAGCAAGGTGTTGTCGAAGATACGTGGTTGCCGCAGGATTGTGGGCGATATCCAATATCCAATGTCTACCAAGCGTGTCTATCCGCTCAAACCGCCCGCCAGGTCTCGAGAACTCTATTGAACTTAATTCCGACTGACTGGGTAGATGGTCTAGTAACGATGCGACCTGCATACCCGTGCAAAAACTCTCAAGTCCATAGTTGATCGACGATGGAATAAGAAACTTCCTTCGACGCTGCTCGTGCGAGATATACAGTGAAGTGTTATCCGTTGTTCCGAATGCACGACAGCGTTGATACAACGGTATACCGTGAGTCTGAGCGTAGTCGACGACGGCGTGGTTATCGCGGTCGTCGCCGAATACTAGAGGGCGACCTTCCCTCGCAATCCCTACCTTCTCACGACTTATCGCGTCGATCGTGTTTCCTAGGACAGCGCTGTGATCAATATCAACGTTAGTTATCACGGCAACATCACTCTCCACGACATTCGCACAATCGAGTCGCCCACCCAAGCCAACTTCAACCAGTGCCACATCCACTTGCGTTAGTTTGAACACCTGGAGCGCAGCCAGTGTCGTTAGGTCAAAATAAGTTAACGGGATGCCATCCGCAGCGTGTGCAATGGCGCGGACTGCTTCTAAGCACGTTGTCGCGTCAATTGGGTTGCCGTCGAAGGAGATTCGCTCGAGGTAGTTGTGAAGGTGAGGGCTTGTAGTCGCGCCAACGCGGAAGTCTTGATGCGACAGAATCTGCTGCAAGTAGGCAACTGTACTGCCTTTTCCGTTCGTCCCACCTACTACAACCTGTTTTGCTGCGACCCGTTGCAAGCCCAGTTCTTGTGCGAATTCACGGATTGACGCGAATGAACGGGGTTCACCTCTTCGTGTGCTCTGCCTCGCGATCTCCGTGACATACGCCTGAACAGTTTCGCCCGACACATCGGATGAGGAATCAGCAAGCACGAATCGACTGTTTTAGCGCTGAGGTCAGTGATTGCATCTCAGCTAGTGATTTTTCGAGTTCTTGGTCACTACCCAGAACGTCAACGAGAGCGCTCCCGACCACCACGGCATCCGCGACCTTCGCAACCGCTGCTGCTACTTCTGGGGTCTTGATTCCAAATCCCACCGCGACCGGAAGATCGGTGATTTGCTTTATCGAAGCTACCTTACGTTCAACATCCGCCACGTCGAGGTGATCGGCACCGGTAATCCCTTTGATTGACACGTAATAGAGGAATCCATTACTACTCGTAGCGAGCATTTCGATGCGTTCGATAGGAGACGTAGGAGCGATGAGGAGAACCAAATCGATTCCTCGAGGTTCAAGTGCGTTACGAAGTTCACGAGCCTCCTCCGGCGGCAGATTCACGATGATCATGCCATCGACTCCAGACTCATGCGCGAGCTGTGCAAATTGTTCAACGCCTAACGCGAGGATCGGATTGACATAGCCCATGAGCACTACTGGTGTCGTCGCGTCGTGTTGACGAAATAGCGCAACTTGCTCACACGTCTTACGTAACGTCATCCCATTCTTCAAGGCGCGCTCAGATGATCGTTGAATGGGTGGTCCTTCCGCCTCCGGATCCGTAAACGGGATCCCGAGCTCGAGAATATCTGCGCCGCCTTCGGCTAGACGCGTCAACGCCGGAACGGTTGCCGCGACCGATGGATCGCCCGCCGTGATGAACGTGACTAAGCCTTTTTCGTTATCTTGGCGGAGTCTCTCAAACGTCGTCCTGAGTCGACTCAAAGCGTTACTCCGTCGATACCTGCAACCGTTTCGAGGTCCTTGTCGCCTCGGCCCGACAAATTCACAACAATGATGTCATCGACATCGCTCGATTGGGATGCTTTCGCTGCCTGCGCGAGTGCATGCGAGGATTCAAGCGCTGGCACAATACCTTCAGTCTTTGAAAGGATGCGAAATGCTTGCAAGGCCTCGTCATCGGTTACGGTGTTGTAGGTCACGCGACCTGTGTCCTTGAGGTAGGCATGTTCCGGTCCGACGCCCGGATAGTCCAATCCAGCCGAAATCGAGTGCGTATCGAGAATCAATCCATCCTCATCCGCCATCAGGTAAGTGTTTGATCCATGAAGTACACCTGTGGTTCCGCCATTGAGCGGCGCAGCGTGTCGCATGGTGTCCATGCCTTCCCCACCGGCTTCAACCCCCACCATCTTCACGTTGATGTCGCCGAGAAAAGCGTAGAACAAACCCATTGCATTAGATCCGCCACCTACACATGCAATCAGAACATCAGGTAGTCGTCCAATTTGATCCAAACACTGTTCCCGGCACTCTTCACCGATGACCGCCTGAAAATCACGGACCATTGCCGGATATGGATGGGGTCCGGCAACACTACCAATGATGTAGTGCGTCGTGTCAATGTTGGTGACCCAGTCACGCATTGCCTCGTTCATCGCGTCCTTGAGCGTCTTCGATCCCGAGTTAACGGCTTGAACGTGAGCGCCTAGCATCTTCATGCGATATACGTTTGGCTTTTGACGTTCGATGTCGGTGGCCCCCATGTAGACAGTACATTCAGCGCCTAGTCGAGCGGCGACCGTCGCTGTTGCGACACCGTGCTGACCTGCACCAGTCTCCGCGATGATCCGACGCTTGCCCATACGCTCCGCTAATAACGCTTGCCCGATGGTGTTGTTGATTTTGTGGGCACCGGTGTGATTCAGATCCTCACGCTTAAGGAAGATACGAGCGTTCCCGACAGCAGCTGCGAAACGCTTCGCTTCGTACAGCGGGGAAGGACGACCTACGTAATGTTGTAGATCGGACTTAAATGCCTCCTCGAACGTTGGGTCATCAAGTGCATCGTGATACACCTGAGTCAACTCATCCAACGCGCTCATCAGCGTTTCCGCAACAAACTGACCACCGTAAGGTCCGAAACGACCTGTGCCGTCAGGCAGCTCGTTGTCTCCTTCCCTATGTTGAAACACTTCGCACTCCTTGTATAAATCGCGTCATAAGGTTGCGACTTTTCGCGTGATTGTCTTCCTCAATTCCCGATGCGACATCGACCCCCCAAGGTTTTGTCTGTGAAATGGCATTAGCCACGTTATCTGGATTTAAGCCACCTGCAAGAAATACTTTGGCATCCGTGGCGGAAGGGAATCGTTCCCAGTCAAACCTCTCACCCGAGCCGCCTCCTAACTCAGATACAGAATCCAGCAGATAAGCAAATGCACTCGGAAATCGCTCACGTTGTTGTTCGAAGTCGAAGGATTCTCCGACATGCAACGCCTTGAGATACGGAAGCTCAAATGAATCGCAGAAATCCGAAGATTCATCGCCGCTAAACTGTAAGAAATCCAAAGCGATCACGTCTATTACGGCTCGAACTTCAGCTTCGCTAGGGTCCTTGAACACGCCAACAAAGAGCATTTTTGATCCATAAGTTGAGACGACTTCAGTTGCAGTGGCAACATCAATAAAACGTGGACTGCGAGTCACGAAATTGAGTCCAATCAAATCACAACCTACGTGGATGGCTGCGTCAACATCGGCGTTACTGCGCAGTCCACAAAACTTTACAGCGGTCATGGCTCAATCGGTCGTCTGAAGTAGTCGCAAGGCAAAGTCACTGGCTTGAACGCTTGTTGGATGTCGCCAAGTATCGCAGGAACACGTACCGTACTGTCGATATCGAATTCTTCTTCGTAACCCGCCCCCGTGAGATATAGTCCAGATGCCGGCGCAGTCGGCGGACTCAGCTTTCGGTCGCGAGCGTCGAGCAGCTCCTGTACGTCGTTTGAACTGAACTCATTAGTACCAACCTGATGGAGCAGCGACGCTAAATTCCGAACCATATGTAGCAGAAATGCGTTCGCGACGATGTCGATAACGACGAAATGACCGGATCGAACAACTTCAAGCTGGTAGATGCGTCGATACGGGGTTCGCGACGTGCAGGCCGACGCTCGCATAGAACTGAAATCATGTTCGCCGATAAATAGGTCCGCAGCACGGCGCATGCGTTCTACGTCGAGGTACACGTCAGTCCAAGTGACGAAATCACGAATAAACACTTGATAGTTCGTTCGTAGACCGTAGACGTAGGCGTATCGGCGCCACAACGCCGAGAAACGCGCATTGAACTTGGAAGTGACCTCGCGAACCCAGGAGATTTGGATCGTGTTAGGCAGCTGTGTGTTAACGCCGTCCACCCACGCTCTGTCTGGACGTTCAACTGGCGTCTCGAAACTCACAATTTGCTGCGTTGCGTGCACGCCTCGATCCGTTCTGCCAGACGCTGTAACGCGGATTGGTTCGGCTGCAATCGAACTCAGTGCGTTCTCAAGTTCTGCCTGGATAGTAGGAGTCTCAGCCTGACGTTGAAAGCCGCTGTAACGCGTACCGTCATATTGGACACCAAGTGCGTAGTACTTCATGGGTGATCTGGCTGCACCAGAACAGCCATCAGTTAAGAATAGGAAGCAGCTCTTCCGCGATTTGGATGCTGTTTAACGCAGCACCCTTACGCACGTTGTCGGATACAACCCACATGTTCAAACCGCGCGGATGCGAAACATCTTTCCGGACACGTCCTACGAAAACCGGGTCGGTACCGGCCGCGTGTTCGACAGCTGTCGGATAACCACCGGCTTTCCGTTCGTCCATCAGAATCACATTTGGAGCGCTCTTCAACACGTCGCGCGCGAAGTCAACGCTGATGGGTTCTCTCGTTTCGATGTGAACGGCTTCCGAGTGCCCGTAGAACACCGGAATACGGACGCATGTCGGGTTTACTTGAATTGACTCGTCCTCAAAAATCTTCTTCGTCTCAAGGACCATCTTCCATTCTTCTTTCGTGTAGCCATTGTCCTCGAACGTGTTAATCTGTGGAATGGCATTGAACGCGATTTGCACTGGATGCACAGTAGGTTCTGCACCATTGCCGTTCAATATGCTCGTCGTTTGTTCCGCTAACTCGCGAATTGCTGATGTACCTGCGCCAGATACAGCCTGGTAGGTCGCCACGTTAATACGCTCAATCCCCACCGCGTCGTATATCGGCTTGAGCGCGACCACCATCTGAATCGTCGAGCAGTTCGGATTCGCGATGATGCCAGTTTCCAGACCGTCCTTGATTCGATGCGCATTCACTTCAGGCACGACGAGCGGGATGTGTGGTTGTTGTCTGAACTCCGAGGTGTTATCGACAACGATTGCCCCCGCTTGAGCCGCACGCGGCGCATGAACTGCTGATACGGAACCACCGGCAGAGAAAAAAGCCACTTGAGTATCGCGAAAATCGAAGTCATCAAGGACCTCTACCTTGATTTCTCGATCGGCAAACTCGAACGACTTGCCTGCAGAACGCGAACTTGCGAGTAGACTGATTTGATCCACAGGAAAACTGCGTTCGACGAGCATCTCGCGCAAGACCTCACCTACGGCGCCGGTCGCACCGGCGATTGCTACGTTTACTGATTGCATGGCCTACCCTAGCTCCTGCAATACGGCATCCGTCATTGCATCTGTTCCTACTTGTTGGATCGAATCATCCGGTATTGAAGGCATGATGTCACCCGTCCGATATCCTCTCGCCAAAACCTTATCGACAGCTTGTTCGATTCGATCGGCTTGTTCGCCAGCGTCTAAACCATAACGAAGCATCATCGCAACTGAGAGAATCGTCGCAAGTGGATTCGCCAGGTTCTTACCCGCGATATCAGGCGCTGTGCCATGTACGGGCTCATAGATACCCCGATTATCGGAATTTAAAGACGCGGACGGCAGCATACCAAGCGATCCTGTCAGCATCGCCGCAACATCTGACAAGATATCGCCAAACATATTGCCAGTCACGATCACATCGAACTGCTTCGGTTCACGTACCAGCTGCATGGCAGCGTTATCTACCAACAGGTGCGTCAATTCGACATCTTGATAGTCAACATGGACCTCATTGACAACATCACGCCAGAGCTGCGTCACTTCAAGTACGTTGGCCTTGTCGACAGAGCAAAGTTTGCGACTTCGCTTACGCGCTAACTCAAACGCCGTGCGCGAAATACGTTGGATTTCGGTTTCATCGTAGACGTATGTATTTACACCACGTCGCACGTTACCTTCGACGTGTACGCCTCGCGGTTCCCCAAAGTAAATGCCGCCGGTTAATTCGCGCACGATCAGCATATCTAGATTACTGACGAACTGCGGCTGTAACGTCGATGCAGCCGCTAACGGCTCGAACAAAATCGCAGGTCGAAGATTCGCATACGCATCGAGGCCAGAACGTAGACCAAGCAATCCCTTTTCGGGTTTCTTGTCGACTGGTAGGTCATCCCACTTGGGTCCGCCAACCGCACCTAGAAGCACCGCATCGGCATCTTGCGCTGCGCGTAACGTCTCTGGCGTGAGGGGCACACCGTGCTTGTCGATGCTGATACCACCCGCATCAGCTTCGTCAACATGTAGATCGATTACGCCATCCGTGACTTTTCGCATGACGCGCACGGCGTGCGGCATGATCTCAGCGCCAATCCCGTCTCCAGGTAGCACAAGTATTTGAGCTGATTTCACGCCGTATCCTGTTTGAACAACCACGGGTTTACGAGCCGATGTCGACTCTCGAATTCTCGGATCGCGTTAGCGTGTTCGAGTGTTAGACCGATTTCGTCCAAGCCTTTCAGCATTCGATTCTTGCGCACATCTTCGATCTCAAATTGATACACCAGTGCGTCTCCGCCGCGTACGGATTGATCTTCCAGGTCAACTGTTAACTCGATAGGTTGACTCTGCGACGCTTGCTCGAAGAGTTCATCTACTTGCTCATCAGGGAGTTGAACCGGAAGTAGACCGTTGTTGAAGCTGTTGTTGTAGAAGATGTCCGCGAACGACGGTGCGATCACGCAACGAAAACCGTGCTGAAGTAGTGCCCAAACCGCATGTTCCCGACTTGAACCGCATGCAAAGTTCTCGCGCGCGAGTAAAACTGATGCATCCGTGTAGCGTTCATCGTTCAGTACAAAGCCTTCAACCGGCTGGCGCACTGACAGGGGCTTTCCGATTGACCCTTCGTCCTCAAAGCGCCAAGCATCAAAGAGATTGTCACCGAAACCAGTCTTCTTGATGGACTTCAAGAATTGCTTCGGGATGATCTGATCGGTGTCTACGTTCGCTTTGTCGAGCGGTGCAACAATCCCTGTATGTCTCACAAACTGCAGTGGATTAACACTCATTGAAGATACTCTCGAACGTCGGCGACGGTACCGGCAATTGCGCTAGCAGCGGCGGTTGCGGGACTTACGAGATGGGTCCGGCCAAGGTGTCCTTGCCGCCCTTCAAAATTCCGATTCGACGTGGATGCACACCGTTCTCGCGGCATTAAGCGATCGTTATTCATCGCTAGGCACATCGAACAACCAGGATCGCGCCACTCGAATCCGGCGTCTATGAAAATCTGATCTAATCCTTCTCGCTCTGCCTGTTGCTTCACGAGTCCAGACCCAGCCACGACGAGCGCGGCATCGAGATTTTTTGCTACCTTACGACCCTTGGCGACAGCCGCTGCGGCTCGAAGATCTTCTATTCGCGCGTTGGTACAGGATCCAATAAAAACCTTGTCCAACGGCACATCCAGAAGCGATTCGCCCGGGCTCAGATCCATGTATTTCAGCGCGCGATCGGCGGTTTCAGCCGTTGCTTCATCATCAAACGACGCCGGATCTGGTATTACCTCGTCGACGTCAATGACAAGCTGAGGATTTGTACCCCAAGAAACTTGAGGAGGAAGCGCTCCCGCGTCTATCACCACCTTCAAATCGAATTTAGCATCTTTGTCAGACGTTAGATCGCGCCAAGATTCAAGCGCAGGATCCCACAAAGAGCCGCTGGGTGCGAAAGGTTTGCCTTCGACATACGCGAGTGTCTTTTCATCAACAGCAACCAGTCCGGCGCGCGCTCCTGCCTCGATCGACATATTGCAAACCGTCATTCGTCCTTCCATACTCAAGGATCGTATGGCTTCGCCAGCATATTCGATTGTGTGACCCGTAGCACCCGCAGTTCCGATTGAGCGTATCAATGCCAAAATGATGTCTTTCGCGTACACACCTAAATTAAGAGACCCACTTACCTCAACCTTCATGTTCTTGCTCTTCTGCTGAACAAGACACTGAGTGGCCAAGACGTGCTCAACTTCAGAAGTTCCGATGCCATGGGCAAGTGCGCCTAAAGCGCCATGCGTGGAGGTATGTGAATCCCCGCAAACAACGGTCATCCCGGGTAGCACCGCGCCTTGCTCAGGACCGATCACATGGACGATGCCTTGTCTGACGTCCAGTAACTCGAATTGCTGAATATTGAAAGCCTTGCAGTTGTCGTCGAGCGTTACAACCTGCTCTTTCGCTATCGGGTCCTCGATCCCAGCCATGCCGAGGCTTCGATTTTGTGTCGGAATATTGTGATCTGGAGTCGCCAGATTTGCATCCAAGCGCCATGGATCCCGACCTGCCAGTCGTAACCCTTCAAACGCCTGTGGAGACGTTACCTCGTGGATTAAGTGACGATCAATGTAGAGTAGACTGAGACCATCATCGCGTTGACCAACGACATGAGAATCCCAAATCTTGTCGTAGAGCGTTGCCAAGATGGACCAGGGTGGGGTTTAGGCGCGGGATTATAGGAATTTTCGCAGCCTCTGTCACAAGATTGAAACGTGAAGATAATCCAATTTACTTTATAAATCAATAAGTTGATTCACTTTCATAGAGATAAACGTCATCCCTAAAAAATCGATACGTCAGAAAATGTAGAAAACGCCAAAAAATTCGAAATGCTGTCCGCTCGATTCGCTCAGAGAGTTCCCGCACCTTTGGAACATGGACAACACCAGATCGTGTAAAAATCAGCAAATCAAATGCAAGTATCCCCTTTGCGATCGACTCGACGCGTCTCTTGCGTAGTTAATTGCAGTCAGGGCGAACAACACAGACCGCGACATCTCAATATCGTAAGGGTACGACGCCGAACATTAACGTTCAGTCATCCCCACGACTGAAACCTCCTTACCTCGGAGAGTCATTCTCTTCAGGAGAACGATACGTATACATAGAGAGAATGTGTACCTATCAGAAAAAACAAAATGCGGAAAAACCAAGTTTGACCTTGAAAATGCTTTTCAAGTTTCTTGGCTGCCCGTTCACTGTGAATCCACCGAAGAAAACGAAGCCGAAGCCGAAGCAACTTGGGTATCAAGGGTACGATAGTGAGAAACAGACCTCCGGATGTGACGGTTAACAAATCAAGCATCGAAATTCTGTCTAAAGGGCGGTGGACTTAAATGTATGGTTACTCGACATCGTCAGTAGATTCTATACTCCGTTAACGAAGGCGGATAACTGATCCGACGTCTCTCTCGCCGGTTCTCGATGCGTTGCTGGACCGCGTTCTACGTATAGCCGAAGACAATGTGGTCCTACGCCGCAGTGTATACGTTGTTCGGTTCAGCCGACCCATCCGTAAAAGATCAATCCGACTGCAATCACAAAAAAGACAACACGAACGAACCAAGACCAAGCTTGAAAATGATCCTCAAGATTCTTGGCCGCCCATTCCCAGCGAATCCACCGAAAAAAACGAATACGAAGCAACAACAGCTTGGGGATCCAAGGAAGGAGTATTAGAAGCGACACTCCGAACAGAACGACTAGCCAATTTTCCATTGAATCTCTCGAACGTGGCGGAAGTCTTTAACTCTAATCAATCCGCTTCGTCAGCTGTTTCTAAATTCCGCTTAAAGTAGGCGGATAACCGATCCCAAGTATCTCGGGCCGGATCCAGATTCGTCTCTGGATCGCGTTCTACGTATAGCCAGAAACCATGCTGTACCGGATCGTAGATGTGAATGTCATTTGGTATGCCAGCTTCGTTGAGCGCCGCGACGAACGCGTCTACTTGCTCGACGGGAATTCCCCGATCTTGACCTGCAAAGGTACCGAATATCTCGTGGTCAATCTTCGCAAGTTGCTCAGGATCGGCTAAGAGCTGACCATAGAAAATCGCAGTCCCGTCATGGTGCTCGCCACCCAACGCAAACGAAAGTGCAACACCGCCACCAAAACACCAGCCAATCGTCGCGACCATCCCATTTGAATCAGGTCGAGCCTTGAGGTATGCAACTGCGGCATTTAGGTTGGCGATCAGAGTATCGGGATTACCGCGAGCTTCGCGTACCAGAGCCATGTTTTCTTGCGGATTGGCGCCAGTTCGTCCCGAATACAAGTCAGCGGCAAGTGCGATGTATCCTTGCGCGGCTAATGCGTCCGCCACCTGCTTGACCCGTTCGACGAGACCATTCCATTCGTGAATCAAAATGATGGCGCCGTGCGGTCCTTCTCCCTGCGGCTCTGCAAGATAGCCCTGAGCTTGGTCGAAATACTCAAGAGTGCTGCCAGTAGGTTGACCACCACCACCCTCGATCACATGCAAGATGTTCGAGTTGTCTTGTGCGAAGGCACAAATCGACGCAGAAACTAAGAATGCTGCCAAAATACCTTGGACATAGATACGCGCTATCCGACACATGCCATACTCACAGTAAACGATTGGTGTGTCAGGCTATTCTAGGTCCGAATGTCCTAGGCGAGTTTGAGGGAAAAGTTCAGGATACGGGTCGATACTTCGAACCCGTAATGTGTCAACCTAGGAGTTCTTGTTTAAACAACTGCCCGGCACGCGCAGGTTTGCCGAGAGACACCCGCATTCTGGGTAGTGCTGGGTTGTGGCATTAGTTTAATCCCAAAACGTAAGTTGGCGGATCATTGGAGAAAAATCCACTCGGGATTTTTTCGCCGTACCGATGACCCTGATTTACCCTCATTAGGCTTGGCAGTTTCAGTGCCGTTTGCCAACAGTTTCGATGTCGCGTGACAGCGTCACAGTAATACCCGCAGTATGAGCGATTGGAAGACAGGGATGAAGGAGCGCTCGCTACGCGACCGACTGTCGGGGCGTCACCTGCTCAGCGATTGTTCTACCAACTTCGATTTCCGCGCGCCGGAGTTCCCAGGTCTGTTGCAGGTTAAGCCAGAGTTGTGGCGTCGTCCCAAAATAACGCGCGAGCCTGAGTGCTGTATCCGCCGTTATCCCGTCCGTCCCGTTGAGAATCCCAATCACCACTTCGATCCGAACGTCCAGAGCCGAGGCCAGCATGTCTTCAGAGACATCGACGGCGTCAATTTCTTCGCGTAGGATTTCCCCGGGATGCACCGGCCGCATACCGTTCCTCATGTCCATGTTTCACTCACCTCCTAGCGGTGGTAGTCCACGATCTCCACGTCGTAGGGTCCATCCGCCTCCCATCGGAAACAGATACGCCATTGCGCGTTGATTCTAATGCTACACTGACCATCGCGGTCTCCTCTCAACCGTTCAAGTCTGCTACTTGGAAGCACGACAAGGTCGCCGAGCGACTCTGCACTCGCCAACAGCGTGAGCCTGCGTGTCGCCTGCTCTGCGAATCCCTCGAACGCCGGCACCCGATGACCTTCGAAGAATCGCCTGGTTCTACGACCTTTGAAGCTACGAATCACTGCCGTAAGGTATCCGCCTGCTCGTTATTCTTGAAGTTTAGCCCAAGCATGCCACACCCATCTGGCACATTTCAACCAAGACGCGAAAACCCGACGGCGCACGGACCGTCCCTTTTTAATATCTCAATGAGAGCTAGTGTTGCACTTCGGAATGGAACTTGGGTAGTGTATTTCGAGCAGTTAGCGATCAACGTCAATGTTCTGCGCACGATCTCGAAGGCAGTGATCCATAAACACCAATGCAGCCATGGCTTCAACAATTGGTGTCGCCCGAATTCCAACACACGGATCGTGCCTGCCTGTCGTGCTTACGGTCGTGACTTCCCCGGTCATGTTTTGTGTTTGACCCGTCTTTGTAATACTCGACGTTGGTTTTAGAGCAACGCTTAGCGTGATGTCCTGACCGGATGCAATGCCACCTAGCACGCCGCCAGCATTGTTACTCACGAAGCCCGACTCGTCCATTTCATCACGGTTTTGACTGCCGCGAAGCTCAACCACAGCGAATCCTTCTCCGAATTCGACGCCTTTTACTGCATTGATGCCCATCATCGCCGATGCGAGCTCGGCATCTAGTTTCCCGAACACAGGTTCACCGAGTCCAACAGGAACGTCAGTCGCTCTTAAACCAATTCGAGCACCGATCGAATCACCTTCTCTTCGTAACTCATCGATGAATTTCTCGATCTTTGGTACCAATGTGGCGTCCGGACAGAAAAACGGATTGTTTTCGATCTCAGCCGGATCAAATTGCTTCGCTTGTAAGTGTCCAATCTGCGACAGATAACCGCGGATCTCGGTACCAAACTGCTCGCGGAGGTATTTCTTCGCTATTCCTGCCGCAGCAACGCGCATACTCGTTTCGCGTGCGGACGCACGACCGCCGCCTCGGTAGTCGCGAATACCGTATTTCTTCGTATACGTATAGTCAGCGTGTGCTGGTCGAAACACATCCTTTATCGCGGTGTAATCGCGACTGCGCTGGTCCCCGTTCTCTATGAGTAACCCGATAGGCGTTCCCGTCGTTTTACCTTCAAAAACGCCTGACAAGATTCGAACTAGATCGTCTTCGTGCCGCTGAGTTGTGTATTTCGACTGACCCGGCTTACGGCGATCCAGATCGCCCTGCAAGTCGGCTTCACTTAGTTCCATACCTGGCGGACAGCCGTCAACGACAGCGCCAAGCGCTATACCGTGACTTTCACCAAACGTCGTGACACGGAAAAGTTGCCCAAAAGTATTACCCGCCATGCATTAACTGCCTTCAATGCAGATCGACTAACGGGAAACCTGACGCATTAGGCTCGGTACAACCACTTCCACCCGACTCAGCTTGCGCCCCTCAACGGGTATCAAAGGTCCGACTCCCATTGCCTTCGGCTCAACGGGGGATTCTTCAGCTAATTGACCTGCAACCTCTTCGGCGCATCTTCCACTCGCTTCAATAAGCGGATCTGTCGAACCGGAAGCATGCATGTGGCACACCACATAGATGTCCTGAGTAACTAGATTCAACATCTGCTTCGCGATCGCACTAATGACTTCCTTTGCACTGTCATCAATTGAGCCATCACGTGCTGGCGTCACGTTGCGAATAACCGCAATGCCTGTAGCATTTAGCGAATCAGCAAAGCCTCGGTTTTCGTCGAACGTGACCGGGGCACTTGGTTTAACTTCCTCAATATGTGCAATCACGCGCTTGTTCCCGCGCTCAACGACGTATAGCGCGACCAATGTCTGGTCGGAGCGTTCTCCGAGTACGTACGCGGCGTAGGATTGCTGACGATCAGGTGCAGAGAGGCTACGCACCCGAAATATCTGGCTCGCCCAGATCGTGGCACGTCCACAGTCCGGTCCGTCGCACGTAAAAAGCATCGTGCCTCCGAGGCGATCAAGCTGCGACGAGTACCAGCGAAAGGCATCCTCGCGGCTGACGCCACGCGGCATTTCAAAGGTGATTTTCTGACCTGTACCCGAGAAACGCACCGAACTTTCAAACGAGACGTCGCGCTTTATCTTGTCAACAGGCGCATATATGAAATCGTACGCGCCTTCTATTCCCCCATACTCAATGATGGTAGAGGCTGTATATCTAGACAGTATATTACTGTCTGACGAACCTGGAACGTCGCCTAAAACTGCAAACGAACCAAGTGTAAGGACACACGAAATCAGGCGTTTCATAGTTGTATTGGATTATAGATAGCGGTTAAAAACTGGCTGTGAACTGAAGATTAATTGGAAATTGTGGATTCGACATCTGGTTGTTGTTGCGAAGCCATCAGTTCTCCAATCACAGCAAGCATGTTTTCTTTACGAAAAAGTAATCTATATGCACCGTCTACGAGTGGCATATATACGTCCAATTCTTCTTTCTTTTGATACACGACTTTAAGCGTATTTACGCCTTCCGCCAGCTTACCCAATTTGTCCTGGGCTTCGTCCAAGGTCAACCCTTGAGCGAGCTGGGATCCGAGCTGAAAGTTACGCGAATGCGGGGAAGTACAAGTAGCGATCAAGTCCCCGACTCCGGAGAGTCCTAAGAATGTCATTGCATTAGCACCCATCGATTGTGCGAAACGGTTCATTTCCGCGAGACTTCTAGTCATCACCATCGCTAGTGCATTCTGACCCACCTGCAGCGTGGTCGCCATCCCGCAAATGATTGCATAGATATTCTTCAATGCACCACCGAGCTCAACTCCATCTACGTCCGAACTACCGTAAATACGAAATCGAGAACTTTGTAGGTGTTCTTGAACGACCGTGACGAGTTTTTCGTCCTCACTTGCGATCACGGTACCTGCAAATTGACCTGCGGCAATCTCCTCGGCCAAATTTGGACCACTCAATACGCCGACAACCGCATGCTCAATCTCGTCTTTCACGATCTGACTCATAAGTTGAAAGGGCGTTGCTTCCACACCTTTGGTACCGCTAACAACATACGCACCAGGAGTAACGTATTCAGACATCGCTTGTGCGACTTCTCGGAATGATTCACTCGGTACCGTAACGAAAAGCAGCTCACTGGTCGAAGCTGCCAGATCGAGGTCCGACGTGGGCTGTACGCTATCGACAAGCTTGTGACCTGGTAGATAACGTCGATTCTCACGCTCCTGTAGCATGTCTTGCAACTGTTGCTCATCGCGCAGCCACAGATAAGTCTCACAACCGTTGCGAGCCAGGATGTTCGCGATCACGGTACCAAAATTGCCGGCACCGATCACAGCGGTTCTCAAGCGCGGTTCTCCAACAGTTCTGCCAAAATGCCGTTGACGCGTCTCACATACACGGCGGTGTCAACGTCCAATGAACCATACGAGAGACGCGCTTGATCAAGCAATGTTCGTGTAAGGTCCTCGAATTTGGTATCGTCCTCAAGCTCCTTCAGTCGCTGTACTAACGGGTGTGCCAAATTGAGTTCGAGCTTGAGTTTCTCTTCACCTAGAAACTGTTGGGTGTCTTTCAACATATTGCGGACACCCCGACTAATCCACGGTCGTTCGCGAACAAGACACGAGGCCGATTCGTGCAGGCGTTGCGAAGCCGCGACATCCGAGAGCGACTCATCCTTCAGCAGATCTTTGACGCGAGTTAGCAATTTCTCGTCATCTTCATCCGATTCAGCCTCAGCATCGTTCTCCGCATCTGCTTTCGAAGGTAGTTCCACGTCCGAAAGTGAGATGTCTTTGAATGCGTGGTCGTCAAAGTCTTTGAATCGTTCGACGACATACGAGTCGAAATCGTCACTCAGTAGGAGGACTTCGATCCCTACTTCTGTGTAGTGTTCGAGAAGTGGATTGTTACGCAAGCTCGATGCTGATTCGCCGACGAGATAGTAAATCTCCTTCTGGTCGTCGGCAGCTCGTTCCACGTATTCCTCTAGCCCGATCGTCTGTTCCGAACCTTCACTGTGCGTCGACGCGAATCGCATCAGTTTGTAATAGCTTTCGTCGTAAGGCTGATCCCAATCGTAGGCTACCTTCATCTGGTGACCAAACTCCTGCCAAAACGCGTTGTAACTGTCCGCGTCCTTCTTAGCATGGCTCAACAGACTATCGACGACCCGCTTAACCACAGCATTCCGAACCGTACGAATCTGATCATTCTCTTGAATCGTTTCACGTGACATGTTCAAAGGCAAGTCACGAATGTCGACGACGCCTTTCACAAAATTGAGATTGTCCGGGAGAAACAGATCCAGTTGATCTGTGATGAAAACGCGCTGCGCATACAACTTCAAGCCATGACTCTTCTCAGTCATCGCAAACATGAACGGTGCTTTGCTAGGAACGTAAATCAGGCTCGTGTAATCGACCTTGCCTTCGATCTTGTTGTGAACCCACAACAATGGATCCTGAAAATCGTGTGAAACACTCTTGTAGAACTCTTTGTATTCGTCGTCGCTAATTGCGTTCTTTGGTCGACTCCAGAGTGCCGTCGCAGTGTTAAGTTGCTTCGGTTCGGAGTCTTCCCCAGCAACGTCTACGATCCACACGGGGACATCAACGTGATCACTATATTGCTTCACGATATCGCGTAATCTGAACTCGTCGGTAAACTCCCCGGCGTCCTCTTTCAGTATCAACTCGATCGTGGTACCGCGCGCATGCTCGTCGACATCTTCAACCGTGAAATCCGCCTCGCCTGACGATATCCATTTCGCGGCTTCAGTCGTACCTGCCTTTCGGCTCGTCACGTTGATCTGGTCCGCTACCAAAAACGCGCTGTAAAAGCCAACCCCGAATTGACCGATGAGCTGAGACGCTTCCTGTTGATCATCATCGAGAAGTTCGAAAAACTGCTCCGTTCCTGATTTAGCAATGGTGCCAAGATTCTCAATCAGTTCGTCTCTGGACATACCGATGCCATTGTCCTCGATCGTTAGCGCATTGCATTCCGTATCGAACTTGATATGGATGCCCAGATCGCCGTCCGCATCTAGAAGCGTCGCATCCGAGAGCGACTCAAATCGTAATTTGTCGATCGCATCAGCTGCATTTGAAGTCAATTCACGTAAGAACACCTCCCTGTTGGAATACAAGGAGTTGATCATCAATTTCAGAAGTTTCTGGGCTTCGGTTTGAAATGAATGAGTTTCTGTCGTCACGATAGTAGGTACGTCCGTTGAAGGAGAGTGTTGAAGAGTTCTGCGCGATCAACGAGGTTTTGATCACGCGGGAATTTTGGCTAGCTTGACGAAAGGTTCAAGTCTTTGAGTAGCTCGCCAATTTCGGCCAGATTGTTGACGGTTTGTGCGCCCGCCTCGCGCAACGCAGCGAATTTTTCTTCGGCAGTGCCTTTGCCGCCGGCGATTATCGCCCCAGCATGCCCCATCCGCTTACCCTTCGGTGCGGTAACGCCTGCAATGTATGCGACAACCGGCTTTGTTACGTGATCCGCAATGAATTCGGCGGCTTCTTCTTCCGCCGAACCGCCAATCTCGCCGACCATCACGATCGCTTTGGTTGCAGGATCATCCTGGAATAGCTGCAAAACGTCGATGAAGTGAGTGCCTGGTAGCGGGTCGCCGCCAATGCCAACGCATGTCGACTGTCCAAGTCCTATATCTGTCGTTTGTTTGACTGCTTCATAAGTCAATGTTCCGGAACGCGAGACCACACCCACCACACCAGGTAAGTGAATCTCGCCCGGCATGATGCCGATCTTGCATTCTCCCGGCGTGATAACACCTGGACAATTCGGACCAATGATTCGCGTTGGCGTGCCGTTGAGATGATGTTTTACGCGAAGCATGTCTAAGGTCGGAATGCCCTCGGTAATGCATACGATCAATTCAATCCCAGCGTCTACGGCTTCCAGTATCGAGTCGTAGCAGAATCGAGCAGGAACATATATGACCGAAGCAGTAGCACCGGTTGCTGCTACCGCGTCGACAACCGTATCGAAGACAGGTAGCCCGAGATGTTCTGAGCCGCCTTTACCTGGCGTTACGCCACCGACCATTTGGGTGCCGTACGCAATCGCTTGCTCGGTATGAAGCGTTCCTTGTGAACCCGTGATACCTTGGCAAATGACCTTGGTTTGCTTATCTACGAGAACACTCATGCTGCCGCCATCACTTTGGTCGCCGCGACTGCCTTCTCAGCTGCTTCAGGGAGTGTCGCCGCCGCAATGATGTTGAGTCCGCTCTCTGCAAGTATTCGGGAGCCTTCCTCTGCACTGTTGCCGTCGAATCGCACGATGACAGGGACTTCAACCCCAACTTCCTGAACCGCTCGCACGATGCCGTCAGCGATATCCGCACACGAGACAATACCGCCGAAGATGTTGATCAGTACGGCCTTCACCTCTGGATCCGCCAAGATAATCTTGAATGCTTGGGATACTGATTCAACCGTCACGCCACCGCCTACATCGAGAAAATTCGCCGGCATCCCGCCGCGCAATTTCACTAGGTCCATGGTGCCCATCGCCAACCCAGCACCGTTGACCATACAACCGATATTGCCGTCAAGCGCAACGTAATTGAGGTCAAACTCCGCAGCTTGAGCTTCTCGTTCGTCGTCCTGGCTGGGATCGTTCAGCGCAGCCAACTTTGGATGGCGGAATAGCGCATTGCTATCGATGTTTACCTTCGCATCTAAACAATGGATGTTCCCATCTGTCGTGATTACGAGTGGATTGATCTCCACTAACGAACAATCCAGTTCCTCGAACATCCGACAGAGATTCATGAATAACTGTGTAAATTGAGCAATCTGAGGTCCTGCCATGCCCAATCGAAAAGCAAGTTCACGACCTTGATACTCTTGTGGACCAAGACCTGAATCGATTGACGCACGAAATATCTTCTCTGGAGTCTCTGCTGCGACTTTCTCTATTTCCACGCCACCTTCAGCAGAGGCCATCACGACAACACGCGCCGTCGAGCGATCAATCACCACGCCAAGGTACAACTCAGTGTCGATATCTGTAATCTCTTCGACGTAGAGCAGAGAAACCGGCTGCCCGTCTTCAGCCGTTTGAACAGTATGAATTCGATTCCCAAGCCAATGATCGGCAAACGCGCGGATTTCTTCTTCACTCGAAACCAGCTTTACACCACCTGCTTTACCGCGTCCACCCGCATGTACCTGAACCTTGATGACACATTGGTCCCCACCGAATTCTGCTGCGGCGGCAACCGCTTCGTCGGAGGACCGTACGACACGTCCAGTTGAGACTGGCAGTCCATATTTCGCGAACAGTTCTTTACTTTGGTATTCGTGTAGATTCATATGGGCGGCTGTTTAAGTGAGAACCGAGGTTTGAGGCTATTTTCCTTTCCGACGGTTGACTGTATGAATGGCGTGTCCAGCAACACCTAACGCAGCTTCATGCACGGCTTCGGAAAGCGTTGGGTGCGCGAACATGATCAGTCCTAGATCTTCCGCCGTCGCGCCAAACTCCATCGCGATCACGGCTTGTGCTATCAACTCTGACGCTTGCGGTCCGAATATGTGAACGCCAAGGATTCGGTCTGAATCCGCGTCCGACACGACCTTAACGATGCCTTCCGCATCCGCACCGGCGAGTGCTCGGCCGTTTGCTGCGAATGAAAACGTACCCGCTTTGTAGTTTGCGCCGGTATCACGCAACTCTTGCTCGGTCTGTCCAACCCATGCGATTTCAGGATGTGTGTAGATGACCGATGGAACGCAATCGTAGTTGACCGCAGGTTTGGATCCGGCGATTCGTTCAGCGACCATGATGCCTTCTTCCATGCCTTTGTGTGCGAGCATTGGACCGCGTACAGCGTCACCAACCGCGTATACGTCTGACGCGTCTGTCTCACACTGCTCATTCACGAATATGAAACCTCGTTCATCGAGTTTCACCGGACTATCGTCGCTCAGCAGCTGATCCGAGTAGGGGGCACGCCCTACCGCCACGATAAGCTTGTCACACTCGAGGGTCTGTTCTTCATCATTTACGAGATACGTCACCGTTACACCGTCGCCGTGGTTCTCGCTGCTCAGTACCCGCGTTCCTAATCGGATGTCCAGACCTTGTCCCGAAAAGGCGCGTAACGCATCTCGAGCAATCCGTTCGTCTGCACTCGGGAGGAACTTCTCAAGCGCTTCTAGGACAACCACTTCGGAGCCAAAGCGAGCCCACACGCTCCCAAGTTCCAAGCCAATAATGCCTGCACCTATGACGCCAAGACGTTTAGGAACTTCCGTAAAAGACAGTGCACCGGTCGAATCTACGATGCGATCATCGTCTACGGGAGCGGCACCGATTCGCATCGGTTCAGATCCAGTCGCAAGGATGACATGCTTTGCGTTGAGTATCTCTTCAGATCCGTCATCTTTGGTGACTTTGACGTCAGAACCAGGCAACAGAGACCCCACTCCATGATAAGCCGTGACACCGTTACCGCTGAACAACATCCCTACTCCGCCGGTCAGCTTCGCAACAACCTGTTCCTTGTGCGCAAGCACCCCTCCCAAGTCAAGTTCAACGTTTGCGACCTTCAAGCCCAACGCTTCGTAATGATTCGTAGCCTCATAGCGGTGCGAGACGTCAAGGAGGGTTTTCGAAGGGATACATCCAACATTGAGGCATGTTCCACCCAAAGACGGCTTTCCGTCTGCGTTCAGAGTCTTGTCAACACACGCGACGCTCATACCAAGCTGTGCAGCACGTATCGCGGCGTGGTAACCCGCGGGTCCGGCGCCGATCACGACGACATCGTAGGAATTACTCACTCTATATAACCTATGTCAAAGCTCAAGGAGAATACGCGCGGGATCTTCAATCATTCCTTTGATCGTGACCAAGAACTGTACCGCTTCCTGGCCGTCAATAAGACGATGGTCGTAGGAGAGCGCTAGGTACATCATCGGTCGCACCACGATCTCACCGTCCTCCACCACCGGACGGTCCTGAATTTTGTGCATCCCCAATATCGCGGTCTGCGGTGGATTCAGAATCGGTGTCGACATCAACGAACCAAAAACACCGCCATTGGAGATGGTGAACGTACCGCCGGTCATTTCATCGATCGATAGCTTATTTTCTCGCGCCTTCGCGCTGTATTCCGTAATCTGATCTTCAATTTGATGTAATCCCAATGCATCAGCGTCGCGTACGATCGGAACTACTAGACCACGTTCCGTACTCACCGCCACACCAATGTCGTAATAACCGTGATACACCACATCGTCAGCGTCAAGCGACGCATTCACGGCGGGGAAGCGCTTTAAGGCTTCCACGGCAGCGCGTACAAAAAAGCTCATAAAGCCAAGCCGCGTACCGTTGTGACGCGCTACGAATTCGTCTTGATACTGACGACGCATTCGCATGATCGGATCCATGTTCGCTTCGTTAAACGTCGTCAACATCGCGGCCGTCTGCTGCACTTCGACCAAACGTTTCGCGATGGTTGCGCGCAATCTCGTCATCGGTACGCGACGCTCAACCCGAGCGTTTGAATCCAGTGCAGACGGCGGGCCTAGTCCGTCGCTGGTCGCCTCGTCCGGCTGTGCTGATGTCTCTTCCGCTGCCGGCTTGACTCTAATTTCGTCGATTGTCCTTGCGACATCGTCCTTCGTGACCATGCCCGAACGACCGGTGCCGTTAATGGTGGATAGGTCGAGATCATGTTCTGACGCGAGCTTACGAGCAGCGGGAGATGCCGCGACCTCAGCTGGTTCATCATCACTTTCCGCTTCAGCATTCACGGTTTCACTCGTAGGTGCGAAGGCAGACTCGTCGATCGAACAAAGGACCTCCTCACTTTCGACGGTATCGCCTTCGAGCTTGAGAATCTGTTCGATCACACCGGCGACCTGAGCAACGATTTCGATCGTGGTCTTCTCAGTTTCTACATCGGCAAGCAAGTCATCACGCTCGACGTGATCGCCTTCATTCTTGTACCACTTTGTCAATTCACCTTCAGAGATCGACTCTGGAAAGGTTGGTGCTTTTACTTCCATGTCTAGCTACCGTATATGGCGTCCTGCACTACTTTCTCCTGCCTCGACGAGTGACGCACCTGCGACCCACTGGCGGGCGCGGCGTAAGAGTCCCGACCAGCATAGCGAAGTGTCAATTTTGGATGTGTCTGCGAAACAACGTCCTCGAACCGATGCTTGAGTGAATACCAAGCACCTTGATTTCTTGGTTCTTCTTGACACCAGACGATGTCTTCGAGTTTCTTAAATTGCCCTAACTGATCTGTCAATTCTTGTGTGGGAAATGGATACTGCTGTTCGATTCGAATGATCGCCGTATCCTCGATACCTTCCGCTCGACGAGTTTCGAGAAGGTTGTAGAAAACTTTGCCGGAACACAGCACAAGGCGTTTCGCTTTGGCAACATTGATGTCATCACATTCTCCGATGACGTTTTGCCAATCTCCGTCTGCGAGTTCCTCAAGCGTTGACGTGGCAAGCTTATGACGCAACAGACTCTTCGGCGACATCACGATCAGTGGTCGTCGCATCATCCGAATCACTTGACGACGAAGGAGATGGAAGATCTGTGCAGGAGTCGTTGGCACACACACTTGGATGTTGTGTTCCGCACAAAGCTGTAAGTAGCGTTCTAGGCGCGCGGAAGAATGCTCGGGACCGGCACCCTCATAGCCGTGCGGCAGAAGCATCACCAACCCGCAAAGTCGTGTCCATTTCGCTTCGCCGCTTGACACGAACTGGTCGATAACGACCTGTGCGCCGTTCGCGAAATCGCCAAACTGAGCTTCCCAAACGACAAGCGCATTGGGTGTCGTGGTGGCGTAGCCGTATTCAAATGCCAATGCCGCTTCTTCCGACAACAACGAGTTGTAAAGCGAAAAACGGGTATCGCCTGAAGCGATGTCTTTGAGCGCAACGTGTTCTTCACCCGAACGCTGACAGTACAAACCGGCGTGGCGATGACTAAACGTTCCGATACAGACATCTTGCCCTACCAGTCTGACATTTAAACCTTGATCCAGCAGCGAGGCATACGCCGCAACTTCAGCGCAACCCCAATTGATTTCTGCGGCGCCAGTAAGCATCTTCTCGCGATCTTCGAGGATTTTTGCCACTTGTCGGTGGACGACGAAACCGGTCGGGGTTGAAGCTAGAACCTGACCGAGCTCGCGTAACCGAGCACGGCTAAATGTCGTGTCGGAGGGTGCGTCCCAATCATGACCAAGATAAGGTCGCCAATCGACAAAGAGCGCTTCATTTGGTTCACTCACCAAGGACAACGCAATCGTCTCGCCGTTATCCAGGCGGTCGCGTAACGCTTTCGCCATGTCGTCGGCTTGACCTGATGCAAGCACACCGCGTTCCTCGAGTTTTTTGGCGTAGAGTGCGCGCGTCGTAGGATGGCTACGAATCTTTTCGTACATCAGAGGTTGCGTCTTGAAGGGATCTTCCGCTTCGTTATGTCCGCGCCGTCGATAGCACACCAAGTCGATAACAAAATCACGACCGAAAGCATTCCGGTAGTCAGTCGCAATCTGTGCCGCAAACACAACAGCCTCAACGTCATCGCCATTGACATGAAGAATCGGTGCTTGCACCATCTTCGCCACTTCACTGCAGTATTCGGTCGAACGAGCGTCGACGCGTTCACTCGTTGTGAAGCCAATTTGGTTGTTCAGAATGACGTGAATCGTGCCACCGGTGAAGTAGCCCCGCGTTTGAGACATTTGGAATGTCTCCATGACGACACCTTGTCCAGCGAATGACGCGTCGCCATGAATCAGAATGGGCGCGACGAGCGTACCCATGGGATCGTTGCGTCTGTCCTGACGTGCACGTACAGAACCTTCGACGACCGGGCCGATGATCTCAAGATGAGACGGGTTAAACGCGAGCGCTACATGCATTTCGCCTTTCGACGTCATGACGTTAGACGAAAACCCTTGGTGATATTTCACATCTCCGCTGTTTGCGTCATCGAGCGCTGACCCGTCGAATTCATCGAATAAATCGGCCGTACGCTTCCCCAAAATATTGACAAGAACGTTTAGCCGACCTCGATGGGCCATGCCGATCACACACTCTTTCACTTCCCAATGGCCTAGTCGTTGAAGCGTTTCGTGAAGCATTGGGATTAGGCTTTCACCGCCTTCCAAGCCAAATCGTTTGGTTCCCGGATAGCGGTTCTGTAAGTAGCTCTCAAGACCTTCGGCTGCTGTTAGTCGCTCAAACATCTCAAGACGTTTCTCGCGTTGAAATACTGCGTGCGATCGGACAGTCTCAAGGCGTTGTCGCAGATAAAGCTCTTGTTGTTCGTCACTGATGTATGAGTATTCAGCGCCTATCGAGCCACAATAAGTTTCTTCCAACGCATCGATGATCTCTTGCAGAGGCGCAGTCTCTCGTTCAATAAACGATGATGAGCCTGTGCTGAATTCGGTGTCCAAATCCGCCGCCGACAATTGATGCCAGTCAAGCGTCAATTCGTCACACGGTGATCGCTCAAGTAAGCCAAGCGGATCGATCTCGGCCCGCCGATGCCCCCGACTTCGATACTCGTTGACCAATTCGAGCACACGAATCTGCTTGCGTTCATGTGTGGATATGTACTCGTTGCTCTCGCGCTCGACCTGCGCCTTAAATCGATTTCGACCGAGGCGTTCGAAGTGATCTATTACCGTACTGTGAGCAATGTCAGCACCTTGTGACGTACGAACAGCCAGTGTGCTGAAGTAGTCACGCCATTCATCTGGTACTGAATTCGCGTTTTCAAGATATTGCTCGTACATCGCTTCGATGTACGATGCACTCGCACCGGACAAATGCGAGCTACTAAGCATCCGCTCAAGCAGGGATTCAGCCACGTGCGAGTGTCCTCAACTACAACTGGATGATGTCTGCATTGAAATGATGACTTATCCTTTCGAACGTTCCAAAATATATGCGTAAATCATCGCAAATCTTCTAGTACTTGTACCTAATTGCCATTGTAGAGCTGCAAAATCCTGTCACATGACTTCACATACCTTGCGCTTCGAAGGCGCATGCCTGCACGTCGAAACCGACGGTGATCCTTCTCTCCCCGCATTGCTGCTCTGGCCACCTGGGAGTAGCACGGTTCGTGTATGGGACCACCTGATCCCACAGCTGACCGACCTATTTCACACGGTCCGTATTGATGTGCGTGGCTATGGGCAGAGTTCCGTTGACGACCTTAGCGAATCACAATTTACTTTCGAGCAGTATTCAAGTGACGCAGAGTTTGTACTCGACACCCTTGGGGTCGACACGGTGCATTCTTGGTCGCAATCTTGGGGTACTCGCGCCGCAATTGTGTTCTGCGCGCGGAATCAAATGAGAGTGAAATCTGCTGCACTCTATGCTGCCAATCTAGAGTTGCCGGATGTTGCCGCACAACGGCAAGGAACCAAAGATGCCGCCGACGCGCGTAGATCGTCCGGTATCGAAGCAGCACCCGCGCCTACAGGTTTCAACGAACACCTAAATCCTGAAGCAGCTCAAATGACGGCTAGCGCGCTACGAAAGATTCAACTCATTGATCTTATTGATAAAGTAACTATGCCGATACTGATTGGCACCGGATGTTACGATCCGAATTTAGTTTCGAGTCGCGCGATCGCAACTAGGCTCGACAATGCTCAACTCGTTGAATTTGAACATGTCGGACACAACGCGATTCTCGAACACCCGTCGTTGGCTCTTAGCACATTTCTAGCGTTTCATGAACAATTGCACTAACGGTTACGCAGCGAATTGACTTCAATCACCACTTTAAACTTCCGCGTCCAACCAAGTTAAGCGAGAACCATGGCTGACGATAGCGTCAATGACGACCCCTATATGTACAACGGATTTCCGATGAATACTCCTATGGATATCCGTTTGGGACTCACTCGTGAAGAGGACATCAACCACGAGATGCGCTGGGGCATCATCAGTGCGTCCTCCATTTCGTCAGATTGGGTGAAATCACTACAGGATGTGCCTGGTGCCAAATTCACTGCGATTGCGGCGAGAGATATGGATCGGGCTCAAGCATTTGCCGACGCGCACGAGATCCCAACTGCCTACGACTCGTACGACGATCTCGTCAATGACGACGATGTCGATATCGTCTACATAGCTTCAAAAACGTGGGACCATCACCGTGATCTGATGCGCACGGTTCGCGCCGGCAAGCACGTTCTGTGTGAAAAGCCATTCACCGATACGGGCGACCAAGCGAAGGAAGTGTTCGACGCGGCTGCAAAGGCGGGTGTGGTTTGCTGGGAGGGCATGTGGCTTAGGTTCTTCCCTGCTGTAGAACATGCACGGGCGGCGATAGAACGTGGTGACATTGGCGAGATCCGAGTCGTTCAAGCAGACTATCCGGATCGAGTCTACGCGCTAAATCCCGCGATCACAGGATTCGGCGCGGATGAGATGCCAGTCATTATTGCCGCAGGGCGAAAAGCGCGAGCTCAACCGTACGCGAATGACGTTTACTCCGCACATGGCGGATCTCCGAGTGCTGCAGTCCTTCAATATTCCGATCAGGAAGGCATTGCGGTAATCACATTTCCCAACGGTCGGTTTATTGAAGAATCACAATACATCGGAACGCACGGTCGAATCACAATCGAAACACCTTCGCACCATCCGAGCGCAGTCACGATTCGTACCGGCAGACCTGGTCGGCGTGGCACTAGACGCGAAGAGGGGAAACCGGTCATGGAGCTCGATCCGCACAAAGGATGGACTGGCGATTGGATTGAGACTCACTGGGAGCAAGACCGAAACCCAAGTGCCGGTCCTTTCAACCAAGTGGAACGTTTTGAATACCCCGTACCTACCCCGGCACCGATAACGCGAGGTCAGCCCACGGGTGCTCGGTGGAACGGCGAGAGACTAATTAAGTACAAAGGCTGGACTTGGCACGGCGGAAATCAACACGGGTTCACCTACCAAGCGCAGGCCGTCCACCGCTGTATGGCGGCGGGATTGAGTGAAATGCCGCAATGGACGACAGCCGAATCGATCAGAGTCTGTGAGATCATCGACGAAATCAATCGACAGTGCGCCGAACGTGGGTTCTAGTTCCAAATCGCAAATTTCAGAAGCGATCAACAGTCTGCGCGAGTTACCTCCTACAATTTAGCGAGATAAATTCACTAGCTCACTAGAAGTATGAACGAAGGCAGGGAACCACACCGACGGCGCATGAAGATTCGCCCATTCGCCGCATTGAAAGCCGTTCGCAACGTCCTAAACGACCCGGAACAGACATCCCAAGTGTTTCGAGTCCTGCAGGCTTTAAGTGGTCCGTCATTAAGCAAGAATTTCAATCGCTTTTGTGACACAAAAGTCGGGAATCGAGTTCTAGCCGACAAACTCGATCTTGAATCGAAGCTGATCGATGCTGATTATCTGCAAAGTCTTCCAGATCACTCTCTCGGGAACACTTACCATCGCTTTATTAGCCGTGAACAGATATCGGCAGGTGGTCTCGAACAAGCAAGCGCGGAAGCGAGCGCGGAAGATGGTTACGCAGCATCAGACACGACCAATCAGTCCGACCCGGATTTTGACCTCTTCGTTAAACGAACTCGCGCTTCGCATGACCTGTTTCATGTGTTGACACGCTATGGCCGTGATCCGCTCGGAGAAGCGTGCCTGCTCGCGTTCACTTATGGTCAAACAAAGAACATCGCATTCCCCTTCATTCTGTTATCTGCATCGCGACGCCTCTACCAAGGAGCGGGGATTACCGTGTTTGGTGCACTCTGGCGCGGATATCGAGACGGCAAGACCGCGGGTTGGCTCCTCGCGGCGGATTGGGAAGACCTACTTGAGCAACCACTCCAAAAAGTGCGCGATACGTTTCGCATCCCGCCACCCGAGCGTTACCAGCGGCTCGCGGCAAACCTTGCACACGCGGGAGCCTAAGGCGCAAAGGCAACTTGAGCGACTTCACTGAACGGCTTTGGCCAGACGACGCGCCTCGCGCGGAAGGCGCCGCACCCACCGATGTTCCCGCGCTTTCTGTCCACACTGAACTAGACACCGTCGATACTGGCGCCGCAGTCATCATTTGCCCCGGCGGTGGGTATCGCATACTCGCGTCGACACACGAAGGTTTGCATGTTGCGGCAGCACTGAATGAAGTGGGCGTCAAAGCCTTCGTCTTACGCTATCGTGTCGGGCCGAAATATCACTCGACGACATCACTACTTGATGGACAGCGTGCCGTTCGATACGTCCGAAATCACTCAGATCGATTCGGTATCGATCCACATCGCGTTGGCATGCTCGGGTTTTCGGCTGGAGGTCACTTAACGTTCGCTGTTGGGACGAGTGACTTAAGAGAGCAACCACGCGCGACCGATTCTATCGACAGAGAATCATCTGTTCCTGATTTCCTAGTTCCCGTCTACGGGGTCAGCAACGGTGAAGTGCGTGGTCGTAAGGCCACTGAATACTTGGCCACGGACACGAAGGTAAATGCGCGCACACCACCGACCTTCCTAATGCACACGCACGAGGACGACATTGTCTCATCAGAACAGTCCACCCTGTTTTACAACGCTTTAAGGCGAGTCGGTGTGCCAGCTGAGCTTCACGTATTCGGATTTGGTGAACACGGCGTTGGATTAGCTTCAGGTGATCCAGATACGTCTCGGTGGTTTCCGTTACTCGTTAATTGGTTGCGCCGTTCGGGCTTTCTTGCAAGCAAGGAGCGGGTTGCAATCGAGCAAGTCCTACCGTGTCGTGATGCAATCGAGCATCCGCTCGGTATGTATTGGATCAGCTTGATCCCTGACGATCCCAACTCTCCGGTAGCAAGAACAAGACTCGATCCAAACTCAGAAGATGTCATAAAGATTCCCGCGTCGCATGGCCCGGTCCCGGGACCACATACGTTGGAGCTGCGACGGATCTCACACACCTGGCCTTTCGATGCCTTAGGCGAGTATCAAGACATCGACAAATTGCAGCCGATGCTCGCGGAGAAACCGACGTTGTCAGTTCAGGTCGCCGTAGACTCGAACGGCGCGATCCGAGTTATTTAGACTGTCGCCTTCTAGGCGAGTGAGTTCTGCTCCACGAGCGCATCGATCGCTTGTTTGGCGCGCGTGTCATCCTGAGGGACCAGTGAAATAATCCGGTCGACGCCAACATCTCGGAATGCCGCAATTGTCGAAGCATCCGCGCGCATCGACGGTGTCACACTGATTTCGAGCTGGTCGCCGCCTTCCATTTCATGGAGTCGACTAATCACACTCTCTGTTTGTTCGACGTTCATTGCGAATCCGTACCATCCCTGACCGTATTTGGCGGCGCGTCGTAGTGCGCCGGTACTTGTACCGCCTACAACGATCGGTGGTCCACCGTTTTGAATCGGTCTCGGTTGCGCATCAATATTGTCGAACCGATAGTAGCGGCCGTCGAATGCTGGTCGCTCTTGGTTCCACAATGCACGCATGACTTCAATATATTCGTTGCTTCTTGAACCTCTCTCACGAAACGGAATTCCTAAGGCGGCGAATTCTTGATGTAGGTAGCCCGCCCCGACCCCCAATATGAGGCGGCCGCCAGAAAGTACATCCAGGCTTGCCATTTCTTTCGCTAAAACGAGAGGATTCCTCTGTGCAATGAGCACGATTCCGGTGCCCAAACGAATAGTCGCCGTCTTTGCTGCGAGGAACGCCAACACGGTGCTAGGATGCAACATGGGATGATCGGATTCTGCTGGAGAAGGTGGTTGGCGTGGGGAAGGCAAGACAACGTGCTCGCCGGTCCACATGGACTCCAGACCGGCCGCTTCGGCATGTTGTGCCAAACTAATCGCAATCGACGGATCTGCAGACGCTCCAGACCCAATGCCAAAAAAGCCTAATTTCAAGCTGATTTACCTCTCATACCGTAATGTAAGTTTTGGACGATGAAGTATCGAGTCTCATGACTCTGAGACGAACCTTATCCAGAAGCGCGAGATGCCGTCGCTGTTACTCTAGCTTGGATCGCTAATCTGTTGATTTCGTCCGCTGTGGTTTCAACGTCGCCTACCCGTAGTCGCTCGTCCCCCAACACCACTTCAGCCTTGAACCGTCGCCAAGCATCACCACGAAATACTTCGATCCCGCTCGTGTTCTCTAGGTCCCGAAGGTAATAAACAGGTTCAAGCGGCATAAGTGGACTTGAGTCGGCATGCCGAAGGACAAGCAACTCAGCGTGAGTCTCGGACACACTTTCGGAGTCAAATCTCACATCTACGTCGTCGGCGTTACCGATCACGATGCTACGAACAACTTCTGTTTTGTCAGGTCGAGACCTAGCAACCTTACTACCGTCACCGGCTGAATCTCGTCGTGCTTGTAGGATGGACGCTAACTGGCTTCTGCGAATTAATCGGCGTGCAACCCAAATCAACACGAGTAATACGGCAAGACCGACTAGAACGACTACGACGACATTCATCAAATTGGATTCATCGACACCTAGAACAGCTTGGCTGAGATAAACCTGCTTTCCAGCGGCGTAGGATTGAGTCGCGAGACAAAGCTGCCCTAAGAACAACGCAGCAAGCACGAATCCTGACCGCGAGACGTCACGCACCCGATTGCTCAATGAGTCGTACATCTAGAAGAAACGCACCACCGAAATGTTCTCAATCCACTCGAAATGTTAGCGACCTCATCGCCGACAAAACAGGCAAACACCACATCGGATCGAAATATAGATCGAACATCATCTTTTGATCGAGTTTTAGACGCGAATCTAAGCCACCGTCGGCGTCGTGTCGAACAAGAATCGAACTAACACCCGTCTTACTCACGCGCACATGGTTTGCTGCCTCTAGCACGCGTTATTGGTCGTAAATCACTATTCAATTTAGTCGTTCGTGATTTTGTACTAGAGGCTGTTGATTTTCGATTCGATTTTGCGGCGTTTTTCGTTCGCGCTGGCATTTGATCGGCCTGATCGGTGTCGAAACGCCGGTCACGCCGGATGCGGACGAAATTAAGCGCACAAAGTCGCCGAAACAAGCCATATTGCCTCCACGTTAAGGTGGTTTTCTCGATGCTCCGCACTCAGAATAGACTTGCCCTACCTAAACTGTACAAGCGTTTGACGTTCCACGCCAGACACGCCAGCTGCCACTCGGTTTGAACGCCGGCGAGACCGCGCATCTTCGGATACCGAAATCCCATTGCGTCCTTGATGCAGCCGAACGTCGTTTCGACCGTGCTCTTGCGCTTGCGATACAGGGCCTGGCCGACCACGTCCTGCATCCGTTCCACCATGGTCTCAACTGCTTGCGAGCAAGCCCCTTTCGGTGGTTTCGCCCGCCCGTTTTTGCCGGTGGCGATATAGGCATTGACGTCGGCTTCCTCGCACGCCTGAACATTGTCGTCGCTGTAGTAACCCGCGTCGGCCAACAGGTTCATGCGACCGTCTTCGTCATCCGCGTCGTCAGACGCCGCGTCGGGCTCGACGGTGGGCAACGCTTCGAGCGCGCACAGCGTCGGCACGATCTGGCCGTAGTCCGTCGGCGCGTCGGTCACACCCGACGTCACGATGAGCTGCGTGTCCACATCGACGCCCGCTTGCGCGTTGTACGCCGGCATGATTCCGTCACGGGTCTTCATCAGCTGCGAATCGGGGTCGGTCAAGTGTTCCCGCGTCGCCTGCTTGGGTGCATCCCCGGGCGGCTTCGGCGGCGCCCCCCGGGGTTTCGTGCCGTGCGCTTTTTCATACGCGTCGCGGGTCGCCTGCAGCGCGTCGTAAGCGGCTTGTTCGGCCGCCAGCGCAGCGGCGTCCGCCGCATCCAGTTTGGCCGCCATCGCCTCGTAGCGCTTGACGTCCACCAGCAGCCGCGTCAAGACGTCATCGTCAACGGCGGCACCGACCGCATGAACGTTGGCATCCGCGCCTTCAGCGTCATGGCGGTCCGCCTGTTCGGACAAGCGCGCAATCACCTTTTGACAGACCTCGATGCGTTTCCGCGCCAGCTTCGCCGTCAACGATTTCTCCCGCGCCGCATACGCCTTCAGCTTCGTCCCGTCAACCGCAATCGCGGACAACTGCACCACGCCGCCTTCGATCAGCACCTGCAAGAATTCCGCCGCCGCCGCTTCAAACGCCGCACGATGCGCACGGCGAAAGTTCGCCAGCGTCGTGTGGTCCGGATGCTGACCCCCGGCGATGTACATGAAATCCAGCCGGTCATGGGTCGCTTGCTCCAGCTTGCGCGAACTGTTCACGCCGGTCATGTAACCGTACAGCCACAGCGCCAGCAGCACGGCCGGCGGGTACCCCTTGCGCCCCGCATCCACATGGTACGTCGCCTCTAACGCTGACAAGTCCAACCGCGCCGCCACCCGTACGTACAGTCGCGCGACGTGATCGTCCGGCAGCAGTTCTTCCAGCGACGGCGGAAACAGCACAGGCTCAGCGCGATTGACATCTCCAATCATGGCAGGTGGCACCGTTGGCCAATGAAGCACTAAATGTTAGCTTGAATCGCCTTAACATACAAACCGAAAAGCGACTTTTTCAACAGCCTCACTAATTGGTTACTTTCTGTTTGCGTCACAATCTATTTCGCAAACTCGGTTCAATGTCTCGGCGGAATTCGAGCACTCATTCAGGTCGAATTCAATCAGTTCGTCAGCCTTGAAAATATCAAGATTGGTAATTGTTCAACAGCAGATAGCGTTCCCGATTCTTCGCACATCCTAGTTAGTTTGATAGCAAAATTTGCAAGCAGACTCATTAAGAGTCCCATAGCTAGGCCAGAACTGGAGAACGCGTGAGCAATAGCTTGACAGTCCGAGACATCGATCCTTCCGACAAATCTTGGTTGCGACGAGAATCTCGTTCGGTCGGAATATCAATGGAAGAGCTCGTACGACGCCTGATACACGAGAAGCGCACAAAAACAGAATGTCCTCCACTCCCCTCGGAAGTTTTTGCACGATATTTCGGCGAGGAGCACGGCGTAGATCTACCAATAGAGTCGAACTTCCGATTTAGACCTGTATCGTTTGCCGAAGAAGATTACGGATGAATGTGCAACTTTCTTGATTAATTGATCCTAACGTCATTTCCGACATGATGCAACCACGTCCAGAACCTCGAGTTGTTGCATTTCTCAATTCAATTGTCGACGAAGGTCTTGGGATTTCCTCAATCACAATCTGGGAGATATTGAACGGTATCGGTAATTTGGATCCAGGAAAGCGTCGAGAGAATCTGGCTGTACGTTTTTATGCGATTCTCGATGAGCTCTTCGAGGACCGAATTGTCGATTGGACTCTATTCCATACTCGTGGATGCGCGAGAATCATGAAAGAGAAACGTCGTATCGGTGAATCGCTCGACGATCATGTCGCCGACGCTTTTCTTGTAGCTGTCGCCTCGAGTCATGGACTGGCTGTATTGACGAGAAATACCGCACACTTTCGAATTGCAGGAGTCAAAATCGTAGACCCGTGGAGATAGGCGCCGCAACTGCTTGTTTAACAGGATTGACGAATTGCGAGCAAAGGCGGCTAGCCAAACCAAAAGCAGCTTTAATCCAACAATTCTGAATCCAAAGTCTTCGATTACACATCGTAGGATGTGAATTCACGAATACCGATAGTCCTAAACCAACATCCCTTCTAGGATTTACATAGCCGATAAATCCTAACGACCACGCGTGTTCAGGAGTGTTGCTGGTTTTAAAATCGAGCGATGTAGTACGCGTCCATGCGCGACGCTGAATTCCGACCGGTCCCTTAAGTCAATGTGTATAGAGCTTAACGATCTTCTATCAACATCGTTCGAATCTTGCCGATGGCTTGCGTCGGATTCAGATCCTTCGGACATGCATCCACGCAGTTCATAATCGTGCGACACCGAAAAACGCTATACGGATCGCCCAACTTTTCCAATCGTTCGCTCGTTGCGGTGTCGCGCGAGTCCGCTAGGAATCGATAAGCCTGCAACAATCCTGCAGGACCAATAAATTTGTCTGGATTCCACCAGAACGAAGGACACGACGTCGAACAGCAAGCACATAGGATGCATTCGTAGAGCCCGTCGAGTTTCTCACGCTCTTCGACACTTTGCAGACGTTCTTTCTCCGGTGGCTCTTCGTCATTGATCAGATACGGGTCGATCTTCTCGTATTGAGCGTAGAACTGCGACATATCCACCACGAGATCGCGAATGACTGGTAATCCTGGTAGCGGTCGAAGTGTCAAGGAATTCCGCCTAACGATTGCAGAAACGGCGGTCTTACATGCGAGGCCGTTCCGACCGTTCATGTTCATCCCGTCTGAGCCACATACACCTTCGCGGCAAGAACGTCGATAAGCGATCGTTGGATCTCTAAGGCGAAGATCCTCGAGCACATCCAACACCATCAATTCGCGATCTTCGGGTAACTCGTACTCGTAGTCTTGCATACGCGGTGCGTCATCTTGCTCTGGTACATACCGATACACGCTTACTCGCATGTTAATACTCCCGCACGGCAGGTTGGAAGGCTTCGATCTGATCAGGTTCGAAATTCACCGCGCGCTTGCCAATGCGGTGATCTGTCGGGTAATACATCGAGTGACAAAGCCAGTTTTCGTCATCACGGTCTGGAAAATCGTCGCGCGCATGTGCGCCTCTACTCTCTGTCCGGCCGAGCGCTGCGTACGCGGTCGCTTCTGCTATCTCGAGTAAATTGTCTAGCTCAAGAGCATCAATACGCGCGGTGTTAAACGCTTTGCTCTTGTCCATAAGGTGGGCGTGCTCGATGCGTTCGCGCAGTTCCGCCAAATTGGCACGACCACTTTCCATCGGTTCTTCCGTGCGGAAGATGCCAAAGTTCTCCTGCATGTTCATCTGCAGTTCCTTCTTGAGCTCAAGTGGCGCTTCACCTTCGGTTGAGCTTTCCCATCGTTGATACCGCGCCATCGCAACGTCCATGTCATCTGCAGTAGCTTCTGCATATGAAACGCCTTGTTTCATGACCTCCTCAATATGTAAGCCTGCAGCTCGTCCAAAGACGACCAAATCTAGCAGGGAGTTACCGCCTAATCGATTCGACCCGTGTACGGATACACACGCAACTTCACCAACGGCATAGAGCCCTTCAATGGTCTTGTCGCGACCAAACTCATCTTGTGTCAGCGCCTGTCCCGTGACGTCCGTTGGTATCCCACCCATCTGATAATGGCACGTCGGGTATACCGGAATCGGTTCACGTATAGGATCGACGTGGGCAAAAGTGCGCGCTAAATCCGTGATACCTGGAAGTCGCTCAAGCAACGTGTCGTCGCCAAGATGATCAAGCTTGAGCAACACATGATCCTTCCTCGGTCCACAACCACGACCATCTGCGATTTCGAGCACCATCGCTCGCGCGACTACGTCTCGACCCGCTAGATCCTTCGCATTCGGCGCATAGCGTTCCATGAATCGTTCACCGTCGCTATTGATCAGATAGCCACCTTCGCCTCTTGCACCTTCGGTGATCAAAATTCCGACGTCCGCAATGCCGGTCGGATGGAATTGCCACATCTCGATGTCTTGGACTGGAAATCCTGCACGAAGCGACATGCCTAACCCGTCGCCAGTGTTCACCAAGGCATTCGTCGTGCTGTAGTAGATACGTCCACCACCACCTGTCGCCAGTACCGTGGCATTGGACTTAATGTATACGAGTTCGCCAGTTTCAACGCATATCGCAAGCGACCCGACGACCGCGCCGTCTTGATTAGTAACCAGATCGACCGCGAACCATTCGGAAAGAAACGTCGTGTTGTTCTTGATATTTGCTTGATACAGCGTGTGTAGAAGCGCGTGACCCGTGCGATCGGCGGCGCAACAAGTGCGCGCGGCTTGTCCGCCTTTTCCAAAATCTTTGGATTGGCCACCAAACGGGCGTTGATAGATACGCCCTGCCTCTGTCCGCGAAAAGGGCAATCCCAAGTGCTCAAGCTCGTAAATCGCCTCAGGACCTACGCTACACATGTATTCGATGGCCGCCTGATCGCCGATGTAGTCTGATCCCTTGACGGTGTCGTACATGTGCCAGCGCCAGTCATCGTCGGGATCGTCGCTCCCTATCGCGCACGTGATACCACCCTGCGCTGAGACCGTATGAGAACGCGTCGGAAACACTTTTGAAATAACTGCAGTTCGGTTCCCTGACTGTGCAATCTGCATCGCCGCACGCATTCCAGCGCCGCCGCCACCTATGATGACGCCATCGAATTCCATCGTCCGAATTGCAGTCATAGGATTCCCCAGATGAGACCGAGCGACCAAATCAAGTAGATGGCTAATCCTGCGACGACCACGACCTGATATGTGGTACGCAACAACTTCGCGCTGTTTTGGCCTCGAATGTAATCGGTACCGACGGTCCACATACCAATCCACGCATGAATAACGATTGCAAGCACGGTAAGAGTGGACAGGATTAGCGAGTAGGCCGAGGTAAAGTAACTACGCCAAGCGACATAGTCCATACCACCATTTAGCGTAAAGATCACCACCAAATGGATTATGTAAATCCCGATCACCACTGCAGACAAACGCTGCAAGATGAAGTCAATTAATCCGCGCTTCGACGGCCGAGACTCACTCAAGTGACAATCCACCAACCAAGACCGATAGACGCTACTCCGGTTAAGGCTAATACCGTCCAAGCGGACGCACGACTAGCCAACAATGAGATGCCGATATGAAAATCCAACAAAAGATGTCGGATTCCCGCGAAGAAGTGATAGGCAACCGCAGATAAGACAACCCACACCAAAAAACCGTGATACGTCGACGAAAGTGAACCTAATACCCAGTCGAACGACTCAGGTGATTCCAGCGTGAGACTAAGCAGATAAGTTAGATATCCGACACCGAAGAATAGTACGATGCCAGAGATTCGATGCAGAATCGAAGCAATCGCTGCAATCGGAAAGCGAAACGATGTAAGATCTAGATTAACGGGTCGTGTCATATATGTCGCCGCAAACCGTTACCAAAGCCCAGAACTGCGGCAACATCGGCACGCGTGAATGATACGCAGAGGGACGTGTCTACAACTGTCGCACAAATTACGCGAACACGATCTGAACTTGACATGCTCGACTGGTTTTCTAGTACGAAATATCATGAAATATGTTTTAAATTCAACACGTTAAAGGTAGTTATTAACGTTTGATGGCGGTCGTTCGTGCCTATAACAATCCTTCGCCTTTGAGAATCTGTTCCAGTTCATCAGCATTTACATACCCGCCGACAGTCTTGCCATTACCTAGTACCAGCATTGGTGTTCCGCGGAGTCCAAATAGCTGGCCTAAGCGGTACTGGTTTGCAACCGGGTTGTCGCAAGTTTGTGGTTCGATTTCGCCGCCTAATTTCAGCTGAGTGAGTGCCGTGTGCGGTGTGTTAGAACACCATGCGGACACCATCGCGTTGTACGGCTCACTGGCGATCCCCGCACGCGGGTAAGCAAGATAACGTATCTCGATTCCTTTGTCGTGGTAATCAGACATTTCTGAATGAAGTTTCTGGCAATAGCCGCACGTGGTATCCGTGAATACATGCACCACGGCTTTAGGTTCCTCGAAAGGAGGCGCAAATGCAATCACGTCGTGCGTTGTGAGCGCATTCAGTTGCGTCTCGCGCATTCTTCCAATGTGTCGATCGGTGTGCGGGATCAGCGAAATTTCAGGCTCGTGGTTCACTTCAATTAAGTCGCCACGAAAAATCCAACGGCGGTCTTCAGACACATAGAGAACAGTGAAATCCTGCATGGTCGCGATGTAGAAACCATCCAGTTCGCTACGAGACAAACTAATGACTGAGTTGTTCTCGCCCATGAGCGAATTAACGAACGATTCGACTTCCTCATTGGCAGCGTGCGGGAGTGCGGTGACTATCGTCAAGCATGAGAGGAAGAATGCCGCTAGGCGTGTTGTATCAAGCAATTTCGTCTAAATCCGTAGTTCAGTAGAGACACGAGCGATCACTTCAACCTCGAGGGTGGTGGATCGAATGTACAGTCTTCAATCGTTCATTCGCGACACGAGTGTAAATCTGCGTCGTTGAAAGGCTTGCGTGTCCAAGCATCATCTGCACGGCTCGCAAGTCAGCGCCGTGGTTGAGTAAATGCGTGGCAAACGCATGTCGAAGTGTGTGTGGTGATAGGTGCCGTTCGATACCGGCTTGAATTGCATATCGCCTAATCGCGTACCAAAAAGTCTGTCGAGTCATGGTCTTGCCGCGCTTGCTAGGAAACAACACATCAGTCGAACCGTTAGACATCAACTCTGGTCGCGCGTTCTCAATATAGCTTATCACCCATTTAAGCGCTTCATCACCAAGCGGCACGATACGCTCTTTGTTACCTTTGCCAATGACTCGAACCATACCTTGGTTGAAATTAACGCTTTCGCGTGTGAGTTCGATCAGTTCGGTAACCCGCACACCCGTAGCATACAGAACTTCGAGCATTGTTCGATCCCGCCACTCTACTGCACTCTTTTCCGGGTTTGGTGCATTGAGTAACGCGTCGACTTCATCCTCTGACAGATAGTCGGGCAGTCGTTTCGCAAGTTTCGGCGAGTCAATATTCGCAATGGGGTTCTCCGCAACTAGCTCTCTTTCGACAGCGTAATTGAAGAATCCCCGTAAGCTTGAGAGAAAGCGAGATCGACTACTAGTCGCTTTACCTTCGACGACATGCTCTGCGAGATAAGCCTGCACATCCTCGCGCGAGCACTCGAGGAGCTCTTTACTTAACCACTTCTCAAACGCTAGCAGGTCTTGTCTATAACTCTTGACAGTGTTTGCCGACAAATTTCGTTCGTACCAGATCGTATCGAGATACAACTGGACGTCGTCTGAAACAGCTGCGGTACCCGACTTGGTTTCAACCACGTCAGAGACCGTCGATCTAGATTTTTTCTTTAATCCGAGCCGAACGCCCTGAGCGTTCGCGCAAGTAGTAGATCTTGGCTTTGCGCACATCACCTCGACGATTGACCTGAATACTGTCAATCAGTGGACTATGCAGTTGGAACGTTCGTTCCACGCCGAAGCCATGTGAAATCTTCCGTACTGTGAATGAGGAGTTCAAGCCTCGGTTACGCTTTGCGATTACGACGCCTTCAAAGCGCTGAAGTCTGGTCTTCTCGCCTTCCGTGATGACAACCTGGACGGCGACCGTATCGCCGACCGAGAAATCGGGAATTGCGGCTTTGGGTTGGTCCTTACCCCCATCCACCACGCTCGAGCCCCGCGCTGCCAACTCGCGAAGGTGTCGATCCTCGACCATTTCGACGAATCCTTTCCTGCCCATTGCCTGGCTCCCTTCTATCGTGTTTTGTTTACATGGCGTTTTAGCCATGCGCGTTCAGCTGAGTTAAATCGGCGATCTGTCAGCAAATCCGGGCGCCGTTGCCACGTGCGTAATAGCGCTTGTTCGTGGCGCCACCCAGCGATTTCAGCGTGATCGCCTGACGTCAATACCGAGGGCACTGTTTTTTCGCGCCATTCGCGTGGTCGCGTAAACTGAGGCCCTTCTAGTAAATTATCCCCGAATGAGTCGTCCTTTGCCGACTTTTCGTTGCCTAACGTACCTTCGATGAGGCGACCGACCGCGTCAATGACGATCAAAGCAGGCAATTCGCCACCTGACAACACGTAATCGCCGACCGAGATTTCGCGATCCACATACTCCTGAATGTAACGTTCATCGACGCCTTCATACCGACCACTAATCAATACCATCGACTCAAGCTCGGCCAGCTCTTCGACTAGTGCCTGGGTGAGTTTCTCACCTTGTGGACTTAGGTAGACCGTGGTCGGGTTTGTAACGGGTGACTGCCGTAGCGCTTCATCGGTGCACATCGCAAGCGGTTCCGCCATCATCAGCATACCAGGTGCACCGCCGAACGGACGATCGTCAATCGAACCGTAGCGATCCGTCGCATGGTCCCGCACGTTAAACAATTCGACATCAAGCAAATCTGCCTCAGTGGCTCGACCTACTACCCCCTCGACCAACCCCGCCGCAATCAATTGCGGCATCGGCGTAACGACTCCAATCCACATGATGTTAACCGAACGTCAGCGTAAGGAACGTATTTTGCGAACACTCGTTCGCGTGTTTAGCTTAATCCGATACGATCGTATTCGTGCTTAAGTACATCCAATTCGATCAACTCTGCGCGAACACCCCATCAAACTGTGACAGTCCGTTCAAAATCCCTCACGTTGATACGTAACGGCGAGGTGCCATTATTCGTTCACCGAAGAATCTCGCCATTCCCGTCTTGTTGGACGGTTAAACTAACGCCGAGGAGAACTAAAGATTGAGTTTTGTTGCGCCCCTTCCGATACTCAACGAGTCCGCTATGCACCTAACGCCGTTCGCATGAAACGACAATTGTCCAAAGTACCAACAAATTTACCATGTATCCGACAAGCACACTATCGCGAGATTCAGCGGGGTGACTACCTACCATGACTGCGACGCACAGCGTTACGACATACGAGAGGCTCGTCGTGTCCGGTTTTAATTTGAGGTGAATGAAGACCAAAATTAGTTGGCACGACGCTAGCTCCTTAAATTTGTTCACTTCCAGCTGTACCAGGTAAAGATGTATCTCCCCTTCAACGGCAGCTTATTAGCTGAGGGTTTTCTTCGGGATGCGATCACAACGTTTCCTGACTGGCACGATTTGTCGGATTCATTCATCAGCGAACTGGAAACCGCACTTCGCAACCTCTTCGACAATTTTCCAACACAGCAGAATCCCAACGAAAGCCAAACCGAGGAGGACCTCATCTGGCCAGTGCTGGGACGGCTTGGTTGGACCGCTAATCTCAGACAGCAGAATCTTTCAACGTTCGGGATGCAAGATGTGCCAGACGGATTGCTATTCATAAATGACGACATCAAGAATCGTGCTAATCAATTGCCGGAGGAATGGAAGCGTTACGAACTCGGAGCGGCGATCGTTGAATCTAAGAGGTGGCTTCGGCCTCTCGATCGTCGATCAGGGCTTAATAATGAGGTGTCAACACCATCCACGCAAATGTTACGGTACTTACGTCGCGTTGACGATATAACCAGCGGTCAAGTGCGATGGGGAATTTTGACGAACGGAGCTCGTTGGCGTCTTTATTGGTCAGGGGCACGTTCAGTTTCCGAACAATTCTTCGAGATCAACATCGCCTCGATACTCGGGTATTCGACTGATAGCGACGAAATCGTGCCGTCCGACCAGCGCATACATTGGCTGAAAGTCCTTGCGCTTGTGTTCAGACGGGACGCGTTCATACCCCATATCACAGGTGAAGGAACATTTCACGAGCGGGCTATCAAGGATGCCCAGTACCATCGGGAAGAACTAGCGAGCAATCTCTCGTCAACCGTTTTCGACGATGTCTACCCAAAGTTAGTACAAGCCCTCGCCGATTGCGACAAGGATGCATCTCTGTACGAGGTTCGAGACGCTGGGTTGGTCGTACTTTACCGGCTCCTTTTCGTACTCTACGCTGAGGATCGCAACCTCCTTCCAGTGCGTGACAACCGGTACGACAGCTACGCGCTCCGCGAACAGGTGCGCGAGAGTGTTGGCCATCGAAAGGATGTAGGGGATGTGTTCTCCGACTCTGCTGCACATTACTGGTCAGTGTTTGATGATCTATGCAGAGCCATCGATGCTGGAGACACATCAATCGGTCTGCCGCCATATAACGGAGGGTTATTCGATCGAGATACCACACCATTGATTTCACAGGTCCGATTGAGCGATTCGGTGATGGCTGACGTAATTGACGCGCTGTCCTTTGAGGGGCAGCCGCACGAACGCCGGTACATCAATTACCGGGACCTCGGCGTACAGCAATTAGGTTCGATCTACGAACGACTCCTCGAACAAGAAGTAATACGAGAAAACGGCGTTGTTGTCGTAAGACCGAACATATTCGCACGAAAAGACACAGGCAGCTATTACACGCCTGACGAACTGGTTGATTTGATCGTCACCGAGACAATAGGCCCGCTCGTAGATTCGAAGTCGGCGGCGTTTAACAATGCGCAGTTAGAGATTTCTTCAAATAAAGAACCAGAAGACCTACGATTAGGACGCCTCAAGAGGCTTGATCCTGCAGAGCGCATACTTGAACTGAAGGTGTGCGACCCTGCGATGGGTTCCGGTCATTTTCTTGTGAATCTTGTCGACTATCTTTCCGATCGAGTAATCTCATCCATCGCAGATGCTGAGGCAACTGTGGACGGCTACTCATCGCCATTGGCGGAGCGGATAGAGCGGATTCGTAATACGATCATCGGCAACGCTGAGTCCCGAGGTTGGTCTATCGACTATAGTCAACTTGACGATCGCCATATTGTGCGTCGTATGGTGCTAAAACGCTGCGTTTACGGAGTGGACAAGAATGCCATGGCGGTGGAATTGTCTAAGGTATCTCTATGGTTGCACACTTTCACGGTAGGAGCTCCGCTCAGTTTTCTAGATCACCATATACGTTGCGGCGACTCCTTGTTCGGCATGTGGGTTTCAACCGCCATGAGACGGACAAAGGAGTTAAAAAGCGGACTATACATTCAGAAGCCACTTGCACGAGCAATGCGTTCCGCTACGCGCATGCAAATTATCGAAGGTCTGACTGACGCAGAAATCTCCGAGGCGCACCGTTCTGCGGACATATTCGCTGAGGTATCAGAGATGACCGCGCCACTTGATGCCTTTATGTCCTTGCTTCATGCTTTCGACTGGGTTAGTTCTAGTAATGCCGCAGTGAAATCCGCGCGACAGAAATGGCTGGACGGAGGATATGGGGAACAGATCGACGTTGCCCAAGGAGAACCTCCAGAATTGCAGGATGACGATTTTCCGCACCTGACCGAAGCGGTTCGATTGGCCGCGGAGGAACGATTTCTGAACTGGCAAGTCGCATTCCCAAGTGTGTGGTCGGATTGGGAGGCGGATGAATTGAACGGCGGCTTCGATGCCGTAATTGGCAACCCGCCGTGGGATCGAATAAAACTTCAAGAGGTCGAGTGGTTTGCAAATCGGCGACCCGAACTTGCGAAGGTACAAAAGGCCGCCGACCGAAAACGCATGATATCCGAACTTCGAACCACATCAGACCCCCTTGCCGACGATTTCGAGTTCGCGAGCAATAGAGCTGCTGCTGCTGCTCAGGTAGCGCGCACCTCAGGTGAATTTCCTTTATTGGCGAGAGGGGACATAAACCTATACTCACTGTTCATAGAACGTTCATTGAAGCTCGTCAAAGCCGAAGGTATGGTTGGCTTACTCGTCCCGTCAGGGATTGCATCGGACGAGACAGCAGCGAAGTTCTTCAAACACGTTTCTACCGAAGGCAGACTAAAGGTACTCTACGACTTCGAGAACAGACGAACGCGGTACAACAAGCCACCTTTCTTCGCGGATGTAGACAGCAGACAGAAGTTCTGCGTTTTCGTTGCAAGCCCAGCAAGCGGGAATGAACCGGCTCGTTGTGCATTTTTCCTTCAGGATGTCTCAGAACTCAGCGAACCTGATCGTTACTTCACCTTCTCAGCACACAACTTCGCGCGAGTTAATCCGAATACCGGAACCTCCCCCGTCTTCCGCTCGAGACGCGACGCAAGAATAACCACAGACGTATACGAACGATTACCGGTGCTTGTGAACCGATCTTCAAGCGAGATAAAACGGGCATGGCCTGTGAAATACTCGACACCGTTTCACATGACGAACGACTCCCGTCATTTCCTCACACGTTCAGAATTAGAGGAGATCGAAGGCGCATGGCCCGTCGCAGGAAACCGATTTCAAAATGCCACATCCGAGTACGTACCGCTCTACGAAGGTAAGATGGTTCAAGCATTCGATCATAGAGCTGCGAGTGTCGTAGTTAACCCCAAGAACCTTCACCGTCCCGCGCAAACTAAAGCAACCGAGTTAGAGCAACATCAAAACCCCAGCTGGTTACCCGAGCCGCAATTCTGGGTTCCGAAGCAAAAAGCAACGCAATCTGGAGTGCTATTTCAACTCGGTTTCAAGCACGTCACCGCAGCAACCAATGCTAGGGCCATGATCGCTGCACTAATTCCGCCGTACGGTGCGGGAAACTCTCTCCCACTTTTAGGGACGGGTGGACCAGGACACATGTCTGCCAAGCACGCCTCTTGCCTCTTAGCAAACCTCAACTCGATACCGTTTGATTTCATTTTAAGGCAGAAAGTGCACGGTCAAAACCTCAATCTCTATATAGTCGAGCAGCTTCCGGTCATACCTATTAATCTGTACAAGGAGGTTCGTTTTGGACCAAAGACAGTTGAACAAATCGTGAATGACACAGTTCTTGAACTCACCTATACCGCACACGATATGTCTCGGTACGCATCAGAAATGGATTACGTGGACAATCGAGGTGAAGTCCTGCCACCTTACCGATGGGATTCCGATCGGCGGCTAAACTTGCGTGCGAAACTAGACGCACTCTACTTTCTACTTTACGACATTCAAGATCGGGACGAGATTCGCTATATCTACTCAACTTTTCCAATCGCGGCCAAAGAAGAGAATCAGTTGTACGGTAGTTTTCGCTCACTTGAACTATGTCTATCATGGACGAGTGCACTCGCCGCAGGACAGCCTGACGCGAAAATCGCCGCGTAACTATCGCTTGTCTAGCAAGTAATCAGCTACGCACGGCGAAATTTCGAATTGTCTGTGTTTTACGGCAGTTTTCACTCTCGGCTGCTCCAGATCTCCAATGGCGAACTGGATCCGACGTTTTCGCTCTGCAAGTTACAGAATGATCGGGGCGGTGTACGCCGACGCTTTGCCGCGGTGTTCTAAATCGTTACCAATACGACCTGCGCAACAGTTTTGCTAGGCTAAGTCGTTCAAACTGTGGTGGGTTGTTACGATGAAGTATTCGTCGCGGATTTTCGGTTAAGCTGAGTAAATCGAAAACGACAGAACTTATCGAAATGAGGTCGTCACACGCTTTGATCAAGATTCGAGCATCTAATGACAGAAATCGTTCCGCTTAATCACTTTTTTGTGTAATCCCTATCCTGTCACTCAACTGTTTCGGCAACGATCCAGATTCGCCTGAGGGGTAGCTCAGTCCGAATCTCCTCGTCCAGGCTGTCGTAGTTCTCGAGAACTTGGTTGATCAAGTCTCCTTGGTCCCAAAGACGCACTCGGAAGAACTGTGTGGCTTCCTCCTTGTCTACGCTGGATTTAAACCCTCCCCACGAAACTAGCAGGCCATGACTAGCCTGGACGTTCTGCATCACTCCAATGAGCTGGTCGAGTGTTGGGCGGTCCAAAGGTGAGTCACCTGACTTCACTTGAACGCAAACACGAGGTTCACCAAAACCTATCGGTTCCGGCGCCGCTAGGATGTCAATACCTTTGTCTGGTCCTTCTGGACTGAGATACGTTGTGTATCCTGTGGCTCGTAGTATAGCGTCAACTAGCCGCGCCATGCCGTGTCCTTGAAACCTTGCGATGACCAACTTCGCGAGCTGGTCTCGGGCGGCCTGCTCTAGATCATCAAATCCGCTAACGTCGTCGAATTCATCTTCCTCGTTAGTCTTTTGAATATTGGCTGATAGCGCAGTCGTCTTCCATTCGTTTTCAGACATCTGACGCACACGATCTTCCGCGTTGTTCCGACTCACTTGACAAATGGTCAGAAAAGCGCCAAATGAATACAGCAAATCTTGATCGAAGTTCGAGCGCGGTACGTCCTGTACAAGCCAATCGACGTCACGGTAATGGAAGAACGGATCGTCTCCTCCGGGGTTGAATATGTACTCGCTTTTTAGTTTGGCGACATGAATTGCGGATTTCTGCTTGCTTGGCAGTACGACCCAATCTCCTTGTGACATCCTGTGACTAAATGCCCAAATTTGTGCTAGGTTATTCGAAATCCGTCCGGTTGGAGCGTCGTGATAGACCTCTTCCAGCAGTGTGCGAAGTTGCGCCTTATCCTCTACTGCTAAGAGGTCGTGAGATAACCCACCCCAAGTAAGGTAGATTCGGTTTTCATCAAGAAACCTCTTTTCATACTCACCATGCCTTCCCGCACGAATCAACCAAAGAGCCATTCAGTCTCTCCTTTCATGCGGTGCTCACCATCACGAATTTCCTAGGTACAGTTTTCTACGTTACGAAGTGCATCTTTAAGATGCACACAACTGATACTTCACATCAAACCAGTTCATATTCTGTCATCGTACACGAACGTTATTTCCTGACTATTGCAGTGTCTAAATCCTGGTCAACAGCACAGTCTCCAAATCTACTTCACTTAATCGGCACACGAAGCCAATCCGTCGATGATACGGAATGAACTTTGTATACCGCGAAATTGGATTCGAACGCGTTCGTAGTCCCACATGCCACTCTTACTTACACTTTCCATGCACTTTCCCATCGCACTTTCACGTGCGAATCGAGCGAGACAGAGTCCAGAATGGGTTTCGTGAACGGAATAAGGTAGTCGCCATCCTTGCCTTTGACCGCTAACACTGTGGAAGCACCAGTCTCGATGACGTTCGATATCTTGCCAAGCGTTGCGTCTTCAATGTTCACGACGTCGAGTCCAATCAAGTCCACCCAATAAAACTCGCCTTCTTCCAACGGCGCCATTTGGTCACGTTGAACACCAAGTTCGAGGTTACCCAATGTGCTTGCTTCAGTGCGGTCGTCGTAGCCATCGAGCTTCGCGATTAGACCTTCTCGATGGCGTCGAAACTCAATGCTTCCCAACTCACGCCATGGTTCTTCATTGCGCCTGCAGTACAGTTGCGGAAAATTCATGAGATTTTCGATGGGTTCGGTATAGGAACGGACATGCGTCCATCCTTTTACACCGTACGAAGAACCGATACGTCCAACGACAACGATTCGGTTAGGATCCAACCGTTAAGTTGCTGGCTTTTCGTCTTCCGAAGCGTCAGCCTCGCTTACCGTCTCGGTCGTCGCCTCTGATGCTTCAGCAGCTGGTGCTTCTGACTCAGCTGATTCCGCGCTAGCCGCATCCTCTGTTTCAACGTCGTCGCTAGACTCGGCTTTAGCAGCTGGCGCTTCTTCCTCAGCTGGTTCCGCGCTAGCCGCATCCTCTGTTTCAGTGTCGTCGCTAGCCTCGGCTTTAGCGGGAGTCTCTGCTACCGCTGCTTCAGCGCCTGCGTCTTCTTCAGATTTCGTTTCGGTAGAAGCGTCTTCTCCAGTAGCTTCGACCGTTTCGGAAGGTTCTTCGGTGGCCGACCCGGCGACTTCTTCCGATTGCTCTGTGGGCTGAGTCGCGCCAATTTGATCTGCGCGTCGAGCCTCTTTGACCAATCGTGATACGGTCTCGGAAGTCTGAGCGCCCTTCTCTAGCCAGTAGTCAACGCGCGAGAGATCAATGCGAAGACGTTCTGCCTTGCCTTTTGCAATCGGGTTATAAAAACCGACACGTTCAATAAATGTGCCGTCGCGTCGTGCACGTTGATCAGCAACGGTCACGTGGTAGAACGGCTTGTGTATCGAGCCATGGCGGGCAAGACGGATTACGACCATAGATGTAGGCTTGTGACCCGGTAAAGGAAGCGGCGGATTTTACTCACAGAAGCCGCATACTGACGCGATTCCGGAACCCATGCACGCGGGTAATCAATTGTTTTCGGCCATCATCTGCTCAAGCTGCGTCAGCATTTTGCTCGATCGACCCATCCTACCGAGTTTTCGCGTCGCTTTCTGCATCTGCTTGAATTTACGAATCGTGAAGTTCACATCCTGGATGCGAGTACCGCTTCCAGCGGCAATACGTTTCTTGCGTGATGGTATGTTGAGCAAATTGGGGAACGCGCGTTCCTTTGTGGTCATCGAATCGATGATGATCGCGTGCTTCAGGATCGCATCGTCATCAGTTTCTTTGACCTTGACGTTGGGCGCATTTGGCAACCGAGACAGCACGCTCGCCATCCCGCCCATTTCGGTCATCTGCTTAATCTGCTCGCGCATGTCGTCAAACGTGAATGAGGCGCCGCGCAACATGCGCTTGACGACCCGACCCGACGCCTCAACATCGACCTTCTTCTCGGCCTCTTCAACAAGACCCAGGATGTCGCCCATCCCAAGAATTCGCGACGCAAGTCGATCTGGATGAAACAGTTCAAGCCCGTCTATCCCTTCGCCCGTACCAAGAAACTTGATGGGCTTGTGCGTAATCGCACGAACTGAGAGCGCTGCACCGCCTCGAGCATCGCCGTCAGCCTTTGTCAATACGACACCGGTAAGTGACAAGGCACGATCAAACGTTTTTGCGGTCTTTGCCGCATCCTGACCGGTCATGGCATCAACCACGAACAAGGTTTCCGTCGGCTCGAGCGACCCATGCAGCGACTGGATTTCCGCCATCATCTCTTCGTCGATAGCTAATCGTCCAGCGGTGTCGACGATTAGTGTGTCGCATTCGAGATCTTGGGCATGGACAACCGCACGCTGAACGATTTTGAGAGGTTGTTCGTTAGGCGACGACTCTATGAAATGCGCCTGCGCCGTTTCCGTAAGAACTCGCAATTGCTCAATAGCCGCAGGACGATATACGTCCGCAGACACAGTAGCAACTTTTTGGTTCTGCTCTTTTTGAAGGTAGCTAGCAAGTTTGGCAACCGTGGTTGTTTTGCCTGTACCTTGTAGACCAGCCATTAAAATGATAGCTGGTTTTTTTACTGCCCTGAGCTCGAGGCTAGAAACTTCCGTCCCCATGAGCAACACCAGCTCGTCGTGGACGAATTTCACGAACATGTCACCTGGTCGCACCGACGCGACGAACTCTCGCCCGACCGACTTTCTCCTGACGGCTTCTACGAACGGGATAACGACCTCAAGCGCGACGTCGGCCTCGAGTAACGCGGTACGAACCTCACGGATCGCTTCAGCAACGTTGTTTTCGGTCAGTTTCCGAGTGCGAAGCCCTGAGAAGGTCTGTGTGAGTTTGTTAGTTAGATTGTCAAACATGATCGCGCTAAACTGCGCTTGATTGCGGCGCGTGAATTCTAGTTTTTGAAATCGATATGACTCTTAATCTATTTTCAGCTGAGTTGTCTCCCGATCTTTTTGGCGGCATCGCGGCGCTTCTGTATCTGCTTTACCTGTGGCTACAGCTGCGCTCACAAGCCATCGAGGCGTTTCCAAACCGCCGAGTTGCCGCCTTAATCACACCCGCGTTGGGAATGCATCTCATCTATACGGTATTGATCGTGAGTGCGGGATCTGGCGTTTACCTTTCAATCTGGTCGAGCGCAGTCATCATGACGTTCGTCGCGATGGTTTGTACGTTCTACCTCTATCTGGTACAAGGCTATCGTGTATTAGCGCTGGTGACCGTACCGCTTGCGATCATTTCACTCTTCTTCGGGTTACTCCTTTCACCCATCGAAGGCACGCTCATTGACCAGCCAACGGTGATTGTGCATGTGCTTATCAGCATGCTCACCTACGCAATTCTCGGCTTGGCAGCCGTTCAAGCAGCATCGATCATCGTCCTTCACCAGCGGCTGAAAAAGAACGACTCGACTGCTTTCGTGAAGTTGATGCCACCGCTACAAACCGTTGAAGCCACTGCCATGCATTTGCTGTGGCTGGGAGTGTCTCTACTAACTCTAACGGTCGTTACAGGCGTGATCTTTCGTTGGGACTTTGTCCAGCAAGGTAATTACGTCTTTCACATGTGGCTTGCGCTGACATGCTGGGTGCTGTATCTCGCGCTAATCTGTGGCCAGCTTTGGTTCGGTTGGCGTGGACAGACATCTGCACGATTGACGCTACTCGCCTTCGCCATTCTCCTCATCGGCTATTTCGGACTTAAGTTCGTATTTGGCTATGGGACTTAACCTCTAACCACCTCGAATCAAAATGGAATCGTTCGTTGTTCCCGCTTGGGTACTGATCCTCTCTGTCTTCATACTGCTGTTGATGAGCGCCTTCTTCGCAGGCGCCGAGACCGCGATGATGAAACTGAATGTATATCGAATGCGTGCACTCGCACGCAAGCGACACGGAGGGGCGCTTCGCACCGAGACGTTGTTGCGGCACAAGGATCGCCTACTCGGCGTCATCCTAATTGGCAACAACTTAGTCAATTACTCGGCGGCGGTCGTTGCGAATGTGGTTTTTGTGCGATGGTTCGGTACCGAACTCGGTGGCGTAATCACGACCGTATCGATAACTTTCATATTCTTGATCTTTGCGGATATAGCACCGAAGACCATCGGCGCAGTACGACCTGAGTCTATCGCCTACCCGAGCGCGTATGTACTCATGCCGCTTCAATCCATCATGAAGTACATCGTGTTATTCACGAACTTCTGTGGCGCGTTTGTTGTCAAGCCGTTTACACGGGGCGTTGAGGACAACGAGGATCTGACTGAAGATGAACTACGTCAGGTGTTTGATCAGGCACGCAAACTGCCGCGCAACCGCCAATTGATGATTCTCAACATCCTGAATTTAGAGGAACAAACAGTCGGCGATGTAATGCAACTGCGAGAATCCATCTATGGAATCGATCTAAATGGATCGATGGTTGAAATCCGCCAACGTATAGCAGCAGCAAAACACACGCGCCTCCCTGCCTATCGCGGTACTATCAACGATATCCACGGGATTCTCCATATGCGGGAGGCAAACCGACTGCTCCAAGATCCCCAATCAACGAAAGAGGACCTGATTAGTGTCCTTGAGCACGCGTCCTACACCCCAAGTCAAGTGACACTCTCTCGCCTAGTACACAACTTCAAACAACATCGTCGACGCTTCAGTATCGTGGTCGATGAATATGGGGCGGTGGTGGGTCTAATAACCATTGACGACATCACTGAAGAGATCGTAGGCCAATTTACGCTAGGATCGCAAGAAACAGAAACCGGAGTTATTACGCCAATTGATGAAGACACCTACCGGGTCACCGGTGATACGCTCATCCACGAGATTAACTACACGGCAAAATGGTCACTGCCTGAAGATGGACCTCGAACCGTAAACGGTTGGGTACTCGACCACTTGCGTCGAGTTCCTTCTGGCCAAACGTCGATCAACATTGAGAATTACCGCGTCGAAATCCTCGAAGTCGTCGAAAACGCCGTAAAGTCGGCCAACATTACCCAACTGCCGTTCGACGACGACTTTAGCGTCGACGAACCCGATCAACAAGACGAATCAGAATCGTCTGCCGAAGAGTGACCTAAGCCAACCCACTGATACCTCCTAGGTATGCCCTTCGTCGTGCGGGATTTACCCCTGTTGAATAGATCGGTTTGAGTGATCCATCGATCAAGTCCCGCGTTCGAATCGGATCAAGAAGCGTCTGCAATACCGCGTGAAAATGACGCAAATGCGGACTAGCTTTGAGTGCGAGTACGCTAAATTGGTGAACTGCTGTGGCCGATCTAACCTACGCGTCTACTGACGTTGTGACCACCTTCGATTAATCGCCGAAATGATCGCCAATAAAGAAGCGGTCACCGTATTCTTACTTCGACCGACGCCGAAGACCGAACCCTCACCGAATTCAATCGATACGATGCCAATCGCCTGGGCGTCTTTCCCAACAACGTCCCCGTCTCTCAAGGCGTGCTCGTGATAAGCGGCAACGTTCAAAGGTTCGTTTAAGGTCGCCACCATGGCATTGACAAATGCTTCGATCGGACCAGAACCTTGCCCTTGTATCTTCACTTCGTTCTCGGATACCTGAACTAGCCCCTCGCACACGAGCGTGTCGTTCGCAGCGTTGTTTAACTCATAGTTGAGCAGCGCGTAGGGTCCGTCTTGCGCTTCAAACGTATCGAAGAGCGATTGCAAAATCTCATCGCGTCTTACCTCGCGATCAAGGTGTTCGGTCAGTACCTGCACCTGCTTTGCGAACTCCTGAAGCATTTCGCGTGGCAGTGAAATACCGAAATGTTGTTCGAGGATAAATCCAACACCGCCTTTACCAGATTGGCTATTTACGCGTACGGATTCTTTATAAGAAGAGCCTACATCTGCGGGATCAATCGGTAAGTACGGCACTTCCCAGTGATCTTCCTTGACCACCGCCATGCCTTTCTTAATCGCGTCTTGATGCGAACCAGAAAACGCAGTGAATACCAAATCCCCAGCATAAGGATGTCGCTCGTGCACGCGAATCTTTGTGACTTCTTCAGCTATTTGGCGGATACGCGGCATGTCACGAAAGTCAAGTTCCGGATCGACGCCTTGCGAGAACAAATTCATCGCCATCGTCATGATGTCGCAATTACCCGTGCGCTCACCGTTTCCGAACAAGGTACCCTCGACCCGTTCGGCACCCGCCATCAACGCTAGCTCGGTTGCAGCGATTCCAGTACCGCGGTCGTTGTGTGTATGCAAGCTGATGACAGCTCGATCACGATTCGAGAAATTTCGGCAGAAGTATTCAATCTGATCCGCGTAGATGTTTGGCGTCGCCATCTCGACGGTCGACGGTAAATTCACAATGATTGGTTGCTCAGGAGTCGCGCCCCAAGTGTTCGCCACTTCATCACAGATTTCGATCGCGAAATCGAGCTCGGTACCGGTAAAACTCTCCGGCGAATACTCGAATGTCACGTTCGTATCGCCTAAGTCACGCGTGATTTCTCGAACCAGCTCCGTTCCCTTAACCGCGAGATCGACGATGCCGGCGCGATCCATATTGAAAACAACATCGCGCTGAAGTGTCGATGTCGAGTTGTAGAGGTGGAAGATGGCTCCCTCAGCCCCTCTTAACGCGTCGACGGTCCGCTCGATCAATTCCGGACGTGCTTGACACAACACTTGTACGAGAGTCCCGGGCGGAATCAAGTCATCCTCAATGATGGTTCGACAGAAGTCGAAGTCCATCTGTGATGCGGCAGGAAATCCCACTTCAATCTCATTGAAGCCAATGTCGAGAAGCAGCTGATACATCGCCATCTTCTCATCGACATTCATTGGATCGATCAGTGCTTGATTACCGTCCCGCAGGTCGACGCTACACCATCGCGGTGGTTTCTCAATCGGTGTGTTTGGCCAGGTGCGGTCCTGCAGCTCAACGCATGGGAAGGAACGATATTTTTGAAATGGCATCGCTCCGGCACGGCGACCGGGACTAGGAGATGTCAACATCATTGAATTCTCAAAGGCGAGAAGGTGGGTTGGGGTTCGATGGTGGGACTAAAGTCCCTATGTGGAATAAGACGCCGGCTAAACCGGCAGAATCAGCGTAAGGCGGGCTGTCCAGAGGGTTCGTCCGTGAACCGGAGAGATGATGACATTCATGATCGGTGAATTATAGGAAGGCGCGCTGGTAGTCAACAGTGTACCGAATCTACTGAATGCCTTGTCAGGGTGCGAATTAAGAACCGCGAAGTAGACAAGAACTCAGATGCGCGAAACTTCGGCTGACGGTTCTACGCTCACGCACTCGGCTAAGCGGGAAGCGGCTTTTCGCGCTTCATCAACGGTTTCGCGTTTCGTAACCACGACGCCCATTCGACGCGAGCCACTGACCTCAGGTTTACCAAACAGACGAATGTCGGTGTGGGGTTCGCGCAATGCTTGATCCACATTTACAAATTCGACCGCTTTCGACGCGCCTCGAACTAACACCGGACACGACGCAGATGCTCCGAACTGTTGGATGTGCGGAACCGGTAAACCCAGTATTGCCCTAACGTGCAGTTGAAATTCCGACAGATTCTGACTTATTAACGTTACGAGCCCGGTGTCGTGAGGTCGAGGTGACACTTCACTGAAGTAGACCGTTTCACCTTGAATGAAGAACTCCATACCGAAGATCCCAAAACCACCAAGTGCGTCACTGACCTGAGTCGCAATCGATTGGCACTCATCCAATACGCGTTCGTCCATCGGTTGTGGTTGCCACGATTCTCTGTAATCACCGCCTTCCTGACGATGACCGATCGGCTCACAAAACGACACTCCGTCGACGTGTCGCACCGTCAACAACGTGATTTCAAAATCAAAATCGACAAAGCCTTCGACAATCAAGGAGTCGGCACCACCGCGTGTTCCTTCAAGCGCATAGTTCCACGACTGCAAGATATCAGCCTCTTCACGGATCGTCGACTGACCCTTGCCTGAAGAGCTCATGACGGGTTTCACAACACATGGCAAACCCAGATCTCTTACTGCTTGCTCGAGTTCATCACGCGTCGTCACAAAACGATACGGGGACGTTCGAATACCAAGTTCAGATGCAACTAACTCGCGAATACCACGACGATTCATCGTCAAGTTCGCCGCACGTGCGGTTGGTACGACTTTCGTACCCTCTTCCTCGACCATCAACAACGCTTCTGTTGCGATTGCCTCGATCTCTGGAACAACGAGGTCAGGTGATTCCACTCGGATCAATTCGTAAAGCGCTTCTTCGTCAAGCATGTTGATGACGTGCGACTTGTGTGCCACCTGCATCGCAGGCGCATGTGCGTAACGATCAACCGCAATGACCTCGCAGCCTAACCGTTGGAGTTCAATCGCTACTTCTTTCCCGAGTTCGCCGCTACCGAGCAGCATTACCCGCTTAGCGCTTGACGATCCCGGTGTACCGATTGCGACCATCGACTGTGGTTTAGTCCTGTGGCTTCAGAGTATTCCGATAGCGCGCCGAATTACGCACGTATCGATCGGAAAAGTCGGTATTAGCGTCGATTTCGTCGGGCGTTAATTCGCGAACCACCTTGCCAGGAGATCCCAATACAAGACTACCATCAGGAATGAGCTTGTCTTCCGTGATCAACGTGTTCGAACCGATTAAACAGTTATCGCCGATCTGAACACCGTTCATGATGACTGAGTTAATACCAATAAGGCTATTGTTCCCTACCGTACACCCATGCAACACAGCCTTGTGTCCTACGGTAACGCGATCGCCGATGGTCACGGGATAGTCCTCGTCCATGTGGACGATGCAGTTATCCTGAATGTTGCTGCGTTCACCGAGCGTGATGAGCTCGTAATCGCCCCGCAATACCGCCCCCCACCATACGGACGATAGGTTCTTCATCAGCACTTTTCCAATCACGATCGCTGTGCTGGCAATGAAGACCTCGCCTTCCGTCTGAACCTGATTGCCTTCTAACTCGAATTTCACACGATCACCTTAATTTCGTCGGATAAATGCACTTCAAACGTCAAACGAAGAGCTCGACAAACTGATTCACCGGCATGGCTTCAAGTGCCGATTGGTCGAAAACGATCTGTTCAATTGCCGAACACCGCTGCGCTGAAAAACGCGTGGCTAAGTTGGCTCCGAATTTTGACTCTAGTTCCGGGATGCCTTCCTCTCGACGGCGACGGTGACCAAGCGGATACTCGACCGACACTTTTTCCGTGTGCGTACCGTCTTGGAAGAAAACTTGCACTGCGTTCGCGATTGAGCGTTTGTCTGGTTCGTGGTATTCAGCACTAAAACGTTCATCTTCACTGACTACCATCAAATCGCGCAACTGATCAACGCGAGGATCCGCGGCGACGTCATCCTCATAGTCCTCGGCGACAAGATTACCTTTCAACAAGCCAATAGCCGTCATGTATTGCAGACAATGGTCGCGGTCCGCCGGATTGTTTAGTTCGCCAGTCTTGCTGATGATGCGGATCGCTGATTCGTGTGTGGTTAACTCGATGCGGTCAATGTCGTCAATTCGGTTCGCGACCTGCGGATGCAGCTGACATGCCGCCTCAACGGCAGTCTGAGCATGAAACTCCGCCGGATACGAAATCTTGAAGAGCACGTTCTCCATGACGTAGGAGCCGTAATCGCGCTGAAACTTAAACGACTTACCGCCGAAGTTCACGTCGTAGAAACCCCATTGTGGCGCGGACAACGCGCTTGGATAGCCGATCTCGCCCTTGAGCACAAACAACGCTAGCTGAACTCCTCGACTCGTAGCGTCACCGGCAGCCCAAGATTTACGCGGTCCTGCGTTCGGAGCATGGCGATAGGTACGCAGACTCGAACCATCAACGAACGCATGAGACAGTACATCGACGACTTGATCTCGCGTCCCGCCAAGCATGTCCATAACGACTGCGGCGGTCGCAACACGTACCAGCAGTACATGATCTAACCCAACTCGATTGAAACTATTCTCAAGCGCTAAACATCCTTGAATCTCATGCGCTTTCACCATCGCGTTGAGTACGTCGCGCATCGTCAGTGGCGCCCCACCAGGTTGTCTACTCAAGTAATCCGCGACAGCCAGAATGCCACCTAGATTGTCCGATGGATGTCCCCATTCCGCTGCCAACCAAGTATCGTTGAAGTCAAGCCACCGGATCATGCATCCAATGTCCCACGCAGCTTTAACCGGATCCAGTACATACGGCGTACCTGGAACCCGGGAGCCACCGGGTACAACGGTACCCGCCACGTGTGGACCGAGCATCTTTGTACATTCAGGGAAGCGCAAGGCAAGGAAACCACATCCCAGTGTATCGATCAAGCAGTTACGCGCGGTATCCAATGCGGATTCGCTGTCGATCGCAGCGTTGCTTACGTAGTCGGCGATCGCCGCCAATTCCTTATCCGGATCTGGCCGTATATTGATATCGACGTTTTGACTCAAGCAGGGAATCCTTAATGATTTAAGTTAAGAAAAGCACCCACCGATCTAACGATCGGAGAGAGGAGGCACGCTCCGTGGATCGGGGCCGACGTAGTCCGCGCTGGGTCGAATGATTCGGTTATTCAAACGCTGTTCCATGATATGGGCGGTCCATCCGGAGACGCGTGAACACACAAATATTGGCGTAAATAACTTTGTCGGGATTCCCATAAAGTGATAAGCACTCGCATGGAAGAAATCCGCATTCGCGAAGAGTCTCTTTTCGTCCCACATGGTCTTCTCGACTTCACACGAAACGAGGTAAAGAACCTTATCATCGACCTTCTCCCCCAGTTTTTCAGCCCAACTTTTGATAATCGCGTTACGCGGGTCTGACTCACGATAGATCGCATGTCCAAAACCCATGATCACTTCCTTGGTACTCAGCATTTCCAAGATTCGCGCTCGTGCTTGCTGAGTTGAGTCGAATTGTTCAATCAACGCCATTGCAGCTTCATTCGCGCCACCGTGTAGAGGTCCCCGTAGCGAACCAATTGCACCCGTGACACAGGAGTGCATGTCGGATAAGGTCGAAGCGCAGACTCGTGCTGTAAACGTGGAAGCATTGAACTCGTGCTCTGCATACAGGATCAGCGAAACGTCCATGACCCGTCGAAACATTGGGTCGATGTCACCATCAAGTAGTGTCGCGAGGAAGTGACCAGCGATGCTGTCGGAGTCGCTTTCGACCTCGATCCGGACACCGTCATGTGAGAAGCGATACCAGTAATTAATGATGGACGGAAACACTGCGAGCAATCGATCGGAGACTTGGTGCTGATTCTCGAAGGCACCCTCGGGTTCTAAATTGCCAAGCAATGAGCACCCCGTTCTCATGACATCCATCGGATGCGCGGTGCGCGGGATCTTTTCGAGCGTCGCAATGAGTTCGTCTGGCAACCCGCGTAGTTTTTTTAGTTTGGCTTGATATTGCTCTAGTTGCGATGGATTGGGTAATTCACCGTAGAGAATGAGATAAGCGACCTCTTCGAATGTCGTCGATTTAGCGAGATCTGAAATGTCATAGCCGCGATAGGTTAAACCTGTACCAGTCTTGCCGACTGTACACAATGCGGTTTCACCAGCAGATTGACCTCGTAACCCAGCGCCGCCTAATTTCTTGTCAACCACTGCCTTCTTCCTTACTAAATAAATCGTCTAGTTTCTGTTCGAACTCGTGATATCCCAATACTTCGTAAAGCTCATCGCGAGTCTGCATCGAGTCGAGGTCCTGTACCTGAGTACCGTGATTTCGAATACCGTTGAACACGTTGGATGCAGCCTGACTCATCGCACGAAAGCCTGAGAGGGGATAGAGTGCCATGGCGATATTCACTTCACGTAATTGCTCGGTCGTATACAGTGGCGTCTTACCGAATTCCGTCATGTTTGCCAACACAGGAACGGTTACTCGCGAGGTGATTTCACGATACATATCGAGCTCGGTCATCGCTTCTGCGAAGATTGCATCCGCACCCGCTTCCTCGAACCGCTGAACCCGTTCGATCACAGCGTCCATTCCGCTTACCGCTAGCGCATCCGTACGTGCCATCACGACGAAGTCTGCGTCGTGCTTACCGTCGACCGCTGCCTTGATACGGTCGCACATCTCTTCAACAGAAACGATCACCTTATTTGGACGGTGACCGCAGCGCTTTTGTGCAACCTGGTCTTCGATGTGGACTCCGGCTACGCCTACCCGTTCCATTTCTCGGATCGTACGCGCAATATTGAAAGCACCGCCCCACCCCGTGTCGATATCAGCTAACAGAGGTAGCTCAGTCGCGCTGCAGATCCGCCGTGCATCTTCCAGCACATCGTCCATTAACGTGATGCCGAGGTCAGGCAGTCCGTACGAAGCCGCAGCGACGCCGCTTCCGGATAGGTATATGCAGTTAAACCCGGCACGTTGTGCCAGCATTGCAGCGTACGCGTTGATCGCACCAACTATTTGAAGTGGACTTTCTTCGCGCATCGCACGTCGAAAACGTTTGCCAGGGCTCATCAGGCTATAGCTAGAGATTGAATGGATACGGACATCGCCTCTTCTGCGTGAGGCGCCGCGTGATTTTACGATTTGGAGAGTCAACGATTGCATAAGTGCAACGCGTTACTCTTGAGTTAGCTCCTGAATTTATCCTACTAAGAGGCATTCAGCCGTCAGCTAGATTGAGCGCTCGATTTATCAAGTCCACACCTCTATGGTTGTCACATATAACGTTTTAATATCAATACGTTACCAAGGTTATTTCATGGACCAATCTGAATTGAACCCGATTCTTACGAAGAATTCAATTTACCGTCTCGAGGGTAAACACGCGCTCTCCCCTGGTCGTAAAAACTGTAGATGTATTGTCTCCGAATCTGAATAAGACCTGCACATATCTAAAATTCCGCGCATGCCCTCCCTTGCACTAGAAGTCGTAAGCACGCCTGACGAAGTCGTCGCGTCAGCACTAAAACGCTTTGATCAAGATCGAATCGCTATCTCGTTTAGTGGCGCAGAGGATGTCGTTCTAATCGATATGGCGGCCAAGCTCGTTGGCAACGCATTCAGCGTATTCACACTCGACACCGGGCGTCTTCACGCAGAGACCTATGAGTTTATCGACCGAGTTCGCGAACACTACGACATCCAGATTGAAGTACTCTCACCCGACAACTGGGATGTTGAGGAACTAGTGCGTGAAAAGGGGTTGTTCAGTTTCTATGAGGACGGTCACACTCAGTGTTGCGGCATTCGCAAGATTGCTTTGCTTGAACGAAAACTTGGCGAACTAGATGCATGGATTACCGGGCAACGCCGCGATCAAGGCTCAACACGAACGAATGTACCTCATGAGCAGGTCGACAAGGCATTTTCCACCAGAACTCACGAAATCGTCAAGTTCAATCCACTTGCGTCATGGCTCGCGGAAGATGTGTGGTCCTATATCCGGAAACACAACGTTCCTTATAACGTTCTGCACGATCAAGGATATAAGTCCATCGGTTGTGCGCCGTGTACTCGACCTATCGCCGCTGATGAGCCCGAACGTGCGGGTCGGTGGTGGTGGGAACACGAAGACGATAAGGAATGTGGCCTACACGCGCAAAATCTTTCAAGCGACTGAATCGATATCTTGAAGGTCACTTTTGTCAAGAAAATCCTGAAGGACGGCAGTCCCTGTCGGAAATGCGCTGACGTTGAGCGACGCCTCGCTAGTTCTGGCTATAGCAGCAGAATTGACGAAATTCTTGAAGCAGACGAACGCGACGAACACTCACCAGGGATGCTGTTAGCGGCCGAACATGATGTCAAACTTGCACCATTCTTCGTGGTGGAGGACGGCGAGGAAACGCGTATCTACACCGTTTACTTCAAATTTGTGAAAGAAGAACTCGAGGGTTCACTGAAGGCATCGAGCAAAGATGCTGAAGATACGTTGCGCGCAAATCCCGATCTGGACTACATTTGAACCAATCGGCATGGTTCTCAAGTGATCCGAAACAACGAGCGAAGTCTCGAGCACCAAGTACAACGCAGTCAGTCTTCCTGCACTGTTAAATTCTCAGAATAATTAAATTATCTTTTATATTCAATGGGTTACGTTTACTAACTGCCTACTCTAGATGAATTGGATAAAGTCAAAAGGTTAAGCACCCACGCGTGGTTTTAGCGTCGAGGCAGTTCGAATCCGCTCAGTAGCGCGTCTTGCTCGTCTCTTCGTGTAGTCGATAAAACGGTTTCAATCAACGGCCGAGTCAGATGCTCGGCGAAGGATTCAATGAACTCGTACATGTAGCTCCGTAAAAAGACGTCACGTCGCAACCCGATGTGTGTCACACTTGGATCGAACAAGTGTGACGCGTCTATAAACACGAGATCGTCGTCCACATCCTCTTCCCTCGCCATCGACGCAATGATGCCAATGCCTACGCCAAGACGCACGTATTTCTTGATGACGTCCGTATCGGTCGCGGTGAAGGTGACGTTTGCAGACAAACCCTCTTTCGCAAACGCATTAGCGACACTTGAGCCTCCCGCAAAACCAAATACGTATGTAACCAAAGGTTCGCGCGCAATGTCTGCCAAAAGGTTAGGCGGTCAACGCGCGTCAGCGGATGACCAGTAGGCACGACGATCGATCGATTCCACGTATAGCAAGGAGCCAGAATTAGGTTCGTGAAGTGCTCGAATCCTTCGGTCGCGATCGCGAAGTCCACTTCCCCGTTTAACGTCAGCTCTGCAAGATGCGCTGGTGTGCCTTGGTTGATGTGGAGACTAACCAGGGGGTATTTCTCGCGAAAATTCCGGATATGTGCCGGTAGCACGTAACGTGCTTGAGTATGGGTAGTCGCGATCCGTAACGCGCCACGATCTTCGTGCAAAAATTCTTCCGCAGCACGTTCAATCGACTCAACTTTCTGCAGCGCTTCGCGAGCGAGCAGAACGATGCGTTCTCCTGCTGGAGTTGTACCCAAACGCTTCCCCTTGCGGGTTAGCAAATCAACTCCGAGCTCTTCCTCCAGGCGTCGAATACCGTTACTGATGCCTGGTTGTGTGGTGTTTAACACACGCGCTGCTTCAGACATGTTGAGACTATGGTTATAAGTCTCCAAGAGGTATTCAAGCTGCTTCAGTTTCACGTGATACTCCACTCCCACGCATTCACGCTTTGAGTTCGAAATTCGGGGGTCACACTTTTCCAGAATGCATCATTGGACTTCCAATGTCGTCCGCAGAGTATGTCCATAAGCAAACTGTTCGGTAGAAGGAGAACCGTAATACTTTTGGTTTTAGACCGACAGTCTAATTGTGTTTAACTCTCATCGAAATTGCTCCGACGAGAGGTTCAGCAAGTCTTCGTTAGCTCAGATTTCTAGCTGTGCACGAAGAACTGTCTCGAAGCTAAGAGCCTGCCGAAACGGCGACAGTGTGTTCAAGGCGTGTAATCCGATCGCGCAGATTCAACTTACGACGTTTTAATCGACGTGTTAAATCCTGATCAGGATGACCGTTATCAACAAGAAAATTGATTACGGTGTCTAAATCGCGATGTTCTACACGCAGGTGCGCCAATGATTCTTCATTACTGACTTCGGTCAAAAACAACCTCGCAATGCGATGTGACTAAATTTGTTCTAATTTAAGCACGACAGACGAACCTGTCAAGGACAAATGTTTGATATTCGCTGAAATCGCATCATTTGCGCCTATCTTGTACCCTTGTGTCAAGATTGAGCGGCAACTTAGTCAAGATCGCAAATTCATCGTACCTCGACTTCAACCATCTAAATGACAAGCAAAGCGCCAGTCGAACGTAGCACCAACGTCAATCGATTCCTACAGGAAATCGAAAAGCATCCGTTAAAACCGATCGGTAATAACCGACTGATCTTTGCGCTTGATGCGACCGCAAGTCGCGAATTGACGTGGGATCTCGCATCAAGTTTGCACGCGGAGCTATTTACTGCGGCAAAGTCCGCTGACCTCGCAGTTCAGCTCGTGCATTTTGGCGGATTTAACCAATTTCGTGCATCGTCATGGAATAGCTCGCCTGATCAGTTGCTGCGCACCATGCAGCAAGTGCGGTGTCTTGGCGGTATGACCCAAATTCGTCGTGTAATGACGCACATCTTGAATGAGTCGTCCCGAGACCAAACTGTCAAAGCGGCTGTGTATATTGGTGATATGTGTGAGGAACCGATGGCGGAAATCGTCAACACGGCAGGACAACTAGGAATACGACAAGTCCCCGTGTTCGTATTTCAAGAAGGTGCAGAGCAATACGCGACCGAGGTATTCCGGACAATTGCAGAACGTTCCGGTGGCGCTCACATGCCATTCGAGTCTGGTTCGGCAGCACAACTTGCCGAACTGCTAAAAACTGCGGTCGTGTTCGCGACCGAAGGGCTTGACGCGGTCAGGCGGCTAGGTACGCCTTTAAGCAAGAAGCTACTTACGCAGATCGAACGCTGATGGCGATCATCATTTGCGGTGTACTTGCTGCCTTTGCCTTTCTGCTCTTGATGAAGGTGCTCTGGACCAAGTCTAAGCCACAGCTCTCTACAAACGTGATCGTGATCACGAGTCTCGTGTTGATAGCTTCTCTCGGTCTACTCGCAGCTTCCGGCCGTCTACACTGGATTGCTGCCACTGGAACCGCCTTGCTACCGTTCCTCCGTCGAGCGTTTGGAGTGCTCCGATTCGCGCCATTCGCGACGCGAATGTGGCAAATGTTCGGTGGCGCTTCACCGCTCAATCAGGCCTTTGGTGGTTACGCCGATTCCAGCGCGAACGAAACACCAAACGTGAGCGAAACAGCGACCGATGAAATCAATATGAAACTCGCGCATGAGACTGGAGAACTATCCGGAACCGTTCTCGTAGGCAGATTCGCGAACCGATCACTCGAGTCGCTCGATGAATCAGAAATCGTCGAACTCTACAACTCTGTCAGCGACGAATCGAAGAGACTATTGGGTGCATACATTCAGAGATACCACCCTAATCTAGGCGCGAGGAACTCCGAGGAAGACACGACTCACAATGAAGGTAGCTCGGACGCAATCACACCCGAACGTGCCCGGAAAATCCTTGGTGTCGACGAGTCAGCAACGCGTGATGAAATCGTTGAAGCCCACCGTCGTTTAATGCAGAAGAACCACCCAGACCGCGGTGGTTCCGAGTACATCGCTTCAGAGATCAATCAAGCTAAACAGGTGTTATTGGGTCTTCTTTAGAACCGCGCAATGTCATCAGTTCTGCTGCGTGCTCAAGTGTGAGCCCAGACTCGACGACCTATCGAATATTGAAGATTCCTAGCTGATGATTAAAGTCAGGGCCGATCGCCGACCCGCTTTTCTAGACTAGTAGTGCCAATAGCTTATGACTAATTGATAGTACGGTGAAACAAGTGCAAGCACCATGATCAGCGCCGAAATCCACGCCCACGCGAGCACGATCTTCATCACCCAATTGGTGTCCATGAAATGACGAAACAACGCTTTGATCATTAATCCAGAGTAATCGTGAGAAAGTCGAATTTTATTCGCGCCGATAGTCTACCACGTCTTAAGATTGGCGCTCGATACACAGATGACTAACTAGTTGATTGCGAAAACCTACTCTTAACTTACCCACCGACTATCTCTCAGCAACTAATAACCTAACACTCGTCGCCGCCAGCGCACGCTTAGCGCGTGAACTTAGGTATGCCTTCGACTACGAGAAGATTCAAGCAGACGAGAAGGTCTGGGTTCGACCACAAATCCAGTCCTATACGCAGTGGTTGCTCAATAGCTATCGGCAACTTGGATCCCGCCACCCCTCACTCGCGCTGCGAAGCGTCATTTCGAACGACACGTTCCTACTCATCGCTCAGCAACAATCGCCTAGTGAAGAAGTGGAAATGCATGCGTCAGCCATTGTCGATGCATGGCATCTAGCTTGGGACGCAAATCTCTGGACAGACTTCAAAGACATCCGGACAACAGAAAATGGTCAACTCTGTGATGACTGGTTTCAACGTATCCGCAGGTGTCTGGATCGCGAAAAACTCATCACTGTCGCGGAAATTCCTGAATTGTTGCAGCGCGCAATCGAGCGACATGACTGGCGTCCGCAACCAATCACGACATTCGGGTTTAAAGACCCGGGCATCGCTTCACGCAATCTCTTCGAAGCACTGACACGACGCGATCTATGCCATGAGGCTACCGAGTCTCCAAATCGGATCGAACCCAGCACGCAACGACTACATGGCTTCGAAAAATCGACTGAGGAGTTCAATACACTCGCATTGTGGGCGCGTGAAAAACTTTCCGAGTACGGTCCAAGCGCCACGATCGGCGTGGTGATCAATGGTCTGAGTCAGTCCTATCCGGTCGTAAAGCGCTCGTTTGAGAGCATCTTCTCAGAAGTCAAGGACATTACAAGACTCGTAGCCATCGATAGCGGACAACCGTTAATCCAGCATCGCGTCTATCTTGATTTCATTAATTTGTTGAGATGGACATGTGGTTCTCTCGACTACGACGTCCTTTTGCAACTCGCTAAATCTCCGTACTTGCCGCGACTGAAACTTCATCGCAAACCTCAGAAGTGGTTCAGAGAGCGCATGACGATTCGGGAATACCGCAATCGACTGCCTCGAGCTGAACGTAGTGTGTTAGACCGCGTCGTGCAGCTTGCACCCACTCGACCTGATCAGCCAATCGCATTTGCCGACGCAGCAGAGGTGATTCTCGAGCTTCTCCGACTTTGCGGATATACAACAAAATCAGAGGATGAATTCGCGTACTTAGACGGCAACGCGATCAAGGTCCTCAACGATTTAGTGTTGCGACTCGCACAGGTCGCAGCGATTCGGCCACGCATTTCGTGGCGCCGATTCATTGATCTTCTTGAGATCTTCGCTGGCGATCAAACCATTAGTGTCGCAAGATCTGAGGCGCCGATACAAGTGATGGGTCGCGATGCCTCATCCAACTTACGATTTGACGCGCTTTGGGTCACAGGGGTATCTGATGTCGATTGGCCGGCAGTACCAAGACCTAACCCGTTTCTGCCTCGCATCATGCAGAAACGGGCGAACCTGCCTGGCATCTCCCATGAGCAAATGCTCGAAGACGCACGTGTATTGACCAACCATTGGCGAACTTCGTCCAATGAGGTGGTGTTCAGCTACGTAAGTCAGATCGACAAGGTCGCTTCACAGCCGAGTAACCTCTTCGCGGATCTGAGCCGCGAAAATGACGCGGAAGTCGGTGCTTCGATACGTTCATTGGTGGACGGCTTCGAGTTAATCGAATATGGCCACCCGTGGTCGACTTTTTCTGTCTCGGATGTGATTCATGAATACCAACAACCTTACGGTTCAAAGATTGCGCCAGAAAAGGTCAAAGCCGCGACGAGATTGCTCCGCAATCAAGCACATTGCCCATTCAAAGGTTGGGCTGTCCATCGCGCTGGACTCAGTGAAACGGAAACACCCCTGCCGCGATTTCCTACCGCGGCGCAACGTGGCTCGCTCTTCCACTATGTCGTAGCCGAGATACTTGCTGGTGCCAAAACTCAAGCGCAACTCGAGATACTGAACGATGACACACTCCTTGCCGCGGTTGACAAAGTGTTGGAAAAGAGCGACGAGTCGAAGGCGCTACCTGCTCGATTTCTAATGCATGAGCGAATGCGTCTTCAGCGTTGGATTAAAGAATGGTTGACGTTTCAAGTTCAGCGTCGCGAGCCGTTCGAAGTGCTAGATGTTGAGAAGGAAGTCGAGCTCGAAATAAAGGGGTTGAAGTTCCGGGGCTACATTGATCGAATCGACCGCACGGAATCCATGGAGCGAATCATCATCGACCACAAAACCGGGCCCAACTATCTGACCAAGAACTGGGATCCCGAATTGATGAGTGATCCTCAGATGCCCATGTATGCCACCGCCGTAGAAGCATGCGACGGTCTTGCCTATTTGTCGATTTATCGTACTTCCGATGGTCTGAAGTGTCGTTGGCAAGGTATCGGGACCTCAACCCAGCCCGAGGTCTCAGATGGTTTGGACGATGGCGTCGGAAACTTCACGTCGTTGACGGAGCTGAAAGATGCGTGGCGAGAACGGTTAACCGAAATCGTCACAGACCATCTCGACGGCAAGGCTGACGTGGAACCCGTACAAGACGACGTGTGTCGATTCTGCCACCTATCTAACCTATGCCGTGTGTATGAAGACCCTACTCTGAACTATGTAGGAGGCGATGAGGATTAGATATGAGTGATGTAAACGCCTCCTTAAAACAAGCACTGACGCCACCACCCGATCAGGATCAGCGCGATACAGCGATAGATCCTACGAGGTCCTTCATCGTTCAAGCACCCGCTGGTTCAGGTAAAACGACGCTTCTCGTCACGCGATATCTCGCGTTGTTGGCGACGGTCAACGAACCTGAAGAGATCCTCGCGATCACGTTTACACGTAAAGCGGCACAAGAAATGCGCGCACGCGTGATCGAAGAGCTGAAGTCTGTTTCAAAGGAGCACGCACGCGCCGCTATGCAACGAAGCGCAGAGCGGAATTGGCAACTCTTGGCAACGCCTCAGCGTATGCATATCCAAACCATTGACAGCTTCCAGCAGGGATTAGTACAGCAGCTCCCCTATCAAAGCCGTCTCAGCCTAGACTACGAAACCATAGAAAACGCCGAATCGGTCTATCGCGAAGCGGTTGGAAATACGTTAGAACGAATCGCGGCGCGAACGGCGAGTTTCGGCGACGAAATAGCCGCGATGGTTGCCGCATTCGACAACAACCCGGATAACGTCTGGGATCTGCTGGTCAATATGTTGACCAAACGGGATCAATGGCTCGAGCATATCCCGGCACTTGCTGGGGGTGCGCTCAGTCAGGTAGATGCTGATCTCTTGGCCGATCAACTACAGCAAGCACGAGCTTCGTTTTGCAAGCGGCGCCAACAAGAGTTCATTGACGCGATCTCGGTGACGTGCGGACTGTGGGAAGAGTGCGTTGAACTGGTTGCCGCCTCAAAACCGCAGAAGAATAAGCCCGAATCTTTTTACGGCATGGACGATCCATCAGATTGGGATCATCTCGTGTATCTGTTCCTGACAGGCCAAGACTCGTGGCGCAAACGAATCTCCAAACGCGAAGGGATTCCTAGCACCGATGCTGTACTGAAAGATAGCTGGACATCAGTCAAGGAGGAGCTGGAAAACACCATCAAGCCTGAACAGCTCAGCAAACTTCGCGGTCTCCCATCCGATGAACTCACCGAAACACAAAAGCAAGATCTGACCAACTATGCACTGACGTTACTTGCGTGTGTACAAGAGCTGAACCAACTGTTCGATAGTCAGAAGATCGTAGACTTCACCGAACGGGCGATAGCCGCACGTCGTGCCCTTCGCGTCGATGATGCGCCAACCGAATTAGCCCTCGCGCTTGACTATCGAATACGTCACATCCTGGTCGACGAGTATCAGGATACCTCGATTGCGCAGAACGACTTTCTCAATCTGCTGATGGAAGGATGGGAACCCGATGACGGCAATACGTTTTTCGCGGTTGGTGATCCAATGCAATCAATTTACAAGTTCCGTGACGCAGACCTCACCAACTTCCTCACGGCAGAGACGGGCGGAATCAAGCACCGACAAGTCGAAAAACTACAGCTGACCGCGAACTTTAGGTCATCAACTCACTTAGTGGATTGGTGCAACTCCGTGTTTGAACCGATACTCGGAAGCGTAAACGACGCAGAGCTCGGGCAGGTCGCGTTCTCAAAATCCATCGAGATGGATAAGGTCGCCTTAGGCTCTCGACACGGATTAACGATCATCGAATCGGAGGACCGGAAGCACGAAGCGGAATTAGTCGCAATGAAGTTGCGGGAACTCCATGAGGAATTTCCCAGCGATGACATTGCTGTTTTATTCCGAACCCGTAGTGAGATAGGCGCATATTTCGAAGCCTTCCGCAACCACGGCGTACGTTGGCGCGGTGTCGACATGGAGTCACTATCCAACTTCGGGGTGGTGCGCGATCTCTACAGCTTGACGTGCGCGTTAATCGACCTCGATGACGAGTTAGCCTGGAGCGCGTTACTCCTATGCCCTCTTGCAGGGATTGAACTGCGCGATCTCGAAGTCTTACGAGAACATGATCGAGCCGTCGATATGGTGCTCGCGCAGCCAACTGAGAGATTAAGTGATATCGCGTCCAAGATTATCAATCGTATCCGAGAGCCGATCCTCGACGCCTTGCACAATCAGCATCGAAGTCTTAGATCCCGTGTCGAACGCGCTTGGTACCAGCTTGGTGGTGCTAGTGCATATGCGATCCACAGCGACCCTAACAGCGAACCCGTGATCAAGGACAACGCGCAACACTATCTGGACATTCTCGAAGGGTTTGAGAACGACTACATCGACAAGGATTCGCTCTGGGAACGCGTGGAGTCCGCGCTAGCCACGGAAAACAACCCAAGTGCCTACGTCGAGGTCATGACCATCCACAATGCAAAAGGACTTGAATTCGATCATGTGGTATTGCCAGCGCTCAATCAAATGACCAGGCACGAGCAGCGTCTGCCGCTCTACGTCAAGCAAACTGAATTCGGCACGGTGATGGCCGCACAGAACCAGCTGGAGCCAGACCCTATGCACAGCATCATGTTCAAGGACGAAGCACAGCGGAACAAGAACGAGACCTCGCGCTTGTTCTATGTTGGGGCAACGCGTGCGAAAACATCTCTGTGGCTATTCGGTACGGTCAAGGATCTTGAAAAGAATCCGAATGCGAATTCCTTCTTACGACTGATTCGGGAAGTGACATTACCGACCGACTGGGAGGAGGTACCGGCCAAAGATACGCCTCAAGATGAACTTACCGGCGCAAGAATCTGGCGACGGATCGATCCAAACTTCCACTTCCAAGTACCAACGACGTTGCCTGAATTCGAAGCAAACGTAATACTCGACGAAGCGCCGGAAAGTGCTCGCCTAGATCAGATCGAAACGCTGTTGTCGAGTCCAATCGCGATTGGCCATCTGGTGCACGGTGAATTGCAGCGCATGGTCGAAGTCGGCTCGTTGGACTTACCTGACAGTCAACGTGTCGAAATGTGGCGCAACGAACTTCGAAATCAAGGATTTAGTGCACGACAGATCGCAGAGATGCTTGAAACGGTTCAAGACCAGTTGGAACGCACAGTCGCGAGCGATATGGGGCGCTGGCTACTGAAAGCGGATCACGAACAGTCAGCGGTCGAAGTTGCATACACCACGTCCAATGGTTCGCAAAATCGTATTTCAATCGTAGACCGCACATTCGTAGACGAGGGAACTCGTTGGATAGTTGACTACAAGACTTCGATGATTCCCGACGATCGCAACGTACCGTTGGATCAAAAAGCGCTGAATCATCAGCCACAACTCATTCGCTATGCCGAGATCTTTGAACGACAGGAATCGTTACCGATTAAAGCGGGAATCTTTTTTACGGATGTAGCGGAGCTTGTCGAAGTGGATGTTTCGATACCAGCGCGTAAAGCAGTAATCGATTCGAGGAGTCTGTCAGAAATGCACGGGCTTAACGATAAAACGTTTAAGCCACAGGAGTTACTCGAAGGCTAAACCGTACTAGTAGTAAGCGTTATCGGTAAAGGTGTGATCAGTCGCGTCGCGAATGCCACCGAGATCCGTAACTTGCTCCATCAACGCTCGTTCCACGCCTTGCTTTAAAGTGATATCAACTGCCGCACACCCCTGACAACCGCCGCCAAATTGCAGTACTGCGATATTGTCCTCTACCATTTCCATGAGCGCGACCTGACCGCCATGAGCTGCAAGTCCAGGATTAATCTCGTTATATAGGACGTAGTTGATCCGGTCTTCGATCGGCGAATCCGGACTAACACTCGGAGTGCGCGCATTCGGCGCGTTAATGGTGAGCTGTCCCCCCATCCGGTCCTGTTGGAAATCCACGACCGCATCTTTTAGGTACGCGAGGCTTCTTTCCTCGAACCACGCCGTGAAGCCGGTGTACGCGACGGATTGGTCGCCTTCCTGAACTTCGTTTGACCGACAGTAGGCAATACACGTTTCTGCGTGCGGTGTACCTGGGTTCTCGACGTAGATACGGATACCGCACTCGCCTTCCTGTTTGGCCAATAGCTCACACAGATAGTTTTCGGCAGATTCCGAGATATCTACGTACGCGACGGCACGTGGGGTTTCAGCGTTCATGCTGTAAGTTTATTCAATGAAGTGTGTACTTTGAGAGCCCTTCAACTGAAACAACCGAAGAATCAAGGCTTTCGCACGTGCTGCGCCACCCATAATTCCGCCTAAACCTAACACCCCACAATGTCAAATCTTCTCGCCGCCGCGTTGCGCGAGCGCGTTTTATTGCTCGACGGCGCAACGGGCACGATGCAGCAAAACTACAAGCTGAGCGAGTCCGATTTCCGGGGCGAGCTATACGCGGACCACAGCCATTCGCTGCAAGGCAACGGCGATGTCCTTAGTCTCACTCAACCAGACATCGTATTTGAGACACACGAAGCGTATCTGCGTGTCGGTGCTGAGGTCATCGAAACCAACACGTTCAACGCCAATGCAATCTCTCAGGCGGATTACGGTTTAGAAGATAAGGCATACGACCTAAATCTCCACTCAGCACGCATTGCTCGACGAGCGGCAGATGCGTGGTCAAACGACAAGAAACGACGCTTTGTGGCTGGTGTACTCGGCCCAACAAATCGTACGGCGAGTATCTCACCCGACGTTAACGATCCTGCGTATCGAAATGTCCAGTTCAACGACCTCGTGCATATCTACGTCGAATCTCTTGAGGGTCTGTTTGACGGGGATGTCGATCTCATTATGGTGGAGACGATATTCGACACGTTGAACGCCAAAGCAGCGATCTTCGCGTACCAGGAGGTTATTCGAAAGCGCCGCACTGACATACCACTCATGATTTCAGGAACGATCACAGACGCGAGTGGTCGCACGCTCACCGGTCAGACGACCGAAGCATTCTGGGCATCGATCCGGCACGCTCAACCCTTGATTATCGGTTTGAACTGTGCACTAGGTGCTGAGGACTTACGACCGCGAGTGGAGGAACTCACCCAATTGGCTGAATCCTTCGTTTCGGTCCACCCAAACGCTGGACTTCCGAACGAACTTGGTGAATACGACGAAACACCTGATCACATGGCCGAAGTCCTCGGCGACATGCTTAGCGAAGGATGGTTGAACCTCGTAGGTGGGTGCTGTGGTACCACTCCTGCACACATCGAAGCCATTGCCGATCAACTTGAAGGTGCGAATGCTCGTAAGAACCCGAGTCCACGTCGAGACTTCATCGTTAGTGGCCTCGAGCCGCTCGTTTGGAATGATGAGAGCCTTTTCATAAATATCGGCGAGAGAACGAATGTAACAGGATCCGCGCGCTTCAAACGCTTAATCAAATCTCAGAAATTCGATGAAGCGATCGATATAGCACGAGACCAAGTCGAAAACGGCGCACAAATCATCGACGTGAATATGGACGAAGGTTTGCTGGACGGTGTCGCATACATGCAACGCTTCCTCAACCTTATCGCCGGCGAACCGGATATTGCACGCGTTCCACTCATGATTGATTCCAGCGATTGGGATGTGATCGAAGCAGGATTACAGTGTGTGCAAGGCAAGTCCATTGTCAATTCCATTAGTTTGAAAGACGGAGAGGCAACTTTCCTTGAACGTGGTTCGAAATGCTTGCAGTACGGCGCTGCCGTCATCGTCATGGCGTTTGACGAAGAAGGACAGGCCGACTCATATGAACGACGCATCGCGATTATGGAACGGGCGTACCGTCTGCTCGTCGACAAAATCAACTTCCCGCCCGAAGACATCATCTTCGATCCGAACATTTTTCCGCTCGCGTCAGGACAGGAAGAATCTCGAACGTACGGCACGGATTTCATTCGCGCATGCGCGTGGGTAAAAGACAACCTGCCCTATGCGAAGACATCCGGCGGGATTAGCAACATTTCGTTCTCGTTTCGTGGTAATAACCAGATTCGCGAAGCGATACACGCGGTATTCCTCTATCACGCCGTCGAAGCCGGCTTGTCGATGGGCATCGTAAATGCTGGTCAACTCACAAGCTACGACGACATTCCAACGGAGCTTCGGGACGTCGTTGAAGCAACAGTTCTAAACACGGACCCGGACGCAGGTGAACGACTACTCGAGCTCGCAACGACTCTACAAGACACTCGCGAGTCAACCGAAGACGTCTTAGCGTGGCGAGACGCACCTGTCAACGAACGCCTCGAGCACTCCCTCGTCCACGGCATTGATAGGTTCATTGTGGAAGATACAGAGGAGGCGCGAAGTCAATCGGAACGACCCATTCATGTCATCGAAGGTCCGCTCATGGACGGCATGAATACAGTCGGCGACCTATTTGGTAGTGGGCGTATGTTTCTCCCGCAGGTAGTCAAGAGCGCAAGGGTCATGAAGCGCGCCGTCGCTTATCTTGAACCTTTTATAGAAGCAGAAAAGGAATCGTCTGCGGTCAGTCAACGCTTCAAAGGGACGATCGTCATGGCGACCGTCAAAGGTGATGTCCACGACATTGGCAAGAACATCGTGGGCGTGGTCCTTCAGTGCAACAACTATCGCGTGATCGATCTTGGCGTCATGGTGCCTTGTGAAAAAATACTTGCGGTCGCGCAGGAAGAGCGCGCCGAGCTGATTGGACTATCCGGCCTGATCACGCCTTCGCTTAATGAGATGGTTCATGTCGCGTCTGAGATGCAGCGACAAGGCTTTACATTACCGTTGCTAATCGGCGGCGCGACAACTTCGCGAGCACACACCGCGATCCGTATCGCGCCTGCGTACGACGGGCCAGTGATCTACGTCCCGGATGCCTCACGAAGTGTCGGTGTCGTTGCAGATTTACTTTCGGAAGAACACCACGATACGCTCGTTGAGGAGACCCGAGCAATCTATGAGCGCGTCCGCAAACGTCGTGCTGCCGCACCTCAACGTGCGTTTCTTGATCTTACGGCAGCTCGCGCAAATGCGTTCGAGTGGGACTGGAAAACATACTCACCACCAGTTCCACGCACTTTGGATCTTCAACACTTCGAAGATGTATCAATCCAATCGATCCGTGAATACATCGATTGGACGCCGTTTTTCAAGACGTGGGGTCTCGCTGGGAAATACCCCGATATCCTGGACGACACCGTGGTAGGAACGAGTGCGCGCGAAGTTTTCGACGATGCGCAAACGATGCTCGATGAGATGACCAAGACAGCGTCATTGCACATTCGTGGTTGCTTTAAGTTCTGGCCAGCGAATCGACGCGGAGAAGACATCACGCTATGGGAGAACGAATACAGACAACAGCCGCTTGCGACACTATTTCACGTACGTCAGCAACAGGCAATTGACGGTCACAACCTATGTCTTAGCGATTATGTCGCACCGGAAGGCGTCGATGACTTTGTTGGTGGATTTACAACTGCCGTCTCGATTCGCGAGGATAGCAAATACGCGAACACGCAGGACGACGGCGAACGGATCTTGGTACAAGGCCTCTGTGATCGGCTTGTCGAGGCATTCACGGAATACCTACACCAACACATTCGAGTGGAGTTCTGGGGGTACGCTGCGAATGAATCATTTTCCAGCGAAGAACTGATCGACGAAGCGTACCGAGGAATCAGACCAGCTCCCGGTTATCCTGCGTGTCCGGATCACAGCGAGAAAGCAACCCTCGTCAATTTGCTTGATGCGCAACAGGTCCTAGGTGTGACGCTGACCGAAAACTACGCGATGACGCCAGCTTCGTCGGTTGCGGGTTGGTATTTCTCTCATCCCGAGTCCAAGTACTTCCCTGTTCGGCTCCAGAAAGACCAAGTCATCGACTTAGCTGCCCGGAAACACTTAAGCGTGGAGGAAATTTCAAAGTGGCTGAGTTTTGCGGGTGAGGTGCTTGTTGAGTAACGTGAATCTAAGCAGTGCTAATCTAGTGTCAAATCTGCAAAACTTAACGTAGTGACCTGCCATACTCGAAAGCGGCGACCAAATCCGATACCGCAAGACGGGAATTAGCTACGAATGTTTACCTGTTCGTTCTCTCGAATTTTCGATTCGCCTCGGTCCGTACAGTAGAGACTATTGCAACGGAGTTTCAAATCGCTGATCGTTACCTCGTAACCACCTGTCCAGTGAATCCACGGTAAATTCGGCTCTTTCACTTTTCATTGCGCACTCCCATACTACAGCGACTCGCCATCCCTCAAGCAGCAACTCCATTCGTGTTCTCCGATCGCGAGTGATCGTGCGTTCGAATTTAGGTAACCAGTACTCCCGTCTACTCGAAGGTTCCGTCGCGTTTGAGCACCCATCGTGCCTATGCCAAAAACAACCATGCAAAAAACAAACAGCACGTCGCTTCTTAAATACTAGATCTGGCGTGCCTACTAAGTTGGCATCATGCAATCTGTATCGGAAACCACGTGAATAGAGCATGCTTCGAAGCTTCAATTCGGGTTTTGTGTCTTTAGATCGGACTTGCGCCATGATGCGAGACCTAGTTTCAGGACTTACGGTATCACTCACAGTTCTGCTGTTTTGTGGAAGCTAATTGAGTTTTATAGTTTTTGTGGACGCTCTCGCGTTACTGGTACTCAATCCAGCCAGGTTCATACTGCAGGTCTTGGAGTACCGATTCCATACTTAACGACGCCGGCCTTTGATTTAAGCGAAAGCGAGTCGCACTTTCGGGAACTGTCTCTAACAGGGTCAATTGACTTCCATGAGGTTGCCACGTGAATCGATGCTGATCACCGAAGAAGCCTTCAAGGTTCTGATTCCGATTTAGTCGCCAATTGAAATCGGTAACCGAAAACGGCGTCAATACTCGTTCAAAGTAACAGTACTCAAGAGTACTCATATTTCGTACTAATACACCTAAGCGAGTATCTCGATAGGTCGACCTAGCTTGGTGTATGCGTTGATTGTAGATGCTCAATACAGCATTACCGGTCTCGCTTATGTCAGCTTTCGGATCGTTAATGTCGAACGAGTAAGTCGGACTATTTCGACCTACAATCAAGCGGACCGTAGATGCCTTAAATGGTTGGGTATGTTGGATCGTTTTTTGCGACCAGCAGCACTCCTCCCAATCTACATCCGCCACGCCTAGTGGACTAGCAAAATCAGTACCCTGTATGACTTGAGCAAAGATACTCGACCATTCGTTTCCACTAAGGTTCTTGCGTCCTGTCGCCAAGTAGTAGACGAAGTGACGACAAAATCCCTCGACTACGTCAGTAGGGATTTCGTTAAGCGGATACGGCTCCTTTTTCTGGTACCCGTCTCGCAACCGAGGTTGTGGCATTGAGCACTTCTCCTATTACGGCATGAATCATGGGAACTGGGACTGCGTTGCCAACTTGCTTCCGGATTTGGCTATCGTTGCCGAGTATCTCAAATGACTCTGGGAAACCCTGCAAACGCAATTGCTCTCGTGGAGTCAATCTTCGTTCACCATTCACTAGCAGATAGTTGTACGACGCACCAGCTCGTAATGCACACGAAAAGGGATGGCTGCTCACATTTCCTCCTTTATTCTCATGCCAGATCGCTGGTTTTAATTCTGCGCGATGCCGTGACTTTCGCTTTTGACGGATTCGTTCGCTTGCGAAGTGTCGAGTATCGGGTTTTCTCTCCAGAATTTCCACTAATGGTTTGTAGTCAACCTGCCTCTCGGGCCATACAAATCGAGCCAGACAGTTCCGATTTAGAAAGCCAACGATGATCGTTCGTTCGCGTTTCTGTGGTAATCCGAACTCTAGTGCGTTTAACACCTTCCATTTGCACTCATACCCTAATTCTGATATTGAGTGAATGCATCGCTGGAGTACACGACCCCTCTGCATCGTAGAGAACTGGCGAACGTTTTCAAGCACAATCACCGAAGGTTTTGCAGCTTTCAGAACTCGAGCGATCTCGAACATAAGTGTGCCGCGTTCGTCATCCATCCCACCGCGCGACCCAATGATCGAAAAAGGTTGGCACGGAAAACCTGCAAACAAGATATCGTGAGGAGGGACATCGTGCTCGGATATCTCACGAATATCTCCAAACGGATGAATGCCAAAATTGTGTTCGTACTGCATACGTGCAGGTTCGTCAATATCACTCGCGAATACGCATTTGAGACCGTGATCGACTGCCGCGTAGTGGAAGCCTCCGATTCCGCAGAATAGGTCCGCGAACGAGGCAAGTTGAGTTACCTCAGTGTGGACGTGACGAGTTTCGACGCGCCTATTAGTAACAGCCATGTAATTTAACTTCTGATTCCATATCGTACTGTTGTGCAGCAAACAGTCTGACAATCCTTCTCTCGACCGACATTATGAAGTCGGCTAGCATCAGACGAGCAAGAACGTCGTGATTCGCATAGAGCGACTGACCGATGGCGAAATCTAGCACATGTCGAATCGAAGACCGACGCATTGAAACAACACATCGTGAAATGTCATGTCGGCACAGCTATACAACTAAGTTTCGCTGAGCCATTTCTGTCCCGAGAGACTAAACCTACGCCTCCTAGTAAAACGTTTTTCACATGTTAGCTCGTTATTCTAATCCGTCTTCATGGGCTATAAAAATTCAATTTCCACCCTTGAACTCACTTCGCGCTAATCCGCGGAGACACCCGTATTTAAACTTTTTTAACGCAACCAATACGAGGCGGCCGGTAAAACTGAGATTAGACGGCAGCAACAAATCTACTTAAACGTCATGAAGTCGGGCTCGTAGACACCCCGAAGGCATGAAATAAGCTGTCCTGACACGGTGGCTTCGCCACCGCTGCCGGCGTCGGCTATCGTTAACGGGTGTGACGGTCGTGGAGGCCGACGGATAAATGGCGCCCTGTCGCCGATCTTAAACTGGACCCGGTTCAACGGTTCGCGCCCCGGAATGTATCCGAGACGACCGGGCTCTCGCCCGGCCGATCTCGTGGACGCGCAACAAAATGCACCGCCAGCCGTGACCGGCTGGCGAGTCACGTCCGTTGAACCCGCCGTCGCACTGTACCTTAACGACAACAGGAGACCGAATGTTAACCGACGAATTTCAACCGGACGATTTCACGATCGTGCATGCTTGTGCGGCGGGTCTGGATGTGCACAAGATGCAGATCACGGCGACGATTCGCCGCCAGCCACCGAGCGGCGCCGCGACCACGCTGACGCAGGCGTTCAGCGCGTTGCCCTCGGGCTTGGCCGCCTTGTGCGCCTGGCTCCAGCGCCATGCGGTGGAAGCCGCCCTGATGGAAGGCACCGGCGTGTACTGGCAAGCCCCGTTCGAGGCGCTCGAAGACGCGGACCTCGCCGTGACGCTGGTGAACGCGCACCAGGTCAAGCAACTCAAGGGGCACAAGACCGATGTCGCCGACAGCGTCTGGCTGGCGCGGGTGTGCCAGTTCGGCCTGACCAGCCCCAGCATGATTCCACCGCGGACGTTTCGCGAGCTCCGCAACCTCAGTCGGCATCGACGTAGCTTGGTCGCGAGCGCCGCCTCGGTGCGCAACCGGGTGCACAAAGTGCTGGATCGCAGCGGCATTCGCATCGGCGGGGTCTTGACGGACATCTTCGGCAAAAACGGTCGCTTGATCATCGACGGCTTGATCGAAGGCCAGTCACGCTCGACGATCCTCGGCGCGTTGTCCGCGCACGTGCGACGCAAGCTGGAGCTGCTCGAAGACGCCTTGACCTGGTCCCTCTCCTTGACAGACCGTGCGTTGCTGGGCGATCTGGTCACCGAGCTCGATGCCCTGGAAGGGCGCATCAAGACGTTTCGAGACACCTTGCTTGTCGGGTTAACGCCGTGGCAGCGCCAGCTTGAGCTGCTTAAGTCCATGCCCGGGGTCGACGTGACCGCCGCCGCCGATATTCTGGCCGAACTCGGTCCCGACCTCACCGTCTTCGGCAGCGCCGAGCGGTTGGCGGCGTGGGCCGGCGTCTGTCCGGGCAACCACGAGAGCGCGGGCAAACGCAAGCCGACGCGGACCCGCGGCGGTCGCCGCCATCTGGCCGCTATTCTCAATCAATGTGCCCATGCCGCCGCGCGCACCAAGGACAGTCAGTTCCATGGCTACCACAAAGCGTTGATGCTGCGACGCGGTTACAAACGTGCCATCGTCGCCACCGCCCACAAGATGCTGCGGTCGATCTGGGCGATCTTGCGCGATGACAAGCCGTATCGCGATCCCGACGTCGACTACGACGCGTTGCACGTGGACCGCAACGCCTCCCGCTGGCTACGCCAGCTCGAGGCGTTCGATTACATTCAAAACGGCAAGGTGGTCTGGCCTACCGCGTGACCTAACGACGCAGCAGTCGAGATCCGGGCACGGCTAACACGCGTCAACGCCACGTCAGACGACGCCTTCAGTTCAACCCACCTTGGCGAGCATGCCAACGCCGTCGCCCAGCTAGACTACGTCCTTCGTTTCTATATATTTCACAACAATATCTATGGGACTAAGAAAACTTCTTAAGGGTACTAGAGTTTGCAAAGGATTGGAGTATCGGAGGCGAAAACGCACCTCTCCAGCCTAATCAACAAAGTTGAGAAAAGCGAAAGTTTCATGATTACTAAATGGAATCGCCCGCCTGCGTTGTTAACTCCACTTGCACGTGACAACCCTTCAATTGGACTGTCTGCTGTCGAACAAATCCAGCAGCTACGCCTCAAGCTGAACAGAAACGTATCTCTCGAGGAATCCCTTCAGTTCAGGGATGAAGGTCGAAGGTGAGTCTCGTCGTATCGAACCTCTCGATGGCCTACGGTGAGCATTTAGTTTCGGTACACCGGATACCACATCGGATCGTGATGTGACTCATGCGTTGGGTCGGAACGGTCCCGCACGGACCGAGCTGTGGTATCACAAACCAAATTGGATTACCCACTAGATGGACATAGTTCCCCGACCGTAAATTCATCCCGTTTGACGAATTCGCCGCAGTTCTCATATCCTCCATACCCTTGCCAGGGCACGAAACCACAGAGTTTCTTTAGCTCGTCGGACATGCCTTCGAGGACTTCCGGTCGTGTGCCAAGTAACAGGTTTTCTTGTTGGCGGAACTGGGGCGCACAGAAGTTCACCGTAAGTCCGGTCCGTGTACGTTCGGTTTGGTTGGTACCAGTCGAGTGCCAAGTACGGCCTTCGAAGATGACAACTGAACCCGCGGGACCAACCGCCGGCACCCAGTTCGCATCTGCATCCAATTCCGCATCCGGTTGACGACCGCTCAGGTGACTACCAGGCACGACGATCGTTGCGCCGTTGTCAGTTGTGTAGTCATCCAACATCCACATTGAGTTGCATACTACGGCTGGTGAGATCGTACCTGATTCAACCAACTCATCGCCACCGACATGGTGTCCGCGGTTGTTTGACCGGGTAATCGAGCCGGGTCGTATCAACGTACGCTTGTCCCGCGTCGTTGGCGGCGGCATCCAAAACTGGTCAGTGTGAAACCTCTTGTCGCCGCCCGGATGTGCGATGTGTGCATGAAACGACGAAAGCAGATACTCGTCACCCAGAACACTGTTTACAACCTCGTGCAACGCCGACTTCAGCAGGATGTCACGGAATACCTGACCTTTGTTAAGCAAGAACACTACCAGTTGCTTTTTGTCTGGCATTCGGTGAGTGAGGCCGATTTCCTCCTCTGCCTTGATTTGCTCGGAGAGTCGGGTACGTAGTGCTTGAACTTCGTTTCTCGTCAAGAGCGCTCTCACGATGCAGTAGCCGAAACGTGCGATATCCGATTTGGCAGTATTCAAGTCGGTAGTAGGTTGTGGGTGTGGATTTGTGGTCATGATTTTTTAAATAGGCGAGAGTCGCGTGATTTATTTGTCGTGAAGACGGGAATGATTAAAGCCAACATTATGAGTAATTGGATGTCGATTAACGTCGCAGTTCGTGCGTTGTCGAGTCTGAGGACGCGGCAATAGACGTCATTGAGTTTTAATTGCGTGCCGCGATACACCTAGTGCAACTCCATGCTACGCGAGATTCCAACCGACGCAACACATGAATCGATTCAAAAGAGCGCGGAAGTCCTAGCCGAAACGGGAATCGATCTCGAGGCCGCGAAGCAGCAGGTAGCAGAACGCCATGGATTTCTATCCTGGCGACAGCTTGACCTTCACCTTAGTATCGCGAACGAAGAGCACGTCAACTTTGAGCACCTCGCCTGCTTGAATTACGCATGGTGGGATCATCCGAGCCGTCGAGAAGAAGCGAAAGAAGTGCTCCAAGACAAGCCCGATCTCGAGCATCAGAGCATCTACGCCGCTTGCACAACCGGCAACGCAAAGCTCGTTGAACAATTCCTCGATAACGACGCCGAACTCTTGGATCGACGCGGCGGATATTTCGACTGGGAACCTTTGCTCTATGCCTGTTACTCCCGTTTGAATTTAAGCGATCGTTCAACGTCTGACGTGATCCAATTGCTCCTCGACCGAGGCGCGAATCCGAATGCCTATTACCGATGGGGCGGCATCTACACCTTTTCAGCGCTTACTGGTGTTTTCGGCGAAGGCGAACGAGGACCAGTGAATCAGCCCGAACATCCAGACTTCCGCACGCTTGCTACGAGGTTGCTTGAAACGGGGGCTGATCCAAACGACAGCCAAGCCCTGTATAACCGGATGTTCACACCTGACAATACTGCACTTCAGATTTTGCTTAACTACGGTCTTACAAAGGACCACTTGTGCAACTGGTACGCGACAGTTGACCGACATCTAGTCCCAAATCCCGAGAAAACACTTGACTACCAGCTGCAATGGGCAGTCAAAAATAACTTTATCGAGCGAGTTGACTTACTTCTCGACCACGGTGCAGACCCCAAGCAGAAATTAAAAGGCACAGGACGACTAACGAAGATCGCTCGGGTACAAGGATTTAACCAAATCGCCGACGCATTGGAGCGCCATGGCGGTAAGCCATATAAACTCAAAAAATTCGAGCGTTTCCTAAATCACTGTTTAAATGCGGAAGCAGAGAATGCACGAGGGATGCTTGAAGAGAGTCCAAACTTGATCAAGCGTGCAAACAAGAACAGACCTAATGCAATGAATGACGCCGCTGATCGTGGGAATCTCGCTGCGATTGAGTTCATGATTGAACTCGGCTTCAGTGTTCACGGGAACTCACTCGATAGCCCGCTTCATCACGCGGCACACAACGGACATCTCGAACTCGTGAAAATGCTAATCGAGCTCGGAGCAAACCTAAGTGGTCGAGATGCGTTTTTCTTTTCAACGCCACTCGGATGGGCTCAAGCCGGCAGCAAAGTTGAGGTAGTGGAGTACCTCAAACAGTTTGAATTAGGCTTGTTCGATCTGATTGCAATTGGCGATGTGGAAAAGGTAGAAGACTATTTAGACGCGAACCCACGATCCATCGAAATGCCACTTCGCGACACCATCGATGACGATCTTAAACAACACACAAATGCCTGGCAGACTCCACTCGCCTATGCGGCCTTACGCAACGTCACTGATATGGTTAAGTTGCTCCTTAGAAGAGGCGCAAATGGCAATATTCAAAGCGATGCAGGCGAACCGTTACGTGACCTATGTCGCGAGGAAGTTCAGCTCTTATTTGGCTAACAGATTTCCCCGAAATGGTCGCGAAACAGACGTAAAACGGGATACGAAATCATTGGTGGCATAACAAGTCTACTGTTATTATTACGTGGTCGTGCACATTTAAGGAAATGTACACATGTCCAACAAATCACATCCTGTACAAAGGAACGTTCGTAAGGCGATTGCAGCAGGTCTCACTGCAACTTTGATCGGCATCTCTGCCGAGCTATACGCCGCCGAGATTGAAGAGATCGTCGTCACCGCTCGCAAGAAGAGCGAATCCCTCCAAGACACCGCTATCTCTGTGCAAGCAATGACTGAGGACGCACTTGACGACCAACAGGTAGATCTTTTCACCGACTACGTTCAGTACCTGCCGAACGTTACTGCAGGTGGCCGAGGTCCATCTCAAAACGAGGTGTACATCCGCGGTCTAGCAGTCGATCAGATCAACATCACGGTCGCTGAGGCACAAGGATCGGCACCGAACGTAGCGCTCTATCTCGACGACCAACCAGTAACGGCTGGTGGTCGAAACCTTGATGTCTATGCTGCTGACCTCGCTCGCATCGAAGTCTTGCCAGGACCACAAGGCACGCTTTATGGTGCGAGTTCACAAGCAGGAACTGTTCGTCTCATCACTAATAAACCCGTGATCGACGAGACTGAATTCAGCTTTGCCGCAACGTCAGGCATCACCTCTGGTGGCGATCCTTCTAATTCGGTCGAGGGCGTCTTCAACATTCCTGTGATCGACAATAAGATGGCAGTCCGAGGCGTGATATTCAACGATAACATGGGGGGATACGTCGACAACATTGCGGGATCTTTCACCCCTAATCCAAACCTCAATCCCCGCTTACCTTCACCCGATGGCATCATGTTCGTACCGGCAGACGGTGATCCGATGAGCCATGAATTTGCTGATGGTACCTATGCTGAGCCTGGCAAGGTATACGAAGTTGGCTACCAAGCGTTTCACAACGGCGACGTTGCAGCAGATAACTACAACGATGCGTCGTACAGCGGATTTCGTGTTGGTACGAAGTATTTGATCAACGATGATTGGGACGTTACCGTGCTCCACCATCAACAAAAGATCCAGACTGAAGGCGTCTTCGACTACGACCCGGAAATCGGTGATTTACAGGTTACGCGCTTCGTACCCGAACACCTTGACGAAGAATTTGGGCAAACATCGTGGACTGTAGAAGGACGACTTGAACAGTTAAACCTCCTCTATACCGGCGCATACCTATCTCGCGATATGTTCCATACCGTTGACTACACCGAGTACTTTAATGTCGGCGGATACATTCCAGGTTACCTATGTGAATACAACACCCCGGGATATCACGGCGGTGGTGGTGTTGGCTACGTATTCGACCCCACGCTCTCTGGTGACCCCACAGTCATTGAATGTGGCGTGCCTCAAGCGTCGTCGCGTCTAACAAACACGATGTCGCGGATGATGCACGAAGTTCGTGCACAAGGTGCTTTTAGTGACCAGCTTGAGTTCACCGTTGGCTTGTTCTACCAGAACAACACCACGACACACATCGGGGATTTCGACTACGGTCAGGATTTCTGGCCGCCACTCGAACCCTCCCGAATTTCACGACACACTGCGAATAGTCTTGATACGAAATCGCCAGGTGTTCAATTCGTGAACGACATCACCCGTCCTGAGAATGAGATCGCGCTATTCGGCGAGCTCACGGCACACTTAAATGAGAGTCTCGAAGCGACGTTTGGTTTTCGTACGTATGAGCTGGAGGTTGGATTCGAGGGTTTCTCAGCTTTCCGCTATGGATCCCGACCCGTACCCAACCTCGCGGATGAGTTAGGGAGGAACGGAGTGAACCAGTTAGCTGTTGGAGGTCGTGACTATATCGATAACCTTCACGATTTCCAACCGCTCAAGATTAGTGATTCGATCTTCAAGGTGACACTTGGATGGCACATCAATGATCGTATCCTGGCTTACGCGACGACGTCGCAAGGTTACCGGCCGCCCGGCTTCAATCGCGCGGCAGCGGCTGGTGTCGCTACCGCGGATGGTGTCGCTGCAAGTGGCAACGACGGACCGGGAGGATTTCCTGATTACTTCATTCCAACCGTGTACAGGTCCGACGAGATTGACAACTATGAACTCGGTTGGAAGGCGACAAGTCAGGACAGGAGAATGGCTTGGAACGGGTCGATCTACTACATCGATTGGCGCGACATTCAAGTCTCGCACTTCGATTCCCAGAACATTTCGATTTTCACCATCGTCGATAACGGTGGCGATGCGGAAATCAAGGGAGTCGAATCCAACATTGAGTTCTGGCCAACCGATAACCTCGCGCTGTGGGGTGGAGCCGCGATCATCAAGAGCGAACTTGTCGACGTCAATCCAACGTTCGCTTTTGTCGTTGCAGATATCGGAAGTGAGCTGCCGCTCACGCCCACTGTGCAGTTGACTGGTCGGAGTCGATACACATGGGATAGTCGCTTTGGGCAATCCTACGTGCAGCTGGGAGCAGTCTATTCAGGTACGAGTTGGAACTCGTTGGTTGACATTCCGAACACGGATCCTCGGAAGGAACAAGATTCACACCTTATTCTTGACGCCGCCATAGGCGTCGTGGCAGATGACGGCTGGCGAATCGAAGCGTATGCGAAGAATCTCTCGAACACGCTCGCCGAATTGCACATTAACCGCCTCGACTTTAGAGAGCGGATTACGACCAATCGTCCGCGAACGATCGGATTCAGGGTCAGCTACGACTACTGATAGTCGAGACCAACACCGGCAGCGTGCCTCGTCTCGAGGCGCGCTACGAGCGCATCCACTAAAGAGCAGCGCCGGACGAAAAAGGTCCGGCGCGTCTCTTGAGGCGGAGGTCCAAAAGGCTCGAGATATGCTTCGCGCCGGTCAAGCGAAGCAAGCACACGACTTCCTTGAACCACTCGTATCTCGGTACCCTAACCATACTGAACTGCGGTATTGTTTTGCGGTAGCTCAACGATTACTCGGTCAACTACCCAATGCGCTAGCATCGATCCAAACGCTACTTAAGCAAGCGCCGCGATACGGTCGTGCGTTTCAGGAACTCGCGTATATCTACCTTGCACATGGTGAAACCGAGGAAGCAAACCGTGCGTTTCGTCAAGCAGTGGAGCTCAATCCTGGACTCTTTACAAGCTGGCAGCAACTCCGCGCACTAACACCCAACAATCGAAGTGGCGTCAGCGGTCGCATCGACGCGAACTTACGGTATCTCGAATCACTCGCGCCGCAACTTCGAGCTGTAGTTAGCCTGCGACATGAAAAGAAAAATCGTAAAGCCGAACAAACATGCCGCAATTACCTTCAACACCATCCAAAAGATGTAGAGGGCATGCGCCTAATGGCGCTGATCGCAAGCGATCAAGGCATGGTGGATGATGCTGAATTCATCCTTGAAAGTGCCCTCGAATTTGAACCAGCAAACGATCGTGTCAGGTTGAGCTACATCGACGTATTGCATAAGCGCCAAAAATACGACAAGTCGCTAGCTCAAGCCGAAACGCTTCACCAAAGCGATCCAAACAATCAGACCTATCGCCTTGCTCACGCGAATCAGCTAGTCGTTCTTGGCCACCACGAGAAAGCTCTCGCTGTGTATGACGACATCCTACAGCACGATTCAGGTTCGGCCTTAGCCAGCCCTAAATTGTGGGTATCACGAGGACATGCATTAAAGACACACGGTCGAGTTGCGGAGGCAATCGAATCGTATCAACGGGGATACAAGTTACGTTCGAATTTTGGTGACGCATACTGGAGTCTCGCGAACCTCAAGACTTATGAGTTTTCCCAAGAGGAACTCGCGCAAATGAAACGCCTCGTCGAAACTCACGACGTCGAAGAGGAAGACCTAGCCCATTTGCATTTCGCGCTAGGTAAAGCGCACGAGGATCAAGAACGATTTGAAGAATCATTCACTCATTACGACGAAGGAAACAAGATACGCAGGCGACAGACTCGCTACGACGCCGCTTCAATGTCAGCTAGACTGAAACTCCAACGTTGGGTCTGTAATGAAGCATTCTTCACGGAGCGATTTGATGTAGGTTGCGAAGCCGCTGATCCTATTTTCATCGTCGGGTTACCACGTGCAGGTTCAACGTTACTTGAACAGATACTTGCTTCGCACTCGCAGGTGGATGGTACGCTCGAACTTCATCACATTAGCTCGATTGCACAGAAACTAGACAGCCGGCGCCGCCGACATGATGCGCCGCGTTACCCCGGTACGTTAGGACAACTAAAGCACGATACGTTCCGCACCATCGGCGAGCGATTTATCGCCGAGACCCAAGTTCATCGCGGATCGGCTCCCTTCTTCATCGACAAGATGCCTAACAACTTCAGGCATATTGGGTTGATCCATTTGATTCTGCCAAATGCTAAGATCATCGACGCACGACGTGATCCCATGAGCTGTTGTTTCAGCGGCTTTAAGCAGTTATTCGCTTCCGGTCAAGAATTCTCTTATGGCTTACGTGAGATTGGGACCTATTACCAAGACTATATTGAATTGATGAGACACTGGGACAGCGTATTACCCGGTAGGGTGCTACGTGTCCAATACGACGATGTCGTGAATGATCTTGAAAGTGAAGTTCGACGAGTTCTGGATTACTGTGAATTGCCATTCGAAGCTGCTTGCGTCGAGTTCCATAGGAATGCGCGCGCAGTTCGTACACCAAGTTCAGAGCAGGTTCGTCAGCCTATCTATCGCCAAGCCCTAGAACAATGGAAGCACTTCGAACCCTGGCTTTCGCCGCTCAAGGAAGCGCTAGGTCCCGCTATGTGGTCGTATCGAAACTAGCGCTTATTTAGATAGGATCAGCTAGTGATCCACTCATCCGCTACCGAAGCGCGACAGTCGGTTCATCATGTTTTGAATGTTGTGGTCGCGCAAATACGTATGCGTCTTCGCGACCCCATTTCTCATGCTGATAGTAGTCCTTACGTACGCCTACTTGCTTGAAGCCGACTGATTCATAAAGCTTGATCGCGCGACGGTTCGACACGCGCACTTCCAAGAAAACCCTATCGACCGGCATCGTCTTGCTGCGTCTTAGCATGTGATTGAGCAACAATCTCCCGACGCCTCGCCCTTGATAGGTCGGATCAACTGAGATGTTGTAAAGTTCGGCGGAGTCAACTTCGCACCCTAGTACCGCGTGAGCAATCGTGTATGTACTGGTGTGGGGGTCTACTACGACCCAGCACTCGTGATTGAGCTGCAAGCTGTCCACGAATGTTCGTCGACGCCATCCATGCGAGTTAGCCTTGTGCTCGACGTGCAACACCGATTCGATATCGGTGATGTCCATACGTCGAATGATCAGACGTTCAAGTGCTTGATTTGATTCCAAAGCTGCTGTTTGTCAGCGCGAGATACTGGCAATTCGTGACGGGAGATAGTATCGGGTATTGAATCGTGAAGTCTTGCCGTTGTGTCGTTAGCAGGCGATCCAATTATTAGAAGCTTTTCACATTGCGGAGCTCTTTGCACAAACCAGGCCTGAAATCCCTCTTGCGCGCCGGCGAGCGTAGCGATGGTGGATACGTTGTTAGGTAGATTAGTAAGTGGAAACTTGAAATGAAGCTCGTTGATCTGATGTTCTTCAAAACCGTTCAACGCTCGTAGGATGTCGCTTATCAACGGATTCGTGTACTTCGTTCCATACTCAATCACTATCGCAACCGAACCATAGAGGAATACACGGAGTTGCACCTCAAAAGGTTTAGACGCAGGCTGCTCCACAGACTCTTCTTGCGAAGTAGAAGTCGTGTCATCACCTGGTGGGACACTACGAAATCCTGTTTCTCTAGTGGTTCGCGTCGTTGTTTGATCCAGTGCCACGCGACGAGTCCAAGACTTCGTGCGAGGTTGATGCGCTCTGTTTGCATCCAATGATTCATTGGATTTAGAGGTGCTCAACGATTTTGCTTCACCCGCTGCAATCAAGTCACGTGCACGCTGCGGGGTCACCCAGAGATCAATCCCCAAGCGTTGTAACTGCTGCAGGCGATTCTCACTCATAGCGTAATTATGATTTCCGCCCCAAACACCTGAGAACCTTTACGCAATGCGTTACGAAACGGACGATCTGCGGATCAACGGCATGGACGAAGCATTAGCCCCGGAACAGCTCATTGAGCAGTTTCCTGTTTCGCCGGAATCGTCCAAGCTAGTTTTCGAGAAACGCAACGAGGCAGCACACATCGTCCATGGCGAGGATGACCGACTACTTTGTATTGTTGGTCCCTGTTCGATCCATGACACGATCTCTGCCCTCGAGTACGCTGACCGGCTAGTAGATGCGGCGAAGACGTACCAAGACCAGCTGTGCATTTTGATGCGCGTGTATTTCGAAAAACCGCGGACGACGGTGGGTTGGAAGGGACTAATCAACGACCCGCATTTGAATGGTTCGTATGAGATCAACGATGGATTACAGACCGCAAGGCAGTTGCTGTGCGACATCGCAGAAAAGAGGCTCGGTACTGGCACCGAATATCTCGATCCGATTACTCCACAGTACGTGGGTGATCTAGTATCTTGGAGTGCAATCGGCGCACGAACTACAGAGAGTCAAATTCACCGCCAACTTGCTTCAGGGTTGTCGTGTCCCGTTGGCTTCAAGAACAGTACGAAAGGCGATGTACAAATTGCAACGGATGCTGTCAAGTCTGCATTGAACTCTCACATCTTTCTATCAGTTACCAAATCTGGCCAAGCCGCGATTTTTTCTACCACGGGAAATCCCGACTGCCACATCATCTTACGTGGCGGGGGTGGTCAAACCAACTACGACGAAGCGTCGATCAGCGATGCTGCTGAGCGACTTGCGAAAGCGGAAGTCACCCCTCGCCTAATGGTTGACATGAGTCATGCTAACAGCGAAAAAGAGCATAAACGCCAACTCGACGTCTGCACCAAACTGTGTGAGCAAATCCCGCAAGCCGATTCTCACATCATGGGGGTCATGATCGAGAGTCACCTCATCGAAGGCAACCAGAAGATCGGCGACGGCACTCAATTGGTTTACGGACAGAGCATCACAGATGCCTGTCTGAACTGGGACGATACCGAAATCTGCTTCGAGCACCTTGCAAAAGCGGTTGACAAGCGCAGAAACCGTCACTAGGAGCCGCCTAACCGTGTTCGTGAGTTTTAGAGGCTGATAACCCGGTTATCAGCCTGCGATTTCGCCTGTATGCCGCGTGGAATATCTCCATCGTAGCCAACCTACCGCAGATTGCGCCCGAAACCAATTCATAGTGTGAATTGATTGTTTGAATTGTTGTAGGCGCGGATCCCTCCCTTTGCAGCCGTGAATCAATACGCCGAGCTGCACGAGTAAATTCAGCGAAAACAGCGAATCGTTTATGAAGCCGTTGCGCGTTGCTCGCGGGAACTCAAATTCCACGTCGCTATTTGGCAAGGCTTGACATCAGTTAGCTTCTGTAATTTCGCGTCGGCAATCCCGATGCGTTCGGCAAAACCGGTGCGATCGAAATTCCAACAGGAATAACAAGTGCCGTCCGATCCAGGAATGTTCAGTTCGGGGGTTGACGTCCCATGACTTAACGAGTTCTACGCGATAAATGTAAGAATCAATCCCATTGATGTCATTGACACTAACCGATGTACTTGCGCCGTGAAAGATCTGAACTTTGAGCTATCAAGGATCCGCCAGCAGCTAGCGGTCTTAACTACTCGGAATTGACCGACACTTAGCAAAATATCGAACAAGACGTGCGATTAATGATCAGTCGTGAACTCCGTCATAATCGCGTTGAAATTACCCGAGTGTATCTCGACGAGCGTTCGAAATACGCTTGCTAAACCACCGTCGTCGCATCGACGGTGTAGCGTTTATCTATGAATGGCGCGCCCCGACAACGCGGCAAACGCTATGAAGCTACAGGCAGTCCTGGCGGCGCTTGTGGCGGCTTTCGTGAGATTACGATGTGTTTGCTGCGGTTCTTCTCGTCCTGACCAGTTGCACCTGGTTGGACTTTTTCGATTTTCTTACCGGATGAAAGATACAACTTGAGTTTGTCCTCAATCACATCCGCAGTAAGTATCGTGTTCGTAATGGCTCGTGGGTTAGGCCGTCGTGCCATGAATTGCCTCCGAAAAGCGAGCGTTAATTTTAGGAATTCTGCTATCGCGTTGTTAACAGTGATGCGTCGAGTACGACAAGCGACAGGTTGGTGCCTGTCGCTTGCCGTCCCGCAAAACCGCTAAGTCTTGTATGCGGATCGCTAAAAGTCGAAGCGGATGCCCAGACGCATCTGGTATACAGAGCGCGTCGCAGCACTGAAACTTGCGTTGTCCGCATCAAAGTCACGAAAACGATATACGCAGGACTCGGCCGTGGGGCAAGCGGTACGGGGCGCATCGCCTCGTAATGCCTGTGCGCCGTCAACGCCATTTGCAGCAACGTCCGCGCGCGTCACCAAGTCGGCTTGAATGATGTTTACGCCGCGGAACCTCGGCCCGGTATTGAAAACGCCCCATTCGCTATCCAGGAAATTAAGCAGGTTCTCAATATCGAAAATGAGTTTTGCTCGACCATCGCCCAGGAAACCCAAACCAGGTACAGGCGGAAGCTCCCATTGCAATCGTAAGTCAATGATTGTTGAAGCGTCCGCGTCGAACGCAAACGGCGCTTGAATGCCTGACGGAATGTCGTTTTCTTCAACGTAATTGAAGAAGCTCGCAGCATCAACAGACGATGCAAATACGACTAACGGGTCGTCTTGTGACGTCGGCACGTACAGCGGATCGTTGTCGTACGGTCCTTCGCCTAGGCCTGCGCGGCCAAACAATGGGTTACTCCAGTGTACGTCAAACACGTAGGTGTATCGGCTACCGGTTGAATGTTGCGCGAATAGGTCGAGGCGTGCAGTCGAACCAGCGATCTCTCTTTCGTAGCCAAAACTGGCTTTGAGAGCGGACGTGATCTCGTAAGGTGACTTACGCGGCGATGGATTGTTTCGGTCAAGCGCTTGGATGTTACGCCAGTTTGAGACGCCACGAGACGAAACACCCTCGATGACTGTATCGATGTCCTGACGAGCATAACTCACAGATGCGTCAATCCCGTTTTCCCACGTTTTGTTCCATGCAACCGTGAGGATGTGACTAAATCCGCCGTCGTAGTTGGTTAATTGTGTCAAGTTGCCGATGTCTAGTGCATCGAGATCCGCATAAATCCGACGGCCATCAGGTGCAACACCAAATGGTTTTGTTTCGGGAATTGCGAGATGAGCGAGATTGCGCCAACCGAAACCATATTGTGGCCGAGTCCCTAGGTATTGAGCAGTTAACACGCTGCCGTCTAGCAGGTTGGACGAACGATATTCATACTCAGCACGCAGCGATGCTTTCCAGTCCGACGGTACTCTAAAGTTCGGATCAAGCACGTCGATGGGCGTACCTTGCGAATTCGCGACGCGATCCAAGAGATCCTGTGGAATAACCCCTGGATTCACGTTCGTTGCGTTACTTAACCGCGCAAAGGTCGTCGGTACTTGGAATACATTGGAGGTCCATACCTTCGGGTCCCCGCCGGAGAACAATCCGTAACCACCACTGAATACCCATTGATCGATACCCGTGGTTCGAAAACTCAACCGCGGCATGAATAGACGCTTGCCGTCAATGTTGTAGTCAGTTCGTTCACCGAACCTGCCGAATACGTCGTTACTGAATGCCGGTCGATCTGACTGCTGGAATTGCTCAAGTCGAACACCAAAGGTGACTTCGAACATGTCATGAATCTGCCAAGTATCCTGTGCAAACACCGTATTCTTGGAGTACTCCCAAGCGGCTGCGCCTTCAGCGGCCACATTACTCGGGACGTTAACGTAATCAATGCGCGCCGTTCGATTGACAATGTCATCAAAGCTATTGAACACGAAGCGTCCGGCAGAGGCCGGAACAAACAGATTGAACAGATCAAAGCGTTCGTGTTCGAATCCTACCTTGAGGATGTGACGATCGAGTAGATAGTCGCCACTGATGAAGAACTGACTACGCGTATCGCTGTAGTCGTTAGCGTGGCGAAAACGGTCGCAGCCTGCAAGTAAGTCGACCTCATCCGTCAACAAACCAGCTAACGATGTGCCAGCTACGTCCTCTGCGCTGATGTTGTTCAATTCAAGGTGGCCAACGCCAGGACCCGCTCGACAGTTTTGACCACGTGCGAAATCCTTGATATTCACTCTTGTGGTCGTCGAGAATCGATCATTCCAATCTGAAAAAACCTGCGCCGTAACGGACGTCAATTCAACGGGGAAATCAATCCATGCGGATTCGAAGTCGTCCGCACCTGAACTTGTGTTACCTTCTTCTGTTCGTTGATACGTCAACGAGAGGCGTTGCGTATCGGTTAGGTTCCAATCTAGCTTCGTGAGTATGCGTTCGGTTGTGACCGGTGTAGCAGCAACGTCTGGTCGAGACCCCGGGTCAAATCCGTAAGTATCAATGATGACCTGCTGAAGCGCGTCGAAGAAGCCAGGCTGAATGCCGTTATTCGAGTCAAAGTTGCTGAAGTCAACCGTCCGCGTCGACTCGTACTTATCAAGCGACAGGAGAATGAAAACTTCGTCCTCGACGATCGGTCCACTGATCGTACCGCCAAACTCATTTTCCTTGAAGTCTCCGGGATTGAAACTTCGGTCGCCGTCATACTCGTCGCCAATAAAACCGTCGTTCTTCACATAACTGAAGGCAGAACCACTCCATTCATTGCCGCCCGATCTAGTCGTGATATTGACTAGTCCACCGGTGTACCCCGCGCCTTCAACAGAATATTCAGACGCTACCAATGACACCGATTCGATGACATCGATATTGATAGGAGAACGATTTGTCGCATAGGTGTTATCGCTCAAACCGAAGTCGTCTTGTTGCAAAGAGCCATCGATTGCTAAACCATTGAAGCGTGGGTTAATTCCGGCAACCGAGAGTTGACCAGTTCCATCAGAATGCGCTAATGGATCCTTTAGTAATGTACGCAATACATCACGTGTAACCGAAGGTTGATTCGAGATATCCGAAGAGGTGTAAACCGAACCCACGCCATTGTTCAGGTCGCGATCCGAGATTACCCTAGACGCCGTTACGACGACCTCCTCAACGTCCGCCGATTGCATCTGCAATACCAACGGTATTTGCGCTCCTGCCGAGAAGTGCAAATCGGAAAGCTCGATTTTTCTGTGCGCCGCAGACTCGACGGTGACAGTGTATGGACCACCGACTCGTAGACCGCTTTGGTAGAAGGCACCGTTAGCGTTCGTTGTCGCGACGGCAGTAGTGCCTGACGGCATATGTCGAATCGTGATAGTTGCATTAGCAACCGGGTTGTTTTCACCCGATTCGATTCGGCCATTGATGCTCGAAGATGTACTCGAAGCAAGAACGGACGTGCAGGATAGGACGAGAACGGTAGTAATCGTCACGACCAGTCGAGAGAAGAAACTGGTTTTCATCGGTTCGCTATGACCCCCGCGTAGAAACGCCACACCGAAATTGTGTGGCAGAGTGTGAACTTCGTGTGACAATGGCTACATCGTCAGAACGAAGCATTTCTGGTTTAGTCGGCTGCGAAAACCCTGTCGGTTTCCTTCGCCATATTGGCATCGTTTTGCGTGATGCCACCCGCTGAGTGTGACCACCAATCGACTCGTGCTTCGCCCCAAGTTAGGCTGATGAGTGGGTGGTGGTCTGCTGCTTCAGCAACTTCCCCTACCTTGTTGGTAAAAGCAAGCGCTTCAGAGAAATTCTTAAAAGTAAATCGTCGCGTGAGCTTTGATGCATCACCCGTTGCGTCGACCGTCCAATGAGGCAAACTCTCTTGGAGCTTCTCGAGCTCTGCCGCAGAGAGTTGATTAGCGGTCGGATCTGCTTTATCCATGCGATGTTTCTGAACTCAAAGCGCGAGGTGTTCGCAGGTTGTGTACCAGCTCAACAACCTCTTGTTTTGGTGCTTTGGTGCAGTAGCTAACTACCAGAGTTACTGCGAAGTTTAACAAGGCGCCAAGCACACCGATGCCTTCAGGTGAAATGCCGAATAGCCAGTTTTCTGGCACGTTCGCAAACATCGGTGAAAACAGCATGCCTTTAAACGCGTTGATGTAGAGTGTGGTGAAAACTAACCCCGTTAACATGCCGCAAATTGCGCCGATTCCATTCACACGGACGCTGAAGATTCCAAGCAAAATCACCGGGAAGAGACTGGCAGCCGCAATGCCGAATGCGAATGCAACAACCTCCGCAACAAAGGCCGGTAGATCGAATCCCAGGTAGCCGGCGAGGCAAATCGCGACAGCCGCACAGATGCGACCGAGGAATAACTCGTTCCGATCCGACATGCTGCGATTGAATACGCTCTTCACGAGATCGTGCGACACGGCGGCAGATATGACCAATAGCAAGCCAGCTGCCGTCGACAAAGCGGCTGCGATCGCGCCTGCAGCGATGAAAGCGACGACCCAATCAGGCAGCCCGGCGATTTCTGGATTGGCGAGAACCAAGATGTCTCGATCGATCGTAAGTTCGTTACCCTCCCAACCATAAGACTCAGCGACGGGGACGAATGCCTCGTTCGTGTCGTTGTAGTACTGAATTCGACCGTCTTGATTCTTGTCCTCGAACGAGATAAGCCCCGTGTCTTCCCACGTCTTGAACCATTGCGGTCTTTCCGCGTATTGCAAATTCGCGTCAGCCGCACCTACGTCACCCGACTGTATCGTGGCAGTGAGATTCCATCGGGCGAGCGAACCAACAGCGGGGGCAGTCGTGTAGAGGATCGCAATAAACAGCAAGGCGTATCCAGCTGAAATGCGAGCATCACGAACTCGAGGAACTGTAAAGAAACGAACAATGACATGAGGTAAGCCTGCTGTGCCGATCATCAACGCCATCGTGATGAAGAACATGTCTGTCATGCTCTTAGAGCCGTCGGTATACGACGCGAATCCCAATTCGGTAACGACCTGATCCAATCGCGCTAACAGATAACCCGATCCATCCGCTAGCTCGCTGCCAAATCCGAGTTGCGGAATCGGAATATTGGTGACTTGAAATGTGATGAAGATCGCCGGCAAGGTGTAGGCAAAAATCATCACGCAGTACTGTGCAACCTGCGTATACGTAATACCCTTCATGCCACCAAAGACCGCATACACGAACACGATTGCCATACCTGTTAACAAGCCAATCGTCACGTCGACATTCAGGAAACGTGCAAACACGATGCCAACGCCTCGCATCTGCCCTGCAACGTACGTAAACGAAATAACGATCAAACAAATCACCGCTACCGTACGAGCGACCTGCGAGTCGTAGCGATCGCCAATGAATTCAGGTACCGTGTACTTGCCGAACTTGCGCAAATACGGCGCAAGCAACAATGCGAGTATCACGTACCCGCCAGTCCAACCCATGAGGTAGACGGAACCGTCGTAACCTAAGAATGCAATGAGTCCAGCCATCGAGATAAACGAAGCAGCTGACATCCAATCTGCTGCGGTCGCCATACCGTTGGCGATCGGCGAGACGTGCTTTCCTGCGACGTAAAAGTCGCTCGTCGAATTCGCTTTGGAATAGATCGCGAGTCCAATGTACAGTAGAAAGCTACCGCCAACTACTAGGTAAATAAGAAACTGTTGGCTCATTCGTCTTCGTCGACGTCGTGTTCGCGATCGAGTCGATTAGCTAACGCCGCGTACACGAATATCAAAATGACGAAGACGACGATACTGCCTTGCTGCGCAAACCAAAAGCCTAGCTTGAAGCCGCCTATGTGAATCTGGTTGAGCACATCAACGAAAAGAATTCCGCAACCAAACGACACGATGAACCAGATGCACAGGAGAATGCCGACTAGGCGTAGATTGGCGAGCCAATATTGGCGATGCTTCATGTCACGTCGCCCCTTTGACGGCTCGTCGCTGCTTGCGAGTTCTGATTGTATTGACGATCCTCTCTCCGAATAGGAAGATGAGAATCACGCCATAGATCGCCGATTCCTCGAAGGTCGCTCGTTCCAGCCAAAACAGGTGGATCCACGCCGCAATCGCAGCAACGTACACAAATCGATGTAACCGTTTCCAGTTCTCGCGCAACCTTCGTCGCCAGCCACGCGTCGAGGTGATGGCTAATGGAATGAGTGAACATAGTCCGGTCAATCCAGCGATGATGTACGGTCGTTCAACAAAGTCGTCCAAGATCACCATCAGATCGACACGAGCCAGCAACAGGATGTAGCTCGTAACGTGCAGACATACCATCGCGAATGTCCAGAGACCCGCCATGCGTCGAAACTGAATGAGCACAGGTTTCTTGACAAGGCGCGAGAGCGACGAAATGAACAGCGTAAACCAAAGCAGTCGAATCGACCAGATGCCTAAGTGGTCGACGATGGCGTCCTCCGGATCGGCGCCTAAACCTAGTGTGGGGGCGCCTAACTCGATACGAACATCGTTGATGAGGAGCGCGAGCGGAACCGCCAGCAAGCACCAGAAGACGACTTTGGTTAGTCTGAATTTAGGAAGTCTCAATCGACCGGTTTTCGTCACCTTTGCCGAGAACGCGAATGCACTCTGAAGGATGTTCGGGTCGGCAGTGAAATCTCAGGCAGCGAGTTTGGGTTCGATGACGCCAAGTTCGATTGAAGTCTCCACTACCGCGCATATTGTGTCGTCAACCGGACGAATCGTTGCGCCCAACACTTCCTTAGCCTTCTTACAGTCGTTAATTACATGCGGCTTTGGTGGCTTGCCGTCAGAATCAGGCACACCTTCACGATTTGGAATCGGTTGTGGCAGACCCAACTCGAATGACGGAAAGAAATCATGAATGATGCCGCGCACTTCCTCACTAAACAGCAACGATGACCTGCCACCGGATCCATGCATTAGATAACGTGCCCCACCTTGTGTTGTTGCATGATTGATGTCCACTTCACCCGCTAATCGATGCGCTTTTACCAAGTCACGAACATCGATGATGTTGTAGTACATGTCATACGGCGAAGGCCAATTCGGTGATTCGTTGTTTGCCATGCGACCAATCTGCTCAATCCATTGGCCAACTTGCGCCTTAAACAGGATCGGTCCGCAGATCATCGCGGGACACATGGTGACCGCATCCCATCGTCCTTCACTCGCGACGCCAGCGTGATTGATCAGTTGTTCCGTCTCGACCTTGCTTCTTGCGTACGAATTCGCTGGATGTTGCCAACGCTGCTCTTCAACACCGTCAGACGCCCAGTCGTTCTCGGTCCATTCGTATCCTGCCTCGACCGTAGCTCCTTTCCGACCGGACACAGCAGCCATTGAGCTCGTATATACCAAGCGTCGCACCGAGTTGGCGCGATTGATCGAGTCGATGACGTTCTGCGTTCCCTTGAGTCCACCGTCGTAAATGTCAGTTGATACGTTGCCTGAGCCGAGTGGTTGCGACTTCCCATCTGCTGAATTACCAAGAACCGCTGCAACATGAAACACCGCACTGCAGCCCTCAAAAGCGTCGTCATATGAGCCTTCGATGAACAGGTCACAACCTTCTCGAATCTCGACGTTTGGCAGCGACGACAAGTAATTTACGGCATCTTGACCGCGCCAGCTGTTCGCGTCACGTATACACGCGCGAACTTGATAGCCATGCAGTGCCATCTCACGTGCCATGTGGCCGCCGGTAAAACCCGAACAGCCGGTAACAGCTACAGGACCTAGTGTTTGATCAATTGCAGGCATATTGTTCCTTAAGAATCTGCTTTAGTAGAAATCACAGCGCGTATGGCGCCGCAGTGTTGATCTGTGTTTACGCGTCAGCGGACTGTTCGGACGCTTCCCGATAACCGGCGTACCACTCGTCAGCAAGCTTGGCCGATTCGTGCACGTAAATCTCGTCGTCAATCACGTCGATCGGATCGCGACCGTCAACACCCAAGCCAAATCGGTGGTAACCCAAGAGCCGCTTCAACTGTTCCGGCATTTTGCGCACCTCTTCGCGAGGAACGGAAACGAGTTGGATCTCTTGTGGGCGCAGATAGGCAACTTGATGACTCATGAAGAATCCCAGTCGCTCTCGATCTTTGGAGACGTTTGCGCCACCTCCATGCCACAAGCCGCCTTCCCACATTAACATCGTACCGGATTTCATTTCGACTTGCAGCGTGTCGATCGATTGATCTGGCTGCCGGTCATACCATCGATGGCTGTACGGCACGATGTGCGTTGCGCCGTTCTCTATTTCAAAATCGTCTATCGCAATGAGCCCGTTGCAGACGAAGCTTGGATGTGGTCGAGGAATCGGCCATAAGCCATCGTCCGGGTGAAGGTACTGACGCGTTTCACCCGGTAATACATTGAACAAAGTCGTGACGTTAATTTGGGTTCGTGGACCTAACACACCTTCAACTAATGCGCGAACGCGCTTGTCCAGAAACAGGTAATCGACCGCACGCGTCTTCGCAAGCAGGTTGTGCGCTCGCCAAGTCCTCCCGGTTTGCGTGCCGATTGCACGCATTTCGGTGATGTACACCTCGGTCATGAACGCGTGACGAATCTTTTCGACTTCATCCGGTGAAATAAAGTCCTCGACGATGGTGTAGCCTTGATCCCGGATCTGGTCAATACGATCCGTGATATTCAGTCCATCGACGATCGTTGGACCTTCCGCTTCTACTTCAGATTGCTTCATTTCGCCGCTGCGGTTTCCTTAGCAGGTTCCGCACGCTTCTTTTCCTCTGTTTCTTTCTGTGCTCGACGGATTCGACTGCCATTGCGCTGTGAAGTCATCACTCCGTCATGCTGCGTGTAGTCGTATTTGGGACGGAGCGTGGTTTTGCCATTTGCGGGTTCCACATCGAACAGGCTTCGATAAGACTCTATCGTCTGACCGCTCTTCGAACCAGGTTCAGCCTGCGAAACTCTCTCGATATCCCAATCGTTAGCCCCAAATGGAAACAAGCTATAGACATCCATCAGTCCGGCAAACCTTACCGGATTGCGATCGAGTGCTTCCTGAGTCACGGTTTCACGATATGCCTCTTCGGCCTGACGTCGACGTCGCATGTACTCGCACTGTAATGTCATTCGCAACCCTGAGGTCGTCTTCGGATATGAACCGTGCCATGTGTGATTACCCCAAATCACCATCGATCCTTTAGGTGCCTCCACCGCAACAGCACGATCGGCCCAGTACTTTGCATCATCCGGCGTTACCTGGCGACGCCACTTGTGGCTACCCGGCACAAACGAAATCGCACCGTCGTCCTTCGTATAGTCAGTTAGCATGAAGTGCATGTTGCAGTTGTTCACCTGCTCAGGTTGCGCCTGCAATGCCGGGTCTAGATAGTCTGCATGTATGGGGGTCCGTACCTCACCAGGTCCCTTGACCCAAGCGGCGCATAGGCTAAGAACGCAATCTGTACCAAGTAACCACTGTGCTAAACCCAACCCAGCCGGGTTATAGGTCAGTTTTTCGAAAATCTGGTCTTCCCAGAGCATGAACCGTTGAATGTCATTGACATTAGCCCAACGGTCTTCCGCAAGACCATCAGCGCCATACCTCCGCAACATGGTTCGTTCGAGTGCCGCCTTGACCTCGTCGCAGAATTCTGGTGGACCAACTTTTTCTGGTGGTACGACCGTGAATCCAAATGCTTCAAGCTCTGTGATGTTGCTTAAAAGGTCGAGCTGTGCAAGTTCTTTGTAAAGCGGTGCGACCGAACCTGTTGATTTCCAATCGCCGATTTCCAAAACGATACCCCCGGAATAAATCGCTAAGTAGACCGCAAATCTTCTGATATGCCCGAGTTCAGGCGAGAATCAACAACTGTTGCACGCGAAGAAACAGCGACATTTACAGTGCGATATCGCTTGAGCCAGGACATGTGCTAATGATCCTGATAACCATGTCACGCACGAAAACGCGCAAAGATCGGCGCATTGATGCGGCTAACTAACAGATTATCGCATAATTCCCACTTCCCCTATATCCAGGTTCAGGCGAATTCGCCTAGGTTAAAGTACCACGCATTAAGTTGACGGTGGTCAATCTCAGGCGAACAGAATGTATCAGTACGACGACTTTGACCGCAACTTCCTAAAGGAACGCGTAGCCCAATACCGAGACCAAACCGACCGTTTTCTCGCGGGTGAAATTCCCGATGATGTCTTCCAACAATTGCGATTGCGCAATGGTCTCTACATTCAGAGACTCGCACCGATGCTACGCATCGCCATACCGTATGGCACGCTCAATGCAACACAACTACGGAAGTTAGCGTCAATTTCGCGTGATTACGACAAAGGCTACGGACACCTTAGCACCCGGCAAAACATGCAACTCAACTGGCCGGAGCTAGCGGAAGTACCGGACATACTTTTCGAACTGGCTGACGTTGACATGCACGCGATCCAGACAAGCGGGAGCTGCGTACGCAACGTGACCACCGACCAGTTTGCAGGCGTCGCCGCTGACGAGCAAGTAGATGCCCGTCCTTACGCCGAACTCCTTCGGCAGTGGTCAACGTACCATCCGGAATTCGAGTGGCTACCACGTAAATTCAAAATCGCCTTGAATGGCGCAGAAAGTGATCGCGCAGCCATCGCTGTTCACGATATCGGCATTCAATTGCAGGTCGATGCAGAAAACCGCACGACTTTTAATGTCTATGTTGGCGGCGGCCTAGGACGAACGCCTGCAATCGGCGCGTTAATCCGGGAGAACTTAGCGGAAAAACACCTTCTTACGTACGTCGAGGCGATTTTGCGTGTATACAACCGCTACGGTCGTCGCGACAACAAGTACAAGGCTCGCATCAAGATCTTGGTCAAAGCGATGACGCCGAAGGTCTTTGGTGAAAAAGTTGACGCCGAGTGGGACCTCATTAAAGACAACCCACAAGAACTGACGCAGCAAGAGATCGACCGCATCAACGGTTTCTTTCAACCTCCCGAATATCGTCGCGTGCCAGACGGGTCAGCATCTCTTGCTTCCCAACGTCTTGAGCATCCGAGCTTTAACCGATGGGTTCAACAAAACGTCTCGGAACACAAGCAACCACATTACGCGATCGTCACTCTTTCGACCAAGGCAACCGGTATCCCACCCGGAGACGTTACCGACGTTCAAATGGATGCCGTGGCAAATTGGGCTGAGCGGTTCGGCTACGGTGAAATTCGCATCAGCCACGATCAGAACTTCGTGCTACCCGACGTGCCGCAATATCAATTGTTTGAGCTTTTTGAACTTGCGCGTGCGGAAGGATTAGCCTCAGCAAATCAGGGTCTAATGACTGATGTGATTTGCTGCCCTGGCGGTGACTATTGCTCGCTAGCCAATGCCAAGTCAATCCCTGTTGCCGAAGAAATTCTGCAACGCTTCGACGATTACGACTACCTACACGATCTCGGACCGCTCGACTTGAACATTTCAGGTTGTATGAACGCTTGCGGTCACCATCACGTGGGGCACATCGGCATCTTAGGCGTTGACAAACGTGGTGACGAGTTCTATCAGATTTCACTGGGCGGTAACGCGACCAACGATGCTTCGCTCGGAAAGATCATCGGTCCTTCCTTTTCACGCAATGAGGTTGTAGGTGTTATTGAGCGATTACTTGATGCCTACGTCGATAACCGCACTAACGGCGAGACGTTTTTGAGCTGCTATCGACGTGTTGGCATAGATCCTTTTAAAGATCGCGTTTACGTACAGGAACCGGAGCGTCAGTCACATGCCAGTGCTGGTTAAGGACCAGCAGATCGTCGAGGACCCGTGGCAGCTTCTCGAGACGATCCCAGACTACGTGCCTTCAAATGCCATCGTTCCCGTTGAACAGTTAAAGAACAGCAACGCCAATGCGGCTTGGGTCGATGGTGACATAGAGATTGAGGAGTACGGCGACAAGCTCTCTACCCTTGATCTTGTGGCTGTACATTTCCCGATGTTTGCCGATGGGCGTGGTCTTTCACTCGGCGCACTCTTGCGTAAACGTTACGGATTCAAAGGCGAGTTGCGTGCATTCGGCCAAGTTCAGCCAGATCTCACGCCGTTTATGTCCCGGTGTGGATTTGACGCCTTCGTATTAGAGAATGAACTTGCGGCTCAAACAGCGATTCAGTGCATGTCGAGTATGAGCGACTTTTATCAAGGTTCGGTCATTCAACCCGAACCACCGTATCGCCGAAAACGCGCGCGCTAAGCGCAAAGCGGTTGGGTCCCATCGTACGATTTATCGACGATGATAGATAGTTTCATACTCATATTCGTTGGCGGTGCAATCCTTGCATCCCTGGCGATGTTTATCCGCCAACCCTTAATCATCGTCTACGTAATCCTCGGTATTGCGCTTGGTCCGTCGGCACTAGGATGGATTAGCGACACGACGTTAGTCAGCGAAGTGTCAGAGATTGGCATTCTGTTCCTGTTATTCATCGTCGGACTTGAGCTACCACCAAGCAAGCTCGTCGCGATGTTCAGCACCTCACTCACTGCGGCGTTACTCAGTTCGCTGTTGTTCTTTGCAGTCGGGCTCGGCGCAGGTCAAGTGTTCGGATTCACGTGGATGGAGAGTACCGTTCTTGGCGTTGCAATGATGTTCTCGAGTACGGTGCTCGGAATCAAATTGTTACCTCGCACGATCCTGCACCATCGAAAAATCGGCGAGATTGTCATCGGAATCTTGTTGATTCAAGATCTGATTGCAGTGATGGCCTTAGTTGCGCTGTACTTGCTAGCCAAAGGCGGTGCGCAAGGCGACATTGATCTCGGTCTACTTTTGGCGTCTGGACCGATTCTTCTATTTGTCGCATATGTCGGTCCCAAATTCCTAATCTGGCCGCTCATGCAGCGTTTCGATGTATTCACCGAATACATGTTCTTACTCTATATTGGCTGGTGTCTTGCGCTTGCGGGAATCGCGCATGCGTGTGGTCTTGGTTTTGAACTTGGCGCATTTATCGCTGGTGTTTCGCTCGCAAACTCGCCCGTTTCGCAAAGTGTAGCTGAGACGTTAGAGCCTTTACGAGACTTTTTCTTAATCCTGTTCTTCTTTACGGTCGGCGCGCGCGTCGACATCATGCTCGTACCCGATGCAATTTGGCAAGCCGCGTTACTTGCTGTGCTTCTTGTAGCCTTAAAACCTGTCGCTTTTCGCTACCTGCTCTCGTTGTCTCGAATACCAAGCTCGATTGGTTGGGAAGTAGGTGTTCGATTGGGTCAATGCAGTGAGTTCTCTTTACTGGTTCTGTTCGTTGCAACCCCGTTACTGAGCAAGCAAACCGACCATGTCATCCTCTTGGCTACGATATTGACCATGCTAGTTTCCACGTATATGGTGGTGCTCAACTATCGGAATCCGCTTGCGCTTTCAGATCGGTTGCGCGTCGCCTAGCCTTACTTCCGCGTTGGCTAATCCGCCTCTTATTCAAGCCCCGCGGACGCTCGAGCCGCGGTGATCACGTCACGAACCCAATCCGATTGATCATGGGTTTTCAATCGCTTGCGAAATCGGACCAGCGTTGATCGGTGGAGCGACGGGCGCTGGGTGATGTCCCAATCACAGAATGCTTCAACGAGACGGTTTTCTAGCATGTCATCAATCGCTTGCTGGTCAGTCAACGCAGTACTCAGTTGATAGGCGTGTAATCGAATCATGCTTTCAAGCGGTATGGGATTTCGTCCTCTCTCCCCCGGCGGGTAGAACGGTCGCAATGCACGAATCAATTGACGCCACGGAATCGCCCCATCCAGCGCATCGAGGTAGCGGTGTCGTTTCGTATTGAGATCCCGAATCCAGATGTGTTCAGAGAAGATGGACGGCGTTTCCGAAACGGAGGACATACGGGGTCTCGGGAGGCAAGCTCCACTTTGAAGGAGGCTAATCTACCAGAAGTTACGTCAAAACAAAACCCGATCGGTTTTGGATCGCAACGTGCACGCAAAAGATTCGGTCATTGAAAACTGTGGTTTTTGTACGAACAACTACAGCGCATCAAACCCAACTGTTGGCTGACTAACTGCGTTGTATATTGGTATAACTGAGTAAATTCCGCCTTAGTCAAAATCAATGAGCAATAAGCGTCGAGAAGGCTTCGTGCTAGGCAGCACGATGTTTTCGATCCTTGCAGTCGGTGTATTCCTATTTTTAAACTATCTATTTTTCCTGATTTTCCTTGCACTGAACGATGAGGCGGCAGCCTCTCAAGAATTTCTAGAGGTGGCACTTTTCGCTTACCCAACGATTCTGATCCTGTCGATCGCAATACCCGCGTACGCGACATACGTCCTTCTAAAGCGGTATTCGTAGGATCACACGTTAGGCAATCGAAGCACCACCGCTTTAGAGCCTAACGACTAAAGAGGTCCTGGTGACTCGACACGGTGATGAGTTCTATCTCAATCGATGCGACGAATCGCTTTAGCTTGCGTGCTGTAGCAACCCTCGCCCAACCATTTCGCCAGCGAGAATTCGATCGATCGCATCCGAAAGAGTTTCAAGGGTCAGCGGCGCGACGAGATCTTCAAGGATGTCGATTTTCCAATCGGTTGCCAACTTCGACCAAATCACGTTCTTTTGATCTAACGGTAATTCGACCGAGTCAATACCTAGCAAGTTGACGTGGCGCAAGATGAATGGAAAAACGGATGCAGGAATCATTGGTGAGCTGACTAGACCACACGCAGCAGCGCTTTGACCGTATTTCAGCCCCTTGATTCCATTGAACAGAATGGCGCCACCGACGGTGTCAACGACCCCACCCCAAGTTTCGCGAAGTAATGGTCGGGATGACTCATCCGCAAATTCACTTCGATCGTGGATTTCGGCTGCACCAAGCTTGCGTAGGAACTCGTGCTCGCTTGACTTCCCGGTGACTGCATGGGGTTCGTATCCCGCCTGACTAAGTAGCCGAACCGCAACACTCCCAACTCCGCCGGTCGCACCAGTGACCAATACCGGACCCCCGTTCGTGGTCATACCTGCGCCCTCAAGCTTGTGAATGCACAGTGCTGCCGTGAATCCCGCGGTACCGAGGATCATCGCTTCGCGCGCACTCAAGCCGGTCGGTAATGGCGTAATCCAGCGACTCGGGACCGAGATGAATTCGCCATAGCCGCCTGCAGTGTTCATCCCTAAGTCGAAGCCAATAACGATCACTTCCGTTCCGACAGCGATCGAGGAATCGTTTGACTCAGTAACCACGCCCGCCGCATCAATGCCCGGTGTGTGTGGGTAGTTGCGCGTCACACCTGGATTACCCGTAGCGGACAATGCGTCTTTGTAGTTCAACGACGAGTAGGCGACGCGAATCAGCACATCACCTTGCGGTAGCTCACTCGTGTCCCGCTCAATGATCGCGCGACTGAATGAACCGTCTTCTTCTTTTGTTACTTCAAACGCGGTAAACCGTGCCAACGTGTTTCTCCTAAATCAGGTTTTTATTTACTCGAATGTGAATCGCATGTCTTACATGCGCTGAATCAACTCACTCGGATTCCATTCTTTAACCAACTCGTAAACGAACTAACTGACGCTGCTAGTTTTGCTGCCAATTGGTTGAGAGGTTTCACAGGCATGACCCATTGCACTTCGTACACCTCGGAGTCATTGCATGCTGTCTGAATGTACTGGTCGCTCGTTTGAATTGAATCGACGAGATTGAGTTCAAGCGCTTTCGAACCGTACCAAGTTTCACCGGTTGCCGTGGAAGGTACGTCCACGTTTTCGCGGTACTTCGATACGAAATCCTGGAAGAGTTCGTGTGTCTCTTCCATTTCTTCCTGGAATTTCTCGCGATGCTCGTCGGTGTTCTCACCGAAGACCGTGAGGGTACGCTTGTGTTTGCCAGCAGTGAGCACTTCATAATCGATGTCATATTTCTTAAGGAGTCGATGCACGTTCGGTAGCTCAGCGGCCACACCAATCGACCCCACTACAGCGAACGGAGCGGCAATAATCTGATCCGCCACCGCGGCCATCATGTAGCCACCACTCGCCGCAATCTGATCTACCGCAACGGTGAGTTTGATCCCCGCTTCGCGAATTCGCAACAGCTGTGATGCCGCAAAACCATAACTATGAACATATCCACCCGCACTCTTGAGTCGTACAACGATCTCATTCGGTTGCTTCGTTCGTACTAGAAGCGCTGTGATTTCTTTACGAAGGAATTCTGTCTTCGCCGCCTCAATATCTTCGCCGTTAAAGTCCAGAACGAATACGGAATTCTTCTCATCTCTTGAAGGTGCATCTTCCTCGCCAGTTGACTTCGCTTTCGCTGCCGCCTTGGCTTCCTTCTGGCGCTGTTTCACCTCTGCCTGTCGTTGTTTGCGTTCCAGTTTTTGAGCACGTTGCGCCGACTTCGGGTCAAAGGCCTCCATGTCAATCCCACGTTGTAATTCACGGTACATTTCGTTGATATGGCGCACAACGAGATGACCTTCGGGGATATCCGGATGGTGACGCCGTTTCGGTACAACGGAAGCAAGAGCCATGAGCACGAACACAATACAGATGACGATCCAAAAACTCTTCGCAATGAATAATCCGAGCTCAAATAGGAATTCCATCGGGTATTTACCGTTTATCTAAGGTGGGACAGAATCGGTCGCTAACCGCGACGCAAAATGACCGTATGCCAAAGGACATACAAAGATGACCGAAATCGAGTTCATACGCTTGCTGACACAGAAAACGAGACTCGAAGTGGCGCAAGAATTTGCGTCGCCAATTTTATTCAGCGTCGGTTCAGTCGTACTCCAGTTCACGCCAGCGGAAAACAGCATTGTGCGTTGCGATAAAACACATGATGAACCCGATCTACTCACGATTCACTGCGTTAGTTGGGAACGCTTGTACGGCGTGCTAGTCGGCGACCATGATCTGATGGCAGCTTTTATCGCACGGGAAATATGGACAAACGGCTATCTACCGCTCGTCTTCCGCTTACTCGCCGTGTTTCAGTCTGCGCTCACAACGCGCATTCCAGAGTAGGAATGGATGACGCGGCGTGTTCTATTCCGAAGTCCTTGACAATGGTGCTCGCTCAATCGTCGTCGTTATCGGCTAAACTGCCTAACAACTGTCGACGCTGAGTAAAGCCAGGTTCGTACGCTTCTTCTGGCGCTTCGCGTACGGCTTCATCAAGGCGATACGCGTCATCGCCTACGAGGATCCGCCACCGCTCCTCGCGCACTCCGTCTAGGATGATTGACGCCGCTTGGTCTGCGGTCGTTGGCGCATTGTCGCGGAATTGATTGCGTTGTTCGTGTAGCCGTTCGCGCATCTGATCCGGCGTGAAGTTATGTACTGGCAGCCCGCGTTCGATCCACGCTTGCTTAATCTGCTCAAGCTCTGAATCACTTAACGCGGGCATACTCGGGTTGCCGAGGATTCGGGCGCTGTTGATCGCGATCGACGTGCCGATATGTCCTGGCATAACGACACTCACCTTGACATGCGGCGCATTGAGTCTCAAATCCGTGATCATTGATTCGCTAAAGCCCTTAACGGCGAACTTGGCTGCTGAATACGCCGTATGGGAAATACCAGGACCTATGCTCGCCCAGAATCCATTGACACTACTCGTATTGATCATGTGACCTTCGTCGCTTGCGACGAGCATCGGCATAAACTCGCGCGCGGACCAGTAGACGCCATACCAACAAACCGCAAAAGTCCGTTCCCATTGATCCCTTGGTCCATTCACGAAGCCACCACCCCCACCGATTCCCGCGTTGTTAAACAGCAGGTTGATGTGCTCGGTTTCGTGCTGCTCTCCGACTTCCTGCGCGAATCGCTTGATGTCGTCTTCCACACCCACGTCGCACGTGTGGCCTGTGACTTTCACGTCTGGATTCACTTCGCCAGCTAACTTCAGGGTTTCGTCCAGGTTGTCCATCAGGACGTCGCACGTCGCGACGTGGCAGCCTTCCCGTACGAGCTGCAGGACAAGCCCTCGCCCCATCCCGGTACCGCCGCCGGTTACAACCGCGATCTTGTCTTTGAATTCTTTCATGTTGCGTTTCCTGATTCTGATTCAATATGGACTGCTAGTCCATCTAACGAGTGTGTCACGATCACTTGGCATGCAAGCCGACTCGTGGGACGACGGGCAGGCACAAACTCGAGCATTTCCTTCTCGTCGTACGAAATTGGTCCAATGCGATCAAACCAATCTGCGTCAATATAGCAATGACACATGGTGCAGATACAGGCGCCACCACATTGCGAGAGAATGCCTACGATGCCGTGGTCGACTGCAAAATCCATGACCGACCGTCCGACCAAATCCTTAACAGGAGTCGTTTCGCCGTCTGGTTGTACGAAATGAACCGTCGCTTCTTTGGGGTCAGCGGTTAAAGGAGCGATAGTTGCCGATAAGGTTCAACAGAGAGTCCTCATTTTAAGGTCTTACGTTGCATACTTAACAGAGGTAAACCCAGATAGATTTAAGCTATTGCAAGCTTGGAATAACAGTAACAAACTTGCATGGCCTGAAGCTGACCCGAGACCCGATAGTGAAATTCGGGACGGTGGTGAATGGTAAGAGAGCGCAGCTCTCGGACGCGTTGACGCCTACGATCGCTCGACAGCGCCCGCTGCGCGAGCCTAGCGCGCTACTAGATTCCCCGGCGCGTGGTCGCCGCAGCCGAGGCTCACGCCTCCCGCGTTCGGCGCGCACTGCGGTACTTCCACGCTCGCCTATTGCCGGTATACGCGAGGCAAGGTGAACGCGTTCGAGCCTCAGAAACGCCAGTTCGAGCTTCTACGCATGAACTTGGAGGCCAACGGCGTCCGCAACGCGTCGATCTACAATCGCGCGGTTTTCTGTCACAACGGCACGGTGACGCTCGACAGCCTCGATCTCTACGAGCGTGTCACAGGCATAAACCACGGCGTCGTCTCCATCGGGCTGGCAGGTGAAACAGTCAGTTGCGTGCGAGTTGACGACATGGACCTGCGCGACATCGGTTTCATGCACATCGATGCACAAGGGGCAGAACCTCACATCCTTCATTCGGCGCGAAAGGTGCTGGCGCGCGATCGTCCGGTTGTGTTTTTCGAAGACAACAGGCGCCACGACACGAAGCTGCATGATCGAGTTTGCGAGGCCGAGCCAGACTTCATCGAGGAGAGTCAGTTTGACGCCATCAACCACTGTTTGAATGGGCTGGGTTACAAAACCGTCATAGAGCAGTTCAACGGCGGAATCGACGTCTTGCTGGCACCATAGGTCACAGCCGGGTCACGCGCCCCACGTCACATTTCGGCGACGCTATCCAGCACGAGTCGATGGAGCCGCCGCTCCCACTCTTCGAACTCGTGGTCAAGATCAGGGCGGGGTTCGAGCGGTATCCAGTAGCAAAGCCACGGATCGTGGTCCCCGTCTTTTACCTCCCATCTGTCGGGCGTTGTCTCGGACGTACGGAAGTGAAAAAACGACCGATCCATTCGACCGGCCAGAATCCCGGCAGGGATCCATCCCTCCTTACCCGACAGCCTGACTTTTGCACTATCGCCCTGACGTTCGACTACCTCCAGCCAATAGGCGCGCGGAACTTCGAAGTCGAGAGGTGTTTCGCGAGCAGGTTCCTGATAAAGCATGGAACCCCGAACCGGTGCACGGCTGGAGTCAGTCAACGGCACCTCGATCGACGCAAGGAAGCGAACGCGTTCAAACGACGTGAGGCCCGTTTCCTCGGCGACCTCCCGGTCTGCTGCGAACTCGTACGACTCGCCTTCTTCGACGGTACCCGCTGGTACCTGAACGCCAACGTCTTGCGGCTTGAACACCAGCAGCTCCGGAACGCCGGCCTCGCTGATCCGCGTCACGTATGCTGTGACTTTCCTGATTACTTCCATTGCCTGCTCTCGCTACAACAAATGCAGTCGCTGACTGCTCACGCCTCCCGCGAGGTCGCGGCAACGTTCATATAGACGGCGCGTCCTGCCGGTACTGACGCCCCAATCGCGCCAATGGCCAAACTCCAGCCTAATCCCGCAACGCACAGCGCCCCGTCAACGCTCAATCGGAGCACCAGGACCCCGTAAGCACCACCAACCACAAAAAACTGTCGCGCGACACCGAAACTGCCGAGCAGCATGGGGCCGCGTTCCCCGCGCTCGTCCGTGAAGTCGAGCACCAGGTAAGGGTCAAGCATCGTGGAAACACACCCTTCGAAAACGCGCGCATTATGGGGCAAAGCGAACCCGCCGCCTGCTCCCGCAGGGGATAAAGTTGACAAAAGTGGGACAATTGAACTTGACAAAAGTAGGATATTTAAATTTGACAACGACAGCTAAGAAGGTGGCGATGGGTGTTGGCGCGGTGCTCGTGCTGGCCTACGTCCTACTGCTCGTGGTGCCCATCGACCCGGTGGAACGCCGGCCGGGGACACGTCTCGGCGGTGACTTGGCGCCGGATCAAACGCCGGAATGGGCCGACCGTGGCCGCAAGCAGATCGCGGTGCAGACCCGCACCTGGTACGTCGTGCCGCACGCGGTGACCACCACGTCCTGGATCGACGGCGGCAACTTCTACGTGCCCTGTGCACGTTGCACCGGAAAACGCTGGCCGAGCAACGTGGCGCGCGACAACCGGGTGCGATTGAAGATCGACGGGCTGCTCTACGACCGTCGGGCGATCCGCATCACGGACCTTGCCGAACGTGCCCCGATCCTCCTCACGGTTGGTCGAGACCCGGAAAGCGATACCGCCGTGTTTCGCATGGATCCGATGTAGCGGAGATTCTCTCGGGACGGGGTTCGGTGACGGTTCCCACCGGCGTCAGCCATCCGCAGGACGGGTTAGGGAATAGAGGTCGTCGAGCGATCTGGTCATCCCCAGGACAGCGGTTATCGATCAGCCTGATTCGGCACCACCGGACTCCTGATCGGCTCCGCAATCGCCGACCTGGGTTGAAGGCGGCAAAACCGGAGTGTCAGGGAGGAAGTGATGCGCTGGAACCTTCGCACACATAGCGATTGGAAGTGCTTGACGATCATGGGCCATTGGCCTATACAATTGAAAATGGAGTTCGAATGGGACGATGCCTAGAACAATGACTGTTTCGCGCGTCGCTTCGACTTCGCATATGCCTTACGGGCGTTCTTCGATCCGCAACGGATCGTCGCCCAGGACACGCGGCGGGACTATGGCGAGGACCGCGATCGGCTGATCGGCACGGTCGACAGGCAGACCTATGTCGTCGTCTACACGGTGCGCGGTTCGGCCGTCCGCATCATTTCGGCCCGCGAGGCTAACCCGAAGGAGGTTGCGGACTATGAGCACAACATGCATCAGGATTGATCCCGACGATGCGTCCACCTTCCCCGAGGGCCGGATCGACCCCGCTAGGGTGGACGCAACAATGGCAGACGAGATCGTCATGCAAGAGCGGGAAGACGAGGCCGAGGCGTTGCAGGATATGGCACGCTATACGCGCCGGGTCCGGCGGCGGATGGGCCTCAGCCAGATGGAGCTAGCGCGACGCATTGATGTATCGCCCGAGACGATACGCAACTGGGAGCAGGGGAAGCGCTGCCCGACCGGCGCGGCCCGCGCCCTGTTACGGGTGCTCGACAAGGCGCCGGAGACGGCACTCCGCGTACTGACCTGAAGTCATCTCAACACCGGTATTCGTGATCATCCGAACAGCGATTTGACCTGAGACGGGCTTGGGAAAGGGTGTGCTCGGATCGACAGCATGGCATGCCACCCATCCTCATCGATTTGCTTTTTCAGTTGCTTTTGAAATCGCGAAATCTGGCGATCGCCGCCCATTCGAGGAAAATGGAAACGTCGTGCGTAAAACTGTTTTTCGTCGAAGTTTGTATCGATCATCCAACATTGGATGTCGCTGCTAGTGCGTTGTCCGGATCGCCTTCGACATCTCGGGTGAGAATGCTGACACATTCCGAGGGACTTTAGTGTGTCTCGGAGCGCTCGTTCCCGATGTGGCACGCCTGGATAAGTTGGGCATCGTCCATGTCGGTGCCAAATGCGTCCGCCACGGCTTCAAGGTATGCCTTGTGACAATCGCTCGTGAGTTGCGCCCGTTTTTGGCTAGGCGGGAACGCAAATCATCCAATAACCCGACTTCCGTGGCGCTGATACGGTAGCCGACAATCTATAAAGTATTAACTTGGTGTCGGCGCAAATCGCTCCTTGGTCGATATATAACCGACCTTTGGTGGTACGAGCCTAACTATGGGTACGTTCTTCTGTTTGACACACATGAAGCTTTAATTTCATCAACTTCAATGTGCTTATAAGGAAGGTCGTGCAAAGCCTTGTCCTGATACGCTTCGCTCGCTTTACCAGCGTCGATCAGCAGGTTGGCGACTGTGTTGCGAGAAACGTCCGCTATGCGAGCTACCGATCTGATGCTCATTCCCTCGACAAGCCACTTGAGCACGAGCGTATATGCTCAATTTATCCTGTTACACACTACTCCTGTCGGTCCAGTAGTCCATTTCCGCTTCCGACGTCTAGCCGTGCCTGATTTCGACTTTCGGTACTCGATTGGCAATGACGAGGAAGCCTTGCTCAGTGGCGACGGCGACGTCTACGTTTGGTCGTCACAGCGAGCGGGGTTCGCATCTTCTCGTAGAGCATGAACAGATGCTCTACGCGCTCGCGTTCGGAAGCGAACCGATTGCGCCGGTAGAGCCGGTCTACCGCCCGGTCGAGCGCTCGGTGCGCCCGAGTAGGTTCTGCGGCATCAGGTCCGGATCGTAGAGATCGGCGAGCGTGGCGCCGTGATGGGTTGCACGGGCGTCCAGTACGGCCTGGGCCAGCGGTTCCAGCCTCGACAAATTTGCGCTCTTTGGCGGCATCGGAAAAGTGTTGTAAACGAGTCCGCTCGAGTAGCGATACCGACTCTCCAGCCGTCCGCCGACATGGCGTAGCCAAGCCATGTGCATCGCCGAAGTCAGTAGTGCGAAAAGGGCTAGACACGCGTTCTCAACGACCAACAGTGAATTACTGGGTATCACTGGAGGCTTTAGATAACCGATTGGGATGTATTCCCTACGCTCGGAACTCGTTTCCGGGATTACTAAAAAATTAGCTTCCGGCGTGAGGGTGACATGAAACGCCGTGGGCCGCGTTGCCATTGACTTTCCCAGTTTTCCCGCTCGGTGTTGCCGATACTCCCGTACATCCCGGATACGCTTCATAACACTCGGCAGAGTCTTGAGGCGGGAAGAGGGAACGTCTGACGGATAAAGTAGCCAACGCTCCACTGCGTTGATATACTCGCGGCTACCAATGAAAGGCCTCAGTAAGTCAGCCGCGGCCGGCTGCTCCGTCAAAAAGGTTTCTTTTTCCTCGCGGTTCAGGATGTAGTGACCGCCATCGACAGGCTTCGTTCCGACGCCAATTTTTGGCAAGCCAGACAGTGATTTCCGTTCTCGTCCAATGACTATGTGTGGATCGGTCAATTGGCTTGTGTCCACAAGGTAAGGGCCTATCGAACCAAGTTCGTGTTCGACGGATTCGTTCGTGGAATGGTCGTGTATAAAAAGGCGACGCCGGGCAGATACGGAATCACGATCAGACATGCCAACTATCACGACATGCACATGTGCCTTTCCGCGCGCCTCCGATCCCCATGGGAATGTAGTGTGTGCAAAGACGACTTCAAGATCGTATCTGCCGAACAATGCAGGCCAAAGCTGCGCGACCTGCTCGCCCTGTGTGATCGAGTTGGTGGCAACGAAAGCGATCCGTGCCCGATTCCCCTTCAAGTAGGCACCTGCCTTCAAGAACCAAGCAGCGACATAATCGAGCCTGGAGCCGCCAACGCCGAGTGCCTTCATGACTGCTCTGGCTTGTGTTTGTTTGTCCGGGTCGCGCATCACGAATCCCCCAAAAGGTGGATTGCCTAGCACAAAGGAGCAATCCTCTGGCGGCAGCAGTTCGGACCAGTCTGCTTCAAGTGCATCCCCGTGGACGATGTGCGGCGACTTTGCTAACGGGATGCGCACATAGGTCTGACCAAACTCCAAGCTCAGCTGGTTGTTCATGATGTGGTCCATCATCCACAGCGCGGTCTCCGCAATGCGGGCCGGGAATTCGCCAAGCTCGATTCCGTAGAACTGGTCTACGTCCACCACCGACTGCCACGTCGCATCGAGCACCGCCTGACCGGTCGCGCCAGTTGCGTCCCGTATCTCCCGAATGACCTCGATTTCCAGCATCCGCAATTCCCGGTACGCGATGATGAGGAAGTTGCCGCATCCGCAGGCAGGATCAAAAAATGTCAGACTGCCAAGCTTCGCTTGGAACTTCTGCAATAACGCGAGACGCCCAGAACGACGCACTTTCAGCCGCTGGAACTCGGCCCGTAGGTCGTCCATGAACAGCGGCTCGATCACTTTGAGGATATTCTTCTCGGTCGTGTAGTGCGCCCCTTGCGCCCGGCGTTCCGCCGGATCCATCACGGATTGGAACAGTGCACCGAAAATCGCGGGCGAAATGTTCGACCAGTCGAACCGGCAGGCATCAAGCAGTTTCTCGCGCATGGTCGAGTCAAACGAGAACGTCCTTAGATGCCCATTGAACAGGTCGCCGTTGACGTAGGGGAACTTCGCCAAATCCTCGTCAAGCGTTGTCGCTCGCTTGTTTTCGGGGGTATCGAGCACCTCGAACAGTTGTGCCAGCCACGCACCCAGGTCGGCACCGTCTTTGCCGGTGCGGCTTTCAAGGAACTCAAGAAAAATGTCACGCGGTTCGAACACGCCCGTGTCGTCGGCGAATAGGCAGAATACGATATGCACGAGAAAACGTTCCAAGTCGTATCCCGTGTGTCCGGCATCGGCAAGCGAGTCATGAAGACGACCGACGAGCTCAGAGGCTTGGACGTTCGCTGGGTCTTGATCGCGGAAAGTGCGGCGCTGAACGCCAAGAATGAAACCGAAGGACTCGACATGAGAGGGCAAGTCCGTGAGTCGAAACGCGATAGACTCGCGCTCGTCGAGGTCGTGAAGCTCAAACGTCTGGAAGTCGCTCACCAGGATGAAGCGCGGCCGCTCACGCTCGGGCAGAGCATCGAAATATTCTCCGGCCTGCTCATAGGCCGCCTTCAGGTCGCGCCCCGCGCTCTTTTGTTCGACGATCAGGACGCCGGGCCAGAACAAGTCGATGAAGCCCGAACGATTGTCCACTTTCGCGACATGCGCTTCGTAGCGTGCGACGCTTCGCCGCTGAACGCCGAACACGTGGAAGAACGCGTTGTAGAAGCTCTGCGTTTCGCCCTTCTCGTATGCCGCGTGCTTCCAATCTTCAGCGAAGGTGGCGGCGCGAATGCGAACCTCGTTCCACGACAGTCGCATCAGCGCGAGCCAACTGAGCCAAGGGCGCGAGCCTCGATCATGCGTGTAGTACCCGCCTCGGGTGCCGATCCAGGTACGCCACTCTTGCGCAAGCTCGTAGCGCGCCAGTCAAGAATTTGAAAGCTTCCACCAGCCGAAGAGTTGAATTCAAGTGCACAGGGTATGGAGTCTAAGCACGGGATTCTGTCCACCTTGCTTCGTTCGCCTTGCGAGCGATCTCACGCCGTTACCCGGCTTCAATTTGGCGGCTCTGTTATGGCCACATGCGCCTCGTCGAGACCGTAGATCCTGAGAATCGTTACAAGCTTCGCCGGTGCCAATATCGACCACCGCTGTGCCAAGCTAGTCTGTGTCCTTTGATCGTACAGGCATTGGTATTCACTCAACAGCAATCTTCATTCAAATCATTAGACAGTCGGGACACAATCTTTGGGTAGTCAGAGGCATAACTCCCTTATTTTATGGGCGCGAACAAAACAACAATCAACGCGCTCACTTGCAGTCTACAGGCGTAAATCCCTCGTCAATTAATGTTACGAGATTCCAAGTTTCTATCATTGCGCACCTACATTTAGAGGGCGCAACTTGACCGTCATTGGTTTAACTGGCGGAATTGCATCAGGCAAGTCGACGTTAAGTCAGTATGCTCGAGACCGCGGGGCACACGTGATCGATGCTGACCTGCTCGGACACCGAGCGTACGAACCTGGTACATCCTGCTTCGACGCCGTAGTCGCTGAATTTGGCGAAGATATCGTCGCAGACGACGGATCCATCGATCGACGCCGTCTGAGTTCAAAGGTGTTCGCGGAAGGATCGTCCCTCAAGCGACTGACAGATATCGTCTGGCCAGCGATCAAAGAAATGGCGAAAGCCGAAATCGAGAACGTTAAACGTCGAGAACCAGATCGAGTCATTGTGCTTGAAGCCGCCGTATTGCTAGAAGCAGGATGGCAAGACTTCGTTGATGAAGTCTGGGTTGCGGTCGTTGATGTCGAAACCGCAATCACCCGTACGATGAAACGAGACGGACTTGATCGCGAAGCGGTACAGAGTCGAATTGCTGCTCAACTTTCTAACGAAGCTCGCATCGCACAAGCAGATGTCGTGTTTGACAATTCGGGAACGGAACACGAATTGCTGTCAGCGCTGCAGCGCAAGTTCGACGAACTAGAAGCACGGAGCGCCGCATAGATGATCATCGATCTCCATGCCCATTCAACCAAGTCAGACGATGGTCGCGCGAAGGTTGAAAACTACTGTAAGTGGATTAGAACCCGTGAGTTACCACTCGACGGCTTCGTCCTAACCGAGCACCGACAGTTCGACGACGAATCTGACTACTCCTCGCTAGGCGAAGAGTATGGCTTGCTCATCCTGAAAGCTAGTGAAGTTGAGACTGAATACGGTCATGTATTAGTCTTCGGCGTAACGCCTGATCTAGTCAATGAATTCGATTTCTCAAGCATCAGCTTACGGCTCGCGAAGGTCATCGAAGCATGCGAGATACATCAGGCCGTGGCCGTTCCTTGCCACCCAGGACGTCCGCGCGTTGGAATGGCTGCACATCTTGAGGAATACGGCGTTCCAAACGGCGTGAAAATCGTCGAAATCTACAACGGCGGTAGTCGGAATAACGAAGACGAGATTGCTTGTACGTTAGCGGACAACCAGGGGTATGCAGGTATTGGCGGGAGCGATGCACACATCGTCAGCCATATTGGTCGCTGTGCAACTCGCTTCGAGGACGATATACGTTCGATGCAAGACCTTGTCCAAGCACTGCAAAACAACGCGTTCGAAGCTGTCACGTATCGCTAGAGCACCCCGCTAACTCAACTCTCCACAAAATCAAAATGTTTCAAAAACTTGCCCTTTATTTCGGTAAGGTGTATCCGTATATCTGGCCAGTCGCGTTCATCGTGATGGGCATCGTCGCGATCAACGAACCGCACTTGCACTTCACGCTATTCGGCGTAAATCTGGATTCTCACAACCTCATGTGGTTCATGATGGGTTTAGCGCACGCGGATATATTCTGGCGCGGATGGTGTGCGCGACACGGTCCAGTAAGTTAAGCCAGAGCTACATCAAACCCGGCGTCTTCAATTGCTTCATTAAGGTCCGCGATCGTGACGCATTCGTCATCGTACGTAATAGTCGCGAGTGCGTTATCCAAATCCACACTCACGCTCTCAACGCCGGTGAGACGACCGACAACGGCTTCCACGCTCTGCACACACGCGTCGCAGTGCATGCCGTTCACACCGATATCAATGACTTGATTCATGACCCACCTCAGGTTTCCAGGCACGTAACCAGAGGGAATTACACACAACACTCACGCTCGAAAGGGCCATCGCCGCACCAGCAATCGTTGGCGTCAAAACTCCTAATGCCGCGAGTGGCAACATGATCACGTTGTAGACAAATGCCCAAAATAAATTCTGCTTAATCTTGCGGAACGTGGCACGACTCGCCTGAATCGCAGCGCCAATGAGGTTAAGGTCATTTCGCATCAGCGTGATGGGCGCAACCTCGAGAGAAACATCGGTACCTGAGCTCATCGCGATACCCACGTTCGCTCGTGCCAGTGCAGGGGCATCGTTGATACCGTCGCCGACCATCGCCACGATTTCATCCTGGTTACTCATTCGTTCGATCGCACTCACCTTACCTTCAGGCGTCAGCTCGGCAAGGTACTCCGTAATGCCGAGACGCGCCGCTATGAGCTTCGCTTTCTCTTCAGCATCTCCCGACAACATACAGGTTCTTACGCCCAAGTCGCTGAGCGTTTTCACTGCGCGAGGTGCTTCGGCTCTCAACGTGTCGGTAATTTCAAACTTAGCTAGCAGTACTGATTCGGTAAAGAGCAAAACCGCGTCCGCGACCATCGACTCATCAAGCGATACGCCCATCCGTTGGGCGAATCGTTCATTACCCACGAAATACCGCTTGCCGTCGATCCGACCCTCGACACCTTCAGCGACATGATTACGGAAATCGTTAACCGCAACGACATCAATATCTCGCGACTGTGCCGCCGTCATAAATGCTTCCGCGATCGGATGCGTGCTATTCGCTTGTAATGAGGACGCAAGCTGAATTGCATCAGCTGTCGAAATTGAAGCGAGCGTAGTTACATCGTTCAGTGTTGGCGTAGCGGTGGTCAGAGTACCGGTTTTATCGAACGCTATCACCGAAATGCGTTGCGCCTCTTCGACACACTGAATGTCCTTATACAGGATGCCGGCGCGTGCCGCCGCGCCCGTGCCTGTGATGATTGCTGTCGGCGTGGCGAGCCCCAAGGCGCACGGACACGCGATCACAAGTACAGACACTGCATTGATTAACGATGTTTCTAAATCGCTCCCCGCGAACCACCACGAGACGAATACGACCACCGCAATTCCAATGACCACAGGTACGAAAACGGCGGACACTCGATCTACAAGACGCTGGACTGCGATTTTTCCGGTCTGTGCGTTCTCGATCGCTTCGACGATTTGATGCAAGGTGCCATCTTCACCTAACGCAGTCGTCTCGACCTCCACACGGCCATCCACATTGATAGACCCCTCGAACACCATGTCGCCTACAGTCTTCGATACTGCTGCGCTTTCACCAGTCAACAACGCCTCATCGATGCTCGTCCGTCCAACAAGAACGAGTCCGTCCGCCGGTATTCGATCGCCAGGTCTGATCTCGAACACGCTTCCCAGTTCGAGATCGTCAACGGGTCGATCACGCCATTGCCCTGTCTCGTCGCGTAGTCGTGCGGTCCGCGGCCGAAGGTCCATGAGCTCCTTTACCGCTGCCATCGTCGCACGTTTCGCGCGAGATTCCAGACGTTTGCCTAGCAAAATGAACGTCAGGATGAGTGCAGCGGCTTCGAAGTACATTTCGCCTTCAGCGGCTTCCCCGAATTGCAGCATCACGTACCAGCTGTATAGATACGCGGCTGTCGTTCCCAACACCACGAGTACATCCATATTCGCGCTGCCGCCACGGATTGCGTTGTACGCCGCACGATAAAAACGCGCGCCAACCAATAACTGCAGCGTAGTCGCAAGTACAACTTCAGCAGCGGGCATCATGTGGATTTCTTCCCAGCCGAAGAACTGCGCGAACATCTGGATCAGGAACGGAACGCAAATCACGCACGACACAATCAGAAGTAGCTTCTCCCGATCGTCGGCTCGTTCTGCGTCTCGGGACATCGAGGTGTGCTCAGTCGGGATTAGCAACACAAATCCCACCTTCGTGATCGCTTCGACCAGTGCTGAATCCGAAAGGCTACGTGCGACAAACGTCACCTGTACGCGTTCTTCGGCGTAGTTCACCTCAGCCGCGAGCATTCCAGGTACATTGAGCAGCGCCTCTTCTACCAAGTCCGTGTGGCGCGATTCAGTCATGCCTTCGATGAAGTAGATCCTGGATTGGGTGCCGATGTTGAAGCCAGTACGCTCAACAATCGATTTCAGATCATCAAATGCGACGATCGTCGGATCCACAACGAGGGTTGCTTTCTCGAGTGGTAAATTTACGTTTGCTTTCTCGATTCCATCCACCCGACCAAAGGCTTTTTCAAGACGAGCAACACAAGCGCTGCAAGTCATGCCCTGGATATCTATCGAGACGCGTTTCCTCGCTGCGGTCATAGCGACCATAAGTTAGGAGGTAATAAACAACCCTACCATCGCAACCCAAACAAATAATAGAAAGTGCCAATATAAGGCGCACTGATCTATTGCGTTCTTCATTCGGGTAAACGAACCGTCGACTTTTATGTAGCGGATCGCGCGATACCAGGCGATTAACCCACCTAGGAGATGGACTCCGTGAATACCGGTTATCGTGTAGAAAAAAGCATTCGCCGGGTTGCTTTGTGCCGTATAGCCAAGATCGAACAGTTGTTTCCAAGCCACCAACTGCAACACCAGGAATACGAACGTAAGGATCCCTGCCGTAATGAACCGAACGCGTACAGCGTCAATCCGCTCCTTCGGTAACGCTGCTCTGGCCCACTCAAACGCACCACTTACGACGAAAAGGACGAGCGTGTTGAACCAGATCAACCATGGTTCCGGCGTAGAAACCCAATCGGTACTAAACGCCTTCCGCATGTGATACGCGGAAAACAAAAGGAAAAACAAAATGCCGACGACACACAGAAACAAGACTAACGCCACTTTGCGATTGGTCGCGGTGAAGTAACTTGTGTGAAGATCGACGACGTTGCCTTCTGGCGGAAGCCAAGGCTTTTCCAGGATTTTCTTAAAGAAGCCCATGTACGCGTCAGCTAGTCGTGAAGAGAATTAAAGGACACATTTGAACGACGTGAAACGTCAAGGTATGCGTCATTTAAATTAGGAAACGGCGGTCAGACCGCAGTTCAAAAATTATAAAAAGGGTCTGCTGCTTCTTGGCAGCTCCTTGAAACGACATGATGGATCCGAAGCGTGAACAACGCCCCCCTTCTTACCGGCAAATCAAGCGATTTCTTGAAGATCGGCGTTGGCGCCGCAGCTCGCGGCGACCTCGATACCCTAAGACAGATCCTTGAGCTAAAACCTGAGTGGCGCAAACGCGTTGGTTCACATGGTAGAACCATGCTTTGGGAAGCGTCATACCGAGGACGGATCAATGTGGTTTCTCATCTTCTCGATACCTACGACGACATCGATATCGAAGCGCGGGGATGTCACTACACGCCACTATTGGTGGAAATCAGTCCGTTGTGTGCTGCCATTTTCAAGAAACGTGCAGCGGTTTCCGACCGTCTCGAAGAAGCAGGAGCGCAACGAGACATCGTCACACGCACATTTCTTGGTGAATCTCAGGAAGTTGAACGATTGGTCCGTGACGACCCGAGTCTTGTTACCAAAGAGTTCTTTCAACATGACCCACATTTCGACGCGACATTGCTGCACTATGCGGTCAGTGGAGTTCACCCGGACCTTGTTCAATTGCTCATCGATCGAGGCGCGAAGGTCAAACCGTACAGCGAGCTGCTTCTCCGATTCGCACTTTGGCGAGGAGACGACTCGATCCTACGTTCCTTACTTGAAGCCGGACTCGATGTTTCGCAGAAAGCCTTGCTTCGTGGGGACATCGGTGAAGAGCGACTTGTCGAGCTCCTCGAATCGTTTGGGGCGAAAATCGAAATCGATGCTAGCGACAATGGTTGGCCGTCCTTAGTCTACGTGTGTCGCGGCGACCGAGGTGGAAACTCTCAAGTAGTTAAGGAACTACTCGATCAGGGCGCGGACGTCAATGTCACGAATTACAAAGGTCAGACAGCGTTGCACTGTGCAGCGAAAGCTGGATTTGTGGCGCCAGTTCGAATCCTCTTGAATCGGGGTGCCCGCGTAAACGCACAAGACCGGGAAGGCGATACACCTTTACATGCAGCATGTCGCTCATCTATCAAGAACCACGCACGACTGCAGGAGGTTGTCGACCTACTCTTATCAAAAGGCGCCGATCTATCTGTCAAAAACAGGAAAGGTCGCACACCGAAGGAAGTCCTTCGGCGATCCACAAACCTGACCTTCTGACTTACACGGCTTTCGCGCTCGTTGGTTGTACCGCGAGCAAATCAGTGCGCTAAGCGCGAGTTGCGATGGCATTTGGCACTTTGCGCGATCGTGAACCTAAATTCCTGAAACATCGCCGCTACCGCGAATCTTGCTCGATACCTTTGGCCTACCGTCGTAAATCACGTTGCCGGATCCAGTGATCGAGACTTCAAGCGAATCTGAAGCGTGCACATGTGCGTCGCCAGACCCAGTTACTTTAACTTCTGTCATAGAGGCTGTTGAAAAAGTCCTAAAACTGTCTTGAAATGCGACACATACTTAAAAATAATGCAAATATATCAATAAGATAGAATTCAGGTCAATTGCCTAAATTGAGAATATCAACAGCCTCCATATCCGATTTAAGTCCTAAGCCGCGAAATTCGCCGCTGCCGATTAAACTGACACTGCTCGCGCTTGTCGTACCGTTCTCGACCGCAATATCACCAGACCCACGAATCGAGACTGCGAAATTGTCGAATTCCCCTTGCTCAACTGAAACGTCACCAGCACCATTTATCGCGATATCGATGTTCTCGCACTGGATTGCGCCTATCTCGATGTCACCAGCGCCGTTAATGTCAACGTTTAAGTTAGATGCAGTCAAATCCTTTGCGGTCATTTGACCTGCCCCCGAAATCTTCAGAGACTCCAGGGTTCGATAGTAGATGATGCCTTCTATCTTCGGGTAAGGTCGAATGCAACGAGCGGAAACACCACAGCGTTGCTTCAACTCCAGTGTACCTCGGCGGACCACGACATCGAGTTGGTCAGGGTCGCCATTAGTCACGTTAAGCAGCACTCGATACTCATCACTCGGAACGAGCTCCACGGTTCCACCTACCTCCATGCTAATCTTGGAGTACTCATCTACGTTCTTGTCTATCTCGTTTCCAGCGACACTGCCCGCGATTAAGAAAACAACAGAAAGGAAGAGCGAGCGTCTTAGCAATGACAAAGAAAACATCAGAGAGACTTGTAGAACCAATCAGCTAACTAGACACCGCACATGCGAAATAGTTAGACTGACGAGAATCCCGAAGCTATTCAACACGGTCGACGAGACGTAAGTAATCACGCGTGTTCTCTTCAAGTAACTTATCGACGTAACTGATTGATATAGTAATGTTTTAATTGGAATTTCGATGCGTAATTCGTCGAATTCTAAATTTCCAACCGTACAAAGGATTCTCGCTAAGCGATGGGATGAACTGTGGTGAGAGGATCAGATCACTTGGTGGAAGCGCGAGATTTCTTTCCAACCAGATTTTGTTCCGCGGATGACGCCGCCCAGTAGAAGAATGACACACCGCGTCGACTACGTTGAGTCTCATTTGGACGTGACCAATGCACTGTCAACGAGCTATGAACCGCTGCATCACCTGGGTTTAGCTCCACTGCGAACGCGCCCGGTGTTGACTCATCGAACCCGGGCAGACCGACCTTGCTGTCCAAACTCTGTCGATGGCTTCCTTTGACGTAGTACAGGCAACCGTTTGCCTTGCGTGTCTCGTCCAGCGCGATCCAGAGCGTCGCGCCTTTGCTCCGATGTCCGATCGCGTCAAAATGTGGGGCTATTGCCGTTTTCTCTCCGGGAATTCGATCGAAAAATGCTGCCGTCGCGGGCTTTAATTCATCACCAATTAGCTGAGCAACCACCTGAGCTGGCCTACCATCGCGAAGCAACTGATCAAACCATTCGTCATCGACATTGAGGTTTTTTAACGTACCTTGAAATAGTTTAGCTTTCGCAAACTTTTTGCGGTGTTGCCCACGTTCGAGATACGCTTCCGTGCGGCTATCGAGTTCAGCTAACTCTTCAGCATCAAGAAAGTTTGGAATCACGACGCACCCGTCGCGGGAAAACGCTTCCTGTAAAGCGCTTAAGTCCATCTATTTCACCTCGTTGTTCACGACATCGCTGCTGGAGCTAACCTCTGCAGCCGCAGCTTCAGACCCGCTCAAGTCGCGTCATTAGATACATGGGGTAACGCTAGATACATGGGGTAACGCTGATGGCCGCGATGCCCATTTCACCGCCACTCTCGCTTTGGATACCTTCAATGCCCTGAATCAAGCATAAATCGTAGTTGTCGGCGGCCGAACGAAAACGGTAAATGTCCTTGACCTCGCAATTGAGCCACGACATGTGAGATCCTGCGCTTCGGATCATTTCACATTTGGTGCCGGTGGCGTCTGAACCGTATTTAGCGCGTTCTTCCGCAACCAGTGCCTCTATCCTAGGAATCGCGCCTTCGGGGACTTGACGCAGTAAGTCGCGATACTGCTTGCTGATAGTCGGGTCCGTACGAGGTTCCGCCGCGACGCCAATCCACGTGATGCCTTTGACAGCGTCGCGATCTGTCGTGCCTAGGCCGTAGGCATAAATAGCACCTAAGCGAGCTTGGCTCATTTTGAACCCTAGTTGCGCGCCAACTTCAAGATAAGGCTTGGCGTCGTCGTATCGGCGCATCTTGTAGAGCTGGCCACCGCGCGCGTTTGCGTTGTAATAGTGAATGACTTCGAAACGGTTCATATCGTCCACATCCGGTAGCTGACCTTCGACAAAGATCTCTTCCATTGGCTGCGAAGTCGGTATTTGAACGTTGCCTTGCCCTTGTGCGTAGTTGATCACTCCCAGCAACAAACACACAAGCGTCAAGCCAGACCTTAAAAGACCCGCCGCCTTCAAAAACCTCAAAATCACTGACTCCATCATGTTTTAGGTCTTTCCAAATAGGAATTGGAATGAAGTAGACATATGTGGTGAATTAGACCACGATTTAACACAATTTACTAAGCTCGTGCCATCAATCGCACAATAAATCTAATCAAATCAATAGGTTATTGTTGGCACATATGTTGCCTATAATCAAAAACAGCCGCGCGAAAGGAATCAACCCATGGACGTTTTTTTTATGATTGTGCTGATCGTAGCGATCAGTTGCGGTACCGGTGTGTTAACGACTTACTTTAAATCGAAGCACAAGTACGGAAGTGATCCGAAACTCTTAGACCGAGTAGATCGACTTGAAGCGATGGTAGGCGATGGATCACTCGAAGATCGCGTGCGTGCTTTAGAAACGATCGTAACCGACGAGAAGCGGCGTCTCGACCGAGAAATCCAAAGTCTCTGACGAGGCATCCGTGCCGCTTCGCTAAGCCCGAGTAGATTTGCGTCACGTATTTTCAGCGTTGCCAGTTTCTAATTCCATCAGTGACCGAAATACCGGTCAACGTTTCTCCAAGAGTTGACGGTTAGTATCCATTGAAAATCGAATCAATCACAGAGAATTTCGGTGCGGATGTCACCGATGTGGAACTTGAAGCGTTATCTGAGCAGGATTTTCGGCAGATCGAGGACGCGTGGTTTAAGTACTCGGTTCTCGTATTTCCGCAACAAAACCTTACTAATGAAGACCACTTCGCCTTTAGTCGCCGCCTTGGTCGACTAGAAAAAGGCTTGCCGCGTTTCAAGAAAGCTATGCGTGCCAATATCGGCAACACCGACCATGACGGACGTGTGCTGCCGCCGGAGCACGTGGGTCGTGTGTTCAACATCGGTAATTCGCTTTGGCACACCGATAGTTCCTACAAACGAGTCGCGGCGAAAGCATCACTCTTAGCAGCACACGAAGTACCGAGCGAAGGTGGCGAAACCGAGTGGGCCGATATGAGAGCCGGTTACGACGCGCTTTCCGATGCCATGAAGAGCTACCTCACGGACAAGATCGCCGTTCACAGTTATGCGTTTAGTCATGCGTGGCACTATGGTCTGCAAGTCATGCCGGAAGAAGGTTTACAGCAACTTCCTCCAGTCAAGCATCCGCTCGTACAAATACATCCGGACTCGAAGCGTCACATACTCTTCGCTGGTCGACACGCCAGCCACATCGTTGGTGAGGACTTCGTCACAAGTCGAAAGCAATTGCGCGAGCTGACCTTTGAAGCCGCACAACCACCACGAACGTTCGGTCACCGTTGGAGTGTGGGCGATCTAGTCCTTTGGGACAATCGCTGCGTCTTGCACCGAGCGCGGTCGTCACCGCCTGACCAAGCGCGCAAGATGGTGCGATCAACTGTCGCGGGCGACGCGCCCGATAACGAATGGGCCGCTAACGACTAATCGATCTGTAGATCACGTACCGGTAAACACCGGCACCTGTTTCGTTACGAAAGCCTTCGCTCCAGCTTTATGGTCGTTCGAATCGAAACACGTCATCATGTTTACGGCTTCGAGATCCAACACTGACGCTAGATCCGACGTTAATGCACGGTTCAAATTCTGCTTCATGAGACCTGAAGAGATCGGCGGCATTGAGGCAAGCTTTTCTGCAAATTCGATAGCTTCATCTTCAAATGTCGACTTATCAAACACCTGGTTTACGATCCCAAGACGACGTGCATCGTCCACACTGATGATGTCCGATGTGAAATAAAGTTCGCGAGCCTTAGCTGCACCGACGAGCTGCGTAAGAAAGTACGAGCCACCGTAATCGCCAGACAGCCCGAGTTTGTTGAATGCCGTCGTGAAACGAGCATCCGAGGAAGCAACGCGTATGTCACACGCCAACGCGAGCGAGAATCCGCCACCCGCTGCCACGCCAGGAATCGCGGCGATGGTGGGCTTAGGCATGGTGTGTAACACTTCGACGATCGAAGTGCTCTGGCGTAAGCCAGCCGCACGTTCCTCTATCGTCGGAGGTTTCGCGTCGTGAGCTAGATCGGTAGGTTTGCTCGAAGAAGCAGAAGCATTCGCCGCGAATCCCTTCACATCGCCGCCTGCTGAAAACGCTCGCCCAACGCCCGTAAGCATGAGCGCGCGACAGTTCGGATCAGCCGCAAGTCGCGGCAGTGCCTCGTTGATTCTCGCCATCATTGGCGGGCTGAACGCATTGAGCGATTCCGGTCGATTCATGGTCAACACGGTTAGAAATCCGCGTTGAGTTTCAATCAAATGATCTTCGGCGCTGCTTGTTTCGTTACTCATGCGAGTTCAAACCCCTGATAGTTGTTGTTAACGACTTCGTCACATCGTTGTACATAGTTTGGAAATCCGACATGCGGCATGAAAACACGCGGCTTGCCAGGAATATTCGCACCTCGATACCACGAATTGCAGGTTGGATACAGTGTCATATCTGCAATCGCGTTGACATACGCAACCCATTCCTCTTCCGCGGTCGACTCTGCGTTGATCGCCTGATGATTGTGCGACCGCATGTAAGCCAAACACACAGCAATCCAATCCACTTGCTGCTCGATCGAGACAATCATGTTGGTCAGCACAGAAGGACTCCCGGGTCCGGAAATCATGAACATGTTGGGAAAATTCGCGGTCGTTAAACCAAGGTAAGTTTTCGGTCCTTCCGACCATTTCTCACGCAGAGTTTGCCCGTCGTTACCACGAATGTCCACGCGCAAAAGCGTGCCTGTCATCGCATCGAATCCAGTTGCAAAGACCACCACGTCGAATTCAAACGCGGTCGATTCCGTCTGGACACCACGTTCGAACAAGCGTTCGATCGGATCCTTGTTGATGTCGACTAACTTCACGTGCGGCAGGTTGTAGGTCTCGTAGTACTCGGTATCTAAACACAGGCGCTTGCATCCAATCACGTTGTCCGGTGCAAGTGTTGCGGCAACTTCCGGGTCGTGAACGATTTCTCGAATCTGTTCCCTCACAAATTCCGCCGCGATGTCGTTCGCTTCTTTGTTCAAACCTAGGTCATTGAATGCGCCCATGAACGCAAAGCCACCATGTTCCCAGCGTTTTTGCAACTCCGCATCTCGTTCTTCTTCATCGACAGCCAGCGCCGATTCATTTCGACCAGGCATCGTGCCGCGTATCGCGGCCGGCGTCATCTTGTTGAACTCGCGAAACGCCTTGTAGTCGTTTTTGACGCGTTGAACTTCATCAGGATCGGCTTCACGATTCCGCGCGGGTATGGAAAAATTCGGCGTCCGTTGAAATACCACAAGCTGACTCGCTTCCTCCGCCAGGTGAGGAGTAGCTTGAATCGACGACGATCCGGTACCAATGATCCCAATACGCTTTCCCTTCAGGTCGACTGGTTCGTGGGGCCATTGACCAGTGTGATAGGTCTCGCCTTGAAATTGTGAGATACCTTCGATCTCTGGTAGATTCGTGGAGGAAAGGCACCCCGTGGCCATGATCAGGAAACGAGCTTTGACGGTCTCATCGCGATCAGTCGTAATGCGCCAGCTTGACTCGTCTGCTTGATAGTGGGCAGAGACAACCGAAGTTTCAAACTCGATATCTTGTCTTAAGTCAAAGCGGTCAGCCACGTGGTTGGCATATCTCAGGATCTCCGGTTGACCCGAGTACCGCTCGCTCCACTCCCATTCCTGTTGTAGCTCATCTGAAAATGAATACGAGTATTCCAAACTCTCAACATCGCAGCGCGCACCCGGATAGCGGTTCCAATACCACGTACCGCCAACATCATCGGCGCGTTCGAAAACGACACTCTTGAACCGCAGTGCGCGCAATCGATGCACCATATACATGCCGGCGAAACCAGCGCCAACAACAACAGCATCGAAAGTTCGTACAGATTCACTCATAAATAATCTCGACCGGTCGTGGAGCTAATAGATGGAGCCGAGCGGCCAAAATTTTAGCTGGCTGATCTGCGTGTCAGATCCCTGTGAACGCATGCCTATACCGACGCTATCGGATCGTGATGGGTAAACGCGCAAAGCAACAGCTTTACGATTGTTGACGAACACTTCTACGATGCTGTGATCAACGAATATTCGTAATTGAATCGCTTCCTCAGACTGGATCTGAACTTCAAGCGTTTCAGGCGCACGGCAGCGTACTCCAGAATCAAGCGACGAGTAGCCGTTATCAATAGTCACGAAACTAGTGCGAGTCCGGCGCGAATAGGTTGCGCGATCAGGATACCCCCGCTCACGGTAGACCAAGATGCGAGTGAATTCCTCCTTCTGCGGTGATCGTAGAACACTCAACTCGACCATCGACGCCTCACTCGGCTGGATGTCCACTTGTAACTCGTATGCATTCCCTTCGAGTCCGTTCTCAGGTGCACCCTCAAGTTCACGCAATAGCACTTCTTCATTAGCTGGCAGCGTGAACGGTTCGATTTCTGCAAGGTCGCCTCTTAACGACTCGATGTCACCGACTGGCGCAACGTCGACGTCATTGCCCGATTGAGCCAGGGTCAATTGACGCGGAAGCGACATGATCTGATCCCAGCCTTCAGAGCGTTTAGCGGGATTCATGTTGAAGATCACGATCACGGATCCGTCTTCTAATGGTGTAGCAGAAGGCGCGTGTACTGCGCCTGGTCCAGGTGGACCAAAGTTGAATTTCTCGCCGTAGGTCACGACGAATTTCTGGCGTTCCTGGTCATAGTCACCGAGCAGGTATTGCCCCCCACTCGAGTGACTAAAGAACAGCAATATGTACTTGTCACCGATGGGCCAAAAGTACGGGCACGCACCATCATCGCCGACACGCGAATAACGATCGCCTTCGATAAACGGATGCAGGTAAGTCCAATCGCTTAAGTTCTCAGACTCAAACAAGAAATCCGTTGCGACGTGTTGACCACCCGGTCCATCCGATCTTTGTCCTGCGGATAACGAGTAGTACTTTTCTCCCGACTTCCATATGCAAGGATCGAATACGTTGTAAGGTGCGTCTCGGTCAGGCATAGGAATTACTGGTTGATTGCCGACCTTTTCCCAATTCAATAGCAACGGATCGGAGGACAACGCCACCATGTTGCCTGCTTTCGTTCCGTGATACATGGCAATTACGCGGTCGTCTTCAACAAGTGTCGCGCCGCTGAAGCATCGGTCCTCCGGATTCGGATAGATGCAGTAAGGTAAATCCTCCCAACGAATGAGATCACGCGAGATCGCGTGCCCCCAGTGTTGCCGTGGGTCTTCAGGCGGATACGCTTGGTAGAACAAGTGCCAGTGATCTTTCCAGTAGCACAAACCGTTCGGATCGTTGAGCGTACCTTCAGGATTGACGTAGTGGAACTGTGGTCGATGTGGATCCTGGCACGCTTTTCGGGCTCTCTTCATCCGCTTCAGCAGATCATTTGACTCGAGCGCGTCGCGCTGCTCGAATAGGTTTGTCGGGAACTGCGTAAACGGTACTTTTGAGGTACGATCTTCGGCCATGTTGTCGTCTAATTTCTCCACACGGCGATTTTAGGACGAGTTTCCTCTGCGAAGAGGCATGCAACATGCATTCTTGAAATCTTCTTCAATCAAGCATCAATTTGTATTTGTACTCTATGAACCATGTCCGTTTAAGAATTCGAGTTCAGGAAGAGCCGTGTCGAATCTACGGGATATGCGTCGCCTTACAAAACCTCGTGTAGAGTCTTGAGCGGCTCTCGTTCGCAACGTAATCGCAATCTCAAACGAGCTGACATGTATTTGTTCCGTACCGCGTCTAAGCAATTCAAAATTCGCCGAACTCCTTATTCCTAAAGATTATTAACTCATACGATTTCCCCTCTCTCGACATAGAATTGAATGGGCAAGAGTGCGCGTGAATAGGGGTGACCAAATTGCTATCCATTAATCAAAATCGCTACGTATTTCTCGCTGACATTTTCAATCAATTACGTGTTGTTTTTATATTTCTGATCGCCTCACTAGTCATGCTTGGCGCTGTCCAAGCTCAAGAAGATGGGGAAGACGACGAGACGGTAGAAGCCACAGCGCTCGAGGATCCACCTGTCATTCCGGCCATTCCCCTTGAAGAAGTGGTCGTTACCGGCAGCCGCCTCCAACAATATCCCGGAGATCAAGCGAGCCAGACGATTGTCTTGGACCGAGAGACCATCCGTGCGCTGGGTGAGGTCACGCTTGAACGTATTCTCAGGCAATTACCACAGAATAGCAACCCAACGAGCGAACGATTCGGATCGAGCTTAAATCAGGCAAGCAATCTCACAGGCGCTTCCACGGTAAATCTGCGGGGGCTAGGTAGCGAATCGACGCTCATCCTCGTTGACGGTAAACGTATTGGTTACAACGGTATCCTAGGCGGCGTCACTGACGTGTCCGCGATTCCACTTTCGATGGTTGAGCGAATAGAAGTGGTCTTGGATGGCGCATCGGCGATCTACGGCTCAGATGCGGTAGGCGGCGTTGTCAATGTAATCCTGCGCAAAGACTACGAAGGCGTTGAGTTATCCCTTAACCACGATCGACCGGACGCCGCCGGTTACAACGAAACTAGAGTCGCATTGAATACTTCGCAAGTTCTTGGCAACGTGCAATTGCGTGCAAGCTATCAACGTGCTGATCATACGGGTTTGGATGCATCCGACCGCGAAGTCACATTATTCCAACAGTCGCTCTTCTCCGGTCCGCAGCTCGATGTGCGATTCTGTTGCTCAGCACAAGGCGAAGCATTTCCAATCATGTATCGATTGGATGGAATAGTCATCACGTTCCCGGAATTCCAAGCGCTCAGTGATGAGGACAAAGCGCGTGCCGAGGAAATTCGATATGCTGTTCTACCGGACGAATTCAACGAAAACTCCTCAGTATCCGAGATAACGGAATTCGGTTTGCCGAATTGGGGTGCCGAAACTCAAACCGGTTATTCCGTGCTTCCAGAAACAACGCGCGACAGCTACAACGTTGGCATTTCGTCAGATTTGACCGATTCAATCACGCTAGACGCACAAGTTCGCGGCGAGATGCGGAACACCATCAATCGACGCGGATACGTTTCATTAAACGGCGAAACACTGACAGGTGGCAGTCCTTTCAATCCGTTTAAGCGAAGTGTGCACGTTCGTGGACAACGTCGCGACATGCCACAGCCTTATGTTGAAACAGATGCCAATATCTCCGATTTCAATTTTGACTTAACCGGTGACCTTAGTGACCTTTGGAGTTGGGAAGTCAGCGTTGGGACTTCGCGTGAAGACGCGGACACCTCTCGATTCTTCGATCTCGATCGTACAAGCCTGCGCGCCGGTATGAATTCTGATGGGGTAACACCTGCTCGACAATTCTTGTTTGGTCTAACATCCGAGGAATGCGATGCGCAGGGTGGTCGCTTCGGCTTCGGTCTCTGTATTTTGATGGTGGATCCGCCAGCGGCGATCAATCCATTCGGTGATATTTCTGCTTTCCTGCAAGACGAACTCTTCGCATCAAGTTCAAATAGGCAAACGCGCTTCAGTGGTTTGTTGAAAGGAGACGTGTACGAGACGTCCGCAGGATCGGTCCGCCTCTTGGTGGGCGCCAGTAACGAATCCACTAGTCTCGAAACGTCATCAGAGTTTCAAGTCGCCGTGGTAGGTACGCCGTTGGGTGACATATCAAACTTCCACACCGAGGCGTCGCGTTCAAACTGGGCATTGTTCCTCGAAGGAGCAGTTCCACTGATTTCCGACAATAACGCGAGACGTGCGGCGCGTCGCCTGAACTTTACGTTTTCGGCAAGACGCGATTCGTATGCCGATCCCGACGTTACCTACTATGAAGACGGGGTCGGCACGGATGCTAAGGATCTCCCAGATCCGGGTGCAGAGACGACGTGGGGGGTTGGGCTTGTCTATGCGCCAGTTGAGAGCGTCAGATTTAAGCTCAGTCGCCAAACCGCGTTCGTCGCACCGCAACTCAATCAGCTGCTTAGAAAGTCATCTGAAGGACCCAGTGCACCGTTCCGTGGGATCTTTCTAGAGCAACCTGATGGCAGTCTCCAGCAAAGACAAATCGTCGTCAAGGAAGGCGGCAATCCTGATCTGCGAGCTGAAACAGGAAATACACTCAGCTATGGCGTCGAACTCTTTCCGGTAGGAATACCCGCTGTTGGTCTAAAGATAACGTACAGCGACCTGTCGTACGAAAACCGCATTTCGAGACTTAGTAATTTCATTGTTGACCCTAACAACCTGCCATCCGATACGGTTTACGATGCTGTAAGTGACACGTATTTTCAAGAGCGACGCTGGATCAATGTGTCATCGATCGATCGTGAAGAGATCGACTACGAGTTGCTTTGGAACGCAACTACCGAACGTGGCGAATTCGACCTGAGCTACACGCTGAGTAGTACTCGAAATTACGAATTCGTCCTCGATCCTGCAGTGGAAGACGAATCCATTAGTGTTGTCGGTACGACGACGGGCAACACCGCGATTGGCGTAATACCAAAGACGGGCCGCTCGTTCGTCAGTCGTTATTTCTATCGTGGCGCGGAAGCTGGGCTATCGGTGTCTGGCCAGTCTCGAACTACGATCGAGAGTACGACTGGTGTAGTACGCTCGTACACCCCACCGACACTTGTGAACTTGACCTTGAGCTACCATTTGCAAGACGATTCGATTTGGGGTACGCCAGCGTTTCTTGAAAACAGTCGCGTCTCGTTGGCAATTTCAAATCTCACGGACAAATACGGCGAATCCACTGTAACAGCTGCAGACGGCACCATGCTTCCACAATCGTCGCCAGATGCATCACCGCTCTATGGACGTGCGTTCAGCCTATCAATACATACGCAGTTCTAACACCATGCAAAAAACTCTTCGAGCCATCTGTGTCGCAGTCTGTGTCTTCCTTATCGGCTGCGACGCGGACGATAGCGCTTCGACGACGATGGTCCTCAGTGGCGATGTCTCGGCCGTTTATTCGAACGGGAAATTCGTCGTATTCGACCCGCGAAAGCGAGACTCGGCAACTTCGGCAGTAGGTGTCTCAACTTCGACCAGCCTCGCTCCTGCAGCTAGTGAAACTAATACGGTGACACCAACCGCTGCGGTCCGCATGACGGCGGCAACACCAGCTAGTGAAGCTAGTACGGCGACACGAGCCGCTGCGGTTGGCATGACAGCGGCTACACCAGCTAGTGAAGCCTCAGATGATGAAGCAAAGCCGAACCCGTTCGATGCAATGTACGAGAGCCTCAATATCGTTGCCGAAGCGGAAATTTCAGCAGACGGTACGTTCACCTTGTCGACCTCTGTCCTAGAGCCTCAACGGGTGTACTTCTACATCCTCTTTGCCACATCCGAATCAGGGATGCCTCTCGCGCCAGTGAAGGGGCAGCACTTCATCCTCGAACCCGGTGACCTTTCTTTGCTAATGGACGCACGCGGAAGATTTGTGATCGACGGCGGATACTACAACGATGAGGTATTCAATTCATGGAAGACATCGCCTGAATACATCGATGCGAACGAACAGTATGCGCGACTGCTCAAATCCGTAGAAGGTGAGTCTGAGGCAGAGAGACGAAAACGCGTGGATGCGTCGTCTGAGACGATGAGTCGTATTTTCGACTTAGAAACAGAGAGACGCAAGCACATTGTGACAACGCACCCCGATCTGCTTGTGCGAAGACTGACGTTGCAATCAACCTGGCTGAGCGGTCCGTGGTACGGAAATGCAATTGCTGACCTAGCCAAACGTATGCCAGACGACATTTGGGTACAGGAGGCTCTCGTCCGTCACGAAGCTGCGGAGATACGCCGTGCACAGCAAGCGCAGTTCTCAGAAGGCAATCAGATTCAAGATTTCCAAGCATACACGCTGGATGGTACTAATCTCAAATTCTCTGATGTGCGCGGACAATCAAAACTGATTCTGCTCGAGTTTTGGGCATCGTGGTGCGGACCGTGCATCGCGGAAATCCCGCACATGAAACAAGCCTATGAGCGCTTCAAGCCATATGGGTTTGAAATTGTTTCATTCACGATTGACGATACACGTGAAGATTGGAAACTCGCATCCGGAGAGCAGAACATTCCTTGGATAGACGTAGGCATGGGACCCGAGGCCTCCGCCGCGCTCGCCTATGGCGTTACGGGTGTTCCCAAGAACTTTCTTGTAGACGCCGAGACTGGCGTCATCATCGCGACAGATTTACGCCAACATAAACTTGACGAAAAATTAGAAGAGGAACTCCTTTGACTAAATCAGTTGTGATGTTGACTGCAACGTCTCTACTCTGTTTCGGAATCATTGGATGCGGAATTGATCCTGAACTCAGATACACCGTAACAGGTGAACTCGGTGAAACGGGTGAAGAATTAGAAAATCCAGAAATCGTCGTCCGTCGTTCTTTTTATGTCGATGGGAAGACGACGAGGGAAGACATCGCGTCGGCGAAAGTCACAGACGGCCAGATCGAACTTGAAGGCGAAATTCGCGAACCGACTGTCGTTCGTATTTATCTCCTCGATGGCGATCAAGCCAAAGATTCTGTCCAAGCGGTCATCGAACCTCACGCGGCAATTCAACTCGTCGATCTCGGCAAAAACAAAGGCATGATCGCAGATGGCGCTGGTAAGCATGGTGAACTGGTTGCGAGTTGGATGATGAGTGACGAATTTGTCACGTCTTTGAATGCTTATGGCGATTCACTTACCGCTTGGCAGGAAGAGGAAGAAGCCAAGAAACAAGCAGAAGAAGCGGAGTCTACCGGCGCTGAGGCGTCTGTTGATACTGTTGATACTGTTGATACTGTTGATACTGTTGATACTGTTGATACTGTTGATACTGTTGATACTGAGGGTGAAGCGACTGACGTTCAGGTGCAAGTCGCTGTGACAGACACTGAAACCAGTGATGAATCCGCAATCATTGACGAATCAGACAGCTCAGCTGAAGATACCACGGTTCTTGCCGCAACCGACGAAGATGCACCAGCTAACGCCTGCGAAGGAGAAGTCGCAGAAGCTGCTTCGACAGAGGAAGAGACTGAACGGCCCGAACGCTATGTGCTCTATGAGAAGGTGGTGGGGATTCAAAACGACGCATTGGACAATCTCGCTCGTAGTTCCGCAAATCCAATGGATGCTCTGCTCGCAATGGAACTTGGCGGATTAGGGCGCGTGCAAGAAGGTTTGACACGCCTTGACGAATTGGCTGAGATACTCAGTGATGTCGTCGTGTCGAGGCGCATCTCGCCACGCCGCGACGGTCTAGCTAGTCACCTAGAGCGCGTTGACGCTGACCAGAGCCTTTCTCCTGGTAAATTCGCACCTGAATTCACGCTCGCTAATTTCGATGGCGAAAACGTTTCACTCACCGAGATTCTGCAGGATAACGAAGTCGTGCTAGTCGACTTCTGGGCATCCTGGTGCGGTCCTTGCATTGCAACCTTCCCTGAGTTGAAACGGATGTACGGAGAGTACCGTGACGATGGGTTCGAAGTGGTTGCAATTACGATTGACAGCACGCGTGAGGACTGGGTCGAAGCGACCGAAGAACATGAACTGCCGTGGCTAAATTTGGAGGAGTTGCAATTAGAAGGTTCTCGTGGACCCGTGTACAACTCCTATGGCGTGACGTTCATTCCCAAAGGCTACGTTCTAAACAAAGAAGCGTGCATCGTCGGCAAAGATATGAGTACTGAAGAGCTTGACCGACTCCTGGGGGCTCAATTCGCAGATTCGACAAGACCTAGTGCTGACCAAGAAGCGGTGTCAGACCTCACTGAGACGCCCGATAATCAGATCGGGAGTTAGGATTTCCGGAAGGATCGTAGGCGCGTCAATTGACGCGCCTACTTCGTAATACAAATAGAGTGGGACGCCGGCGCGCCCATGTCGCTCCAACTCAGCCGTAATAGCCTCGTCTTCAGAGGTCCAGTCTCCCACTAACACTTGAACCCCTTCTTGTTCAAAGAAATCAACGACTCGCTTCGACTGTAGTGCGACACGTTCGTTGTACTTGCATGTGATACACCAGTCGGCAGTGAAATACGCGAATACAGGTTTATTTTCAGCCAACAACGTTTCTACCGTATCCGTGGACCATTCCATCTCTTGTGCATTCGCCGTGCCCCCAGTTTGCGGCGCGCCGACTAATCCATCGTCTCGTGCGACGTTCGCAGCCGCGAGTAGAACCACCAGTCCAACAATTCCGGAAATTCGCCACCGCCATAAACTGGTCTCGCGTGCGCGAGTAACGGTCCAGAGAACGAACCCCAGTGTAATTGCGGCTACTAACACCATTGCGAGCGCATCGATGCCTCGCTGACCGCCAAGAATCCACATGAGCCAAATGGCGGTCGCATACATCGGAAACGCCATGATGCGCCGCATCGTCTCCATCCACGCTCCCGGCTTTGGCAAGATCTCCTTCATCGCGGGAACGAATGAGATTACGAGATACGGCAAAGCAAAGCCCAGCGCTAATCCAAGAAAGATCCCAAGCGCCGCAATGACGGGTTGTACCAGTGCGTACCCGAGTGCAGCTCCCATAAACGGGACCGTACATGGTGACGCTACGATTACAGCGAGAACGCCAGTGAAGAACTCACCACCCTTACCCGCGAACGCTGTGTCAAAAACACTACTTATGTTTGCGATCGAACCGCGCAGTTCGAAAACGCCCGAGAAGTTCAACCCGACAGCAACCATTAGTAACGTGAGCAAGATCAATAGCGTCGGACTTTGCAGATGGAACGCCCACCCAACGGCTTCGCCAGCACTTCGTAAGGCGAACATGGCGATTGCTAAGATGAGGAAACAAACCAAGACGCCTAACGCGTAGACCAATCCAGAAGCTCGAGCCGAGCTTGCGCTTGAATTCGAGAGTTCGACGACGGATATCGCCTTTAAACTCAGAATCGGCAATACGCACGGCATCGCGTTCAAGATCAATCCACCTAAAAACGCGAAGAGCAAGTTCCGCAAAAACGCAGTCAAGTTCGACATTCCTGACTCGTCTGAAACGGGGTGAACGATCGCTGTCCCTGGGTCACGTTCGAACGTATTACTGAACTCAACGTCAGCCAATTCGTTCACGCGAGTGGCATCTAACCAAAATGCCTGATCACGCCCGCCTGAAGCATCCGTATTGAATAGTTTGAGTACTAGGGATGTCTCGTCGTATCTTGAATGTCGGGGACCTGCAAGCGTTTTAACTCGAAGCATCCCACTCGATACACTAAAAACTTGCGGCGCTGCGTGATCGATGAACTTTTCCGCGACCGGAAAGAGCCATATTTCACCTTCAGCGTCAAAATCCTCTGGTACCTCGAGATCGAAAAGTACCTCTTCTTCGTTAGACGTGTGACTCGCGCGCCACGGGACTGAAATTGGGTGTTTTGCGCGGGCGGCGGCAAAACCGCTACGCCAATCGGTGTTAAGAGAGCCATCGCCGCGAGGCAAGGCAAGCTCGACCTGAGCGCGTTCTGGGATGCACACGTTGTCGTCACAGATCAACCAGTTCGCGTTCGCGGACAATCGAATAGGATCACCCACAACCGTCGGTGTGTCAACGCGCGCGATTAATAACGTCTGTTCGTCATACCCATACGACATCAGCGGTCCGAACGGGACGAAGTTTGGTGACGGGAACGTAAGTTCACCGACTTCAAAACCGTCTGGCAGATCCCATTTCAATGTGGCGGGTTTACCCGCATCTCCTGCATTGATCCAGTAAATATGCCATCCAGGATCAGGTTTCAGGAGAAACGCGACCGCGAACTCTTCACCCGGTGCGACGGACTCTACTTCAGCAATTAGCTCCACCGTGCTGTTGTCGGTCCGTACCGGGGCAGCATACGTCGAACCACATGCGAGGCAAACGACACAAGCAGTTAACTGGACAAATCGCGCTATCGTCATCACTCCGCTTCTCTATGCGCAATCACGCCTGCCTGGCGGAAGATTGCGTTGTGGTAGTTAGTCATGCAGAAACATGATCAGATTCCAAAAAACTGAGTCTTCAAACACCGCTAATATCGGAGACGGATCCGTGCTGAAGGAAAGCCTGGCACTCAGTAAATCCCGGGTACGATGCGGTATTTGACGCGCTCCTTATATTCGGCCCATTTTTCAGCGCCGTACTTCTCTTCACACAGCTTGTAGTCGAAACGTTCCCGAGGAATAAACAAACCCATAATGAAAATGAAGTAAGTCCAAGCCCACAAGTTGGTGAAATGACCGAACGAGAGCGCGACTGCAAGTGCTAACAGCATTTCCCCAAAGTAGTTCATGTGACGAGACGTACCCCAAAAGCCACTACAGAGGATTTTGCGCTCACCTGCTTCGATGTATTCCGGTTCGATGATGCCAAGAAACTTGCGATCCGGCCAACGCTTAAATGTGTATTTCTGCATGTTGGCACCGCGAGAAATGCACCAACCGATTACAAAGAGCGCGCCGGTCCCAATGAGCCAAAAATACGTCCACCCGTCTGAAAAACCGGGATGTGGATATTCAGCCATGCCCCACAAAGGCAAGATGAACAACCATCCGTACACGATCAATCCACCCCAGAGCATCTTGAAACCCATGCGCTCATGGATTATGTCAAACGTGTAGAGTTGTACACGCTCAAAAATGAAATAGTCCAGAATGTAAAGCGTAAAGAATGCCGCATATAGGTAGATCCCAGGATTGGCTTCACCCCCGAACGTTTCATAGTGGTACGCAGCGCCCGAGAGCGCGTTGAGAGAAAGCATTGCACCACCGACAACATAGCAATACATCTTGACGTCAAATCGCTCATTGAAAAAGGACAACTCCTGGACACGACCGTCCCATAACGCATACAACGAGCTTTTTCCATCACTCGCCGGTTGGGTGTAAACCGCAAGCAGCGTTATCACGAATGTGAGGACCGTGCCTCCCGCGACCGCGTAAACCGATGAGCGATAGAACCAATCGCGAGGTAAACCCGTGAGCTCAAATGCCCAAACGATCAACGCGATGACGAACACGAGTAGGCCATTGAGTCGATAGTTCCGGGGATCACCCGTTTCTGAATTGATGACGTAGCCGGGTACTTTTCTCGCAGGCAAGATCATCTGCGCGATAAAAAACACGAGAAAAATCGCCAACGGCGTGAAAAACCCAGCAATCGCTTCAGATCGCGAAAGTTCGAATAGGTGACCAATGCCAAGCCATTCAATCACTGCAAGTTCCCTACTTCCGAATACACACGTTCCGTCATGTTAGCGACCTGTTCGTATTTCACAAGTCTGTTCAAAACAGGATTTCGCTAATCTGAACAGTAGTCGCGGTTTACCCTGTAAACGCATTCCATTTAAGGCAAAATTCCACCGAGCTTGAGAGATCAACAGGGGAATCACGATGGCAACAGGAAAGCTCTCTTTTGACCACATTCATTTGATTGCAAAGGACCCAGAAGCAACCGCGAAGTGGTATGAGGATGTACTCGGAGCCGAGATCAAGGCGAGCTATCAAACGCGCAACGCGCCTCAGATCAACGTTGACCTAGGAGGGATGACGCTTCTCGTTCGCGGGCAGCGAAGCGGTGAAATACCGGATGAACCGTCGCCAATGCGAGACTATGCCGACTATTCAAGTCACAATGAATGGGGAACAGACCATTTCGGTTATACCTACCATGGCGATTTGCGCGCATATTGCGATGAACTGCGCTCCCGAGGTGCTCAGTTCGCCGTCGAACCGTGGGAATTTACACCCAATAACTGGCTCTGCTACCTAGCTGCACCCGACGGCGTGAGCATCGAGATCGTTGAAGGCAAATAGTCGATAAGCTGACGTGGGAATCGGTGGTGGAGCCAGGCGGGATCGAACCGCCGACCTCAACAATGCCATTGTTGCGCTCTCCCAGCTGAGCTATGGCCCCGCCCGTTGCGACCGATTATAGAATTGCTGATCGATCTCTGAGTAGACGGATACGAGTATGGATGCGCCCGCTTCACAACTGCTAGACATCAAGCAATCGCCGTTGAACACCTCGCGACTCGGCACCATGGAATCAGCAAGCAATTACCTGGAGTTGCCGTGGTCGACTCCTGAGCTCTTTGTAGGTTCCGGACACGCATTCGTCACCAATATCCATGCTGAACTCTGTCCAAGCGGTCCCTATGTGTGGAACACCGAACCCATGCTGGAACTGTTCTCGAACCTCAACTTAGATGTTGAGGTGTTCGGATTCGTACTGCCACACACCGCGACGCAAGCGCAGCGCGCTGAATTCGATAAATCGCTTCGTCAAGCGTTGATCGAGGGCAAGGTGTGTACCCTCGAATGCATGGACCATCAGACCGTTTGTGGCTTTGACGAAGAAGGCTTCTTACTGACTCAACCATGGGATCCGTCGGTAGACACGACCCCTCCAAAACTAAACTACGGGTCGTGGGACGGATTTGATTCCGGCGTACCTCTCACAGCATTTGGTGTATCGAAAAACAACTTTGATCGAGATTTCGTGCACGAGGTTCTACGACCCGCAATCGAATACGCGATCGATGTCTGGGATAACCCGACGACCCACAGTCACAACGAAATTTACCGTGTTGGTTCGGCTGCTTATCCAAATTGGATTCGTGCAATCGATGACGGTCATGGAAACCAGCATGGTGCGTGGTGGAACGCTACCGTCTGGTCTGAGTGCAAGGCGATGGCGTCCAGCTATTTCGAGAAGCTCTCAACGACGATATCAGACTCAACAGAGTTGATCGACGAGATCGCCGCTAACTATCGAGTTGCAGCTGACTCGATGCTCCGCGCTTCCGATATACAGCAAGATAAGGAATCCCAAAAGGAAGCGGTTCGAGCAGCCGAAGCCGCTGAAACGAAGGCTGTCGACGGACTGCGAAGACTACTTCCGTTGATCTAGCAGCCTATTACACTGGTTGGTTACGCTTTTTCTAGCGTATTCCACTCTTTGTCAAGCTTCTTCAGCTTCTTATTCGACACGCCGCCAAGTACCTCGATGGCAGACCGTAATCGAGCACGCACGAGCTCTAGTCCTAATACTTCGATCGAATCAAATAGCGGTAACGCGACGGTTCGCCCTGACAACGCCACAAAAAGAGGCGCTACGAAATCTCTAACTTTGTACCCGCTAAGCTCCGCGGTGGCACGCAGAGCTTCGCCGATTTCATCACTTTGCCACGATGTCACGTCTTCTATCGTACGCGTGGCGAAATCCAAAATCTTCACGATCTCTTCTTCGGATAGTGACTTGTGCTCGAAAGAATCACGGTCAATCGGTTCCCTGTCCCCAACCAAATAGTCGACCTGAGGCACGACTTGGTCGAATCGCTCTGTTCGCTCCTTCAGCATCGATACAAGCCGTTGAACGCGAGCACTACCACCCGACCACGATGTAAACCGGCTTAGGAACTCAACGTCCGAAAGATCTCTTAGGTAACAGCCGTTGAGCCAATCAAGTTTCTCAACGTCAAATACTGGACCTCGTGGCGAAATACGGCCTAGATCTAGCTGCTCCACCATGTCTGCGTAACTGAATTGTTCGCGTTCGTCCGGCATCGACCATCCCATCGTGGCGAGATAGTTCAATAATGCCTCAGGCAAATAACCGCGATCTCGATAGTAGTTAACTCCAGTCGGATTCTTCCGTTTCGACATTTTCGATTGGTCTTGATTTCGTAGAAGCGGCAAGTGAAACAGCTCCTGAAACTGCCAACCGAAATAGTCGTAAATCAGTACATGTTTTGGACAGGATGAAATCCACTCCTCTCCTCGCAGGATATGCGTGATACCCATCAGGTGGTCATCAACCGTCGCACACAGGTGATACGTTGGGAAGCCGTCGGACTTCACCAGCACTTGCATATCTACCTGCTGCCACGGGATTGAAATCTCGCCACGAATGTGATCCTTAAACACGCATTCACCCGATTCGGGTACGCGCAATCGGACAACGTATGGCTCACCTGCATCCACGCGACGATTGACCTCGTCGTCACCTAATGCAAGGCAATGACCATCGTATTTCGGCGTTTCGCCTAGCTTTTGTTGTTCACGGCGTACCGCATCGAGACGATCTGACGAGCAGAAACACTTGAACGCCCCACCCGCCTGAATCAGTTCGTCCGCATGGGCCTTGTATCGCGCCAAGCGTTCACTGACGCGATAGGGACCAAAAGGACCACCAATATCTGGACCTTCATCCCACTGCAGATTAAGCCAGTGCAACGCATCAACGATGTCGACTTCCGATTGTTGAGTGCTCCGCGCGGCGTCAGAGTCTTCAATGCGCAGAATGAATTGCCCATTCTGCTGTTTTGCGAACGCTTTGTTGAACAGCGCGATGTATGCGGTACCTAGGTGTGGCGTACCTGTTGGCGACGGCGCGACGCGCGTTCTAACGGACATACAACGGGCCTAGAGTTGGCGAGCGATTATAAAAAGGGAGTGGGATTTCGGTCTTATCGAGCACGACGAATCAGGACCAATCCAATTGTCCAAACCATGATGATCGGAACACTGATCGCAACTGCGGGAGGTAATGCAAAAACAACCGTGACCGGCGCTACGAGCGTTTGGAAATAGTGAAAAGCAAAACCAACCGCAATACCGAACGTAAGTCGCGCGCCCATTCCCATTTCTCGTGTCGAACCAACCACGAAACCGATTGCAATGAGAACAAGCCCTAGTACGCTCAGCGGCTTTGTAAGTTTTAACCAGAACTCAATTTGATACTCCTCCGCATCCTCACCTGCAGCCATGAGGTCGTCAATCTGTTCATACAGTTGAAGCAACGACATCTTTCGAGGTTCGATCGTGAACGCGCTTGTCAATGAGTCTGCGGAACGCGGAGTGCCCCATGTGGCGGCTTGTGTATGCGAGACTTCGATCCGTTCTGCGCCAAAAGACGTATCGGTGACGTTTGCGAGCTCCCAACCGCCTTCTCGATCGTTCGGAGTCGCCGATTCGGCTTCGCGCACTTGAGTTAACTGACCGGTATCGTTCAACTGGTATTGTGAAACTTCTGCAAGTGTGTCAGTCGTGTCGATAGCACCAATACGCGTGAACGTATTACCTTCACGAACCCATGCGCCCGCAATATTTGCACTACGTGCCGCGCCGCTGTGTTCATCTGAAGCGAATACCAAAGGCACGAGCGTTTGTGCAAGGATGATCATGAGAACGCTAGGAACACACGCCGATAGGAAGAGTCGTAAAACCGAAACACCCGTACTTCGCAACACCGTCAGTTCACAGTTCGACGACAGACTCCCCATTCCGATGAGTACACCCAGGAAGATCGCAAACGGCGCAAGTTCCTCGATCTTCCTCGGCATCGTCCACAAGGTCTGCTCGAGCGCCGCGACGATGCCTCCTTGATCACCCGCATCCGGCATCGCATCGAGTAACGTGAATACGAACATCAGAAGACCGCCACACATTGTCACGACGACCATTGCCAGGAAGGTCGTCTTTCCGATGTACCAATCCATCAAGTAGGCTTTCATACGGGACGCCAGTTCCTGCGCATGAGATAAATACCGACGAACCCCATCAATGCATGAACAGGCCAGAACCCGATCACAGACAGAGTCTCACTGGTCTGAAGCTGGTTCATGGAGCCAAGAATCAATGCGTAATACGCAACGAAAATCAGCAAGCCTGGAAGGATCCTTCCGAAACGACCCGAACGTGGCTTGATGCGTCCAAGACCCACCGCAATACACGCGACCACGAAAGTCATGATCGGCATAGCCAAACGCCAATGCCACTCCAATCGCTGTTCAGGGTCACTCGCGTCGAGCTCACCTGTCGGAATGCGCGAAGGATCTTCTCGCAACTGGTTTAGTGCTTCGATCTCGATTCGTTGCGTCAAAACGTCGAACGACGACACGGTAAAGCCACGATCAGTGCTCTCCTGCGCATAACGTCGACCCGATGACAGTTCGAGATAGCGTGTGCCGGTGTCAGGATCAACGTAATACTGACCTTCGTCGGCAAGCACGGTGACTTTGGAATTCGGCGTCCTCTGTTGTAGAAAGACCTCCCCAACCGCCATCGCTTCGCGATCGACCTCACCCATGTAACTTACACGTTGCCCGTCATCAAAGGTGTGGAACGTGTCTGGTTTGATCACGTCAAACTCACTAACGACCTCTTGCGATGTGATCACCTCGAGAAATTTCGCACGTGCGTCCGGCGTCACCACAAAACTGAAGTAAGCGATAAACGCGACGACCGGTACGACGATCCAGCTAAACCACGTGAGCAAACGGATCGGTCCGACATTTGCGATTTGGAATATCGGCATCTCGCTATCGGCATCCAGGCGTCCGATCGTGAGCAAGATCGACAAATACAGACTAAACGGTATAACAATCTGAAGGAAGTCCGGCATTTTCAGAGCCAAGACCAACCAAAGAACCTCTGGCGCGAGCTCTCCTGCGGCTGCATCCTGCAAATAGCCAGTGAAGCGGCTTCCAAAACTGATCAATATCAGTACAAAGAACACCACAGCAAAGACCGCTACGAGCTCTCGAAGACAATACCTTGGCGCTTTGCCGACGTCAATCATGTTGAATATGTTGCTTCAATCTCGAATGTCCTTCCCTACTCACGAAGGTAAGCGACTCCGTTGCGCTATTTCGAGTTGAGCCAATGTATTGAGCATGGCGAAATGATGCCACGACTCGCGCTTGTTTTATCTGAGATCATTCGTCGAGACGAGTGCCGCTCTTACGCGAAAATGGACGTTCAACCGCGTCAATACTCGGAACCGGACCATTGAAGAACGACATCGAACTCGCGAACGTGAGCTTCTACCAGCTAAATCAAGACGAAGTTGGTGCAAAACTGAAAACAGCTTGCCGACTCGCAACACAAGCATACGAAAGATCCAAGTCTGTTTTTATCTGGACGGTAGACGAAGAAGACTCAAAGCGAGTCGACGATCTCTTGTGGGAATTCCCTCTAAACCGATTCGTACCGCATGAGCAAAGTGCGCAAAAAACTCAATTCAAGAATCTTGTACGCATTCACCATCAGATACCTGAGGACAACTATTACGTGTTGATTAACCTCACCCAGGAACCAGTCGCGCTTGCGGGTAAATTCGAACGCGTTTTTGAGATTGTCCTGCCAAGTGAAACCGATTCTGCAGCGACTCGTCAGAGCCACTACGAGCAACTAAACTGCACCATCCAGAACCATACTATCAAGGTCGGATGAGAAGGTCTCAACGCGGATGAGAATCGTTGACCCAGTAGATCGCGTTCAATCTGATTTCTTTTCAAGAGATGAACCTAAACTCGATTTAAGTGGTCCAGAGCGAGACATGATCATCGCAGCGCTCGGTCATAGTCCAGAGCGCTGGCAAGGGTTTCCGAACCCGCAACGCATGAGTGAGATTCTGAGTCAACACCCGGAAGTTCTAACAATCGTAGGTCCACGTTTGCTCAACACGATCGTAGGGATGAAGGGTTGCGGACCGGCAATCAAGTTCTTACTTGAGCAGGGTGTTCCTTTTGACATGGCACACGACGTCTATAACCCGATGCACGAAGCCGCATGGTGCGATGCCGTGGATTCGCTGCAAGCGTTGTTTGAAGCAGGTGTGGTAAACGCGACGTGCGTTTCAGTTAAGAAGCCTCACGTGGGGTGGCCGGACAACATTTCGCTCATGTATTGGGCGGCTCATCGAGGCTACGTGCAGATGGCAGAACTGCTCATCAAGTACGGCGTTGGAAAACACCACGAGTTGAAAATCAAGAGCAACGGCGAGCGCGGCGAAACGTCGTTGCAGGAAGCCGTCGCACCGCCAAAATCCGGAAAAGAGCCAAACGTACACATTGAAATCGCCAGATTGTTAATCGAAGATGGTGCGTACTACGACATAGGCTCAGCCAGTGCTTTGAACGATTTGGATCGAGTCGAATCCTTGATTTTGCAAGATAGCAACTTAGCGTGTTGTGCGCTTGAGTTCGATATGACGGCACTCCATTGGTCTGCACGTGGTGGCGCGATTGACACAACAAAGTTGTTGCTAGATCATGAAGCTGATCCAAACGCGCTGAATCGCTCCCACAGGACGCCAATTCAGCTTGCAGCAGAGATGGATCACGCAGGAATGGTTGCATTACTCGCAGAATCAGGCGCGGATCTCAATACTCAGGACAAGAAAGGTCGTACTCCGCTACATCGTGCAACCTATGAGGGTAAGGTCGATGCCGTCGAAACGTTACTTGCACATGGCGCTGATCCAACCATCACGAATCGTAACGGAAAGACCGCCTTCGAAATCGCGCGAAAAGAAGCGAAAATCTTCAAAACCGCAGGGCTTTGACCACTCGATCTTCAACAACGTGAACGAAGATGCGAAACCTGCAATCGTTATGACAGCGCAGCGATTTTCTCGCGAAAGAATATCGCTAGAGTCTGAAAATCTTGCGTTCGCAACGATGTTGAACGCCACGCGACGCCAATTTGGCGAAAAGCCGGCATCGTCGCTCGTGACAGGGAGACATTGGCGCCCTTCGTAATAGCAGCATCGACGGCGAGCTTAGGTATGAGTGCCACTCCGATCCCTGCGGCAACCATTTGAATCAAGGTATGTAGACTGCTCGCTTCAAATGGACTGTTAGTTTTCACATTGCGATCGTGGCAAAACTCAAGTGTCTGATCCCGCAAACAATGCCCCTCCTCTAACAACATTAATTGGTCGATGTCGAGTGTATCGAGGTCAACGACCGCTCTGCCAGCCAACGGATGGTTCTGCGCACACGCGAAGAGAAGTTCGTCTTCGAAGATGACCTCGACTCGAAAATCGCCAGTTTCATAAGGTAACGCGATGACGGCGAGATCCAGTTCTCCTTCGGCGAGTCGAGAGAGCAGCTGAACGGTCCGATCTTCACGCAAGTAGAGTTTCAACTCACGAAACTTCGTGCGCAAGGAAGGCATCACGGTCGGCAGAAGAAACGGACCAACCGTTGGAATCACGCCGAGTCGAATCTCTCCGGTCATCGGCGCACGACTGGCTCTCGCGATATCCATCACGTCCTCGGCATCACGAATTAACACTCGTGCTCGTTCCGCGATCCGTTCACCTACACGGGTCAACATAACTTTCCGATTGGTTCGTTCCGCGACCTCCGTCTCCAGGACTGACTCAAGGTCACGAATTCCCGCGCTGAGTGTCGATTTCGTGATGAAGCAACGTTCCGCGGCCTTTCCAAAATGGCGGGTTTCAGCGAGTGCAACTAGGTATTGAAGTTGCTTGAACGTCGGTAATCGCTTCAAATAAAGCTCCCATTTTTGTTCGTGTTTTACGATTATTATGACAATTATTAATCGCTTTGATAGAACGAACGCTTCCCCTATGCTTAACATGTGAAACTAGAAATTAACAACCTAAGAGGTAATCATGAGTGAGGCTCAGTGCCCATTTGGCGGCCAATCGGCAGGCCGCCAGCACGTTTCAAACCGGGATTGGTGGCCCAACCAGCTAAGACTGGACCTACTACACCAACACTCGTCCGAAGCCGATCCAATGGACGACTCCTTTGACTATGCCAAGGAGTTTGCAAGCCTCGATTTACCATCGGTGAAACAGGATGTAATCGATGCGATGACCACGTCGCAACCGTGGTGGCCTGCAGACTACGGTCACTACGGACCTCTGTTCATTCGAATGGCATGGCACGGTGCAGGTACGTACCGAATCGGCGATGGCCGTGGCGGCGCTCGAACTGGAACGCTTCGTTACGCACCATTAAACAGTTGGCCCGACAATGCCAATATCGATAAAGCACGAAGAGTACTTTGGCCCGTCAAGCAGAAATACGGCCGAAAACTCTCGTGGTCCGATCTGATGATTCTTGCAGGAAATTGCGCCATCGAGTCGATGGGTGGCAAGACCTTCGGCTTTAGCGGTGGTCGAGAAGACATTTACGAAGCAGAAGAAGACATCTATTGGGGATCAGAGAACGAATGGCTTGGTGACGAGCGCTACAGTGGCGAGCGCGATCTTGAAGTGCCGTTAGGGGCAGTTCAGATGGGCTTGATCTATGTGAATCCGCAAGGTCCGAACGGTACACCCGATCCCGTCGCTTCTGGACGGGATATTCGAGAGACGTTCCGTCGAATGGCCATGAACGATGAGGAAACCGTTGCTCTCGTTGCCGGCGGACACACGTTTGGTAAGTGCCACGGTGCGGGAGATGAAGCGTTAGTCGGACGAGAACCTGAAGGCGCTGACATTTCCCAGCAAGGTTTAGGATGGGCAAGTGCTCACGGCAACGGAAACGGCAGCGACGCTATCACCAGTGGAATCGAAGGGGCTTGGACGCCGAATCCAGTGCAATGGGATAACGGTTATTTCGATACGTTGTTCGGTTACGAGTGGGAGTTGTCGAAGAGTCCCGCCGGAGCCCACCAATGGACTCCGAAGGATGGTGCGGGTGCAGATACCGTACCTGATGCTCACGATCCAAACAAGCGCCACGCGCCGATCATGACGACTGCAGATATGGCGATGCGGATGGATCCAATCTACGAACCGATTTCGCGACGCTTTCACGAAAATCCAGATCAATTAGCGGATGCGTTCGCACGAGCATGGTTCAAGCTAACACACCGTGATATGGGTCCACGATCCCGTTACGTCGGTTCCGAGGTACCGGACGAGGACATGATCTGGCAGGATCCAATCCCGCACGTCGACCATGAGCTAGTCAATCAAGAAGATATCGACTCCCTCAAAGCGAATCTCCTCGATTCAGGATTATCGATTGCGGACCTCGTTTCAACGGCTTGGGGTTCTGCGTGTACTTTTCGAAGTACCGACTTGCGCGGCGGCGCAAACGGCGCACGAATCCGACTCGCACCGCAGAACGGTTGGGAGGTCAACGAACCCGAACGTCTCGCACGCACGTTAGGTGTCATTGAAGGTGTACAGAAATCCTTTAATGAATCCGCGGGCGGTAACAAGCGCGTTTCGATCGCTGATTTGATCGTCTTAGGTGGATGCGCAGCGATTGAAAAGGCCGCAAGCAACGCGGGTTACAACGTCAACGTCCCATTCACGCCCGGACGTAACGACGCGTCAGCCGAACAGACCGACGAGGAGTCCTTCGCAGTCCTGGAACCAGCAACTGACGGATTCAGGAATTACATTGGGCAAGTGAACGGTTCATCACCTGAACACAGACTAATCGGCCAATCGCAGATTCTTGGCGTTACGGCACCCGAAATGACCGTACTGGTTGGTGGCATGCGTGTGTTGAACGCGAATTACAAGGGCTCTGCAGATGGCGTACTTACCAGTCGTACTGACACGCTGTCGAATGATTTCTTCGTAAATCTCCTTGATATGAGCACCGAATGGGTCGCCACCTCCGATGATCAAGTGTCCTACGAAGGACGTGATCGTTCAACGGGCGAGGTCAAGTGGACGGCATCACGGGTAGATCTGATCTTTGGCTCAAATTCGCAACTACGAGCGCTTGCGGAAGTCTACGGCAGCGATGATGCTGGTGAGCACTTCGTCAACGATTTCGTTGCAGCTTGGGCGAAGGTCATGAATCTTGACCGTTTTGACGTAGCATAGCTGCGTAGAAACCTGTCCTCTAGTTTACGCTCGGGGACAGGTTTCACGTTTTACTGTCGCATTCGCGGCAACTAAGGATCTAACTAGACTTGTCTTCCGCTAGATAGAATACAAGCGCTTCGTTGACTGGACGAGTCAACGTCTTTACTACTCACGCCTCACGATCAGCTCTCAAAAGGAGCTTTCTTGTAGGCTACGACTGGTTGCACGAAACATGAGCAAACAGCCGCAGCTGGATCCGAAGTACGATCCACGGCGCATCGAACAAGACACTTATCAACGTTGGGAAACCAACGGCTATTTCGCGCCGCAAGGTAACGGAAAACCGTATTCCATCGTCATTCCACCGCCGAATGTCACGGGTACGCTCCACCTTGGCCATGGTTTCCAACACACCATCATGGACTTGCTGATCCGATTTCATCGGATGGATGGCCGCGAAACACTCTGGCAAACCGGCACTGACCATGCGGGGATCGCAACTCAAATGGTGGTCACGGAGCAACTGCGTGCAGCCGGAACTTCGCCCACGGGTTTAGGACGCGACGAATTCACCAATCGCGTATGGAAATGGCGAGACGAAGCCGGCGGAACGATCACGCAGCAGATGCGCCGAATCGGTTCGTCGGTCGACTGGGATCGCGAACGTTTCACGATGGATGAGGGGTTCAGCCGAGCGGTACTTGAGGTTTTCGTACGCTTGTACGACGATGGTCTCATCTATCGCGGTAAGCGTCTCGTGAACTGGGATCCGAGCATGCAAACAGCACTGTCGGACCTGGAGGTCATCAGCGAGGAGGAGAACGGTTCTCTCTGGCACCTTCGCTACCCGCTTAGGGCTGACACACGCACGATGGACGGCAAGGACTTCCTCGTAGTCGCGACCACACGACCTGAGACGATGCTCGGAGACGCCGCAGTCGCCGTCCATCCCGATGACGAACGATACCGCAATTTGATTGGCAAGTCGGTGACGCTTCCATTGGTCGATCGCGAGCTACCCATCATCGCCGACGCGTACGTAGATCCTGAGTTCGGTACGGGTTGTCTGAAGATCACACCAGCGCATGACTTCAACGACAATGAAATCGGTGCACGACACGATCTCGAGTTGATCAATATTTTCACTAGTACGGCGCACTTGAACGACAACGTTCCTGAGCGATTTAGAGGAATGGATCGTTTCGCTGCTCGCAAAGAGATAGTTTCGAGTCTCGATTCCCGTGGTTTACTGGAGAAGGAAAAGGACTACAAAGTTCAAATCCCTCGTGGAGAACGTTCCGGCGAAGTTCTGGAACCTTGGTTAACAGACCAATGGTTTGTAGCAATCAAGGATCTTGCCGATCCTGCGATCGAAGCAGTTGAAACTGGTCGCATCCAATTCGAGCCGAAGCGTTGGGAAAACGTTTATTTCAGCTGGATGCGCGAAATCAAAGACTGGGCGATTAGCCGCCAACTATGGTGGGGTCACCAGATACCTGCCTGGTATGACGAGCAGGGCAACGTCTATGTCGGCCGCAACGAGCAAGAAGCTCGCACTAAGAACAATCTTGACAATGGGGTCGCACTCACACGAGACCCAGACGTTCTGGATACATGGTTCTCGAGCGCCTTGTGGACGTTCGCCACCATGGGTTGGCCAGATGAAACAGCGGAATTAAGCAAGTTCCACCCGACCGACGTGCTCGTGACGGGTCACGACATCATCTTCTTCTGGGTTGCGCGAATGATCATGATGACGCTTCGTTTCACCGGGGAGGTGCCGTTTAAGCAAGTCTATGTTCATGGTCTTGTACGCGACAAGCATGGTCAGAAGATGACCAAAACTAAAGGCAATGGGCTTGACCCGATCGACGTCATTGACGGTATCACGCGCGAAGATTTGATCACCAAAAGGACCGCAAATCTCACCCAAGCACGTCTAGCCCAGAAGATAACTCAAGATACGGAGAAGGACTACCCTGAAGGTATTCCAGCGTTCGGCACAGACGCACTTCGGTTCACATTTTCTGCCATCGCTTCCCCAGGACAGAGTAGTTATCCCTTCGACCTTCAGCAAGTTGAGGGTTACCACTTCTTCTGTAATAAACTCTGGAACGCAACTAAATTCGTTCTCTCGAATGTCGGCGAAGATTTCCGCATGGAAACAGGGAACGAAAGTCTCGCCGATCGATGGATTAGGTCGCAACTGAGGGACGTGATTCGCACGACGCGACACGCGCTCAGCGAATATCGGTTCGATCGCTACGCGCAACAGCTCTACCAGTTCACGTGGCACGAATACTGCGACTGGTACCTCGAACTGACAAAGCCTGTGCTCTTCAATGAAGAAAAAGGATCAGACGCGTATGTCGCCGCGCAGTCAACGCTCGTGACCGTGCTCGAGTCACTGGTGCGTTTACTACACCCTCTAATTCCATACGTTACTGAGACAATTTGGCAGCAGATCGCACCGCTCTGTGACAAGAATCACGAGACGATCATGCTTGCGGAGTATCCAACCGAAGACGACTTTCTACTCGATGAACAAGCCGAACAGTCGATCGCGTGGCTTCAGAATGTCGTGACCGCCATTCGCAACCTTCGCAGTGCGCGGCAAATCCCACCTGGCGACCAAGTCACCGTGCAAATCACTGGTCATACCGCTGCTGATCGCGACGCGGCCGAAGATACCCGTGTACCTCTTTCTCGGCTCGCCAAAGTGAGCGATCTAGACCTTATTGACGGCGACACGATGCCAATCGGATCAACTCAAGTCGTCGGCAATCTGAGTATTACCTTGCCATTTGCAGATGATGCCGAACGCCAGCAAGAAACGAAACGGCTTCAGAAAGAAGTTGAGAGATTGAATTCAGAACTCAAACGCTCGTTGTCTAAACTCAACAATGAGAACTTCGTTTCTAAGGCACCGGATGAAGTTGTGAACAAGGAGCGCGACCGTAAAACCACTTATGAGTCGCAACTTCAGGTACTTGAAGAGCAGCTTAGCGCGATAGGTATGGGTTGAGAAAGGTTATTTCGAATCGACTAGCGGTCGAACCGCTCTTCATTCGACCCTCTTCGACTCAATTTAGCAGCTAATTAGAGTCACTAAGATCCAAGTCTAGGGCCGTAAGGCGTCATGAGGTGGTGAGGACAACCTTTCCAATCGTCTGGTCTGTCCGCAGCAAATCGTGTGCGGATTGCGCGTCTTCAATCGGCAGCGTGTGATCGACAATCGCATGCACATCACCAGATTCAATTCGAGGCCAAACTCGCTCAAGCAACTGCGACATGACCTTCGATTTCGCTTCAATTGAGCGTGCACGAAGTGTTGATCCAATCACGCGCTGGCGTTTCACCATCATCCGCCCGAGCGGCAGTGTGGCATCGGCACCACCCATCAGTCCAATCACGACGATGCGACCATCCACCGCGAGACATCTCAAGTTTGATTCGAGATAGCGTCCGCCTACGGGATCAAGAATGACATCAACACCCATGTCGCCCGTCCATTCAAGTATGCGCTCCTCGAAGTTCTCGTCCCGACGATTGCACCCGGCGGTCGCACCAAGTTTCTGACATGCCCTAATTTTCGCGTCAAAACCTACCGTGACAAACGACGGATTCCCAAACGACTTGCATAGTTGGATCGAAGCAGTACCAACGCCACTTGCACCTGAGTGGATTAGAACGCTTTCACCAACTGTAGCGACGGCTTCCATATAGATATTGAGGTAGGCTGTCGCGAATACCTCTGGAATCGCTGCTGCTTCAACCATACTCAGACGTTCTGGCTTTGGAAGTACTTGACCCGCAGGTACATTGACATACTCTGCATAACCGCCGCCCGACAACAATGCGCAGACCTCATCGCCAACCTTGAACGAACCAACTTGATCGCCTAACTCGACAACTGTGCCGCTACATTCCAATCCCAATATGTTTGAAGCGCCGGGGGGTGGCGGGTAGCTACCTGCAACTTGGGATAGATCAGCTCGATTGATCGCGGTCGCTCGCACCTCGATCAAGACTTCACCGAAACCAGGTGATGGTTTTTCAGTCGGTTGCCAGACAAGTTTTCCGTCAACAACTGCAATGGCATGCATTACCATGAACGTCGTACCTTAATGCCTTCGTTGTGAAGGTAATCCTTTAATTCGCTGACTCGATAGGTGCCGTAGTGCACCATTGAAGCGACCAATGCTGCATCTGCCTTACCTTCCGTCATTACATCGCGTAGATGTTCAGGCTTACCTGCGCCGCCTGACGCGATAACGGGTATACGCACCGCCTCACTCAACATGCGCGTAAGCGTGAGCTCATATCCATCAAGCGTGCCATCGGCATCAATCGAATTCACGACGAGCTCGCCTACACCACGTTGTTCGCCATCCAATGCCCATGTTAACGCATCCAACCCTGTCTCCGTTCGGCCCCCATGTGTCACGATTTCGTAACCGGATGGTTGGTTGTCATTTACGTCCACACGTCGGATATCCATGGATAGCACGACATTTTGGGCGCCGATCGCATCCGCACACTCACCGATCAAGTCAGGTCGCTCTACCGCCGCGGTGTTTACGTTGATTTTCTCCGCACCGGCTAAACGAAGGTCCGTTGCGTCCTGAACGTTCCGTACGCCACCTCCTACTGAAAGTGGGATGAAAACCTCTTGCGCAACTTGCTCGACAACATCGAGCATGATCTTACGACGGTCGCTCGACGCTGTGATGTCGTAAAACACAAGTTCGTCGAGCCCATCAAGGTAGTACTCACGAGCCTTCTCAACGGGATCTCCGATGTCTTTCGTATTCACAAACTTGACGCTCTTTGCGAGTTTGCCATCGCGCACGTCTAAACACGCAATAACGCGCTTGCTAAGCATCGCGGCCATCCCACGAGACGAAATTACGGATGAGTTCTAAGCCGACTCGACCGCTCTTTTCTGGGTGGAATTGAGTGCCGAAGAAGTTTCGCAGCCCTAGTGCACAACAGAACGAAGACTCGTAGTCAGCTCGAGCATATACCGTGTGTTCGTGCGTAGGTTCTGGGTAGTATGCATGAACGAAATAAAACTCGTCCCCTTGTTTTACGTGCTTTAGAATCGGATGCGGCTTGACGACTTGCACATCATTCCATCCCATATGAGGCACTTTTAGCGCTTCGCTCTGCATTTTGAAGCGTCGTACGTGACCCTGAATCAGACCTAACGTTTCAACATCGGCTTCTTCAGAACGTTCCAACGATATCTGTAAACCAATGCAAATCCCTAAGATCGGTGTACCGTCAGCGAATGCACCTAATAGTGCTTTGTCGATACCCCGACTCTGGATACTTCGCATAGCCGCACCAGCGTGTCCGACACCAGGAAAAATAATGCGTTCAGCCTGTCGAATACGCTCAGGTTCCGAGGAAATCTCTGCTTCGACGCCGATTTCTGAGCAAGCTCGCTGCACGCTACGCAGATTACCGGCATCGTAATCGACTATAACAGTCATGACGAGTATCTCAACGAATCAGTGAACGCAGTCAACCCACTGATATAAGGTTTAAGTGGCTTTGCGAAGACGCGGGATTTTAATAACGAATCTAGGCACGCCAGCGGCACCTACACCCACCGCGGTCAAGGAATATCTCGAAGAGTTCCTTATGGATCCGCATGTCATCACCTTGCCACAACCGTTACGTTACCTCTTGGTAAAAACGATCGCAAAGCGTCGAAGCGTCGATTCGGCAGCCGCCTATGCAAAGATTTGGACGCCGACAGGAGGTCCGTTACGAGACCATGCGGAGTTGCTTGCGCAACGCGTGCGGGAAGCAACGTCGCTTCCTGTTGAAATCGGCATGCGTTACGGCGAACCGAGTTTCGAACAAGCTCGTGAATTGCTGAATGACGTTTGCGACGAAGTGCTCGTGATATCAGCTTATCCCCATTACGCCGAAAGTACCTACGAGAGCACTGTCGAACAGTTGAAGCATGTCTTTAGCGACATGCGGACCTATATCACGCCACCTTACTTTCAAGACCCAGCGTTTATCGCAGCGCATGTCGAGCTACTGAATGAGCACGTACTCCCAGATGTAGACCATCTACTCTTCAGTTTCCACGGCGTACCTGAATTGCACATTCGTCGTGCCGACCAATCTAGACGCCATTGCCTTCAAATCGATGATTGCTGCGAGCGGGAGCACCCAACGCAGGTCACCTGCTACCGATTTCAATGTCTAAGAACGGCGAAATTACTGAGAGACCGAGTCTCAATCCCTACGTCAATCGCTTTTCAATCGCGTCTCGGTCCTGCAAAATGGCTTCAACCGTATACGATCGAAGAAGTTCAAAAGTTGGCTAGAAATGGCGTCCGCAACCTGGCGATCGCATGTCCGTCCTTCATTTCAGATAACGTCGAAACGCTCTATGAGATCGGTCACGAAGTCCGCGACGAGTTTCTTAACGCAGGTGGGAATCGACTGGACGTAGTACGTTGTCTGAACGAATCTGATGCTTGGTTGCGATTGGTGGCGAGTTGGGCACGTAATGACAGCGAAAAGCACGTCTTTTTGCATGAAATTTGATTAGATATCGCGTAATCCACCATATTTCAATGCAAGCGTGTTATAAATTCCCGTACTAAGTTCGTTAATCAAGAATGAGGGGTCGACATTGATGGATGTATTCAAATCTTGGCTTCGTATCGCACTAGTGGTACTGGTAGGCGCGTTTATCTTAATCGGATGTGCTGATGGTGGTGGCGACGCTGCTGCGCCGGCTGAAGAATCCGACGCGATGCCAGCTACAGAGATGGCTCCGGCTGAAGAAGCTGGCGAAGAAGCTATGACTGAGATGGAAACAGCCGAAGACGCTGCTGCTGAAGGCGGCGAAGAGGCTATGACTGAGATGGAACCAGCCGAAGACGCTGCTGAAGGTGGCGAAGAGGCTATGACTGAGATGGAACCAGCTGACGAAATGGCAGCTGACGAAGGCGACGGTGGTGACGCCGAAGCTGCCGCTGAAGAAGCGCCAGCAGAGTAGCCACTCTTCGATTTAACTACTCGCACGACGCGGCAGAATCTAAATAACTAGCGAATCGTCTCGACTGCGAATGCAGTCGAGGTGTGCTTTTTTACGTCGTCTAGCAAGGCAAAACAGAGAAGTCTAGCAACGAATATTGTCTTTGCTTACGCCTTCTCTGGCGTCAATCCAGCGTCCTGCGTCAGGCTCCCATCGAGCGTGTGACGCCGAATCGAGTCGTAAAACGACTGAATCAACGTACGCGAATACATCGATTTTCGCGCTACAAATCGAACCGGTCGATTCAAACCTTCCGTGCCTAAATCTATCGTCTGATCTGTAGCAATTGAGAGCGCATTAGCAACACCCAGCGGAATCAAGCCATGCCCAAAGTCCGCTAGGGCCATCTGCGCCACAGAGAAGAACGACTCCAAGGATGTTGCGCGCGTCAAATTCAAGCGCTCCATGTCATCTTCCATCGCTGCCCACGCGCCAGAACGTGACTCGATGGTCATCACCTGCAGCGGGTCTCCAACGCGATATTGCATCTTTCTTAATCCCGTTGGAACGATGACCATAGACTCAAGATAAACGATATCTGACTGCAGATCTGACTCCGCATCTGCCGAACCCGTACAGATACCGACCATGAGTTCGCCTGAGCGCAGGCGATCAAGAACGACAGGTGATCGCTGCGCATGAAATTCGAAGTTGACTTCTGGCATGTCCGCTCGTACAGCGGCGAACAGACGGGAACCCCAACTACCGAGAATTGACTCGGATACGCCTACGATGATCCGACCGCTTTGGAGCGCCGTGTCTTCGAGAAACACACTCCGCACTTCCTGAAGCAGCGGCATCGTCCGATCAACAAGCTTCCTACCATGTTGTGTGAGGACGACTCGTCGTCCGTGTCGTTCGATAATCTTCTTGCCATAGTAGTTCTCTATCGCTGCGATTCGCTTGCTAACCGCCCCTTGTGAGATGTTCATGCGGGTGGCGGTTTCCTTCATCGTGCCGGTTTGGGCTAGTTGCACGAGAGTTTCGAGATTCTTAATCAATTAAATCAACCGCCTATCAAACTATTCGCTCGGTTCGCTTTGAAGCATTGTGCCGAACGAAACGGTGTCATTTGTGGTTTGACCTTCAAGGACTCCGTAGTTTAGTGTCCGTGCAAAAATCTGTAGTTGATCTTTTCATGCTGATATTATCAGGGTTTCGACCGATTTGCTGCTATCGTTTCGCCCTCGAAGATTAATGATTTCCGCATGAAATCACGCACTCTGCGTCTGTCACGATTCTGCGCACCAAGGGACTGGTCGGAAGGGCAACCGTGCACTACTTCTTCGCCGCGTGCCGTGACTGCTGCACGGACACCGGCACACCGCGGGAACTCGCCGAAACCGCACTGGCGCACACGGTGGGCGGTGATGAAGGAGCGTATTTCCGGTCGGCCCTGTTCGAGTGGGGCGCGAATTGATGGATTCTTCGGCGGCATACTTCACCAGCTCGTAGACTACACCAAAATTGACGCTGTCATCTCGTATGTTAGATCGCGGTCCGTTATTGTCTCTTGAAATATTTCGAGCGAGTGCCTGGGAGGCAAGACAACTGGAGATTTTCTAACATAAACTGTGAGGTGGTCCCACTTTTCTCGACGGTTGGCCAAGGTAATGTGCAGTGCCAATGGGAGGTATGAGCATGACGAGGAAGAGACGCCGTTTCAGGGCGAAGCAGACGGCATACCTCGCCAGGATGTGTTCAGTGATCGGCCACTTTCAGCGGCGGTAGCCGCTATTTTTGGGAATTATGTACCTAACTTGACACGGAAATAATAGTGTACAGACAATCAGTTTTCTTCTTATGCTTCCGCGATGCCAACTACCTATCGGAACGTCACGTATCGACTGCTGCCAGTCACGCGCAGCAAAGGCAAGCAGCTGGAAGTGCTAGCGTCGAGCTGCCGCTGGGTCTGGAATTACTTTCTCGCCAAGAATCGGTCCGACTATCTGTTTGACCAATGTTTTGAGGACACGTACGGGATCAAACCAACCCCGCCTCAAAATCCTGCGAATTTCTTTTCACTCGGGAAGGCGTTCACGCAGCTGCGTCGTGAAATTCCCTGGCTCCAAACGCATTCGTTCGCCATCACACGTTATACCTTGAAACACCAGGCAGACGCCTGGAACCGCTACTTCAATGACCCTGCGGCAGGTCGGCCGCGCTTCAAAAGTCGCGAGGCAGACCGGGACGGCTTTACGATCCCGGACAACGTTCGCATTCAAGCGCGTTCGCTTTACATCCCGAAAATCGGTTGGTGCAAGCTCCGTCGCAAAGGAGGCAATCCCTATCCAGATGCCAAGCCGAAACAGGCGCGTGTGTTCAGACGCCATGGCAAGTGGTACGCCGTGATCGCGTATGACATCGTCGCACCTGAGCAAGTCGATGATAGACGCGTGATCGGGGTTGACATGAACGTCGGTCAAGTGGCGACCAGCAACCACGAGTTGATCTATAGCGAGCGTGATGAGCTTGAACGCGAGCGGTTGCGGTTATTGGCGATCAAGCGGCGGCGTTATCAACGCCAGGTCGCGCGGCGGCAACTAGGCAGCAATCGACGGCGCAAGGCGAAGCGACGACTCGCTATAGTCAGCCGGAAAATCGGTAACAAGCGCAATCGGTGGGCGCATGACACGTCCCGTCATATCACGGATCAAGCCTATACGGTGGCGGTCGAAGCGTTGCGCGTCAAGCAAATGACGAAATCCGCGAAAGGATCGGTTGCATTCCCTGGTCGTCACGTGAAACAGAAGGCTGGCTTGAATCAGGTGATCTTGGACACGGGTTGGGGTCAACTACGCACGATGTTGGCGTACAAGGCCGGCAACTTCATCCAGGTGGATCCGCGTTACACCTCACAAACATGCCATGTCTGCGGGCATGTCGATCCGAAAAGTCGACGAACGCAGGCGGAATTCAAGTGTGTCCACTGCGGACACGAGTCAAACGCAGATATCAATGCTGCATTGAACATCAAGGCGTCCGCGATTGGCGCATCTGCACGTGGGAGGGTTGAACCGTTGGGTTACCCGATGATCCGTGAAATGGGTACCAAAACTGCACATGTCTAGTTTAGTACATAAATCCCCTATTTTTAGGTAAATTGGCACCGCTTTGGCGTGGCAACCACAGCAGGGTCGGGCGTCGGACCGGCCAAGAGACTCATTCAAAGTCATCGAGTCTCTCTGCAGACATCGGTCTTCACCTCTATCGCCCTAAAGTAATTCCAGAGAGTGCCGGAGTCTCATTTTTGTGGGCAGAGAGGGGAGGGATGACGGTAGCCTTTTACTTCGAGTCTGATGCAATATGGGATTTGCTTTACATTTTCCCTCTTTGACTACCGCTGTCTCTTGCCTGAACTGGAAGCGGTACGATTTCAGCGCGTATGAGTTTGCCTTTTTCGGCATCAGCAACTTTTAAGTCATAGGCCGACTGCAGGCTCATCCAGAATTCAGCCGAAGTTCGCAGAAAAGCCGCTAGCCTCAGAGCGGTGTCCGTCGTGATCCCACGCCGTTCGCGAACTATATCGTTGACGCGGGGAGCATCAACTCTCAATGCCTTTGCCAGTGCGTTCGCGGACATACCGGCGGCTACAAGAAACTCTTCGCGCAGAATCTCACCGGGATGTATAGGTCTCATCTTGTTTTCAATCATGGTATTACTCCTAGTGATACTCCTTTATTTCCACGCAGGTTGCCTCGCCTTTGCTGAAAACGAAGTACAATCGCCATTGTCGATTCAATCGTATGCTCCATTGTCCCGACCGGTCACCCGCAAGCTTTTCCAATCGATTGCCGGGCGGAAACCGCAAATCATCCACGCTTTTGGCACTATCAAGCATCTGCAGTTTCCGCTCCGCCTGGGCTTGGAACGCATGGAACTGCGTCGGACACTGCCCACCGAACAGGGCTTCCGTGCGTTTGCAGGCAAAGTGCTTGATCACATCGTACTAGTATAACGATCTCCATTAAACATCAATAGTTAAATTACAACGGTCGCGGGCACTTTCTCACGCATTGCGAATTCGACAATCCGGGCAGGGTTTCTGAGTGACCCGGCAAAACCTGCAATCCGCGTCCAACGCTCCCTGACAGCAGCAGTTCCCGAAAATCTCCAGATCCGACCGGAACGAGCGACCGGTGTACTCGCTCTGCTCAACACGGGCTGCGCACAAAGTTTGGATGTCACCCTTCGCCGAGCCTAATCTTGCCAACGGTTAATCCAAGTCGTCTTTCCGTTTGACAAATCTCAGTTATCTTTCTCCTTATATTCTTGGGATGGGGTGCCCTTTCTGCTCCTGGAAATGCCGGTCATTCCAAGGAAAATCGCTGATAAATTGGGTTTTTCGCAGGTGTTAGTTTCGTGAATGTGTCATTTATGTTTTAATCGGTTCACATCGTGAACACGCTGCTCACGCTCTCAGTCGCACTACCTTTCATATTCCTGACTAGCCTCCTGTCAGGCATCGTCGGAATGGCAGGCGGGTTGATCCTCATCGTGGTACTGGTCGTCCTCATGCCAGTGCCGAGTGCCATGATTCTGCACGGGATCGTACAAGGCGTCGCGAATGGATCCAGATTCTGGTTCCTCCGCGAACACGCCGCATGGCGCATTCTTCCATGGTATTTCGTCGGTGTACATCTCACGACAGCACTATTTGGGATTTTGATGATCGTGGTAGATCCAGCTGTCGTTCTCATTGCTGCGGGAGGTCTACCTTGGATTAGTCAATTCACGCCAGAGCGATTCAAACTGGACGTTTCGCGCCCAATTGTCGCGTTCATATGTGGCGTCGTTGTTACCGCGGTGCAACTCGTGGCTGGCGCGTCGGGACCGATCCTAGATGCTTTCTATCAGCGTACCGACTTAAATCGATTTGAAATCGTCGCGACCAAAGCTTTTATGCAAGCCGCCGGACACGCGGTCAAAGTCATCTATTTCCTCTATATCAGTACGCGTGCGATCGAAGAAGCACATGTGCTACTGACATGGTGGGTGATCGGACTGGCGGTTATCGCATCGCTCGTCGCTACGCGAATCGGTACCAGATTACTTGATCGCATCAGCGAGATGCACTTCCGCCGATGGACAAACATTCTCATCCTGGCACTAGGCGCAGCAGTCGCTATCGGGGGCGTAATCGATCTATTGAACCGATCGTAACGAACGAAGTCGTAGTTAATCGGTCGCGGATACCGCGATACCGCCTACGGCGCTAAGTATCTGCCGTTTCAGGGGTCTTGGAAACAGGTTCTACCACGAACAACAGATCTCCTGCGTTAACCTGTTGCCCGGTCGATACGTTGATCCGATTGAGCTTGTAGCGCGTATTCTCAGAGAAAAAGACTTGCTCAACGGTGTTGATGTCACGCAGTCGCATCGGAGAAAAGACCTTGAACGCTTCGAGTTGGCAGAGAATGTCTTCAGCGCCGATTACATCGTTCACGTTCACGTAATCTGGGTCCCCCGGCGTCGGTTTGATATAGAAGATGCCGGTCGAAGGTGCTAACACCCTTAACTCAGCGCTATTTTCAATCTGGATGGCGTCCCAACCAACTGCTTGCGCGTCAACGGCTGCCATATCGTCGATTTCTTCAATCAAAGCATCTGCATCAATAGTCTTCAGCAGTTTTGGCAGGTAGCTCGTATCGTAAACGCCGTCCAGGAAACCCTTATCCGTCAAAATGGTTCGTAGCAAAGGTATATTCGTATAGATACCTTCGAGGGTGACTTGGCTCAAGTATTCGACTAATTTCTTTGCCGTCGAATCCCGATCTTCACCGTGTGCAATCACTTGCATGATCATGCTATCGTAATACGGTGAAATGAACTTGCCTTGACCTGCAGTACTGATGATCTCAATGTCGTCATCGGCCGGGAAATCCCACTTCGCGATCTCACCTGCACTCGGACGCAATACCAATTCGCCATCGCTATCGCGCACCAATCGTTCCGCATTAATACGGGCTTCAATTGCGTAGCCATCAGAACGAACTTCCATATCCTCGATGCTCTCGCCTCCGGCGATGCGAAACTGCTCCGCGACGATGTCAGTACCAGAAACGAGCTCAGTTACCGGATGTTCGACTTGAAGTCGCGTATTCATCTCCATGAAATAGATGGCATCTGCGTCTAAGTCATAGATAAATTCAACCGTGCCAGCACCAACGTAACCGACGCCACCAGCGATTGCCGCACTGTGTTTTAAGACGTCGTCCAGCAGATTGTCCGGCAACATCGTCGAACCGGATTCTTCAATAACTTTTTGCTTGTCTCGCTGAACACTGCAATCACGGATACCGAGAACCTTCGTGTTACCTTGACTGTCACGCAAGACTTGCGCTTCGATGTGGCGGAGTTTTGTCACGAATTTCTCGAGATAAACGTCGCCGTTCCCGAACGCAGCTCGTGCTTCGACCGTAACGCGTTGGAACGCTTCGTAGAAACCTGCGGCAGATTCAACGACTTGTATACCCTTACCGCCGCCACCGTGAACTGCTTTAATGAGTACGGGATAGCCGATCTCTTCCGCCATCTCTGCTGCGGCATCGGTGTCAGTCACGATCCCATGACTGCCTGGTACCACAGGTACTCCAAACGCGATGGCAGACTTGATCGCATTGGACTTGTTCCCCATCGTCTCCATACTGCTAACCGGAGGTCCGACGAAGTTGATGCCGTGTGAGCGGATTAGGGACGCGAACTGGCTGCTTTCAGATAGAAATCCGATACCTGGGTGCAATGCGTCCACGTGTTCATTTTCAGCGACTACTAAAACGGAGTGCGCATTGAGATAACTTTCGTCGGGTGTGCTACCGCCGATCGAAACGAGTTGGTCCTTCGGACCAAGCATGTCCGCTGCTACTGATTCGACATCGGGATCGGACTGAACGAGAACCGTCTCGATATTCTGAGATTGTGCAACTCGAACGATCTTCGAAGCTGCACAGCCCCGCGCATGAACTAGTACACGACGAACCGGACGATAAAGGTCTTGTTCCTCCCCTTGTCGCGGCGCTGATATCGGTAGAGCAGTCCCAAACGTGTAATCGTCACTTAGGACCGTAGCAACTGCATCTTCGACCGTCGCCGTTGGCGTTGGTATATCAGGATCAATCGCGCGTAAATCAGTGTCAAGTGCTTCGTAGAACGGATGCTTAACCAAACCCTGCATGGACTCTGGATTGCTCGCGAGGTAGTTTGCGAGGATGGATTCTGCGGGAAGATGGCTTGGAATCACAATCTGTCCCGCAAACGGCATGCTTGTACCCGAGAAGTAGTGGGTATGGACCAAGGGATGGGTCACGAAACTCGCTTGTGCGCCACCTGTGCAGTCTCCATGACCGAAGACGATCACGGGCAAGTCAAAATCACAAATGAAACGCGTAATCCGGTCGTTTATCGCAGCCATCGAGAACAATGCACCTGCGCCTTCTTTGGTCTGCATCCCGCCGGAGGAGATGAAGCAGATCACCGGCAGTTGTTCTTCTGCGCAGCGAACCAATAATGTGCAGAACTTCTCTGCACTCGCCATATCGAACGCACCAGCCTGGAAGTCCGGATTCGAGATCACAGCGCCCACACGAACTTCGCGTTTCGCAAGTTTGAACTTGCCAATACCGGTTACAACGCCCGCCGGTGGTTCGTCCTTGTCCAATGCCTTTTCAATCGATTCGCGGAAACCTGGAAAATCACATGGATCGCTGCTCAACAAGTCGCGCCCATACTCTTCAAACTCGGTAAAGAATCGATCGATGAAGGCGCTGTGGCTCGTAAGCCTCAAACGCTTGTATTCGCCGATAGTTTCCTGAATCTGCAAGTCGCGATATGCGATCTGAAGACGATTCCAGAAATCCCGGCGGCGGCCAATATTTTTGGGGCGAATGTTGCCGGAGAACTTCCCTGCGCTGCGCTCACTATCGACGAAACTAATCAGCAAACTTTCGAAGAACTCTTTTACAACGACGAAGAGAGTGTCGGACAAATCCGTGTGAATGAGTTTCTTCCACTCCTCGACCGTAGCGAAGAAAGTCTTACTCAAGCGGGTCTTCGACAACTGACGGAACCAATCCAAGAACGCATCGCGACGGACACGCATCGTGCTGTCGTTCCGTTCTTCGTCGGGTTCGATCCGATCAAGAGCTACGGTGAACGTCTCTTCAATCAAGTCCGAGACGGTCTGCCGGTCAAGTGATTGCGTGCGTTGAGCCTGATCCGCAATCTGTACCAGCCTCCCCAACAGTTCATCGTAGATCACATCGAAGAGTTGGAAGTTGCGAATTTCGTCTACGAAGTCGGCACGAAGTTCTTCGTTAAACAGCACATCCACAATGCTGATGTCGGTGGCATCGTCAGCGAGCGTTCTGCGCTCTCGCGGTTGCCGTAGCTGCGAACCAAATTGATCATTGAGGATACGGCGATTGGCTTCAATCGGTGATGACTCATTCTTTGTCCCACTATCTCCGAGCGGACCAGAAACGAGCGCAAGGTTTAGCTCGACGGAGATCTGCATGCGCAGCTGATCTTGCGAATAACTTTGAAACCAGTCGCTTGAGCGTAGGAACATCTTCTTGCCGTCGTGGGAAAAACGTTCCATTAACGTAGGCATCAGCCGCTTGTCATGCGACATCGCGGTCATAAGCTGATTGACATCAGGAATATCCGCGGGCGTGACGAAGAACGCTGCATCGGTAGCGTTGGACAGATTCTGGTGCAACAGTGCCAGATTGCCAGCCGATTCGACTTTCCAGTGGTTGTATAGGTAACTTACATACGTCGCAAGAAGAGCTTTACCCGCAGCCTCAAAGTTTGCTTTGGGTTCGCCGCGAATCAAACTCAAAAGCGTCCCGCGATTTTCGTCTTTTTCAGACTTCCTGCTGACGTAGTTCTTCCATGCCGAGTTGAGCGACGTGTCGTACATCAGTCGATCTGGATCAAGAAACCACCGAAAATAGATTCGATTGCGTTCCCGTTCAACGCGTGATTGGAGGTCACCCACGGTCTTGCGTCGCGTCGTCAGTCGACCATACTGTTGCTTGCTCGCCGCTTTGATTCGACGTCGAACCCGTAAGTAGCGTAAATAACGCAACGCGTCGCCGAAGACGTTACTGAATTCCGTCGGGGTTCCGAAGCCACCCAGATCCCCCATGCTCTCTCGCTTCTTCGCACGAGACGATGGTTCTAAATAACGCGTCAACGCCTGTCTGTGGTACTCCACGATGTAAGGGTTGCTACCGACGAATGCGCGCGCGCTTTTTTCGATCGAGTCAATACCCGTTACGATCGCTTTCTTGAGATTATTGAATTTGTGCTCTTCGCCCGGAACGTAGTCGATGATGCCATCGATGTTGCCCTGGTTCATCAATTCGAACGGCGAAAGTCCGACCTGTTTTGCACACTCTTGCCACGAGACGTTTAAGCGTCGAGCGATGCTTGCCAATCCCTGCGGCTGAATCGTGCTAAAAACGCCGTCGCGCAACGAGAGGATCATGTTGCTCGCGGCAAGTGGAATCGCACCACCCGAATACCCCACACCAAAAATGATCCCGAGGTTAGGCACATCGACGGCCGACATCTCGGCAATCAACAACGAGATTTGGTGCGCTTGATTGTTGCGGTTGGCGATTTCATCGCCAGCAGCACCCGGTGTGTCCATGAGGCTCACGATCGGGATATTCCGCTGACTACACCGACGAACAAATTGTGCTGCCTGTCGATGATGTTCCGGCATCCACTCGCCGTTTCGGACGCGACGATTCTGCGCTACGACGCCGACCGGTCGAACACCATTCGGAAACTCAACATCAATGATCGCGTCGAGATACGGACCATCGTCGTTCAGCTCGCGTACCACACCAAGTTGCGGAACGATCTCAGCGGCACTAGCGCGACGAGTGTTTTCACCCGGACTAACGACTCGTTCTATATAGGAATCAATGTCGAGACGATCAAGCGCGGCGGATTCTCGCGCAATCTCATCCCCACTCAGCAAACCTTGTACGCTGAAAACCGCTTCTGGATCGGCCGAAGGAAAGAGATCAAATTCTTTAGAGAGCCGCTCAGCTATTAAATAAAGCCGATCGCCTTCCTTTATCGCACTGTCCATTTGCAGGAGTCTCAAACTCGCCAACGGTAAAATTCTACCGTGCAAACAGCATGGTAACCCGAGCAGTCTACAACTGCGCAAATCGGTATTTCCACTAACAATTCGGCGACGAGAAACAATGTCAAACTTGGCTATCGCCGTCTTGACCGTATCTGATACACGAACTCCTGAAACCGACACGTCTGGAGATCTGCTGGTCGCCTTGTTATCTGAGGATGGCCACCAACTCGCCGCTCGAACGATAGTTAAAGACGATATCTACCAAGTACGACGGATCGTTAGTGAATGGATAGCCGATTCGGCTGTTCAAGTCGTCGTGTCTACCGGCGGCACTGGTTTTAGCGGACGCGATACGACACCTGAAGCACTGACACCACTCTTTGATACAACCATCGAAGGTTTTGGGGAGCTCTTCCGACAGGTTTCATACGACGAAATCGGTAGCTCGACCATCCAATCCCGCGCAGTTGGGGGTATCGCCAACAATACCTTGCTATTCGCCCTACCCGGCTCTAATGGCGCCTGCCGTACCGGGTGGGAGAAAATCCTTCACGATCAATTAGACGCGAGTTTCCGCCCTTGCAACTTCGCCGAGTTGATTCACCGTAAATTAGAAAATGGGGAACATTAATGACCGCCTACCTACTAGGTGCAAAACGTACACCGATTGGCAGCTTTCAAGGTGCTTTGAGTGATATAAGCGCCACTGATCTAGGCGCGCACGCGATCCAGGCGAGTCTATACCATGCTGGAATAGCAGCTGATCAGGTCGATGAAGTGCTAATGGGTTGCGTCGTGAGTGCGGGTTTGCGACAAGCTCCCGCTCGACAGGCGATGCGAAAAGCTGGTATCGACGATTCGACTCCTGCAACTACCATCAATAAAGTCTGTGGCTCAGGTATGAAAGCCACCATGCTTGCGGCGGATCAGATCCATCTCGGCCATGCAAACTACGCGATCGCGGGTGGCATGGAAAGCATGACAAACGCACCGTTCATCGTTCAAGGTGCACGCAAAGGCTTGCGTATGGGTCATGGCGAACTTTCAGATACCATGTTTTGCGACGGACTCGAAGACGCCGAAACCGGAAATTCAATGGGTAGTTTTGCTCAAGAAACAGCCGATCAACATCAGCTCGGTCGTGAAGCCATGGACGAGTATGCGATCAGTTCTGTGAAACGTGCGCTTAGTGCGATGGACAGTGGTGATCTGAAAGCTGAAATCGAACCACTTAGCGATGTGTTTGAGGACGAACAACCACGACGTTCGAAAATCGATCGCATCCCGACGTTACGACCCGCATTTGCCAAAAATGGGACGATCACCGCCGCGAATGCCTCGTCTATCAGTGACGGTGCGTCGGCACTTGTGCTTGCGAGTGAACAAGGTGTTCGTGATGCGAGCGGCGAACCACTTGCTCGCATCGTAGCTCACGCCACGAACGCGATTCATCCATCCAAATTCACACTTGCACCGGTAGGTGCGATCCAACAGGTGCTTGACAAAGCGGGATGGCATCAAGACGACGTCGACTTATTCGAAATCAATGAAGCACTTGCGATGATCACGATGCTCGCAATTTCCGAGCTCGGTCTGGATCGAGACAAGGTCAATATTTATGGCGGCGCGTGTGCCCAAGGTCACCCTATCGGTTCTACGGGCAGCCGACTTTTGGTCACGCTTGCACACGCACTACAAGCGACTAATCGACGAAAAGGCGTTGCAGCCCTTTGTATTGGCGGTGGTGAAGCGACCGCGATCGCAATTGAACGAGTCTAGCTGCGAGGCGATTACCTAACCACAGGTTACTGTGATGGTTCCTCTACCTGTCATTGTTGGTTTCGGCGGCATTAATCCTGCTGGACGCGTTTCTTTCCATCACTCGTATCGACGCACCGTATTGAATGCGCTCGACGCGGAAAAACAAGCGACTACTTATCAGTCGCTCGCAGTATTAATGGGTTTGCAGGACAAACTTCGAGCCGCGCCTGAATCCACCAAAGACTACATCGAAAACCATACGCTGATTCGTCGTATCGAACTTTGGGATCCTGATCACATCGACGTGCATAGTCGCGCAAAACTGAAAGCAAAAGATGGTGCACCCCTTGTGATTCGGATGGCGCAGAATCAGTTGCCCACTGAGATCCCCGACTCCTGGCAGGTGAAACCCGTTGAAAACGGCGACGTTGAAGTCGCGATTCAGGACACTGCACAAGTCCTGTTGAATGACACACGCTCGTCGAGAGTGACCTCCGCAGGTCAACTACCCACGGGATTTGATCCCGCATCGTTGTATGCATCTCGAAATCATCCGCGAGGTCTACAACTGGCAATCATTGCGGCTTCGGATGCAGTTAAATCCATTGGCATTGAATGGACCGAACTGCAAAACCTCGTTCGACCGGACGAGTTTGCCGTGCACGCTGGTTGTGCCATGGGCCAACTGGATACACACGGCGCTGGTGGCTTACTGCAAGCGCCATTTCTCGGAAAACGCCCCACCTCGAAGCAAGCAGCGTTGTGTCTCGCAGAAATGGCAGCAGATTTCACGAATGCATACGTTACAGGCTCGCTTGGAAGTACAGGCGGTTCCATCGGTGCGTGTGCCACATTTCTCTACAACGCCAAACAAGGCATCGACGAGATTAGGTATCGCGGCAAGCGCATTGCCGTCGTCGGAAGCACGGAGGCGCCCGTGACACCCGAACTGGTTGAAGCTTTCAGAACCATGGGCGCTCTAGCGGAAGATGAAGCATTGATGGCGCTGGATGGTTCGAACGAGCCAGATAATCGGCGCGCTTGCCGGCCATTTTCGTCAAATGCGGGTTTTACGATGTCGGAAGCCGGCGTATTTCTAGTTCTTATGGATGAGGAACTCGCACTTGAGTGCGGCGCCGAGATATACGGTTCCATAGCTGACATATACGTCAACGCTGACGGATACAAGAAGTCGATTCCTGGGCCTGGTATCGGGAACTACATCACCGTTGGCAAAGCGCTTGGTCTCGCACGTTCAATCCTGGGTGAAGAATCCGTGAGAACACGTTCATTCATTCACGCGCACGGCACAGGCACGCCCCAAAACCGCGTAACGGAATCTCATATCCTCAACGAGTTATCAAAAGCATTCAAGATTGAAAAGTGGCCAGTCGCAGCGATTAAGGCTTATTTGGGACACACGCTTGCACCCGCGTCAGGCGATCAGATCACTTCCGCATTAGGCACCTGGAAGGAAGGCTGGATCCCGGGGATTGCTTCGATCGACCATATAGCAGAAGATGTACATAGCGACAATCTAAGGATCGATCCGGCGCATTTGGAAGTCGGTCCAAGCAGCATGGACGTCGCGCTCGTTAACTCCAAGGGATTTGGCGGCAATAACGCGACCGGTGTCATCCTATCTCCTTCTAAGACAAAGGAATTGATTAAGCAGCGCCATGGGAAGGCAGCGTTTACAAGCTACGAATCCAAACGTGATCCAATCGTCGACAAGGCGCGGTCATACGACGAAGAGGCATTACGTGAAATCCCAAAACCGATTTACCGATTCGGCGACGGAGTCATCGAAGGAGATGAACTGGGAATTAGTGCCGACGCAATTGACGTACCGGGTTATATGAGGGATGTCGATCTAGAAGTCAAGAATCCTTACGGGTAATAGCCGTATTTGAACTTCAGCAGACGGCTCGTTTTACAGTATTCCTTCAGTCGTTCGGTAGGCCGCGGATTCGATTAAAAGGCGTGCTAATTGCGCTCGACATTGGATCTTAAGTGATCGTCCTGAATCGACATACGACCCGAGCTCGCGCGAATTTACGTACGCTACGCAGGTGGGTCAATCGGTCTCTTTTAATCGTTCTTATTCTCGCCGCGATTGCACTATTTCTGTTTCCCGACCACCGGGACTCACTGATGTGGGTTGTAATTCCGATAGCAATATACACTCTCTTTCCTGCCAGAGATCGCGGTTCAGATGATGAAACAACAGAATGAAATTCTTTGTATCTTCATAACACTCACAAAGTGAGACTGACCCTACTGATCGTACACAAATCGCGCATTACGCTTGATGGCGCCGCCACTCAACCAAAATCGAGACACGAGAAGTGAACACGAATCGAAGCATCATGTGGCGATGCAGTGGGCGCTCGAAGGTCTTGCAGTTGTAGTCATCATTGTGACTTGGGCATTGCCTGAAGTCCGGCACACTCGTAGATTGATCTTCGGCGTAGCCGGAGGAACAATTCTCGACTATTAGTTAGGTCGGTGGTTAGCGGACAAAATACTAGAAGACCCCAGTGTGTGAGACTATTGAATTCGTTAGCGTCGTTCCCGAGGTTTGCTTCGCTTTTCTAGACTCCGAGCGACACGTGAAAGGGGTCAATCGAAACTCGTGTCAATGAATCCTGAACGTTCGCTATCCTTTATCGTGTTCTAACCAAGTTTGAGGTACACGCACTCGTGCAGAGTTCAGAACCGTTGAGACGAATACGTGCCTACGTAGCCGGGATCGTAGTCCTCGCATTGCTATCGATCACATGCGTAACGCAAGCTGAGACAGGCGTGGTGAGGAATGCTACGATTGAGTGGCTCAGATCTACAGACTCATCCCCAAATACTTGTGTCGTACAGCTTGATGTTGACGTCGCAACCGCCGCATCGGAGAACGTGAATTGCGACGGTTCCTCCGTTGCGATGAAGTGCGGGGGCACCACAGACGGTGTCCCTTCTCGTACTTTCGATTTAGCCATGTTTGCATTCGAGAATCGCCGCGAGATTTCTGTTCGCGTCGATGATTCTCAGAAACTCGGTGACGTCTGTTACGCGACACGAATATGGGTGACACGAAAATTGGCGGAGTGCACCGAAGACGATGACAGCGATGACGACGATTGTGACGCGTACCACGATAGTGATGACGACGACAGTGACGACGACGATCGTGACGACGATTAAGGGAAAAACTTAAGAATCACATCGGATCTGTCAATACGGTGATTGCGTTCAATCGAATTTTTTGCGACATTAGATTCGTTATTCCCGACCGAGAAAATTGGTGACAATTCCACCCAGTCGCCGCAATTCCGTCTCCGACATACGAGGGGAGAAAGGTAGCATCACACCGTTCTCAACTGTATTCGCACCATCGACAGTGCTTCCTTTGATAGTCACCAATCGCCCCGATATCGCGTCAAAACCTTCGTCACGAAGAAGATCTTTGAGAGTCTCTGGAGTTTCAGTAAGGATAGGAACCATCCAGAACACATTCGGTTGTTGACCACGAAGGACCAAAGGTACTGATTCCCCAATTGCATTAAAGAGTACCGAACCTTTCTCAATCCGCGTCTGAAAGGACGGCTCAGAGTTGGCGATTTGCCGACGAATGACTTGCTTAAGCGCAGTACACGGTTGAGTGCGCAACCATCTCTCAAATGATGCACTGGTCGCAGATTTAGTCGCAGCGTGAATGACGGTTTCATGGTTCACGCTAAGCGACCGAAGTAATCGAACGAACAAACCGTAGACGAAGCGTTGAGTTGCGATTGTCATCGTGGCAAATCTAACGACGCGAGCAGCGTATCGCCAGGTTGGCTGGACGGGATAGGATTGCAGCTCACGATCCATCGCTTCCCGCAGATTCGAGTCTCGCACGAACGCAACTGCGCCTTGTAATGCAGTAGCCGTTTTCATTGGTCCGAAGGAGAACAATGACAGAGTTGCTCCTTCCGATCCAGACCAGTCGGGTCCCGCGAAGGCTTGTGCACAATCCTCAACGACGTCCAACTCGAGACTTTTGGCGAGCTCTATGACTGGACTTAAGTCAAGTCGATGTCCGAACAGGTGCGGTACGACAATGAAACGGGTGTTCTCGTTGATGCTTGCTCGCAGCTGCGAGATATCCAATTTGGTCGTAATCGGGTCGATATCTGAGCCTATGACGCGTAGGCCATTGGATTCTGCAATTCGAAACATGTCGGGCACGTTCAAGCCAACAAAAACGCACTCGTCGCCTCTACTCCACCTTCGTGATCTCAAATACAGATCAAAGGCGGCACGAACTGAAATACAGAAGAGCGATCGATTAGACTCGCTTCGGAATCCAGCTTCAGTAATTGGTGTGTGGTCCCTCTTCACGCACACTCGCAGTGCGAATAACACATCCATCCATGAAACGTCGATGTCTTTGCACGGCCACATTCGTAGTCTCTTCACGTTTAGTTCAAGGTGCGTAGCCGACGCGCTCGCGTGTTAACGTTCATCCCGAGATAGAACTCGAACATGAGACTTCAATCGGCGGCGATTTCCTAATATGCATGGAGTTAATCAGTCGTGGAATAGCATCTGACGTCATCTCAAACTAAACAACCTGCCTATTCATCGAACATGCTACTTGAAGGTTTGTGAACCTTATAGTTCGAATGAGCATATCCACGAGCTGTGGGTCGAAGGAAAAACAACATCCCGCGCGAAGTCGTCCAAACAGAACGGTAATCCAAGCCCCGCTAATCTATAGTTCTCTAAATGAATGAAGTAGACAGAGAAGCCATCGCGCAGTTCGAGCGCGTCGGACGCTCGATTGCAGCGTCTCGTGTGATTGACCCGCCCTTTCCTCGTTCGTTCGAGGACGTTATCAAGTGCATGTTACGTATTGATCCAAGATGCATGATGGGAGGTAATAACCCGATAGGCGGCGATCTACCCTCCCACCGAGCGCAATTTGAATTCTTTGAAGCGTGGAAGGTGAAGCGGCAACGAGACGAACATGGCGTATGACGATTTCAAAATCGCACTATGCAATTTGTCAGAGATACTTGGCGCTGAGGAAATCGAATGGGCGATTACCGATGCGGTAGCTGCTAATCAATATCGCGATGAAGTTCGCGCCACGACGGACCTTGACGTAATTCTTGCCTTAGCAGGTGAATCTATTGACATTGTGGGGGATGCGTTACAAAAACGCGGTTGGAGTTCGACGGATGTTGTGGCTGATTGGCTATTGCGGGCCGAACATCCACGCGCTGGGCGACTGGACATACTGGCGACCACAACGGAATACGAAGTAGGCGCAATCGCTAGATCAAATCAAGTTGCCTTTGATTTTGACAACGATCACACATTCAACGTCCTCGCAATCGAGGACGTGTTGATCCTCAAACTTGTGGCTGATCGGTATAGCGACAATGCGGACGTTGAGTCCATCCTGGCAACGTACCCTAAATTGGATTGGGATTACATGTGTAAGTGGATTGAGACATTCGAGCTAGAGGAACGACTACGGCGTATCGAAGACGGAGCTTTGACGGCTGGCATCCTCAATCGAAAGATCATCCCCAGGTTAGATCGCCGCAATACGTAAATTGGGCATTAAATGCTTGCCCGTGATCAACACGAATTTGCATCGGGCACGGCACCGAATCGCTTAGTAGTAATCGGGTTGATAACCGAGCCGACAACTAGAAGACAGTAGGACTCCGCAATCCAGAACTATCGGGTATGTTCACGCTGACAAAACATACTCCTCTCCCTTCTGCCTACTCCGAGATCGAAAGTACAAATCAAAGGCGGCACGAACCGAAATACAGAAGAGCGATCGATTCGACTCACTTCGGAATCCGGCTTCTGTAATAGATGTGTGGTTCCTCTTCAAGCACATTCGCAGTGCAAAAAAACACATCCATCCATGTAACGTCGATGTATGTGCACGGGAGCATGCGAAGTCTCTTCATGCTAATTCCCCAGCACGCACCGCTGCCGCACACGCGTGTTGGAGTTCGACCCAGAATTTACACGGTCAAGTACTGCTTGTCGTCGGCGCCATCCGCGCTTCGTACCGTGTTTACTGCATTTCGTCTGCTTCACGGCGAAACTCACAGTTTTAAAACCATAATCGCAACCGAGAAACTCAATCGGAGACACGAATCGTGAAAACCATTGCATGCATCCTAGTGCTGCTTGTCGCATCGAGCACACTAGCCGCTGAACTCACCATCAAAATTAAGAATGTCAATAACGACTCAGGCACAATCTATATCGCCGTTTGGAACAACGAAGAGAACTGGCCAAACGGCGAGCCACTCCATGCTCTCACTGCATCGCCTGAACTGGACGTGACAACCGTAAGCATCGAAATTCCAGAAGGCACATATGCGATAAGCGTATATCACGACCTCAACGACAACGATGAAATGGACAACAATGCGATCGGCATGCCGAAGGAACCTTGGGGTGTATCGAATGACGCGCCCGCACGATTCGGGCCGCCGAAGTGGAAAAGAATGACGTTCGAGGTTAGGTCTGAACCCTTCACTGCTGAACTTAGCTTGAAAGACTAATGCTTAACCGCAGAGCACTCGTTATCGGTGCCTCTAGTTCACTAGGTGCTCTGATGTTACCGGTCCAAGCCGCTCCCAGCGATTCGACGTACGAGAGCTTCCACAAGAACCTACCGTATCAGCCCTGGCTGCGTCTCTACGCTGGAATCCAACAAGAAGACACCAAGACTTACTCCTGCCAAGTTGACGGGAATTGGCCGCGAGATTTAGTCGGGGTTTTGTACCGGAATGGACCCGGCCGTATGGAACTAGGGGGACGACGTTATCAACACTGGTTTGACGGCGATGGTCTAGTTCAAAAGTGGACGATTAGCCCTACAGGGGAGGTAACTCATCGCTCGAGGTTGGTGCACACTCATAAGTTCCTTCATGACGAAGCTAGTAACGAGTTATCTCTCGTGGGTTTTGGAACCGTGAGCGATGACCCATTGAGTGCATCAGGACCGGACGCATTTAACGTCGGCAACATCAGCGTCCTTCCAAGAGACAATGAATTGTTGGCGCTGTGGGAAGGCGGATCTGCTTGGCGGATGAATCCTGATACATTGACAACAAACGGAATACTGGAACTATCGACAGACTCTTCGGGATTGCCGTTTTCCGCGCATCCTCGCATCGAACCCAACGGTACGTTGTGGAATTTCGGCTACGTGAGTCACATGGGAGCATTGGTGATTTGGCGTCTGGACCCTGGTGTAGGAGCGCCCAAGATTTCAATCATTCGGCGATCGCCGATGACGATTCCACACGATTTCGTGGTAACTTCGAAACACCTGCTATTACCTCTACCGCCATTGCACTATGAGCCAGACAGAGCGGTCGAACAAAGCTTCATAGACGCGCACAAGTGGCATCCCGATCGAAGCCTTGACATCTTGGTGATGAGTAAAGACGATCCTAATAGCAATTTTGTCATCGAACTGCCTGCGGCTTGGTTCTTTCACTATTCCAACGCATGGGAAGACGAGGACGGTGTAATTCGGTTTGAAGGCTTCAGTTACGATGACCCAAGCCTGATGTACGATGCCTTCAGGAACGTCATGCGAGGCAAAATGCCTGATTCCATTTCGGACCCACAACTCGTCCAACTCCGCGTCGACACCAAAAAGCGCAACGCAAGCGTTGAAGCACTACTAGATGATCAAATCGCTTGCGAATTCCCTTCTACTGATCGACGTAGGTCCAATGAACGTCATGAGTGGCTGACCATGCTCGCTCATGATGCGGGTCCGTCATCATCGAAAGAACTAGGGCTTTTTAATAGCGTTGCGCGGGTGCACACCGTTTCCGGTGACTCAGCGCTTTACACGTACCCACACCACGAGATACCAGAAGAGCACTTATTTATCCCAAATCAGAACGAGAGCCAGGAATCCGATGGTTGGATACTCGGAACATCGCTTGACTACGTCGACGAAAAGACGCACTTGAACCTATTCAAGGTACGGGAAACAGCACTTGAGCTCGTTGCTCGGGCTACATTACCACGACTCATGCCGCTCGGACTCCACGGACAATTCGTGGGTACCGCATAGATGTTCGAGTCTTTTCTCCAGTACGCCCGTGAACATGCGGAAGCGTGGATCGTCGCAGTCACGGTCATATTCTGTACGCTTATCGCGACGGTTTTGACCTTCTTGAACGGAGAAGTTTGGTTGAACTACGTCGCAAGTTACTCGATCGGCGTGACTTGCATGTCACTTCAGCTTTGGGCACATAAGCACCGTCCTGAGTCATGGAGTCGAGAGTGGGTCACGGTCGTCATGGGCATCGTCAGCTTGGCGTTAGGCTTATTACTCGCTGGGGCGCTAGGCGCATTCGACCCGTTCTACTTTTACCGTACCAGCCTCATCGGTCTCTTGATCGGAGGGGTTGCGTGCATTGTCGCAGGATTCGTTATTCTTCTGATGGGTTACATCCGTGACCTTGAAGCTGAACGCGACGCTGCGCGTCAGCACAAGCTTGTGCATGAACGAGAACTTGCCGTCACGCAATTGAGAACGCTTCAGGCACAGATCGAACCGCACTTCCTCTTCAACACACTTGCCAACCTGCGCGCGCTTATTGAAAGTGACTTACCGAAAGCTCGCGAGTTACTGGAATCGCTTACCGACTTATTTCGGATATCGCTGGACTACTCTCGCGCCAGCACAGGAACGATTCAAGGTGAACTCGAATTGATTTCAAACTATCTTGCCGTTCAACAAATAAGAATGGGTGAACGGTTGTCATTTCAAATTGGCGTTGAAGACGGCCTTGACGACATTGAACTACCGCCGTTCCTGATCCAACCACTGGTCGAGAACGCGATCAAACACGGAATCGAGCCGTCTGCAGAACCTGGTAACGTTGAGGTACGCGTGGCGCGACATGGCAATAGCATGCAGATACACGTCGCGAATACGTGGAATTCCGATCTCGAAAGAGCAGACGGTAGTGGAATTGGTATCGCAAACGTACAAGAGCGCTTGAAAACAGTCTATGGCGACGCAGCAAAGTTACGGATCAACCGGTCGACAACGGACGGATTTATCGTCACCATCGAGTTGCCTCTCGTAGTCGTCAAAGCATGAACCCAACCGTTCTCATCGCAGACGATGAACCTCTATTGCGTGATGAGCTCAATCGGCTCATTAATCGTGTTTGGCCTGAAGCACAAATCACTGCCATCGCGTCAAACGGCACTGAGGCGAGGATTGCACTACGCGAAAAGCAACCCGACATTGCGTTTCTCGACATCAGGATGCCACCGCCAGACGGTTTGGAACTCGCAGAGGAATTCGCTTCTGAGTCGAGCATGATCGTGTTCGTGACTGCATACGACGAATATGCAGTCGCCGCATTCGAGAAGAATGCTTGCGACTATCTACTTAAACCGATTTCTGAAGCCCGACTTCAGGAAACCGTGAAGCGTCTCAAGAACCGACTCGCGACGTCTGATACGTCAGTTGCGATCGCTTCAATTCGTCACGAGATCGAGAAAATCAAGCAAAGTAGCGCGCTTACGCGCATAACGGTGCGCCATCACGGCGAAACGAAGCTAGTTGCCGTCAAGGATGTCAGATTCTTCAAGGCAGAAGCCAAATACACGATCGCGTACGATGCTACGAACGAATATGTAATCAACACCACTCTTCGAGACCTTGAAAAGCAATTAGACGACCAGGAGTTCTGGCGAGTTCATCGAAACTGCATCGTTAACGTGAACTTCATCGAATCCGTTCGTCGTGCAAACAACGACTCGCTTACGATACGAATCTCAGACAGCGATGACGAGTTGCCGGTAAGTCGAACTTTTCGAAATCGGTTCCGCCAGATGTAAGAAGAACAAAAGAAAAGACAAATACATCAATTCAAATGCTCAACCCTTTAATCTCGGACTGTAAGGTAAATTGGTGTACGACGATGCGAGCGAGAGGAAGAATCCCCTATAACCGATCAGCGAGTACTTCATTCGTAAATCGTCACGACCAACCTACCACGTACATCGCGAACGGTTACATTCAGAAACAAGACAACTCGCGCAACTCGCGAATTTCCCAAATAACCATGCCTATGATGATTGCGTTGATATCAATGATCTAAGTAGAATCATTGAAGTCAGAAAGCGTGGAATTTGAGATGCCCTGCATTACGATTCGCAATCTGGAGGACAAAGTAAAGAAGGCTTTACGCGTTCGAGGGGCGAACAATAGATAGACGGTCGATGGAAGAAGAGGCTCGAGTGATCTTACGCGACGCTCTAGTCGGAACTAGCGATCTTCAAGATTTACCAAGCATCTTCCGTAAGCACTTTGGTCCTACTCTTGGCGTAAATCTCGATCTTCCTGATCGCGAGCTCGTAGGTGAACCACCGACTTTTGACTAGCGCAGTATGTTGCTACTAGACACAAACGCCGCAAGGTATTTTCTTGTTCCCCTAACTATCTAATTCATAATGTATTTTCATCCGCACAAAAAATCTGTAAGCAATTCGAAAGCGGATTAGGTTCGATTCTATCGTGCTGAGCCGCGGTCGAGTCGATGGAGACAACCTATGAAAACCCCGACATTGCCTGCACAAGAGAATGTCAACCTGCGAGTCTCGCCTAGGACTCGGGCGCCTCAATGTCCCCCAGATCCGCAGTGTTCGGGACCCGGTGAGCGATGAACAGCGCAATCATCCGACTCCCCGGAAGTGAGCGCCCGTCGTCAACAGATCATCGACCAGCGCGACGATTAGGACTAAGCTCCGGTCAAATCGGGGCGATTCACCCCCACCCACGACTCGATTAGAGCTGTGACTGACTCGAACAAGACCTTGCAATGAGTGCGCTGGTGCTTTGTATCGCATTTCTGATTCTGGCAGTGGTAGGGAGAATCGCAATGCAGTACCGGTTTGCCGGGGGACCACGGCATTCGAATGCCGAAGCGGCAGTCGTC
>CAXXMH010000008.1:0-836149 GCA_963664665.2 Pseudomonadales bacterium
GGGAGTCTGCTTATTAGCGACGACCAGAACGGCGCAATTTATCGCGTCACGTATTCTGGTGACGCAGACTAGCGAAACCACCCTCGATTCTTGACGGTGCAGGTCTTGAACTGACGTTCGAACACTTGCACCTGACGTTGGAAAGTAGCAACTGAGTTCCTGATTCCAGGTGAATTCCGCCACTTACCGGACTGGTACCCGCTCAATCCAACGTGATAACTCGCGTACAGCGCCTCCGTATTGGTGGGTGCGACGTTCAGGTGTCTCACCGCCCGGCTGAGGTACCACCCAACGAAGTCAATGCTGTCAGCGAAGTTTGTGCGACTCGCGGTCCGTCGCTTGGTGTCCTTTACGTAGTCATTCCAAGTTTCGATCTTCGCCTGTGAATATCCGAGTGATGTCGACAGCCTCTTACCAGGAATGAAGCCGAGAATCTTTTTTCGCGGTGGTCGAACCGTGGCTCGAAAACTGGATTCTTTATGAATGACTGCCATGAGAGTAGGTACAGGTATTCCCCATTTCTGCTCGCTACGAACCGCCGATCGGTACCAAGACCGCTTCTCGTCAAATATCTGACAAAGATTCTCAGTATTCCTCGGCGTGGACGTTGACACACAGGCGCAGAGTACGCTAACAACACTCGCGACCATGACGATCAAAGATAAACGACCTAATCCGAATTGGGATGAATTTGACGGACTATTTGTCATAACTTTGATATTTTCAAGCTAACTAGTAGCGAAAATGCGCGTCGGAAAACCACGTAAGAACGGTTGCTTATACTAACAGCTCATTACCACGAGGTAAAAATCATGGCGATCGAAGAAGGAAAAAAAGCCCCTCTGTTCACCCTACTCGATCATACGGGTAAAAAAGTAGCGTTACGCGATTTGAAAGGAAAGGATGTCATCCTCTTCTTCTATCCCAAAGATCACACACCTGGTTGCACGAAAGAAGCATGCGGTTTCGCTGATAACTACAAGGACATTCGCAAAACCGGCGCTGTTGTTTTTGGTGTCTCAATGGATGACGCTGCGTCGCACAAGAAATTCCGCCGCGACTACAAATTGCCTTACAAGCTCCTGACTGACGCGAATCACAAGGTCATGGAGAAATACGAAGCGTATGGCGAAAAGATGATGTATGGAAAGAAGCGGATGGGGGTGATTCGCTCAACGGTATGGATTGGCAAAGACGGCAAAGTAGTAAAACACTGGCGTCGTGTAAGCAGAGCCGCTGACCACCCACAAAAGGTGCTCAAGGTGCTTACCGCCTAAATCAAGTACGCCGCGATTATGGTGGCTTACCTAGATCTGAACTGCGCTACTTGTAGTTAGTCAACCAACGACAACGTTGTTGCGCAGTGTACCGATCGGGTCGACCGTGATTTCAATGACATCACCTTCGTCCATAAACACGGGTGGATTTCGTGCCGATCCGACTCCACCCGGCGTCCCGGTAACGATGACGTCCCCAGGCACGAGGTCGGTAAACGTCGAACAGTAAGCGACTAGGTCAGCAAATCCGAATACGAGCTGCTTGGACTTCGCATTCTGCATCACATTGCCGTTTAATCGCGTAGTGATCTCCATTTCATCTAAATCGCCGACCTCGTCAGGTGTCATCATCCAAGGTCCGAACCCTCCTGTACCGGTGAAGTTCTTCCCTGGCGTGAACTGACTCGTGTGTCGCTGAAAGTCTCTCACGCTACCGTCGTTGTAACAGCTGAAGCCCGCTACGTAATCGAGCCAGTCGGCTGGTGCAACGCGCCGTGCGTGACGGCCAATAATCAACGCAATCTCACCTTCAAAGTCCAACGCGTTGGACTCAAACGGTCTCACCATATTCATTAGGTGACCCACTTGCGCAGCCGCAAAACGCACAAAGATGGTTGGGTTGTCCTCACCACCGCGTCCGGTTTCAGCTTGGTGTTCGCGGTAGTTAAGTCCGACACAAAGGATTTTGTCTGGGTCGGTAATCGTCGGCAAGTATTCGATATCGTCTAGCGCTAATAACTCGCTTTCAATGGACTGACTAGCCAGATCATCAAGTGCGTCCGCCGCTATCGCAGCTTTTAACGTGGCGAAAGGACTTTCCGCACCGACGCACACAATCTGGTTCGCTGAGTTGAGATAGCCAAATGTTTCATTGCCATCTTGTCGAAAAGAGAGCCACCGCATAGTCGTTATTCCTCAGTCAAACATGATTACGTTTCGAGCGACTTCGCCAGTCTCTAACTGTGCCATCGCGTCATTGATGTCGTCTAGTCCGATTCTGCTCGAAATCATGTCGTCCAAATGCAATTTGCCTTGAAGGTAGAAATCAACGAATCGAGGCATATCCAACCTGAATCGGTTAGAACCCATCATGGATCCTTGAATAGTTTTTTCCTGCAGGAAGTCCGGTCCGTGCAAGCTCACCATTTCACCCGGGGGAATCATGCCAATTACGGTTGCAGTGCCACCGCGACGTAGCATTCGGAACGCTTGCTCAGCGGTGATTTTTAGTCCGATCGCTTCGAATGCGTAGTGCACCCCTCCGTCCGTGATCTCTCGAACGCTTTGCACTGCATCATTTTCTGAAGCGTCGACCGTGTCGGTCGCACCAAATTTTCGAGCTAGTTCAAGCTTTGACGCGACTTGGTCAACCGCGATTACTTTCGCCGCGCCAGCAAGAGCTGCACCGTTGATGCACGATAAACCAACACCGCCACATCCGATAACTGCGACAGTCGAACCGGGTTCGACAGCAGCAGTGTGAATAACCGCACCGACTCCGGTCGTCACGCCACATCCAATCAGGGCTGCGCGGTCCATTGGCATGTCATCGCGAATCTTCGCAACCGCGTGTTCATGTACCAACATACGTTCAGCAAAAGAACTCAAACTGGCGAATTGATGCACAACCCCACCCTTCTGGCTCAACCTTGGTATGTCGTCATGTCCACGCCGAGTTTCAGAGGAACCGCACAGTGACATATGCCCGGTCAAACAGTGTTCACAGTGCCCGCAAAACACGGACAGACACGTAATGACATGGTCACCCGGCTTGACGTATGTCACATCGCGTCCGACCTCTTCGACGACGCCTGCCGATTCGTGACCCAATACAACCGGAGTTTGCCCGGGATACGTGCCGTTATAGAAATGCAGGTCCGAGTGACATACGCCGGCTGCTTTTGTTCGCACGACGACCTCGCGCGGGCCCGGTTCCGCGAGCTCGATTTCCTCAATTTCCATCGGTCGATTAACTTCGCGAAATACGGCTGCTTTCATGCGTAAGAACTCCTTGCGAACCTAGTAGCTAAGCCTTTGCTGTTTATGTTAATGGTGACCGATCGCCTATTTGTTTGCTAACGCAGTTCACCGTTTGCTAATGTAATCGCAGCGTCAATCGCAGCAACGGTACTACGCGGATTCGCTACTCCCTTACCGGCGATGTCATATGCCGTTCCGTGGTCGACTGAGGTGCGTATGAAGGGTAAACCCAACGTCGCAGAGACACTCTCGTGTAGATTGTGTACTTTGATCGCGACGTGGCCTTGATCATGGTAAAGCGCTAGCACGACGTCGAATTCACCATCAATTGCACGTGTGAAAACCGAGTCCGCAGGTAAAGGACCCGTCGCATCGATACCCTTCGCAAGAGCTTCGGACACGGCAGGCGCTAACTCTTCAATCTCCTCGCTACCAAGCAAACCACCTTCGCCACCATGCGGATTGAGCGCGGCAACCGCGATCTTTGGCGCGCGTAATCCCCAATCGCTAAATGACGAATGCGTTAGTTTGAGCTTCGCGAGGACATTCTCCTTGGTCACAAATTTGACAGCGTCGCCTAACGATTTGTGTGTGGACAGATGAACGACTCGCAAGCCAGGCGTCATAAGCATCGTCGCCGCACTTGGGATACCCGCGATCGCTGCAAGCATTTCTTGATGTCCGATGTGCTCAGAACCCGCAGCGTGTATGGCTTCCTTATTCAACGGACAGGTCATCATTCCGTCGACTTCACTGTTCAGGCATGCGCTCGCCGCCGCATGAACGGCTTGAATCGCTGCTTCACCATTACCTGCTGAGACTTGGCCAAACGCAAAATCGTCCGGGCGCTTTACGTCAACCTCAACGAATTCTGGATCCCGGTCGAGCTGAGTGCTCGTGACGTCTAAACCGTCCTCAAACGCCCAATGCGGACCAAACACAACAGGTTGACATCGAGCTTCAATTTCATGTAGCGCTTTGGCGAGTATTTCCGGACCAATTCCAGCTGGGTCACCGAGCGTGATGCCGATGCGCGGCTTCATCGAACTCACAGAATCTCGCTGGCTACGACGCGAAGATCAAATCCTTCGATTCCGACCAAGTCTACCTCTCGACCCGACACCGTGCGAATGTCACGAATTCCAAGATCACGCACGATCTGTGCGCCGATACCTACCTCAAGCCATTGATTCGCGCGTCTACTTGCACTCGCGTGATGCGTATCGAGCATATCCAACGGCACGCCCGCAAATCCGCTGCGGAGATAGATAAATACGCCGCCGCCTAGTGACTCAAGTTTGTCAAGCGCAACATCGATGAGTCGATTTGGGTGTTTAGCCTGTGACCCGAAAACATCCTCGATGAGCTTCTCTCGGTGGATGCGGACTGGAACGGCATCCATGGAATCGATGTCTCCAAACACAATCGCAAGATGCTCGGCCTGCTCGAACTTAGTTCGATACGAATATGCCTTCGCAGGACCGATTCGCGTACGTACCTGAAACTCGCTCACGCGATCCACCAACTTCTCGCGCCTCTGACGCCATCCAATCAGATCCTCAATGGAAATGATTCGGAGATCATGTTCCTTCGCAAATTTGAGCAGTTCAGGTAGTCGTTTAACCGTGCCTTGATCATTAACAATCTCTGCGAGCAGTCCAACTGGCGGGCATCCCGCTGCTTCAGCCAGATCGATCGCTGCTTCCGTGTGTCCCGAACGTACCAGTACACCGCCCTGTCGCCCAATTAAGGGAAAGATATGACCTGGACGTACAAAATCGCCAGACTGTGTATTGTTATTCGCAAGTGCTTGAGCCGTATTGGCACGTTCTTCGGCAGATATACCGGTTGACATACCATGCGTGTAATCAATGCTAACGGTGAACGCTGTCGAAAGCGGTGCATTGTTTTTTGGCACCATCGGGTCTAGATTCAGGCGCGATGCGATACTCTCGGTGATCGGCGTACACAAGATGCCGCTAGTGAACCGCACCATAAAAGCGACTGCTTCAGGCGACGCTTTGGATGCCGCCATGATGAGATCCCCTTCGTTTTCTCGGTCCTCATCGTCAACTACGACGACGAGTTCGCCTCGTGCGATCGCATCGATGGCGCCTTCGACATCGTCAAAGATCTTTTCAGTATTCACGGTAATCGAAACAACAATTGGCTTGATTCGCGGTTACTACGTGCTGAGCCGCGGTCGGCCGATGAAATCGCCCTTACCAATCGTCGTCCCTTTCATACGAATCATGTCGTAGGTGGTCGTCGCGTGAAAGTAGAAATTTGGCAAGGAGAAGGTGAGTAAGAAGTCTTCCGCGATGAATGGCATAGTGACCGAACCCATTTTGAAGAACACTTCTTTACCGAGAAAACCATTCACCTTATCTTCTGTGTACTCTTCTAGTCCCGCCAATGATTCACTTACCAAAGACTGAAGCGCACCATAATCTTGATCGCCCATACTAGGCGGACCAAACACCCCAGCCTCGACACCTTTCATAGCGCCTAGGGAGTGATGGGCTACCGATATGACTTGAAACCTAAACGGCAACATATCGCCGATCAAACGCGTTTCCACGACTTCATTCAAATCGATACCGTTTGCCTCACAATGTTGCTTACCCTTATTCAAGACGCCTTCTATCGCGCCAAGAATCTGTTTGTAAGTCCCGACTGAAGCATCATAAAGCGTGAGTGCCATGCTTATTTCCTATATGAGATTTGACGTGATAACGATCGGCGTACGACCACCGCCACCGCTTGCTTGATTGTAGCAATGGATTTTGGTCGTGGTTACTAAGCACTTAGCTCTATGAGCAACCTAGAAGCTCTTTCTAGCAAAGTACTTGGGCAAGCCAACCAAATTTGCCGAGACGAACCAGTTTGGAAGAACGCACCACACACAACGAAACGATTGTGAAACGCACGCGTCGTTGGGTAGGAAGATTTGCCGGTGCCGCAAGTCAAAACGCTGACTCAATGGGTGACAGAGACACTGAACTAGCGCGCAAGACGCGCTCAACGATGGTGTCTTGATTCGCAAGCTGCAACAGACCTCCTATGTCATCAATTGTGAGTACCTAAAGTTCTTTTGTTGATCGCGTGATTGTTGTCTATCCTATACGAACTGAACACAATCAATTGGTGCGTTTCTGTGGCTACGACGGATACAAAACCGAGTTTTCACACATCTGACGATCAGAATCCTATCTCACGCGATCCAAGTATTTTGAGCGGCACAACAGTATTCCGAGGCACAAGGGTACCTGTAGGTATTCTGTTCGAATACTTAGCCGCCGGCGACTCCATCCACGCATTTATGAATCAATTTCCAACAGTCTCGCAGGTGCAGATCGTCGCAGTGCTAAACGATGTGCGAGAAAAACTGCACGAGGACGATAACTGGTATTTAGTTGAAGATACTGCTTGATGAACACTTCGGGCAGGACATCGCGATCCTACTCCACGATGTAGGAGAGGTCCACACGGTGAGAGATATGGGGTTTAGCGGCATGGCCAACGGCCAATTGCTCAGAGCAGCCGAAGGCAGTAACTTTGATGCACTGATCACCGCGGATGCCAACATGGTTCACCAACAAAACGAAGCCACGTTACCGATTGCTGTGATCGTAATCCGCTCCTATGGCAACAGACCTGAGCGGGTCAGACCCTTTGTCCCGAGAATTGTTGACCTGTTGAGCGAAAATCACTTGCCTAAACGCTTCCACGTCCTGACAAGCGCAAACTAACTTCATTGATCTAGGGTAATCGATTTCTGATGGAAATCGGTTCGGTCGGTGTACAGTACACCACCAGCGCACAATCGTCCCGCCGGTGTCGATCACGTCACGCTGAATCATGAAAGTCTCCATGTAGAGTTTTGTTGCCACAACATCTCTGTTGGTAGGGTGCGAAGCAGCATAGAGTGCGGACCCATACCTTTTAGAATGAGACGAATTTGCAGTCGCCATCTCTCTTCGATCGAGCCGTCGTAAATAAGATGGATGAGCGATTGTCGAGACAACAGATATTCTGGAGAAACATATGGTTCATGCAACTATAAACCTGCATTCAAAGTTCCAAATCGATACAGTTGATGACCGCATCTTTGGCGGATTTCTAGAGCACCTTGGACGATGCATTTATCAAGGGGTATATGACGCCGACCATTCACTCAGTGACAAACATGGATTAAGGAGCGATTTAAGCGACGCACTTAAGGAACTCGGTGTAACGATCGTACGCTACCCTGGTGGCAATTTCGCTTCAGGTTACCACTGGGAGGATGGTGTCGGCGACCGCACCCAGCGCCCTACCGTGCGTGAACTCGCATGGCAAAGCATGGAAACCAATCAATTTGGTACCGATGAATTTATCAATCTATGTAAGAAACTGAACTGGCAGCCGATGTTGGCGGTGAATCTCGGCACGGGATCACCTGAAGAAGCACGAAATTGGGTCGAATACTGCAATGCAGTCGCAGGTACCCAATTCGCCGATAAGCGAGCGAGTAACGGAAACCAAGAGCCGTTTTCCGTACCCATATGGTGCCTAGGAAATGAGATGGATGGTCCGTGGCAGCTCGGACATGTCCCCGTTGACGAGTACTGTAACCGGGCACAGATGGCCGCGAAAATGATGAAGGATTGCGATCCAAACATCGAGCTCGTCGCTTGCGGGTCTTCAGGTCCTCAGATGCCTACGTTCGTCGAGTGGGACCACCGCGTCATGCAACGACTGGATCCGCATTTCGCTGAATACATCAGCCTACATCGGTATGTTGGAAACACGGATGGTGATTCGGAAGACTACCTTGGCATCTCCAAAGCAATTGACAGTCAGATCGAGAGCATCGATGCATCCGCTAAAGCTGCAGCTGCGGGGCGAGGTTCGAGAAGGCGTACATATCTATGTTTCGACGAATGGAATGTGTGGTACCGTGCACGAACAAGAGAAGACACGGATGGCGCAGGTAAATTCGCCCCACGACTGCTTGACGAAACGTACAACTTTGAAGACGCGCTCGTGGTCGCGATGTTTCTCTTAAGTTTCATCCGGCACGCGGACGTCGTCAAGATCGCAAATCTAGCGCAGCTCGTAAATGTGATCGCACCCATCAAGACGGCTGCGAACGGAGTTTTAAAACAGAGTATCTACCATGCGTTTCGGATGGTCGCATCGCGCAAAGGTGGCCAGTCCTTGCGTCAAGCGGTCGATTGTGAGACGTATGAGACTAAGTCTCACGGAGAAGTGCCGTACCTCGATAGTGCAGTGATGGTCGATGGTGATGAGCTCAAGTGCTTCGTGATCAATCGCAACCTAAAGGAGGCTTTGGATCTGAGCGTCGATTGTGCGGACAGACCGATTGAATCAGTCAATGACAGTGAACTGCTTTCTCACGCTGACTTAAATGCTGAAAACTCGTGGGAAAATCCTGATGAAATCAACACAAGCGCATTGAGCAACGTCACACTACAACATGGTCGTGCACAGATCGAATTGCCGCCGCAGAGTTTTGCAGCCGTGTCGTTTCAGCTGGGTTAAATCGCGGTCGCTTCCTTTAGCGCCGCAACAGCTTCGGAGCTCAGGTCAAGTAATTCGCCGTACACCTTCTCGTTGTCCTCACCTACCGCATGCGGAAGCGCGACGGCTGGCGGTTCTAATCCTTGAAAGCGAAGCGGCGTATTAGGAATCATCAAGGCACCCAGTTCGGGATGCTCTAATTTTTGAAGCGCACCACGCGAAATTAGATGCGGATCATTCAAGACGTCCGATATCGACTGAACTGGTGCACAGATTACCTCGTGCTCCTGACACGTCTCGAACACTTCCTGCGTATTCAAGGTCTTCGACCAACTCTCAACGACTTCATCGATCAATGCCATGTTCTTAGATCGGATCGCCATGTTCGCGAACCGTTCGTCATCTGCGAGGTCCTGGCGATTCATCGCCTTAAGCAATTTCCGCCAATGCCCTTCACGAATACAAATGATGGCGACGTGACCGTCGCTGGTCTCGTATATGTTGTAGGGTGCGAGAGCTTTTGCCTGGTGGTGATTTCCAACCCTCGGTGGGTTGTCACCGAAACGGTAATACGCCCCTAACGCGGAGCAAAGCGTCGGAATGACGGAGTCCTGCATTGACACATCGATCACGGCTCCTTTGCCGGTGGTTACGCGCTGCATCAACGCCGTCACGATCGCGGAGTAAAGATGAACGCCGCCCAATATGTCACACAGTGCGGGTCCTGACTTGAGAGGTGGCTCGTCTTCATAGCCAGTGATCGCCACGACGCCACTCATCGCTTGAACGGTCACGTCCATCGCGCGATAGTCAGAGTGCGGCCCTTGTTGACCGAAACCCGTCGCAGCTGCATAGATCAACCGAGGGTTGATCGCAGTCAAGTCATCACTACCAACACCATATTTCGCCATCGTGCCTGGCGCATAGTTCTCAAGTAGCACATCCGCGTGGGATACTAGGCTCTTAAGTAGCTCCTGACCTCGATCGCTCTTCAAATTCAGCGTGATGGTCTCCTTGTTACCGTTAAGCATGCAAAACGGATAGCCTTCGCCGGAAGCCCGCTCTGCACCACGCAACGTCTCACCAATAGGTGACTCGATCTTGATTACACGAGCACCTGCCATCGCTAGCAGGTATCCGCAATAGGGACCGTTGTAGATCTGTCCCATATCAAGCACCGTGATACCGTCTAGTGGTTGTCGTTGATTGCTTGCCATTTACTGAGAAGTCACGACTAAATCAGCGTGGTCTGATGAATGCACTTGACCACACTGATCCGATCGATTTGTACGTAATGAAGTGGGCCGAGTTATACCGTTTACTATCCTGCAGGACACTCCAACTACGCCAACAAAGCGTCCAATTGATATCGCGATATCCGCTTCGCCAATAAAATGGCTAGTCCAATTCATCGATAAGCATGAGTCAGAAGGTTGGCAGAAGCACGAACACTGACCCTCGAACAGAAGCGAGACCTCTACCGAGACGGATACATCATCATCAAGAAAGCCGTCAGCGACGACCTCGTTGAAAGCGCTTTGAACCGCATGCGCACGGCAAAAAAGGGCGAATATGTAGGTTCCTCAGAGCACCTTACCAATTTGGTGAATGCGTCCGACGTAACGCCGATCCTTCATGAAGCGATGGGTTATTTCGACCCGCCGGTTACCTGCCAAGTTGGCGTACTGAAGCGACGTGATCCAGGCGAACACTTCAATAATGTTGGCTACCGCGACCGCGACATGCCTTACTACGGCGCTGAGTCCCACATGGACGGTTTGTGTACGATCGGCGTACCTCAAAAACCGGTCCAAGGCACGAAGGAAGAAGTCTACAAGATGTATATCTCTAGCGGTCCTAAGGGTGATATAGGTCGCAGTCCGGACGTCATGGGTCACAACTCCGTGCCACTGTTTGAAGACCCAGATATGACATTAGGCATGGGTTCATTTACAGCTTTTGTGTTTGTGTGCCTAAACGATCAAACTCGAGAAGGCTGTGGACAAACCGCGTTACTAAAAGGCGCACACCATGTCACACAAGAATTCTTTCGCTGGCAGTACGCCACCAATGGCCATATCGGACCTGAAGGTCCCGGATGGCCGCGGCTGAACTACGACGCACCTAACGGTTGCGGACACACGTACCTACCCCAAGCCGTTCGTGACAAGCTCATTGACGAGACATCGGAATCGACACCTGATGGCGTCAAGTGGCCGCGACCGACGCAAGCAATAATGGAAGCGGGCGACGCATGCATCACGCTCTTCAACATGCCTCACTCCGGCACTCGAAATGAGCACGGCACAGAATCGCGCAAGAACATTATTTTTCGGATCCGGAATAAGAGTCGACAACCTAACCATATGGTAAGTGGCGTCTCAGACCATCCAGATCGAGGTCAACGCGGCGAATGGCTCGAATACGAAGAAGGTAACAATCCATGGGAGCGCTCTAAATACGCGATCTGCAATATGTGGCATGAATGGGAAGGGATGCGAACGGTCGTGTCTGAGATGGAGACACAAAAAGCCGCTGGCTAATGGGCGTACGAGCAATAAATCGTGGCTAACGAATTCGCTAGCGACAACAACGCGTTCCCGGATCTGTCCAAACTTGCCGGTGGTCTTGCTGTTGTCACGGGCGGTGCATCAGGTATCGGTTTTGCCATTCTCGAAGCTTCGATCACGCATGGATTACATCCCGTCATTGTCGATATCGATGCCGAAGCAATCGATCGAGCTCGCGAAGAATTAACACCTAAAGCCCAAAGCGCCGGTCTTCAAGTGATCGGCGTCGAGGTCGACGTATCGAGCGAGAAGAGCGTCCTTGAACTGAAGGCTAACCTTGAATCAAGAGTCGCAGAAGTTCCGATTTCGCTGGTAGTCTGTAACGCAGGCGTTGGAGCCGGAGGCGGCGTGATTAGTGCTCGCGACATTGATTGGGACTTTGTAATAGGCGTAAACATCAAAGGCGTCGCGAACTTCGCGCGTCATTTGGTGCCCTCGATGCTTCAGCAAGGTGCACCGGGGTCTTTTGTTGCTACCTCTTCTCAAGACGGGCTTTGCGCTGCACAAGGTGTCTACGGCGTGACCAAACATGCATGCGTCGCTTTATGCGAAGCGCTCTATCAGGAATTACAAGGACGTCTATCAGTACACGTCCTTTGCCCTAACGTCGTAGGAACCAACATCGTCCGTTCAGGCACGCATCGACCCGAACGGTTTGGCGGACCGACGCCAAGTTCACCTGCAATCGATGCGCTTGTGGAACGGTTCAAGAATTACGGGATGCCACCAAGTCGTTGCGCAGAAATGGTGTTTGGCGCGATTCAATCAGGCGATTTCTATATTCTTGCAGAAGCGGAAGAGGATCCAGGTCACATCCACAACCAAGCGAAAGTGCGGATGGAGGCGATTCTCAATCACGGACGACCGTTCAGACCTCAGAGTCCGTTTATCTCTCGAGTCTTTAGACCTGACGCCTGAGCTTGTGTTGCTTGTGCGACAGCTAACACTAATTTGGAAAAGACTGCACCGACATCCGTCGTCGTTTTTGCTTACAAGCTAATTCGCGCTAATCCTAGAACAGCCTTATTGAACCGCTGACCATCTGTCTCACCGACTCCGTTTTTCCGGATCCATCGAACCCACCGATCGCGAGAACGATCGAATCCCGCACCGACCCAGCCGCGTCACCGCATGCGCCACCTGTCAAATCAAATCCCACTCAGACCAGTGATCACAAAGCTTGTCTATCGACGTTTGCCACGCGTCATAACTATCCGGGTAATCTAGATACTGGCCGAAGTAACCGCGGTCAGGATGATCACTTACCCCATGCCCTACTTTCCGCAATCCCTCGAACGGATTCCCCTCTCGAAACCGTCGAATTCGAAAGTACAAATTCATGCGTGGGGTCGGCCCGAAATTCGGCGTCGCTGTATGGGGGCACGCATGAAGAGCAATGACCGCACTACCTTCAGCAAGGCAAACCGGCGTAAGTTCGGGCCAGGGCCAGCCGTCGATTTCCCCCGCTTGTGCAGCGATACTCGGCAATTTCGCTCGTACGTTTTCGGGTAAGCCATTTAAATGTACTCGCCCATCGTGTTCGGACGTACGTATACGTGGCCATCCTGTACCTTCAGGACCAATAACACTACCCGTATCTCTTTGCATTCGGAACGATTTCTCAACTTCCTCATGCATGCCTCTCAGGACTGCAAACTGACCATTCCCCGGTTTCATTTGGTCGTTTAAAGCCACACCCACCAGGGCGGTGTAACTACCAAGCGAGATGCGTTTATCCGGGTCCTGCCACAACAATCCGTCATTTGATCCGCGCTTCTCATCATTCTTGCCGAAGTAACGCTCAGCGTCTATTGGCCGACCTCGAATCGGGTCAACTTCCACGGCTCGAGTTGGAATAGGTCCAGACCAGCTACCATCTACGTGCGGCGTAGGATGTCCGCCAAGTTGATTGTGCGGGGGAGTCACCGCGATTTGACAACTCACAACCTCTGGGTAAGGACCCATTGCATTGCGCAGAATTTCCGCAAGACAAGACTCCTTGAACAGGCGAATCACATCTGGATGAGTCGCTAATTCACTCGGAGGCAAGATACGACGTTCAGTCATCGACATTCCCGCGGAAATCAACTCTCGCGCTTGCTTCACGAACTCCAGCGGAATCACATCGTGAAGAACGACGAACCCATCCTGTCGCAAATCGGCCTGTTCTTGCTCTGTTAGGTTGGATCTGTGCATTACCTAGTTTATGTCTGCCGTCATGTTACGAGAGACGTCTCAAGCTGACTCTATTTGGATGAAATTTTCAAACGATTATCTCGAGACAAACCATCACCATTGGAAAAACCACTTCTATAATCCGTCCGTTCGGCGCTCGTAGCTCAACTGGATAGAGCACCAGGCTTCGAACCTGGGGGTTCGGGGTTCGAGTCCCTGCGGGCGCGCCAACTACCTCTTCGACGTGTATACGCAATCCTGACTACGCACGTCAACCGCGATTCACTTCGCCAGCAACTAACTTCAAGCATCAGGCTAGTGAATTGATGAGAATCCCGTGTGCGATCGATGGTCGTAACTGCGTTTTTTATACAACCATTACGAACGTCGACTACGTGCTCAATAGCTCCTTAGCGGCGTCTGCGACAACCGTGCCGTCAAAGAAGTTGGGGTTTGTCTCACCCCAGAAGCGCACCGGATTTTCGAACACAAAGTGCTGAAAATCCTCGGTTGTTATCCGTCCATCTTCGACAAGCTCGTGGGCTTCGGGCAATACGCCCGCCATGTCTTGGACGTCAAAATGACCGATGTCAGACCCAAATAGTGTCTTGATTTCGGCGTTGAACGGGTTGTTTTGTCTTTGAAAAGCGAGTGCATTCGTTGCGTCGTCCGCTTCGCAGCCGAAATAAAACCGCTCGGCAAACAGGGTCTTGAAGTCGGACTTCTCTCTGATTTCACAAGCTGCGTAGTCATCCAACTGGTTGAGACCGCCTGTCGTTGTCGGACCGTTCTTAGTACTTATGCCGCGACCTGCATTGATTGCTTCCTGCATCGCCGGACCAGCGTATTCCTCAGCTAACTCCTTTAGCAAATTCAGATCTAATTCGCTCGGATCAGTGAAATTCAGTGCCTCGCCATTGCGAATTTCCCAGTGATTGATGAGGTCTGCGTACAAAAGCACGGCGAATCCGACGCCGCCTTCTAGGAACGCGAAGTTCAGGTCTGGGAATCGGCGCGTAACGCCACCCATAAACAAGGATTTACAGACCGCTTCCGAAGCGGCAGCGAAATGTCCAATATGGTTGTAGCAGAAGTTTGAGACGGATAGTCTGAAGAACTTTCCGCGCGAGCCACGGTGAAACGTTGGTGACACACCAAGCTCACGACACTTTTCCCACACTACGTCATAGTCATGAGCACTGTCAATGCCAAACGTGTCGAGCCATGAAACTAGATCTGCTGAATCCGGATACTCGGTGACAACCTTTTCGATTGGCCGATCAATCAAGCTGTTCAACATCACGACCTTGAGCCCGAGTTCGTTCACTGCGTGATCAAGTTCCGCCAATGCTTCCTCGGGTGTGTGCATTGGAATCACCGCCGCAGGCGTCATGCGATCCTTGAAAGGATCAAAGAGTTCAGCACAGTAGATATTGAAAGCACGACACGCCACTAAGCGTGCTTCTTCATCGTTAACACGAGGCAAGCCGAGTCCAGCCGTCGGATAAAGAATCGCGAAGTCGATTCCAAACTCATCCAACCGTTCGTAAAGCAACTTCGGCATCATCGCCGTTGCGCGATCTTTCGTGTTTTTTGTAGGAGACCCCCAAAAGGCTTCCTGTGGGACATTCGCGCGACGTCGCTCGGCGACCGTCATTCCAAGGCTGCTGCCAACGCGAGCACCATTCATCTCCATCGCTCGAGTTGCCGCTTTGCCACCGATCGCTTCCATCGCGGACCGTACAACCGGTCCGTATTCAAGCCAATGACCGTCCGCATCTATGACTGGATGGCCTAAATTACTGCGTAACTGTGAGGCTACTGACATGCTCATCTCACCCCGTTTCGTCAAAACAATAGCGATTCTGAATTAAACACGATTGTCGATAAGCTGAACGTTTCGTGGATTCGTCATTGCTTAAACGACTCGTGCTAATACCGCGTGCCGACTAGAAACCCTCTATTCGAACCTCGTCACAGTCGAGAGCGGAGCGTCCCGACACGAATCGAACCTGGTACTAATGTCCGAAAAGGGACTTCACGCGCTACCAGATTTCGCGCCTCTCTCAATCAACAACTCAATGACATCTGCGTTGACCTTCCGTTTGCGGGCATAGTCAAGCGCGGTTAGTCCGTTGTGATCTTCAATTGACGGATCGACTCCGCGTTCCAGTAACCACGGAACGAGTTTGCTCTTTTTCCACTTCATCAAGTCGATCAGCGGGGTCGCGCCATCAAATTGCTGATTCCAGTCAGCACCGTTGTCGTCGAGTAAACGACAGATTTCAATGTTTCCTTCGAACAATGACGAAAACACCGCCGGACCTGGACTCGCTCCATGAGCCAATAGGTGTTTCGTCATCTCAAGATTACCCTGCCAAGAAACCGCGTACCAAAGCGCGGTCGCGTGGAAGACGGCGTCTCCGTCCGCAATTGGTTGTACGGTGTCAATTTCGATACCTTGTTCTAAGAGAACGTCAACGCAGTCGATAGCAGCTTGCATTCCGCGTGTTTTGTGATAACCGGACAAACACACATAGTGAAGCGGTGTACGCGATTCATCATCTTTCGTGTCAAGCACTCGGTGCTCCGCTAGCTCTTTCAATCGTGTAATGTCATAGAGTGCCGCGGCGGTGTGGGCATCAAGCGGTTCCATTTCAGGCGCCAAAATCCCCACGAGCTCCTCAAGAGGACCCATCGCAGCGTAGCTCAATGGTGTCAATGCCAGTGGTCCCGCCGGGATCCTAGGATCAGCACCATAAGCCAACAAAGCCTTGAGTGCAGCAGGATGGCCGTCGTGCTTGGGGATCGTTCTGTGGTACTGGCAGAGCCTCGTCAGCGGCGTGTGTTTCGCACCGGTACCAGCTTTGATGTTGACATCTGCACCGTGTTTAATCAAGACATCGATGCACGAAGCATTTCCCGAGAATGCTGCATCCATGATCGGTTTCCAATGGCGTGCAGCGACGGGGTCGTTCCTTGCGAGCGTTTCTAGTTTCTTTACATCACCATGACTAACGGCATCGCTTAGTGGTCGATAAGCTACTCTGGGCATATCAGTCTAATCTTCACGCATTTGCCGTTGTAAGTAATTCTCGAGCGTGACACGTTCGATCAGATCTAGCTGAGTCTCTAACCAATCTACGTGCTCTTCTTCGGATTCAAGGATCCGCTCAAAAATCTCCCTGGAAATGTAATCCTGAACTTCTTCACAGAACGCAATTCCTTCTCGAAGACTCGGCATTGCCTCCATCTCTAATCTCAAGTCACACTCTAATAGTTCGCGTGGTGTCTCGCCGATATACAACCGACCCAAGTCTTGTAGGTTAGGTAATCCCTCAAGGAATAGCACGCGTTCAATTAGCGTGTCCGCGTGTTTCATTTCATCGAGAGATTCTTTGTACTCGTGTTCGCCAAGATACTTCAATCCCCAATTGTTGAACATACGCGAGTGCAGGAAATACTGGTTAATTGCAGTTAACTCGTTCTTTAGCACGTTGTTCAGTAGTGCAATGACCTGCGAATCTTGAGGGTTCATGACTAATCCTTGATAATCCGTAAAGGAATATTAGCAAACATCTCCTGTATATTCATTCAGTTAAATTGCAGTATGCTTCACTAGGAATATCGTTCGTCTAATCTAATTGGTAATCAATCTCATTATCGTATACAATAACCGCATGTATGTGTGCATCTGCTTCGGCGTAACCGATACCGAGATCGTCGAGGCGATAAACGAAGGTCACGATTCGGTCAATGCGATCAATCGTGAACTTGGCGCGGCGGGATGCTGTGGTTCTTGCATGCCCAGCATTGAGGCAATAATCGACCTACATAAGGGCGACGAAGGCACGACCGAGCAGCTTTACCACGCAGCCGGTTAACTGATTTAAGCGCGTTACCTGCTCGCAGCAGGATCTAAACGCACCAACTCTCTACTAAGTTTCTTTGAACGACAGCTCGAAGAATTTCTTCATACAGTCATCCGCACGTTTGGCATCTCCAAGCTTCTTGTAGATGCGCGCCAAACATTGGAATGACTCAAGTATTCCATCCGCCCGTGTGAGATGTTCGATCGCCAGTTCGTTCGACTCGAACATTTCAAACAGAATCCCTAAGTTGTAGTTACCGATCTGATGAGTCGAATCAACTGCTAGCGCTTTCTCGTAGCAATAACGTGAATCGAGTTGACGGCCACTTAAGAAGTGAAGTCGACCAAGATTAACCCACGCATCCGCATTGCTCTCATCATGGTTAATACAGATTTCATAAGCGCGTCTTGCTTCCGCGTCGTTTTCATCGTCTTCGCAATCAAGCGCGTACTGATACCAATCCTCGGCGTCAGGAGACTCGGACCGAACACGCTGAGCAACACGTAGCGATTCAAGCGTCCGCACCAAACGTGCTCGTTTAGGTTGCAACACGTCATTGAAATCGAAAGCGCGCTCACCTGTTTCTGGGTCAAGCAATCCTTGCTCAGATTGAACCAGTATGTCGCCACCAACCAAGCCCGAGTTCTTGATGAACTTGATGGCTGACGAGTGAGACAAATCTTCGCCGCGGGTACGGAGAACGGTGGTATAGGCGTCAACGACCTTTGCGAAACTCGTACCTTCGTTCACAAGTCGGCCGATATCGCAAGCAACGACCATATCCTGAAATCGGTAGAGGAGCTGAGCGTTGTCTTGTTTAACCGGCTGTAGAAGCTGCTTCTTGCGAAGCTGGTGGAGTTGGTACTCGCTCAGATTCGACCTGCCGCAGACTTCGCGAGTCGTAAACCCGTTAATCGTCTTACGGTCAACATCCATGTTTCATACGCCATGTGCTTACTGCACTAAATCTGATTTTACTATTCAATCGAGAAATTCATGCTATGAAAATGAAGCTTTAACAAGTGCTTTTCGTTCTGTCGATTGGATGCTCAAGCAGTATCCAATCTGAAGTGCTGCCAAAACATTGATGACCTCACGTCAATGTGATCGAACTACTCCACACGACCCGTGTGTAGTGCATCTCGTAAGAGGGCTAACTGATAATCTGAAATGGGTTCAAACTTCGGTATCGTGCAACGAGGTCCCCACGATCGACGACCAAATTCAAACACTTCCGTACGCACGTAGTCACCTATGCATAGTCTCGATGAGCCTCGCGATTCCAAGTTCAGGATCGCTTTGCGATGTAACCCAAAACAGTGCCTCCCAAACTGAATGAGCATTTTCTCACGCTTTTCACCGCGCATGGTGAACACGATGTGGCGTTTACTCAGAACTTCGTGATCGCGAATCGCGACCTTTGAGATGCAGTGTGTGCGCTTGGCATAGTCCTTTGGGTCAGGTTTGGAGTCGAGAATGCTCGCCAACGTAACCGGCGCCTCTCCTTGAGATTCCTCCTGTTCCGCTTCTTCCTTGGCTGGCTCTTCCTGTGCATTCGCGCTAAATTGAACCAATGCGACGAACGTGATCAGAGTAATTGCCCGTATCCACTGCACACGCCTCGCTAAAACATCCAGCGCTTTCATCGAGACCGAGCCTCTTTTGAGCTCCGTGAACACGTCATTGCGACCTCACAGAACGAATACGTTCTATCTTAATCGTACCCAAAATCTTAGACCTGCAAGCGCTTGATCAGTTCTTCAAAGGTCGACGCGATCTCGCGGCGAATCATCAGCGACATTAGCGAATCTCCACGAGTGATGCCGAATCCAATCGAGGCAACTGGGAGGTTCAGTTCATGCGCCAACTTGACTAATCGGAAGCTTGAGTAAACCATCAAAGATGTGCCAACAACGAGAACGCCGGATGCTGCGCGTATTGCTTCATTAGCGGCATGCTTCACATCTGACTCGATATTGCCGCCAAAAAACACAACATCTGGTTTCAATATGCCTCCACACTTTGTGCAATTAGGCACGGCAAACGAGTCGTCAACATCAATGGCGTAGAGACCTTCCCCACCTGCATCCGGCATCACTGCGGCCGATACAAACCGAGAGTTGTCGACCTCTAGTCGTGTCTGAATTTCACTTCGAGATACGCGCGTCTCACATTCCAGACACGTTGCGGTTCGAAGTGAGCCGTGCAACGGAATGACGTTTTGCTGACCTGCGGATTCGTGCAGGTCATCCACGTTTTGAGTGATGACACACCCTACAAATCCGAATTTCTCAAGCCGCGCGAGTGCTAGATGCGCGACATTCGGTGTTGCAGCTGAGAACTGCCGCCAACCGAGCATGCTCCGTGCCCAATAGCGTCTCCGAGCGTTCATTGACGTAAGGAATTCATCGAGTAACACCGGTGGCGGTCTCTTCCACTTACCGTCGACGTCCCGATAGTCGAATATACCTGAAGCGGTGCTACATCCCGCCCCTGTGATAACGCAGATCGGACGATGGTCCCGAGTAAATTCAATAAGCGACGATACATCGGTTCGTGCATCACGAGACAACGGCAGGTGAGTCATCTCTTAACCACTACGATTAACATATTGGCGCGAGTGTGATCATCACCTTTCCTTTGATCAGTGAGGACTGCTATGACAACGTATTCCCAAGAAATTGGCCGGTTTAAATTCGACATTTCTTACCGTCGCATGCAAGGCGACCAAGGATTGTCAATCCGTGTAAGAGGTCCTGTTGACAGTGAAACGCGAGAATTACTGCGCTTTGATTGTTTTGATAACCGCCCTCACTATCACGTCGAAGTGTACGGAAAGAATGAAATCACAGCGATCGACGACAATGACGCGACTGAATGGTCGCTGAAGACATTGACAGAGCAATTCGAAGGTTTGGTAGAAGCCGCTGGTGCAGACGGATTGACTTCTTCAGAGCGTGACAGTCTGGATGGCGTGCTGCTGCAAGTCTCCCAAAACTCACGCGATCTGGTATCTGCCGAAAAAGGTGCTTAGGATCCATTAGGGTCCGCGACTACACCCGCACCGATTAATCGATCCTGCTCGTTTTGCGAGTAACCAAGTTCATCCATCAGTTTCCTAGAGTGTTCACCTAGGTGCGGCGCACCATGGCGCATTTCCGTCGGTGTTCCTTCGAATCTCGCGGGATTACGGGCTTGTCGCAAGCGTCCCGCATGCTCATGCTCCACTTCGACGACAATACCGGTGGCCTCTACTTGTGGGTGGCGAATCATTTCATGACGTTTGAGCACTGGCGCGCAGGGAACTCCAGCGGCTTCTAGTCGCTCAAGCCATTCCTCTGCTGGCCGAGTTTTGAGTTCGCTTTGGATCAGTTCTAGTCTTTCGTTCGCGTAGCGGTCGCGACCGGCGGGGGTCTTAAAGCGTTCATCTTCCAACCATTCCGGCTTCTCGAATACCGAGCAAAGATTGCGCCACTGATCATTTGTCATCACACTCACGCTGATGTAATCCGTCGAGGTTTCGTAGATCAAGTCAATGAATGTTGCTGCAGCTGCAACATCTACCTCCTTTCCTACGAACGTCTGGCTACCCATGTCAGAAGACCACATAAACGCAACAATCGCATCGAGCATCGACAATCGGATATGTTGACCTTCCCCGGTACGCTCTCGAGCATATAACGCGGACGAGACTGCCTGTGCTGCGGTGACGCCTGTCAGTTTGTCGGGCAGAATCGTTCTAATCAGACGTGGCCGCACATCATCACTACCGCCTTGGACTGAAGCGAGACCCGATAGTGCTTGGATGATCGGATCGTATACCGGCTTATGCGCCCACGGCCCCTCTTCGCCCCACCCGCTCATTGAGAGATAAATCAGCTTGGGATTTACCTCTCGCAAATCGTCGTAGTCAATGCCTAAACGTTGCATGACGCCTGGTCGGAAGTTCTGCACAAATACGTCTGAGTTCTCGACTAATTTCAGGAGTAACGTAAGCCCGTCAGGATGTTTGACGTCAATGGCAATTGAGCGCTTATTTCGATTGTTGTTAACGAACGCCGCCGAGAAATGGCGCTGGCCATACCCGGCTCGTCGCGAATGATCGCTGTTTACGGGCGCTTCAATTTTTATGACGTCCGCACCCTGGTCCGCAAGAACCATCGTGCCGTAAGGTCCTGCGATCATGGTGGTGAAATCGATGACGCGAATACCGTCGAGTGGGCCGGACATGACTCCTCGGATGTGAATTGTTTCTTAATCGACGTGTGGAATCGTAAAACGAGTCTCAACCGATACGCCGATAAACATTTATATCTGCGTTAATTTCGAAACCTAACGGAAACACGAAGTGACAGTGCTCCGTTCTCAGCATCAGTTCGTCAATCTGTCACGAATTTACTCACCGCGCAAGCGGATAATCACCTACGCCTCATTCGGGCGACCTTCAAGATCCTATGCCACGAACGACCAATCCGCAGGTACATCTCATGAGTGAAATCACCGAACGCGACATTCAATCGAATGGTCTCAACATGCACATTGCCGAGGCAGGAGAAGGTCCGCTAGTCGTGCTATGTCACGGATTCCCAGAATCGTGGTACTCGTGGCGACACCAGTTGCGTGCGCTATCAGACGCGGGATACCACGTTGTGGCGCCTGATCAACGAGGCTACGGCGGCACCGATGCCCCACCCAACATCGATGATTACACGATTTTTCACCTCATTGGCGATATCGTCGGATTGGTCAATGCACTAGGTGAATCGCAGGCGGTCGTAGTAGGACATGATTGGGGTTCGCCTGTCGCGTGGAATTGCGCGAGTTTGCGACCTGACGTTTTCCGCGCTGTCGCGTCGCTTTCCGAGCCAATCGGTCCCCGAGGATCCACGCCACCGCTTGTCTCATTGAAGGAACTCTTCGGTGATCGATTCTTCTACCAGCTCTACTTCCAAACACCCGGCGTAGCGGAGCACGAACTGCAAAACGACATTCCTAAAACGATGCGCAAGATGCTGTTCGGCGCATCGGGGGCTGTAAACCGCGGCAACATGCTTGAACAACGCAGCGATCCGGCACCTGACACAGCATTTATGTTAGAGCGAATGCCTGATCCAGGAGACGATCTACCCGATTGGTTGACTGCAGAAGACATCGATTACTACGCCAGCCAATTTCAAAAAGCCGGGTTTCGTGGTGGCTTGAACTGGTATCGTAATATCGACCGAAACTGGGAGCTCTCCGGTAGTCTTCAAGGACTCAAGATCAATCAGCCAGCATACTTCATGACTGGTACGCGCGACGTAGTTCCGTATAGCGAAAACGCGCTTGCCGCGATGAAGACCGTGTTAACCAATTTGGTGGACGCTGTCGTGCTGCCAGACATCGGACATTGGACGCAACAGGAAGCACCTGAAGCGGTCAATGAAGGCCTGATTCAATTTCTTAACGGTTTAGACTGACCTCTCTTCGGCACTAATTCCATCGATTTGGTGCTTGGTCGAAAAGAACTCATCAATCGCTGCCGTACTAGCGGGCGGCAGCTTCCACGATACGAACAGATAAACGGCCATGGATATGGCCAAAGCCGGTAGGACCTCGTGCAAGACTGCACTAAAACCCAGATTTCGCCACAGTAATATCGTGGCGATGCCACTAACAAACGAAGCGATCACGGCTTTTGAGTTACCGCGCCGCCAGTGAAGCCCAACCAAGATCGCGGGTAGAAAACACACGGCATAAAGACTACCGGAAAACGTCGTGATCTCGACGATGTCACCAAACGGATTCAAAGCAAAGAGCGCTGCGACGGCAGCACACGCGATAACGCCAATTCGCGTATAGAACGTTTGGCGTTCTTCGCTCATCGGTACGGCTACTCCAATGACATCACGCATCGTGACCGAACCTGCGACCAGAAGCACGCTATCCATCGACGACATCGCTGCCGACAAGATCGCAACGACAAGGAAATCTGCGATAAGTAATGGGAATATTTGCGGATCCTGTATCAACATCGGCACGATCAAATCGGTGTCCGCTATGTCGTCGATCAGAAAGTGAGCGTATAGACCGATTGGGAACAGACAGAATTGGATGATGAGCAAGCCACCGATGGCGAAACCTATGCCTTGTGAAACGCTCGCCGCATCACGCAAGCCATAAAAGCGTGAAATCTGCCGAGGGTCTATTAATAGCTTCATAGAACCAGCAAGGGCAATACCCATGACAACCAGAATAGGCGCACCTGCATTCCATGAGAACAAGTGCTCCTTCGCGGGGATCGCCATCAGATCGAACATGCGCCCGGGACCGCCAATGTGGTTAGTCACGAAACCAAAGAGCGCCGTGGATCCGAGCAACATGAATACTCCTTGGATCACGTCTGTACGTACGACTGAGACGAATCCGCCAACCGACGTGTAAACGAGCACAACGACCAACATTAGCCCCACGGCGGCTTCGTATGGGATCCCTAAGAACACCTGAAATAGATTGCCTGCACCTTTAAATATCGCGATTAAGTACAGCATGCTCGCTAGTGCAATGATCAGACCGGTGATCACCCGCACACTTTGGCTCGAGAATCGCGCGGCGAGAAACTCAGGAACCGTGACGGTATCTGTCATCGCAGTAAAACGACGTAGTTCAGGCGCAACCAGTCGCCATGAGAGATAGGTCGCAGCCACCATCATCAGGGGAAACAACAGCCACGGCGCGCCAAAAGTGTAGCCTTTGCCCGCCAACCCCAGGTAGCTGTTGGTGCTAGCGAACGTGGCAAAGAACGACACGCCGATGATGACGCCACTCATGTGGCGACCGCCAACTAAATAACCACCAATCGAATCACTACTCTTGAAGCCAAGTCTCGCATGCCACAGTAGAACCGCGGTATAAGCGATCAGCAATAGAACGGCGAACCAGTGGTCCGAGAAAAATGAATTAGTGCTCAATGCCACGGTTTTTATAATCAAAATAAAGCATCACGAATCGATTAGGTATTGATGCCTTGCGAGTCATAATTTATTATGTTATACCCATTGTTGCACTCATCCTCGTGCTTGTTCTTCTATATGCTCGTGGGAAGAGCGCACCCGCGAGCGGCGATGACAAACCCTTAATCAGTGCGCCGCTAATGATTATTGTCCTTGGGATTGGTGGCGCGGTCGGCGTATTCGCCGTTGCTTACGCATTAGATCTACTCGGATTCATGTAAGAATCCGTCAGTCTGGTTTCCCTTTCGCGGGATCGCCTCTTCGATTTACCAATCGCATCGGATCTGATCTCGGATCCCGATTCATCGCCTGATCGACCATTCTGTCGTATTTTGGATCTAAGCGCTCAACTTTTGATAGACCAGAGAGCTTGACATTCAGCTTTGAGGCGATCGGCTTGGCGCGCGCATCGCATCCATGTTCGCACGGTACCGAACTAGGTTTCTCGTCAATGTGTGCAAAAACCGTAGAGACTTCGTCGCACTCAGGGCAGCGATACTCGTAGTACGGCACGACTATTGGCCGCTTGCAAGCGCCCCGTAATCAACAAACGATTGGATTGATCGCGAAATACGCTCGAATTGCAGCCTTGCAGCAATATCCTTTGTCTTAATAACTCCGTGCCTCTCTGCGTCCAGTGCGAGTAGCGTTGGGGCACGGCCTAGACGTCGACGATAAAGGTAAGAATTCCATTCGCGGGTCGACATCGAAATCAGAATATCGTCGTCTTTGATCGCGTCAACATTCGCTTCACTCACGCTCTGTACTTCGAACGCCTGAAACACCACACGACGGCCGTGCTTCCCCGATTGAAAGCACACCGTCGCATCAGCACTACCAAGTGCACGAAACTCAGGATCCGCGTTTGCCTCGGTTCGCGCGTTCACCATCCAATCAAAAACTGCCATATCTGAATCCGAATTAGAAAGTGGTTCTGAGGCGCGCAGCCCCGTTAAAGAAGAACTGCAATGTCTGGTTATATCGAAAAAACAAGTCCTCCCGATACTGATCGTTATGGGTGGACGTGGACAGCCCCTCTGCTCGGTCCAAATCAAGGGTATTCAGCGTGTAATTGTCAGTCGCATGTCCATGTTCTTGGATGTTTTGAAGCATGGCGCGCCAGTCTTTTGAAGGCATGTGAAGGTAGAAATCGCATTCGTCGAGCTTCGCTTTCGTGACTTTTCTCGCTTCACTGCATTCGAATCCTTCGAATATCAGCTGAAAGAATTCACGCCCCACTTGCACGCCAACGACACAATCACACGTGCCACTTCCCGCTCCGTGCATCGCATCATCGTGGTTGTATATGTCGCGTACGGCGTCGAACCACGCCACCGAAGGAAACTTTGCCAAAGAACTAGTCGCCTGGGAGATGGCGCTGGTCTTTCTGAAGTATCCTCGGCAGCTGCTCCATGGTGACCGGCAGTCTCAGATACTGACATGCACTTAGCAGCTCTTGCACGTATTCATCAAGCATTTCGTAGAAGACGTGCATACCTTCATTGCGCGCGCCTGGAATCCCACCACCAAAAATGATTGCGAGGGCTTCGCGCAGCACCGGATCGCGTAAATCTCGATTGAACATGCGCATGCCGATGGCTAAAGTCGTAAAAATGGATCCCTGTTTGTCAGGCGCATGGGCCAATGCGTATTTAATGTGCTCGATCCCGTAGGTTAAGAGTCGTGCAAGATCTTGCGTGACACATTCATAGATCTTGCGCTCCACACCGTTGTGTGCAAAGCGCGTCAAATAACGGATCATGACTTGGGTAAATAGGCCGCGGACCAACGTCAATCCAGTAACCGTTTCGGTCCAGCCACCGCGACTCTCAAGCAATAACCGGCTCACCTGGCACGGTCCCTCGTAGCCGAGTCCGCCGCCGTTCACCAACGCGCGCTTGCGAAATGCTTCATGCCGTCGCGTCGCATCCAGACTCGTCGTGGCGAGAAATTGCTTCACTTCGTGATAGCCATACGCCATTTGGTGTTGCCAACTCGTGATCACTTCGACATCGATGATCGCATACTGGCAAATCTCCGTACAGACTTGGCATATCGCACGCTCGACGTCATCCGGTAACGGGTGAATCGCTGTCCAATCAACATCGGTCGCAGGAGCCCACCTTCGCTGTATCGCTTCTTCGTAGAGATCGGCAGCACAAGGCGCCCAAAGATCAACCTTGTCTTTTATCTGAATGGCGACCGGAGGGCTACCGGTAACACCGATCGCACCTCGAGGGTTTCGTGTACGATCGGGCCAATTCATGGGGATTTCCCCATAAAGACCCACATTAAGGCTACCAAGCGTCAGACCTTTCTTGCCAGGTTTGACACGCACGCCCCATTCGCGCCACTGATTCATCCAGTTTAGGCGTGGTTCAGGAACCTCTACCTCACGCTCTTCCTTAGAAAGTGTGAGTGCAGGTCTTATGCGATCAGCGTCTTTCGCAGTTGCCATCAGTTAATCTGGCGGATGCCTAGTTCGCGACGTTCGCGAGCATGTCTTGCAGGCGAGACCGACCATTCTTAAACCGATCGCCGAATCCCGCAGAAATCACGCGCTTTCTGTATTCCTGGAGTTGTCGCTTCCGAATCGACACTAACTTACGGAATCCTTCGTCGAAGTACTTTCGCCCGCCACCCAGCATGATCGACAATGACTCCGAAGTTTGGTTGAGCTGTCCCGCCGGGTTCGCGGCATCTGTCAACATGCCAGCTTCCGCTTCGTCAAGGTAGGATTCGATTTCTTCTCGTCTCTCCGGCGCGTTCGCCGCCATATAGCGCATGTGCATGACTCCAAACGCGACGTGGCGTGCTTCGTCCTGCGCGCAAAGCCGATAGATTGCTTTTTCCGCATCGTTGTATGCCATCAGCTCGCCCATACGGAAGATTGTCAGTACGGCGCCTTCACCCGAGAGATGCAAACGTGATGACATCTCAGTAAAGTCCCGAGCTAAATCGATGCCGCCAACGAAGCCTGCCGTCGCACCTGTAGCGCGCATCAGTCCACCGCCATTCGCTAACGCACGTTTTCGAAATACGTCCATATGCCGCGCCTCGTCCATCACTTGCGCCATAAGCACGTTTCGAGCTTCATAGAAGTCGGGAGACATCTGTGATGCCCATCGACTGGGAACATCGCCAGCCACAAATTCAACTTCAGTTAAAAAAGTTGCCATCTGACATTGAGCTTGCTCAACATCATCCGGCAGAGGTTCGATGGTGTCCCACGGAATGTCGGTTGCAGAGCTCCACTGTCGTTGCAACGCTTCCTCGTATAGAAACGAGGCGTTTTCGAGCCAAATTTCACTCTTCGTGCGCACGGTGTAGTTACCGATCGGCATGCTACCGGGTCGAGACACAGCACCGCGAGGTTTGCCACTCAGGTTCCGGCTCTCGTCTGGCGCATCCGCATAGCCACCAACTTGGATATCAGCGAGAGTTAGTCCATTCTTGCTTGGTTTGGCATGTTGACCCCATTCGCCTTGTTTCTCCATCCACCCTAAATCCAATTCGAATTCAGAGCCGTTCTGCAATTGTTGGTCCATCTATTTACTGTACTTCAGTTGGTTGACGGCGGTTCGCCACCGAAAGATTGCGGTTCTAGACGCGGCTCGTGCGTTGCGAAAACGCCGATTCCACTCCGACCTTTTCAGGACTTGGCAAGCCTAAACGGATTTTAGCGACTGTACCGTAGCTCCGACACAGATTGGAGCGTAGAAAACAGCCTTATTGATCGAATTTACAATGCAGCTGCCTTTGATAGACGATCGGTGTACTGGTGATATCAAGACTGCGAGTGGTGATTGCATTTGGATTGGTTCTCTCAGCTTCCGTTGGACTCGGTAGCGATTACCTTGATGAAACCCTAAGAACCGAAGTAGATGAGCTAGTCGCAGCGGTACAAGAGACACCAACAAACGCGGCGAATGTTCAATATCGTGCCGATATTCTCTGGCGTTGGACGAATCAATGGGCGCTCGCAGGTAGATTTGTACCTGTAAATCTCACGACCGCAGTCACTGGAGTTCTGGGTGTCGATGGGCCAACGAGAGCGGGACGACACAGACTGATCGACGCCTATGTCAAGGAACTGGCATTCATTGATGAGGACCCCAAGAGACTTGGGTCCCTCAAAGCGAATGGAGGACCATTCGAAGCCGCGACATTTGGCACGTTAACGCAAACGTTTACCGTCGGAACCGCTGATGTCAAAACTGGCGGCGGCTTCCTTGTCGGGCGGCACTTTATGGCCGGATATCAAATGCAAGTCAACGACGCGACTGCGGCAAACTACGTTTCGATCAGTTCCACCAATCAGGAAGTTGAGTTTACAGTCGATTCAGCTCCGTTAGGGGGCATGCATGGTGGCTTCCGTGGCGCGTCGGAGATGCTCGTTTTCCGGGTGTCCGAAGGATCCCTGACGCAAGGTGATCAAGTTACGATCGTCTACGGCGACACGACTGGCGGCGCGCCTGGGATTCGGATGCCAGACATTGGCTCCGACTTCATGGTATTCCCACTTTATCTCGCATTTGACGCCAACGACTTATTCGTCGCGCTGCCAATTCAGCCAGTCTCAATCGTCGGCGGAGCCGTCGCCGGAGTTCACGCATTCGCACCTTCAGTCGTTAAAACCGGTCAACCATTTGAGATCTCTGTACGCGCTCGCGATCGTTTCTACAACCGTCCCACTGAACAGCCACCCGTTTGGATTGTGAAACTCAACGGCGAAACGATCGCCAAAACTCAACCTTCCGACGGCGTCATTTCACGCGTCAACCTATCAGATGGATTAGCTGAGCCTGGTGTGTATCACCCAACGATCGAGTCGGAGGATGGCACTTTAACTGGCTTCGGAAATGCGATTCTTGCCGAGGAGGCACCAAAGCGCTACATCTATTGGGGCGATACACACGGGCACTCTGGCTTTGCGGAAGGTCTCGGAACACCCGACCGATTCATGCGTTGGGCTAAAGAAGACGCAGCGCTTGACTACGTGACGCATTCCGAACATGACATCTGGATGGAAGATGCGGAATGGCAAGTCCTGATCGATAACGTCACGAAATACAGCGACGAGAACTTCATCGCATTCCTCGGCTATGAATGGACGCGAAGCAAATTCCTTGGCGGACACCACAACGTGATATTTCGGACCGCCGAAGGTCGCGAGCGTGTCCCTGCCCAACTATTCGGTACGCTCTCGCAACTGTATCGAGGTCTTCATGAACACCACGATTCAAACGATGTAGTCGTGATTCCTCATGCACACCAACCCGGCAACTATCGCTTGGTCGACCCTGATTTAGAACCACTCGTCGAGATCATGTCACAACACGGGACGTTTGAGTGGTTTGGTCAGAAATACCTAGAACACGGACATGAGGTTGGCTTTACAGCAGCGAGCGACAACCATTTGAGTCAACCCGGCTACACCGCACCCAAGGCAGGTGGGTTGAGTCAAAGAGGCGGTCTCGGCGCACTGATCGCACCAGAGAAAACTAGGGACAGTCTCTTTGATGCGATGAAGAACATCAATGCATACGCGACGACCGGAGATCGGATCATCCTAGATTTCACTGTGAACGATGTGACGATGGGTCAACGTACTTCCTTTGTCCCCGGTCGGACAATTCGCGGTCGTGTCGTCGCTGCGTGGCCGATCGCGGAAATATTCGTCTTAAAAAATGGCGAGCCCATTTGGCATCGTGATTACATTTCTGCGTCTAAAGAACAAACCATCACCGCCGGTACTTTCAAGCTGAGTTTTGGATCAGACTCGCACCCGCACCACGAGCACGATAACCCTCGTGGTTGGAAGAGCTGGATTGGCACAGCCACGATCGTTGGCGCAACGCTGGTAGATGCGAAGGCGGTCGACTTTGCAAATACACAATCGCAAGACTTGAGCGTTAATGAGAATGGTGAAATCCGTTTTAGCACGCTCACGCGTGGCGACGAAAGCTCAATTGATTTGACGTTAACGGATATTACCCCGGAGGCCACATTGACACTCTCTTTGAACGCGGGTCGCGAATATGGTGGGGGACCGCCCACTTTTCGCCAACATCAGCCCTTCGAAGCTAAAACAGTCAGCCTTCCGATTCAAGGTGCCAGTGGCGAACCAGTCATGGAGCACATTCACATGACGGACTACGTCGATCATGTCCGACTGCGGCGCATCATCACGGATGGGAGTCGCGATGTCACATTTGAGTTGAACGACCAAGGCACACGTCAAGGTGACTACTACTACGTTCGTGCCGTGCTCGCAAACGATGCGATTGCGTGGTCAAGCCCAATATGGATCGGAGGCTATCCGTCGCAATGAGTGATTTTGTTGTACACAGTCAACTAATGAAAGACTGTGCCGTAGTTGGTGACGCGTCCCTTTGTCGAGTCCTCTTGATGAATGACTCGAGATTTCCATGGTTGATTCTGGTCCCGCGAATCGAGGGATTGCGAGATTTGCATGAGGTGCCAATCGATCATCGATCGCAGCTGTTCCACGAAATCGAATCAGCGTCCACTACTGTGCAAGCGCTAATTGACGCTGATAAGGTAAACGTCGCGGCGCTAGGGAATCAAGTACCGCAATTGCACGTGCATGTCATCGGACGACTGACTACAGATCCTGCCTGGCCCGGTCCAGTATGGGGTGTGGGTGAGACCGTTCCATATGAATCTGATGCGCAAGCAACACGTATGAAGTTCGTTGCCACTGCGATGGGTTTGAAGAGCTAGTTCGTAACCACGCGTCTTCAAAAACCTATTTAACTGTCGTCTAGTGTCAGTACGACGACTTGGTTTGCGACAAATTCGCCAAATTCACGTTCCTCCCCAGTCGGCCATCGCACATGTACTCCGCCTACCCCGGACCTCTCACCGAGTCCAAAGTGAACGTGGGGATCATGTGACGAAAGATAGCTTCCTGCAACCTTGACGTATCGATGTTGGCGCTTCTCTCCAATCGTCAGGGAGACTGTTGCACCGATCGCATCGCTGCCATGACGATTTAGTACACGAAATCGAATCCAGTTGCGATCTTGTCCAATCGTGTTCATCAGTACGTACGGTTGCCAATCGCGATTGACGATGACCGCATCTAAATCACCGTCAAGATCTAGATCACCAACGGCAAGAGATCGACTCGTGTGTTTTTGTGGCGTGACCGTACCGTCGATCAGTTCGAATGGTTCAAAGCGGATCAAACCATCGTCGAGCTTTCCTTTAAAGAGCATGTTCGGTTCGGCAAACTCATCAACTTCGTTCTTAGGATCTCCATCCACCTTGCCGTTTGCTTCAAGTAAATCGACGACACTATCGTTGTCGAAGTCGGCGAGCACGATTCCAAATCGGGTGAAACGGCGACTCCCTGCACCCAAACCCACATGGCTAGTCTGGTCTCTGAAATAGGTGTTCTGATTCACGTATACCGAGTCAGACTGCCCTTCTAGATTGACCACCAACACGTCTTGATCCTCGTCGTCATCCAGGTCGACTGCGTCCACGCCCATACCGGCTTTTGCAAACCCGTGGTTATCGACCGCACACGCCCATTGGACTGCACGGTTTACGAAATTCCAGTCGCCTTGGTTTAGCCAAAGTTGATTGACCATCGTATCGTTTGCCACGAACAAGTCGAGTAAGCCGTTGCCATCAAAGTCCGCAGGAACCGTACCCAAGCCATTCCCATACGCGAGCTCAAATCCGGACTCAATTGAAACATCACTGAACGTACCGTCTCCGTTGTTGCGAAACAGCGAGTCTCGCGCTGGCGCCTGATAGTTGGTCGGTAGGCAATAGGTGGGTATGCCCCTCGAGTAACAGTCAATCTCGTCAGAAGCAGTCCACAATAGGTTATTCACAACAAATAGATCCAGATCACCATCCGCGTCAAAATCAGAGAACGTTGCAGCGGTACTCCACTTCGGATCCGAAACACCAGCAGCCATCGTTACATCAGCGAAACGACCTTCACCATCGTTCTGCAGCAACATGTTCTCGCCTAGATTCGTGACATATAGATCTGTGTCGCCGTCGTTGTCGTAGTCGCCTGCGGTAACGCCCATTCCGTATGCGACTTGCTCGGGTTCATCTTGAATATGCGCTCGCGTGAAGTGACCGGTGCCATCATTCAGATAAAGCTCGTTAGGAGGTATGTCTGATGGCTTCGGTGTGGAACCAAGGTGCCAACCACTCTGTACGAAATAGATATCGAGATCGCCATCGCCTTCGACATCGAGAAGCGCTACACCCCCACCCATGATTTCAGGCAGATAAGGCCGGTCCGTGAAACCAGATACATGCCTGAAATTAACCCCGCGTTCGGTTGCTTCGTCCACAAACCAGATCGTGTGTTCCGGAGTCTGGCTGCAACCTAGCGCAACGCCTGTTATCAGAACACACACTAGTGGTTTCCACAGAGACAAAGAACTCGTCATATAGATGAAGTCTTTGTTTCTACAATCGCGCGCAAAGTGAGCCCAAGGATCGTCATCTTGGAATCAATGTCAAAAAAACTCACGGGTGAGTTTATCGGGACTCTGTTTCTGGTCACGACCGTTGTCGGGTCTGGGATCATGGCGGAAACCCTCGCTGCTGGTAACGATGCCGTTGCGCTGCTTGGAAATAGCTTAGCTACCGGCGTTATGCTCGCTGTGTTGATTACGGTTATTCGCTCGCTCTCTGGCGCACACTTCAATCCCGCCGTCTCCGTCGCATTCTGGGTGCACAAGGAGTTATCACATACTCAAACTGCACTCTACATCATCGTGCAAATCCTAGGCGGCATATGTGGTACTTGGCTCGCCCACCTGATGTTTGACGTTGATGTATTGCAAACGTCCACCAACTCACGACTCAGTGTCGGATCTTTCGTCGCCGAAGTCGTCGCGACTTTTGGTCTTGTTGCAACCATACTTGGAACGCTACGCGTCAATCCGAATTGGGTTGGTGCTACCGTCGGGTTGTATATCTCCGGCGCATATTGGTTTACCGCCTCCACCTCATTCGCAAACCCCGCCGTCACAATTGCACGGAGTCTTACTGAGTCGTTTTCTGGCATTGCACCGACCGACGTGGCACCGTTTATTCTCGCGCAGTTGATCGGTGCCGTCATTGCGGCAGTGTGTTTTTGGATTCTTCGCCGTAGCGAGACCGACCAATCTGGAACAAGCTAAACCCGCGATTGCGAAGCTGTCTAATTCGTAACGTCAAATCTGATATAGGTCCTAGTTCCATGGGTCGCAACAAACTCTTTCAAGCCTTGACACTCGCCTTCGTGGCAGTTTTTGGCACAGCCCTTACTATCGGCGATAGTGCACCTCATTTCTCTCTGCAGGGGAGTGACGGTAAGACATACCAGCTTTCAGAACTGTTGCAGGAAGGCGCAGTGGTGCTCGCGTGGTATCCGAAGGCATTCACCAAAGGTTGCACGATCGAGTGCAAATCTCTCACGGAAAAAGGGCACCTTATTCGTGAATACAACGCAAGCTACTTCATGGTTAGTGTAGACCCGATCGAAGACGTCACGAAGTTCGCTGAGTCGATGGCAGCCGATTTCCCACTATTGGCAGATCCAGATAAGTCTGTTGCTCAGCAATACGGTGTTATGAGCCCCTATGGGTTTTCGAGCCGACACAACGTTTATATCGGTACCGACGGCAAAATCCTTGCGATTGACACAACAGTCAATCCTGAGACAGCAGCCGAGGACATTGCCACTCGCTTGGCCGAGCTAGGAATCGAAAAACGCGAGACCTAATCTAGACCTAAGCTGCGCCGACATTAGTCGTTCGGCGCAGCTTCTTCCTCTTCCTCTTCGACTTGTGGTAGCAATTCATCTAGCGTCATTGCCATGTCTTTGGCGATATAAGTGGAAATCCCATACTGCCCAGCTACACGATCCGATGTCGCGACCCAGTCATCCTCTTCTTCGAGGTGATAAAGCGATAGGTTCGTTTCACCTTTGTCGTCTGTCCAGCTTAGAAGAGCGGTGGGATCCGTAGGAAGATCGGCATCACTGATCGTGTAAACGTTCAGGTTTTCAAAACGACCGATGACCTTGTCGACAGTCTCCGCATCAAGCTCGACGCCACCCTCGGCGACCCACTCGTTGTCAACCAAGTTCAGCACGTACTCGCCTTCATGGACTAGCCGTTGAAGATCCCCTTCGGGTCGAAGTAAGCTCTTATTTAGCCACGACGAATTGTCCGAACCAAGTTCGTAGTTCGAAAATTCGATCGCGAACACAGGACCACCCTCCACGTGACTCACGTGAACTTTTCGATAACCAGGTGAAGTGCCGAAAAAGGCGTCCGCAACTATCTCGTCACCTGCATGAAGAGTCAGTCGTTTCTGGAATCTATCTTCCGTCACCTCAAAGCGCTCAGCGGTCGTTGAACTCGTCGCTACCGGCCAGCCTGTCGATGCATTCACGAGTTTGTCGAGCACGTCGTTTACCTTTTCGACGTCCGCCGGTTTACCATCGGCAAGCCGCCAATCCTCATCGACTCTCTGTAAATCGATCACTTGACCTTCACTGAGAACCTGGATTGCTGTAATCAAATCCGGATTGAAATCGAAAAACGCCGTAGGTTCATCTGGTGGGCGTACGTTCCATGCCAATACGACACCCACGACTAACACTTGTAGAGCGAACAATCCCGCTAGTACCGCTCGATTCATGCTACGCCTCCAAATATCTCCTGATATCGTCGGTTACGTTGTGATCGTCTGAATACATAAACCCCGAACGTCGCGGCGATGAGCAACAACGCTAACGCGTAGTTCACATATTCCCAAACTTGCTTATCAACGTTGCCTAACGGTGGCAACGTTCGATTGAAGTAGCCTCGTCCACGAATACTCATTAACGTCGTATCCTCCGCAGACCAATCAACGATATTCGCGATGAGCTGAAGACTCTCGGTGTATCTTTGACCGCGGGCTGACGCCAACATACCTAAAGCTGTGTCCGACACGAACGAAGACGAGCCGATCACAATCAATCGAGCAGATTCAGGCGATTGCGTAATGACGCTCGCGACTGTACCCAATGTATCTTCCGGCTCGCTAAACTCAGCTGCTTCCTCTGCTCCATGGTCGTGACCATCGTCAAGAGAGCTAGCCGCCGCGTCATCCGACTTCACTTCCTCGTCTTGTTCTCCCGCCGAAGCAACCGCTTCTGCGTAAATAGGTGACTCCGAAAAAAACGAGTTGAACTGGCCTTCAAGAAGAACCCCAACGGTTTCTTCACGTTGCTCAGAGCCCGGGAGGTAAGGAGATTCGCCCGACGCATCGACCTTGGGTCGGATATCGGGAGCACTGTCTCGCCACGCGGTATTGCCGGTACTCAGCAATTCGGTAACGCTCCGGCCAGATTGATTTGTGTCATCTACCTTGATGGGTGAGCTCCAAGGTAACGCGAGCTGGTTCAAACTGTTCGTGATCGGACTCTCGGTATTCAAGCCATCGCTTGGCAGCTCCAGGAAATACGGATAGTCGAACATGCGCACTTCTTGGATCGAGATCGGTCCGACTTGGCGGGTGACCGGCAGCGGCAGCTTCGAGTTATTCGTGTCCATGAGCATCGCCTGCTCTATTTCGATCCCGTGATGCTTAAGCCAATCGCTCATACCGGTATTCGTGGGAATAGCTGTCATCGAAGCTTGCGTCAGGGTGGTTGTGTATGCGCTGGATGCAACCACGACAGTTCCGCCAGCCATCAAGAACTGATCGACGTGGAACAGCTTCGTCTCGCTGAGCGCGTCTGGGCTGACAACAATCAACAAATCTGATTCCGTAGGTACAGGTGTCTCGAGAGAAACTTTCTGTACGTCAAAGTCCTCGGTCAATGAGGCGTATATCTCGCGATAGTCGTCGACTTGCTGCGGTTGCTGCATGTACGGGTTTTGCGGCATCGGCGGCGGAGGAGTCGGACTGTAAAGTGCGATAGATGTCAGCAGTCCTACAGCGAATCGTTGTAAGCCCTCCTCCAAAACACGGTTGAAACCCTCGGCATCCATTCCGTCTGGGATCGGCAGCGTCACGACGATGCGATCATCCGTCAGTGTGAGGTAGTAATAGAACCGGTTGACGTCAAATAGACTCGCCGCCATAGGCTGAAATCCCATCTCGGCCGCAATTCGTTCAGCAACGGTACCGTCATCTGCCTCCGGATCGACAATACTCCAGGAGAATTTACCGTTTGACCCAGCTTCAAGTTCTTCCAATGCGCTAACCAGCGGACCCCTACCTTCTTCAAGTTCTGGCGGAAGCGTTGCCGAGGTCGAAATGTAGCCTTCGAAACGCACCTGCTGAGTGATAAAGTCAAACGGCGAACCGCCACTTCGAAATCCGGATTGCACTTTCTTTATTGCGCGGGTGATCTGATATTCCGGGTTCTTGAGCTGCACGTCCAAATCGAATTCACTCGCCGCTTTCACCTCGATGAGGTCTTGAAACCCCAACACCTCGTAGTCATCTCCATACATCACGAGCACATTGAAATAGGAGTTAACAAGACTCGATTCATGACGATCTCGAACTTGGAACGGTACGGGGCGAATACCGTACTTCGAATTCGCCTCATCCTCTAATTCCGGATTCGTTGTTGGATCCACCAACTCGACACGTACGACATTTCGACCAGAAATCTCGTACTCTGCGAGCAGGTCACTCAGCTGCGGTACCAATGGCGCAAGCAATGGATGCGTTTTTGCGCTAAAGTAGCCACGGATCAACAGTGGTTCTGTCAGCTGCGACAGTTGACTCTTCGTTACGGCGGAAATTGAGTACTGGTCGCCTTCCGTGACGTCCCAGCGCAGAACCTTCACGTAGTTCAACCAGACATTCGCGATTAGCAGGTTGGCGACCAAGAGACCTAGTAATACATGCGTACTGCGATGCTTGTCAGCGTTACCGGAGTCACTCCATCCCATGCTTCGAAGCGCATGTACATTTAACGCAAGAAACGTGAGCGTGACGGATACGTAAAAGTACAGATCCCGAAAATCGACCACGCCTCGAGTAATTGACTCGAATCGCGATCCTGATCCAATGCCGCGGAGGATGTCAGCGGTCTCGTTGGCTACAAGCTCAGTGAGGAACGGACTTCCGATCGCATAGAACACGCCGCAAGCAAACACGGTGAGGATTAATGCGACGATCTGGTTTTCGCTTCGAGCGCTTACGAACACGCCAATGCTCAAGTAAGCGCTACCGAGCAGAATCGATGCTACGTAGCCGGCAAATACTGGACCCCAATCGATGTTGCCAAGCATGGCTACCGTAATCGGTATCGGGAGTGTCATACCTAGCGCAACAACGAGCAACATAAGGCACGCGAGGAATTTGCCGGCGACTAATTCCCAGGCGCGAACCGGCATCGTGGAAAGAAATTCGATGGTCCCTACACGTCGTTCATCGCTCCAGGATCGCATTGTCAAAGCGGCAGCGAGGAAGATCAGGAGGATGGGTAACCATTCGAACATGGGTCGAACATCCGCAATATTGCGTGCGAAAAACTGTTCAACCCAGAAAAACACGAATAACGTGATGCCAAGATATACGGCGAGAAAGAGATAACCTATTGGCGATGAAAAGAACATCGACAGTTCTTTCCACGCGAGATCAAAACTGGTGTTACGCTGCATTGGTACCCTCGTTTACCCGAGCAAAAAGAGTTTCCAAGTCATGTCGCTCAGGACTGATGCCGTAGACAGCGACATTCGCTGCGACGAGCTTCGGAACGATCTCGTTGATTAAGGAGTCGGCGTCGCCAGACTCGTCAACATGTACGAGGAACTCGTCTGATTGGTTTCCTTTGTCAACTCTCATGCCTGTCACGTTGCTCAATTTCTCGCGACTCGAATTGCTCCGAACCGCTATACGGGCAGCGCGATGCAACTCATCTAGTCGTTCGTCAACTACGAGTTCACCATCACGCATGATCAGCACCCGGTCGCAGATCGCGTCGACTTCCTGCATGATGTGGGTGGACAAAATCACGGTTGAAGTCTCTGCTAAGCGTTGGATTAACTCCCGCATCTGAATCGTTTGGGTTGGATCAAGTCCATTGGTCGGTTCGTCGAGAATTAGTACTGGCGGCTGATGCAGTATTGCTTGCGCGACTGATACACGCTGTTGAAAGCCTCTAGACAACGTTCCGATGGTATCGAGGAATCGACCTGCTAAATCAGTGTCGACCACAACCTTCTTAATACTCGAAGCTCGTTCCTCATACGGAATTCCCCGCATGGTCGCTGCAAACATCAAGTAGTCTGCTACCGACATCTCCCCGTAAAAAGGTTGGCTTTCGGGTAGATAACCGATTTGAGCTTGAGCTGCCACTGGGTCGTCCTGGACCCGCACGCCATTGACCCATGCTTCTCCAGACGAGGGTTCAATGAATCCGGTAAGTAACTTCATGACGGTCGTCTTACCGGCACCGTTGTGACCTAAAAGTCCAACGATCTCACCCGGCTCGATTTCAAATGAAACGTTGTCGGCGGCTCGAACTGTGCCGTAATGCCGACTCAACTCCACTGACTTAAGCATAGATGTACCTCAATCCTCCTGTTTATCGTGTATTCGATAATAGCTTACACATGCCCATTAGTGCTTCCTCGCGCATACAAACGACGTGACGGTTTGGGCACCGAAGAATTCGACCATATAGGACAACAAAACGTGAAAGATGTTGCAGGAAAAACGGCGTTCGTGACGGGCGGTGCTAGTGGCATGGGATTGGCGATGGTCCGTTCATTTGCCAACGCGGGTATGAAGGTCGCTGTTGCAGATATCGAAGCCGAACCACTGAAGGCGGTCGTCAAGGAATTTGACGAAACGAACGCCTCCGTCATCGGCTTACAGGTCGACGTCGCGGACCGCGAGTCGGTCACGGAGGGTGCGGCGAAAGCAAGAGAGGCTTTCGGCCATATACATGTGTTAGTCAACAACGCAGGAATCGTAACGGGGGGAACGTTCGCAGAAGCCGAACCTAACGACTGGCGATGGACCATGAACGTCAATTTGGACGGTGTATATAACGGTCTAAACGCATTCCTCGCGGACATGATTGCTCACGGTGAAGGCGGACATGTGGTTAACACCGCTTCGCTTGCCGGACACATTGCCGTACCGAACCTTGGCGTTTACGGTACGAGCAAGTTCGCAGTAGTTGGTCTCTCAGAAACGCTGCGAATCGAATTAGCCGAACACGGGATCGGTGTTTCCGTTCTGTGTCCGGGCGTCGTCAATACGAATATATTCACAGCAGGCCGAAATCGACCATCAACATTAGCCGCTGAACGCGAAACGAATTTTGAGCGCGTTAGAACAGAATCTGAGACAGCGGACAACGAGGTCATGCGCAACATCATCGAACCCGACGTGGTTGGCGATATGGTTTTACACGCCGTACAACACGACCAGTTCTACATCTTTACGCATCCTGACTTTGCGCCTATCGTTCAGGCTAGAACCCAGGAAATCGAGAACGCGTTCGCCTATTGGACCGATTATTGTGAGCGGCTTGGCTAGAACAACGACCTAGCAGCGAGGTCACACTCAGCGAGCTTTGGCTCGATTTTCGTGTTTTTCTGATTCCCTACACATCGTTGCGATGTGTAACGAACCCGCTTATTCGTACGGTTTCTCACCTTCACACATCACACGATAAAGGATGCGAGGCTGATCGCCATGGTCATACACGGCCGCATGTAGTGCGCACCGATTGTCCCACATCACAAAGTCCCCTACCTGCCAACGATGCCGAACCATGGCGTGATCCTTTAAAGAGTGATCGTAGAGAAAGTCGATTAGGTGCCTACCTTCAGTAGGCGTCATACCTTCAGCTTCAATACAACGGTCCGCAAACGTGACATACAACGCCTTGCGACCCGTGACTGGGTGCGTTCGCACGGCAGGATGCCAGACTGGATCAGGACACGCCTCTGGGCGATCAGTACCACTAACTACATGCTTCAGTCGCAAGCCTTTAAGCCATCCCTTCATCACATCGGACAAAGAGTCGTACGCCATGTACTGATTGCAGAACATCGTGTCGCCGCCGTGTCGAGGTACCTCGATCGCATTGAGTGACGAAAACGAAGGGGGTCGCTCGACGAAACACGTATCAGTATGAAAACCGCCAGAAACAGGTCGACTAGGATCGCCGCGATTGGCTACTTTATGAACCATCGCATACTCAGTTTCCATGTTTACTCCAGGGGTCACAGTCACCTTGCCGAAGCGACCAACAAATTCACGCTGTTCCAACGGCGTAAGGTGCTGGTCCGGGAAAATACCAACGCAGTACTCGCCAACCATTTGACGCACTTCCTCGACCTGGTCGTCTGTCATCTCTGGTATCGATACACCAGTGATTCGAACGCCAGTACGGCCGGTCATCAGTTCCACCTCAAGTGAGCTCGACTCGATTGGTTGCAGCACTGTCGACATCACTTCCCTCGTTCTAGCGACGTAAACCTAAGAATGCAAGTTTAGTCCGCTGCGCATCATGCGTATTAAGTCGGTACGTAGACAATTACGCGGAGAAGAGCTTATGTCGCGATCACCTCAATTTCGTAAAAGTCGCTCAATAAAAGCCTTGTAACTTCAATCCACGTCCAGTCGCTAGGCGGATGATCAACAGACAGCACCCTCTACCGCCTCATTTGCAAGAGCTACAAACTCCTGCCTTGGTGCTCTTGAATGACGCCTTCCACGCTAATTTGGCGAGAATGGCGTCGCACTGCAAAGACAATAAAATCTCATTGCGTCCTCACGCGAAGACGCACAAATCCTCAGCGATCGCCAAGGCACAGACGAGTTTCAGTGCCACCGGGATTTGCTGTGCGACTCTCTCGGAAGCTGAACACCTTGCAGGTGCCGTGGATAGCATCCTCCTCACGTCGCCTTTGTCGCTTCTGCGCCATGTTGAAAGACTCAAGTCATTGCATGGACGCGTAGGGGATCTCACTTGTGTGATCGATTCACCCGAGATTGTTCCTCAAATCGAACAAATCTTTGACGCGGAACAACCATTGCAAGTGCTTATAGACCTGGACCCGGGTATGCATCGCACTGGAATCGAGATCGGCTCGAAAGCACATGCCTTGGCGTGGAAGCTACACGCCTCACCAATGCTCCAATTTAGGGGTATTCAGTGCTACGCAGGGAATCTGATGCACGTCGAGAGCCTTGGTCAACGGACCCGTCGTTCACACGAACTGTGGGCACGTGTTGAGGTGTTCAAGCGACAACTTGAGAGTGAAGGCATTCCATGCCCGATCGTTTCGGGGGGCGGAACTGGTACTTACGATATCGACTGGCAAGGTGGCGTCGCTACCGAACTACAAGCGGGGTCCTATCCCTTCATGGATCTCGAATATATGAGCATCGAGTGGAGCAACCAAGCGGAATTGCCATTTGATCCCGCTCTGTTTGTGCTTACAACCGTGGTCTCGGCAAACACGCCTGGAAATGCGACCACCGATGCCGGATTAAAAGCCTTCTCCACAGATTCGGTTCTTCCCGAGGTATATGCTGGTATTGATAGCGCGGCGAGATACATCTTTAAAGGCGACGAACATGGAGGCCTGATCTTCGAAGACAGCACGGCGACCGCGACGATTGGTACTCAACTGTTGGTCACACCGCCACATTGCGATCCGACGATCAACCTATATGACCATTTCACCGTTGTCGATGATGACCTCCAAGTACTCGAGTACCTACCCATCGACGCTAGAAGCGGCAAGTTATTCGAAGGTGTTTGACACTTTCCTTTTCAATCACCGACCAAGCGGATCCGAGGAGTGACCCTTGAAAATCACTAATGCCGAGACCTTTGTTGTTGCAACGCCGCGACCGCATCGAGGTGGTCGATACTGGGTCTTCGTCAAGCTAACAACCGATAACGGTATAGACGGTATTGGCGAGGCGTACAAGATTCCTTTTCATCCAACGACAGCAGCTCGCATGATCGAAGATGTGTGCGAAACCTATGTGATTGATTCCGATCCATTTCAGATCGAGCGTCTTTGGCGATCGGTTTACTACGGTGAAGGCTATGAGTCTCACGATCACCATCAACATCCCGACCATGCAGTCATGGGTGTACTTAGTGCGATCGAGATGGCGTGTTGGGATATCGTCGGTAAGGCGCTTGATCAACCGGTATACAACTTGCTAGGCGGTAAGTACAACGACCGTGTGAGATCGTACACCTATCTTTGGCCAGCACCAGACGATACCTCGCGAAGACCGACGCACACTGATCCGGATGCAGCGAGCGCAAGCGCCGCTGCACATGTTGCTGAAGGATTTACAGCGTTGAAGTTCGACCCATTGATCGATGTGATGGGTAGTGAAGATCCGCGCGAGCCACCACTAGACCGACTCGACAACGCCGAAGCAGTTGTACGCGCAGTTCGCGAAACCGTTGGCAACAAAGCGGACATCCTGATAGGTACCCATGGGCAATCGACGACATCCGGAACCATTCGATTTGCACGTCGAATCGAGCAATACGACCCACTGTGGTTTGAAGAGCCAGTGCCGCCTGAAAATCGAGACGAGATGGCGCGAGTCGCAAGAATGACATCAATCCCCGTCGCATCGGGTGAACGACTCGCTACGAAATTCGAGTTCCGCGAGTTGCTAGAGAAACAAGCAGCAGTCATACTTCAGATGGCGCTGGGACGTGTAGGCGGTATCCTAGAAGCGAAGAAAATCGCCGGGATGGCCGAAGCGTATTACGCGCAAATCGCGCCTCATCTGTATTGTGGTCCTGTCGAAGCAGCCGCAAACATTCAGGTGGACGCATGCTCACCAAACTGTTTGATCCAAGAGAGCATTGGTCGATTCGATGGTTTCCATGCGGAAATTCTTGAAAAACCAATCGAGTGGGAGGACGGTTACATCGTTCCGCCGACGGAGCCTGGTTTAGGCGTTGTACTCAATGAGCAAGTTGCGAAGGCACACGCGTATCAACCGAGCGAGTGAGTGAATTCGAGCTCTTGGCCGGGACTCTAAACAAGCAAACTAAACTCATAATGTCGTTCGTAAATTCCAAGAACACCTGACACCATGTATCCAGGCCATTGGGCGAGGCAAAAGCCAGACCATTTCGCTGCAATCGACTCGACTACTGGCGAGACACTTACATATCGAGAACTCGATGAGCAGTCAAATCAACTTGCGCAGCTGATGTACGCACGTGGTTTGCGACGAGGCGACCACATATCGGTTTTCATGGACAACAATCTGACCTACTTTGTTGTTGCATGGGCAGCACTACGATCAGGCCTGTACTTGACCACCGTGAACAGGTACCTCACTTCAGAGGAAGCTGCTTATATCGTCGATAACTCAGAGAGTCGTGTCCTCATTTCTGCGAGCAACTTAACTGATGTCGCAAGAGATATCCCACCTCTGACACCGAATTGCGACACATACCTTGCTGTCAATGGTGACATCCCAGGATTCGACTCGTTTGAGGAAGCGCTACGTGAATTTCCAAAGACACGATTAGAGATCGAACCTGCCGGTTCATTTATGCTGTATTCGTCTGGTACCACGGGACGACCGAAAGGAATTTATCGCCCATTGCCGGAAGGAAACATTGATAGTGCAGTCAATCCGCAGAACGCACTGCTCGCGATGTTGTGGCAAGTCAATGAGGACGCGGTGTATCTATCACCTGCACCGTTGTATCACTCGGCACCAATTGGTTTCTGTACCGCGGTACAAGCTATTGGTGGGACCGTCGTCATGATGCGACGGTTCGACGAGATCGGCGCACTGGAAGCCATCGAGAAGTACAGAGTCACTCACAGTCAGTGGGTACCCACAATGTTTACGCGTATGCTGAAACTGCCGGAAGGAGACCGTACGCAATTTGACCTTTCCTCGCATCAGGTCGCGATCCATGCAGCAGCGCCGTGTCCGAGGGAGATCAAGAAACGCATGATGGATTGGTGGGGTCCGATCATCTACGAGTACTACGGTGGAACCGAGCTAAACGGTCTGACCCATGTCGGTCCACACGAATGGATCGAGAGACCCGGCACGGTTGGCAAGCCGATCTTAGGTGTCATTCACGTCTGCGACGAAGAAGGTCACGAACTGCCACCCGGCGAAGCAGGCATCGTCTACTTTGAGTTACCCGAGATGCCGTTCGAATACTTGAAGGACGCAGTAAAAACCAAAGACGCGCAACATCCTGATCACCCTAATTGGTCAGCACTCGGTGACGTGGGCTACGTCGACGAGGATGATTATTTGTTTCTCACAGATCGTGCCACGTTTATGATCATTTCCGGTGGCGTGAACATCTATCCGCAGGAGATTGAGGACGCAATGGTCGTGCACGACCACGTCCTTGATGTTGCGGTAATTGGCGTACCACATGCGGAAATGGGAGAGGAAGTGAAGGCCGTCGTGCAGCTAGTTGAGGGTATCGAGCCGTCAGAAGAGGAAGCGGAACTCTTACTAGAGTGGACACGAGACCGTATTGCGCACTACAAAGCTCCTCGTAGTATCGATTTTCGTGTCGAGTTGCCGCGGTTACCGACTGGCAAGCTCTACAAGCGCCTACTCAAGGATGAATATTGGGGGAAAACGGATTCGCGAATCGTCTAAACCCTGACGAAGACTTGTCTAGAGGAGTGTTGAACCGACGATTGGTTTACATCAAAGATAACGAATTAGCTTCACGGCGAAATCAGTGTTTTCCACTGTGAATCCACCAGGAGCATCAACTTCCCAACCCTCTCCTTCAAAGTCCGCTATCCAGTCTGCTTCAAAATCCTCTACGAGGCGCAACTCAAACTGAAGCGAGGTTTTACCACTGATCCCCGTCTCAAGACCGAATCCCGCAACTAGGAGATTCACCTGAGGGTCGTAGCTCTGCGTCTCGGTACGTAGATCATCAACACTACAAGTCGCCAATTCAAAACATCCTTGGAACGAGGAGAAAAAATCTATGGTGGTTTGACGAACTCCGGCTAGTCCATACAAAGAGATATCGATCGTGCCGAAAAGAGAACGTGCCACACCATATTTCGCGATGACGCCCATACTACGCGAAGTTTCAAGCGTCCAGTCTTCTGGCCAAGCCTCACCAAGTACATTTCGACCAGGAGAATTACCGGCCCCGTCTAGTCTGCCACTGATGTCATCGCCCGTCAGAGCGATTTCGGCTTGAAGCGCAAGAAACTGAGTACCGTCCGCGAAATTGAGTCGATAGCCCAGCATTCCATCCCACTGTAGAGGCTTATCTTCAACCTCACCGCTCGAGGACCATTCCGTGGATTCATTTGTTGAGTCTTCGAAGCGGCCAAGAACCGACTTGCGATAAAGGACTTCGGCTTGTTGAAGCGTCGCGGATGCGCCGTAGTAGATCCCGCCAGGTTCTGCCTGCAGCTGCGAAGTCATCGACAGGATAATCGCAATGGATAAACCTGCTAAGCCCGTACGAATCCGCATGATCACGTCCTCCGTAACTTATTGATCAATGGGAAGGTAGTAGCCTTTCGATTATAGCTTGGAATTGCCGGGATCGGTCTGCACGTGTTGCGAGTTAATTCAACCAATGTAAGCAAACGAGAACACATTTGATGACAGACGTGAAAGGAGCTTTGCCACATACTAGAGGTCTGGTCATAGAGACCCATACGCAAAATAACAGATCAAAGAAATCCACACTTAAGTCAACAACGTACGAGCGCATGAGTAACACCAAATTAACCTATGTAACTGACGAGATGCTGGCGTCAACAGGCGTTTGGGGACCGTCGCGTTCGTCATACCCTATCACGGAGACCGACATCAGGCGGTGGGCCATGGCAACGCACTATCCCAAGCAACCACCGCGTATCTATTGGGATGCCGAGTACGCTGCAACCACTAGATACCAGAGCATCATCGCGCCACCAGATTTCAATCCGTTCGCGTGGTCGATAGAGAGACCCGCCGCTCTCGCGCAGGGACTGTCGGGAAGACGACCAGATGGCAAGCCACTCACCGGAATGAATGGCGGTCAAACAGATACTTATGGGGTACCGATGCGTCCTGGCGATGTCATCTCGGCACGTTCAAGACTCATTGGTTGGGAAGAGCGTGAAGGCCGTCTCGGTCACACACTGTATGTACGAACCGAAATAGAATGGCGAAATCAGAACGACGAACTCGTCAAAACGCGCATCTCCATTTCAGTTCGATATTAGGGAGAACGATCCATGAGCATTACATTCGACGAGATCGAAATAGGTACGAAGTTACCAGAGTGGTCACGTAAAACGAGCTTTGCGGAGTGGAATCGCTTTGCGGCCGTTAACGAGGAATTCGTGCCATTCCACATGGACGACGAAGCGGGACGACGTGCGGGCAACAAACAAGGTGCATTCGGTATGGGGAATCTCCGCTACGCGTACATCGTAAACGCCCTTCATGATTGGATCGGCGACGAAGGTCGTGTTCAGGAAGTCGGTTGCCAATACCGCGCAATCAATCAAAAAGACGACGTTCTGACGGTAGTCGGTGAAGTCACAGAAAAGAGCATCGAAGACGGCAAACACATCGTCCGTTTAGACGTGAATGTGGTAAACAGCGAAGGCGAGCCCACCTGCCCTGGGCATGCTGTCGTTGAGCTCTAACGCTCAGGCGCGATATCCAAAAACACGAATCGTGACACGACCATGAAATTCGGCATCTTCTACGAACTGTCGGTGCCTAGACCGTTTACCCATGGCATCGAGGCAAAGGTATATCACGATGCATTGGAACAAATCCGGTTAGCAGATGTAGTTGGATTTGATACGGTGTGGGCAGTCGAACACCATTTCCTTGAGGAGTACTCACATTGCTCTTCGCCGGAACTGTTTCTTACTGCCGCCGCAATGCAAACCGAGCGCATTCGCGTCGGACACGGCGCGGTCGTGTGTGTTCCCGAAATGAACCATCCGATCCGAGTTGCTGAACGAGCAGCGGTACTCGACGTTCTGTCCAACGGACGGCTTGAACTGGGTACAGCGCGTTCGTCGACGTGGACCGAATTAGGCGGCTTTCAAGCCGACCCCGACACGACGAAGAAGACTTGGGATGAATTTGTTCGAACGATTCCAAAGATGTGGACGCAAGAGCGATTCGCGCATCAAGGTGTATGTTTCTCCATGCCAGAACGGGCTGTTCTGCCCAAACCGGTGCAAGACCCACACCCACCGATGTGGGTCACGGTCACTTCACCAGGCACGGAACTCGACGCAGCGGATCGCGGCTTAGGTGCGCTTGGCGTCGCAACCGCAGGATTTGCTGAGCAAGAACGCCGGCTGAAGGAATATCGCCGCCGAATTCAACTTTGTGATCCAGTCGGTTCAGTGGTCAATGACCAAGTCGCGACCTTGAACTTTCTCTATTGTGACGAAGATATCGAGCAAGCTGCGCGCTATGGCAATGCGCTCATCGGCCAATTTGGTCAAGCAAACGCACATCTGTTGTTTACGCGCGAGGCTTATCCAACCAGGGCGTACGGCTTGTTGGCCAACATTTCGCCAGGAGGTGGTCGGCGTCGAACTCCGGCCGAAACCAATCCGGGTCAAACCGTAAACCTTCCTGAGGGCATGGCGATCGGCGACCCAGATCGTATTGTTGACGTAATCCGCGAGTGGGAATCACTCGGTGTGGATCAGGTGAATTTCATGCCGAACGCACTTGAATGCATCCCTCACGAAAACGTACTAAAGAGCCTGCGTCTATTTGGCGAGCAGGTTATCCCGAAATTCCAAGCGTCCAGTTAGGCCGATGCTAGTCGGAACTACGCCTCTCGAACAGCTCGTCGCCACGCCGCCGACGATTTCGACCTGGGCAATCGATCCAGTCGTACTAGAAGGCGTCGAGATACTTCAAGCGCACTACGAACTCGCCGCTACTGAGATCGAACGTTTTCTACCACCCGCTTTACACCCAACCATTCCGCCGATCGGTCAATGGACGTGTTGGGACGTGCCGGATTCACCTTGGGGCCGCTTCCGTCTCGTTCAGTTTCGCATCTCTTGTCGAAGCGGGGCGCGACCGCGCGCGTTCCTTCTTAGCGCAGCAATCGATAACGAGAAAGCACAGGTTCACCTAGCTAGAAACTGGGGTTTGAGTGCGGTTCAGTCAGATATCCAGTTCAAACGGAGTTATGACGCGGCCGAATTTCAACTAACCGTGGACGACCAACCGGCGATTGGAATACAGTTGAGAAACCCCGAGTCGCTTGCGATCGCGGACCTCCAACTATTTGCTTCCATGCACGGTGCAAGCACCCCACTTGGGTTACGTCTAGTCCAGTTCGACCCTAGTTACGAAGTCAGTCGGACCGAACGCTATGTTCCGACGATTGTCAATTTTGACGCCAACGTATGGCAGCGTGACGGAATCAATCCGGTGTATGCAGTAACAGCATGGGGCGCTAACGCAACAATCCACTTGCCAAGAATTAGGTTTGTATGTCGCCCTGATATTGATGCATTTCGTGGTACAGAATCGGTACAGGAAGCATGACGTACGCGGGTAACCGAGAGATTCGCGATGCTGATAGCCATCTCATGGAATTGCCGGATTTTCTGACTAGAAACGTCGAATCTTCAATGCGAGCCTGGATTCCCTCTTTGGATGACATTCGATTGGCGGACGTGGGCACTCAGATGCGTGAGTTGGAGGGATCCCAAGGTCACACGCAAGAGACCGTTGAACAGCTCATAGCGCTAGGTGATCAACTCACCCGCGGTCCCAAATGGCATGCGGCGCTTGGCGCGTTCAACGGCGCGGAACGAGGCAAGGCTCTAGACCTCCTGGGTTTTCGTCAGCAAGTCGTCTTTTCGTCGTTCTGCGCAACCAAGATTTTTGGGACGACAGACCCCCGCGCGATGTATGCAGCGGCCGCGGCACACAATCGTTCCATGGCGGAGTTCTGCGACTGCGATTCAAGACTAATCGGCGTAGGTATGGCACCGCTCGACGAGCCAAATCGCGCAGACACGTTGCTTGATGAAACACTTGAACTCGGCATCGGCGCGATTTGGATTCCCTCACGAGCGCCTGGCGGGCGGTCTCCTGGTCATCCTGACCACGACTTCTTCTGGCGGAAACTCGAAGAGACGGGGGTTCCATTTATTCAACACGTCGGTAGTAGCAGTCTATCCATACCCGATCCATGGATGAACGATGGCGTTGAAAATCGTCAAACTGCACGCGGTGGTGCTGAGGTCATAGGCTCAAAGGACCTAACGGTGATTTTCCAAGCCGCACAGAGGTTTATTTCTGTTCTTGTACTCGACGGTGTACTTGAGCGGTTTCCAAGACTGAAAGGCGGAGTCATCGAGCTGGGTGCAGGTTGGGTTCCTGACACGATTCGTCGACTTGATCATGCAGTTGAGATTTGGGCGCGATCTGAACCACATCTGGCTCAATTTGAACGAAAACCGTCCGAGCAATTCCGCGACCAACTGCGATTCACCCCATATCCGTTCGAAGACGTCGGTCAGCTAATGAGCGAATCGTGTCCCGAGCTTTACCTGTTTTCCTCCGATTACCCACATGCGGAAGGAGGTCGCGATCCGATAAAGCGATTCGATACCGCGCTTGAACCACGTTCAGCACATGATCGATCGCGTTTTTATGAAGCTAATTTCCGCGATCTTTACACCGAAGTAAAGTAATCGCGTTTGACGCTCAGACGGAATTTGAAGCTCGCGCGACAATCGTTTCTGCCATATTTGCGGAATGATTCGATCCAGAGTTTGAGCTACCTATGAGGGTTTGGCAAACGCCTCTTTAACCACTCGTCTAAGTAACTTGCCGGTCTCGTTATAAGGCAACTCATCCCAAAACTGGATCTGTTCGGGTACTCGCGATGAACGCATGTGTTCTTTTACCCAACTCTGGAGCGCTTCCACGGTGACATCACGCGACACTTCGATGGCCGCGGCGACAGCTTCTCCCCACTCCTCACTTGGCATGCCTACAACAGCTGCGTCACGCACACTTTCATGTTCACGCAATACGTCCTCAATCTCGCCAGGAGATAGATTCTCACCGCCGCGTACGATGACATCGTCTGCGCGTCCGTCCAAAAACAGATAGCCGTCTTCGTCAACGAAACCCGCATCGCGGGTCGGGAACCAACCATCTGAGTCGACACGGCTACCAATGCCTTCGTACTCACCTGAGACCTGTTCGCCACGAACGAAGATCTCACCATGGAGATTAATCGGGACGGCCTTCCCTTCATCATCGCGAATTGCAATCTCGATTCCCGGTACTGGCAAACCAACGGACGTTAGTCGCTTCTGCGTCTTCGGATCCTCGCTCGCCAGTGCGGTCCGGTGCTCCTCCGGACCTAACACCGTAATGGTCGAGCTCGTTTCGGTCAGACCGTATGCATTCGTAAATTCCGTATCAGGAAAGAGATCCATCGCTCTACGAATCACGTTTAGGGGCATTTTGCCACCGCCATATGAAATCGAGCGTAGGTGTGGTAGATTCGCACTTCGCTGGCCTTCCAGTGACTCGACGATACGTGCGAGCATCGTGGGTACAACAAATGTCGAAGTGATATCCTCGTCGCGAGCGACCTTCAGCCAATTACCCGGTTCAAACGTTGCAAGCTGCACGACGCGGCGGCATTGATACACCGACGTCAAAATCGCAGCAATTCCTGCTATGTGATATGGAGGTACCGTTACGAGCGCAGCTTCGTCGTCATCCGCCGAGTTGAAATCCATCATGAGCGTATAGGACACCAAATGGCGATGGCGCATGATTGCCGCTTTCGGAGCGCCTGTCGTACCGCTGGTAAACAACACGACCGCAACGTCTTCTGGTTCCATCGACCAATGTGCAACATCCGTCGACTTTGCGTGGACTTCGCGAAATGATTGACGGTCGTGGACAACCAATTCATCACGATCCGCCCAGGCTTGTCGATGCTCGGTATCAGTCACCACGAACGCGGGTTTGACGCGATCGATTAACGCATCAATCTCTTCCGCGGTTAGTCGGTAGTTAATCGGGACATAAGGTATGCCCGCCCAACCACAAGCAAAGAGCGTAACTGGAATGGTCAGATTCGAAGTGTCGACTAGGACACAATGTGATGCGCCAGACTCATGTAACACTTGCGATTTCGCCTGTGCGGCCTTGTACAACCCACCGAAGGAGATTGATTCGCCAGTGAGTGCATCCTTAAATGCGACGCGGTCGCCTTGTGCGTCCGCCGCCATTTCTAGAAATAAGGCGATGTTCATAGGCTAATCGCCATCGTATTCGTTGTGATAGCTATTGGGTACTGCGCGTTTAGTCAGTCTTAGGAAGTTTCTTCGATTCCTTTATCTTTAACTCGGTCCCATTCACAGCCAAGGACCCATCACCAGGTTTAACGCACAGCAGTTCAAGACTTCCGTCTTCCGTGACATAGCGCTTGCCAATCGTGGTTCCATTCGCGAAACTCGGACTCACCGACCCGCCGTCATTCGTCGCTTCCGCAGCCATTGGGGCGCCACCACAAGTAAGCTCAAGATCCCCGTTCGGCGCGCTGATCACCATGATCTCTGTCGTGCACACTGCGCTCTTTAATCGCTGTCCAGTCGCTAAACTAGCCATGGAATTGAGTTCTCACTGCGAATTCGGAAGCGAAAGATTTTACCTTCCAAACTCGTTACAGCAGGTGCGCCACTGCGTCGCGTTCCTCGATTAGCTCCGCCTCGGTAGCCTTGATTTTGGCTTGCGCAAATGCATTCAATTCGCGATTCTCGACGATTTTGTGCACACCGTTACTCACCGTAACGGGGTAAGAAAATATCAGTCCGTCGGTCGTGTCATACTCGCCTTTGCTGAATACTCCCATACTGGTTACTCGCTCGGAGCCCGATACCCATTCTCGAACATGCTCAACGCCTGCATTCGCTGCGCTAGCGGCGCTTGATGAGCCGCGTGCTTGAATGATGGCGGCGCCGCGTTGCTGAATCGCGGGTATGTAGTCCTCTTCATACCACGCTTGACTAACGGCATCCAATGCTGGTTTGCCGTTGATGGTCGCACCCAACAAATCCGGAAACATGGTCGACGAGTGGTTGCCCCAAATCGCCAGTCCTTCAATGTCCTCGACTGCCGCTTGCACTTTATGTGAGAGTTGTGCAACCGCGCGATTGTGATCGAGTTTGGTCATAGCGGTGAAGTTTGCCGGATCGAGATCGGGAGCATTGTGTTGTGCGATCAAGCAGTTCGTATTGGCTGGGTTCCCCACGACGAGTACTTTGACATGCTTCGCCGCTTGATCATTGAGCGCCTTGCCTTGTGCCGTGAAGATCTCGCCGTTCGCCGCGAGCAGATCATTTCGTTCCATGCCCGGTCCGCGAGGTCGTGAACCAACGAGCATCGCTATATCCACACCTTCAAACGCGACTTCGGGTTGATCGGTTGTTACGACGTTCTGGACCAAAGGAAAAGCACAATCTTCGACTTCCATCACGACCCCTCGTAGCGCATCCATAGCGGGAGGGATCTCTAACAGCCTTAACTCTATGTCTTGATCGTTTCCTAACATCGCTCCCGAGGCGATTCGAAACAACAACGCATAACCGATCTGGCCAGCCGCTCCGGTGACAGCAATACGAACGGGATCAGACATGGCAAATCTCAGCGACGAAAAGCGGCAGAATTGTAGCTAGAGAAATTTTGGGGGTTGCTTTACGACTTGGCATCGATTACTGTGATAGGAGTGCTGACTTCCACTATCTATGGGTTACTGAAATCGTAAAACCAGTCACTTGATTCATGCAGCTCTAGTGCCTTCGACAGCCACGGGACCGCGGTATCGGGAAGTTCATCACGTGCGAACCAACCAATGCTGGCACAACGATGTGGTTCGACATTCTTAGCGGATCCTTGCCACCGAGTACTCGAGAAGATGAAGTTAACGCCCCCGCGATACGGCAACACACAACAAGGGCGCGCTTCTTCGAGTTCAAGCGCAACTTCCTCTCTGACCTCACGAATCGCTGCGTCAACCACGGATTCTGCCGCCTTTAGGTGTCCCCCGGGTAGCGTGTGCCTACCATCCATAAAGCCCGTGTGAGCTCGTTCCAATAAAAGTAGATGTGTGCCACTGGAGTTCCAGATTAGCGTATGGACTACCGCTACGATTTCGTGTCTATTCCGATTAACTGTACGTGCAACCATGATTATTGGGAGTTCGATACCTTTAGTGTAGTGAGTTCAACGGGATACTCGATAAAAATCCTCAAAATTACAAAAAGGAAACTCATTGCAGGACAGTGAATAAAATCTGATTCGCTGCGCTGAGCCTGATTTTCTGCGCCTAGCACAGCGATAAAGGTGGGAGCTGAGCCATTCGCTGAGCAAAGAAAAGCGCTAGCGCAAGGCTCTTTTAACCCTGACACCGAGACAATTCGAGAGATTACGAGCGATTTCCGCTTCGTTTCGCTTGCATGCTAGTTGCACGTGAGCTGGAGAAGTTCACGCGAGCTAACGATTGAACGTAGCCACCCAACGACCTTAAAGATGACTGCTAACCAGCGTAGCCTACCGCATCGTCCGCCAAGCTCTGTCGGGCTATACGACCCTCGCAACGAGAGTGATTCCTGTGGAGTTGGTTTTGTATGCGATATCAAGGGTCGGGCGAGTCGCGGCATCATGGAAGATGCGGAACACATGAACTGTTGCATGGTGCACCGTGGCGGGTTGGGGTACGAAAAGAACACCGGAGACGGCGCCGGTATTCTGACGGCGATTCCACATAAATACTTCGCTCGCATCTACCGTGAAACAAACAACTCGACCTTGCCCAATCGAGGCGAGTACGGGGTCGGGATCGTCTTCCTGCCACAAGACCCAAATGAGCGTCAAATCTGTATGCAGGTCGTGGAAGATGCCATCGCGGAGGCAGGACAACGCTTACTTGGTTGGCGAGATTTACCAGTTGATCCAGATGGCGCAGATATCGGCAACGCTGCGCGACGCGCCATGCCACATATGGCTCATTGCTTTATTGGTGGCGTAAATTGTGATTCGCCTGACGAACTCGAGCGACGACTTTACATCATTCGAAAGTTGGCCACTCATAGGATTAAAGCGGATCCGTCACGGGATACTGAAAAACTCTTTTACATTGCGAGCCTGTCGACGAAGGTGATCGTATACAAGGGTATGCTCACACCCTTGCAGCTGTTTCCTTTCTTTCTAGACCTTCAGGCAAAAGATTTTGAGTCGCACCTCGCAATGGTGCATTCGCGCTTTTCGACTAACACCTTCCCTTCGTGGGACCGTGCGCAGCCGAACCGCTTCATGAGCCATAACGGCGAAATCAACACCCTACTCGGCAACTCCAACTGGATGAACGCCCGAGAAGGTGTCGCGGAATCGGAGCTATTCGGCGACGACCTACAGAAAATTTTCCCGGTGGTCGAACCGGATTGTTCAGACTCAGGAACGTTCGACAACGTCCTTGAATTCCTCCTCATGACAGGCCGGACGCTACAAGAGTCGGTCCTCATGATGATTCCAGAAGCGTGGCAACATCATGACGACATGTCGGATGACCGGAAAGCCTTCTACGAGTTCAATTCGTGCCTCATGGAACCGTGGGATGGTCCCGCATCCATTGCGTTCACTGACGGAACCTACATTGGCGCGGTGCTTGACCGTAACGGTTTACGTCCGTCTCGGTACTACATCACAACTGATGATCGATGCATCATGGCGTCCGAAGTTGGCGTTCTTGACGTCGATCCGGCTTCCGTCATCACAAAGGGTCGTCTCCAGCCCGGCAAACTCTTTCTAATCGACTTCGTCGAAGGTCGGATGGTGCCCGACGATGAAATTAAGGCCGAATGGTCCGCGAAACGTCCGTGGCGGCAGTGGTTAGAAAACCAACGAGTCGAACTCGATCAATTGCCAATTCCGCCGGAAGTACCAGGCTACGAACCCGATACTCTGTTGCAACGCATGCAAGCGCATGGCTACACCACCGAGACCATGCAGTTCATGCTCGTGCCGATGGTGAAGGAACTGCGGGATCCGCTTGGTTCGATGGGAAATGACGCTGCCTTGGCAGTCATGTCCGAAAAGCCCCGGATGCTGTACGACTACTTCAAGCAACTCTTCGCACAAGTGACCAATCCTGCGATTGATTCAATCCGTGAAGAGATCATCATGGCGCTCGAGTGCTACATCGGACCTGAAGAAAACTTGCTCAACGTCTCTGAGTCTCACGCTAATCGTCTACGCATCCCACATCCGATCTTGAGCAATGAAGAGCTAGCCGCCATTCAGCACATGGATTTCGGCGGCTGGCGGACAAAGACGATTAATACAACATTTGATGTCCGGTCAGGTGAGAGAGGTCTGCAAGAAGCACTGGACCGAATCTCAAATGACGCCCTACAAGCTATTGCTGACGGCTTTCGTCTAGTGGTTTTGTCTGACCGACTCATGAGCAAAGACCGCGTACCGATTAGCGCGTTACTTGCCGTTGGTACGGTCCACCATCATTTGGTTCAACACCACGCGCGAACACGAATTGGTCTCGTCCTTGAAACCGGCGAAGCGCGCGAGGTACATCACCACTGCTTACTCATAGGCTACGGCGCAGATGCGATAAACCCATACCTCGCGTTTGAAGCACTCTGGCAAGCACGTCGAGATGGTTATCTTGATGACGCAACACATGTCTCCGACGATCTCGACGTCGTCTCCGCCTACAAAAAGGCCGTTGCGAAAGGCATGATGAAAGTCATGGCCAAGATGGGTATCTCTACGCTTCAGTCATACAGAGGCGCACAAATTTTCGAAGCCGTTGGTCTCGCAGAGGAAGTCATCGATCGCGCGTTCGCCGGAACCGCAAGCCGTGTAGAAGGTATTGGCTTTGATGTACTTACCGAGGAGATGCGGCGGAGGCATGAAATCGGCTTCCCAGGACGGAACGTCGTTCGTATTCCCGTGCTTCCTAATCCGGGTGATTTCCATTGGCGCTTGGGTGGCGATCGCCACATGTGGGACCCAGAATCGATAGCGGATCTTCAATTTGCCTCGCGTGAAAACGATGAAGACGCCTACTGGCGATTCAGTAAACACGTAAACGAACTCAACACGCGCGAAGCTAATCTCCGTGGTTTGTTGACATTTATTGAGCAACCTGAGAGCGTGTCGATACCACTGGATGAAGTGGAAGGCGAAGGCGAGATCATGAAGCGATTCGCGACTGGTGCGATGAGCTTCGGATCGATCTCAGCCGAGGCGCACGAAGCGCTGGCCGTCGCGATGAATCGAGTCGGTGGCAAATCGAATTCGGGTGAAGGGGGCGAGGACTCGGCAAGGTTCTATCCCGACAGTAACGGCGATTGGCGCCGATCCGCAATCAAGCAGGTCGCTAGTGGCCGTTTCGGCGTAACGATTGATTACTTAACGAATGCCGACCAACTTCAAATCAAGATCGTGCAAGGTGCAAAACCCGGCGAAGGTGGGGAACTACCAGGTACAAAGGTCGACGACTTCATCGCACGAATTCGCCACTCGACACCTGGTGTTGGATTAATCAGTCCACCACCTCATCACGATATATATTCGATCGAAGATATCGCGCAACTCATTCACGACCTCAAAAACGCCAATCCTGACGCCGACATCAGTGTCAAGCTGTGCTCTGAAGTCGGTGTAGGAACAGTGGCAGCGGGCGTCACCAAGGCACGTACCGACCATCTAGTGATCGCCGGCGATGTTGGTGGCACCGGCGCGTCTCCACTTACGTCAATCAAACATGCTGGTATCCCATGGGAGCTGGGATTGTCGGAGACCCACCAAACGCTTGTGCTTAACAACCTCCGTTCCCGTGTCGCGCTACAAGTCGATGGTCAACTCAAGACGGGACGTGATGTCGCTATTGCCACATGCCTTGGAGCTGAGGAATACGGTTTCGCGACCGCTCCGCTTGTGTCACTTGGTTGCATCATGATGCGGAAGTGTCATCTCAACACCTGCCCCGTTGGGATCGCAACTCAAGATCCAGCCCTGCGCAAGCACTTTACGGGTACGCCAGAGCATGTCCTGAACTATCTGTTCCTGGTCGCGAAGGAACTTCGCATGATCATGGCGACACTCGGTTTACGAACGGTCGATGAGATGGTAGGTCGTGTTGACCTTTTGCGTATCGACGCCGCGGCAGACCATTGGAAAGCCAAAGCATTGGACCTGCGAAAGATCCTAGAGCCAATCGTTGAACCCGAAGATTGTCTTGGCGTATACCGCAAGCACGAACAAGACCATGGGCTCGAATCGGCACTCGACCTAAAACTGATCGAACTCGCACAACCCTCATTAACGGAAGGAAAACGTGTTCGCGCATCGTTGCCTATTCGCAATACAAATCGAGTCGTCGGCGGCATGCTCTCAAACGCGATCATTAAGGCGGCTGGTCCAGAGATGCTGCCAGACGATACTGTGCATTTCAAGTTCAATGGCAGCGCTGGGCAGAGTTTCGGCGCCTGGTTGGCAAAAGGCGTCACGCTTGAGGTTGAAGGCGACGCAAATGACTACGTCGGCAAAGGACTCTCAGGTGGTCGATTGGTCATTTACCCGCCCAAGAGTTCAACCTTCAAACCGGAAGAAGAGGTGTTAATCGGCAACGTTGTCCTTTACGGCGCAACAGACGGTGAGTGCTACTTCAGGGGGATTGCAGCAGAACGGTTTTGCGTCCGCAATAGCGGCGCGACCGCTGTCGTCGAAGGGGTGGGAGACCATGGCTGCGAATACATGACAGGCGGTCGAGTGATCGTACTAGGCTCAACGGGACGAAACTTCGCAGCTGGTATGAGCGGGGGAGTCGCCTACGTTTGGGATCCATACACGCTATTCGCGGCTAAGTGCAACATGGAGCTGGTCGAACTCGAATCACTCGCAGATCGAGACGAAATTGACGAACTCAAAAGACTTATCGATCAACACGCAATTTACACCGGCTCGACAGTCGCAAAAGGCGTCTTAGATAACTGGAAGAGTTCGGTAAGTGAATTCGTAAAAGTTATGCCTACAGACTACAAGCGGGTTCTCGAAAGCATGTCGGAACAAGCCGAACTAGCTTCAGCGGAAGTGTAGCTGAAACGTGGGCAAAACGACCGGCTTTATGGAGTTCGAGCGGAACGCTGCCCCGTATCGACCTCCGCTCGAACGCATCGCAGATTTTCGCGAAATCTATACGCCGCACGACGAAACAAGACTCACGGCTCAGAGCGCACGCTGCATGGATTGCGGCGTTCCTTTCTGCCAATCGCAGACGCTACCGGACAACCGGATCAGCAAAGCCGGATGCCCCATCCACAACCTTATCCCTGAATGGAATGATCTGGTATATCGTGATCAATGGCGCGACGCGCTTGATAGATTGCATGCAACTAACAATTTCCCCGAATTCACCGGTCGCGTCTGCCCTGCCCCGTGTGAGGGGAGTTGTGTATTAGGAATCACTGATCCACCGGTAACCATCAAGAACATCGAGATGGCGATCGTGGACAAGGGATTTGCGAACGGCTGGATCCAGCCTAATCCGCCCAGTCGCAGAACTAACAAAAGCGTAGCAATCGTAGGGTCCGGCCCTGCTGGACTCGCTGCAGCTGACCAGCTCAACCGACAGGGTCACTCGGTGACGGTGTACGAGCGAGCGGATCGCATCGGCGGCTTGCTAATGTACGGCATTCCAAACATGAAGCTGGACAAAGAACATGTCATTCAACGACGCCTGACACTCATGCAGGAAGAAGGGGTTGTATTCAAACCCGATAGCGATATCGGCGACGGTACGAATGGCACTGTTGACATTCGCGATCTTGTTGAAGAAAGCGACGTACTTCTACTCGCCACCGGCGCGACGACTCCAAATGACTTGAACTTGCCCGGGCGTGAGTTGGACGGTATTCATTTTGCGATGGAATACTTAACGGCTAACACAAAAAGTCTGCTAGATTTAAATCTCGAAGACGGGAACTACATTGACGTCGCCGGTGAACGAGTATTGGTAATTGGTGGCGGAGACACCGGTACGGATTGCTTAGGTACTGCAATGCGCCACGGTTGTGCTGAATTAGTCAACTTCGAGTTGTTTCCGTCGCACCCCGAGGACCGGCGGCCGACCAACCCGTGGCCCGAGTATCCGCTGATCTTTCGGGTCGATTACGGCCACGAAGAAGCAACAGCGAAATTCGGCGAGGATCCTCGGATATTCGCGATTAGTACGACCGAATTCATGGATAACGGTAACGGTCGTGTTGGTGGCGTAAAAACGTTGGATATCAGCATGGAATCAGGATCGCCTACGCCGATTCAAGGCACTGAGAAGGTCTGGGAGTTCGATCGTATCTTTCTGGCACTCGGCTTTCGAGGACCTGAACACTACGTGTCCAAACCACTCGCATTGGAGCTCGACAATCGAACGAACTATCTTGCGGATAAAGGTAAATACGAGACTACGGTGAACGGTGTATTTGCTGCGGGCGACTGTCGACGTGGTCAATCTCTAGTCGTTTGGGCAATTAATGAAGGACGTGAAGCCGCCAGAGAAATCGACCGTTATCTCATGAAATCGACGACACTGCTAGGCTAATAGAGTGTTTCTACGCGAGCTCGCTCGGGTCGACGTCAATCGACCACCTTATCTTTCGTGATTTCGGCCGCATACGTTCTACTGTCTTAAGCGCGTCATGCAGCTGACGTCGTTGTGAAGCGATGACGACTCCTTGAAATCGATATTGCCGGGCCACTCGACTGATAGGCGCATTAACCGGCCCTAAGACTTTTACGTCGCACTGCCGAAGCGTATTCAATACCTCGCTACAGAAGTCTTCTGCGAACCGTTCGTCGGTACCCTCGGCACGTATGACAGCCATTTGCCCGAAAGGTGGAAACTTCGCCTCCCTGCGCAACCTTAATTCGGTTTCTGTGAATCCAACATACCCATCCTTTACGAGTGATCTCAAATCCGGGTTATCTGGGTCGAACGATTGAATCCAAACTTCCCCGGGCTTCTCCGCTCGTCCAGCTCGACCGGCGACCTGCACGATCAACTGTGCAGTACGCTCAGGTCCGCGAAAATCTGTCGATAGAAAACCATTGTCCGCGGCGATCACGGCAACCAAGGTGACGTTGGGAAAGTGGTGACCTTTTGCAAGCATTTGCGTCCCGATCAACAAACCTTCTTCAGCATGCTGTAAACGAGAAAACATTGCAGTCAGCTGCCGATTAGTTCGAACACTGTCCCGATCAATACGGTGTCGTGGAACATCGGGAAAAGATTGCGCAAGCGTCTCCTCAACTTGCTGTGTGCCCACTCCTAGCGTAACGATCGACTCCTTTCCGCAATCTTGGCACTTAGACAACGCTTGATAACGGCGGCCGCACGCATGGCACTGGAGGAACTGACTCGGAACTTCGTGCCAAGTCAACCTCACATCGCAATCCAGGCAATTGGCTGTCCAGCCGCAATCTTGACAAAAGTAGTAGGTCGAATGACCACGGCGGTTAATCAAAACCAGGACTTGCCCGTCACGATCTAAATGCTCACCGATCCTGCGCAGCAGAGGCTCGCAAATTCCGCCTTTAACTTGAGTATGTCGCATATCCTGGATGTGGAACGACGGTAGCTCTGATGCTCCGGGTCTATGCGATAACTGGAGATAGCTGTAGCGTTTCGTCCTCGCGTTCACCACAGACTCCATCGATGGCGTCGCACTACCGAGGACGCAAGGAATTCCAAGTTTGCTAGCACGCAATACCGCTACGTCTCGCGCAGAGTAGCGCAACGATTCGCTTTGTTTATACGAAGGATCGTGCTCTTCGTCTACCACGATCGCGCCAAGGTTCTTGAACGGAGTGAACACTGCTGATCGAGTGCCCACGACAATCGGTATCTCGCCAATGGCAGCTTGTGTCCAAGTTTCAAATCGCTTGGCATTCGAAATCATCGAATGCATGATGGCTAATCGACTGAATCGTTCTTGAAACCGACGGGTCATTTGAGGGGTTAGCGCGATTTCGGGTACTAATACAAGTGCTTGTTTCCCTTGGCGTATTAAGTCATCAATGACCTGCAGGTATACCTCCGTCTTACCGCTTCCCGTGACGCCGTCCAGCAGGAAAGTCTGAAACTCATGAAGACTTGACTTAATCGAATCTATGGCGGCTTGTTGTTCCTGCGACGGAGAGATCGGACTGGGTGTGATTACTGATGCTGACGCGACATCGGTCTTTTGCACCAAGCCTTTACGCTCAAGCGCGTCTAACGTCGGTTTTGCGATATCAAATGATTGGAGTGTCGATTCGCGTACGACTCCGTGTTCGTGAAGCGTCTGCCACGCATGTTGTTGACGAATTGCGTTCGCCTTTAGTTCATGGCGATTGGTGTCGTCAACGAGCGTCCACTGCTTTTCAGGTTCCGTCCTTGCGGCTTGTCCGCGTACGACAGCCGTTGGCAAAATCGTCTCGAAAACAGATCCTAAGGGATGGTGGTAGTACTCCGACAGCCAGAGACCTAACTCAACGACTTCCTCGCTGATAAGAGGTTGTTCATCTATCACGCGATCGATATCTCTGAGTTTGAAGTTAGACTGACTCGTATGACCAATAACAACACCTTCGGCGCGTCCGTGGCCGAGTGGTACACTCACTCGTGCACCAACAGCCGGAGTGGTCATGCCACTCGGTATCGAATAGTCGTAGCTGTCCCATACACGGCGAGGCACGACCACTTTAACGATTTCGGTCTCTTTCGACGACATATCTGTGATTAAACGACTAAAATTGCGCTCGCAAGTTAACAGGTACTCCCAGCGTGAAACCCGATATTCATCCTGATTACCACCCAATCAAGGCAACGTGTAGCTGCGGCAACACGTTCGATACGCGCTCCACATTAAAGGAAGATATCCACTTGGACATCTGCGCGAAGTGCCACCCGTTCTACACCGGTCAGCAAAAGATCGTGGACCGCGCTGGGCGCGTTGAGCGGTTCCAGAAAAGGTACGGCAATACTTCAAAGTAATTCGAATAATTCTATATATTTATACAGTTGTTCGCGGTTCCAAATTAACCTGATAGAGACTTGCCCACCTAACGAGCGCCTTAGTTAGGATTTCAGATCGAGAGACACGGCATGGATTCAATGATAATTCAGGAATCCGCTTGTCAAAGATGATGACGCATAAATTGCGTAATTCTTCGTGAACATGCCTCACTTAAACTCGATATTCAAGCTACTGTCCGCGTGCACGCTAATAGCGTTTGCGAGCTTCGCGACAGCAGGCCCTGGCTCGAAACTCTACAACGAGCTGTTGGACAAAGACGGCTTCTATGAGGCAGGCGGATGGCAAGAGTACGTCGAACGTATCGGCAATAAGCTACTTCGCCATGTCGACGACGGGAAACGAAAGTACTATTTTTTCGTTGTCGATAGTCCCGGCGTAAACGCGTTCGCGACTCCAGACGCTTACATTTTCGTTAATCGCGGGTTGCTGATATTTCTTGAGTCCGAAGACCAGCTCGCCGCCGTAATCGCTCATGAAATCGGCCACGTGGTTGCCGAGCACGGACGAAAACAGCGAAGCACCGAGATCTTAGGAAAAGCCGCAGGCATCGCAGCGATGCTAATGACTGGACGCAACGAAATGATGCAGGTATCCGATGCCACGGCCCGAACCATCCTTGCTGGCTATGGACGAGAAATGGAGCTTGAAGCTGACCAAATCGGTGCCGAGCTCGTAGCCAAGGCTGGCTACAACCCGCTTGCGATCATCGATGCGCTGCAAGTGTTGAAAGACCAATCACTCTTTGCTAAAGAAGTAAGAGGGCAACCCGCGACCTACCACGGTCTATTCGCAACACACCCGCAAAACGACAAGCGACTTCACGACATTGTCAGTTTCGCGATCGGTTCCCTGCCCGAAGACCTCATAGAACCTATCGACAACTTCTGGGGACTGATGGACGGAATGAAGTTTGGTAGCGAAGCGACGACTGGCATGCTCTCACAGCACGTCTTCTTCGACAAAACGGCACGGGTCGTGATCGAGTTTCCAACTTCCTGGTTCGTTCGGTACAACCAACAGCAAGTTACCGGAGAAGCAAAGGGAGGTGCGGATGTCGCTTGGGCAGCGATCACGCGTCACACACCCGACGGCAAGATTGTGCCCAAGGACTTCGTCCGTGACACACTCAAACGCACCGATGTTGAAAACGAACAAACCGTCGACCTAGGGACTGGTCGACAAGCCTACCTCGCCGAATTGGCGTTAGCAGATGCGAATCGCTTCAGTTTGCTTGGGTTAGTGCAATTGGGTGGCGATGTGTATACCGTTCGAGGCGAGGTGGGACCGAAAGGAGACGTCGAACAATTCCAAGAAGACTTTATGTCAATATTGATCGGGATTCGAGATATGCGCCCGAGCGATATTCAACAGGATACAACCACCAAGATCAAAGTGATCGTAGCCGATCCCGGGACAACCTATCAAGATCTCGTGAACATGACCCCGATTCGCAATAACGGCGTTCAAACTCTGAGATTGCTAAATGGCGACTATCCAAGAGGCGAACCTCGCGCAGGTGACTACATTAAGATCATTCAGTAGCTGAAACTCAATCCCATCCGCGTCTCAGATTACGTATCGCTCGCTTGGCATTTTGTCTTTATTGAGATCTAACATCCCTCGACACGCGAGGACGACCACAGTGACCGTCAAAATAATTCCGAATAGCACAGCGAGGGCTACTCCGGGCACCCAGAGAACTAACGAAGCAATAAGGAACAACGCAACCGTCATAACAATCGCGATCGCCGCGAGGCTCCACCAGAAGATCCTAATCTGCCAGGAGTAGTGCGCCTCAATTAACGGGTCTCTCGTGCGTTTTCGTGCGAGATAAGCGACGATAACGCCGACAAGGACCGCCGGACCGCCAGCCAAGAAACCGACAAGGTACAAGACGTACACGACATATGCAATCGTTTTGTCGCTCGGATTTCGGTTCTCCGTTCTATCGACTTGAGCCGGGTCAGACACGTGTATACGCCATCGATCGCGTTTCGCCGAAACTTATATTACATGGGATTTGGTGCGTGATATTTATGCTGACGCGCGTCATCTTATGGTCTGCAGGTTTACTCTTTCAGATGACTCTTTCATCGGTAACAAGCCGATCAGAAGATGTTCTCCGGTGAAACCTCGCCACTAGTCGTATTTCGTCGATCATCCGTACGTGCTACCGGTGAATTTTCGTCGCGAAAGTACTCGAAAATCGCGTCGCTTTGATCATGTGACGCGAGCTCTCCTGTTTCAGGATCGATTCGAACACGTACGACTCCATTGGGCTGCCGAAGCGGGTGATCCGGCAAGTCGCGCAGTGCTTCTTCCATGAAGTTCATCCAGATCGTCAATGGTCTCGTCGAACCGTACTCGAAACGACCTAACGACTGTTGTTGCGGGAATCCCACCCAAACTGTGGCGACCAACTCTGGATGGAATCCATTAAACCAAGTATCAAGCGCTTCGTCCGTCGTACCAGTCTTGCCGGCAAGGTCTTCTCGATTGAGTTGTAGCGCTTTGCTACCAGTTCCTTGCTTCACGACGTCACGAAGCATCGAATTCATAAGAAACGCATTACGCGGGTCGATCACACGCGGCGCGAGTAATTGCGGCGGTTTGTTCAAATCGCTTCCGTCAAGGTCGTTGTCAATTGACGCCTGCAAGCCAGCGGTTACCTCACATTCGGCACAAACTACCGGATAGCTAGGCTCGAAAATAACAGAGCCGTCTCGCCCTATGACCTTCTCGATCAAATGAGGCTGAACCTTGTAACCGCCATTAGCAAACACGCTATACGCAGATGCCATCTCGAGCGGACTATAGGCTAAGCTCCCACCGCCTATCGCGACTTGCGTATTACTTGGCATCCTCGTGGTATCGAAGCCAAAACGTGGTAAGTAGTCGATGACTGCGGCACCACCCACGCTCGTCAGTACCCGAATAGAAACGAGATTAATCGAACGCATTAACGCCTCGCGAAGTCGCGTCGGACCGCGATAGGTGCCGCCGTCGTTTTTCGGTCTGTACGCACCTTCCATAGACGCGTCCTCAAACACTAACGGCGCGTCGAGGAACACGGTTGCGGGTGTCACACCATGGTGAAGCGCTGCGGAATATACAAACGGTTTGAAACTCGAACCAGGTTGTCGACGTGCCTGAGTTGCGTGGTTGTATTGATTAACCTCAAAACTGTAACCGCCAACCAAAGCGCTTACGCCTCCGGTTTTGGGATTGACCGCGACTAACGCACCTGATACTGCTGGAATCTGGCCAAGTGCCCAATCGCCATCGCTGAAGCGTGTACGAACTACATCGCCAACCGAGAGCACGTCACTTGCGGCAGTCGGCGACGCGCCGACGTAGGCATCATCCAACGCCTTCTTCGCCCACTCAATACCCCGCCATGGAATAGTTACTACAGTGCCGTCAGCGCGGAGCACATCAGCAGAACGCTCCGCAACATTAAGGACTACCGCAGATTCAAAGCCGTGTATGGGCGAATACAACGACAAGGCTTCAACCATAGCCTCTTTCGGCGTCGTTGAATCAATTCGGCCTTCCGGACCTCGATAGCCATACGTTCGATCGTACGCCTCTAATTCTGTACGCACCGCGCTCTGCGCCGCAGCTTGTTGGTTCAGATCAATAGACGTATAGATCGAAAACCCCGTGTAGATTTCGTCGCCATACAGATTGAGTAGCTCCTGACGCGCTATCTCAGCCGGATAAGGGGCATGGAGATCTAGCTGTCGGGTAAAGACTTCAGCGGTGATCGGCGCAGACACGGCTTCTTCGTAGTCAGCTAGGGAGATGACGCCTGAATCACGCATGCGTCGCAATACCAGGTTGCGACGATCCAGCGCCCATTCCGGTCCATTAATGGGATTGCCAGCTTCTGGCCGCTTAGGCACACCCGCCAACATCGCCAACTGCGGCAAATTCAGTTCATTCGGCGGCTTGTTGTAGTACGTGTATGACGCAGCTTGTACCCCATATGCACGTTTGCCAAACGGCACGACGTTGACGTAAAGCTCAAGGATTTCGTCTTTCGTCAGCTCCCGTTCAATCTTGAGCGCTAAGAGCATTTCCTTGACCTTTCGGATAATAGTCTTATCACGCGAGAGATCAGCGACGTTGCGAGGTAGTTGCATCGTGATGGTCGAAGCACCGCGCACCACCTCCGGCTGGAACACGAGCTCGATTAAATCGTTCGCCAGAGAAATCCAATCGATCCCGCTATGCGTGTAAAAGCGCTTGTCCTCTGTCGCAATCACCCCTTGCAGATAGAGATCTGGGGCGTCTTTCAGCGCGATCGGAATCAATCGACGTTCGCCAAACTCTGCGATTAACTTTCCGTCTTGAGTCAGAATCCGCAGTGGCGTCTCATATCGATAGTGTCGGTATGACTCTGCTTCAGGTAGTTGCGGATCCAGGTACAAGAAAAACGCTGCGAGATTGACCGCGAGCGCACATACCGTGACGCTGGATAGCCAAGCGAACGACCTCAACAGATGACGTGTCCGACCCTCACGACTAACGCGAAGACCGGTGAATCGACTGACAAACTTCGACGGATCGACGAAGCGCTTAATCCAGCTCATATCTGTAAATTATGGTGCGGAAAGCTGGTTCTTACCTATCTACGAGATCGCAGATCTTGCGACATGAATCGACACTGGAAGTTCATTGAGTCATGAGATTTGCTTGGTCGTGCATAAGGCAGCAGCTAACCCGTCGATTCAGGGGTTGCGCCGACCCGCCCATCGTTTCCTGCACCGGAATCCCGATAATTCACATTTCGTGTCTCCTTTGCGTGTCACCTGCCGAATTCCCAAACGAGCTGCCTTAGCCACTGATCATGTTTACTCGTAGCATATTTCTAGTTGGCATGACTGCGTCCGGTAAGACAACGATTGGTAAGGACCTAGCGGCGCAGCTTGGATTCCCGTTTTTTGACTCAGATCGCGTCCTTGAGGAACGCGCTGGTGTCTCGATTCCTTGGATCTTTGAGTATGAAGGTGAGGCACAGTTTCGCCGAAGAGAAGCAACGATCATTGACGAACTCTCCCAAATGCGGAATATCGTGCTTGCAACGGGCGGTGGCGCTGTAATGCGAGCTGTTACTCGAGAACGGTTGTCCGCTCGGGGGTTTGTGGTGCACCTATTAGCTTCGATCAACAAGATCATGGCACGGATCGCGGACGATACGTCGAGACCGTTACTTCAACAAGACGACCCTAGCGCTGTGATCGAGCGGATGGCGCGCGAGCGCGAACCTATCTATAGTGAACTTGCGGACGCGACCTTCGATACGGACACATACGCGAATGCGCACGAAATCGCATCAAGCATCGCTACGTGGTACCACTCCAGGATTAGACATTGATGGAACCCGTACTCACGTTAGATCTCGGTGAGGGTCGTCGGAGCGAGATTTACATCGGTTCGGGATTCCTGGAGGATCCCGCTCAACTAGCTCACATCAAACCAAGCACTAGAGTTGCGGCGATTTCTAACGAACTCGTGGCATCTCTCTACGGCACTAGTATCGACCGTCTAGCGGACGACTTCGAAATGATTCTCGTTGGCGACGGTGAGCAATACAAATCGCTCGAGTCCTACAGCGAGGTTGTCGATCAGCTTATCGAGAAACGATTCAATCGCGATGTCGTCATCATCGCACTCGGTGGCGGTGTCGTTGGCGATTTGGCCGGCTTCGTGGCAGCAACTTATCAACGGGGCGTAAGACTCATCCAAATTCCCACGACGCTTCTTGCTCAGGTCGACTCGGCAATCGGTGGCAAGACTGCCGTCAATCATCCGCGTGGAAAGAACTTGATAGGAGCCTTCTATCAGCCAGAAACCGTGCTGATCGACACAGACGTGCTGGATTCGTTACCCAATGAGGTATTCATCGAAGGGTTGGCCGAAGTCATAAAGTACGGTGTTATCTACGATGAAGCGTTCTTCGAATGGTTGGAGGACAACGCGAGCTCTGTCCTTGCACGGGAACCCAGCGCGCTCCAATTCATCGTTCGCCGAAGCTGTGAAATCAAAGCAGAAATAGTCGCATCGGACGAACGCGAGCAAAACCTACGCGCGATATTGAATTTTGGCCATACGTTCGGTCACGCGCTAGAAGCAGAAACGAAATATGGCGATCTTCTGCACGGTGAGGCAGTGAGCATTGGCATGGTCATGGCTGCCGATCTCGCCTTGCGAGAGGGGCTATGCGATGCTCACACCGCAAAGCGAATCCGCAACATCGTGGCAACCTACCAACTGCCACTAAAACCACCGCTAGTTGATAAGGAACGATTGCTCGCAAGCATGGCGATGGATAAGAAAGTCGTTCAAGGCGGGTTGCGATTCGTACTTCCCCAATCGATCGGATCGGTTGTTGTAACAGGTGAATACGACCCGAAAAATCTAGATGCAACCCTAAGCGCATGATCTATACGATTGCGCTGATTTCTCCTTATCATTCCGCCCCATTGCCTCCCGAGGAGCACGTTGGCCAGTAGATCGCGCTCGAAATCCCGAAGTTCAGGCGGATTCAGCTTGACGAATTTCATCGCGGGTTTTGTAGTAGGTTGTTTAGCATTGATTCTGGTAGCCGCGGTTGTGGTACCGGTACTGGACGACTATCAACCGGACACGGTAGCCTTCCCGGATATCGATAGCGCGCCTGCTACGTATGAGTATGAATTTCCGGATATTCTCGAATCGTCGACCGAACGCGAACCATCTGGAACGCCAGTACGAGAACTGGTCACGGTTGAGGAGACAGACGATACGGCAACGGTGCAAGCGCCCGAGTCACCAATCGAGGGTTTTCTACTCCAAGCTGGTTCATTCGAGCAACAACGACATGCTGACGTGTTTCGCGCGTCGTTGATGTTGAAGGGTTACCAAGCCAAAACCACCGCGGTGGACATTCCTGGGATCGGTTCGAGGTATCGCGTGGTAGTCGGACCGTTCACAACTCAGGCTGACGCAGAAGCCACAATTGAGCAGTTGAAGTCTGAACAGGTTCAGGCAATCCTGCTCGGGATCCGCGAACCCTAGAAACCTGACTCGCGTTCATTCACCTTTTCGACTAGTTAGTGAGAGATATCGTGGAACAATTTCACGGAACCACCATCGTAAGTGTTCGTCGCGAAAACATGGTAGCGTTAGGAGGAGACGGTCAAGTTACGCAAGGTCACGTCGTGATGAAGAACAATGCGGCTAAGGTGCGTCGCTTACACAACAGCAACGTGATCGCGGGTTTTGCAGGTGGTACCGCAGATGCATTCACTCTGTTTGAGCGATTTGAGAGTAACCTTGATAAGTATTCCGGGAATCTAACTCGTGCAGCCGTGGAACTCGCAAAGGATTGGCGAAGCGATCGCATGCTACGCCGTCTCGAAGCGCTTCTCGCAGTTGCGGACTCGAGTAATTCACTTATCGTGAGCGGTAATGGCGACGTGATCGAACCTGAGCGAGGCTTGATGGCGATTGGTTCAGGCGGACCCTATGCACAGGCGGCTGCATGCGCGATGCTCGAAAACACCGAACTTGATGCACACACCATTGTCGCAAAGTCACTACAAATCGCATCGGAGATCTGCATCTACACGAATACCCAACATCAAATCGAAACGCTGAGCACTTCCTAATGGTCATGACCCCTCGAGAAACCGTCAGTGAGCTAAACAAGTTCATCATCGGGCAGGACGACGCTAAGCGCGCGGTTGCAATCGCACTGCGTAATCGCTGGCGTCGCATGCAAGTCGACGAATCGATGCGCGACGAGATCACCCCCAAGAATATCTTGATGATCGGTCCAACCGGAGTTGGTAAAACAGAAATTGCGCGGCGACTTGCGCGACTCACCAATGCGCCGTTTGTTAAAGTCGAAGCAACGAAATTCACCGAAGTTGGATACGTAGGTCGCGATGTCGACTCGATCATCCGAGATCTAGTAGAAGCAGCTATCTCAATACAACGTGACGCAGCGATGTCTGAGGTACAGGCTCGCGCAGATCATGCCGCCGAGGAGCGGATTCTGGACGCATTACTTAAAGTGAATTCAAAAGGGGAGTCTTCCGGTCCTGCAAATGGTGACGAAGCCACGATTGAGACGCGAGACTGGTTAAGGCAGAAGTTAAGGAACGGCGACCTGGACGACAAAGAGATCGAAATAGAGGTCGCGACGCAAGGAGTTAAGGTCCTCGTACCTGGCATGGGCGCCGATATGGATGACCTATCCGACCAGATCCAATCTGCGTTCCAGAATATCACTGGAGGCGCACGAAGTAAAAAGTCGAAACTGTCGGTCAAAGACGCTTGGCGACGAGCACGTGAGGAAGAAGCTGCAAATCTGCTCAATGAAGACGAAATCCACAGCAACGCGATTAACCAAGTCGAAGAGAGCGGTATCGTCTTCTTAGATGAGATCGACAAGGTCGCATCGCGTGACGACTATGCCGGTAGAGACATTGCGCATCAAGGTGTTCAGCGTGACCTGCTCCCAATCATCGAAGGCTCCACGGTTACGACTCGATACGGTTCGGTCAAAACGGATCACATCTTGTTTATCGCATCCGGTGCGTTTCATCTCTCTAAGCCTTCCGACCTGATTCCGGAATTGCAAGGGCGGTTGCCGATACGCGTCGAGCTCAGTGCACTTACACCTGATGACTTTGAACGAATCCTTACGGATACCGACGTCGCGTTGACGAAACAGTATCAAGCACTACTCGCTACGGATGGCATATCCGTGGATTACACACCGGACGCCGTACGCCGCATCGCTGAGATTGCGTTCGAAGTGAACGAGAATACCGAGAACATTGGCGCACGTCGCTTACATACCATCATGGAACGATTGATGGATGAAATTTCATTTAGTGCAGGCGATACGATCCAAAACGTCAAAATCGATGCGGATTACGTCAATGAACATTTGGAAGAACTTTCCAAGGATCAGGATCTATCACGCTTTATTCTCTAAGCAACTCGTCTTCTAGGTCATGACGCCTACTGCGATCACCTATCACTCCAACGCCAAGACACTTGAGATCAAGTTCAACGACGGAGTCACAGCCACGCTGACTGCCGAATCGCTTCGCGTCTTCAGCCCGTCGGCAGAAGTACGCGGACACTCTCCTGATCAAAGTGTCCTCCAATCGGGGAAAAAGCAAGTCGGCATCGACAAGATCGAAGCAATCGGGAACTACGCGATTCGCATCAAGTTTGATGACGGTCACGACACCGGCATCTATTCTTGGGAGTATCTACGCGAACTCCATGAACGCCATGACAGTTATTGGCAAAAGTACCTAGCGGACTTGAAAGCGGCGAACGCAACCAGACTACCGCAAATTCCAGTTGGACATTGGCAACCGCCCTCGAAACATGAGTGAACCTAAGGTGTTTTTCGGTCACGAAGAGGTCCCGGCTTCCGAGAAGACCGCCCGTGTCAAGACGGTCTTCGATAGCGTCGCTTCACGTTACGATGTGATGAACGATTTCATGTCGTTAGGGACGCACCGAATACTAAAAAGGATGGTCGTCGAAACAGCTGCCATTAGAGAAGGTCATGCAGTTCTAGACGCGGCCGGCGGTACAGGCGACATCGCTCGCTTACTCACGCGGGCGGTGGGACCTTCAGGTCGCGTAACCTGTTTTGATATCAATGAGTTGATGCTGCGGGAAGGACGTGATCGTGCAATCGATTCCGGCTGTAATGGCATCGAGTTCGTGCTATCGGACGCTCAGCAACTTCCATTTCAAGACGCACAATTCGATGCCTTAACGATCGGCTTTGGGTTGCGAAACGTCGCTGATCAACCACGCGCGCTTGGAGAATTCAGACGCGTATTGCGACCTGGTGGTCGCCTCGTGGTGCTTGATTTCTCCAAACCGGAAAGTTCAGCCCTCCGATTTGCGTTTGGGATGTTCAAGTGGACATGGCCTTTGATCGGCGAGCTCGTTGCAGGAGAGTCCCGACCTTACCAATACCTTGTCGAATCGATCGAAACACACCCTTCGCAGGCCGTGTTGGCGCTAATGCTCCGCGACAGCGGATTTATCGATGTTCGTTACGATAATTTACTCGGCGGTATTGCCGCACTTCACTGGGGCACAGCATCAGCATGAGCATACTAGAGAGCACGTTCGCCGGCGGGATGGAGACTGCGATCAAGACACGCGTCTCCTTTGACGCGAAAGCTAGACAAGCGCTTGAGCGTCTAGACGGGCGATCCGTGCAATTCAACATGTCGGGACAGGATTTCCACTTGAAAGTGGAGGAAGGACGCGTCGCAGTACGTCCTGATGACATTGAAGATCCCGATCTTGAAATTACTGGTTCGATGTCCAGCATTAGCCAAGCGCTGATGACGTCAAACACGAGCAATATTGCTTTGCACGGCGACGAAACCATTATCGAAGAGTTACACGTAATTTTCGGGCCACCGCTTGATCCCAAAGAAGTGGCTGATAAAGCAAAAGCGGCTCGTGATTACGGCGTTGCCGCCGCCCGTTCTGCTATGGAGACAATCAGCGCGCAATTCGCGGATATTTCAAGTAAAGGGGAGTCCGTAGCCAAACTAGAGGATCGAGTGACGGAGCTTGAAGCCAGGGTAACCGAACTTCAACGGCAGCTTGCCGAGTCTAGCGAGCAGAAAGCAAACGCCGACGACTAGGCGGTGGTTTAGTGAGACCACTGTGGCATGGATTGCGGATTCTCCTTACGATAGTCCGCTTTCGTCTCGACACGATACTTCTTGAGCTAGTCGGTAACCATTGGATTCGGTGGTTTTTGCTATCGCGTTACCTGCCAAAACCTAAGAAGTCCTCCGCTCTACGCTTGCGCGAAGCAATTGAGCATCTCGGCCCGGTGTTTATCAAATTCGGTCAAATTCTGTCTACGCGTCGCGACCTGCTGCCAATCGACTACGCGGATCAACTCGCCAAGCTGCAAGATCAGGTTCCGCCGTTTCCAACTGAGGAAGCGATTTCGCGTATCGAGGAAGCCTTGAAACGACCCTTAACTGAGATTTTCGTCGACTTCGAACCTAGCCCGATCGCGTCCGCATCCCTTGCGCAAGTCCATGCCGCACGACTTCAGGATGGGAGTGAGGTCGTGGTGAAGGTCATTCGTCCAGATGTTGAAGTCCACATACGCAAGGATTTAGCGCTCATATTTCAAGCGGTCACGCTGCTTCACGCAATATCTCGAGACGTACGACGCTTAAGACTGATTGAGGTCGTCCAAGACTACGAGGAGACCATTTTCAACGAGCTTGATCTAACGAAAGAGGCGCAAAACACCACCCGACTGCGTTACAACTTTGCTGAATCTGACTTGCTGTATGTCCCGTTAGTCTATCGTGATTTCACTACCACCGACACACTCGTGCTAGAGCGGATTCACGGTGTACCCATTTCCGCAACGAACGAGTTGATTGAAAGAGATACAGATCTAAAGAAACTCGCCGTTCGCGGCGTCGAGACGTTTTTTACGCAGGTCTTCGAGCATAACTTCTTCCATGCAGATATGCATCCCGGCAACATATTCATTGATGTCGACGACCCTGCCAACCCCAGCTATATCGCCGTAGATTGCGCGATCATGGGGCAATTGACCTCGGAGGACCAGACCTACCTCGCTCGAAATATCGTCGCGTTCTTTAATCAAGATTTCGCCGAGATAGCGCAGTTGCACGCCGAATCAGGTTGGATCGGCGCAGAGTCCGACGTACAAGCATTTGAGCAAGTGATACGCGACTTATGCGAACCACTGTTTCTACAACCACTATCACAAATTTCGTTTGGTCACTTCCTGCTAAACCTGTTCACGACGGCGCGTCAGTTCAACATGGAAGTCCAACCTCAACTTGTGTTGCTCCAAAAAACTCTGGTAAACATCGAAGGATTGGGACGACAGCTCGATCCGGATCTTGACTTGTGGACCACTGCGAAACCATTTATGGAGCGATGGATGCAGAAGCGCTACGGTGTCGAAGCAACGTTCAAGGCATTCACGTCGAACGCGCCTAAGTTATTAGGACAGTTACCTCAATTGCCGCATCTGTTGCTGACCGCGGGCGACCGGCTCGGAAGCATCGAAAGGCAGCTGCGTGTACAGGCGAACGTATTGGACACGATACAGACGAATCTAAATCGATCCTCTCGTTCAAAGTGGAGGTTTCTTGGTGCGGTACTGTTTGGCTTGGGCGGTATCTCGCAGTTCGGTGCCGTGTTATTGCACTGGATACCGGAACTCAGCAATGACATCTTATTGGTGGGCGGTATTGTCAGTTGTCTAATAGCGATTCTCCTCTCGGGACGTAGGTAGATCAGTCGGCAGCATAACTACACTAGGAAAGACTGTTAGCCTAAAGCCGTAATGTCCCCCTTCTGCAAAGTTAAAGTGTCCCCCTTTTCGTTGGAGACGGGGTTTTTATTGGGGTTGTGAGAAGGGTTGCTGAACATGAACGAGGCGGACCGGGTGAACGCCGAATGACGGCGCGTGACCTTGCGCTCCGGTCGCCACTCTCCCTAAGCGCAAGGTCGAGACCAAGGTCAGCGGCTAGCCAAGCCCCAATGTAGCGCGACAATCAGGGTGAGAAGTGCGCGACAATCAGGGTGAGAATGTGTCGCGACGGTTGATGATACATTATCGGAGGTGGACGCGGCAAGGGGCGTTCAAAACGACGCCGCCAGATCAGGAATCGGTGAGGTGTCACGGGTTGTCTTTTTGGCCCTCTTTGTTCGTTGCTGCGGTGCTATCCGGCAGCTTGACGTTGGTGTTGGCGGGCGTGGCGCGGGCGGCGATTCGCCCGCGGCCGCGTTTGGTTTCCACCGCGGTGCGTCGTCGATAGCTTTCCACGTTGAGTTCAAAGATGGTCGCGCGATGCACGAGCCGGTCGATGGCGGCCAGCGTCATGGCCTGTTCGGGGAAGATTGAGCCCCACGCCCCGAACGGCTGGTTGGCGGTGACGAGCAGGGAGCGATTTTCGTACCGTGAGCTGATCAGTTCGAAGAGCACGCTCGTTTCGGCTTGATCCTTGCGCACATAGGCGATATCGTCAAGAATGAGCAAGTGGTACTTGTTCAGTTTGCGGATCTCGGACTCGAGCGTCAGTTCGCGGCGCGCGACCTGGAGTTTCTGCACCAGATCGGTGGTGCGCGCGTACAGGACCCGGAAGCCGTGTTCGATCAGCGCCAACCCGACCGCGGCAGCCAAGTGACTTTTCCCGGTGCCAGGTGGGCCGACCAGGATCACATTGGCGCCCTGCGCCAGCCAGCCATCGCCGGCGACCAGGGCGTTGACGTGCGCCTGGGAGACCATGGGTACGACCTTGAAGTCGAAGTTGGCGAGCGTCTTGCCGGGTGGCAGTTTGGCCTCGGCGAGATGGCGTTCGAAACGCCGCCGGGCGCGGTCGGCGAGCTCCTGCTCGGTCAGGGCGGCGAGCAGCCGGGCTGCGGGCCAGCCTTCGGCATCGGCGCGGTCAGCGAGCGTGGCCCAGACGGCCTTGAAGGTAGGCAGGCCTAGCTGGGTGAACATCAGCTCAAGCTGGGCGGGATCCACGGCGCTCATGAGCCGTCGCCCGTGCGTGCGGTGGCGCTAGCCGCCGTTGGCGCGGTGAGCAGGACATCGTAATCGGTGAGCGAACCCAACTTGACGTGGATGTTCGGCACGCGATCCGGTGACGGCACGAACTGCGTGGCCAGGACGTCAGGATCGGGTAACGTGCCGGCTTCCAGACAACTTTCGATGGCCGCAGCGAGCGCGGCTTCGCAGGTGCGTTCGTGCGCCAGCGACAGCAAGGCGACGGTGTCGCGGCAGGCGGTGCGTTCGCCCTTGGCTTCGACGATCGCGTCGAAGGCGCACCTGTATGCCTGGCGGGGGAACAGGCTGTCGCGATAGACGAGATTGCGCAGCGCCATGGGCTTGCGCCGCAGCGCGTGGATGACGTGGCGGTAATCGATGACATGGCCGTTGCAGCCGTTCGCCTGCGGGCGACCGCGCGGCAGTTGCGTCAGGTACGTGGCGCCGAGAAACAGTTCCAGGCGCTCGTCGTACAGGCGCACCGTCAACTGATGGCCCACCAGTCGCGACGGCACGGTGTAAAACACTTTCCGCAGCACGAAGCCACTCGAGGAGGTCACGCGCACACGCGCCGTGTCGAAGTCCTCGGTGCGCTGGCGCGGCAACGGCTTGAGCACGGCGCGCTCGACATCGATGCGGGCACGGTGGTGGGCGTTGCGTCGCCCCACCACGTCGTCGACGAAGGCGCGGTAGTGGCCCAAGGTGTCGAAGTCGGGCGAGCCACGCAGCAGTAGCGCGTCGGCCAGGGCGCGTTTGAGGTGCCCGTGCGGGCCTTCCACGGCGCCGTTTTCGTGCGATTCTCCGCGATTGTTGCGGCTCGGCGCCATGCTGTAGTGTTCGCACAGCGCCGCGTAGCGCTTCGTGGCGTCCTTGCGTTGCTCGCAATCAAGGTTGCGATACGCCGCCGAGAGACTGTCGCTGCGGGGTTCCTGCGGCGCCCCACCGAGGCTCCACAGGGCGTTCTGTAGCCCCTCGGCCAAGGCGGTGAAGCTCTCCCCGCCCAGCACCACGTGCAGGTGCGAGAACCCGGAATAGGCCAGCCGGAAGTGGTACAGGATGTGCTTGAGCGTCACGCCGGTGATCGTTACCCCCAGGGCGTTGGCGTCGGTAAAGTCCGAGAGCCCGAGCTGACCTGGCGGGTGGGTCTGACGGAACATGATCTCCTGCTCCGGACCGTGCACCGCACGCCATTGCCGCACGCGTCGTTCCAACGTGCGACGAATGCTGGGGGCGAGCTCGGGATGACGGCGCATGAGTTCCTCGAACAACGCCACCGGGCGAATGCTCGGCGTCTTCTCCAGCATGGGAACGAGTTCCTCGTCGAAGATCCCCGCCAGCGGATCGGGCCGGCGCCGGTCCCGGGGCCTCGTGTGGGTGGAGGGAAGTCGCGGATCGGCCTCGATCCGGTAGGCCGTGGCGGTGCTAAAACCGGCCTTCACCGCAGCCGCCTGCGGCGTGGTTTTTTGTCTAGAGTGCATGTAAAGCCTCACTTGGTGATCGGAAATATGACTGCCTGGCATCAATGTCCGTCCTTATAGAAGGTCGTACACCTTAGCCAATTCCGTCGCGATCACGGAGCGCGGCTCTCGGCCTCGCCGGCTCGCGCCTTGCTCGGTCGGGCTACGCCCTCCCTCACAACGCACGAGTCGGCGGCTTTCTCACCTTGATTGTCGCGCACTTCTCACCTTGATTGTCGCGGGACACCCCAATCCCCGACCCGAGTGTCGGAGGGGACATTTCTACTTTGTGTTGACAAAAAATCGGTGGTGTTAGGTGGGCAACGACCATTTGCGGCCTTCACGACCTCGCCCTCTCGTGGGCAATGCGATCGGGAGGTCTATATAAGGGAATGGCTGGATTCTAGGTGGGCTTCGTATGGGCGAGGGCCGCGTGGTCGAGTGGAGGATCGATCAGGTCCTTGGTGCCCGGCCATCGGTCCGCCGCGGAGTGGGAGGTTCCGTGCGAAGCGGTGCCGGACAGCGGCGCGATTTCCGCCGGGAGGTCGTGGAGTCCGCTGATCTCGCTGGTGCTGGCTAGAGCCGAGACTCGAAGGCGGCTGCGCAGACACCGCCTATCTTGGATTCAGAATCGCCGGATCATCGGTGACAGCTAGACCGGAACGTTGTCGGCGTCGGTGTTGGACGCTCAAGCCACAGATTGGGAAGATTGGGCAATCTGACGGCAAACGGACGATTTCCGAACACTCGTTCGCGCCGTGGCGGTGCGTCGTCGTGGAGTCTGGAGACTCGACCGCGAGTGTATGGAAATTCCTCTTATCGATAAGTGGAATCAGATTCTGTAATCTCAATCAAAATCAGACGGTGATGGGTGGCAGGAAATCAGGCTCTTCAGTGCCCAAACCAGCCATCTTTCGACCGTGCCGTTTTATCTGGCCGAGAAGTTCTGAGCGGGCGCACGGGGCATGCCTGGGCGAGCGCGGACTTTTTTCGCTCAGCGACTCGGTCGAACGCGAGTGACCCGAACGATCTGACCTCCGGAGGCGTGCTCGAGCAGCAGGTAGAGCTCGCCCGCTAGGCCGATCTCGACGTCTCTAATCCGGGCCAGGTTCTCGATCAGGATCTCCCGCTCGACTAGCTTGCCATCCTCGATTCGGAGCCGAATGAGGTCCGCTGCCTTGAGCGAGCCGACCAGCAGATCTCCGCGCCAGGCGGCAAAGGCGTCACCGTCATAGACCACGAATGCCGACACTGCCACCGACGGCGTGAGATCTACCACGGGTTGTTCGATGTCCTCGAGCGAAACCTCGGTGCCGTGGCGCCCATCCCAGTTGACCAGCGTGCCATCGTAGTTTTGTCCTCTCGAGAAGAGAGGCCAGCCGTAGTTACGTCCGGGCAGCAGCAGATTCACCTCGTCGCCGCCCCGGGGTCCGTGCTCGGTTCCCCACAGGCGACGGGTGCGCGCATCGAACTCGAGGCCCTGCGGAGTCCTGTGGCCATAGCTCCAGGTGCTCTGCAACGCGCCGGGCACATCGACGAAGGGATTGTCCGCAGGGACTCGGCCATCGTCCCCGATCCGGTGGATCTTGCCGTGCGGCGAGGCGAGGTCCTGAATCCCGTCGGCGCTCTTATAGCCCACGCTGATGAACACGTACCCGTCCGGGTCGAAAGCGATTCGACCGCCGGCTATCATGTCGCTTGAGACCGAGTAGGATTCAAGCGGCGGCTGCCAGATCACTTGCTCGTCAACCCAGCGGGCGTTCTCAATGCGGCCACGGACGAGCTTGACCATGGAAACCGGGCGCCCCGAGACTCGACTGGCCTCGTTGCAGCCTTGGCAGCGCTCGGTGTAGGCGAGGTAGATCCAACCGTTCTCCCGGTAGCGCGGGTGCGGGGCGACATCCAGCAGCCAGCCGAGGCCCTCCTCGACCCCACCCAAGCCGATCTGGCCGTCGTCGTAGACCGCCGGCGTGCCTTCGATGAGCGCCGAGAGCTCTCCCCCCGGCGTTATGAACCGAAGGCCGCTCATCTTCTCCGTGACCAACACATGACCGTCCGGCAGCACCGCGAGGGAGTATGGCAGTGGGTCGAGACCTGCTGTCAGCACATCGATCTTGAGGTCGTACGCCCGGGTTCGGATCGTGCCGGCCGGAAGGGTGAGCTCGTCTGTGAAGTTGAAATCGGAGTAGAGCAACCCTTCTCGAGTCTCGACGATCCAGAGTGCCAAGGTTTTGATCTGCTCAGCACTCATGGTGGCGGACCAGGCCGGCATGCCGCGCTCCGAGAAGCCGTTGCTGATGCTTGCCACCAGCTCGTCGGTGGACGCGCCGTGGGCGAGCGCTCCTCCGATCAGCGGCGTGCCCTGGGGCGCCCCCTCCATGCGCTCGCCGTGGCAGACCGCGCAGTGCTCGCGGTAGAGCTCCGCGCCAGCCTCGAGGATGAAGCGCTCGCCCTCCACGTCGCGCTTCATGGAGTACGTGCCGGCGTTTGTTCCGGGTGGATGGTTGTCCTCAACATCTTGGTCAGTAGGCTCTTGGTCAGCAGGCGCAGCGCAGCCGCTGGCGGCCAGGAGCACGATGAGCAGCACCCCAGCCAGCCACCACGCGGCGCCCGCACTGCAAAACACCAAGCGAAGACACATAGCAACGGGGCAAAGCGAAAAGCGCATGGGGTCAGTGCGTCCTGGCAACGCGAAATCCAACGCTGTTGTACGTCCTTGCAGGGTCGTCCTTGCTTCGTTTGGCAGACCGCAGACCCATTGGACCGTAGAACCAAGAGCCGCCGCGAACCACACGCTGCGAACAGTCGCCCTCTTCCGGCGCGGCTTCGTCGTACGCCCCATGCCAGCAGTCCGCCGTCCACTCCCAGACATTGCCCATCATGTCGTACAGGCCATACGCGTTCGGTCGATAAGTCCCTACCGGGGCCGAGACCACATGACCGTCGGCACACTCTACGCTCGACCGCTCGGTGAACCTGGACTTCGCGTCCTGATCGGCGCCGTTGGCGAAGTCGCACTGGCTTGCGCGCCGGTAGACCTCCCAATAGCGTGCGGTGGTCGTGCCGCCCCGGGCGGCATATTCCCACTCGGCCTCCGTCGGGAGCCGGTAAGGCCGACCGGTGCGGGCAGCGAGCCATTGGGTGTAGGCCAACGCATCGTCGAAGGACACGCAGACAACCGGCATCGCCGCGACTTGGGCTACTTCGGGGTAGCGTGGATCCTGCCAGGATGCGTTCACGCCCTCGACAAAATTGGTGCCCTCTTCGTTTACCGCACGACAGTCCCCGCTATCAGCCGTAGCGACATATCCCGTGTCCTCGACGAAAACGGAGAACTCCGCCACCGTGACTTCGCAGCGGCCTAGGGCAAACGGCTGCACCGCAACCTTGTGCACCGGTTTCTCATCACTGTCACCGTAGAGCGAGCCCCTCCAGAAATGACCGCCCTCGATGACGACCATCTCCGGACCCCTCGTCGGATCACTGCGGCAGGCGTTCGCGTCCCGATCGGGGAGCTCAATGGTCAGCTTTTGGGGAGTCTCGCTTTCGCTGCCGCCACTCTGGGGAATCCCAACCCGACCTGATCCAACGACCACTCGCTCCACGTCATCGTCGGTCTCCTCATCGTCGAACTCGGCCTGTGCTGCGCCGATGCCGAACACGGTAACAAAGACCAGCAGGGACAGGTGCGCAGCAAAGCCGCGCGTCCATTTGGCGCTAAGCCGTCTGCTCTCGAGTTGATAAGGTTGAGCCACTGCTTTACTCCTCGCCGGATCCTGCCACCGGCCCCGGCCCGGGCTTCGCCAGCCAGGAAACGGTGCCGTCGTTCTCGTAGGCGAAGCTCGCGAAGTTCTGCGCCCTGAGCCTCCTGCCCTTCTCGGTCATCGGCCGCTGCCGGACGTTCGGCGGATCGTGGATGATGGACGTGCGGTACTTGCCGTCGACCTCGGAGACGAAGCTGCCGGGGTCAGTGCAAGACGCAGCATGGTCGTCCTCCAGGGTTTTAGGTGTTTAGGTGGGGAGAGAGGGCCCCAATGGGGCCCTCGCTCGAGCGACGGGCTACAGCGAAATCTTCACTCTTGCGTATAGCTGGCGCATGAAGGGGTTGTGAACTCGGAGCACATACCCTTCGAACCTATGGAACGGAGGCTCTTTGTCGAATAAGTTGACCGCGCCCAGTGCGATGTTGTACTGCTCCGCATCGCCGAAGGTGTACTGGTACTGCAAATCCACCTCCGTGTGGGCATCGATATCGGGAACGGTCGTGCTGCGGTCGCCAAAGACGTCGTCTTTCATCTTGCTAATGTAGCGAATCGTGGTATTCAACGCGTGGTTACCCCTGTTCATTTTTAAAAACATGTTGGAGCGTATCTTCGGTACAGGGCTCCCCGCGTTGCCGTCGTTGGTGTAACCAACGCCGTCGATGACGGCACCGGTCGGGCTATTGCGGATGTCGTAGGCGAGCATCATCGAAGTCTGGCTGCGTATCGCCACGTTGGTCTCGCCGATATCGAAGGAGTACTTCGCTTTGAAGTCGGTTCCGGATATATTAACTCCACCCGAGTTCTGGAACGACTGTCTGACGATCAGGACGCTGCCCACTGGACCCGAGCCGCAGTTCCCGGTCGGGTCGTTTTCGAGCAACGGGTCGGGGATCAAGTTGATGGTGTCTCGCTCCACCATCGGTCCGCACGGATCTGCAGCGACGATCTGGCTTGACGGCGTGTACTGAAAGCGATTCTTGAAATCGAACGTGAAGTAGTCGAAGTCCAACTGCAGAGTGTGATTGCCGTCACCCCAAGGCAACTCGGGTAGTAACGAGGCACCGAAGTTGAAGTTCTCCGACTCCTCGGGATCGAGATCAGGGTTCTTCCCGATCAAGACCGTTCTAAACGTGCCGGTGCCCGAGTTGAACTCGACCGGATCGATCGGGTCCCGGACCTCTTCCACAAAACCTGTGCTGTCGGTGCCGACAGCAAACCTCAGCGACGGCGCTTTGAACGACGTTGAGTAGCTGCCACGCAACGATAGCCAGTCCCTAGGGCTCCATTTAATACCGGCTTTCGGGTCGGTGCTTGCGAGCCCCCCGCTGTACTCCTCGCGACGCACCGCAAACTGGACGTCTAAGGTTTCGTGCAACGGCACACTGAGCTCAGCAAAGACAGCGTCCACGGAGCGGCGACCTTCACCCCCGCGTTGGGGCGGTAAAAAGCCTTGATTCAACGACTCCTGAAACGCCGTATCGAAGCGTTCGAACTCATCGCGACGATGCTGGAAGCCAACCGCGAGCGCAGCGTTGCCGTCCGGCAGCGCGAATATGTCACCGGCAGCGATACCTTCCACGACGTACAGCTCACGCTCGTTGAAGCTCTCGGAGTCCGCGATGAACCATTCGATGACATCATAGGTTTCTTCGGGGGTCGCTTTCACGACATTGCCATCACTGTCCACCCGAAATGCCGACGCATGGCCGGAGTTCGAATCGAACGTGTCGAGGTAGATGTCTGCAGCAAACGGGCTCCAGTAGTAACAGTTACCCGACCCCGCAGCGGTACCGGGTCCGGGTCCGTCGAAGCGGACACCGCAATTGCTTCCGCCGTAGCCTTGCAGCGCGTACTGCAGCCGCAGCAGATGGGTGTCGCGGTCGCGCTCCGATATGCGGTCCCACGAGTACTGTCCAGAGACGCTCACGTCCCATGTCGAGGCCATCTCCCCTTCCAGATACTCGCCGAAGTCGAGGTTGTAGGTGACGGCGAAGCGATGTGATTGAAAATCGTCCTCCTGACGGGCGTCGACAGGTGAGTATCGGTACGCATTGCCGAGCGGGCGCCCTGTCCAGGGGACGTCCTGATTAAAGGGATTGAGCGGGTTGCTTGCCGGAACCACCGGCATGCCGTTGGTCATCGGTACGCTCGGCGTGTACTCCGCGGCCTGCTCCGTCCATCGCGTACTGTATTCGAACTCGACGTCCTGACCGGAGGCGATGTCGAGTCCCCAGTTGGTGTAGCCCACCAAAATGTCGTCCTCAGGTGTGATCGAGTTGCTCGGCTGAAAGGAGTATAGACAGCTGCCTACGCCCCAAGGCGCACCGCCAAACGCCGGGGCGAACTGCCCGCCGCCAGGGACGACGGCACCGAGGTCGCCTGTCGTGGGTGGTGAGGAACCGTCGGCATTCCACTCCATAATACGTCCGCCTGGAAAGTCCTCCACGATACCGGGAATACAGTGCGGATCGGCGACCCGAAGGCTGGTGACCGGCGCCTGCCCCGCAAACGGCCCGGACGCGATGCGCCCGTCCGCGTCGAGGTTCGACGTGTCGGTGGCTTGATCCCACAGCTGGGTGTAGTTAATGACGCGCTCGCTATTGTTGACCACGAGATCGCTAACGCCGTCGTCGGCGAGCGGTCGCTCGTGCAGCCTATACGTGCCGGGACTGCCGTTGCCGGAGGTATTGTTGATTAGCCTAAACGATCGTTCGTGATTTCTTAGCGGATCCTGATGGGTAAAACCGACTGCGGCCATCCCGCGCATCCGGTCGTTTTGTAACCCCGCGATCATCTGGAACTCCCACTGGCCGGAACCTTCGATGTTCTTGCTGCCGGCGCGCATTTCGAACCCTTCGAAGTTCTTGCGCGGGATGATATTCACAACGCCCGCAACGGCATCGGATCCGTATATCGCCGCGGCGCCGTCGAGCAGCGTTTCCATACGATCGATCGCGATTACCGGCATTAGCGCCTTGATATTGGTCATATCGTCGTCGATCGAACCCTGGCCGTTTGATGCGACACGTTTGCCGTTCTGCAGGACTAACGTCGATCCCGAGCCAAGCCCTCTGAGCTCAATACCTCGCTCCGAGCCGCAGCAAGTGGACAGCAGTCCGGTGCGCCCGCTAGAGCTGGTATTGAAAGTAAGGGTTTCGGCAATGTCTTCGATGCTGGACCAGCCGTTAGCGGCGATGTCTTCCAGGCCAACCACGTCGATTGGCGATGCCAGGTCGGCCTGGTTTTTCCACTTGATGTGGCTGCCGGTCACTACGATTTCCTCGACTTCGCCGGATGTGTCAGTGCCCGCGTCTTCCTGGGCTGTCACCGGCGCGCTAGTGGCGAATAAGACCGAAGCGATGGCAGCGACGATGCGGCCAAGTATTGAGCTTTTTTTAATCTGCATTGAATCTCTCTCCGTGCTTTCCTTAGTTGCGGACACCGCATCTTCCGTGATCGGTGTCACCGACAACACACCCCATTCGTTGATCCGACCTTGAAGTCGGGTTCCCGCCAACAACCTTGTCAATGCGGCTTCAACTGTGAACTCGCCATGTAGGCGGCGCGTGGTCGCCCTCCGCACCTGCTCCGCGACGAACGACAATGTTATTTCAAAACTTCAATACTTCAATACTTCAATACTTCAATACTTCAATACTTCAATACTTCAATACTTCAATACTTCAATACTTCAATACTTCGGCCTGCAATGCGAATTCATTCAGCGACACTTCGGCCGACTGAGCCACTATGTCAAACGGACGCGAATCGTCGGCAATCGACACGGTGCTCAAACTCAACAAAAGGACGCCGATCAAGGTAGATCGAGCAATCCTGCGGTATGCCTGAGGAACTATGACAACAGGGAAAAGAAAATCCGCCATATCATCTACTGACGTGGCTTGACCCTTGGGGCGTAACGGCGTTGCAGATAGATGACATCACCATCCACTTGCATGGCGGAGATGTTGAAGTCGGCAGCTAAGGTGCTCAACAGCGCCGCCGTGTCACCAGTGCGAAAATAGCCACTAAACGCCAGGTCTCGCAGACTGGGGCCTGAAATCACAATCTCTCGCGGTGTGTAGCGGGTAACTTCAGCGATGACGTTAGACAACGACTCATCAGTGAACCTGAGCATACCGTTGCGCCAGGCAAGTCGCCCGGACAACGCCGGCAAGTCGAGTGTTTGGAGGAGATCAATCGTCGCGCCATCAAATACGACTGTCTCCCCCGTGCTCACCTGCACGGTCGTATCGATAGTCTCTGTGGGTTGCAGACGAAGGGCGTCGCTGACTGCATGGCCAACGGTTACCCGACCTTCACTGACCGTAACGCGCACGGATTCTGTCGTTTCGAGGCGGACCGCGAATGCGGTCCCGATCGCGACTACTTCACCACGCCCCGCGCTGACGACGAATGGTTTTTCGCCGTCCGGCGCAACATCAAAGAACGCCTCCCCCTGCAGTAATCTGAGAGAACGTCGCGCCCCATAGGTGACTTCCAGATGGCTGTTGGTATTAACGTGAACTTCTGATCCATCCGGCAGGGATACAGTACGCTGTTCGCCAATAGCGGGAGCGTATTGGCCATTGGCAGCCACATACGTGGCATCAGCCGTCGTCGGCTGAAAATACCAGCCCAGTGCGCCAAACACCGCGGTGACGCCAACTGCTGCAGCGACCTTCGCAAAACCATGCCATCTGCTGTGGCCTGTATTGCCCAGTACATCCTGTTTGTCGTCTGAAACCAGCGCCCGGTTGAGCGCGAGGAAAGCCAACTCATCCCACTCCGATGCCACGTGCTCCAGCGTATCGCGATGTTGCTTGCTGGTACCGGCACACGCTCTTAGGGACGAGAGATCTGTGGCGCTTAGATGACCGGCATCAAGTTTTGCGATCCAAGCGGCTGCTTCACTATCAACTGCTCTCGATCTGGAAAACTGACGATTTGGTTACTCACTTTTTAAATCCTGATCCAGGTTGGCCAGCGCTATCTGTACCAGACCCTTGTCGATGTGCTTTTCCACTGTACTCTCTGCAATGTGCAAACGCCGTGCGATTTCCCGTTGCTTCAGTCCCTCCACGTGCCGCAGCAGGAAAACTGCGCGCACTCGCGGCGATAGCCGTCGATCGGCAATCGCCGCGGTTCCCGTGAGTCTTCGGGTGATCTGGAAGACATGGCCGGTTAAGGGCAACAGACTGTTCATCAGCGCGGCATTGGTTGGTCTCGGGTTGCTACTGCTGGCCGCGTTCGTAGAAACGGTGTCGCTGTACGAGGCATTGATCACCGCTGCCGGTGCCGTGCTCCTAGGCTTGGCGCACCTTTGGCACTGGTCACAAAAATTGAGCGGGCGCCGGATAACGGCCCGCCAGGTCGAAACCAACGTCAGCGGCTACCCAAGCCCCGATCCCCGACCCGAGTGTCGGAGGGAACATTTCTACTTTGCATCGACATACACTAGGTAAGACACTGTAAGCAAATAATTCAACGATATACTTGAAACAGGCAATCACTCACGCTAGTTGATTTCTCGGTTACTTTCAACCTCACATAGATGAAACTCTATAGGGTTGTGGATTCGAGTAGTCGGAAGTTAACTGTCACAATTCGCAACCGCAGGTTTTGAAGATTGCGGGAGTCTAAACAATGTCGGTCGGTCTGCTCGAACTCATCATGCTCCTCTTCGCACTAGGCGTACTAGTCTTGATTGGAGTTGGCGTCGTCGCCTTGATTCGTCGTTTTCTTCAGTAGAGGTAATTCAAAATGTCCTTCGGTCCACTTGAAATAGGTCTGATCCTGGTGATCGTCCTTTTGGTGTTCGGCGGTAAAAAGCTGAAATCGTTAGGTAGTGATCTTGGCCACGCGATCAAAGGATTCCGCGCCACGATGGGGGCTGAGCAGTCTGCCAGCAACGCGGAATCTCCAGCGCAAGATTCCGGCGAATCAAAACCCAAGTCCAACGACTGAAACTGCCATGTTCGACATTTCGTTTGCCGAACTATTCCTGATGAGCGTGATCGCGCTCCTTATTCTTGGTCCGCAGCGACTTCCAGAAGTGTTGCGAACCTTGGGGTTGTGGATGGGTCGCATGAGGCGTGTCTATAACAACGTCCGTCAAGAAATCGACCGTGAAGTCGGTATGGATGACATCAGACGTCAACTCCATAACGAGCAAATCACGGCAGAACTCAAACACGTAGAAGCGGAAGCAAAAGCGTTGAAACGCGATATCTCAAGCAGCGTCTCAGACGCCGTTCGTGAAGCCGAAACCGAGACTAAACCCAATCCGTCGCCCGAACCACCGCGCGATGGGAAGCCAACACGTGAGTGACCCACTCTATCCCGACGACAAATCGCCAGACGGAGAAACCGAACACGACGCAGCGGTTGATGACGACGAACAGCCGCTCTTAAGTCACCTGGTCGAGCTGCGAAAGCGCATTCTGCGCGCTCTGCTAGCTATCGCCCTCATCTTCATTCCATTGATGTTGTTCGCCAACGATATCTATCGCTGGATCGCATCACCATTGATGGCACATTTACCCGAAGGTGCGACGATGATCGCTACCGAAGTAGCGTCGCCGTTTCTCACGCCGTTCAAAATGGCCGCTTATGGCGCTTTGTTCTTGGGCATGCCATTCGTCTTACATCAGATCTGGGCATTCGTTGCACCAGGGCTATACCTTCGCGAGAAGAAGTTCGCAATTCCACTGCTCGTGTCCAGCGTGGTGCTCTTCTATCTCGGCATGGTATTCGCCTATTTCATCGTTTTTCCTCTGGTCTTCCAGTTCTTCGCCGCAACAATACCGGACGACATCACTTGGATGACCGACATCAACGCTTACCTGAGTTTTGTGATCAAGATCATCACGGCTTTTGGCATCGTGTTTGAAATTCCTATCGCGACCATGCTTATCGTCCTGGCAGGTTTCAGTACTCCTAAGAGCATCGCGCGAAAGCGACCTTACGTCATCGTTGGATGCTTTTTTATCGGCATGATGCTAACGCCACCCGACATCATTTCACAAGTACTTCTTGCGATTCCGGCGTGGATTCTCTTTGAGCTTGGAATCTTGATGTCGAAGCTTGTCTTCAAGCCCGATGAAGAAGAAGAGTAACCGGTCCGTCGTTCACCAGAGCGACTTGCATATTCGCACCAAATTGACCTGTCGCAACGATCGACACGTGTTGTCGAAGAACTTCGACATAGTGATTAACCAGTAGTTCCGCATCAGGCGGGTCCGCTGCATTTGAGAAACTTGGGCGATTACCCTTTCTCAAATCTGCGGCAAGCGTGAATTGCGAGACGACTAAGACCGATCCTTCAACGTCAACCACGGAGCGGTCCATTGGTTTACTGGCGCTTGGAAATACACGTAGCGACGCGGTTTTAGCCGCGAGGCGAGTAGCGTGATCAACCGAATCTCCCCGTTCCACGCCTAGAAACACCACCAATCCACTATCGATTGCGGCGATTTCAGCACCTTCAACAGAAACTGAAGCGCTGGTGACGCGTTGAAGGAGCGCTTTCAAAACTCCCTCCTAAAATTCCGCGCATGCGTGCGCTCTCTCGACAACCAAGTGCCATCGCCCTCATCTCTGGTGGGCTGGATTCCATGTTGGCTGCAAAAGTAGTTCAATCTCAAGGTGTATACGTCGAAGGCGTGAATTTCTTTACCGGATTTTGCGTCGAGGGTCACACTCAGGCTGTTAGGCGATCGAAGAAGCAAAAAGTCAAACGTCATTCAGCACTCTGGTGTGCAGAACAAATCGGCATTCCGATGCAAATCGTCGACATTTCCGAAGAATACAAGGATATTGTTATACAGCCGCAATACGGCTACGGCCGGTTGTTGAATCCTTGTTTAGATTGCAAGATTTTTATGGTGAATCGCGCGCTTGACCTGAAGAGCAATCGTGGCGAGCCTTTCGATTTCGTGATTACTGGAGAGGTTGTTGGACAACGACCCAAGTCGCAGCGAAAAGAAACTATGGGGATTATTGCCAAGGACTCTGGAGCACACGATCGTCTGCTAAGACCTTTATGTGCCAAGAATCTGCCTCCCTCGCTGCCAGAACGTGAAGGTTGGGTGGATCGCGAAAAACTCCACGGATTCTCTGGTCGAAGCCGCAAACCACAGTTCGCGCTCGCCAAAGAGCTCGGCATTACGGAATGGAGTCAACCGGCAGGCGGTTGTTGTTTTCTCACCGACGAAAGCTATACCAAGAAACTACAGGATCTCTGGAATGCACGCGGTAGCAAGGAATATGACCTCGAGGACGTCATCTTGTTGAAGATCGGTCGGCACATCCGCCCGGCGCCGCACTTTAAACTCATCATAGGTCGGGAGGAGGGGGAAAACCAATACCTTCGCGGATTCCGACACAAATTTGCTCATATGTCCACGGTCTCTCACGTTGGACCACTTTGTTTGATCGATGGTGAGCTTTCGGCGGAAGAACGTGTGCTCGCATCGCGTATTCTGGCTCGTTACAGCCGCGGTCGGGCGGAACCCGAAGTAACCGTTTGCATCACTGACCAGTCAGGTGTCTCCGAAGAAGTGGTTGTGGAACCCATACAACCTCACATGGTTCCTGACGAGTGGTCATTGGCTAGCTAATGAGCGATTCAATGCTCATCGACACGAAAGGCTTGTTGTGTCCGCTACCTGTGATTCGACTTCAAGAATTCGCACGTCAGGTTGAGACTGAAACTGAAGTAATCGTTATCGCCACGGACCCTGGAGTACTCGAGGATATCCCGACCTGGTGTCGAGTGAACGGGCATGAACACATTAAGTCAGAGCAACTCAACCACGAATTTCACGTCACGATAAAAGCCTTGCCGCAGGTCGAATTAGCGAGAGACCAAGAACCTAATTAGCACTCGTCAGCAATGCGCAGTCTCATCGAGAGCTCCGTTCACGGCAAGTTATGTACACGTTAGTGCGCGCGAAATCCTATCTTCCAGTTGTCCATGTGGTTTAGGCTGCGTCCGTAAATAATCGATTCAATCCTAGGTCTAAAATGCCGCGCTCAAGACGAGGAACGATCATGCCGGCAACCAAAGAATCAATATCGCGAGCTGTTTCACCCAAAGACGGCCCCGTCGCTGTAACGGGCTCGAGCGGTTACATCGGCTCATGGATCGTTGAAGATTTACTTGACCAAGGTTATGAAACCCGCGCTTGCGTTCGAGATAAGGGTAGTTCCGCGAAAGTCGATCACCTGCTTGAGTTAGCGGAGGATCCCGCATACCGCGGGCAGCTTGAACTTTTCGAAGGCGATTTAAGTAAGGAAGGTAGCTACGACGCCGCGTTTCGTGACTGCAGCGCCGTTATTCACGCAGGCGCAGCAGTCGGTTACAACCGCGAGACGCCGCAGGAGGTGTACGACGGATGTTTCACTGAAGTGACTCACGTTCTCGAGAGTGCCATTAACGGCGGTGCGCTGCGGAGATTCGTTTTTACGAGTTCATTCGCAGCTGTGGGTCATCCTCGACCGCAAGGCTACGTATTCACTGAAAAAGACTGGTGCGGCGACAACCTTGAGGGCTACCGAGGTCGATGGACGGAGGAACAGATTCCGAAGAACCGTGATATCGCGTACGCGATGGCGAAGGCGAATACGGAACGCATGATCTACAAACGAGCTGCGGATCTCGGAACATTCGATGCAATGGCCATTCTGCCTCTGCACGTGATTGGGCCACTGATGTGTGTAAATCACGACCAAGGCTGGAGCTGGCAAAACTGCATGCGCTATATGATGCAAGGCAAGCCGTACAAAAAGTCAGCCGGTGGTCGTATGCTCTGGAATTGCGTCGATGTGCGAGACACCGCCCGTGCGCATCGGCTGGCGGCCGAAAGCACGGTTGCATCGAATGGTTCTCGATACATTCTGTCGGCGGAAGATAGAAGCGGCGAACTAACTACATGGGAGTTGCAACAGCTTCTCTACGATCTATATCCTAACGTTGACCTCATCGGCGGCGAAGAAATGGATGGCGATGAACCTGCTCAACCTACCTACGACTCGCCGCGTTCCTACTGCTTACTCGCCAAGCAGGAACTAGGGTTAGATTCCTACTCCATCGAGGAAACTGTGCGCGATACGATCGACTCTTATTACGCATTAGGTATTCTCGAAACTTAGTCAAATTCTTATGTAAGTCCGTCGTTTTGTAAACGCTCGCACTCGCGATCTCGTAAAGCGACACGTTTCAACGCATCGAGCCGACGCTCTTGCTCATAATTTGTGCAATGATGTGCACTATTATTGTGCAATTCCGAATAATCGCAGCCTGAATCACCTGTGATTCATGGCACGAATATTGCATAAACCCAATGACTTCGTAATAGCTGCCCCATGCCAGTCCAACAAGACATTCTTGACGCGATCAAAGTCGCGATTGTCGTTGTGGACGCAAAGTTCGCGATCCTGTATATGAATAACACCGCGGAAGACTTTTGTGGCGGCAGTCTAGAGCACTTTCGTGGTGAAAAAATCGGTGCCTTGTTTGAAGGTCGCGAAGTAACGGAAACTGCCCTGCAACAATGCTTTGATGCATACGAGACCTACACGTTGCGGCAAGTCCAGCTCAAGATCTCAGCCACCAACCAACAAACCGTTGCAAATATCGCCGTTTCCCCGATCTCGGGTCAGCGGCTTGTATTTGAAATCGAACCATTCGATCGCATCTTGTTCATGAACAAAGAAGACCAGATGCGAAATGCACAGCTCGCAAGCCGGCAACTGGTGCGAGGTATGGCGCACGAAATCAAGAATCCGCTCGGAAGCATTCGAGGCGCTGCGCAGCTCTTACGCAAAGGACTCGCGACTGGTGAACAATCTGAATACACAGATTTGATCATCGGCGAAGTCGATCGACTAAAGACACTAGTAGATCGGATGTTAGGTCCTAATCACACGCCTTGTTTCGAAGTCGTCAACATCCATGAAGTCATCGAGAAGGTACTTCGCGTCGTTGAAAGTGACCTCGACGCGAACTGGCAGCTCGAACGTGACTATGACCCGAGTATGCCTGGCGTGCTTGGCGATTTCGACCAACTGACACAAGCGTTGCTGAACATCATTCAGAATGCAAAGGACGCCACCCAAAACGAAACCACACCCCGTTTGGTGATTCGTACGGGCATCGAGCACCAATTCACAATCGGCACGACGCGACACCCAACGGTTGCCCGAGTACAAATCGAAGATAACGGCATTGGCATTCCTCCTGATCTCCAAGATCAGATCTTCTTTCCTCTCGTGACCGGAAAACCAAGCGGGACAGGTCTAGGGTTAGCGATTACCCACACGATCATTGGCATGCACCATGGATTGATTGTGTGCAACAGCGAACAAGGACTAACCTCGTTCGTAATCTATCTTCCGCTTGCGATCAACGGTGAAGGGAACTCAGACACACCATGAGTAAGGATTCCGTCTGGATCGTAGATGACGACAAGAGTATTCGGTTTGTTCTCGAAAGGGCACTCGCAAACTTTGGAATGACTGCTCGGACTTTCGAAAACGTTAAAAGCGTGCTGTCGGAACTAGACCAGGACCAACCAGCGGTGATTCTCACAGATGTCCGCATGCCGGGTTTGGACGGATATGAACTCCTAAGGCAGGTCAAGGCCGACCACCCGGGTATTCCGATCGTCGTTATGACCGCATACTCTGATCTGGAAAGTACGGTGACGTCGTTTAGCGAAGGCGCATTTGAATATCTCTCAAAACCCTTCGACATAGATGACGTTCACAACACTCTGCGACGAGCGCTTACGCAAAGTCGAACCGACGCGCCCGTTGATGACAAGCCTCCGGCAATTACCGATGCAATCATTGGACAAGCACCGGCCATGCAAGAAGCCTATCGTGCTATCGCGAGGCTATCGCAATCAAGTGCAACGGTATTGATTACCGGCGAGACCGGTACCGGCAAAGAGCTTGTCGCCAATGCTCTGCATACGCATAGTCCTCGTGCCGACGCACCATTCGTCGCGTTGAATATGGCGGCGCTCCCCAATGACCTGATCGAAGCCGAGTTGTTTGGGTTCGAAAAAGGTGCCTTCACTGGTGCCAATACCCGTCGAATCGGTCTATTCGAACAAGCACATTCAGGCACCTTATTTCTCGATGAAATCGCGGATATGCCGCTCACCGCGCAAACAAGATTGTTGCGCGTACTTTCGGACGGTAGTTTCTTTCGCATTGGCGGTCGCGAATCAATCACGGTAGATGTTCGCATCATCGCCGCGACACATGGGGACATGGAGCACCTCGTCAGCGAGGGTCAGTTTCGAGAGGATCTATACCACCGGCTCAACGTAATTCGCATACATGTCCCTCCCCTACGCGATCGCAAGTCTGATATCGTTGCGCTGACTGGGAAATTCATGCGTGAAGCGGCAGAGACTCTTGGGGTCGAAACTAAGACCTTATCTGACGAAACGCTTTCGTATCTTGAGGCGCTGGACTGGCCAGGGAATGTAAGGCAGCTGGAGAATACGTGCCACTGGCTCACCGTTATGGCGCCAGGTCGCGAGGTGGTCTTATCGGATCTACCTCCTGAATTACATGCTGGAGTCCAGCCCGATCAAATTTCGAGCGACTGGTCACGCTCCTTAAGAGCTTACATTCAAGAGCATCTAGACAGTGGTGGCAAACACTTACTAGACGCTACTCAGCCCGTGTTCGAACGCACTCTCATTGACATGGCGTTGGCACATACGTCGGGGCACAAGCAGGAAGCGGCGAAACTCATCGGCTACGCGCGTAATACACTTTCACAGAAGATCAACAAATACCAGATTACGTGAGTGAGGATTCGGCTGAGTTCAGCAAGAAGATTCTGAATATCGTTCTCTATCAACCCGAAATTCCACCCAATACTGGCAACACGATCCGCTTAGCCGCGAATACTGGCGCGTCACTGACTCTCGTAGAACCGCTCGGCTTCGAGATGGACGATCGAAAATTACGTCGCGCCGGACTCGACTACGATGAATGGGTCAGTGTTCGTATCTGTAGTACGTTGGCAGATGCGTTAGCGCCTTTCGACCCACGACGTGTTTTCGCCTTTTCGACGAAGGCGACACGTTCATTTGCGGAAGTCGCATATCAGCCATATGACGTCTTGATGTTTGGTCCAGAGACCAGAGGATTACCTGACGCTATACGTGCGCGATTCATGGACAACCTCGTCCGTATCCCGATGTTGCCAAACAGTCGAAGTATGAATATGGCGAATTCCGTTGCGGTCGCGCTCTACGAAGCGTGGCGTCAAATCGGATTTGAAGGCGGCGATTGAATGCCGATCAGTTCATAACCTCGTCGGAGCTTACGTTCGCGCTTACAGCAGATTGCGTGTTTTTTAAATTCATCTGCCGCAGCCCCTCCTCAAATATCTTCTCAAAATTGAAATGACCCAACATCAGCGGCGGTAATGACATACGCACGGCCAAATTGTCGACCGCTTCGCGCACGTATGGAAACAGTGCATTGGTCGCTTCAACTGCAAGAATCCGTTGCACATCCTCCTGTTTAGTATCGGCCTGAACCCGCACCAACGCGGCTTGCTCGAGGGTCATCTCTAACGCTAATTTATCGAGGTTTTTGCAGGTCATCGTCAGCTTGAGTGCTACTTCGTAACGATGATCGCTTACTTTACGAAAATCCCCTTGAATATTCATGTCGGCGTTCGGTTGCCACTTCATGTCAAACAGTTCTGGCGTTTCATTTAACGTCACATTGACATTACGTAGATAAATACGCTCGAACCGCCATGCGAGGTTGATCTTTATCGTCGCATCCGCCATAGCAGTGAAAGCTAGCCGCGTCCTTTGATTAGCGGCATATTTTCAGCTTGCCAAGCACTCAGTCCGCCTCGAAGCCGTGAGACGTTACGAAAACCTGCTTTCTTCAGCATCGTTCCCATTGAACCAGCATGCTGCCCCATCTTGCAGACAATCACGACCGGTCGTTCTTTGAACTTTTCGAGTTCTTTCACTCGGGTCTGCAATGAGGAGTGTGGGATATTGATCGAATCCGTGATATGACCCGCTGAGTACTCGCTTGTATCTCTTACATCAAGGACGACGGCCTTTTCTAGATTGACCAAGTTCACCAATTGCTGCGACGAAATCGATTGGCCGCTACGCTTCATTTCATTAATAAGGAACGCAACTAAAAGCGCCGCAAATGTTGTCGATAGCAACCAGTGATTTGCAATGAATTCAACGAATTGGTCCATGTAAAAGCGCGAATCTAGATCAGTCTAATATCGAAAAATTATAGGATTGCGCTTGACGTCTAATTAGACTTCGGCGCTGACTTTTTCGCTATATACCCAATGAAACCAACCACCTTACTCGTCATTCTGGATGGTTGGGGTCATCGAGTTGAAGCGGCTTTTAACGCGATCCACCATGCCAATACACCAACATGGGATCGATTGTGGCGTGAGTATCCACACGCATTGCTTGAATGTAGTGGGAAGCATGTCGGCCTTCCCGATGGACAAATGGGGAATTCGGAAGTCGGGCATATCACGATCGGGTCGGGTCGCATCATCCAACAAGATCTCAATCGGATCGATCAAAGCATAGCTGACGGCTCATTCGCTCGGATTCCTGCGATCCAGTCACTTCTGCGTTCAACTGAAGTGGGTGCACTCCACGTATTCGGGTTGCTTTCGCCTGGGGGCGTCCATAGCCATGAAGATCACATCTTTTCGATGGTCGATTTAGCACTCAAGGCTAACCGACAGGTTGTACTTCACGTGTTCCTGGACGGGCGAGATACTCCTCCGCAGAGTGCAGAATCTTCAATACAAAGGGCGATGCAGTTGCAACGTACTACGAGTCGTTTCGAACTTGCTTCGATCAGTGGTCGGTATTACGCAATGGATCGGGACGAGCGGTGGGAACGAACCAAGGCCGCGTACGATCTATACGTCGATGGGGTCGCCCGCTATCGGGCTCCTAACGGCTTACAAGCGTTGAACGAAGCATACGATCGAGGCGAGACAGACGAATTTGTCGTTCCGACTCAACTCGGCTCGGGTCGCGTGGTTCAAGATGGTGACGATGTGATATTCATGAACTTTCGGGCCGATCGAGTTCGCCAAATCGTTCGTGCGTTTATCGATGATCAGGATGGTCACACGTTTGCACGTGGCACTCGCCCGCACGTAAATCGTTTCGTGTGCTTAGCTCCGTACGCTGACGATATCACACACGGTAGCAGTCACGTTTCACACGTACATGTCGCGTTTGAACCAGAGGATCTACCAGATACGTTTGCAGCGGTTATCGCAAAGGCAAATAAGACACAACTCCGAATCGCCGAAACTGAAAAATATGCTCACGTTACCTATTTTTTCTCAGGTGGTTCTGAAACACAAAATAAAGGAGAGAGCCGCCGCTTTATTCCCTCACCTAGAGTTGACACCTACGACCTGCAACCTGAAATGAGTGCTCAGGAAGTAACGAAGGAAGTCGTAACAGCGCTTAGGGAATCGCAATTCGACGTCATCATCTGCAATTTCGCGAACGCGGACATGGTTGGTCACACCGGTGATTTCTCTGCGGCAATTCGAGCAGTCGAATGCATCGATTCGTGCTTGGATCAGATCGCAAATGCAACGCTCGACACGCATTCACACTTCGTCATCACGGCGGACCATGGCAACGTTGAAGAGATGGTGAGCGAAGCAAGTGAGCAGCCGCATACGGCGCATACGATTGGCGTGGTGCCGTTTCTGTACGTGGGTCGCGACGTGCAGAACCTCAAACCTACAGGTGGCTTAAGCGATGTTGCCCCCACGATGCTTGCGCTTATGGGCATCGAGCAACCAGCAGCGATGACGGGGGAATCGCTGCTTCGTTAGCAATGCGCCATCGAAGTCGAGTTTTTGTCGCAATTGGTGCGTTCGCAATGTGCCACCTACCGTTGTGCGTGGCGAACGCGCAACAGTCTTCGGAACCCGCGCGCGAATTCGAACAGATCAAGAACGAGATCTCTACCAAACAATCTCTGCGTGCGAGCAAGGAACGTGAACGAGCCGAGCTACGCCGCGAGATCCAAATAGTAGAAACGGAACGCAATCGACTACAGGAGCTCCGTAGTTCATTGGAACGTAATTTGTATGAGTCCGAACAAGAGCTCACGGCAAACGCCGCCAACGTTAGCAACTACACCAATCTACGTGATCAAAAAACGACCGAGCTAGTCTGGAGCACGGTGACCTCCCAACAGTTGAAAGCGCGTAATCCACTGACGATGCTGATCGTCCAGAGTGACCCGCTTAAGGTAGATCGGCTTTACAACTACCACCGGTACTTCGTAAGACAGCTAGAGACCCAAATCGACGAACTGGAACAACACCTGCAAACGCTCGAAGGCTTAATCGTCGAGGCGACGAATGCACGCGCCAAATTTGACGCCTCAGAACGAGACTACACAGCCAACACGGTTGCCCTACAAGATCGAAGCGTTCGACTCACAACACTCAACAGTCAGCTAAAGACCGAAATTGAAGCGTTAGACAAGGACTTAGATCAGTTAATCCGCGAGCGTGAACGACTTAGTCAATTAATCGCTAGTCGCACGAGCGCCGCATCGCGCACAGGTCCTGCACCGACACCCTCATCACGCGGCGGAATGCCTAACTGGCCCGTAGAAGGCGATGTACGTCAGCGATTTGGTGCGTTGCGCGCGGACGGACGAATCCGGGCTGAAGGTATCGTGATCGACGCGGTCGAAGGTACACCGGTTACCGCAATCGCCGGAGGGACGGTTCTATTCGCGGAATGGTTCGAAGGCTACGGAAACACCATGATCATCGATCACGGTGATGAAGTTATCGCTATATACGCCCATTGTGATACGTTGATAAAACAAGCGACGGAGCCAGTCGAAGCCGGGGAAACGGTCGCAACCGTAGGACTAGGAGGCAGTGAGGACGCTGCTGGTCTCTATTTCGAGATCCGAGTACGCAACGAACCGACCGATCCGTTGCGCTGGTTAGGTAATCCGTAAAACGACCCTACATCTGCCACTTTGCATTGAGTAATACCGACGTACCGACGTGTTGTTCGATCACGCTCACATCGCCTTGCGTGACCTCGACGGTAGATCCCAGGATATTTCTCACCCGAAGTTTGAAGGAAAGACTGTCGGTTGGGTAATACGCGTAGACAATGTCGAGCGACTTGAAAGGTTGCTCATATCCATCCGGCTGGCCACTGATGCCAGCAAAGAAGACACGCTCACTAAATACGTTGTACACAATCGACCCTGAATGCTTGAGGTCTAACGCGTCAAATCCCAACTGTAGATTGAATACCCATGGTGACTGTTGGGTCATTGCCCGACGATCATTCGTAATGTCACCAACACCTTGTGCGACGGGTATATGTATCTCAGAGTCGCTCAGCGTCGCATTCCCCGCAAAATACAGCGTTTCCGTCCACTCGCGCCAGTTCGACAGGAAGTCAAGTGTTTTCCGCCACTCTACTTCTACGCCATATACCTCAGCACTATCGGCATTTACGAAATTGAAGCGTATGTTGTCTTCGGTAGCTCCACCCTGCACTGTTTCAATGGGATTAGCGACGTCTTTAAAGAAAAGTGAGACTGAAAACAAATCGCTATTGAACCAAAACCATTCGCCACGCAAATCCAAGTTTGTCAGATCGCTGACAACTAGGTTCGGATTTCCTCGCACACGAGCTTCCGTGAGAGGATCGATATAGGTTGATGCCGACATTTCGCGAATATCCGGTCGCGCGACGGTCTGCGAAACACCTGCGCGAAACTGAAACTCATCGGACCAGAAGCCGGGTCGGATATAGGTAAGAGCTGCGCTCGGATATACGTCCTCGGTCCGCAAATTCGCATAGCCGTCTAAATCAATTCGACGTGAGTCGTACTGTAGATAGTCAACCGGCAGTACCGCCTGCTCGAACAGCTCGGTTCGAATACCGCCAGAAATACGCCACGTTTCGTCAAGTAGCACGTCGACCTTGCCGTAACCCGCTTCAACAACCTGGTCCGCAACATAACTTTCCGAACCAAATGCACCGATACCAACAGCAAGTTCCATCCCGTAATCGGGATTCATGATGTTTGCATCGGAGAATACCGCCGACGGCACATTCGAACTTATAGTGTTGAAGCTAGGGATTGATGAACCTAACCCAAGCGAAGTCTGTCGGTAATTGCGCGACTTATAGAGATAGTCGTAGCCACCCGATAACTCGACGCTCATGTTATCGCGGTAGAACGGAAACGTTACGTCCCATCCGTAAGTTTCGATCTCATCATTCAGGTCCGAATACCGGAATTCCGCGGAAGTGGCCGTTGTCCGAACCGAAAAATTGATTGCGTCACCGTTTGGACCTGACAATCGTTCCTGACCGCCAATCGACACTTCATGCGGCAGTGCTGTTTCTGCAGTCGCAAGCGTGTAGTACCAAGAAACGTTTGCGTCCCTCGCAAACTCCATGTAACCGGGGAGTACATCCAACGTCTCGTCGCCGAACGTGTGCTTACCGTTGAATTGGTGCATCAACATTTCGCGTTGCTCATATCGCATACCAAAAATCCGACCTTGGACCGGACTCGAGTCATCGAAGCAGTCGTTAAATTGACCTTGCGAGCAAGTCTTGGTGCTTGTCGCATCGTCCTCGGTATTACGTAGTAATAAATGAATTGATCCGAGTTCGTGATCGTCCGTGAAGCGAATGCCGAAGTTCAATGAACTTGTGATGTTGACTTCATGTGTCGTACGCAATGACTCCGCGAAATCCGTCGACGGGTTTGAGATACGTCGCACAATCCGTTCGCGATTACGCAGGTCGCTGGAGTATGACCCGAGTGCAAGAACCCCAACATCGAACCGGTCGGTGATGTAGTGACGATATCCCGCTAATAGTTCACCTTCCAAGTCCGGCGAGGTCTGTTCCATCGTAAAGTCAACATTGCGATTGAGCATGGTTGCCAGCTGCCGGTTTTCTTGCTTTGCGCTATCGATCCCGTGAGTTGATCGATCTGATCGCAGGATCGTAACGGGGGATAACGAGCCTCGGTAGGTATCGATCGCTTGGAAGATCGCCGGTGAGAGAGCGCGCGTACCGTCGTCCACTCCGAAAGCATCGTCTCCTCCGCCTGCATAGCTCAGGCCATCGCCACCTTCGGAATTAGTTCCCGTCTTAAGCTCGATATGGAACAAACCAGTTTCCGGTACACGTTTGGTACGAATATCCACATTACCGCCGCCAAATGATGCACTCAACTCAGGTGAGTATCCCTTCTGAACTTTCATTGAATCGATGATGTCAGCGGGGAAAATGTCTAGCGGGATTACGTTACGCGTGATGTCGGGTGAAGGTACCGATGAACCGTTAATTTGCGCGCTTGAATAACGTTCGCCTAAACCACGAACGTAAACAAACTTGCCTTGGGCGAGCGTCAATCCTGGCATGCGTCGTAATAGCGCGGCAGCATCGCTATCACCTACGCGCGCGATAAATTCCGAATCGATGAAGTCCGCTTGGACGTCGAGAAGAACCCTCTCAGACTCAACGTCCGTCTCCGATGCAACGTTCTGACCAACGACACTCAACTCCTCAATTTGGTGTTGTGCGCCTGTCGAGCTTTGCGATTCAGATTCAGCCTGCTCTGCTTGCTCTTGAGCGTTCACAGCTGCGAACGCAACAAGCGCAAATGTTGCCGACCACCGCAAAAATAAGCCGGTCTTCAATCCTAGAAGTTGTCTCATTTTGTTCCGTTAGGTCAAGTGAGGAAGTTACTGTTCAGAGAAACCACGGACCACAGGACTCTGTTGCCCGTGCTCGAAGACAAATCGTCCAACCTTGGGTCCAGTCATTAGCTCGGGTAACCGCACCGATGTTGCTAGCACCATTTACAGGCGTGACCGTGAACGAATTCCCGTCGGTGTCGATAAACTCGGTCGCGGTATAGAAACCAGTGAGGATCTGGATATCGGAATCAACGATCGTGTCGCCACCATCGCCGTAAATCGCCACGTTATCGGTTCCCGAAGCAAACCACTCGGCGACGCTGGTACCGTTCGATAATGAGTCCTTGCCGACCTCGTCACACGCGATGATGGTGCTGTTAATGCTGGTCGCGCCGTTCTCAGCGTGTGTTCGAGTCTCAGAGTCATCTAGCTCAAGACACTCGTTACCGTTTGTGCCTTCTTCATTCGCGTAAAGGTCAACGACAATGCTGTTGTTGATCGTTGACATGACACCGCGCCGGAGTAGCACACCTTCGGAGTCGCCATGAGTGCCAAGTCCACCACCTTCCGCACTATCAGAGCCTGACGTGATACAGGTCATGTTGTTGATCGTGCCGTTCGTGTTGGGTTGTGCGTCGAACACGCTACCCTGGTTGTCGGCTTCGATACAACGATTGCCGTTATCACGATGGTGAATGATCAGAGCGTTGGTGACGGTACCTACCCAACCATCCGCATAGTCGATGGAATCGTCATTCACATAAAGTGCAACCAGGTTCGTGACAGAAACCGCGCCGCCAAAAAACTCGACACCGTCATCGAACGTCGAATAGACCTGAATGTTTTCGATCGACGTACCGCTGCCAACGGCATTAAGGGTCAAGCCATTTAGCTCGTCGCCTGGCGCTGCTTCAGAACCAGAGTGCTTCAGAACCACATATCGAAGCGTTCCTGAACTGTCAGCGTTGTCGTCACCGCCGTAGTGACTTGGCTTGCCTTCCGATTGGATATGACACGTGTTGTTCGCGCGTTGGTCGTCGCTGCACTTATTCGTGATCCCTTTCCCGTTAATGACAACGCCGCCCCACAACTGCACATCGTCAAACGCCGCAGTGCCAGAAACCGCGTCTTCATATCCAGTCAAGGTAATAGGCGAGGTCGAGCTGCCATTCGCTTGAATCGTTGATCCACGCGTGACTAGTAGATAGTCGTCCTTGTTAGTCCAAATCAAGGTATTTCCTGCATCAATGGTGAGCGTCGGACCGTCCGGAGGCGTTCCGGTATCAACGTCCTCGCCAACCTGTAGCGTCGCCTCGAATATATGAACCCCGTCAATCAACGGGATGGTCAGATCAACAGTCAACGGTGCGTCTTCACTCACAAATAACGATGAGTACACGCAGTTGTCGCCGTCAACCTGTCCTTGCCGTGTCGCGCCTCCTACGGTGTACGAAGCACAAGGATTAGTTTCTGTTATCGTCACTGGCACCGGTGCAGGCGCTGGCGGTATCGGATCGATAGCGACATTACTACCGCCACCGCCACATGCTTGCAGGATCAAAAAAAGCATGCTGGTCAAAACTAACCCAATGCATTTCGAAGTACCCGCCAAGGGCTTTGAGTCTCCCTGATATACACTCACTTTGAGTCTCCCTGATATACGATCAAGATGGATTGACCAAGGTGATCGGTCATCACGCAATTTGGTCGCGGGTAACCGTAGATCTAGGGCATAACAGTTTTATGTCGAATATATGTCAGATTAATGACATGTTAGGCGGTATTTAGGGTCTTATCGCTCTGATTAAAGTCCGGTTTTTAGTACTAGAACCCCCCTTCGAAAGTCCAAAACTCGTTCATATAAGGCGCTTCCGCTAATCGCGCCAAGAAGTCGCTTGCCACCCACTTGAAGATCTCGCAAACGCTCTAAGTCGAGAATGCCCTTGACTCCTCCCGAAGCGATCACGGGAATGTCAGTTGCACCTAGCACCTGCTCAGTACGCTTGAGATTGACGCCCGTCATCATACCGTCGCTTTCGATGTCGGTGAAGACTATTGCGAACAGCGGCAGCTCTGCACAAATCTCAAGCACGTCATGCACCGACACATTTGTGGTTGTCTTCCAACCCCGCGTCGACACAAAACCTCCGCGAGCATCCAATGCGAGAATGATTTGGTCAGGAAACTGAGTCGCAACAGTGGTGAAGAAATCTACATCCTCAATCGCTTGCGTACCGATGCAAACTTGCGAAATGCCAGCATCGATCCACGCAGACACAGCGTTCGTCGTGCGAATACCGCCTCCGAGCTGCACGGGAATGTCACCTGCCGCATCGATGATGGCGCGTACGCTCGAGCTATTTTCAGATTGTCCGGAAAACGCGCCATCGAGATCGACGACGTGGATCCGTTCCGCACCTTCGCTAATCCAATGCGATGCAAGTCGCCCAGCATCATTTTCGTAAATCGTCGCCGTATCTAGCAGTCCGCGCTTCAGCTGCACACACTGGCCATCGTGCAAGTCGATCGCCGGGATGAGAATCACAAAGATCCCTTAGTCGAAGGCGTACCTTGAACCTTTGCATCTAGTGTCGTGGCCATGCGCAACGCACGTCCGAACGCTTTGAAGACTGTCTCAGCTTGGTGATGAGCATTGATACCCTTAAGGTTGTCGATGTGAAGTGTCACAAGCGCATGATTCACAAACCCTTGAAAGAACTCGCGAAACAGGTCAACGTCGAAGTCGGAAATGCGAGGTCGAACAAACGACACGTCGTACGCCAAACCTGGACGCCCTGACACATCCACCACAACGCGCGAGAGCGCTTCGTCTAGTGGGACATAAGAAAACCCGTATCGTGTAAGACCGGACTTATCTTCCGTTACCTCGGCAAATGCTTGGCCGAGTGTAATGCCGATATCCTCAACGGTGTGGTGGGCATCGACGTCCAAATCTCCTTGCGCATCAATGGCGATATCAAACAACCCATGACGAGCGATCTGCTCAACCATGTGCTCAAAAAACGGCAGACCGGTGTTAAGTTGCGCTTCGCCTTTGCCGTCCAGCTGTAACTTGACGGTGATTTTTGTCTCAAGCGTATTTCTACTAACTTGCGCGGAGCGGGACACAGGTACGGACGTCCTTAAATGTGTTCAGCGATTTTAGTAAGTGTCGAAACAATCCTAGAGGCGATCTGCAAGACTGCCGTAAGGCAAGAACCGATTCTGCGTGTGTGATTTGATCCACTCGAACAAATCGGCGGGTATCGCATCGCGCGCCTTCAGTGCTCTAATAAGTTTCAGTACAGGCGATCGACTTCCGGCCTCGAAGCCATTGAAGTCGCGTTCAACTAAGGTCAGCACTCGAATCCAAGCTTCTAATGAAGCGTTCGATTCAGTCGCAACAAATGTTTGCCATGCATCATCGTCCATCAGCATGATAGGTCGCAGAAGAGCTTGCTCGTCATCGGATAACGCAACGGTTCCCAACTCAAGTTGCTCTGCAGCACGATTCAGAATTACACGGTGTTTTGAGGTCAAGCTTGCCGCTGATGGATCCCAGCTTTCGACTGTCACGAAGCGTAAGTCACCTTTATTGGTTGCACCAAGGACTAGATTATCGAATGATTGACTCGCACACGTGCGACGATATGCGCGCACCATCATGAGCGACTGGTTCGCTACGCGTGTATTGCAGTGGGCTACGCGGGAAGGGCGCACGGATCTGCCGTGGCAACAGGAACGAACATCTTACCGTGTTTGGATATCTGAAATCATGCTCCAGCAGACACAAGTACGAACCGTAATTCCCTATTTCCAGCGATTCACCACGCGTTTTCCGACCGTCAGATCATTAGCCGAGGCGTCGCTCGATGACGTCTTAAGCCTTTGGACCGGACTTGGTTACTATCGTCGCGCCCGTCATCTACACGCAGCAGCAAGTCAAATCGTGGAGGATCATGGCGGGGAAGTTCCAGACACTCTCGACGAATTGACGAGTCTTCCTGGCATCGGACGCTCAACTGCGGGCGCGATCCTTGCGAGTGGGTTTAACCAACCTGGCGTTATTCTCGATGGAAATGTCAAGCGTGTTCTTGCTCGATTCCACCGAGTTGATGGCGAACTACATCGCTCCCCAGTCTTGAAGAAACTCTGGGAATTCGCCGAATTACATACCCCAACCGAACGTTGTGCGGACTACGCGCAAGCGATCATGGACTTAGGGGCAACCTGCTGTACCAAGTCCATGCCCAGTTGTAGGATCTGCCCCGTTCAGAAGCGATGTGCTGCGTACCAGAGTGACAGCGTGGCTAGTTATCCGATGCGAAACACACGCAAACCATCGCGTCATGAGACATTGAAATTTCTCTTAGCCGTCGATAACAGCGGTAGAACACTTCTGCAACGGCAGGCAGAAGATGGTCTATGGGGAGGATTGTGGTTACCACCACGCATCGAAGAAGAAACTCGCCTTGCCGATTTAATCCAGTTTGGAGGAATCGGTGGAGACCTTGTGCATCGAGAAGGAACTATCGTTCCATTCACGCACACACTCTCTCACATTCGATTCGATGTTGAAGCAACTGTCATTTACCTGACGAGCTCGCCGCGAATCAACTCGTCTCGAGACGACCTTCTTTGGTATGACCCGAAAGCTCCATCCGCCCTGGGGTTATCCAGATTAACGGTTGCACTACTTGAAAAGATCGAAAAATGATGCGGCGATACGGACAAGGATACGCTCGACTCGCGATAGCGACGAAGACGCGCTTCGGCAATGCTTACGATTCGGCCGTTACACGATCGCGTGCACTCCTATGAGAATCGTCCAATGCCGCAGGCACGGTAAAGAACTGCCTGGTTTAGAGGCTCCGCCGATGCCTGGCCCACTCGGCGACGATATCTACGAACATGTATCGGCAAAAGCGTGGCAGGAGTGGCAAACACTACAAACAATGCTCATTAACGAGCATCACTTGTCACTACGCGACGCGGATGCACGGAAGTATCTCCTTGATCAAATGAATCGCTTTTTCCGCAACGAGGAGACGGAAACACCCGAAGGTTACATTGAACCTGAGGACTAATAGCAGCACACAAGACGGAGTAACTGAGAATGATCTTTGAACGCGGCGACATCCGTATTCACTACGAAGTTCATGGCGACGGGTTTCCTATCCTGTTGTTCGCACCAGGAGGCATGCGTTCGGCAGCGTCGTTTTGGCATGGAAGTGAATGGGATCCGATCGAGACACTGTCGAGTGATTTCCAGGTCATCGCAATGGACCAGAGGAACGCTGGTAGCTCGACTGCGCCAGTCTCAAGTTCTGATGGGTGGGCGACCTACACGGCTGATCACATTGCTTTAGCAGACCATTTGGGTCTCGAGCGACTACACCTGATGGGAGGCTGTATTGGTGGTCCGTATTGTTTTGGCTTTATTCAAGCGGCGCCAGCACGGGTATGTGCTGCCGTCATCCAACAGTCAATTGGGGTTGACAACAATCAGGACCTATTCTTTGAAATGTTTGACCAGTGGGCGAATCCAATAAAAGACTCACATCCCGAAGCCAGCGAATCAGATTGGACCCAGTTTCGTGCGAATATGTTTGCGCAGGAGTTCCTGTATAACGTGGATCGTGAATTCATTCGGAACTGTAACGTACCTTTGTGGGTACTGATGGGTTCTGATCCATACCACCCTGAGGTCGTTTCCCGAGAGATAGCAGACCTTGCACCAAATGCGACCCTTGTTGAGAACTGGAAAAATCCTGATGAAGACGACACGGTCGAAAAGGTGATCGCGTTCTTACAGGAGCACACCCCAAATGACTAATACGATCGTTCGCATTCGGTGGTCTTGGTGCGACTGACCAGCGTCAATGTCGGCACTGCCTCGCGCTTGGGCGACACGCTCACGGGGATCTGCAAAGAGTCACAATCCGGTCCCATAACGATCAACGCGCTCGGTATTGCTGGCGACGCTGTTTGTGATGTGAAGTTTCACGGCGGTCCCGATCAAGCGATCTACGTGTACGGCGGCGACGACTATGCGTATTGGAAGAACTCACGTGGTCTGGACCTCGCACCCGGAGCGTTTGGCGACAACCTGACCATTTCGAACTTAAGCTCTCTATCAGTCTACGTCGGGGATCGTTTTCAAATCAACGATGTCTTGCTTGAGGCGACAGCACCACGAATCCCGTGCGCTACACTAGGAAAACGTATGGACGACCCAAAATTTCCAGTTGTGTTTCGGAAGGCTCAACGATCAGGTTTTTATTGCCGCGTACTCGAAACCGGCACCTTCGAGGGCGGAGACTTAGTGACACATACGCGGATTGCGGATCCGAAACCGTTGTCCATCCTTGAGATGTTTGAACTCTATTACGATCCAAAACCATCTCGCAAACGCCTAAAGCATGCGCTTGAAGCTCCTATCGCCATCCGCGATCGGGAACGATTTTTCACGCGCCTCGAAAAAACAGATGCTTGACTACGACAGCGGTACTGCGATTCACTTTATCGTCTTCGCTGTGCTCTTTACCTCTGCATTCGCGTTCGTGACCTGGCGTATCGTACGCAACCTTGAGAAGGAGGATGAGGCGTCCAACCGCGAAGACAAGCGATCGGCGGAATCGGAAGTTAGTGACGAGGATCAAGATACGCCAGGAACATAGTCTCACGACTGGATGACGACGAGACCGATGGAATCAGACCGGGATCGCTGGAATAAGCGCTACCTTGAAGGCGCATATGTCTCGCGTCAGCATCCGACGCCACTGTTAGCGCAATGGATTGACAAACTACCTTGTAAAACTGCACTAGATATCGCATGCGGCAGCGGCCGAAATTCGCGTTTTCTCTCGCAGTACGCCGAAACCGTAGTCGGTGTCGACAATTCCGACGTCGCGATAACGCAGGCACGAAATCTAACATCTCAAACCGACAATATTGAATTCATCGTTGCGGACCTTGATGACGGTCTGCGACTTCAACAGTCTTTCGACCTAGTCGTCATGGTTCGTTACGTAAATCCTGAACTGATGCAGTTGCTGCCGAACTTCCTCGCTCCGCGTGGTGCGATCCTAATTGAGGAACACCTGCGCTGGAACGACCCAAATCTGGAACTTGCTGGACCAAAGAATCCAGATTACCGTGTCGCACCAGGCGACATCGCGCAAGCTCTGTCGGTACTACAAACCGTGCACAGTTTCGAAGGACTAGTGACGGATCCGTTAGGCGAAGTGTCAGCGGTCTCGCAATTCATCGGCACTAAATGTTGAGTGTTACTACCCAATCCAGTCTCGATCGTTTGATGTACGATAGCAGACTTAGCCACTCCGCGGCGCAGCCGTAGCCATGCCTTATATCTCAGATCGACATGTCCATGACGCAGATTCACACGTCATGGAAATTCCTCATTGGTTAGACGATTTCGGTACAAAACGCGTCGTCGAACAATTCAACGCGCGCTTCGGCCGACAGGGATCCGACTTTTTTACCAATGTAATAAAAAAGCATGAAGACTCAAATTTCGGACCCGAGGACGAAAGTCGCATGATGGGTTTGAAGAACCACGATGCGATCGGCGCGTTTAAAAAAGCGGATCGATCCATTGCTCTCGATCTCATGGGTGTCAAAACTCAATTGGTATTTCCGACATCCACCAATGTATGGCTCGAAACGCTTGAACACGGCGATGATCTAGACCTGCTCTATGAAACAGCTAGCGCAACGAATCGCTCACAGATCGAGTTTTGCAATCATGACGAACGATTGCTGCCGGTTGGCTACGTACCGCTTGCCGATCTTGATCGTGCAAGCGAAGCGGCGAAGGAAGCACTGAGTATTGGTATCAAAGCACTCTTAATCCCGTGGGCTTGCCCTCGTCATCACGCAACAAGCCACGTCAAACTAGATGCCGTGTGGTCACAAGCAGTGGACGCAACTGTCCCTGTTCTCCTTCACGTTGGTCTCGCGGACCGTGTATTGCCGGACGCGCACAAGAACAACGGTCTACCAGCCGTACCAGATTTTCACGGCGGCGAAGAGAATTTCCGTTCGATCTCGTACATGGCGATCCCACACGGTCCCATGCAAGCACTCGCCATATTGATCCTAGACGGGGTGTTAGATCGCTTCGAGAATTTAAAAATCGGTGTGATTGAACTCGGGGCTTCTTGGGTTCCCGGATTCATGCGACAGCTGGATTCGGCGCTCGAGGCGTTCGCACGTCACGAGACACGACTTCAGCAATTGAAGCTCAAGCCAAGCGAATACGTCCGACGGCAAGTTCGGGTAACGCCGTATCCTACCGAGCCTACAGGTTGGATCATTGAGCAGTCAGCACCAGAAATCTGTATGTTCTCCTCCGACTATCCGCACCTAGAAGGTGGACGGAATCCTTACGGACGATTCACACGCAGTACGACACAGCTCGACGACCAAACGCTCGACCGGTTCTTTCGTACGAACTTCGAGAATCTACTCGGTCCAGCAGTTTTCCCAACGCAAGCTGGCTAGACCAGCTAGTCTGCTTGGAGTTTATCCAGTTCCCTGACCCAAATGTTGCGGAACTGCACTGGGTCCCCGTGATCCTGTAAAACCAGCGGTCCTTTAGGCCCATGAGGTGGGGCATACGACGCCAACGCCCGGTGTTGCGTAGGTCCTTGCATCTCCTGACGCAAGTGGACTAATACACCATTGTGAAAGACGGTCATTGTCGCTGGTTTCACCAACTTACTGTCTTCATATTTCGGTGTCTCAAAAACCACGTCGAAGTTGTGCCAATCCCCTGGCGGAACACAAGCGTTTACCAATGGCGGATACTGTCCATAAATCGCCGCGGTCACGCCATCGGCGTAAGTCGGGTTATCGTAGCCATCAAGCACCTGAATCTCGTACAGTCCGAGCAGGAAAACACCGCTATTCCCGCGTCCTTGACTGTCCGCGTAAATCTCGGTTGGTGCTCGCCATTCAACGTGGAGCTGACACGTACCGAATTCTTGTTTCGAGCGTATGTCACCAGTTCGAGGCGTCACTTCCATAGCACCTCCATCTACCAATGCCCATCCGCACGGTTCACCGCTTCGGTGTGTCCAAGCATCAGCGTTGCTCCCGTCAAACAACACGTGCGCATCTGACGGCGGTGAACTGAACGCAGCTCCCGTGGAGTTTAAGCCGGGTTCAATCACTGGTGGCATCGGACGATCGACGTCGTGCACACGCCACGTTTGACCAGGGATTAGTGGGGTGTCTGTGTAGCCTTTAGGCAGGACACGAATTTCATCTGCCATCTTGTTCTCCTCTTTTTCTTATGCCGCGATAACTAGCTCAGCGGTTGTCATTGCCGGCGATTGCTGATTGACTTACCGCAGTACCGAAGACGAGACCTTTTCTGAGCTGATCGCACGTAAATGTTCCGGCCGAGTTAGAGATTTAACGATTCGTCGATTTAGTGGTATGCTCACGTACCCGTTACTGGCGGGCGATCTTCACGTATCTGCGCACCTGTTCGGCAACGCAGGTAACCGGCCAGTTTCGAGATTTGTGTTTCTCTTGCAGCTAAACTGATGCCAATGTTTAGAGCGTCACTCTCCCAACTATCCCGCGTACGTAGAACGTTACTTCGTGTGTTGACGCGGTCTAGATTGCAAGGCGTTCAGTTAGGACACAGAATCAGTCTGATAACCTGCGTCGCGTTGCTTGCTGGAACGCTTCAGGCATTCGAGGAAGAGGTACAGCCGCTAATCACGACAACGTGTCTCGCGTGCCACAGTAACGAAGCACTGAGCATGCTTGATTTCACCAAATTAGACCACGATCTGTCCGATCCTGAAATCTATCGTAAATGGGAACGAGTTTTCGATCGGCTCGAACGTGAAGAAATGCCTCCTGCTCCAATGCCGAAGCCAGACGCGACGGTGCTTGAACCAGCGATGGTGGCTCTGAAGGAGGCGTTGATCGAAGCCAATCTTGATCGACGTGGTCCTCGCCGCACCTCATTGCGCAGGCTCACGCGATTAGAGTATCAGTACACGATCGAGGATCTATTGCACATAGATCCTGAAGCAGCTCGAGGTCTGATCGCGGTGCTACCAGCGGAAGCGGACTCAGGTGGTTTCGACACTGTCGCTGCGAACCAGGGAATCTCACCGCTTCACGTTCGAGGATACATGGCCGCAGCACAGGACGCTCTCGACATCGCGTTACAAGTGGGATCGAGACCGAATACTGAGCTCTTCGTTGCAAATTACGCGAACTCTGGATATATGCGTTTTATGTCTGACGCAAAGATTCTTGGAGGTGGAATCACGAAAGTCTTAGACGATGCAGTAGTCGGCTATTTCGATGGCGGGTCAACCTATCTCTTTCACAGCGGGTCGGAAGGCCACAACGTGCCGATGCCCGGGAGATACAAAGTACAACTTGACGCGTATCCATATCGAAATCTGAAACCAGTCACCGTCACCCTCGAGTCCGGTCCGAGATCTGCCGGTGGTACGGCAGTACTCTCAAATATGCTCGGCGTTTACGATCTAGTTGAACCCGACGGGCGTCAAATTGAGGTAACGACTTACTTGAGACCTGGCGAAGTCGTGACACCCGTACCGTACGTTGCCATTCCAGGTTGGGCTTTCAAGTACTACGATCCCGACGAGAACATCAAGGAATACGAAGGCGAAGGTATCGCGTTCAGGTCCCTAGGTATCCACGGACCACTATTCGACCAGTGGCCACCGACGAGTACACGAAAGTTGCTCGTTGGAATTGATTTTGAAGACGGGCAGCCCATCCTTACCAAGTCACCGGAAGCGCACATTCGGGATGTGGTCGCCGCCTTCGCGCCTCGAGCGTTCAGACGGGCGCTCTCTGATCAGACCATCGACCGCTTCGCTGCGTTGGCGCATCCAGCTCTCGCAGAGGGTCGAGACTTCCTCGAGGCAGTCAGAGTACCTCTCACCGCGATTTTGACGGCACCGATGTTCCTCTTTCAATCGAGTGATGGCGAGTACTTGGACGACTTCTCACTCGCATCGCGCATGTCGTACTTCCTTTGGCGTAGCATGCCGGACGATGTTTTGCTTGAACTCGCCGCCGCCAGCAAGTTATCTCGATCCGACGTGATCGAAGCGCAAATCGACCGCATGCTCGAAGACCCAAAGAGCAGACGGTTTGTCGAGGATTTCGCAGGGCAAGCATTTCGACTATACGAGCTCTACGCGACGACGCCGGACGCTGGTCTCTATCCTGAGTACGACTCAAGACTCGCGCAAGCGATGGCAGAAGAAACCAGGTTGTTTCTCGCTGAACTCATCAACGAGAACCATGGCGTTCGCAATCTGATTAAAGCAGACTTCACGTTTTTGAATCGTAGATTAGCCGAACACTATGGGATACCCAACGTCGAAGGGCAATCCCTGAGGAAGGTTGCTCTCTCAAGCGATCACGTCCGTGGCGGACTGCTCTCGCAAGCGTCAATCCACAAGATAACCGCCAATGGCACAACGACGTCACCCGTACCGCGTGGCAATTTCGTACTAACTAACGTCCTCGGACAGCCAGCACCACCACCGCCACCTAATGTCGCTGGACTTGAACCAGACACGCGGGGCGCAACAACAATTCGCGAGCAACTCGACGCACATCGATCCAATACGGTTTGCGCAAGCTGCCACTTGAGCATCGACCCACCTGGATTCGCAATGGAGTCATTCGATCCTATTGGCGGCTTTCGAGATCACTATAGAGCAACCGGCTCTCCTGTTACTTTGGGCGGCAGTACGTTCGAAGGTCAATCGTTTCCGGGACCGTATAGGATGGCTTTGAAAGTTGACTCAAGCGGAGTAACCCCAGAAGGTGACTCGTTCTCTGGATTTTCAGATTACCAGGACCACTTGGTCGAGAAAAAGCTGGATTACGTTGCACAACATTTCGTTTCTCAACTCATTGTCCTAGCGACGGGCGCCGAAGTGCAATTCGCAGATCGCGAAGCAATCAAGAACATCGTCACACGGGTCGAACCTGAAGACTACCCCATGCGAGGCATGATCCACGCGGTGGTTCAAAGTGATCTATTTCGGAGGCAATAGTCGTGATCACACAAGCCATAAATAGGCGTCGCTTTTTGCGCGCTTCCGGAGTCGTGCTTGCATTGCCTCTGTTCGAGTCGATGACCTTCGCTAAAGCACAGTCACCAGCACGAATGGTCAACATCTGCGCTACATTGGGACTATACGCCGATTCATGGTTCCCAACGACCACGGGGATCGAATACGAACCAAGCGAGTACTTGAAGCACATTGACTCGTTACGCGACCGCTACACATTGTTCTCAGGTTTAGGGCATCAGAACCAGACAGGTCGTCAAGCTCACAACTCCGAAGTCACGTGGCTCACTTCGGCCGAACATCCAGGTCTAGATGGATTCGTCAACACGCAGTCTCTAGACCAGGCCGCCTCGGATTACGTCGGCTACGTGACACGTTTTCCATCGCTTGTACTTGCAACTAACAATGCACAGAGTCAGTCGTACACGAAGGGTGGCGTCATGGTACCGGCGGAAACAAGCCCATCTGCATTGTTTGCGAGGTTGTTTCTTCAAGGCGATCCCGAGAACGTCGCCCAGGAGACGCAACGTTTGACGGACGGTGGCAGTATTCTCGATCATCTCCAAAGCGAGACCGCTTCGTTGCTACCTCAGGTCAGTGGTTCTGACCGGCACAAACTCGACGCGTACTACGAAGCGTTGAGGTCTGCGGAGCGCGAATTGGTTTCGGTACGTGCCTGGCACGAGCAACCAAAGCCCTCAGTCAACCGGGATCCGCCAACCGACATCGAAGATAACGCAGATCTCATCGGTCGGCTCCGAAAAATGCTGAAGTTAATCCCTCTGATACTCGAGAGTGATTCGTCTCGTGTCGTGAGCTTAATGATTCAAGATCACGGTGTTGTACTAACAGGACTTGACGTTGATGCTGATCAACACAACCTTTCGCACCATGGTCAAGACGAATCGAAAATCGTACAGCTACGTGAAGTCGAGAATGAAATCGTCAAATTGTTCGCTGATTTACTGACAAGCTTGAGTGTTCGTCACGATGACGGCTCCAGTCTACTTGATTCAACAACGGTTTTGTTTGGTAGTAATCTCGGAAACGCAAACTCTCACAGTGCGAAAGACTTGCCGATCCTCGTTGCAGGCGGTCCACTACCTCACGGCAAACACCATGCACATGAAGGTGAAGTAAATACACCGCTTTCGAATCTCTTCGTCACGTTACTACGTACGATTGGTCTGGAAATTGACGCGTTCGGACATAGCACCGAAGCGCTACATTGGACCTAAACGCAGCTCGTTTAAACCAAGAGACCGAACCTTAGCCTCGTAATTGCTCACTCGCATGGTAAATTGAGACTGACAAAGTTGCGATCGGGACGCAACCTTCACAATCGACTCAACTTCACAGTCTGACCGGCACCAGTCATTGTCACAACAGAACGCATGCGATTCGATACAGAGTGTAAGTCCAAGCTGTCATACGATCTAGATGGGAAAAATGTACGATTCAATTGAACATTTTTGCACAGATCGCACGCCAATTTAAGCAATACAAACAAACCCGAAGATTAGCGCTAATGCTCTTCTAATCAGAATCAGATTGGCACGGTACGCGGAGTTTGCGCATCAAATAAAGAAGGCGGCAATCGCCGCCTTCTTATCTTCAGAAATCGAAGAGTTGATTTAGCCGATGATCGCCTTCGTTTCGAGGAACTCCTCAAAACCGTATCGGCCCCATTCACGCCCATTACCTGACTGCTTATAGCCACCAAAAGGCGCTTGTTGGTCAGGACCCGCGCCGTTGATGTGAACGTTACCCGTTCGGATACGACGGGCGATGTTCCTAGCGCGGTCTGGATCACCCGATGAAATGTAACCTGAGAGGCCATACACCGTGTCGTTAGCAATGTTGACGGCATCGTCATCATTTTCATAACCAATCAACGACAGGACAGGTCCGAAGATCTCCTCTTGAGCAATTGTCATATCGTTGGTGACATGGGAGAAAACAGTCGGCTTAACGTAGTAACCTGCGTTCAACCCGTCCGGTCGTCCCGTTCCACCGATCTCTAACTTCGCGCCTTCATCGATGCCTGCTTGAATGAGATTCTGAATCTTCTCGAACTGCACGCTGGAGACAACGGGACCGATTGTCGTTCCGGGATCATTAGGATCACCAACTTTGACCTGTGATGCTGCGGTCTTCGCAATCTCCGCAGCTTCGTCCATACGAGTCTGCGGTACCAACATGCGTGTTGGCGCATTGCAGCTTTGCCCAGAGTTAGTGCACATACCAAATACATCGCGAGCGATCGCATCTTGGAAATTCGCGTCGTCCAATATGATGTTAGCGGACTTTCCACCCAACTCCTGAGCAACCCGCTTGACTGTAGGGGCCGCATTCTTGGCGACTTCAACGCCAGCCCGCGTTGAACCGGTAAATGAAACCATGTCGATCTTTGGATGTGACGATAACGCGACGCCGACAGTCGGTCCATCCCCGTTCACGAGATTAAAGACACCTGCAGGAATTCCTGCTTCGTCCATGATTTCTGCAAACAAAATCGCATTGAATGGTGCAACTTCAGATGGTTTTAGGACCATCGTGCAACCCGCAGCTAGCGCCGGCGCTACTTTGCATGCGATCTGGTTGATAGGCCAATTCCATGGCGTGATGAATGCACACACCCCCGCTGGTTCCTTGACAACTTGAGCTCCACCGAGCGTCTCCTCAAACTCAAAGTCGCGCAATACGCGAAGAGTTGTCATCAAGTGTCCAAGCCCTGCTGGTGCTTGTGCTGCATTCGCGAGTGATGCGGGCGCACCCATTTCCTCACTAATAACGTTTGCAATTTCCGGGATGCGGCCTTTGTAAACGTCAATGATCTTCTCGAAAATCGCGACCCGTTCTTCACGGCTAGTTTGCGAGAATGACTCGAAGGCATCGTAAGCAGCGTCTACTGCTTTATCGACGTCTTCCTGGCTACCCATCGCGATAGGTCCAATGGGCAATTCGGTTGCTGGATTTATGACTTCGAGCGTCTCAGACGTCGAAGGCTCAACCCAGGCACCATTTATGTAGAACTTCGTTCGGTTACTCATAGAGATAGTTTTTCCTCGATGCGAGTGTTTTGATTTGCCGTGTCCGTAGCGACTACGGCACCTGCTCGGACTTTTGCGGCACGGAATTTTAGTGGTGCTGTCCGTCGCTTGACTGGCCGTGGTAGTCGCTACGCATCTGCTCTACGACATCCTCGAACATCTGCCGGTTTTTGCGATTGAGATGTGCAAGAGCATCGTGTGCTGAGATAACACGTGTGTTTCGATCTAAACGACCGCTTGCGGCCAATGGCAAGCTATTCGGCGGCGTCCAAACTGGTTGCTCGACGATATGGTTGAGCACATCGCCTAAACCTAGTTCAACAAAGGTGTTTTTTACGTCCGTTGAGACGTTCTGCAATTTGACATCGATGTCGTTCAGTGTCGCGCGTTCAACGATTTGATGTAGCGTCCCGAGCATTGCGCTATCGAGGTATTCACACGCCTTAAACTCGATGACGATCGGACGATGTTCATCAAGAACCGATGTCGCCGCATCGAAAAACGACTCGCCGTAGGTCCAGGTCACACGGCCCGTCAGATACAGATAAGTGAAAAGCTCGGTCTCTGCGTACTCAACAGCCGCTTTGCCCTCTGCACTCTCGACATGCGCAATCGGCGCCTCGCGCCCTCGACGAGATCCCGTCCGAACCCAATTTCGGTCAGGCACCGCCGACAATAGACACAACGTCACATCGTCTCGGTCAACAAGCTCAACGCTACCGGATCCTAGTTCGAATATCTGTTCGAGAACTGGTTTCTCATGATCTGGTTCGCGCATAACGTCAGCGATCTGCTCGAGTGTTGGTGGGTCATCCTCTCCAACATCGAATAAACCGTCGGTATAGATTAGAAGCTGATCACCATCAACCAGGCAAAAACGATGCGCCCCAAACCTAGCCTGCACAGACAGACCTAATCCCGGTCCAGTTCGTTCGATCATCGTGACATCGCCATTAGCTCGAACCAACAGTAGAGGAGGATGACCCGCACTAGCCATTGTCACCTCGCGTGTGCGTGTGTTTAGCACCAACAACAACGCAGTAACGAATACGCCAGGCGCAGCGAGATCCTCAACGAAATCACGATTTACGCGCGTGAATAACGTGACCGGATCCAGTAACTCATTTGCGTTCGGTGACTCGAGCCTCAATTTGAATAACACGGACAACATCGCCGCACTCGCACCGTGACCTGCCGAGTCTGCGATCAAAAACGCCACTCGTTCGTCGTCGATTTGTACAACGTCGTACAAATCACCGCCCACGGCCGTACCCGGCAGATACATAGCCGCAAGCGAAAAACCAGGCATATCTGGTATCGATTTCGGGAGTAGCGATTTTTGGAAGATCTCAGCGCGGCGTAAGTCTCGTTCCATCAAGTCATTCTGTGTCTCGACGCGCTCGACCACCTGCTGGAGCCCAGTGTTGGACCGTTCAAGCTCCTGTGTGCGTTCACTAACTTTCTGTCGGAGACTTTGTGCGTAGGTCGCTCGCTCCTCGAGGATCAAATTGAACGCACGACTTAGTACGCCGAATTCATCCTGTGACTCCGCAGTGATGTCGAGTTCAACATCTTCCCGCTTCAATCGCCCAGTCGCCTCCGCAAGGTCGTTAATTGGCATTAAGGAGCGTCTTACAAACAGAATTGCGAATACAACCGAGATGGTAATAAACAGTACAGCGGTCAGCAACAAGGTCCAAAAGGCTTGACGTACCGGCAGGTAGATCTCTCGGGCATCTACCTGCGAGACAAGTCCCCAAATCGAATCTTGGATCTTGATTGCTCGATAAGCAGCAACAACTTCAACGCCTTCGTGGTCGAGCATCCCATCGAGATACCCAGATTCTTCAGCCACGGCCAATTGCATCGCCTCATCGTTCGCAGCTGCAAGTTCCGCCGAATTCAGATCGCTCGTGACGAATAAATAACGCAAATCTCCGTCATCACCAACCATTCCTAGTCGTACGCTTGACGTCTCGTGACCTGTTTGTAGCACGTTCAACGCGTCACGCAAAAACTGTCTCTCAATGTCGGCGATTACGACGCCTACGAGTTCCCCATCTACGTTTCTAACCGGACCACTTAGGTGAGTTACATTGGGGTCATCCATCAGCCGTATCAGGCTTAAGAACGGACCATTACGCCCTGCGAGAAACCGCTCGTCGGAAGTCATTGAAGTTCCGAGCATTTCCAGCTCGGTACTAGCAATGACGTTTCCTTCCATCGACAAGACCTGAATATCTAATACGTCACGCCAAAGTCGTTGCAGCTGTACCAACAGTTCTGCAGTATTCGCTTGAACATCCTCGCGTTTGATTAAGCCGTCGGCAAACGCCCCAAGATTTCGCTGAAGGATGAGCTGATTGGTGAGTGCATCGATTCGACCGTGTTGATAGTTCACGGCCGATTGCAGAATTTCACGCATCGAGTCGTTCTGCAGCGTGAGTCCCACGTGCACTTCGTTGAGAATCGAACTGCGAACCGTTCGGTAATTTATGATCGACATCGATACGATGGTGACCAGAATGAGGATCACGACAAGCAAAGACAACCGCGCACCGATGGTGCGCAGAAGTGGAATTCTGGCGCTACTGTCGGATGCCGTTAGCGTAGCCATCAGTGTTCGAAGCTAAGACGAATAAATCGCGGCAGTTATTTGACAGTTTTCAAGAGATTAGTTGCGCGAGGCGTACTAGCTTTGTCGTGCGTCTCAAATCGTCGCAGTTGTTTGTAGTTCTACGAATCGTCGGTAAGCACCATCATCACGCGCTACCAATTCGTCGTGAGTACCTTGTTCAAGGATTTGACCGTCGTCAAGGTAAACGATCTTATCTGCGTGTGCAATTGTGGAGAGACGATGCGCAATGACAATCACAAGTCGATCTTTCGCCGCCTCGTGCAAGGAAGTGACCAAGTACTGTTCCGTTTCTGGGTCGAGTGCCGAAGTCGGTTCATCCAGAATCAAGATCTTCGAACGTCGTAACAGGCCTCGCGCAATAGAAATGCGTTGCTTCTGCCCAACTGAAATCTTCGCATTGGTATTACCCAACCGCGTGTCGTATTGCTCAGGCAACGACATGATGAAGTCATGAATGCCCGAAATTCGAGCCACATGTTCAACTTCTTCCTGCTCCGCTTCTTGATTCCCAAAACGGATGTTGTCTCTAATGGAGTACGAGAACAACTGCGTTTCCTGGAACACGTACGTGATTTGTTCGCGCAGGCTAGTTACATCAAACTCGTTGATATTGACGTCATCGATCCTTACGATCCCTTCGCTCGCAACGTGATACCTTGGTATCAGATACGCTAGGCTGGTCTTCCCCGCGCCGGTCGGACCGACAAACGCGACGATCTCACCAATTGACGCGTCGAAGCTGATTTCATTCAAGGCTCTTCGACCATCCGGATAGATCAAACCAACCGAATCAAACTCAACACCCTTAGTCACTTCAGGCATCAGCAGATTGCCGAGTTGAGCTTCGGGTTCCTGATCTAACAACGCAAACACGCGGCGCATGGCTGCAACGTTGTCCTGGAATCGAATCCACAACCAACCTAGCGCCATAGCAGGTCCGATCATGTAGCCGTAATAAGTGAAAATCGCTGCGTGATCGCCCGCCGTCATGCCACCGGCAATCACTTGACTGACGATGTAGAAAGAAAACCAGACGAAAACGACGTGGCCAAACACACCGCTGAGCTGACCGATGAAGATCCAGAGCAGACTCACCATGCGATGGCGGAAAAACGACTCTTTGCTATCGTCGCCGAACCGGTTTTTCTCTTTAACGTTGCCTCCGAGGCTTTGTACGGCGAGCACGTTGTCCATACCTTCTTCAATCGTCGCGGTCGTAATCGCACCAGCAGCTCTAGCTGCTTGGCCACGGCGTCGCACGATACGTGAAAACAGTGCCGATGACAATCCCCATGCAGGAAACACCCCAATCGTGACATACGCCACTATCAGGTTGTCAGGGTACGCGCTCAACATCGTCAAAAGCGCTTGTATGAACAGGAATGTCGACATCAACGGCGTGTGTGTGACTTCGTAAAAGATCTCATTGATCTGTGGCGTGTCATACATCACGCGATAGATTGAATCGCCTATGCGCTGTTCTTCAAGTTTGGTGATCGAGAGCGCTTGAATGCGGCTGAATAAATGAGATCGTAGGGTGTGATTGAGCGCTTGCGTAAGGCGTGTGTTCAGTTTGAACTCAAACCAGCCGTAAAGTCCGCTTGCGGTCGAGTGACCGCCGTGCATCTTGTTCTCCACTTGCGTGGCATAGTCATGGCCTTGGGCTAGTCCTGCTTCGACCTCGTCCTCGAAACCAGCCGTGTAAGAGCCGATCGTCAGGACGAAAATAATCCCGAAAGCGGCTAGCGCTAGCGCTAATTCAATGGGCGAGGCGCCATATAGAGATGTGATCACAGGTTCCCAGTAACCGGGATACCCGTCAATCGTGCCGTTGACCACCTCAGGTAGGGGCTTTGCGAGGATCACATGGTCCACCAACATTTTGGCAGGCCACGGAAGTAGCGCTAACGGTAAGGAATAAGAACCTAGCTTTAGAACAAATTTAGTAATGTACCGTCCGGGAAACAGAGCGATGTACTTTGCGCTGCGCGTAATAATGCGCATGGTTTCAGCAGCATCGATATCTGTGCGAGTGTCGAGGCCGCTCGACCGACGATCAAGCTCCTCCTCGCGTTCGCGACGCGACTTCTTTCGAGAAGATTCGAGATCCGCGATATCGGTCATGTGACCAGCCGCCTGCTCGTGTCCGTTAAGGTCAGTTCAGCTTCGACGAAGGACCGATACGCGCCGTCATCGACCGACATAAGTTCATCGTGGCTGCCGCTCTCGACGATCCGCCCTTCGTCCAGATACAGGATGTTGTCTGCACGGCGAATCGTCGAAATCCGATGTGTAATCAGGAAGATCGCACGATCCTTGCCCCACTCCGATAGGTTGGTAAGGACCTTCAGTTCGGTCGCCGCATCTAAGGCGGCGGTTGGCTCATCCAATACCAGAATGGGCGTATCTCGAATGACGGCTCTAGCGATCGACAAGCGTTGTTTCTGTCCGGATGAAATCTTGCCGCCGCGATCGCTCAAAATCGTGTCGATACCGTCGGGCAACCCGTCCACGTAATCATCCATTGCAGCGACGCGAATCGCATCGAATACTTCGCTATCCGACGCGTCTGGGGCAACGTACTTGATGTTGTCGCGGACACTAAGTGCAAATAGCACGTTTTCTTGTAGTGCAATACTGATAGAGCTTCGTAAGGAGTTCACCTGATACTCCCTGATATCGTGCCCGTCTATCGTGATCCGCCCATTCTGAGGATCAAACATGCGTAAGAGCAGTGCCATCAGGGAGCTCTTTCCCGAACCCGTCGGACCGATGATGGCGGTGATCGTACCTGCCTTTGCAGAAAAACTCACGTCGTCAAGCACCGGTCGATCTTCCACATACCGGAAATTCACATTCTCGAATTTAATCTCGTCCTGAAACTCTCGGAAAGGAATCGCATCCGGATCGTCTTTTATGTCAGGTTCAATGTCAAGAATGTCGAATACGCGTTTGAGACCCATCGCCATATCCTGGCAAGTCATCCAGTTCCTCAGCAACCACCGTAGGCTATTAGCCGAGCTACGAAACTCGCCACTTGCATATCTAAACGACGCAAGATTCCAAACCACCCATGTCACGCCGACTAACCCGATGAGCTCGGTACCCCACGTTGAAAGTTCATCGCGAGCCCAAAACGCCATCGTAAACTCGCCAGAAATCATGACGGCAGCCATTAAGGTAAACATGCCGATCGTTACCGCAGCAATGAGGTTTCGGACTCGATAGGCGGCGTTAAACGAGACGAGCGAGTCCTCCTCCATCTTATCCTGAGCCTGTTCGCCCGCGTTGAACGCTTTTATCACGCGTATCGAACTAAACGTTTCTTGCACCGTAGCGGTAACGTCCGACGCGGCTGCTCGATATTCCAACGAGCGTTCGCGTACCTTTGGCATCGCGTAATAACCGAATACGAACGCTGGAATTAAGATCAACGCGGCAATCGTCCCAATGAGAGGGCTTAGCAGATAGATCACGGCAACAGTTGAGAAGTAACTGAATATCCGCAACGTAATGTCAATCAGCATGCGAATCACGTTCGTGACCATCGCACTGTCTTGATAGATTCGGAATATGGAGTCACCGGTACGGTGATCGCTGTGATAGGTAATCGACAGTTGATGCCACCGTTCCACCAACGCTTCGCGCAGATTCTGATTGATCATCTGCATGATCCACATGTTGTAGTACCCCATCGCGACGTTGATGGGCAACATGAAGAAAAAGTAACCTAAATTGATCGCAACCCAACGATACAGGAGGTCCATACGTTCCACGTAAGACAAGGATTCGATGTACGCGCTCGAGAGTTCAGGGAAACCAAGAATGGCCGATAGCGTGGGTGCCAACGGTTCACCTTGAAGCAGCGCTTGATTGAGCAGGTCCGCGTTTAGTAACGCGAAGCCTGTACCCATGATCCTCTGAAAGAAACTAACTAAATAGAAGTACACTAAATGGGAATTAACCCGGACGCGATATGTCCAGCCATCTTCGGCGGACTTTCGGTATTGGAACATCCATCCGGCTAAGCTGATGAAAACAAGAAATCCCGTAAGGACCTTTGCCTCCCAACCGTTTACGAAAAAAATCGCTGAAATCGCAAGTCCCAGCATGCAGAAGATCAACACAATCGTGGAGATGAGTTGATTTACGCCGCGGGTGAAAACGACCGCGAATAGGCATACCACTACTGCGAACATCGGCACAAATAGCATGCTCGACTCTAGCGTACCCATTGGTGGGAGAAGACCGAGTAATGGAACCGCGACGGCAACAAGTAACGCGACGATAGCGCAGTACTCAAAGTTGTGCTTATCGTCGCTGACCAAGTCTGCCAACGCCGAATCAAGCCCTTTCTTCGGGTACCACCAATTGCCTAAGAAGTATGGTCTGATATAAGGCCATGAACGGAAAAAAAGCAGAAGTACTTCGCTTGATCCCTTGGGAACGTCGACCGGATCAGCTCTTCTCGCCTTTGGTATGTCGCCGAAGCCATAAATGGGAACTGCACGAGCGCGTCGTTTGAGCGCTTCACGTTCAGCGGGCGAATCACGCATTACGTCACAGGTTCCGTTGAAGCTCTAACAGGTCGTTCTGCTGTCGGTCACTCTGCTCATGCTTCTAGCCATTTTTTGATGGCTATGAAACAGTGAAAGGAGAATTAACTGACATCAACGACCTCTCTTGGTGCTATTGCATCGCACGTTGCGCAAGTATTAAACGCAATGCAGTTGCGCGACCCGGTCTTTATATATGAAACGGTTGTGTTCTCACGATTGTGGGATTACATGATGGTCAGCGTGGTTCGAGGGTAGTCAAGTGAATTCGTTCGTTAAAATCGCCCGTTCGACCTCTGACGAGTAAGACCACATGAAATTCGGCATCATCTACGAGCACCAACTGCCAAGACCATGGAATGAGGGTGACGAACAGAAATTGTTCAACGACGCGCTCGAACAGGTCGAAGTAGCCGATCGTCTAGGCATTGACTACGCATGGGAGGTCGAACACCACTTCCTTGAGGAATACAGCCATTCCTCAGCACCCGAGGTTTTTCTGGCGGCGTGCTCGCAACGTACGAAGAACATTCGGCTCGGTCACGGCATACGCCAAGTCATACCTCAATACAACCACCCAGCCCGCACCGCAGAAGTCATCGCGACGCTTGATCTAGTCTCCAACGGCAGGGTCGATTTTGGTACTGGGGAATCTTCGGCCGAATTAGAACTCGGTGGATTCCGCATTCCGGTTCACATGAAGCGAAAGATCTTTATGGAATCAGTCGAACAGATCGCCAATATGTTGGTGATGGACCCATATCCGGGTTACAAGGGACAGTTCTTTGAAATGCCGTGTCGCAACATTGTGCCTAAGCCAGTACAGCGGCCACACCCTCCACTCTGGGTAGCTTGCTCGCAAAGAGAAACCATCCGCATGGCAGCACGCCTTGGCATTGGAGCACTGACCTTTGCTTTCGTTGACCCTAGCGAAGCGACCGAATGGGTTGAGGAGTACTACCGCATCATCAAATCCGATGAATGCGTCCCGATTGGACACGCGATTAATCCAAACATCTGCATGGTCTCAAGCTTCTCATGCCATCACGACCGCGAAACCGCGATTAAGCGCGGATTGAATGGGTTCGAGTTTTTCGGGTTCGCACTCGGCAGTTTGTATGCGTTCGGGGAACACACGCCAGGACGCACGGACTTGTGGAAACAATTCAAAGAGACTCGAATGACGAAAACGGAAACGCTCGACATCACTCAGTCATTGGCAGGTAGTGCAGGCGGCATCGGCACACCCGATGACCTGCGCGAGCACTTACTTAAATTCGAAAAATGCAACGTCGATCAAGTCACGTTCATTCAGCAGGCGGGTCGTAACAAGCACGAGCATATTTGCGAATCGCTAGAGATCTTCGCTAAAGAAGTCATGCCTGAATTTAAGGATCGAGCTGAAGAGCGCGAACGTCAGAAAATGGAAGAATTGGCGCCTTATCTTGAACAAGCGATGGAGCGGAAGATTGCCATGCGCGAACTCAAAGATGAGGAAATTCCAACGTACGTGGCACTTGGCCGTAAAGTTAGCGAGGAATCAGCGAAAGAACAATCAATTTACGAAAAGCCACAGCAAGAAGCCGCAGGCTGAGCTGCTCACCAGCGCACTACAAGTTAATTACTACTTACTAACGGGTGTTGATGCGCACGCAGACACGTGTGCATCAATACCTTGATACCACCCCGATTGAACTTTACACAGGCTCACGCTGTTTAACTTTCTGACGTTAAGAGCGTTGAATTTTCGCCTGACGTCACCCTCAGTTCAATCGAGTATGCAAATGTACAAAACAACGCTAATCGTCTGTTCAGTCCTGCTTGGGTTCTCGATTTCCGCGTCCCAAAATGAATGGGAAAATGCGGTTGACGAAATCCGCGATGAGCTTCGAAAAAGCATGGCTGAGATTAAAGAACTAAAGGAACGCTTAAGTGAAGATGGAGTGCCATCATTTCATGGTTTCGACGCGCTCGACACTGGAGATCGCGCTTCTCTCGGCATATACCTTGAACAGGGACTTGACCAAAAATTGGTCGTAGCTGGATTTACTCGACAATCAAACGCACGTGAAAGCGGTGTTCAGGAAGGCGACGTGTTGATTGCGATTGACGCACAAGACCTCACAGGAGACCATGCAACGCATCCGCGCGTGATCGAATATCTTGAATCCATCGAACCCGGCGCTGAGGTCATCCTGTCTATGGAGCGAGGAGACGAAGAATTGCAATTCACAGTTCAAACGCACTCGTCTCAGATGTTTGGCTGGCTTGAGCGGGAATTGGGAGAGCGCGGAAATCGACGAAGCTTCAGGTTTCGAGATGAAAGCCCAGGTCAAGAGAACTGGTGGATCGGTCGTTTGCCTCAGATCGAATGGGATCGGTCACTTTCAAGCGATGGGGATATTCAAGTTACAGATTTGAACGAAGCTTTAGGTAGCTACTTCAAAGTAGATTCAGGCGTTCTTGTGTTAAAAGCCGGAGAAGAGAGCACTCTAGAGCCAGGTGATGTGATCATTGCAGTCGGTGACCAGAAAGTCGCAAATACGGAAGAGCTGTATGAGGAACTAAAGGACGGAAAGGGGTCAGTTACAGTTCAACGTCACGGCGACACCATCGAGCTCAGCATTGCCGAGACACTAGAAGGCTTGCGACTTGAACGCGAGGTCAGGATCTTCTCGAGTCAATCTGATGGCTCGAGCAAGTCACGAGTCTGGTAGTTCTACCAACGTATTCAATTGGTCTCCTTGGACGGTGGCTCCTTACAGTCGTTTGTATCAATCTTCCGACGCTAAAGCGAGCCACTCGTTCTCCATGTCCTCGAGCTTCTTCTTCCTACGCCCGTACTTCGCAAAGATTGACTGAAGTTCATTGTTCTCAATCTCACCAAGGGTTTCGGTATCTGCCAGACGTCTTGATAGTTCGTTTAACTCCTTTTGGAGTCGATTAATCGCTTCCTCAAGTTCACGTCTTCGACGGTCATTTTCACGGCGACTCTCACGCTCAAGCGCTCGTTCCCTACGCAACTCTTTACGCGAACGATTCGTTGAACGGTTGTCAGTTTCATCAACCTTAACTGAACGCGAGACCAAATCTTCGTAATCGTCCAAATCACCATTGAAATGCGTGACTGAACCGTCGCGAACCAACCAGAATTCGTCAGCACACTCTCGCAACAACTGTTGATCATGCGCCACCATTAGGACGGCACCCTCGTATTGATTCAGCGCCGACGTTAGCGCCTCACGCATCTCTAAATCGAGATGGTTGGTGGGTTCGTCGAGTACCAAGAGCGATGGCTTATGTCGTGTGATGAGAGCGAGTACCAAACGTGCCTTCTCGCCTCCACTGAACGATGAGACTGGTCGAAAAATGTCGTCACCTTGGAAACCCCAATAACCGAGGAAATTTCGCGCTTGCTGAGTTACGACAGAGCCGTCAGCAATGACATGGTCGTACGCACAAATCGTCTCGTCAAGCAGCTCAAGTTGATGTTGCGCGAAATAGCCAATCGTCGTATGCATACCCGCCTGGCGCGAGCCGTCAAGTAGTTCCAACTCGCCAGCTAACGACTTCAGGAACGTACTCTTTCCCGCGCCGTTCAGTCCCAGCAATGCGATTCGATCACCGGGATAGATTCGTTCCGTGACGTTGGAAAGAACGACGTGTGCACCATAGCCAAGTGCTGCATCATCGATCGATAGCATCGGTCGGTCCACCTTGCCTGGCGCTTGGATCGTAAATCGATACGGGGACAACGCGCGGAGTGGCGCTGTCGCGCGCATCTTTTCTAGCATCTTTACTCGACTTTGGACCTGCTTAGCTTTGGAGGCATAGGTACGAAACCGATCAATAAAGGCCTGGACACGCTTCCGCTCTTTTTCCTGTTGCTCAAACACCTTCCCGACGTGCTCAAGGCGTTCTGCAACTTGCCGCTCGTACGACGAATATCCACCTTGATACATCACACCGGCTTTCCGTTCAAGATGGAGCACCTCATCAACGGTTTGATCTAGGAACTCGCGGTCATGCGAAATGCACAACATCGTTCCCGGGTAACGCGAAAGCCACTTTTGCAACCAAACTGTTGCTTCTAGATCAAGGTGATTCGTTGGCTCGTCAAGCAGCATGAGTTCAGACGGTTGGCTGAGTGTTTGCGCGAGATTAAGTCGAATCCGCCACCCGCCAGAAAACGCACGATAAGGTTTGTGAAAGTCATCTGAACCGAAACCCAGTCCTGCCAAAATCACGCCAGCCCGAGCTTCTGCCTGAAATCCACCGAGTGAACCGTAGATGTCATGCAGCTCAGCAAACTCGTGCATATCGTCACGCGCTTCGGCATCGCGTATCTTCTTCTCGATCAGGCGCAATTCACGGTTCCCATCGACCACGAACTGCAATGCTGTTCGATTGGTTGCCGGTACGTCTTGACGCAGCCATGCAATCCGCCAGCGCGTAGGAACGACAACTTCGCCTTCGTTCGGTACAAAAACGTGGCGAATCAGGTTGAAGATAGTCGTTTTTCCGACTCCGTTTCGACCGATTACGCCAACTCGGTGACCCGTGTGGATAACGACCGAAAGATCCTCAAATAGGAAATCCTCGTCAAACCCGAACCAGACGTGGTTCAGTTGAAGCATCTCGTTTTAGTTTGTTCCTAAGCGGGTTTTCTTGATCTGAGGTGCACGAACAGCATCGTCAGCAAGATTATGAATCCGGCTAGTGCCATTAGAGGTATGACTGACGGTTCCGCACAGTCGCCGGATCCCGTCAACATGGTTTTAACGATACTTGAAAAAGGATATTCGTATGCAATCAAGTAATCGATCCCAGGTCCGCAATTCGTCGCAGCACCGGGAACATATTGAATCCAGAGTTGCCTGAACGCAACCGCGCACCCAGCAAGCCAGAAAAGAGCTGCCAAACTTGGATAGACCAAGGGTACGCGCCGGTGAAGTAGAGAAACCGCGATAACAACAACTCCACACATCATGAAGAACTTTTGTGTCTGGCATAGTGAACATGCACTGACCTGGATCAGCGCCGCGCTCGCAAGAAATGCGCTTCCGCAGAACACGATTGCAAACAACCAGTCACTGCTCGTTAATCGCGTCACCCAAGTCATCTTCATATTGCGTTTCTTGTGTCCTCGCACCAAGCTTTCGTAACTGTTCTCAGATCCCGAAAGTACGACTCGAAGTCATCACGAAATTCGGCTTCGTTTTCTCGCAATCGCCGCGCGAGATCGTGTCCTGAGTCGGCAAATCTCAATCGCTCGAGAATACGCAGCATGATGTCCTCGACGACCTCCAGCTGCGAATACCGCGCGAGTAGATCAGTCCGACACATGTGATCGTAAAAGCGTCGAGCTGATGCGGGCAATTCAAATCGACCGATCGCGTCGTAACAGCTTTGCGTGAATTCGTGAAGGTCACCCGAACCAAAATCCTCCCAATGCTTGGCGAACACGTGGTCCGCCATTAGATCGAGCAAAATTGGTGCGGGACGCCGAAGCTCAACTCCGAACCGGTGATAGGTGCTGCGCATACTAGGCAAGCGGTTACTCTGCACGTCGATATGCCGATGTAGGAGCAACCCACGTTTCAGGTTTACTGGGATGTCTTGCTCGAGATTCCCTTTAATGAAATCGCCAAGAAAACCCCCAGCCTTGAGACCGGGTTCCGCTCGACCAAGCCAGCAGTGTAGGAGAAAGTTCATTCCTCTTCGCGAAAGGACAGATAGTCCGCTAGGTACGCCTCAAACGACACCTCATCAGACGCTTCAATCGCTTCTCGATCCCGCTCCGACTGACGTGCAACTTCGTTGAAATCATGCTGACGTTCGTGAGACAAACTCGATTGCATCATGTCCTCATGGTGCTGAAACGCCATCTCTAATCCAAGTGAGGCGAATGGTTGCTTCCGTTCAACCATGAGCTGCTGTAATCTAGCCGCAGGAGTAAGTTCGGAGTCCTTGACCTTCGCAAGCTGCTGTTCGACAAGCGGCTGACTATCAGTTTCTCCACTCGCATCATCAATGATCGCCGCAATGACCATGCATTCATCGAGAATCTCTTGAGCCCAGTCCACGAATTTGCGCGGACCATCCGGCGCGACCAACTCAAGGTCTTGATCCCGACCATTGTGAACCGTCTTCGCCTGGTTATCTAAGTTTCGTGCTGATTGATTCGCGGATTCGCCTTCATTCGGTGTTAAGAGTGAATGCAGCAGAAACACATCCATGAATTTCGCCGTTCCCACCGTGATACCCAATGGATCGAATGGATCTGTGTCAAGGCACCTTACTTCAACATACTCGATTCCTCGACGCCGTAACGCTACAAGCGCTCTTTCTCCTGGCTGGGTTTTTCTTTTTGCACGTATCGTCGCATAAAGCTCTGCTTCCACCTGCAGGAGTGCATCGGTTAACTGCTTGTATGCATCGCCTTTGCGCAACCCTATCGAGGTATAGACGGGGTGCGATTCCGTCAATGCCGGAACCATCGAATTAACGAACTCGGGAAGCGAGTCATATACGACTCGATGGTGGCTTTGAGCCTCGCTCTGATAACCTAGAGGTCCCATACGTAACGAGGTAGCAAACGGAAGATACCGCGTACTCGCGTCGAAGCGATGTAGGTTATGTTCCTTGTTTTGTAGAAAAGACCCGCAAACAGCGGGTGATGCGCCAAAAAGATAGATCAGGAGCCAACTGTGTTTTCTAAAGTTGCGAATGAGTCGTAAGTAGCCTTCATCTCGAGCGGTTTGATCGGACGACGTGCCGTCGATCTTCGCTAGAAGATCCCAGATGGCATCCGGTACCGAAAAGTTGTAATGGATGCCGGATATGGTCTGCATCACGCGACCATAACGATGACCCAATCCTTCGCGGTAAATCTCCTTAAATCTTGCCGCGTTTGACTCGCCATAACGTGCCACTGGAATTCCTTCCTCACTCGAAATCCCACAAGGCATCGACGCTGGCCACAAGAGCTCTTCGTCGAGCCCGTGGTGGATGAACGTATGTATTTCCGTCAATTCCTGAATACATGACTCAACACTCTGATGTACCCCGGTGATCATTTCCAGCTGAGCTTCGCTGAAATCCGTAGTGATAGAAGGATGTGTGAGCGGCGAACCAAACACGCTTGGATGCCGAGTCTGAGCTAATGAACCTGACGGTGTGATCCGAAGCGCTTCCCGTTCGATGCCATGTTTGAATTGCGTGAGCGCGGGATTGCCTTGCAAGCCACGCATTCTGAGTTCAAGACTCGACAAAACGTTTAGTTGGGTGTATTAGTTAGGTTACGCCCCGAAAGGGGAGCGCAGTTACGACGGACCAGCCGCTGCGATTGCAGGGTCGACGTCGAATTTTTGAAAGTTGCGTCTAAATTTCTCAATAAGTTCGCGTGCGGCAATGTCATACGCTTCCTTGTCGGACCAGGCGTCACGAGGAGACAGAAGCTTAGTATCAACTCCAGGCACATGGCACGGTACTTCCAGATTCAGCTCAGCTAGTTGCACGACGTCGTTCATGTCGATCGAACCCGAACGTATCGCTCGAATGATCGCCCGCGTGGTCGGAATATCAAAGCGTTGTCCTACCCCGTAGCCACCCCCTGTCCAACCGGTATTCACGAGGAACACATGCGTGCCGTAGGATTCGATTCGTTCCATGAGCAGATTCGCGTAGTCCCCTGGCGGTCTAGGCAGAAACGCTTCACCAAAACAAGCGGAGAACGTTGCGGAATAGGCTTCAGTGGAGCCAATTTCTGTCGAACCAACTCTTGCCGTATAGCCAGACAAGTAGTGGTAAGCGGCAGCTTCCTTCGACAGGATTGCGACCGGCGGGAGCACTCCGCTAACGTCACAGGTCAGAAAGATGACGACATGCGGTTCACGACCTTGATTTTCGAGAACGCGTTTTTCAATTCGATCCAACGGATAGCACGCGCGCGTGTTTTCCGTCAGTCGCGTGTCCGTGTAATCGGGTTCACGGCTTTCTGAATCAAGAATTACGTTTTCCAGAATCGCGCCAAACGACAGCGCGTTCCAGATCATCGGCTCGTTTTCCTTCGATAGGTTCACACATTTCGCGTAGCAACCACCTTCGAGATTGAAGACTTTGCCCCCTCCCCAGCCGTGCTCGTCATCGCCAATCAAGAAATACTCGGGATCTGCAGATAACGTCGTCTTGCCAGTACCGGAAAGTCCAAAGAACAAAGCAACATTGTCGTCCGCGGCGACACTAGCAGAACAGTGCATCGGTAGTACACCGTCCTCCGGTAATAGAAAGTTCTGAACTGAGAACATCGCTTTCTTCATCTCACCGGCGTAGTACATTCCGGCCAGCAAAACGCGGCGACCTTCAAAATCTAATATGACGACACCGTCTGAGTTGGTACCGTCTCGTTCAGGTTCACACCGGTACCCTGGCGCGCTGAGTAGTCGCCAAGCTTTCTTGTCCAATGGGTTATACGAAGCCGGTTCAATGAACATCGAGCGCGCAAACATCCCATGCCACGCCAGCTCGGTTGTCACATGTATGGGTTGGTAATTTGTCACGTGAGCACCCACATGGAGTTCAGCAACGAAAGCGTCTTGCGACTCCATATACAGTTCAACGCGACGCCAAAGCGCATCGAATGTCGACGGTTCAATAGGTTGATTAACCGCTCCCCACGCGATTTTGTCTTGCGTCGTCGACTCCTTTACGATGAATCGATCCGCAGGTGAGCGACCGGTACGTTCACCCGTGACGACGACCAAAGCGCCATTGTTTGCAAGTTGCGCCTCACGTCGTTCGATTGCGAGTTCCGCCAACGCTGTTGAACTCAGTTCAAAGCGATTGGCAGGAAGGTCAATAGCTCTTATGGTCCTAGCCTGAGACGGGTGTAATTCGCAGAATTCTACTTGTGGGTTTCGAGGTGAGGTGCTTCACAATGAACCCATAAGTGGGTACATTTCACGCTGGCTTTTGCTTCAATTCACGCAACGCTCGGCGCGCACTCTTTGTTGGTTTGAGCTTCGGAATCGCAAGCCCAGCACGAGCCATTCGTCGATTTGCAGCCTCTTCTAACCGACGATTCAAGGACTCTTCAGTCTCCTTGTAGAGCGTCTGTGCAGCAGCGCCGTTTCCACGTCTTTCTGACATGCCTACAACGACCACCACTTCCTTGTCGTAACCACGACTAATCTCCAATTTGTCGCCGATCTGTATATCGCGCGCGGCCTTTGAGCGTTCACCATTGACATGTACCTTACCGCCAAGTACGGCTTCTTTTGCTTTACTTCGTGTTTTAAAAAAACGAGCGGTCCAAAGCCACTTATCGATTCTCATCGCGCTTCCGGTTCCTTATTCGTGCAGACGGCACTTTCTGAGACATCAAGCGATTCACTCAAAAATCTTACGAATCGAAGAGTTGTGGTGAAGTCGGCATCGCGGGAGGAATTAACGTGACGTTGGTAGCTGACGCTTCGCTTATGCTTGCGCCGATTGAGTTAACGAGCAATCTTTTGAAACTGCCATCGATCCTAAACTCCCAAATCGTTGCTTCAAGTCGATTGTTCAGCATCGAATCACTTGACTTACGTTTTTCTAACGGTGAAAGACGGACGTTTGAACGTCTACCGAAACGCGGTCGTGAGGCGGTTATTGTCTGTGCGGTTACCGCAAAGGAAGAAGTGGTGCTTATTCGGGAATATATGGCCGGGCTTCATAAATACGAGCTTGGACTTCCAAAAGGACGTGTGGATCTTGGTGAGTCGTTCGTTTTCGCCGCGAATCGCGAGCTCAAGGAGGAAGCTGGATTTGGTGCTAGATCTATCGAACACCTAAGGGAGCTATCTCTGGCGCCGGGACAAATGGGATTCTCCATTCATGCAATGCTGGCCACCGACCTATACATTGAATCGTTACCCGGGGACGAACCCGAACCCCTCGAGGTGGTTCTCTGGCCTCTCAATCGAATCGATGAGCTTATATTCAGCCATGAACTATCTGAGGCGCGTTCGATTGCCACGCTAAAGATCGCTGAGGTTGCATTGAAGGGTAACCACCCCAAAGAACCTACATTGATCGCTGCGGGTTAAATTCGGCCCAACTCGACCCGACGAACCATCTAGTTGTTCCGCTTTCCGCGAACACCTATTGAGCGCCCAAATGATGTCAGAAAGCACATTGAAATCGGATTTAATCCAGATCGTTCAAGAGGCTCGTGTTGCAATACTCGACGTCTACGACTCACCGTTCGACGTTGACCGGAAGACTGATGACACCCCGATCACGGAAGCTGATCGACGCGCACACGACGTAATCGTCAATAGGCTATCGAGACTCGACTCAAAGATTCCTATCGTGTCGGAAGAATCGAGCTTGGCGGCGTACGAGGAACGGAGGACGTGGGGTCAATATTGGCTCGTTGATCCACTCGACGGTACGAAGGAATTCGTAAAACGCAACGGGGAATTTACGGTTAATGTGGCGCTCATAGTCGGACACGAGTCGCAGGTTGGCGCGGTGGGACGTCCTACGTCGAATACGCTTATTTCGGTGATGTCCGAGCTCAAACTGCCGTGAAAATCTCCGCAGAGGATGAAATCCAAATAAACACTCGCGCAATACAGCCTAACAATGTTCGAAGCGTGCAGAGTCGACGACGCGCTGACCCGCGGGCTGAGCGATTTTTATCCGATCTTGAATCTGAGGTCGGTTCAATCGCACGCGATTTTCGTGGCAGTAGTCTGAAATTCCTCGCGCTTGCCGCAGGAGAGGCCGACCTTTACATTCAACCCGGTGGTACCTCCGAATGGGACACCGCAGCCGCTCAAGCAGTGCTCCAAGCCGCGGGAGGATGCGTGATGACGCTACAAGGCGAATCTCTCAGATACAACACGCGGGATAGCGTTCTCAATGTCCCTTTCATTGCGATTGGTGATAGCTCGACAGCATGGCGAGACACGTTGTTGCGACACTTAACAATATTCAGCGAATAGTCGCCCAAACTTAGCCACCGCTATACTTCCGCGTCCCGCAGCGCTCGCCGCTGCCATCTAAAAACCCCTAGGAATTGGTCCATGAGCAAAGAAGGCTTACGACCTCGCTATGCGCCTACACCAACCCCCGACACTGAACACTTTTGGGAAGGAACAAGGAATTACAAGCTCCTTCTCCAACGGTGTACTGACTGTGGCACGGTGTATTTCCCGCCGCGAGCGTTTTGTCCAGAAAACGGTTCGACAAACATTGAGATATTCGAAGCGAGTGGCAAAGCGACACTAATCAGCTACACCATCAACAATCGTCAGCACCCGTCATTCGAGAGTCCGTACGCGATCGCCATCGTCCAACTAGAGGAAGGACCCATGATGATGACCAATATCGTGGACTGCGAGCAAACACCCGAAGCGCTCGTGCTTGACATGCCTCTGGAAGTCACGTTCGAGAAAGTTTCAGATGTCATTACCGTGCCTCTCTTTAAACCCGTTGGAGCGTCCTCATGACGGTAGCTGTTGTCGGTGCATCCGAAACCACTGAACTTGGGCGCATCCCGCATTTGAGCCAGACACAGCTCCATGCGGATGGCGCGTTTAACGCACTAGCTGACGCTGGCCTGTCTGTGAAAGACATCGACGGGATTGCGACAGCGGGTGCTTCACCAGTTGACCTGACTCATTACCTGGGTCTCGAACCTCGGTGGATAGACGGTACTTCCGTTGGAGGATGTTCGTTTCTAATCCATGTTCGTCATGCAGTCGCTGCCTTAGAAGCGGGATACTGTGAGACTGTCCTTATCACGCATGGTGAAAGCGGGCGTTCCGGCATCGGCCGCGGTGGTGGCGGGGGCGGCGCAGCTTCATTCGCTAGTCAGTTCGAAGTTCCGTACGGTCCAATGGGACCGACGACGCTATTCGGTATTGGTGTGTTGCGCTACATGAAGCAATATGGCATGACGCACGAGCAACTCGCATCGGTTGCGGTTGCCCAACGTGAGTGGGCGGGTATGAATCCTCGTGCGATGTATCGAGATCCAATCACCGTCGACGACGTCCTCGCATCCCGGGTTATCGCATACCCATTCCATCTCCTCGAGTGTTGCCTCGTAACTGATGGCGGAGGTGCACTAATTCTTACCAAGGCTGAGCGTGCCAAGGACTTTCCACAGCCACCGGTCTATATCTTGGGGAGTGGCGAGAGTGTGGAATCGCCGATGATCAGCCAGATGGCAGACCTTACTAGCTCTAGAAACTTCCGAATCGCTGGTCGAGATGCGATGAGTTCAGCCGGGATTTCGCATGCTGATGTCGATCACTTGATGGTGTATGACGCGTTTGCGCACCTGCCAATTTTCGGTTTAGAAGACTTGGGTTTTGTGGAGCGGGGCGAAGCAGGACCGTTCATCGAGGAAGGTAACACCCGTCCGGGTGGCAGATTGCCACTGAATACCAACGGTGGAGGTCTGTCGTACACGCATACTGGCATGTATGGGATGTTCGCACTTCAAGAGAGCGTGCGTCAGGTACGTGGGGAAGCGCCCGCACAAGTCGACGATGTCAATATATCCGTCTGTCTGGGTGTTGGTGGAATGTTCGCCGCAGGTGCTTGCATCGTGTTTGGTAAGGAATTACCTTAAAGACACGCTACAACTTTTGAATCGAGGAAAAAGAATGAGTCGACGATTAATCGTTAACGCTCGATACGTGCTGGCTTTATGCGTCCTTCTCGGCGTGACAACCTACGGCGAAGATCTCATTCGTGAGGATATCGTGTACGTGGATCGCGATGGCATCGAGGTTTCTTACGACGTGGTACCTGCCGCAGAACCAAATGGTGCGGCAGTACTGATCATGTCGAGCGGAGGTTGGTTTAGCGCTAAACGACCGGTAGATCAGCTTAAGCAAGGATTTGGGTTTCTGCTAGATGCAGGCTACACCCTCGTGACAATTCGCCACCGTAGTGCTCCCGACTTTAAGGTTCCGGATGCGGTCGATGACGTGCAACTAGCGGTACGGCACGTTCGCCATCACGCGGATGAATACGGTATCGACACAACTCGCATGGCAGCGATGGGTTTCAGTTCAGGTGGTCATCTAACTTTGATGATCGCACTCGATTCGGATGAAGGGGTGACTTCAAATCCTGATGATTTGGTAGCGAGCACGCCTAATCATGTCGCTGCCGCGATCGCCTATTTCCCGCCGGTCGACCTTGAGAATATCGTGGGTCCGAGCGAACGTTTTCCGGCTCTCGACTTCGATCCGTCGTTAGCCACCTCGGTTTCACCAATCAACTTCGCCGATCAAGAGGATCCACCGGTGCTCTTTCTACACGGCACCGCAGACGAGCTTGTCCCGCTGCAAAACAGCATTCGAATGCATGAGGCGTTAACGAGCGTAAACGTTGAGAGTCAACTTAGCGTATACGAAGGTGCGCCGCATGGCTTTCGAGACCCCGCGCACCAGGAGCGAGCGCGTACTGAGATTCTTGCGTTTCTTTCCTCGCACCTAGGCGAAAATTGAGCCGACCATCAACTTGAGGGTTTTCTGAAGACCACTTGTCCATTCTCCTGAACTGACGTTTTTGACGGACACTCCCCCATGGCAAATTTAGCCAGTCTTAACGCAGATCAACTAGCTTTCTGGGAAAAGAACGGTTTTCTCGTACTCCCAAGCGTGTTTACGGCGGATGAAATCTCATCCATGCGCTCAGAGGCGGACTTTATTCTTGAGTTGGTCGTAAATTCATCGCTCTGCAACCAGCGCCAGAGTCGTCGGCTAGATATTCGTAAGCGTCAAAGCGGCGGCATGATCGTTCGCAAGATTCAACCTATCAACGATCTCTCGTTAATTCTCTCGAAAGTATCCGAGGACGAGCGTCTGCTCAGCCCAATGCGCGAACTCATGGCAGATCAACCTATCCTCATGGAGGAAAAGCTGAACTACAAGCAACCAGTTCAAGCGATGGATGGGTTTCGCGTGCCTCTTGACGACGATAGATTTCCAGTACACAACGACTGGGCGTACTACCTCTATAACGGATATCCGGACGACATCATTTCTTCGGCTATCACAATCGACGACTGCCATGCCGGAAATGGCACTATTTGTGCTTTCCCAGGCACACATCATGAACATATCGACCATAAACGGGTGCGGAATGGACTTGAAGTACCTGCCGAAAAGGTCGATCTAACGACCGGCGTGCATCTTGATGCACCAGCAGGTTCCGTGATGTACTTTCATGCGAAGCTGGTCCACACATCTGAGCCAAACTCGACATCGCATCCGCGTCGCGTGATGATCTATAGTCACTATCCTAAAAGGGCAAATATGGGTATCGACGTTCGAAACGGTCCTAATCGGCTTCGAGAATCACCGTGGGAATGGGAATACCGTCGTCGTAAGGAAGCTGGCGAATATGTCGATGAATTTAAAGCAGAGGAAAACGCATGAGCTTGAAGATTGCCATTGTCGGGGCGGGGAGTATCGGTTTCACTCGTAAGCTCGTTCAAGACTTCCTTCTTGTTCCCGAATTCAGGGACACAGAATTCCGATTCCAGGACATCAGTGAATCGAATCTCAAAATGGTTGCGCGCCTATGTCAGCGCGACATTGAAGCAAACTCGTTACCCGCTTGGATCGTCGCCACGGGAGATCGCGAAGTTGCGCTAACCGACGCAGACTACGTGATCAATACGGCACGGGTCGGAGGGTTGCGTGCATTCAAAACCGATGTAGAAATCCCACTTCGTTACGGCATTGACCAGTGTGTTGGTGATACGATCTGTGCTGGCGGATTAATGTATGGGCAGCGCACAGTACCGATGATTGTTGAACTGTGTCACCAAATTGAAAACTACTCGAAAGCTGACGCGATCCTCCTGAATTACGCCAATCCGATGGCAATGAACACTTGGGCGGCGTTAGACGAATCTTGTGTACAAACCATTGGATTGTGTCACGGAGTACAAGGGGGCCACCGATTACTGGCCGGGCTAATTGAACACCACATCAACGAAGGTATAGACGAGAATGATGCGGACTTCCAACCCGTATCGAAGGACGATGTCGATATCGTCGCCGTAGGAATCAATCACCAAACATGGTACATGCACATCGTCCACGACGGTGTTGATTGGGCGAATCAATTGTTGCCACTATTTGAGGCCGTTCCCGAAGTAGCTGAGAACGAAAAAGTTCGAATGGACATGATCCAACGTTTTGGTTACTTCAGTACAGAATCTAACGGGCATCTGTCTGAATACGTGCCGTGGTATCGCAAACGTACAGATGAAATACCTCAATGGATATCTATGAACCGCTGGATCCACGGGGAATCAGGCGGGTATCTACGCGTGTGTACCGAAAATCGAAACTGGTTTGAAAACGATTTTCCGAGATGGCTTAAGCAAACTCCTTGGAATCTCGACGAAGCGACTAGGAGCGACGAGCACGGATCGTGGATCGTCGAGGCGTTAGAGACTGGAAGAACGTATCGCGGACACTTCAACGTACGCAATCAACATACCGCAACCAATTTACCATCTGACTGCATTGTCGAAGTACCTGGCTACGTCGATCGAAATGGGATGTCGATTCCACAGTATGGTGATCTTCCGCTCGGTTGCGCGGCGATCTGCAACAACTCGATCCAAGTGCAACGGATGGCAAAAGATGCAGCGTTGACTGGCGATGTTGAGTTGCTGAAACAGGCCTGCTTGCTGGATCCTCTCGTTGGCGCTGTGTGTAACCCACCTGAAGTCTGGCACATGATCGACGCGATGTTGGTCGAGCAAGCCGAGTGGCTTCCTCAATACGCGAGTGCTATTCCGGAAGCCAAAAAGCGTTTAGCTAATTCCCCAGATCTAGCTAGTTCAACATCCAATGGCGCGATGCGTCGAGATGTTAGAACTATCGAAGCGATGCGAGCTGCCGAAGCATAAGTCGTCGATATAGCTCGTTAATGTCGATAAAACCATGAGATTCATCGTCTATGGCGCTGGCGGGATCGGCGGCTCTATCGGTGCTCGCCTCCATCTCAATGGCGAAAAGGTCTTATTGGTCGCGAGAGGCAAACACTTTGATGCGATTCACGCCACCGGCTTGCAGTTCCACACGCCAACAATCCATGAAACACTGCACATAGACGCCGTTTCTCATCCACGCGACATAAATATCGAAACGAATGACGTTGTAATCCTCTCAATGAAGACCCAACACGTTGAAGGCGCGTTGCGTGATCTACAACAGCATGCACCCTCGAACGTGCCAATCTTCTGTTGCCAAAACGGGGTGGCAAGTGAACGTATGGCATTGCGTAGATATTCAAGGGTCTACGGCATGGTCGTCTGGGTTCCGGCCGAACATCTTGAACCTGGAGTTGTCGTCAATTTCGCAGAAAATCGAGCCGGTAATCTCGATGCAGGTTGTTATCCCAAGGGTGTCGATGAAACGGTTGAACGGGTTACCGCAGCAATCCATGCAGCTGGCTTTGTATCGCGTCCCGATCCGAACATCATGGCTAAAAAGTACGCCAAGTTGATGGTGAATCTAACCAACGCGCTAGATGCGGCAGGAGCCGAACGACCTGATGACGTCATCCGGGATATGCAACAAGAAGCGCGCAATTGCTGCGATGCAGCAGGCATCGAATACGCCGACTTACACGCAACGAGGAGTGCCAGAGGGGAAATTCGAGGAGGCCCGGTCTCCGGATTTGAACGACACGGCAGCTCGACGCTTCAGAGCCTTCTACGTGACACAGGTGATATAGAGGCCGATTACATGAACGGTGAAATCGTGCAACTTGGGCGCTTACACGGTATACCAACACCGGTCAACGCCGCTGTTCAGAATATCGGCGTCGACTTGATTCGCGGGGCGATTAAACCGCGTTCGCTAACGGCTGACGCAATCAGGGAAATGGTCGCGAAGGAACAATCCGCAATCTAGCTCCGCCGCTATCGTGTTAAGAGCCGAAGCGATATCGCAACTTCAACACGATGATGTCAACGATCGGATCCTGTAACGCTTCACGAAACAACGTATTGAATTCAGCGTAACCCAAACTCGGTACATTGCTCCCACGCGTGTAGACGACGAACAGATCGGACAAAGGTGCGATTTCCCATCGATAACGCAACTGTGCGGTCAAGCGCGAAATCGTGAAATCATCAGAGTCGGCGCCAGGTTTCATTGAGCGCGGGACAAGCTTCCCAATTTCATTCGGTACTTGCCAAAAATCCCGTTCTGTCGCGTTAACCCCGGTCCATTGCAGTGTCGCACGAAATTGCTGCCGTGCAGTCATGAAGAAATCCAAACTAACGATGTGCGAAAGTTGCTCGCTGAAATATCGAGTAAAGTCGCCGTCACCAACCCAAATCAGCCAGCCTTTACTATCTCGGTAACGAAGATCGTAGTCGAGCCGTAGTCGATTAATCGGGCTATATGTGACACCAACATCACCAATGTATGCAGGGTCACCAAGCTCGTCGTCACGAAATCCAGCTTGAACTGAATACGAGAGTTTCTTTGCCGTGTCCGTACCGAACGTGAACATGACAAATTTGGTGGCTTCGGTCTCGAAACTGCCGTTATCAAAACTGCTGCGATCATCCACGGCACTCGGTCGATACGCAAACTGGACATCCAACGCAGATTGATTGGTGAAATAAAACGCTAAATTAGTGCCTATATAGGCTCGAATCAAGTCCCCGTTTGAATTCGCTTGAGCGGATGAAAAGACACCGATCCCACGTGAGCGCAGGAAGTCTGGCAGACCTTTTGACGTGTTGTGGAAACGTGTATACCGCACACCGCGAACATCGTTACGGCGTAGGAACCCTAGATCCGAAATATCTAGCTTGTCACCAAGGAAATCGAACGAGAACCGATGGAAAACGCCCTGCTTCGGAATGTACCGAACGTCGGCGAAGCCGCCGTAGCCCGTTTCTGAATCTTTAACGGAACTGAGCAGCTGAGTATCAACGTTCCATTTGCCATTCTGCGTCAGAAAATGCGAATCAAACCCATGCACCATAGCTTCGTACCCAGGCGTGTTGGCGATCGTGCCGATGTAGCCGTGTGCCTGACGCCCCGATCCTGTCTGTCGTTCCCATAGCGCTCGTGCTACGCCGAAATCCCGACCTGTTTGGGTAATCAGAATGTCCTCTTCCGTATCCTCGACTGTCCCTCGAAGCTCTACGTCCTCTTCGACCGCACCTAATAGGCCGAACCTGAAAGAATTTGCTTGACCAACGACTTTCACGGCGCCAAGCAAGTCGGTCGGTTTACTCAGTTCAGGACCGGCAATCTCGATACCATCAGGAACGTCGAGATCTTTTGCCGAACCACCGATACGACGGGTGTTGAGGACCGTCGTTGGTTCTACCGTGTAAGTCAATGGCGCAACACGCGCACCGCCACCTCGCGAACCTCGCATCGGCGTAGATCTTGGAGAGGTCTCAAACACCTCTGACCCCTCAAGAAAGAACAGCCTTTTCTCAGGAAAAAATGTTTCATACGCGGTGAGATTGACGACCACGTCGTCGGATTCGACCGAGCCAAAGTCGGGATTTACTGCACCTGTCAACTGCAGATTTGGCGCCGGTCGCCACGAAAAGTTCATACCAACTTTTTGATCGGTTTCCTCATAGATTCCGTCCGCGCTCGTGGACGCATACGGAAAAACTTCCCACTGTTGCTTCGGATTGACGTCATTCATCACCATGGCTTGTAGGGCAGACATAAAACGAGCCTGCGTGAACGGTAATGCGGGCCAACCGTAGCGCTCATTTTGAAACGCCACCTTGCGATTTACAAAGAAACTCATCTTTCTTTCGCCACCGCCTGGGGGCATGGCTACGATCGACCAAGGAATAAACAGTTCTGCCGACCAACCAGTATCGGTAATTGCCGTAGCACCGTGCCAAGCTCCGTCCCACTCGCGGCTGAAATTACGTTCCGGTAGAACTTTGCCATCTTCTTTCGACCCACCAAGGTTGATCGCAAACCAAAAACCGAACAGTCCTTTTCCGGACGTGTCGAGCGTGATGCCGAATCCATCTCGATTGAGATCTTGATCACGCGCCGAAAGCCGCTGAATTAACGTTTCGGTTGGTTGCTCCATTTCAGCAGAGACGAATAGACCGCGATCTGTGTAGAAGATCCGCACCAGCGTTCGGTATTCTGGATCCACCAACGTATCTGGTTCGACAACAACCATGTTTTCAAATCCAGCGACTCGCGACCACGCGTCTTCGTCAAGCCGACCGTCAATCACTACATCGACTGCGTTGAGTTCAACGAGATCAATTTGAGGTGGAATGTCGATCACGGCAGTGCGCTCTGCCCGTTCCGATCGGAGATTGTCCGCTGGTTCTGACGAAATCGATCGAGGAGATGCTTGAGACGTTAACCTCTCGGACGTTTTCTGACCTTCAGACCTTTCGAGAGAGCTTGAACCAGACGATGGCGACTTTTCGAGTTTACGCGTGAGCGAAAACAAGCTGGAACCGGTTGTGGGCGCTAAATTAGCTGCGGATCGAGGCGGACTCGGCATTGGGAGCGATCGTGATTCATATCGCTCTGTCGCTTTGAGTGCTACAAGTTCTTGCTGACCGAGAACCAGACCATCAAATGGATCATCCTCGGCAGATTGACGAGGTTCTTCCGCGAGGACTACATGGCATATGAATGAAACAGCCGCTAAGACTGTTAGAAATAGACTGCTACGCTGCCGTCGCGAACACACAAAGAGAGGACTAAGCACAGGTGTCGAATTATCTACGTGATTGTGTGAGCAATGCCATAATCCACTGACTCTTCCCTAGGAACCAATTTTGTGAAGGAAACTGTTGGTAAAGTCGCATTTGTAACGGGAGGCGCTAACGGCATCGGATTAGGGATGGCCAAAGCGTTCCTACAAGCTGGTGTAAAGGTAGCTATCGCTGACGTTCGGGCAGATCGCCTTCGTCGCGTAGAACCGCAGCTCCGCGAACTTAGCGACCATGTGCTAACCATAAACTGCAATGTGACCGACGGCGAGGCTCTTACACGAGCAGCTGACGAAGTCGAAGCGAAACTAGGTCCTGTTCAGATATGTTGCAACAATGCGGGAATCGGAATTGGCGGACCCTTCCACACAGTAAACGATGAGACCTGGCATCGAATCCTCGACGTCAATTTGTGGGGGGTCATACGAGGAGGACGTGAATTCGCTAACCGAATGATTGAGGACGATCGTGAGGGCCATATCGTCAATACCGCAAGCATTATGGGGTTGATCACGGGAGCAGGTTCGGCCGCGTATTGCGCGACAAAACATGCGGTGGTAGGTATGTCTGAGTGTATGCGGTCGGATCTTGAACGTTATCGGATTGGTGTGTCGGTGCTGTGCCCATTTATCGTTGACACGTCGATCTTTTATCCTGACCTTGCAGACGATGATATTGACGGAATTGCGGAACGTAAACGAAATATCCCGATTTTGAAATACGCTTTAGAACCACAATATGTCGGTGAACTGGTATTGCGTGCGATTCAAGAAAACGAAATGCACATCATCTGTGACGGCACAGAAACACCAAGGCTGGTAAAGGAGCGATTCGATCGTATGTCTGGGGCATTCGAACGTCAGTTTTCGGCTGTAGATGCTTCCTAACACCGCAAATTGAATCTCCTTGCCCACCGGCTGGTGGAATACGTCTATCAGCTTTTGGATGCGACGACTGCGCGTAATCAATTCAAGTTCGCAGATTGCAGAACACCTTTTATCGCATGTTTTATGTTTCTCGCGTGCATGCAAACTGATATTGCCGTCTCCCAAGTAGGAGAGGAGTTTCCAACTGCCGGCGACAAACCACTTTCACTTGAACAGCTGCGTTGGTGTCGTAACGAAGTAATTCGGCTGCAAGGCGAAGCTACTGAGGTGAACCAGGAGCAATATTGGGAAATCTACGCGTTCAACGAAAACGTACGTCGATATCGGACTCTTTGCACGGATCGAGCCACGGTTCAAGAAGACACAGACAGCGTTTCGATAGAGCTATCGTCGAAGGCGCGACAAGGAATTAGGAATGCAGGTGCTCGACGATTTGCATTTAGTCGTATCAAACGTAGCGATAGGCGGATTTATGTGACGACAAAAGTAGCCAAAGTGTTTGATTCCGCTTCTCAAGATTCCTCAAAGTTCACCTTACTCAGACAATGGGATGAAGCCTTCAGACTGGAAGGTCATGAATCAAATAGAGTCCAGATCGAATGGCTTGATTCTTCGCCGCTCACGCGGCGAACCGGATGGATTAACGAGAAAAACTTCGCACAAGGCTACGGAGAGCTAATACGGAAAGACTTTTGTCGAGCGAATAAAGGAAATCCACTCGACCCGAATGAACTGGTTCGCGGAACCCCTTCGCGAGACCGGTTTATGTTGCTTCAAGTCCATAACGCAACGACCAAAGATGCCTACGTGAAGCTTTTGCAATCGAATGTGAACGTGATTGCGTCCTTCGTCGTATCAGCCGACTCTACTCGAACAATCAATGGTTTGCCGAGGGGAGACTACGAGGTCGCTTTTGTCACGGGAACAGAATTCAGCAGGGGTTGTGAATCGTTCATCAATCGTGGACATGCAGGCCGATTGGTGGAGCGGATCATCTACGACGAATATAGCTTTGAGTGGGCGATTTCACTTCAGGCTCCCGATTCCACTGGGTTGACCTCGATACAGAATATGAGGGAGTATGCGGAATTTGAAGCGCTCTGAGGCAAAGATAAACAGACCGGTTTAAACAACTCGCTTGCGAAGTAGATCAAGCGAAACACCTCAAATACAAGAATCGCGCGGACCAGATAAATCTATACACACGCCGCATATATAGAACTAGACGGTTTACTCGATTCGAACAAGAACTGGTGGCCAGGGGCAGAATTGAACTGCCGACACGAGGATTTTCAGTCCACTGCTCTACCGACTGAGCTACCTGGCCTCGGGTTCCAAAATCTTGTATTTACCTTGACTCGACTCAATCAGCGACGGCTCTGGGATCGTAATACTTACTTTCGCTGACCAATCGGGGATATCGATCGGCTTTCCACGAGCGTAGCCAAGGGTGATATGCGGTAGAAACAACCGTTGCTCCGGTCGTAAAGCTTCTAGCCGCCCGCACGAGTCGAGCAATGATACAAAAACACGTGCGCGCCGTCGGTTGGGAAAACCGCTAAACGAAACGCTTGTACACGTGATTGGAAATTTGCTTCGCCACGTACTCACTTGCGTCCAATGTTGTGCTAAATCTTCGTTTTTTACATCGTTTCCAAGAAACTGCAGCGTGAGGTGATACTTATTGGGATTTACCCAGCGTACGTCTCGCTCGTTGAGATCAGGTCTTAATGCGCTAAGTGTGCGTTGATCATCTTCGCTGAGAATCGAACCGATAAAACACCGCACGCATCACGTCCCAATGTGCTTTACGGCTGCTCTCAGCGCTAACTCATACGAATACGAGCCAAACCCCGCTAACGTACCGACAGCGATATCTGCCAAGTATGAGTTCCTTCTAAATTCCTCACGTGCGTGGACGTTGGATAAATGGAGTTCAATCAACGGGATTTCGACGGCAAGAAAGGCGTCGCGTAATGCAACACTCGTGTGCGTGAACGCACCCGGATTTATCAGAATAAAAGAAACCCCCTCGTCTTTTGCGGCGTGAATCCTGTCGATTAGCTCGCCTTCGATATTCGATTGAAGCGAATCGAGCGAAACTGCCAACTCCTCTGCAACGTTTCCAAGGTGATCGACGATGTCATCAAGCGTTTCAGCGCCATAGATATCCGGTTCGCGCGTTCCGAGCAGATTTAAATTCGGACCATTTAATAACAAGATCTTCTTCATGTTGACGATCCCTCGTACTCATCTATGTAATTGCGCACTAGATCCGGCGTTAATACCTGTGGCAAAACGATCGGCTGACCGGAAGAAGGATAGAACACGTACATCGGCACGCCATATCGGCCGAATTGCTCAAGCAATTGCGTGACTTGCGCATCTCGATTTGTCCAATCCACCTTGACGTAGGTGACACCACGACTAATGAAGTCGCCACGAACACTTTCCCGGGACAGAGTCGTCCTCTCGTTTGCCAAGCACGTCAGGCACCAGTCGGCCGTGACGTTCAGAAACATCGGTCTTTTCGTTGCAACCATCGCTTGGAATGTCTGGTACTCAAAACTCTCAGCTCGTGTCGAATCATCTGAGTCGTTCGGCCACGAAACCGCGTAAACAGCACCAGCGATCACAATAAGCATGATCCCCCATATCGACGTTAACCATTTGACTTGACGTCTTCCGACGAATGCAGCAATCGCTAACAATGCCATCGCGCCTAGAGCCCAAACCACGCCGATTGAGCCGATTTGGCGCGTTAAAACCCATACCAACCATACCACGGTCAAAACCAGCGGTATAGACATAATCCGTTTAAACGTGACCATCCACTGACCTGGACGCGGCAACCATGAGGCGATCCGAGGTGTGGCCGTTACCACAATATAAGGTAGTGCCATGCCCACGCCCATGGTGACCATGATCAGGACAAGATCGAAGCCGCCACGCGTGATTGCGTATCCAACAGCCGCAGCCATGAACGGCACTGTGCAAGGTGTCGCCACGATCACTGCCAGGATGCCTGTCACGAAAGGATTAGGTTGAGTCATCGAAACGCCAAATCCGGGGATTTCAATCACGCCGAGCATGTTCATGCTCATGATGAAGAACAGTAGACCCATTGCGGCCACAAATCCCGGCGACTGCAGCTGAAAACCCCATCCGATAGCTGCGCCAAAGGCTCGCAACACCAGGAGTAATACCGCAAGCGCAAGAAATGTCGCTACCACACCGCTCAGATAACCCATGGCGTGGCGTATGTTGTCGGACTCACCTGCGCTTTGCACCATGGAAAGCGCTTTGATCGAGAGTATTGGAAACACGCACGGCATGAGATTCAGGATCAAACCGGCGAGTAACGCTGATCCGATCGCAACCCAAATATTGACCTCGGCAGAATCTACCTTAGCAAGATAAGATTCACCGTCAACCTCAGATCCCAACCCAGCAAACCGGAATTCACGAACTTCCGGCGGATAGCACAACCCAGCGTCTGCACACCCTTGGTAGTGGACATCTATCACGACCTCCGCTTGAGATTGAGCGGTCACGGGCGCAGATACCTCAAGGAAGTTGTAATAAACCTCAACCTCACCAAAAAACTCGTCGGTTTTTTGCATACCGGTTGGGATGGAAAGTGAACCTAATTCAGTTCCTTCCTTCCCTACAAGGTTGAGAGCATGCCTGTAGAGGTAGTAGCCTTCAGGCATAACCCATCTGACGAGAATTCGCCCGTCTTCGGTTAGTTCTGCCTGCGTAGGGTAGGCTTCGTCGACCGGGAGAAAGTCGTGTTCGTTAGTCAGTTGAGACGACACGACCGTGCCGAAAACCGTAACAATCAGCACACAAAATCGAGTGATGGGTTTCTTGAGAATCACTTAGGTAATAAAACGGGTCCGTAGCCCGCTATGCTGTCGTTGTAAGACTAAGTCGGATCATGGTGAGTCGCCAGAAGTACTAGCAATTGACGATACGTGGGGCCAATGACGATGAGTTGAATTCTAAGATTCAAGGAGAAATTCACTTTCGAAACAACCAACAACGCTCCTTGTCCAAAATAGCGTCTGCAATCCTGGTCAATCCACTGATTAACCCTATCGCATAAGAGCCACATGAAACTCGCCCAATCACTGAAACTAAACATACCGAAGCTGAATTTTCTGAATCTCGGCATCATTGGTTCTACTGTAGCGGGAGTCGTGGCGGTTTATCTACTTGTGGCTCTCTTTCTAACCTGGTGGTGGGACAAAGAACCCGATCGATTCGATGTTGTCGAGTCGGCCGCGAGTCACGCCGAACTAAATGGCGCTCTTCCTGTGGTTGGTTACACGTTCGCGCACACCAACCGCGCGCTTGCGGAATTGATGCTCGAAAAGCGCGGCGGTTTCTTGTCAAATGACGTTTTCCCGCCGGGCGTATGGATGGACAACGTTCCGGAGTGGGAGTTCGGCGTGCTACTGATGGTGAGAGATACTGCGCGGTCCCTACGGGTAGACCTCGCAAGAACTCAAAGCCAGTCCAACGAAGAACCCAATCTTGCTGAAGCCGAGGGGAAGTTCTTTTACGACAATTCAAGTTGGATATTCCCGGCATCGGAGAGTGAGTACGAAGCAGGCATTGAACACATAGAGCAATATCTCTTTAGTATCGCCGACCCAGACAATCCAGATGCTCAGTTTTACCCGCGAGCAGATAACCTCCAACGATGGCTCGGAGGTGTTTCAGCTCGCCTAGGCGATATCTCGCAAAGACTATCTGAAAGCGTAGGGAAGCGCCAGCGTGATTTAGCGGCGGTTGGCGAACGCAATCCAGATCAATCAACCCCAGGTCCTAGCGAACGAGAGACCAAGACACCATGGACTCAGATCGACAACGTGTTTTACGAAGCACGTGGTCAAGCATGGGCGTTATTGCATCTACTAAAGGCAGTCGAGCACGACTTTCGACCCGTGCTTGACGATAAGAATGCGTTGCCGATGCTTCAGCAGATCATTCGAGATCTTGAGGTCACACAGGAGACCGTTTGGAGCCCAGTAATTCTCAATGGTGGGGGCTTCGGTTTTTTGGCAAACCACTCGCTGGTGATGGCGTCGTACATTTCGCGAGTCAACGCGTCAATCATCGAGATTCAACAGTTGCTCGAACAGGGTTAGATTTAACCATCAACCACGACGACGACTCACAACCGATCTACTTAGGCGATTCTTAGAGAAGCGTCGGTTAGGCGCTCCCGAATACCCAAGTTCAGCAATTTAATTGTTGATTTTGCGCGTGTTTCTCTATTGTTAGTCGCGTAGCTTTCGGACTCTCGTTCCGTATCATTCGCAGCGATTTTTAGGCCAGAATCTCTTCTCTGCGTCGCCAATTCAGGAGTTGTTATGTTCGATAGTGTGACCCCGCCGATTGTTCCGCCAATACTTGGTGTCGTCGGTCTCGTCGTTGCTTTCATCATCTATATGCTCGTGCGACGCTACCCGGAAGGTGACGAGAAGGTCAAGCAAATCGCCGACAAGATTCATCGCGGTGCGATGGTTTTTATGCGACGGGAGTATCTTCTGCTCGCGATATTCGCGACCGTGCTCTTCGTTCTATTGTTGCTGGAGAGCGAACACCTCGGATGGAATACCGCATTGGCATTCTTGATAGGCGCCTTGGCTTCTGCAAGCGCAGGTTTTTTCGGAATGTACACAGCGACGAAGGCGAATGTCAGAACCACGACCGCCGCGCAAGTTAGCGGAGCACCTGCGGCGCTTTCAGTCGCTTTCTTCGGCGGCTCCATTATGGGTTTGGCCGTTGCCTCCGTCGGACTGCTTGGACTTGGTATCGTGTATTACTTGTTCGGCGACCCCGAACATGCCCACTACATCCATGGCTTTGGTATGGGCGCATCCACTGTTGCGCTCTTTTCGCGTGTAGGTGGCGGTATCTATACCAAGAGCGCTGATGTTGGCGCCGACCTCGTCGGCAAAACAGAAGAGAACATCCCCGAAGACGACCCTCGCAATCCTGGCGTGATCGCGGACAACGTGGGAGACAACGTGGGAGATGTCGCCGGCATGGGATCCGACATCTTTGAGTCTTACTGTGGCTCAATGATCGCGAGTATCGCGATTGCTGCAACGCTTAGTGCAGTGGACCTTTCTGTGCTTGACGCAGGTAGTGCTGACAAGACCCGCGAATGGCTTATGGCACTGCCACTCACGTTGGCATCCGCAGGGCTAATCTGCTCGATCATTGGTATCGGCGTCGTTCGGACTCAATCGAATCGCGATCCGAGTTTTGCACTGCGGTTGGGCATGATCGTTACGCCGATATTGTTCTTGATCGCTGCTTTCTTCCTAATTTCGCAGTACGCACACTTGACATTGAGCATCTTTTGGAGCGTGCTGGCCGGTTCGGTTGGAGGCATCATCATCGGTCTGATTACTGAGTTCTATACATCCGGAAGTCCGGTCCGAAAGATTGCCGAACAAGGAAAAACTGGTCCCGCTACAGTCTTAATATCAGGACTCGCGACGGGAATGCAATCGGTTGTGATTCCAATCGTCACGATCTGTGCCATCATTTTCGTGTCGACATCGCTTGCAGGTCTTTACGGTGTTGCAATCGCAGCGGTTGGCTTACTGGCAACTGTTGGGATGACGATGGCGGTCGACGCCTATGGTCCGGTTGCGGATAACGCTGGTGGGATTGCCGAAATGGCCGGACTTGGTGAAGACGTGCGTGCAATCACTGACTCGCTCGACGAACTAGGTAACACCACGGCCGCGATGGGTAAAGGATTTGCAATCGGCGCTGCCGCGCTGGCAGCACTCGCGATCATCGCCGCATACGTGGAGACGATCGAGTTCGTGTCCGAAGGAAGTTTCGTGTTACACATCGGTGATCCGATGGTTCTGATCGGCTTATTCCTAGGTGGTTTAACCGCATTCCTCATTTCGTCTATCACAATGCAAGCAGTAGGCGACGCCGCTGAGAAGATGATTGATGAAATCCGTCGTCAGTTTCGTGAGATACCCGGCTTACGCGAAGGAACGGCGGAACCCGATAGCGACACCTGTATTCAGATCGCAACCAACGCTGCGCTCGTGAAGATGGTGCCGCCAGGCGTGATTGCAGTGTTTCTGCCACCATTGGTGGGTTTCACACTCGGACCTGAAGCACTCGGCGGCTTACTAGGCGGTGGTCTTATTGGCTGTGTTCTACTCGCACTCACCATGGCAAACGCGGGTGGCGCGTGGGATAACGCTAAGAAATACGTCGAGAAAGGTTCATTGGGCGAGGGACATGAGAAAGGCTCTGAAACGCATGCTGCCACTGTCGTTGGTGATACAGTCGGCGACCCGTTTAAGGACACATCTGGTCCGAGCATGAACATCCTGATCAACGTGATGGCAATTGTCAGTCTCGTAATCGCTCCCGTGATCGCGTAGCGTAAAACTCATCCGACGTCGTAACGTGGAAGTTTTTTCGCGACGAGCTGATTTTTGGTACGAGCGTATCGAGGCATGCCTTGTCGATAACTTGGGTAGGCTTCACCTTGAATAAGCGGCTGTAAGTACCGTCTCGCCTGCGCAGTAATACCGTATTCGTCCTTCGTGCGAAACGATCGAGGGACTTTGCGTTCTACATTAGCAACATTGCCTAGATTAACGTGAGTAAGTCGCCACTTGTATGGCTTGTCGCGAAGTCGTTCGATGCCGATCATGATGTCATCCTCACCTGTCGTCACCGCCGCGATCGCGCCTTTCCCTACAGCATAGGCTTGTTCTACATCAACGGCAGACGCAATATGTCTAGCCGAGCGCTGTAGGTAATCAGCCACAGCATAGTGATATTTGAAGCCAAGCTCGTCTTTCACGAGCGCCGCCAGTATAGGAGCGACACCTCCTAGCTGCGCATGGCCAAACGCGTCCGTCGTACCTGCATCAGAAAGAAAGTTGCCGTTCGTGTCTTGCACGCCTTCAGATGCCACGATGACGCAGTAACCGACTCGCCTGACCGTGACATCGACTGTACGCAAGAAGCTTGACTTATCGAACGGTACCTCGGGAAAGAGGATGAGGTGCGGCGGTTCACGCGTTCCCTCACCGGCCAATCCACCGGCCGCTGCGATCCAACCTGCATGGCGACCCATTACTTCAAGAATGAATACCTTCGTAGACGACTCACTCATTGACGCAACGTCCAGCGCTGCCTCCTTAGTTGAAAGCGCCACATATTTCGCCACCGACCCGAATCCTGGACAGTTGTCTGTACCGCTAAGATCGTTGTCAACTGTCTTTGGAATCCCAATGCACTGCATCGGATAGTCGAGTTGTTGACTCAACTTCGACACCTTGTTTGCAGTATCTTGCGAATCCCCGCCCCCGTTATAAAAGAAATAACCGATATCGTGGGCCGCGAATACTTCGAAGAGTCGCTGGATATCAGGGTCGTCCCGAGTTGGGTTGTTGAGTTTGTAACGACATGAGCCAAATGCGCCACCAGGCGTTTCGCGAAGCCGTTCAATGGTCGATCGAGTCTCCTTGCTCGTATCAATGAGTTCTTCGCGCAATACTCCGATGATGCCATTCCTGCCTGCAAACACCTTGCCAATTTGGTCGCGGTGAGAGCGTGCGGCTTCAATTAATCCGCTTGCGGTTGCATTAATTACTGCTGTCACGCCGCCCGATTGAGCGTAAAGCGCATTTCTCTTAGTCATGATTGGAGCTCTCCAACACTTATATAGACCTTCTCACTGCCACATTTAAAATTGTTCTTCGCCTCTAGCTTTCGCCATTTAACGATCGAAAATGGTCGCGAACGGACTCACCATCAAGGATTTACGCTATCCTCGCCGTATTCAATCAGCTGATGCTGTCGTTTTGGTCGATGTGCCTTCTGAGGCGCGGACCTCAATCGCTGCCTGTCAACCACTTGTTCCTGGGCGTCACGCTTCTAGTCAACCTGCTTCTCTCTGCCGCTCTGAATCGAAACGCTCGATTGCTGCTCGCCGAGATTGCCCAACCCGAAAATTACACTCAAATCAATTTCTTATCGGAAATTGGCATGGTGATTGTCGCCGCGATCGTGTTCGCGGGATTGGTTTATGCGGTACTGAAGATCTTCAATTATCAGGCGCGCACGTACCAAACGCTGTTTGCGTTGTTTGGCACCGGACTGATATTCGCTGGTCTAATGCTCGTGGCAACGGCAATTAGCTCTTCATCTCCGATTCTCTGGGCGCTTACATTCATTTCGATCGGCATTTGGTCCTTGATAGTGTCTGGCAATATCCTAGCGACCGCGATAGAAACCACCCTATTTCGTGGGGTTCTCGTATTCATCGCTATCGGAATCGTACAGGGAATTGTCAGTTTACTGCTGTTCGAGACACCGTCCTCGATCGCGGTGCCTACCGACGCATCAGCAACATAGACCCTACGAAGCTGTCACGTGGCTGAACGTATTTACTTTTTAGGTATCGGCGGTACGTTGATGGGTAATCTCGCCATTCTGGCCAAGCAAGCAGGTTACGAGGTATCGGGGTCTGATCGCAAAATCTATCCTCCGATGAGTGACCAATTGGCTGCCGCAGGGATTCCAACGGAAGAACGATTTGAGCAGGCGCACCTCAATCCGCCACCAGATGTGGTTGTGATCGGAAACGCAAATCTACCACGGGGTGCGGAATCGCTCGAATTTATCCTCGACACTGACATACCGTACATGTCAGGCGCCGAATGGTTAGGTAGAAATGTTCTAGCGGGACGTCACGTGTTTGCCGTCGCTGGTACACATGGAAAGACAACGACCACTGGAATGTTGACATGGATTCTTGAATCGGCGGGGAAACACCCCGGTTTTCTTGTAGGCGGCGCGCCAGTCAATTTCGATGCGTCCGCTCGTTTGGGATCAAGCAAGTATTTCGTGGTCGAAGCAGACGAATACGACACGTCCTACTTCGATCGTCAAGCCAAATTCATGCACTATAAACCTCGTACCCTACTGATCAACAACATCGAGTTTGATCATGCAGACATTTACACCGATCTGGCCGCAATCCAGTTTCAGTTCCATCACCTAGTCCGAACGGTACCAAGGACGGGCCGCATCATCGCGCCCTGGGGAACGCGGACAGTAGATGAGGTACTGGCGCAAGGTTTATGGACACCGATCTCCTTTACCAGTGTAGATCCAAGCAGCAAAGAGCTCGAGGCAAGCAAGGCTGTTGATTTTTGGCACGCCAAGACAGTTGCGTCAGACGGCTCAACGTTCGATCTATTCCATAACCGCCGCAAGATCGGTGCACTTGAATGGCACCATTTCGGTCACCACAACGTGAGTAATGCCTTGCAGGCTATCGCAGCAGCGAGAGAGGCTGGCGTTTCAATTCGCGAGTCCTTAGAAGCGCTATCGACGTTCGAAGGTGTGAAACGGCGAATGGAGATCGTAGCGACGAAGGATGGATTGACCGTTTACGACGACTTCGCGCACCATCCAACCGCGATTCTTACTACATTACAAGGACTCCGCAATCGAATTGGCCGCAAACACATTCTTGCAGTTGTCGAACCTCGATCTCATACGATGCAGATGGGTACGCACCGGGAACCGTTGACTACCTGTTGCAGTCCAGCAGACAGTGTCATCTGGTTCAAAGGGGACAACGTGGACATGGACTTGGATGCACTTGCCGATAGCAACATCGTTCCAAGTGAGGTCATGTTTGATCATGACAAACTCGTAGACCAAATCTGCCAACCCGTCGATAAACCGACCCACATCGTGCTGATGAGCAACGGTGGATTCGGTGGAATCTACGACAAGATTCGGGAGCGCCTTGGCTAGAACCAGTCGGAGTCAGGTGCGGTCACTGCGTTGCTGCCATTCTTAATGACCTTCGCGTGATACTCCGCACGCGGCAGCAGTTGATCAAAGTAAAACTGCGCAAGATCCGATTTTCCTCTTGTACCGTCGTCAAGCAGACTCATGCGAGCCCACAACCACGCATACATCGCGTATCCTGCTAGATTTAGGTAGTCCACCGCCGCTGAACCCGCAAGCGAGGGGTCTGATCGAGCTTGAGAACCTAGCCATTCACTAACGTCGGACCATAAGTCCAATACATCACTGACTTGCGTCATATATTTCGGATCAAGTGCTTCCTGGCGTAAGTCAGCGATCAGAGATTGGAGCGTCTCGCCACCGTCCTGCAACACTTTTCGACCGAGCAGATCGATTGCTTGAACGCCATTTGTACCTTCGTAGATTTGTGAGATCCGAGTGTCGCGAACGACCTGTTCAATGCCCGATTCGACGATATATCCATGACCACCGAAGCACTGTTGAGCGAGCAACGTTGACTCCATTGCGCGATCGGAAATAAACGCTTTCACGATTGGTGTGAGCAGCTCAACATGACGCGACGAACGTTCAGCAACTTCGGGGTCTGTTCGTTGCGTGCGATCAAGTTCGACTGCTGCGAAGACAGCGAACGCGCGACTGCCTTCTGTCAAGGCCCGCTGTGTTAATAGCATTCGCCGTACGTCCGGGTGTTCGATGATCGGGTCCGCAACGCCTTGTGCATTGACTGGTCCAGTCGGAGCTCGACCTTGAATTCGCTCCTTCGCGTATGCCGTAGCCATCTGATACGCTCGTTCACCAAGTCCTAGTCCTTGGACGCCTACAGATACGCGCGCGTAGTTCATCATCGTGAACATGCAACGCAGTCCAGCATTGGGTTCGCCAATCAGGTATCCCTGCGCTTCGTCGTAATTAATTACCGAAGTAGCGGAACCGCGAATACCCATCTTGTGTTCAATCGACCCACTCGCAAAGCCGTTTCGCTCACCTAAGGCGCCTTGCTCGTCAACGAGATATTTCGGAACAAGAAACAGAGATATTCCCCGCGTGCCTTGCGGCGCACCATCAATCCGTGCGAGTACCAAGTGGACGATATTCTCGGCTAAATCGTGTTCTCCGCTTGTGATGAATATCTTTGTCCCGGTGATCCTGTATGTATTGCCTTCGATATGCTCCGCTCTAGTTCGCAGCATGCCAAGGTCCGTCCCCGCATGTGATTCGGTGAGCGCCATCGCGCCAGTCCAACGACCTTCATACATCGCAGGCAGAAACCGTGCTTTGAGTTCGGCTGACGCATGCGCATCGATGCAGTAGGTGGCGCCCGAAGTCAATGCAGCGTATAACCATAGGTTCGTGTTCGCGCCCCAGAACATCTCTTCCAACGCCGTGGTAAGCGTCTTCGGCATAGCTTGTCCGCCAAATTCAGGATTTCCAGCCGTACCAATCCAACCTCCATGTGCCAGGACCTCGAAAGCCTCCTTAAACCCTTGCGGCGCGCGCACCTCACCGTCATGCCAACTTGCGCCTTCCTGATCGGCTGAATGAGATAGCGGCGCCATCACATCTCGAGCAACGCGACCGCATTCTTGCAGTACCGAGTTTGCCAACTCTCGGTCCACCGGTACGGACCCCGCCACCCACTCCTCATCAAGATTGAATACGTCAAATAGAAGGAACTCGAAGTCCTTAATGGGTGGGTTGTACTGGGTCATGGATCGAATTCCTTGAACGAAGTGAACGCGGCTGACTTAATCTGCCGCAGCACTGGATTGATTGGCGTACTGCTGCAATAGCAACTCTCTCTCTCGACCTTCTAAGGAGCGCCATTGCGCTGAGAATTCCTCTTTTACTCGCCCATCTCGTAGAGCGTCGGGATTACCCGCGAGTATGTCACGAGCAGCCTTGAACGTGGGATAGGGTTGCCGGTTTGTCGCTATAACCTCGTCAATTGCTTGAGCCAATTCATCTGCATTTTGGTAATCGGCTTGCACGGGTCGGTCGAACGCTACATGTACACGACCTTTGAAGCCGGTAATGCCTTGCACGAGACTATCGCGATCCTCGTGTTCAGTCTTGACATAGTCACCGGTTCGTTTTCGTGCTGCGAGCTCCTTGGCCTTCCGTGCCGCACAGGGATCCAGCTCATACGTGAGTGTCGTGGGTACCAGATTGATCCGATCAAGCATGTGGTTTATGTCTCTCGATTCATCACGATACGCGAGACCGAACATCTTCAGAACCGCTGGATCAGTTCGATCAATACCGTCCTTCGAACGACCTTCTCGTTGAGCGATCCACACAGACTGACCCTGATTGAGCACGTATCGAATATATCGAGAGGTCTTCGTCATCGCCGCGTACTGTGCCTTAAGACCTTGTGCATTTCGAACGACGACAAAACTATCGTTGATGCGCATGAACTCGGCACCAACCCGTAGATTTAAGAGGTTGTCACCGATCGCAATCTTGCTCGTTGGCAGAGCGTTTAGCCAGAGAGCATAGTTGACGAGCACCGGATCTAACGTGATATCGCGATGGTTCGAAATAAACACACTCGGCTTGTCACGCGGTATCAGGTTCACACCGGAGTACGTGAATCCATCAGTCGTGCTCTCGATTACTTTATTGATGAAGCGCACCAACAGTTCATGCCAGGTAGCGCGATCTATGATTTTGCTAATTTCTCGTTTCAACCGATATCGAACCACGGGTCGAACCATCGGTTTGAGCAAATTCGCGAATTCTCTGAATCGTAGAGCACACGCCGCATCTAGTAGCTCAGGATCACTACACAACGCCAACAACCGATCCGGCAACTCCGAATCGGGGTACGGTGCGATATCGCTGAACTCGCCCATCGACGAGACTTGCGCTTTCATCAGTGACCTAAGTTCACATCACAACCTCAACAGTCATCTTTCTCAGTTGCTACGTCCCGCTATCTTATCGTTGCCGATGCGAAATGCAGACACTAGATCCCATGGTGAACACGCACAATGTCCCAAGCGCGTTGAATGTCGTTAAAGCGTCGAGCTGCGGCGGCCCGTTCCGCGTCCGGTACAGAAGCTGCCAACTTATCCGGATGGTGGCGGCTACGTAACTTTCGATACTGCCGCGACATTTCTTTCGGAGTTGAGCTCGCCTCAAATCCCAGCGTGTCATACGCTCGTTGAAGTGCGTTAGCCGGCGAGACTTCTCTCGTCGGTTGTGCACGCTCACCCGTACCCGGTAACATCAGAATCTCTGCGATCTGTGGTGCTGTCAAGCCAAATGCGTTGCCGATCCTGAATAAGAGATCGCGCTCCTCAACGACAAGCCCGCTCCCATCCGCGTTTGCGACAACAACATTCATGAGGTGAATGAGCTGAACGGCAATTTCTATTGGAAGGTTTAATCGACCTACTTCCTGAAGCGTGCCTGCGAAATCGAAGTCCGGGTGCTTACCTCGATTGAAGCCAGCGATTGCCGCTACACGATCTTCTGGCGAGAAGCGCAAATGGTCGAAGACGACTTCAATGCCTCGAATTTCATCTCGGCTGACGACACCATCGATCTTACAGAGATACCCGAATAGCTTGAAGAAGTGGACGTCCTCTATCGACGCAGTGCTCGTACTCGAAAAGAACGGTTGCGAATGGTCGATATATACGCGCTTGTTGCTGAACTGGAAAACGCCGAACGCAATTAATGATCCGACCAACAGACCTGTCCAACCGAATACGAACGTCGCCGTCATGACGATCAGTGCCGAGATTAGATAACGCATCACTTAGATCGATGGTCTGTTGAACACAATCTACTAAAACACCTTAGACTAAAGCATTGAGACGATGCGGTCGAACAGCATCTACTTTTAGCTGCACATTCTCCACGTCTCATGTTGCGAACCTCGGCGGATTCCTCTCTTAAGCATCGAAGTGAATGAATTCGGATTCAAAGAAATCGAAATAGAGGCTGTTGAAAATGTCGCTTTTGGGTTGGCATTCAAGGCGATTTAAGCTAACATTTAGCTTTCGATTAGTCAACGGTACCCCCCGCCATGATTGGAGATGTCAATCGCGCTGAGCCTGTGCTGTTTCCGCCGTCGCTGGAAGAACTGCTGCCGGACGATCACGTCGCGCGACTGTACGTACGGGTGGCGGCGCGGTTGGACTTGTCAGCGTTAGAGGCGACGTACCATGTGGATGCGGGGCGCAAGGGGTACCCGCCGGCCGTGCTGCTGGCGCTGTGGCTGTACGGTTACATGACCGGCGTGAACAGTTCGCGCAAGCTGGAGCAAGCGACCCATGACCGGCTGGATTTCATGTACATCGCCGGGGGTCAGCATCCGGACCACACGACGCTGGCGAACTTTCGCCGTGCGCATCGTGCGGCGTTTGAAGCGGCGGCGGCGGAATTCTTGCAGGTGCTGATCGAAGGCGGCGTGGTGCAGTTGTCCGCGATTGCGGTTGACGGGACGAAGCTGAAGGCGTATGCGGCGCGGGAGAAATCGTTGACGGCGAAGCTGGCGCGGAAACGCATCGAGGTCTGTCAAAAGGTGATTGCGCGCTTGTCCGAACAGGCGGACCGCCATGACGCTGAAGGCGCGGATGCCAACGTTCATGCGGTCGGTGCCGCCGTTGACGATGACGTCTTGACGCGGCTGCTGGTGGACGTCAAGCGCTACGAGGCGATGGCGGCAAAACTGGATGCGGCGGACGCCGCTGCGCTGGCGGCCGAACAAGCCGCTTACGACAAGCTGCAGGCGGCCCGCGACGCGCATGAAAAAGCCCATGGCGCGAAGCCCCGGGGTGCGCCGCCGAAGCCGCCAGGGGATGCGCCCAAGCAGGCGGCGCGAGAACACTTGACCGACCCCGATTCGCAGCTGATGAAGACCCGTGACGGGATCATGCCGGCGTACAACGCGCAAGCGGGCGTCGACGTGGACACGCAGCTCATCGTGACGTCGGGCGTGACCGACGCGCCGACCGACCACGGTCAGATCGTGCCGACGCTGGATGCGCTCGAAGCGTTGCCCACCGTCGAGCCAGACGTGGCGGCTGCCGCCGCGGATGACGAAGACGGTCGCATGAACCTGTTGGCGGACGCGGGTTACTACAGCGACGACAATGTTCGGGCGTGCGAGAAAGGCGGCGTCAAGGCCTATATCGCCACCGGCAAAAACGGGCGGGCACAACCACCGAAAGGGTCTTGTTCGCAAGCGGTCGAGACCATGGTGGCACGGATGCAGGACGTGGTCGGCCAGGCCCTGTATCGCAAGCGCAAGAGCACGGTCGAAACGACGTTCGGCTGCATCAAGGACGCGATGGGATTTCGGTATCCGAAGATGCGCGGTCTCGCCGGCGTTCAAACCGAGTGGCAGCTGGCGTGTCTGGCGTGGAACGTCAAACGCTTGTACAGTTTAGGTAGGGAAAGTCTATTCTGAATGCGGAGAAACGCGAAAACCACCTCAAAGTGGATGCAATATGGCTGGTTTCGGTGACTTTGAGCGTTTAATTTCGGTCGAATCCGGCTTGACCGGCGCACCGACACCGATCGGGCCGATTAAATGCGATCGCGAGCGAAAAACGCCGCAAAACCGAGTCGAAAATCAACAGCCTCAATATTCCCAATAAATATATGGGGTACTCGATTGAATACATACTGCGTTGATATGGCTGTTCTCGCTGGACGCTTTGGAACGTCGTACGAGTTCTATATCTAAAACGCGTTCACGCCGAGCAACCAAGTGCGCGTCGCCGCATCATCGCCTAATTCGGACTTACTTAGTGCTGTTGATTCCCGTGAAATCTCGTTGGAAATCTCAATGTGAAAGCTAATACTCGGAAGGGTTAGGCAGCGTGCAGCTGACAAGAACAGTCGACTAACTCTTCCGAGCATTGGTCGTCGTTAACCGCTTGCATTTCCATGAACTCGCTGAACGTCTCTACGGTAAACCTAGGTGACCCGAATCGTAGTAATGCGCGCCAGAATCGCTTAAATATCGTGTCGCCTGACAGCGTGCGGTGTCGCGCGTCGTTATACATCTCCATCTCCATCCATTGTGTGGACTTTCTCAATCGCGCCATAAGCTTGTGGCTACCTGCGCGTCGGATGCAATCTTAATTAAGTCGTCTAATCAAACGCAAGCAAATTGCTTGCTAATTCGATTAGGATCGACTGCTATTGCACAACGATATTTCTAAATAGGAGATATAGCCTAAATTTTTCACGATGGCGCAATATACGCCTATTTATGGGATCATTTAAGCTCTAAACGCGGCGATTTCGGCTTCATTGACACAATTCTCAAGGCGTCCATCACGTAGAAATCTTGCTGCCGTTCGCGCCGCAAACGCACGAATATCACGCACGCTCTCAGGCGTGTAGAAGGCAGAGTGTGGGGTAACGACGAGTCGGTGCTTCAGCCATTCCTCATTTGCACCCCAAGCTTTTAATAGCGGTCGATCCATCTTTGCGGGTTCTTCAGGTAAGACATCGAGACCTGCGGCAAGAACGCGGTCTGATTTCATCGCGTCATGTAAAGCGTCGACATCAACAATCGGTCCGCGTGCGGTATTGATAAGAATCATGCCTTGCTTCGCGTGACGAAATGCGTCAGCTCCCACCAAATCCCGTGTTTCGTCGTTTAACGGAGTGTGCACACTCAAGATGTCCGACTCGGACATCAACTCCTCAAGTGAGTCAACACGTTCGATTCCAAGCGCTAGCTCAGTGCCATTCGGCTTGTAGGGATCGTAGAAAATCACGCGCATGTCGAAAGCTTTCGCCCGACGAGCCGCTGCTGTTCCAATTCGACCCAAACCTAACACACCGAACGTGCAATCCGCCATGCGTTTGCCGTAGGGATTCAATGCTGGTCGCCAGTTCCCACGTGGGTCAGCTCGCAGTGACTCATCGTGAAATGCGATACTCTTGGTTAAGGTCATCATCAGCGCGATCGCATGGTCAGCGACTTCACGAGTCCCGTAATCCGGGACATTGCAGACGGCGATACCGCGTGATGACCACGAAGGGAGATTGACGTCGTCGAACCCGACTGCGGGTTTGACGAAAATGCGGCACTTCTCGAGTTTTTCCATACATTCTGCGGGTGGTTGTGTACCTACGATACCATCACAATTCGCCCACTGCTCGTCCGATACATTCGCAAATCCACCACCCCACTCGCCAGCTACGCCTTCTCCTAACGCATCTAGCTCAATCTGGTTATGGACACCACGTCCATTGGGCCAAAGCACTCTAATCGTCATCGTATACCCCACACATGACTGAACTGAGGAAAGTAGGACTCGAATCTCCGGCGATATGTCGCACGAAAGAATCGAAGCGGTAATTTTCTACATGCGAATGCAACACGGTTATTCGCAAAATACCTTGCAATATATACGCCACCAATCAAACATGGATACGCCTCATTCGTTTCCGAGCGAGATTCGGACCTCACGATTGATACTTCGCCGACCAGACTTGGCCGACGCCGCTGGATTGCATGAGGCCGTGGCTGCGTCATTTGCCGAACTTAGTCGCTGGATGCCTTGGGCGCGAGGAAGTTACAGCATTGATGACGCGCAACAGTTTTGCGCGCATGCTAAGGGTAGTTTCGACGCGGGTGTCCACTTCTTGATCAGACTGCCTGAAGACGGCACAATCATCGGCTCCGCCGAACTCACCACTATCGACGAGGAAGTACCGAGCTTTGAGATCGGCTACTGGATCCAAACCAGCTACTCGGGGTTCGGCTACATTACTGAAGCTGCACACGCATTGACTTCGTTCGCGTTCGAGAAACTTGGCAGTAACCGAGTACAAATTCGCATCGACACCAAAAATCACAGAAGCTGGGCCATCCCCAAGCGACTTGGTTACGAACTAGAGGCGACACATTCGTCATACAGCCGCGACAATCTTGGTGAGTTGGCCGCGTATCGCGTTTATGCGATGTTCAATCTCGAACGGTTGCGACCTCTAAAGGAATACCCGACGTAACCCTCTAGAACTAGCGTTTTTTCGTACCTTGATTGATATCGAGATTAGCTCGCATCAAAGATCTACGTGTGGGTTAGGAGCTCGTTCATGCAGATGTACTGATCGGTCCGCTAAGCTGCTGAATCCAATTCGTTTTTCTCACGCAACCGTTTTTTTAGCGTTTCAATCGGATTTCGGTAATCAACTGATCCAAGTCCGAAATTCGTCAGTTTGTAGCCGATCAATGCTTGCAGTTTCTCCGGCATTTCAAGCACGACCTCAGGCGGGACAGCAACAAATTGGTTCTCACGTTGCTTAAGCCATGCCAGATTAAAGTTCACGTTGATCGATCTTCGATAGAAGTTCTTTGTCGAGTTCCCACCGCCACGATGCCAAACGGCTCCATCCCACAGTAACAATCCACCGAGCGGCATCTCAACAGCAACCGTCGGCGTATCAGCATCAGCCTTATCGCTTGAAAGATGACTTCGAGGCACAACTTCGGTCGCACCGTTCTCTACCGTAAATGGGTCCAGTGCAATTAGCGTGTTGACGATGAGCGGTTGGTGTGGGTACGGAATCGGGTAGTGTCCGTCGTCCCGATGCATGTGTTGGCGACGGTCGCCGGGAGCTGGCCGCATCGCTGCGACACCCGAGACTTGAATGTCCGGACCTAGAACCGCTTCGATCAACCCTAATAGCCGATCGTTCATCAGTAGTTCGTCTACTGCACGGGTTTTCGCAAGTAGGTTATGTGTGTGAATCGTCTGCTGACCAAATTCTTCTGACGACCGGCTACCTATCTCATCGAAGATCGGCGCTAAATTACGCCTTAGCTTCTCAACCATTTCGTCGTTTAGAAAGTCAGGAACGACCACATATCCGTCTTTACGGATTTGGTCTACGTAGGGTTGTAAATTCATGGTCAGTTGTTCCAAATCAGCAGATTAATCACTATCGTGATTAGCACTGGAGTAACTTAGGATCGAAAAGAAGCGCTCATTTTAGATACACGACTCACCTTCTCGATGCGACACAGTGTCACGTATATCAAGGAATGAGAATTCTGTGAAAGAGAAATTCAGACCGACCTGACGCAGTCAATTTGCTTCACCGGTACTGGTATGTGAGAGTAAAGTATCCATCAAGCATCTAACACGCGCGTGATAGACCGTCAAAACTTCCGCGAATCTTGACCCACAGGAACCGTATCGGACGTCCTTAGGTACCAATTGAGCATGGTGTTCTCAAGTTCCTGTCGTACATCACTCATAGCCGAATCGTCGATCCGATTCGTTAACTCCCGAGGATCTTCGCATAAGTCATAGAGCTCTGACACACCTGCAGTGCGCCTAACTAGCTTGTGATTCAAGCTCCGAATCATCGTGGCTCGACAAACGCTGGAAGGACTATCCTGCTGCATTTTCCCTTTAGGGTAGTAATTCCCTTCAATCGGTGGTTCGACCCTACTCCATCGACCTTCAAATGCATGCGGTTCGTGAGGATCGTAGCCACCCTCGGCGAAGACGAAACGCTCCCTGTCTTCCGGCTCGCCGCGAAGTTGAGGTACAAACGATTTCGCAAAGTGAACGTGTCCGGCTTCAATATCTGCTAATTCCAGTACACTCGCCATCAGGTCAAACATTTCCACCGGTCCTTCAACCATATGACCTGATTTACAGCCCGGCGCTTTTACCAGCAGCGGCACGCGTGTGATTGGGTCGCTGCAGTCACTTGGCCATTTTTCGACCAGACCAAAGTCTCCAGCCCAATCTCCATGGTCCGATGAAACGACGAGGACAGTATTCTCGAAAAGACCTTGTTCTTCCATCACAGCCGTGAGTTCGCCTAGGAGCCAGTCCGTGTAGCTGATCATTCCTAGATAGACAGCGTTGAGCCTGCGAAAGAAACTCTCCGGCAGTTCGTTCAGACGCCGATATCTCCGAATCATTTCGTAGTGAATCGGCTTGTTTTTTATGTCTGAAGGTCTTAGCTCAGGGATGTCCTCCGCGTCGTACATGTGGTAGAAATCACGATGGGTGGTATAGGACGGATGAGGTTGTAGTATTGGGAGAAACAAGAAGAAAGGCGGGTCATCGTTTTTCCTGTTTCTTAAGTAATCGATGCCTGCCTTTACTTTTACGTAGTCGGGGTGATCTTCCCTCCCACCGTCAAAGGGCTCGGCGTCAAAGCTGTAATACGCCTTTTCACCGAGCTCATGACGATTTTTCCTAACGGGCGCCTCCGGCTCAATGTACTCTTCGATACAGAAGAGACTATCTTGCGCAAGCATGTCGTTCTTGCCATACCATCGGATGTCGTATCCCGCTTCAAATAAGTAGCGAAATAGGTGAGGTTCGTGACCACGTATCAGATGCCAATTCGTACGATGACCGGCACAATGAGGATAGAGTCCTGTCACCATAGACGCTCTAGAAGGAACACACTGTGCATTCTGAACGTGACATTGGTTGAAGCGGACGCCTTCCGATGCTAAGCGGTCGTAGTTTGGGGTGCTAATTAGCGGATGACCGTAGCAAGCCAGACTCTCGGCTCTCATTTCGTCTGGCTGAAAGAAGACGAAATTCAAAGGCTTCTTTTCTTCTACCATGGTGTTGCTACCAAATGATGATGAGCGAAGTCGAATACGAACGCGGTCCAAAGTTACTTCGCGTCCGATTGAGAACCGGAAGACCTAGGCGATTATGTTGTGTCATCTACTAGGAGATCAATCAAAATGGGTCGACCGCAACCAATCGGTTTTAACTAAACGAGCTGCTTTGTCAGTCGTTCTCGCACATGAGGTACGACTCGACAGTCAATCCTAAATTCAACCGACTAAGCGGAATCGATCGGCCGAAGGATTCGCTTAAAACCCGGACGCCTGCACGATTGCGCGAATCACGTCAATCATCGGTGTCGGATAAACGCCAAATACGACAATTAGAAACCCCAACGCCGTGACTGCCACGACGCTTTGCGTACCGACCTGCGGTAGTGCCGTTGCACCGGGTTTCACTTCTTTGACCATCGTGTAAATGAGTCTTAGATAGTAAAAGACACCAATCGCACTACCGATGATTAGCGCCCAGACCAATGCCCAAGCGGTGCCTTCCACGCCGGCGGCGAATACATAGAACTTCGCGATAAAACCGATCGTCAGCGGAATTCCTGCGAGCGCTAAGGCAACTGCAGTCAGAATGGACGCCAGCAAGGGATTACGCCAAAACAGACCAGCATAGGACTCTATTAGCTCGTTGTCTTCAGATTCGTGCTCACTTGTTAGGCTCACAATACCGAAGGCAGCTAACGTAATGAGGAAATATGCTGCGACGTAGAGCAGGATTGTCTCCAACACGAGCTCGGGTCTCGCTGAATTTACGACGAGGATCGCAATCAGTAAGTAGCCGAGATGTGCGATCGACGAGTACGCCAGAAGTCGCTTTAGATTGCTTTGCAGTAAGGCAAGCAAGTTGCCAACGACCATCGATGCAACGGCAACGAACGCGATGGCGTAGTACACCCCATCGTAGCTAAGAACATCGGTCGCTTGAACGTACCGGATCAACAATGCGATAACCGCGCCCTTTGATACCGTCGCGACATAGCCGGTCACGACTGCAGGAGCACCCTGGTACACGTCCGGAGTCCACATATGGAATGGTACGAGGGATAACTTGAACGCAATCCCGACGCAAATCAAGGCTTGACCCAAGAGAAAGTAGCTTCGTTCGCCTGAATCTGGCGATAAGTTCAGTTCGGTAAACGCCATCGTTCCCGAAGCCGCATAAATGAGTGCCATTCCCATCAGAATCGCGCTCGACGCGACGGCCGATAACACGAGATATTTCGCCGCTGCCTCCAATGGACCGCGACTCTGCCGCGGATATGCGATCATCGCGTAGAGCGAAATCGACAGAATCTCAAGACCAAGAATGAAACTGGCGAAGTGTGTCGCCGCGGCGACCACGATCGCGCCAGCTGTGGCGGTCAGAAGCAAAATGTAGAACTCTTCGCATCGTTCCATCCGCGCATCGAAATACGGATATGCAAACAGCGCCGTCACGACCGCACCAAGCAAAAACATAGCGTTAAAGAACACCTGAATGCCAGATATGTTCAGAAGACCGAAAAGCTCATAGCCAGCTGTGGGTATGTGGTCTAACGCAATATCGTGTGCAGCAAGTGAAAGAATTAATGTAAGAAGGCAAAGACCCAACGCAAGCTTGTGCGTACGCACAATCGAGACGCCGATCATCAAGACCAGTATGCCACCGACTAGGACTATCAGTGGGAAACCAACCCACAAGTCAGTCAAAGTCATAGCGCAACCCCTAATGCATCAAGGGTTGGTTGCGCCAGATCGAGCAAGGGTTGAGGGTACACGCCAATCCAAACGAGAGCTATGATCATGATCGCGAACACACTCATTTCACGAAAGCCAAAATCTTGCATTGCCGTAACTTGCGGATTAGGCGTACCTTGGAATGATCGCTGCATTAGAGAGAGTCCATAGACGGCCGCAACCACGATGCCGATCGTAGCAAGAACCGTTAGGGGTACGTTCACCTTAAAGGCGCCGATCAATACCAGGAATTCGCCAATGAAATTGCCGAGACCCGGCATACCCACCGACGCGATCACGAAGAACATAGTCATCGCACCCATTCGCGGTGCTTTGACCCACAGCCCTCCCATTTGAGTCATCTCGCGCGTGTGGAGTCTCTCTTGCAGCGAGCCCGCCATCATGAAGAGTGCTGCGGTCGAGAAGCCGTGAGCAATCATCGTCACGATCGCCCCTTGCATACCCAGTTCGTTGAACGCGTACACGCCCACCAGGATGAAACCCATGTGAGCGATCGAGCTGTATGCGACGAGGCGTTTGAAATCGGATTGACTGTACGCCATGTAGCCGCCATACAGAATGCTGATGACGCCGAGCAACATCGCGACAAACGCGAAGTCACGCGAAGCTTCTTCGAACAGCGGCACCGTAAATCGAATCAGTCCATAGCCACCAGTCTTCAACAAGATTCCCGCAAGGATCACGGAACCCGCGGTAGGCGCTTGCGTGTGTGCGTCCGGTAACCAGGTGTGAACCGGAACACTGGGTAGTTTCGTGATGAATGCGATAAAGAAACCGAGCATGAGCAAGCTGGCAATCGTGTCACTCAACTCAACGTTCAACAGCTCTTCATAACTAAACGTGAGAACGCCTGTGTTTTCGTAGTTCAACCATACCAAGGCGATGATCGCGACAAGCATCAACAATCCACTCACCTGCGTAAACAGGAAGAATTTCATGGATGCGTATGAACGGTCCTCGTGACCCCAAATGGCGATCAGGAAGTACATGGGGATGAGCATGACTTCCCAAAAGAAGAAGAACAAGAACAGGTCGTACGAACAAAATACGCCGACAACGCCTGACATCACCCACAGGATGTTGAACTGGAAAAAGCCGCGGTTTTCGTTGATTTCGGACCACGATGAGACGACTGCAATGACACCAAGCAGTGTGGTCAGGCCAATGAGCATGAGGCTCAGACCGTCAACCTTCAATATCACGTTGATACCGAGGGCAGGAATCCACGACAACTCACCAGCCGCATAGAAACCCGTTGACGGATCTACGCCCCCAAGCCAAATCCCGGCTGTCCAGATCGTCGCGACGACGAAGGCCAGCAAGGAGATCCAGCGAGGCGCATTCTCATGAAGCCGTTCAGCCAAGCACGCGACTAATCCGGCGCCGAGCAAAAATAAGATAAGGTAGAGTGCGGTCATCGTTTTCCAGCTACGCCTGAACGATGACGATTAACACGACTAACAAGAGTCCTACCACCATGTTGGTTGCATACCAGCGGAGTTCGCCAGTCTGTGTTCGCGTGACAATCCGATGAATCCCGGCGGTTAACGACGCAATCGAAGTGAACATCAAATCGACAAAGTCGGACTTATTGACCTGTGCTAGACGGACGAACGGATTCACAATGACTCGATCGTAGATCCAGTCAAATCCCCATCCTCCATGGAAGAAACGTTGGAGTCGCTGTCCTACCGATGACGTGGCCAATTTATCAACAGGGATCGCTCGATTACCCCAAATCAGGTATCCAAGCAGAATCCCGATCATTGGTACACCGATCGTGAGTAGCGCGATGGCGTCAGCATGAAATTCAAGCGGTACGCCACCATCGCCCATGTAACTAGCTAGTACCATGAAACCAAGCCATCCGCCTCCGATCGACAACGCGCACAGCACCAACAGCGGTCCCCACATGTTGATCCTTGAATGATCGTGTGGTTCTGTTTTGACTTCACCAAAGAATGTGATCAAGATCATCCGGGTTGTGTACAACGAGGTCATGAACGCGGCACTAGCCGCGCCAACCCAGAACAACAAGCCGTAAGACGACTCCTGATACGCGGTTAACAGAATCGCGTCTTTGCTGAAGAATCCAGAGGTACCGGGCAATGCCGCAAGCGCCAACGAGCCAATCAACATGCTCGCGAACGGTATCTTGAGCTTCTTCCACAAGCCACCCATCTTGAAGATATCCTGCTCGTGATGCAGCGCCAATATCACGGAACCGCTTGCAAGGAATAACAACGCCTTAAAGAACGCATGCGTCATTAAGTGAAATATCCCTGCGGACCACGCGCCAACGCCCAGTGCCAAAAACATATAACCGATTTGGCTCATCGTTGAGAACGCGAGAATTCGTTTGATGTCCGTCTGCACGAGTGCGGTGAACGCCGAAATGAACAGCGTGACAAGCCCGACAAATGCAACCCAATGCATCGCGGGACCTGGTAGCATGAACATGTCCTGCATACGGGCGATCAAATAAACCCCAGCGGTCACCATGGTCGCAGCGTGAATCAAGGCAGACACCGGCGTAGGACCAGCCATCGCATCCGGTAGCCAAGTCTGTAACGGCACTTGCGCCGACTTTCCAACAGCACCACCAAGAAGCAACAAGCAAATGGCGGTATTGATCCCGGACCCATCAGACCAAGCAATCGTCGCACTGTCTAAGGCCGCTTGAATTTCGAGCGTGCCAAGCTCGCGGAAAAGCAGGAACAATCCCAGCGCCATCAACGTATCGCCGACGCGTGTGACCACAAATGCTTTACGAGCCGCGTAGCCATTTGCTGGATCGCTGTGGAAAAAGCCAATCAGCAAGTAGCTGCACAACCCGACTCCTTCCCAACCTAAGAACAGCGTAAGGAGGTTGTCGCCAAGTACCAGCATCAGCATGGCAAACACAAACAGGTTCATGTATGCAAAAAAGCGGCTATAGCCTTCTTCTTCCCACATGTAACCTGTCGCATACAGGTGAATCAGAAATCCGACGCCTGTGATGACGCCCGTCATGACTAACGAGAGTCCGTCGAGATAAAGCGTGATGGATGGATTAAAGTCGCCGACTGCCATCCAGGTCCAAAGCGTTTCCGCGTAGTGCCACTCACCTGTGCCGATGACGTTCGTGCCAACGTATAGCGCACAAATCGCAGCGAGTCCTACGCTACCCGAACCGATTACTGCAACTGCCAACTTAGGTAGTCGGCCTTCTGTACACAACAGAATGATCGAACCCAGTAACGGGATCGTCGGCACTAGCCAGAGCACTTCACTCACTCGCGCAACTCGCTTACGGCGTCTACGTCCAGCGTTCGAAAGCGCCGAGCCATTTGAATCACGATACCGAGCGCGACCGCGACCTCGGAAGCCGCGATTGCGAGGATCAACATGAACATGATCTGACCATCAGGTTGACCCCATTTCGCGCCAGCGGCAATGAAGACCATCGCGCAGGCGTTCATCATGAACTCAAGCGAAAGGAGTATGAAAATGATGTTGCGGCGAACTAAAACGCCCACTGCGCCTATGCAAAACAACATCAATGCGAGCACCAATACGTGCTCGATCGGCGGCATCAAGAGCTCTCTTCCTCCTCACGTCGGTCCGACAGATAGCGTCGACCGAGGTGATAGGCACCCACCAGTGCAGCCAATAGCAATACGCCAGCCAACTCAACCGCCAATACGTACTTCGTGTAAAGCGCTATACCTACTTCTTTCGGCGCGATCATCCGCCCTTGAGTGCCCGCTTCGTGGTCGCCGCTAAGCAGAGCGAATAAAACAACCGCGAACAACACTAACGCAAGCAAACTGGGTACGGTCCAAATTCCACGGGTGAGTAGCGCACGTTCACGCGAAACCGAGGACTTGCCAAGATTCAGCATCATCACCACAAACAAGAAGAGCACGACGATCGCGCCCGCGTAAACCACAATCTGGAGTGCCGCGGCGAAGGGAGATCCCAGTAGAAAGAAGATCACCGCGATCGCCAACAAAGCCACGACCATATAGATCAGCGCATGTGACGCATTCGTTCGCGTGATCGCCAACACGGCGGATGCGAGCACGACGAATCCGGCAGCGTAAAACAGAATTAATGCTGTCAAGTCTTAATCCGACTTCCTCAAGGCAACAAACTTCGAAAGTCAGTAGGTTCGGCTTCGTTTTGCGCTTCGCCTTTACCTTTACCTTCGATTGTCTTACCTGCGACGTTCCAAAAACTGTAATCTGGATATTTACCTGGACCGTCTATTAACAGGTGCTCTTTCTCGTAAACCATGTTTTGTCGATCGAATTCACACAGCTCAAAATCCGGCGTTAACTGAATCGCATACGTAGGACATGCTTCTTCGCACATTCCACACATGATGCAACGCGAGAAATTAATGCGAAAGAACTCAGGTAACCAACGACCGTCTTCTTCACGTTCCGTTTTCTGTAGCGCGATGCAATCAACAGGACACGCGACTGCACAAAGATTGCACGCGACACACCGTTCCTCACCGTCAGGATCGCGCGTCAAGACGATTCGCCCGCGGTACCGCGGTGCCTGATACGGCATTTCTTCGGGATATTCGACCGTCTCATTGCGTTGAAATAGGTGGATAAAGACCGTCCAAATCGTCTTGAGTTGACTTAACATCGATTCAACCTTGTGTCGCCAACACCCAAGCGCCCGTCGCAAGAATGTTCACCAACGTTAACGGGAGCAGAATCTTCCAGCCGAGCGACATGAGCTGGTCATATCGCGGACGCGGAATGGCAGCGCGGAGCAAGATGAAGAAGTTGATCACGATGACCACTTTGATCCCAAACCAGACGACGGGCGGCAAGAAACCAGGACCTAACCAGCCGCCAAAGAAAAGAATGACGATCAAACACGACAACAGAATCAGTGCAACGTACTCGGCAGCCATGATCAAGCCAAATTTCATTCCCGAGTATTCGGTGTGAAAACCTGCAGTCAACTCATGCTCGGCTTCAGGGAGGTCAAAAGGTAGACGGTGTGTTTCCGCTAATCCAGCGATCACAAAGATCACCAGTCCGAGCGCTTGCGGAATGAAATGCCACATTCCGTCTCGTTGGTTTTCAACGATCTCCACCAGACTGAATGAACCAGACAACATGACGACGCCGAGAATCGACAGTGCAAGGAACACTTCATAGGTCACCATTTGTGCCGCGGCACGAAGCCCGCCTAGTAACGCATATTTGTTATTACTAGAAAGACCAGCCAGCAATACACCGTAAACCGCCATTGCCGACATGGCTAAAAACCACAGCAGGGCAATGTTGCTTTCAACGATGACCAATACAGGCGTAAACGGCACAACCACGAACGCCAGGAGCATCGCCGCTGTGACGATGATCGGCGCGAGCACGAAAAAGACGCGATCGCCGAACGGCGGAAGCCAATCGTCCTTCGTAAGTAACTTGATCACGTCTGCCAACGCCTGTAGAGATCCGAACCAGCCGACGCGGTTAGGACCAAGTCGATCTTGCCACCACCCAAGTAGGCGCCGTTCCCACCACACGAGCACTAAAGCCCCGAGAAGCACACCTAGCGCCACTGGCAGAATGAGTGCGTAGGACCAGAAGTCTTCGATACCGAACATCATGCCTTCGCGATCACTCTCGCATCGCCGAGTTGTCGCGGTTCGAAATCTGGATCAATGGCGAGTTCGATACCGCTAACAGGTATCTCTGAGCGGCCATTCAATCCAACAACGACTCCAATTGAACCGACTTGGACACGATCATCTAGCACTATCTCGAAGCTACCAACTAAGGCGTCGCTTTTGACGCCACTGCCTTCCTGCGCATCGAGCTTTTCGGCGTCCACAGGATTAATCAGAACGTAAGGTCCTTTTGCACGGCGCGCAACAGGCCACGACTGTGCGGACAGTTCATCAGAACCAAACACGTCGTGAATGGGAAACGGCACGAAGCCATCATGGCTCTGCGGACTTAGCGGTGTGATGCTAAAGTCAAACTCTTTATCAATCTCTGAGTCTGGATCGGAAGGTACTTCAAAGAGACGCTTACCGGTACTCCGACCAAGTAAGTCACCGTTTACCTCGTCCTGAAACTTGAATATCGATTGGTTTGAGTTCCAGCCCGGTGACCACGAATATGGAATCGCTGCGCCTGACTGATCGCCAGGATTCTGCCCTTCCATTGAATAGCTGTATGGCGTTTCGAGGTCTTCCGGCGCCTTTGGCTCATGCACGGACACGTCTGCGCTCATGGCTGTTCGACCACTGTAGCGATGGGTCTGACGAGCGACTCGATGCTCGCCCTCAATTCGGAAATCTTTTGTAGGTGAAACCTCCTCAAGCGAGGCTTCAATTCCAGGTAGAGACGCTAGTGCACTGCGCGTCGCTTCATCCACGGTTGACCAACTTGCGTCCGTTCTCCCTAAACGCGAGGCGATTTCAGACAACCAGCGCCAAGCTGGTTTCACGTCATCCCGAGGTTCAAATACCTGATAGAACCGTTGTGCACGCGTCTCGTAATTAATGAAGGTCCCGGTCTGTTCGGCATAGCTTGCAGAAGGGAAAACTACAGCTGATTGCGGTAATAGAGCGTTCTCGAGTACATCCAAAGCGATTACGTCATCGCCGCCTTCGAGTGCTCGATCAACCAATTCCTTCGGCGCACGACGATAGAGATCGTTCTCGAGGACGATCGCGTTTGCACCGTCCGCTATGCGAGCCAAGGCACTGCTCATGGTCTCACCTTCACATGCGACCACTGCATTGAACGTGTTGACCTCGCTACCCGCAATTAGCAGCGATGGTTCTTTCCCTTTTGCACGTAAAGCCCATGCGATTGCTGCTGACGCATTGAGCACATTCTTTGAGCGAGCACTAGTTCCTGTTACTAGCAACGGCCGTTCAGCATCAAGTAACGCTTGCGCAACAGATTGCACAAACGCATCGTCATTCGCTTCGCCTGAAATCTGAGCAGCGATTTGAGACGCGATGCCAGCGATATCGTCAGGTAGCGCATTAACGGTTGCTTCCGCAACGTCATCCAAGCGCGTTGAATTTGGCACGGCGAGATACAGCGGATTGCGTTGATGCTGAGCATGACCCCGTACGCCGGCGTCCTGCCACAGCGGGATGCCTGCAGCACTCGCCATTTCGTAGCTGACATTTCGTGTCGTCTGCCGAATCGCCAAACCAATACGTGGGGCCGTATTCGGAATATCCTCAGCAATCACGAACACCGCGTCTGCGTCTTCGACTTCAGATACCGAGGGGACCTTAAATCCGCCCTTCATAAGAATCGAACAGGCTTGATCCGTGACCTCGCGTTCGGAGTCGCTTAGCCCACGACAGAAGTTCTCTTCTCCTACGAGCTGTCGCAACGCATGGTTCGCCTCAAGACTAGCGCGCGGTGAACCAATGCCGACCACGTTCTCCCGCTTGAGAATCTCAACCGCACGATTCAGCGCAGTGTTGACATCGCCATACTCAAACACGCCGTCATTCGCCTTTACGGCCGCATGACGAACTCGGTTTTCACTGTTAACGAAATGGGAGCCGAATCGACCGCGATCGCAGAGAAAATACTTGTTAATGTCGTTGTGATAACGATTGTGAAGGCGTTTCAGTTCTCCATAACGCTCCGATGCGAACGTGTTGCAACCCACCGAACAGCCAGGACAAATTGAAGCGGCGGACTGTAAATCCCACTTCCGTGTGTAGTGCTGCGAGAACGGTTTGTCAGTGAATACGCCGGTTGGGCACACCTCGACCAAATTGCCGGCAAATTCGCTTTCAAGAACTCCATCCTCAACACGGCCGAAGAACATGCGACTTCGAGAGCCGAACGCACCCAGGTCTTTGCCACCCGCGTAGTCTTGATAGAAACGCACACATCGATAACACGTGATGCAGCGGTTCATCTCGTGCCCGATGAAAGGACCGAGATCCTGATTCTCCCACGTGCGCTTCTTGTCTCGATAGCGACGAACCGAATGGCCTGTCATGACCGTCATGTCTTGGAGATGGCATTCCCCACCTTCCTCACATACGGGACAGTCATGCGGATGGTTTTCCATTAACCATTCGATCACAGAGGCACGAAAGTCTTTTGCGTGTGCCGCTTCGACTGAGATGATCATGCCGTCTTGAACGTCCGTCATGCACGCCATCGTTAGGCGTCCACGCTCGTCGTCCGCATCCTGATACTGGATCACTGCACACTGACGACAAGCGCCAATAGATCCCATCGCTGGATGCCAACAGAAATAAGGCAAGTCCAACGACTGCGACAGCACTGCTTGAAGCAGGTTCGTTCCTGCCTCGACTTCGAATTCTTTACCGTCGACCGTGAATTTCGCCATCACGCACTCCCGCTCGCGTGGTATGGACATTTGCCGTCCACGATATGACGTTCGAAGTCTTCACGGAAGTACTTCAGTGCGGATTGAAGTGGTTCAATTGCACCTGTTGCATGGAGGCAAAACGTGTTTCCTGGAGCGCCGATGTATTGTGCGTTCTGCTCTAGGATTCTTAGGTCATCCATTTGACCCCTTCCTTCCTCAATATCTAAGAGCAAGCTCTCGATCCACGGTAGACCTTCACGACAAGGCGTGCAGAAGCCACAGGACTCCTGCGCAAAAAAGTGTTGAAGATTGCGCGACATATCGACGGGACAAATTGAATCGTCCATAAGGATCATCGTACCGGTGCCCATCCGACTGCCAGCGGCTTGTATCGTGCCGTAATCCATCGCCAGTTCAAAATGCTCTTCGACAAGGAAATCCGTCGACGCGCCGCCTGGTAGCAAACCTCTCAGGCTATACCCGTCCTGCATGCCACCAGCATGGACGTCAATGATTTCGCGGATCGGCGTCCCGATTGGAAGCTCCCAAAGACCCGGATTGTTCACACGACCGGATACGCCATAGATCTTGGTTCCCGCATCCTCGGTTAGACCTAAATCTCGAAACCAATCAGCACCGTTCAGAATGATTGAGGGAACGTTGCAGAAGGTTTCGACGTTATTCACGATCGTGGGACGTCCCCACGCACCGCTCGCTGGCGGAAAAGGCGGTTTGTTGCGCGGTTGAGCACGTTTCCCCTCAAGCGCGTTCAGTAACGCAGTTTCCTCGCCACAGATGTATCGACCGCCTGACGAGTGGATGCGCAAATCCAGTTCGAAATCAGTACCAAATAATCCGACCCCTAAGTAACCTGCAGCTTCGGCTTCATCGATGGCTTTCGCGAGCTTTGCTTTCGGTTCAAAGTACTCGCCGCGAAGAAAAACATAGGCTTTTGACGCACCGATCGCGTACGCCCCGATGATCATGCCTTCGATCAATGAATGCGGGTTCTGCGAAATCAACCAACGATCTTTAAAAGTGCCTGGTTCCATCTCGTCGCCGTTGCAGACGAGGTACTTCACACCGCCATCAGGCGACGGTCCGGGCGGTACAAAACCCCATTTCGTACCTGTCGGAAATCCAGCGCCGCCGCGACCTCGCAAATTTGAATCCTTTACGGCGTCGATAACCTCTGCAGGCGACATCTGCGTTATCGCCTTCTTCGCAGCAACGTATCCATTACCCGCTTCGTAATCCGCAAGGAATACGGGACCTCCGACCTCCTCAACTCGACCGCTAAGCGGTTTGGTATCTAACAGCGACATTACTCGTAGTTTCCGAAAATTTCGTCTAGATCGGCCGCAGAAACGTTTTCGATGAGATCTTCGTCGATCTGCATAGTCGGAGCCTTATCACATGCGCCAAGACAGACGATCGGTAATAGCGTGAACCGTCCGTCGTTTGTCGTCTCGCCAAAGCGGATCCCGAGGTTTGACTGAAGATCTTTGGCTAAGCGATCTGCCCCCATGACGTAGCAGGAGACACTGTCACACATCGATATCACGTGTCGACCAACTGGCTGGCGATAGATCAGGTTATAAAACGTCGCGACTCCGTCCAGCTCGGCGGTGGACATCTCTAGTAAGTTCGCGATTGCGGATAGACTCTGGTCCGAGACCCACCCGCGATGTTTCTGCACGATCATCAACGCATCAATCGCAGCGGACTGCCGGTCTGGTAGATGACTTATTTCGGCTTCAATCTCAGCCACTTCCGCAGCTGAGAGCAACGGAATCAACTCAACTTCGCTCATCGGTCCACGTCCGCCATGACGAAGTCAATACTCGCGATGATGGCAATTAAGTCCGCGACCATGAAACCATTACTAATGAAAGGAATCTGTTGCAGCGCTGGAAACGAAGGCGTTCGAACTCGTGATCGGTAAGCCATGCCACCACCATCGGAGATGGAGTAGAAACCCATCCATCCCTTCGTGGCTTCGACCAGCGTTTCCGATTCACACGGCGGCACGACTGGACCCCAACTGACGTTCAGAAAGTGATGGATCAACGTTTCAATGTGTTCCATCGTGCGTTCTTTTGGCGGCGGGGTCGTAGAACGGTGGTCGGCTTTGTAGGGACCAGCTGGCATGTTCTCCGCGCATTGACGAATGATTCGCAGGCTCTGCCTGATTTCCTCGACCCGGACTACGCACCGGTCGTAGCTATCACCATTTACCGCGGTTGGAATCTCGAATTCAAACTGGTCGTAGCTGCTATACGGTCGGTTCTTTCGCAAGTCCCAGTCAGAACCCGTCGCTCGTAATGAGGGTCCAGTAATACCCCAATCGAGACCTTCTGCGGTGTTGTATGCGCCGATTCCCTTGGTGCGACGTTGCAGAATTTTGTTTTGAAGCGACATCTTTTCGTAGTGGTCGAGTCGCTTTGGCATATAGTCACAGAAATCGGTGACCATTTCATACCAGCCTTCTGGCAAATCTTGAGTCACTCCCCCAATTCGAAACCAGCTCGGATGCATACGGCCACCAGTAATCGCTTCGATAATCGAAAACAACCGCTCGCGATCGGCGAACATATAGAAAACCGGCGACATTTGACCAACATCTTGGGCGAACGTGCCGTAAAACAACAGATGACTCGCAATACGGAAGCACTCGCACAGCATCACGCGAATGACTTGAGCGCGATCTGGCACTGTTATCCCCGCCATCCGCTCAACATTCATCACGTACGGCAGGTTGTTCATCACGCCGCCGAGGTAGTCAATTCGGTCGGTATACGGGATATATGTGTGCCAGGATTGCCGTTCCGCCATCTTTTCTTGGCCGCGATGGTGGTAGCCAATATCAGGAACGGCCTGAACAATGATTTCGCCATCCAGTTGCAGTGCAATGCGGAACACGCCATGCACGCTGGGATGGTTCGGACCGAGGTTCAAGAACATGAAATCCGTGTGCTTCGCATCACGTGACATGCCCCATTCCTCGGGAACGAACTTCAGCGCTTCCTGTTGTGCGTCCTGAAACTCTTCCGTGTAACGGTACGGTTCCATCTCGGTAGCACGCGCCGGGTGCTCTTTCCGCAATGGATGCCCTTCCCATAACGGCGGCGTCAGGATACGCTGCAGATTCGGATGATCGTCAAACTGTACGCCGAACATGTCGAACGCTTCACGTTCGTACCAATTCGCGACGGGATAGATCGATTCAACGCTCTTAATGTGAAGATCTTCGTCCTGTAGCGGAACTTTGATCCTTAGATCGTGATCGCCCGCTAACGAAATAAGGTGATAGAAAACGGTAAAGTCTGAATTAGGTTGCCCGTCACGGTGTTTCCGCAAACGCTCATCGATCGCGGACAAGTCGTAGAGAAGTTCGTAGGGCGTATCCGCATCATGCTTCAGAAACTGAAGTACTTCTTGAATGTTCTCCCGATCTACCCAAACCGTCGGGTAATCGTCAACGGTTGATTGCAGACGTGTTGAATCGCCAAACCGCGTTCGAAGGTCACTAACGATCCCTGGCAGCTCGGGGGCTGCTTCTTGAGGCAGTGCCACGTATCTAGGTCTTTCGTTTTTTGCCGAGTAGCGAGTCAGATAGTGGCGCGTCACCAACTGTAGTTGGCTCCGCGAGCGTCGTGACTTTCATTCGGTCAGGCGTTCGAATATCACGTTGAGATGGCTCATATTTGGCAACGTTGCCATCCTCACCGATCACCCATGACAAAGGCCGTCGTGTGTTTTTGATCGATTCCTGCAAAAGGGTCAATCCTTGCATGAACGCTTCCGGTCGAGGTGGACAACCAGGCACGTAAACATCCACTGGCAGGAATTTATCTGCGCCCTGTACGACACTGTAAATATCAAACATTCCGCCAGAGTTTGCACATGATCCCATGGATATCACCCAACGGGGTTCAAGTAACTGCTCATATAAATGCTGAAGTACCGGTGCCATCTTGCGAAACACCGTTCCGGAAATCACGATCAAGTCGGCTTGTCGCGGCGTTGCGCGAATGACCTCAGCACCGAAACGGGCGATGTCGTGACGCGACGTAAAACTCGTCGCCATTTCGACGTAGCAGCAGGATAGACCAAAATTGAACGGCCACACCGAGTTCGCACGTCCCCATGCGACCAAGTCTTCTAACTTTGCGGTTAGAAAACTCTTGCCCGACTCTTCGTTGTATACGTCTTCTACTGCGGTCATGGATTCGTCGGGAATCGCTTTGACGAGTCGGTACTCCATTACGCCGAATCAACCCTCGCGTAGCGACCAGGAACGAAGGTGCGTCGTTTAACGCCCCAGTCTAGCGCGCCTGTTCGATATTCGTACAGCAGTGCGATCAACAACATTCCAATAAAAACAGCAGCGGCGCCATAACCAAGCCACGCTGTTTCCTCAAACGCCACCGCCCAAGCAACAATGAATATTGTCTCTAGGTCGAAAATCACGAAAAAGATCGCGACGAGGTAGAACTCAATCGAAAGCCGCATGTCTTCCGCATCCCCAACCGGCACGATGCCAGATTCATAGGGGATGTCTTGCGCGCCGCCATGACGCGCTTTAGAGCCGATGTACCACGACGCAACGAGCATGACGCCGAGAAGACCAAAGACGACTACGCAGAAAATGAGAAACGGCCACATATCAACAAGCACAACCGTAGCCATACATCGCCTGTTTCAGAGCGAACTCCCCCGCGTAAAGAATGGCTCGAAAGAGCCATCGCGCGAATTATACGAGCGCATTTTGTTAGTCGAATTTGTCCTAAAACACTCGCGTGTGAGTCACAAACTAGCGCCCGCATCCCAAAACTAGGATTACAGCAGAGTCACAAAGAACAGGACTTACCACATAACGTGCGAACGTTGCATAGATGTCTTTGCGGGCGTTAGATGCCGTCATTTCGCGGAATACGACCGCGAGTATCTAACATTGCGACCCTTGAAAACGTTCCAATTTGCTCCCACGCCTACGCCTCGTGTCACTTCTTCATTCGCTGACGCAGCTGCCGCGCACATTGTTAGCTGGCGCGTGCTTGCTCGAATTCAACTCCCTCCTGTTGCTGATTTGGTGGTTGATCTTCCCCGAGGACGTTCCAAGCAACGGTGCGCAAGTTTTCTTCATCATGCTTTGGTTCAGCGCCGCATGGGGTCTATTGGTAGGCGAAGGATGGATTCGAATCGGTATAGCTTGCCTTTTAGTTGCCTTTATTTGGGGTATCGTCAACCAACCTTCGATCAATGAGGCGATCGCCAAACTTAATTTCGCCGACATCCTCAGCAAACTCGTCGCACTAGTCGCGGTTGTGCTGTTGTATCTACCCGCATCTCATCGCTGGTTCAACTCAAGACGAGCTCTGGAGCTCGAGTAACCGAAGACAAGCTCTAACCCAATAGCGCGCGTTTTTCACGCGACGGTTAGGTTTACTTCTTCTCGCCCAGTTGAAGCAGGATACCGTGAGTCGATTTCGGGTGTACAAACACTTGGGGGCCTCCCTCGCCAATCAAACGCGCACCACCTGCTTTCATCGCATCGCAAGTAGCCGCGAGGTCGTCGACCTCAAATGCGATCGTGTGCATTCCTTCGCCGCGTCCTTCTAGCGCTTTGCCGACTGCTGAATCAGGATCCGTAGGTGCGACGACTTCGATAAAGCCTCCGCCAGGTAAATTAAAAAACGCTTGCTTGATCTGCAGTGCGTCACTTTGGTCTGTGCGGTCAAGCTCAAGACCTAACGTATCGCGATATGTGGCGATCCCTTCGTCGAGATCGTTCACTCTTACCACTAAATGATCGTATTTTGTAATTGCCATAGGTTAATCTCCTTGATTTCCGCAAAATCATAGCATTGGCTACTTACATGGATTTCGGTGCGAGGAACGACTCAATGAACAAACCGAGGATGCTGACCAATCACGAGATAACTATCGCTTTGGCCGGAGGCTCGGTACTCGGTCCGTTTCGAGCGACGTGGAGCACTGAGATAAAAAGCGACGTTCGTGAACTTACCCGGGACTACGACGCGTACTTAAACGGAGAACCACAAACACGGTTCAAATATCATCTCCACGACTACGCCCAGAATCTCAGCCACTCGTTGGTGATTAGATTCGAGAACGTCATGGCCATCTACGATCGTGTAGAACTGCTTGAACACCAATCACAAAGTCAAGACTGATCGTCAGTAAAGAGCACAATAAATAGGAATGACCCACCAAGAACCTGTTCGCATCGGCCTCATCGGATGCGGTGTGATAAGCAATGCTTACTTAAGCATCAGTGAACGCTTTCCAATCTTGAAATTTGTGGCTTGCGCCGACATCGTGCCGGAAGCGGCCAAACACACGGCTGACAAGTTCGGCCTCGTTCACACGACAACGGATGAGCTACTTGCTCGCGACGATATTGAGGTCGTGCTCAACTTGACGGTGCCTGGCGCCCACGGTGAAGTCAACCTGGCGGCACTTGAGAGCGGAAAACACGCCTTTTGCGAAAAACCGTTCGGATTAGATGTTGAAGAAGGAGAAAGCATCTTACGAAGAGCAGGCGATCTCAATCTTCGACTTGGCTGCGCACCCGATACATTCCTCGGTGGCGGACACCAAACCGTACGTCACTTGATCGATGAGGGTGCGATCGGTAGGCCACTCTCTGGGACCGCCTTCATGATGGGACACGGGCACGAATCATGGCATCCGGCGCCGGAGTTTTACTACAAACCAGGCGGCGGTCCATTATTTGATATGGGACCCTACTACATCACCGCGCTCGTTAATGCCCTCGGACCCGTAAAGCGCGTCGCAGCAATCACCGGCCGCGGCTTCGAACAACGCACAATCACATCAAAACCCAAGAATGGCGAAGTCATCGAAGTCGAAGTCGATACACATACAAGTGGTGTCCTTGAATTTCACAGTGGTGCAGTGGTAACCGTGGTGATGAGTTTTGACGTTTGGCGCCACAGCAATCGATTTATCGAAATCCATGGTGCCGAACGATCAATGACGTGTCCTGACCCGAACGGGTTTGGCGGTCGAGTTGGAATCAGTGGATCAGGTCGCGAATGGGAAGACCAGGCACTCTCACACGCAAATCTAGAAAACAGCCGCAGCATCGGTTTGGCAGACATGTGCACGGGCATCAGAACCGGCCGCGCGCATCGCGCCAACGGCGACTTAGCATTCCATGTGCTTGAGGTGATGGATGCGTTTGGAAAATCCAGCGCCGAAGGGCAGCATGTTGAAATGCGTACAAGACCAGATCGTCCGGCGGCGCTACCGGTTGGCCTGGAAGACTCGGTGCTCGACTAATCAACTTACTTTAGGTATTTAGAAAATGGCGAAAAAGGCATTTATCACATGGGGTGGTTGGCTCGGTCACGAACCTGAGCAAACTGCCGACATCTTCGCAAATGTTTTGAGCAGCGAGGGCTACGACGTACTCGTCGAGGATTCGCTTAGCCGCCTCGAGGATGAAGCATTTTTAGGTGAACAAGATCTGATCATGCCGGTATGGACGATGTCGCAGATCAAACCTGAACAGGAACGTGGGCTATTGAGTGCGATTCGAGCCGGCGTAGGATGTGCTGGTTGGCACGGCGGCATGGGTGATTCGTTTCGCAATAACGTCGAATATCAATTCATGGTGGGTGGGCAGTTCATCTGTCACCCAGGTGGGGTTATTGACTATACCGTCAATATCAAGAGCGATGACCCGATCGTCGCAGGTTTGGATGACTTTGCCATGCACTCTGAACAGTATTTCATGCACATCGACCCTGCGAATGAAGTACTGGCAACGACGACATTCAGTGGTGACCATTGGAATATCGACTGGGTTGCCGGCGTAGAAATGCCAGTTTGTTGGAAGAAGCGTTACGGCATGGGTCGCGTGTTCTACAGCGCCTTAGGTCACGTCGCAAGTGATTTCGACGTGCCAGAGGCAAAGGAAATCATGAGGCGTGGTGCGGTCTGGGCAACTCGATAGGCTGTTACCTTAGTTGCCCTTGCATCGCGTCACAACTTGTCGTCGCCGACTGTAAATTTGACTTCCGAGCCTCAATCAGGTCATGGTGAGTCATTGTCCGACGCCACACTCGACAGCTATTCGAATTCCCGCCCCGTTCGTTGGATCGAGGGTATCCTAAAACGCTTCAGCGGCAAGCGAATCTTCCTCGACGGGAAACCCTATCTCACGCGTTACTACCTATTGGGTGACGGGTCGGGCCGGAGCTTTGAGCTTTACTTGCACTACATCCAGCTCAAAGATCCGTATCGTTGGTTACACAACCACCCCTGGCGCTGGTTCTTGTCAATCGTATTGAGCGGCAGCTACACGCAGGAAGTCTTGTGTCCGGCAATCAACCCAAATAGAAAAACAAGCCGCGTTAGGTATCTGAATCTGTTTCGAGGCGCGAATCGATATCACGCGATCTCCGACGTACCAAAACAAGGCGTATGGACGCTAGTATTGGTCCCACCGAAGTCTCGAGGCACTTTGCGTTGGGGATACTGGAACGAAAATGATCAAATCCATGAACCGGACACCGGCGATTCATCGTCCGACTGTCAAACAGAGCGTTTCGGTCCAAAGCGGACATTCAACTAGCTCCAAACTCGCGAGCGATGCAGAGTTTCGTTAGGAACTAATCTCGGTCGCTTCGAGGACGTCGGGATCGCTTGAATCGTTGCGATAGATGTAGTCTTCCGCATCGATTTTTGGCGTCTTTTCAGCGCTGATTTCACCACTAAGCAACGCTCTCGCAAGCGGATTCTCCAGCTCGTTTTGAATCGTGCGTTTTATGGGCCGCGCACCATAGACCGGATCAAACGCTGACGACGCTAATCGTGTCAGGGTGTCGTCCGACACTTCAAGCTCTATGCCTTGAGCCTCTAGACGCTTCGAGACTAGCGCTACCTGAATCCGCGCGATCTCCGCAAGCTGTTCGCTTTGAAGAAGGTCAAAAACGACCATCTCGTCGATTCGATTTATAAACTCTGGACGAAAACTCGCTTTTACTGTTTCTTGAACCATCGCTTTGATGTTTTCATAGGATGTATTGCTATGTTCGCGAATGGCATCTGACCCGAGGTTTGAGGTCATCACGATCACGGTATTGCGAAAATCAACCGTACGTCCATGGCCGTCAGTCAGACGTCCATCATCAAGAACCTGCAACAGGATATTGAAAACGTCCACGTGCGCTTTCTCGATCTCGTCCAAGAGCACAACTGAGTACGGCTTGCGACGTACCAATTCCGTTAGATATCCACCCTCTTCGTATCCAACGTATCCAGGAGGCGCACCAATGAGTCGAGAAACCGAGTGCTTCTCCATAAACTCCGACATGTCAACGCGAATCAATGCCGATTCGGTGTCAAACAAGAATTCCGCGAGTGCTTTGCACAACTCGGTTTTCCCCACGCCCGAAGGACCAAGAAATAGGAATGATCCGTTTGGTTTCGTCTCGTCGCTAAGCCCTGCTCGATTGCGACGAATTGCATCCGCTACGACTTTCACCGCGGTATCCTGACCTACGACCCGTTTGTGCAGCACGTCTTCCATCTGAAGCAGCTTGTCTCGTTCACCTTGCAGCATGCGCGAGATAGGAATCCCAGTTCGTGCAGAGACGACATGCGCAATCTCATCTTCAGTTACTTTATTACGTAACAAGGTAAGTTGCGCTTCTTCCTGGCCGTCTTCAGTTTCGATGCGCTGTTCAAGTTCAGGAATCATGCCGTACTTAAGCTCCGACATCTTGGCGAGATCACCGTCCCGCTCCGCGCGTTCATATTCGAGCCGTGCTTCTTCAAGTCGTTCCTTAACCTGCTGTACGTCCACAACGCTTGCCTTCTCGTGTCGTAGCGCCTCTTCGAGGTCGGCATACTCTCGTTCAAGTTCCTCAATTGATGATTCAAGATCGCGCAAACGCTCTTTTGAAGCATCGTCTGTCTCTTTCTTGAGTGCCTCACGCTCCATTTTTAACTGAATCAAACGTCGTTCGAGTCGGTCCATCACCTCCGGCTTGGAATCTAACTCCATACGAATACGACTTGCGGCTTCATCTACGAGATCAATGGCTTTGTCAGGAAGAAACCTGTCTGAGACGTATCGATGCGACAGTGACGCTGCCGCGATCAAGGCTGGGTCCGTGATCTGCACGCCGTGGTGTACCTCATAACGTTCCTTTAATCCCCTCAAAATCGCGATCGTGTCCTCGACGGACGGCTCATCTAGTTGGATGATCTGAAATCTCCGCTCCAGAGCCGCATCTTTCTCAACATACTCGCGATACTCGTCGAGTGTCGTTGCGCCAACACAACGCAGGTCACCGCGCGCCAATGCAGGTTTAAGCATGTTGCCAGCATCCATACTCCCTTGTGCACTGCCCGCGCCGACAAGCGTGTGTAGCTCGTCAATGAACAAGATCACCTGTCCATCTTGTTGCTGGAGATCCTGCAGTAGCGCTTTCATACGTTCCTCGAATTCCCCGCGGAACTTTGCGCCAGCAACCATTAACGCAAGATCAAGCGCGAGGAGCTTTTTGTTCTTCATGCCTTCCGGCACTTCACCTCGTACGATGCGCTGCGCAAGACCTTCCACAACGGCAGTCTTGCCGACCCCGGGCTCACCAATCAATACGGGATTGTTCTTCGTTCTGCGCTGAAGAACCTGAATCGTTCGTCGGATTTCGTCGTCCCGACCAATTACAGGATCGAGTTTGCCAGTTCGTGCGAGTTCGGTGAAATCGATGGTGTATTGGGACAACGCGTCACGTAGCTCTTCAGCGTTTTCCGAATTGACGCTTGCCCCCTGGCGCATCGTGGCGATCGCCTCATCGACTTGACTACGCTGGACTCCTACTGCTTCAAGAACACGCGCAGTCGCGCCGCCAACCTGCAACACCGCCGGAATGAACAACTCGTTTGCGATGTATGTGTCGTTTCGTCCCTTCGCAAGTTGACCAACTTGCGATAAAACTCGACTTAGATCACGACTAGGCGTCACCGTAACGGAGCCGTTTACCGAAGGGAACGCGTTCACCACGCGTGTTAGCTCCGACTTTATCTGAGCAACATCTCCTCCAGCACGAGATAACAACCCACCGATGCCACTCTTCTCCTCGTCCAGCTGCGCCAACAGTACATGTTGTGGTTCAATAAATTGCTGGTTCTTTTGGACGACAAGTTCATGTGCGCGTTCAATCGCTGTTCTAAACTGCGATGTCAATCGGTCAAAGTCCATTTCTTACCTCACACTGATATCGACGCTTGGCAACACTTGTCCAAGGTCCTACTTTCTATATGAGGCTAACTCAACCAAATTTCAATTAACCTAGATCGTCAATCCACGGTCGCAACCTGCAATCGCATCGTATCGCAGTCAACGACTTCAACTTCTGCCCCAGTATCGATATCTCGCGTACTTGTGACGACCCACATTGAATCGCCAAGCTGAACCCGAATCTCAGTACCCGCAGCAAGCTTTTCACCGAGGGTAAAACGACGACCAATCATCATCTGTGCTCTTTGTGGCAGCGTGTCGAGATTACTGGGTTCCGTCGCGCGGAAGAAGCGGAAGTAAACCAGCGTCGCGATAACTGCAACAATCGCGTACGTGAAGATCTGACCTGCAACACCTAAATCCGATACGAAGTATGTGAGGGCCGCCAACGCTAACGCCGCGACCGCTGCCCCCACCAAGAATCCCGCAGCACCTAAAACCTCCGCGATAAACAATACGATGGCAACCGTTAACCAGATAGCTGGTATCCAGTTGGTACCTTCAACCCACTCCATGTCATTAATCCTTAGTTACGCTGTCGAAGACGCGGTCAAACCGCCGATAGATTTCGTTAATTCACCGATGCCAGCAATCGAGCCGATGATGCTAGTCGCTTCAAGCGGAATCATCATTATTTTGTTGTTATCAGATTTGGCTAATTCACCAAGGGCGTCGACGTACTTTTGCGCAACGAAGTAGTTAATTGCATTCGCGTCGCCGTTCGCTATTGCTTCGGAGACCATACGAGTCGCTTCCGCTTCCGCTTGCGCAAGACGTTCACGTCCTTCCGCTTCTCTCTTAGCTGCTTCGAGCTCACCTTCAGCCTTCAGGATATCTGACTGCTTCTGGCCTTGGGCGACCTGAATCGCAGCTTCGCGCTCACCCTCCGCCTCAAGCACGAGGGCGCGTTTCTCACGTTCAGCCTTCATCTGCTTACCCATCGCATTAACTAGATCAGCCGGTGGGGATACGTCTTTAATCTCAACTCGGGTGATTTTGACACCCCATGGGTCGGTCGCTTCGTCCACCTTTATGAGCAACTGCGCGTTGATGCGATCGCGATTCGACAACATCTCATCGAGAGACATTGATCCCAGTACCGCACGAATATTGGTCATGACGAGATTACGGGTCGCGATTTCTAGATCGTTTACTTGATAAGCTGCTTTCGCAGCATCAAGGACCTGGAAGAAACACACCGCATCGGTGTTCACCGATGCGTTGTCACTTGAGATTACGTCTTGGGGCGGGATGTCAAGCACCTGCTCCATCATATTAATCTTTCTACCAACACGCTGAACGATCGGGATCACTATGTTTAAACCAGGTGATGCCGTGTGCGTGTACTTACCAAATCGTTCAATCGTCCAGTGATAACCCTGCGGAACGATGCGAACGATCCGCAGAATCACGACGACCGCAAGTAGCAGTAGCACAACTGCAACGATATAACCATCCATCGACGTACTCCTTTAGTAAGTGAAACCCTTAATGAGTATACGTCTAGTATTATATGTATTTGTTACTTAAATACAACATTTATTTGATATCGTTCATGAATCGACTAAAATACTCATATCCGTGCCGCGAGTATTGCATGAAATTCTTTGATTCACCTGAAATGAGAGAAACACTTCATCGCCTCCTTCGTTCCCAGATGGCCTTGAAAGGAATCGATTACAACGGACTCTCACAACGTCTCGCCATGATGGGGGTAGCCCAAACCGCGTCGAACTTACGATCGAAAGTCAATCACGGTACGCTCGGCGCACAGCTATTCGTATTCATTCAGTTCGCGCTCGGCATAGAGAAACTCGACATGGCCGGCATTAAGGAGATATATCAAGACGTTGAACGCGATCTAGACGCATCGGCGACGGTTGAACCGCCACTCGTAGATAAAGTGAATGTCGACGAGGCGCTTCGCCCGGTGGTATCCAAGACCGATCCTTAGGCACGCCGAATAACAAGCTCTGGCGTTCGAACTTTTAAAACACGAAGGCGCGGAATTCCGCTACGACGTGATCTGTAGAACTGGATTGTGTTTTGTATTGCAGTGGCGGACTTTAATAAGTGGCGCCGAATTTAGACATCTCTGACTAGGACGCAACCGAGGCGGTATTAGAGTCCGCCTACAGTTACGACTTTGATCCTGAGCGCACTCAAGGTGCGCTCGAATGTAACAGACTGGAGGCTTCGTTTAGTTGTTCGCGCCGGTTGGAATCTGGCTGAACGGAATGCCTTTATCGGGCCTAATGTCCTGAGGCATGCCTAGTACTCTTTCTGCGAGGATGTTAAGCATGATTTCATCGGAGCCGCCAGCGATTCGCCCTCCAGGCGCTCCCATGTACGCTCTCGGATAGATTCCATATTCCTCCGCGAGCTCGCCTTGCATCGCACCCGTCAACTCGCACAGATCCATCGCAAATGACGCCATATCCTGCAGTTTAGCAGCGCCCACTAACTTTCCGATCGAGTTTTCGGGACCGGGAGTCTCACCACGTGACAACGCAGTTAGCGAGCGGTATCCGGTGTACTTCAGACCAGTCTCCTGACAGTACCAATCCGCGAGTTTAGCGCGTACATTGGAGTCTTCAATGGCTGGTTTGTCATCGATGGACACGCGTTGCGCGAGACGGTAGACCCGACTGAATCCGACGCCACCACCACCGCCACCGATCGCAGCTCGTTCATTCATGAGCGTTGTCAACGCGACCTGCCAACCTTGTCCTACCTCGCCCAATCGTTGTGAGTCCGGCACGCGCACATCGGTGAAATAAACCTCATTGAAATTCGCCCCGCCGCTAATCTGCTTGATCGGCTTGACTTCAACGCCCGGTGATTTCATGTCAAGAAAGAAGTAAGTAAGACCTCGATGCTTCGGCACTTCCGGATCGGTCCGCAGCACGATGATTCCGTAGTCACTATAGTGCGCACCTGAGGTCCAGATCTTCTGACCGTTTATTACCCACTCATCGCCATCTTTCTCGGCTTTGGTCCGCAATGCGGCTAAGTCCGAGCCGCCAGCCGGCTCACTGAACAGTTGGCACCAAATGTGCTCACCAGAGGCAAGTTTCGGTAGGTGTTCGCGTTTCTGATCCTCCGTTGCCCAAGCCATGAGAGTCGGAGCCGCCATCCCTTGTCCGATACCAAATACACCACCGGGAACGCTGAACTTGCCTTCTTCTTGTCCCCATATGACGTTCTCGATCGCTGTCGCGCCGCGCCCACCGTATTCCTCTGGCCAGCGGATACAAGCCCATCCTGCTTCGTACTTCCGCTGCTGCCATAGTTTCGATCGACCAATTTCGTCAAGTTCGCGCAGCTCGTCCGCGGTTGGCGCGTTGGCCTCGAGCCATTCACGCGCTTCTTGCCTGAAAGTCGCTTCGGCCGGGGTGTCATTGAAGTCCATGATCTCTCCTTAAGCCGCGTCGGCTTGATTACTTTGTTCGTAAGCCGTGATAAGCCGATCCTGCCACCACGATTCACTGCCGATATTCACAGATAACAGTTTTGCTCGGCGATAAAAGAACTGACAATCGAACTCCCATGTGAATCCCATGCCACCATGCGTCTGTATGTTCTCTTTCGACGCGAAGTAGAACGCTTGAGTCGCACTCACTCGCGCGGTCGCAGCGGCTAACGGAAGTTCTGCGTTATCCTCGTCCAATGCCCATGCGCCGTAATAGCCGTTCGATCGCGCCAGCGTGTTCTTCACATAAACGTTGGCGAGTTTGTGCTTAATCGCCTGAAATCCGGCGATGGGTCGACCGAATGCATACCTCTCCATGGCGTAAGCCTTCGCTTGTTCCAACGCTGCCTGTGCGCCACCTACCTGTTCCCAGGCGAAAAGCACCGCGGCTCGATCCAATATCTGATTTGTCATCACCCAGCCGTTTCCGGCCGGACCAAGTAGCTCTCCAGTGGACTTATCAAACGTTAAGCGAGCATGTGAGCGAGAAGGATCCAACGTTGACACAAGCTCGCTTTGCACGTCGCTCAAGTCTACAAGGTACAAGCTCGCACCATCACCGCTATCACACGTGGTAACAACAACAGCAACATCAGCCACATCGCCGTCGGGTACTGGGTACTTAACGCCCGAAATACCGCTGTCAGTTACGGTAGTCTTTAACGACGCAGCGGATGGTCTCCCTGCGCCTTCACTAAAAGCAAACGTTCCGATTGCCTCACCCGTTGCTAATCGCGGCAGCCATTTCTGTTTCTGAGCATCGGAACCGAATTGCAGAATGGCTTCGCTGGCGAGATACACCGAGGACGAAAACGGTATCGGCGCGAGTGCGCGTCCGAGTTCCTCAGCGATTACGACAAGCTCGTAGTACGAGAGTCCTAATCCACCGTGAGTTTCTGGGATAACGGTAGATAACCAACCTAGATTCGCAATCGATTCCCACAATTGCTTGTCATACGATGCGTCACCCTCGAGGATTTTGCGAACCGTCGCGGGCGGACAGTTGTCATTGAGGAATGCCTGCGCCTGATCACGCAATTGATTCTGTTCGTCCGAAAATTCAAAATTCAATGTAGTTTTAGCTAGATGTCATTAGAGGATTCAAGACCGAGATTTTAAGGAGCGAGCATGTTGCAATCCCGTCGACTATGGCGACTCAATCAGCGTCAAAACTGACACATCGAGGATCCTCTACAGCAGCTGCTAGCTCCCAACAAAAGAATGAACCACCGTTACACTTCACGTATGAACTACGCGGATCATGGCTATCTGCGGATTGCTGCGGTCGCACCTACTATCTCGCTAGCCAATCCGCGGCGCAATGCGCAACGAATCCTTGCGAAATACTCATTGCTCTCGAGTAGCGATTGCGCGGTCGTCCTCACGCCTGAACTTTCGCTGACCGGCTACTCTTGCGAAGATCTATTCTTGACTACAGATCTTCAACGCGAATGCGCGCAGGCATTGGCCGAGTTGGCACGAGGAACGGGGACGTCGTTGCTTGTAGTTGGTGCCCCACTGCTCTTGGTCGATGGACGTCTCGTCAATGCAGCTTTCGTGCTCGCAAACGGTCGAATTCTTGGCGCGGTGCCTAAGGGCAGCAATCCAAATCACGCCGAGTTTTATGAACAAAGGTGGTTCGCTTCCGGCACCGGTATTGATGTAGAACACGAAATTGACGATCAGGTCTTCCGGGTCAGTCCCAAACACTTGTTCCGCGTTGGTGATACGTACTGTGCGATCGAGATCTGTGAAGACCTATGGACGGCCGAACCTCCGTCTGCGCAGCACGCGTTGAATGGCGCGACGCTGATTCTGAACCCTTCCGCCAGCCCAGAGCAAGTCGCGAAAGCTGAGTATCGTCGTGATCTGGTACGTATGCAAAGCGGCGCTTGTATCAGCGCGTATCTATACGCAAGTTCGACAGTATCGGAATCGACGAAAGATGTTGTCTACGGCGGTCACCTTCTCGCCGCGGAGAATGCGTCGATCCTAGGCGAAAGCGAGCTGTTCCTCAATGATGCGGTGCTATTAGCAGAGATCGATTGGCGTCGACTTCGCCACGAACGTGCAGTGAGTTCAACTTTTAGAACTAGCACACGAGCAGGTGGCTATCGCATCGTAGGTGCTCGTACGAAGCCATCCGTAAAGCGGCTACGACGAGAAATCGCGAGGCATCCGTTTGTGCCTGATGATGAGCGTACGCTGAGTGCACGCGCTAACACCATTCTCAAGGTCCAAAACCATGGCTTGGTTAAGAGGCTTCAGTCGTCCGAAACGAGCAAGATGGTCATTGGCTTATCAGGCGGCCTGGACTCAACATTAGCGTTATTGGTCTGTATGGACGCTCGACTCGAAATGGCATGGAATGCCGACCATATTCTCGCAGTGACGATGCCAGGACCTGGAACGAGTGAGCACACGCAACAGACTGTTGTAATGCTCTCGGAAGCCGCTGGTATTGCGCTACGAACGATCCCGATTAGCGCAGCAGTCGAAGCACACTTGGCCGATATTCAGCACGACTCGGTCGATGATGTCACGTTTGAAAACAGTCAGGCAAGAGAACGTACTCAAATCTTGTTTGATCTCGCGAATAAGACAAACGGAATCGTCGTAGGTACAGGTGATTTGTCTGAGCTCGCACTAGGTTGGTGCACATATAACGCCGACCACATGTCTAGCTATAACGTCAACGCCGGTGTGCCTAAGACACTGGTTCAATATGTAACACGATGGTACGCACAACATCGTGCGTCACGTAAACTCAAGGAAGCGCTTGAGCGTGTACTTGAAACGCCGATCACACCAGAACTATTACCCACTGATGCTGGAGAAATCGCTCAACACACGGAGAAGATCGTCGGACCATTTGAGTTGCACGACTTCTTTCTTTATCACTTTCTTCGCACGGGCGCAGACGTTGGCAAACTTCACACACTGGCGAATCACGCCTACGAAGGGAAGTACGATGTCGGAGAAATCAAGCGCTGGTTGCAAACATTCATCACACGCTTTTATCGGCAACAATTCAAACGTACAACACTGCCGCCTGGTCCGAAAGTTGGTACTGTGAGTCTCTCACCGCGTGGTGATTGGCGGATGCCCGATGAAGCGGACTGGAAACAAATCCTTAAGGACCTCGATGAAATCCATTAGAACCAACCTACATGCCGCTGCGTACCTAGCGCTTATTTTGCCAATGATCCCCGCTGCTGGATCCGTCTACTGTAATGAAGGAGGAGCGCGTTTAGAGGTCCTTGGCTCAGGAGAATTGTCCTTCGATACCACTCGTGCGGCGGGTTCCTATCTTGTCTGGAACAACGACAAAGCTCGAGTACTCGTCAACGCCGGTCCCGGTACTTACCTCAGATACAAGTACAGCGGTGCAGACTTCAAAGATCTCACAGCGATCGTGACCACGCAAACCGGAATCGAACAAACTGCGGATTTACCTAGCATCCTAATGGCTTCTCTCCGCAGTGGTCGTGAGGAGCCGTTACCGATCTATGGACCAAGTGGAAACGAGTCCTACCCGTCGATCACACAGCTTTTTGAGAGACTTGCGAGCGAGACCGGCGCATATCCAGAGCTCAACTCTTTCCTTTCACACTCAAGTCTCGCAGGATTTCGACTACGGGTACGCGATGTGAATCCACCCGGCCGGAAACGTTGGGCAGAGTTCGCAAATTCCGAATTAGGCCTCTCCGCAATTGCAGTACGAAGCGGGGATATCCCTAGCCTGGCATGGCGCATCGTCATCGGTGACGCGATGATCGTGTTTGCGGGTGAGTTCAGCAATCAGCGCGACACCGTGGCAGATTTCGCACAGGACGCCGACGCTTTAGTCGTGTCACATCGATTACCGAGTGGCGCGCGTGGACTCCCACTTGATTTCTATACAACCCCCGAAGAAATTGGCCGAATTGCCGCAAAAGCGAATGTAAAACACCTTCTGTTAGGCAGCCGTGGATGGCGAACATTCGGGCGTGAAAACGCGACACAGCAGACGATCGCATCTACTTTCTCCGGTCCTCAGCTCTATGCGAACGAAGAGGAATGCTGGGGTTTCAACTGACGAGTTTGCGTCCTCGCCAAGTTCCCCAGGATGCCTGACAGAATGCGAACTATCTACCTTTTCGTGCTGTTTAATCCGAGCGAAACACCTATATAATCGCGCCTCTTAATCATCCTTGGAAACACGATGGGCAAAGGCGACTTACGGACTCGACGCGGAAAAATCAACCGTGGGACAACCGGAAACTCTCGAAAGAAAGCATCAAAATTACGCCGAGAAAAAAATAAACTAAAAAACGACTAAGCCAATTCGATCTTTGCACTTTCTCCGGTCTCGTGAGCGCGATACGCCGCATCCATCAATTCTGTCAATTGAACAGCTTCTTCGATACCAAAGTCAATTTCCGTTCCATCTAAACACCCGTTGATCCACTGGTCGATTGGCGAAATCGAACGATCAGGTAATTTCTCGACTTTGTTCCATCCACGCGTATCCAAAGCATCAGATCTAATCTCTACACCTTCCTTGGGAGACAGCATGCGAACGCCGCCGTTCGTACCGTCTAACTCTAGTGAATAGGAATCTGGATAACCAACAAACGATGTTTCATTTACAGCGATTGCGCCGTTCTCAAATTCGATAACCGACACAGCATTGTCTTCTACTGAGCGTTCTGTTATATTGCTAAAAATCGAAACTACGCGCCTTGGTTCTCCTACAAGCCACCTTGCTAGGTACATCCCATGAGCACCGAGGTCCATCATCGCGCCTCCTCCGCAAGCCTCGGGGTCGTAGAAGTGTTCTGGTAGCCAATCACGAATCGAACCGGCGTGCGCAATACGAATTCTCACTAACGTTACATCACCGACGAGTCCATCTTCAACAGCCTGCTTTGCATATTTGAGTTCTGGCAAGCAACGCCTAGGAAATGAAATACAGAACGTTACATTATTACTTTTGATCGCCGCTAAGACGTCACGTGCTTCGCTCACACTCGTCGTTAGAACCTTTTCAGTGAATATGTGTTTACCGGCCTCAGCGGCAGCAACCAATACATTTCGGTGCATATTCGTAGGCGTTACAACACATACTGCATCCACATCGTCACGATTTAAGAGATCTTCGTAATCTGCAACAAATGGAACATTTAGCTCGGTTGCCCAGTCCTTACCACGATCGGCTTGCTCATCCCAAACCGCGACTACCTCGGCAGCTTCATTGCGATTTATTGAATTGCAATACTCATTTGCATGAACATGCCAGCGACTAAGCATCGCAACTCGTAAAGTCATAGTTCTCGATTTATGTTAATTCAATACGATAGCGTGAATTCTGCCGTCACACTTCAATTTACTAGTGTGAAACAGTTCCGAATCCCGATGAGCCAGGACTGGATTCGCCACTCGGTGTGTCAGAAGTAGATACTTCCTCAGCACTATCGCTCGGTGAGCTAACTTCGATACTCGACGTTGAAGAGCTCGTTTCACCGCTCCCTTTAGGAAAGTACACGCGTCCCCGCTTTTCGATTTGACCGTCATCAAAAAGCGCACGAAGTGTGTTAGATACGTATTGATGGCCGGCCTTATCAGAACCCATATTTAGCTCCTGAAGGATAGCGTTACGTTTGATACCGCCAGAGCTAGCGCTGATTACGCGTAATACCCGCTGCTTCACCCCTTTTCGGTTCCTACGCTTTCGGCGCCCACCGTCACTAGGTGTCACTTGTCGACCGGACGCTTTTGATTTAGAACCAAAAGTCGCATCCATAAATTCCTGTAGCATTTCCTGCTTTTTCGCGTTCTCCGCGATTTTTCGGTCGATATCTGCGGTGATTTCAGCTCGTTTCTTTTCAAGACCCTTCGCGTCGCTTTTTAAACGCTTCATTTCTGCATTTAATGCCGATTTCAGTGCCATTCCGAAAAACCTAATGACCGACTTTGTTTATTATTATAAACAAGAACATTTTCTCCTAAATCTATTATTTGATCGACACGGATAATGAAATGTCAGATTTACAGAACTCGTTAACAGATGATCAAATTTCAAAATTCTTAGCCGACGGATACCTAGATGTCGAACTAAACCTCGATCCGATGGAACACAGTTCAATCTACTTCGAGACTGATAGATTATTTCAAACTTTAAAGCAAGGTGCGAATCCTCATAACAACATCGTGCCTATGGTCCCAAATCTCTACGACGTATTGAATGACGTCAACCTTAAAAGCGCGTTGACGTCGTTAGTTGGTCCAAACTATCTTCTCCATCCACATCGTCACTGCCATACAAATTTCCCGAAAAACCATAACTCAAAAGTTGGGATGCTACAACCGTTCCACAAGGATGGGCACGCTCACCGACCAAGACCTCGACATCGAGAGCCGCGTTGGCTAATCCTGTTCTACAGTCCGCAAGACACGCCATTACATCGCGGACCGACCGCGGTGATTCCTGGAAGTCACTTGCTAAGACAGCTATCTGCGGAACAAGAATCGAGGACTCTTCCTTCGATGACTCATGCGCAAGAAGGATTTACGACGGATTCATCGTTCTACATCAATGAAGTTAGGCCTTTGACTGGACCGCCACGCGCGGTTCTATGCCATTTTGATCTTGGTCATGGCGCTATGGTCAATTCAAGTGTCCTACCCCGCTACGTTCATAAATTCGTGGTGATGAGGACTGAAGAACCAACACCACGTCCTGATCTCAGCACGGTACGCACGGCGGACCCAATCCACGCGCATTTATGGGAGTGGCTCGGTAGGACCTGTGAATTACATGCAAATCCTGAAGCCGATATCAATGCGTGGCGCAAACGCCTCCAGTCGGCGAACCAGATTGAGTCCGCACGCGCAATCTACGAGAGCCAACTTATCGCAAAAACGGACTATGACGCAGCGTTCGAGATATTAGAAGCACAGGTTGCGAGGGAACTCGCTGGCTATTCTGACAATGAGGTGCTAAATACGGCAGATTCGGTCAACGGACTCGTAAAGATTGGCGCTTTCCATCGATTACATTTGATGCTCGATAGTGACGCACCTGCGCTGGTTGCCTCGGCCGCGTATGGCTTAGGTCAACTTCGCGACGCCGCTGCCCTGCCGAAACTACGAGAGCTGATGGATCATCCAAATAATGGTGTCGTTCGACACGCCGTCTCAGCCATAGGCATCATTTCGTCAGCAACGCATACAGATCTACAAGACACCTTGGACGCGTTCGCTCGCAAGTTTGATGAAGAAGCCGATTGGGATATTCGCCTATTTATCGTGCAAGCGGTCATTCGTATGGGCATTCTTGACGACGCAATGCCGTTGCTCTGTCGTGCCGCGAGTGACGAAAATGCGTACGTGAACAGCTTCGCGATTGAGCAACTTTGTCGCTTCGACACGGATGTCGCCCGTCAAGCTGTGATTGAACCGCTGCGTCGCCAACGATGGTTCCCAGATCCGGTCTTCGCCATCTAATCCAATGAACGAATTGCTACTCCATGACGCGCACACCATGCGTGAGCTGCTGATTACGCGTTCAGTTTCCGCTGTTGAGCTTCTTAGCGCACATATTGAGCATATCGAGCAAGTAAATGATCAAGTAAACGCGATCGTTACGACTTGTTTCGACAAAGCCATGACGCGTGCGAAGGCACTCGACGATTCCGATCTCGAAGCAGGACTACTGGCAGGAATCCCCATCCCTCACAAAGACTTGGTTCCTACCAAAGATCTACGGACTACGTACGGATCTACGCTTTTCCGCGACCACATTCCTGCACAAAATGACTACATCATCGATCGTATGCAGCAAGCGGGCGCGATCACCATCGGCAAGACCAACGTACCCGAGTTCGGTGCAGGCTCACACACGTTCAATCGGGTATTCGGTCCAACTAACAATCCATACAACATTGAAAGAACCTGCGGCGGTAGTAGTGGCGGCGCTGCAGTAGCACTCGCGACCCATATGGCAGTTTTAGCTGACGGCAGCGACCTCGGTGGCTCACTGCGCAACCCGGCATCGTTCTGTAATGTGATCGGCTTTCGACCGACGAACAACATACTCCCGCCGTCGCTTTCCGGGGACCATTCGCGAAACCTCGCCTCGCTAGGTCCTATGGCGCGCAACGTCGACGGGGTGGCACTGCTGTTCGAAGTACTTCGACAAGAACATCCAAATCCGACGCTGTCTCGTCTAGAACCCCTGTCATTGGCAGGACTTCGTATTGCCTTCACTGAGGACTTCGGCGAGTTACCCGTTGTGCCGGAAATTAGGTCTGTCGTCCAACGTGTCGCAAGCACTCTCAGCGACGCTGGTGCACGCGTCAAGGAGGCCACACCTAACCTAAGTGGTGCACGCGACATATTCCAGACTCTTCGCGGATTGAGTTTTCGAAATCGCTACGACAGCTTTAGTGCCCGAGAGAAAACAGAACTCAAGCCAACAATCCTATGGAACCTCGCGCTTGGACTCGCTATCGATGACGACGACGTTCAGCGAGCACAGCGACACCGTGATGCACTGCGGAATCGAGTGGATACTTTCTTCGAAGAATACGACTTGCTTGTCGGTCCGACCACTCAAGTACTGCCGTTTCCAATCCCGGTTGAATGGATTCGCGAAATTGAAGGGGTTCCGATGAACACCTACATCGACTGGATGGAGTCTTGTAGTTGGATCACCACGACGGAGTGTCCAGCGCTGTCGATGCCAGCAGGATTCGCAGACGGATTGCCCGTAGGTATTCAACTTATCGCAAAGCGAGACGCCGATTTCGAACTTCTGCGAATCGCTAAATCCGTTGAAACGATGGTCAGTACCGCCGACGTTCTACCTGAATTCCTGTGTGGCGACTAATCTGGCGGCTAACCACCATAGGCGTCCCCCTCAAATTCCAGAGCGATGTGGACACCGAAGAGTTGCTCAAGCGCATTCAGAAGAAATCCGTTTGGCAGGCATTACGCAGCCAAAAGGTGTCGAATAAAGTCGCTTTTCGTCTTCATCGTAACCACTTGGTGGCGTATGTCGTTCGAGTGAGTTTTTGGGTTCTCGTGCGACCTGTGTTTTATGCGGATGTCAATACCGTTGGTGCAGCTACCGAGATATCGGGTAGATTCCTATTTCAAAAACTCGTGCGGACCGTGATTTGGCTAGTTACTTTATTTGCGCTAATCTACGAAGGGATCTGGGTGCTTAGGTGCTTGAATGGCGTCCGTGACGGGCTGCCGTGGGATCTCCTGATCGGATATTTCGCGATGCTGCTACCAAGTTTTGTGGTGATCGGAGCGATTTTTCTCGTATTGACTCGCTTTACACAACGTAACGTCCAGGACATCAACCTGTTGACCGATGAACTGAAGGTGATCGCTACTCGATAAACTCTAAATAGGACATGTCACCGTCCTGTAACGTAAAAGAGATTCTGCTTTGAATGTTCTCTACCGTCTCAGGAATACCTGCTCGTTTCTGTGGCTGAAACCGCCACGTGCTCACAAAATCGATTGCGGCCTGATCAAAAACGTCGCTTGGAGTTGAACTGACGATACGAATATTGCTGACCTCCCCTTCTTCGCTCACATCGTACGAAAGGAGTACCGATCCTTCAACTTTCGCTTCTCGCGATGCCGAAGGATAGGCCAATCTGCCACTCTCAAGCAGAATTGGCGGGACGACGACAGTTCCGCAACTAACCAGCATTAGAACGGCTACCGTAAGCAGCACGTTTCCTTTAGAGAGACGCATCGCGCTCAATTCAATCTCTACGAATGACGTGTTTATACCCTCTAACAAGAGTGAGCTGTCGATTTAAAATGAAGACATCCTCAGGAGTAGACGCGATGCAACCGATTTCAGCTGATTCTCACGTTGTCGAAGGTCGCGAGGTCTTCACTGGCTTGGCCGAGCGATTTGGCGACGAAGCGCCAAGAATCATGAACGTTGGCGATCAGGTCGATGCGATCGTGGTTCCTGCCAGGGGTATGCGAGGCGTGAGCGTCGCACAAATGGGGATGGCCGCGACGCGACTTCGACGAAACGAACCGCTGAATCGGAAGAAAGGTCACAAACCTGATGTCGCGCATATGCAAGATCCAGAGCTTGTCGCTCTTTTCAAGAGCGGTTATGCCGGTATGCGCCGTGGACTGGTTGACGGCGCACACCGATATGAGGATCAAGACATAGATGGTTTAGCATGCGAATTCCTCTACCCAGGTTATTTCGGGATGTTCGGCATGAAGAACACCGAACTACTGGTCGCATTGCAAAAAAACTACAACGACTGGTTGCATGACTACGAAGTAGCAAGTAACGGCCGATTACATGGCTTACCCGCAATTCCAGTGCAGAATCCACAAGCCGCGATTGAAGAACTCAAGAGAGTGATCAAGCTTGGCTTCAAAGGTGGGTGCATTCCCTGCACCTCACCGGCGGAACGCCCTTACTACGATGACGCGTACGAACCACTCTGGACTATCGCTGAAGAAGCGAATTTCCCGCTTTCGATGCACGTGGGATGTAGTTCCTATGTGCCTCGAGAGTATCGCAGCAAACCGCTACGACCGGATGGTATCGCCGGATATGCGTCTACACAACACACAGTTCAATCAACGATTGTTGAATTCATGTGTCGCGGCGTGTGCGAAAGGCACCCAAATCTAAAGATCGTAGTCGCTGAATTCAATGCCGGGTGGATTGCGCATTGGCTTGATCGCGTTGAACAAGGACTCCAAAGAGAGCGCCGTAATATGGCAGAGTCGTACACAGGCGCGCATCCGCATGAAATTTGGCACCGACAGTTCTACGCAACAATCGAAGACGATCAACCGGCGTTGGCAACGCGCCATCTGATCGGTGTAGATAACCTCATGTGGGGTTCAGACTACCCGCACACAGATTCGACATGGCCATGCTCAATCGAGGTTCTTGAAGAAGTGTTTGAAGGTGTCGACGCAGAGGACCGAGACAAAATCACGCGTACAAACGTCGAAAAGCTCTACGGACTGTCGAATTAGCTAAGGCTTTTCCTGTAGCCATTCATGGAGATCTGAAGCGACTTGAGCCAATCGTTCGCTCAGCGCGAACTGCTCCTTAGCGCGGTTCAGATTGTCACCGCGGTCGCTCACTTTGAAATACGTGTCGCCCCGGAAATGATCCGCTAAGAACCGCACCCCGAGCATGAAACTCATATACGAGGGTGCGTGCGCAAAACTCTCTACGGATTGACGATCAATCTCATATCCCTTCACGAATCCCGCTGTGATCGCGCAAATCCGTCCATTCGCCTCAGTCTTGTCGAACTTGCCCGTCAACACGGAGCGAATCAAATCACCGAAATCCCACGCTGGGTGACCCCACATGATGGTGTCCAGATCGACGATCTTTTTGACATGCGGCGCATCGATTTCAAACAGCAGGTTGTTGACTTTACAGTCGCCATGGATGACGTGAAATTCACTTCGATCAAACGGAGGTAACGACGATCGGCGATTGGTCACGAACTCGATGCAGTCGCGACCGTCCGCTGTTGCGTTATAAGAGTCCAATTCACGTAGGTACACATCGATGTCATGGAAGCCAGAAATGACAGGCTCTGGCCGTTCGGTACAGTTCTGAAGTTTCGATAAAAACCTGCCGAAGCCAAGCCCCGCTGCTTCGCATAGTTCCGTCGGTAGCACATCAAAATTGCGTGCTTTTATGAATTGTGCAGCGCGCCATACTTCCCCGTTCACGCCGACTACGTGATCTCGTCCATCTGTCGTCTCTAGATAAGCAGGCACAAAATTTTGGATTACCGGATCAAGTTTTCTTCGATTGTTGAGTACTGCCGACACATCAAACACCGAGCTGTTTATGCGTTGGAGGAGCACTTTTTCGTCCACCACGAATGTGTCGTTGATATGTCCCTTGGTGATTTCCTCAACAACTCCGTCGTTCGCACCAAATCGGTGAGCGATTCTTCGAATCGCCTGGTGAAGCACAGGTGCGGCAACCGGAAGTAGGTACTCTCCAACTGGCTCTACTAATGTCATATCTACGGGCAATTTATCTCGATGAATCTCTGCGAGCAAACTTAAGCGGTGGCTTGCTTCTTTTAGTTCAACCAAACGTGGTTCCTTCGCAGCGTATTCATCCAACGCTTTTTTCTGGTTTCGCCATCCCTCGCACCATTCATTTATCGACAGAGAGTCACGTATAGCCGCTTTAACACGACGCGCTTCAAGACTCTCAGGCGGCAAATAGTCAATGACTCGATTTAATTCGCTATCGACATCGTAAGGTCTTGCATAAGAACTCTCAACTTGACCTGACGTACGGGCTCGAACGCGCCGTATCCCGATCAATCTCGCGTACCACTTAACTGGCTCCAGTTGCTGAATCAACGGCTGCAATTCGGGTGGACTTAGCTCATGCGGCATCCTCATAAGCGAGTCGATGCCGAGTTTCTCCCGCCAATACGCAACGCCACCTTCAAGACGATCGTACATGCGCGACTCTTCGATGCTTTGATTTCCGGACCAAAAGCGTTCTGCAATGGCAGGCATCCGACTCCAAACACGGGTATGTAGCGTGTCTTCATCGACGATTTCGCTCCACATACATGCTTCGCCTCCCAAGATGTCGCCACTGTCGCGTCTTTTCAATGACGGAAACGCACCAAAATTTGCTTGCCACCGCAGTCCAGCCGCTACATGCGCAAGTCGAGAGTCTTCGGCTACCTGAGCATCCGCTTCTTTGGCAGAGGCGGTCGACATCGAAGGTTCATACCGAAAGTGATAGTCTGCAGGTAGAAGTAAATCCAGGTAATAAGGTGAAGACACGATGGTCGCGTGACCACTTTCGCGAGCTGCATCGCGAGCCTTTGTGCCACGCCAAGCTTGTATCACGAATTGCTGCGGCAACTGTTCTGCCAGCACCTCATCCCACCCAACCACCCGTTTACCGAGCGTGACGAGGTGGTCTGCGAGCTCCGTTATAAACCAGGTTTGGAGCTCATGTGACGTAGCCATCCCGCGAGATGCCATCCACGCTTGAATCCTGGAGTTTCTGTCCCACCAGGTGGGGTTGACCTCGTCCCCTCCCACGTGTACATGACTATCGGGGAACACCTCGGCGAGCTCTTTGAACACGTGCTTGATCGCTTCGAGGACCTCAGGCTTGGTCGGATCAAGGCATGCTTCATGCACACCGAAACCGGTAGAAGGTCTTTCCAGTCCGCCAGCTCCCCATTCTGGATATGCCCAGACCCAACTCGTTGTATGCCCCGGCACATCCAATTCCGGTACGATGCGGATACCCCGATCTGCCGCAAACGTAATCAGATCTTGCAGATCTTCGGACGAATAGCTTTCGGTCAGTGCTAGAAGTGGGAATCGTTTACTTCTGAACCGGCAAGCTTGATCATTTGAGAGATTAAGGTGCAACACATTCAACCGATAGCATGCCATCAGTTCGACGGTTTGCTTTAGCGTCGGGACGGAGATGAAATGGCGACTGGTATCGATCATTAATCCCCGCCACGAGTAAACAGGTTCGTCGACAAGATGGCAGAACGGGAGCGAACCGTCATGCCACTCGAGCGCCGCTAGCACACTACACGCAGTGATCGCTCCCCAAGTTGCATCGGCACGGATCTCAATACCCTCTTTCGAGACTCGCACCTCGTACGCATAGCTGTCCTCGAGACGTGGGACCTCTTCAATGACATTCGAGACCTGTACTTGAATCGGATATCGGTCAAGGCTAAATCGTCCGATCGCACTTGTGATACGGTGATCCTTCGTGCCACCCGGTACGATGGTCGACGACGACGGTTGGAGCGATCCGGATTGATCTAGGTGTCGGATTTCACGAACGCTCGGCAACAAGATGCCTAGCGCGGCGGGTTGGGGTTGTGTCTTCGCCAAGCCTATCCGTTGGAACGCATGAAGTTGATCATCTCAAGTGCGGCTGCCGCCGCTTCGATACCCTTGTTGAATTCGTCATCTGATGCACGCGCAACCGCATCTGCGATGTCATATACCGCGATGATCTCATTGATGACTGGAACTTTCTGATCAACTGAAACGCGCTGTAACTCTTGAGTAGTCGCATGAATGATCATGTCGAAGTGCGCCGTGCTCCCTTTTTCAACAACACTAAGGCATACAAACGCGTCGTATACGTGCTTTTCCGCTAACACTCTGACAGATAAAGGCAGCTCCAACGTGCCAGGGAGCACATGGTCCTCGACCGTCTCTACGCCGTGCTCGAGAAGGACGTGGGTACAAGCCGTTGCCATGTTTTGCACCAGTTCGTCGTGCCACTTGGATCTAAGAATGGCCACCACACCGCCGTCGAGATACGGCAGAGTTGACTTGTCTAACGCAGATACGGACATCGTCACTCGGCTGTTAGTGTCAGGCGCATCAGATTCGAATCCACTGCTTCAAACCCGAAGCGACTGAGGAATTCACATGTAGGAGCATGCACGATTACCTCACGTCCCCCTTTTGATTCGATTATGCCAACCGCGTGCGCCAACATCCAATTGCCTAAACCGCGATTTCGATAAGACTCATCGACGCCAAGTCGATCAATCACATAGGTCAACGAAGACAATCGATCGAATTGATATGCTGCGACGACCTTATCGTCATGTTTCGCCACGCGTATGGAGTCGAGGTTAACGGAATCGTCTTTTGGCAGTCCTAGCAACTGATACGGGCACTCGTCTTCACGTGGTCTAAAGATACGATAGTCACGAGGATGTGCTGGAAAATCCAGGACGCATGCGACTGACCCCACCATGGCGTGCCTAACGCGCCGCGCCACGCAGTTCAAGTACCGTTTCGTGCAACGCTGACGCGTTCGCCTCATCGGCAGAAATCGGTTCTCCCGCCGACACGCGAACTCGTTTAGGTAGTTTGCGCGCATTCGGCGCTTTCGAGAAATAGCTTCCCCACAAACCACTCAATGCAACAGGTACCACCTGAACAGGAGACTCACGAAGAATTCTTTCAATGCCCCTTTGAAAAGGCATCATCTCTCCAGTTGGCGTCAAGCGCCCTTCAGGGAAGATGCAAAAGATCTCATTGCTCGCCAACCCTTCTTTGATTTTCTCGAACGCTTCATCATAGACCGTTGCGTCCTCTTCCTTAGTAGTGATCGGGACCGCGCCACCGACCTGACAAACGAATCGAAGTACGGGCCAGTCGTAGAACGACCGGTGCATAACAAAGCGTAATGGTCGACGTACTGCGCCTGCGAGCAACATGAAATCAACGTACGTAATGTGATTGCAGACTAGTACCACAGGCCCCTTATCAGGTATGTTGTCAAGACCTACATGTTCAACACGATACACGGAGTGACCTACGAGCCACACGATGAATCTCATGACGAATTCCGGGACAGTAACGAAGATGTATGCGGCTACGAATGCCGTCAGAATCGCGATTAGAAGGAATAAGGAAGGAATCCCGTAGTCGAGAATCGTAAGCCAGAGAATCGAGATTCCAGCGCCGAGAACCATCGCGAGCGAGTTTATTACGTTGTTCCCCGCGATGACACGCGCAACCTTCCCTGGTGGCGTCCTGTTCTGAATAAGCGCTTGCATAGGCACCACAAAGACACCCGCGGATATACCTAAAAACGTCAAGTCGGCAAGTAACCTCGGGACGCCGTCTGCGCCTAAAAACTCGAACGCGCTTCGCAGCGGAACGGGTTCAATTGCTGAAATACTGAAATACGCGTCGATGCCCCATATGCTCATCCCAAGCGCACCAAGCGGTACCAAGCCGATTTCGATTTTCCTTCCACTCATTCGTTCGCAGACCAACGAACCGATCGCAATGGCAACGGTGAAAACGACCAAAAGCGCGGTCACTACGGTACCATCGCCATAGAGGTACTCTTTTGTCAAGTTTGGCACCTGTGTTAGGAACACCGAGCCGAGTAGCCAAAACCAAGACACCCCTAGAACGCTTCGGAATACCGCTTTCCGCTCCATCGTTAACTTGATGAGATTAACTGTCTCTGTGACGGGATTCCAGTTGATCTTTGCTTGTTGTGCCGGTGGTGCAGGCGCGATCTGTAAACACGCAACGAAGCCAACGATCGCGGTCATGATGACTGTGATCGAAACCCATACATTCACCTGACTCATATCACCCAAGAGGTCAGAATTGCCAAGAACCCCGCCAACGATGGTGCCCAGTAGGATCGCAACAAACGTTCCCATTTCGATCATCGCATTGCCGCCTACCAACTCTGATGGATGCAGCTGTTGTGGGAGAAGCGCGAACTTGATAGGGCCAAAGAATGTGGATTGAGCACCATAGAGGAATAGCACCGCAAGCATCGTAACGAGATCTTGTGTAACCAACGCCACTGCCACAAGCATGGCAATCAGAATCTCGGTAGCCTTGATGTAGCGGACGAGTTGCGCCTTGTCGTAACTGTCTGCTAACGCACCTGCAGTTGCCGAAAGTAGAAAAAACGGCAGGATGAATAAACCAGCTGCGAAGTTGTTGAGTAGGTTCGTGTCATAAGAATCGGCAATCGCACTGAAGACAAAAATCAGCAACAGCGCTTGCTTGTATACGTTGTCGTTGAACGCTCCAAAAAACTGCGTGATAAAAAGCGGTAATAACCGTCGAGTACCTAGCAATCCGAACTGAGTCGTTGGGTGCTTGATCTCGGTCGCGTATTCAGCCATTGATAAATTGTTCGTGTTAAGCCACTGTCAGCTGTAGAAGGGGTCTCTATCTCTCATCGCATGATTGACTAGCGAGTAACAACGTAGCATACATGCATCCACTACGTTCAGCTTAGCGAACACCGCGACACGCCTAGTCGCAGCGTTGACTTTATTTAGACAGCGGATTGAATTAGAACAGCAGCCTTACACAAGTGACGAATCTGTACAGGCGCTTCTCACCCGAATTGGATTAACCGCAGCACACTCGGAGAATTCGAATGAATCGTGCACTTCCTTACATATTTGCATCCACGTGTCTTTTTGCCGCGTTGGTACAAGCACAGACTCCGGGTAGTCCGCCAACACCTCCGCCACCGCCGATCGACCGCATCGCAGTGATCTCTGTTGAGAGCATGCGCTCTACGCTAGAGACACGCTTCAATCGCGTGGACACGAACGGAGATGGATCGCTGAGCAAGGAGGAATACCTATTCTTGTCCCGTTACCCAAAGATCAACCAAACACGAGCGGAACAAGATGAGGAGAGCGAGGGTGAGCGACGAGAACAGGATGGACCGCTGCCGTACATTCAACTTCTCCTCACGACGGCTCAATTGGAATTCGACATCCTCGACGCCGATAAAGACGAGACGATCAGTACTGCGGAGAGGAAGGCATTCATCGACGTCCTCTCGACGTTAGATTCGAATGACGACGGCAACATCGAACCTGACGAATTGCATGACATGTTCAAATCACTCAACGCTGCCAACAAGGAGCGTCAATCGAACTGAATGGTTTGAATTCTTCGCGTGAATCAATTCGCTGGGTTTCGATGGATACTGCTTCACGTAACCAACTTGACTCGTCCCGACTTTGCGTCACGCCATTAGCGACGATGGAAACGTGCTTCAAAGTAAGTTACAGCTCAAGCTATCTACTTTCACCAATGGTTAAACCTTTGCCCGACCGGATTCAAGAGCTGTACCGCTGGGTAGACGCTTCAGCCAACCATTGGATACAAAACACACATGATCGAAGCGTCGCGTTGGATTTTTCTAGTAGTTTCGTATAACGGATAGACAACTCACGAGAATTCAAATGAAATTTAGAACCCTTAGTGTCATTGCACCGATCTGTTTCATTGCTGCGATGTCCAACGGACAAACTCCCGACGACGCGACCGCTACGGATGCACCGTCGGCCGATCGTGGTGCAGGGATGGCGATCGAAAATATGCGCGCCGCGATCCAAGTGCGTTTCGACCGTATGGACGCGGACGGCGACGGTTTCGTCAGTAAAGCAGAGTTTCCCGGTCCGCAACGACGCGCGAGCGGCAACCAACGACCCTCAGGCGATGCTGAACGTCGCACCGGAGAGCGACGAGCGGCAGGAGAGCGGCAACCACGACGGCAAGGACGCATGCCCATGCAATGGCGATCCTTCGATGACTACGATAGTAATAAGGATGGCCAAGTCAGTAAGGACGAAATGGCAGCACCTATCAACGAATTGGCTTCGCTGGACGCAAATGGTGATGGCAGGTTAGATCGAAGCGAGATGCGGGCCATGCGTCCATCGAGAGAGGCCCCTAAGAAAACGAAGCAGAACACTGAGTAAACGACGAGTTACCTGAGTTGGTATGGTGTGAATCAATCTTGTACGGTTCAGTCGATGCCATCGTAGATGGATCAACCAACATTGAAAGCCGATTCTGACGAATATCTCATGCAACGTGTTCAGCAGAGAGATGAAGCCGCATTTTCGATCTTGGTGCAACGCCATACACGGAGTATTCACGCGTTTATCTATCGTCTGTGCGGTAACCGCAACGATGCCGAAGACTTATCCCAAGAGACGTTTCTCAGACTTTGGCAGCGCGCCGCAAATTGGACTCCCGACACCGTGCGATTCACAACCTGGCTCCATCAGATTGCGCGAAACCTATGCATTGATCAATTCCGTAGAGAGCAATCTCACAAGCGAACATCAAATCAAGAGAACATCGCGACCGAGGACTCAACGATCGATTCGTTAGAGGCGGACGCACAACGGCAGGCTACGTTCGACGCCTTTCGCAAATTGCCGGAACGTCAGCGTACCGCCGTGGTGTTGTGTCAAGTACAAGGATGGACGCAGCAGGACGCCGCCAAAGTCCTGGATACGACCGTCGACGGCGTTCAGGCGTTGATAAGTCGCGGCCGTCGAACACTCCGTGACGGGCTGGTAAAGAACAATGAATGAACATGATTTTGAGAAGCTGCTAGACCTATACGGTAGCGACGTCGCACGCTGGCCAGAAAACGAACGCGAGGAGGCAAGTGCGTTGCTTGCTCAGAGTCGCTCAGCATCAGAGCTTCTAAACGCACAAGCGACTGTCGAAAAGCACCTTGCCGACGCGATGTTAGTTCCTGAGACCTACGGTCTCGAACAAAAAATCATGGCGCGTTTCGCGACTCACAAGCAACGCTTTGACGTTCGCTACTGGCTGGAATTCATTTGGAAACCGGCGTTTGCGGCGTCGTGTTCGCTCGTGTTCGGCTTTTATCTCGGCGCGGCCAATCAAGAGTTACGTACGGATCTTGAAGAAGATTTAGCACACGTGACGTTCTACGACTACGAATCGTGGTCAGGGGATTCAGAAGATGAATCGTAAAGCGCTGATCATTGCCTGCGTCATCTCACTCGTTGTGAATCTGGGATTTGTAGGTTTTTTTGTCGGAAAGTCGTTCGCTCCCCACGTCCGTACAGACCGCGCAGCGACCTGGACCAGCACACCTATGGAACGCATTCTGCGTCCGCTAGGACCGGAACGAGTACAGGAGCTGATTCCAAGCACGAGAGAGCATCGGAAGATGGTCCGAGATGGATTGAAGGAGCTTCGTCGTGCGCAATCCAAACTGTATCGTGCAACGGTCGAGGAACCATTCGATGCTGCTCGACTTAAAGTTGCCCAGGAAGAATTCAATGAGTTATTTCTTGCAGCCAAATCGCATCATGACGAGATGTGGCTTGAAGTCGCCGCGAAACTGCAACCTGCAGAGCGACAGCAAATCATGAGTACTGCCATGCCGCGTCGATATGACGAAGATCGTCGACGCGCGAAACCTAAAGTTCCGAAGATACCTGAGGTTGAGGTGCCTGAGGAGATCGCTGATACGCCTGCCGAGTGATACTACGAGGAATTCTTGACGCGACTAATGACCGGAGCGACACGGGTACGCGGTTTCGCACCACCAGATTCCCATTGCTCTGCAATCGTCATAAACCTCGCAACCAACTGGGTGTCATATCGTGAGTCAATTCTGCCTTCGGATTGCAGCTTAGCAACACGCTCTATATTTCGCTCGATATCTGATGCCAGTAAGTCGTCCGTAGTAGTACCTGACTCGAGAAGCTGGAACAACTTCAGTCGCATGGCGACATTTGGTCCCGTTCCAGAGCCGTCCAATCCCTCTGAGGTAGTGCCGCGTTCCACTGCAGTTACGATTTCGTCATATAAGCCACGCTTCGAACCGAAGTGGTGATAGATCATTCGCTTGTTGACACCCGCGAGGTTGGCGATGTCGTCGACGGTGGTTCCCTTATAGCCGCTGTTTGAGAATGCGACCGTGCCCGCCTGAAGTATTGAGTCGCGAGAATTTGCCCCAACATCATCGTTAAGGACAACACCCTCTAACTCTAATAACGAACGTTTGAATGACATACCACCCGCGTAGCCGACCAACCGCCCGTTTGCTCCGATGACACGATGGCACGGCACAAATATCGCCAGCGGATTCCGGTTATTCGCCAACCCAACCGCACGCGCCGCCTTGGCGTTACCGATCCTTTCGGCCAATTCACCGTAGGTCACTACGCTGCCATAGGGAATCTGTCTCAGTGCGTCCCACACACGACGTTGAAACTCTGTGCCGTAGTTTGTGTAGTCAACTGGGATCGTAAATTCACGCGTTGAACCACTAAAGTAACTATCCAGTTCATCTTTTATCTCTATAAACCGGCTCTCATCATATTGGACGGGACCACTCGGGTATGCTTGAGGGTTCATCACGCGCTCTTTAGTTACTATACCGGTCCCTTGATCCGCTTCACCGTTAAACGCAACCGCAATCAACCCTTTGTCTGTCGCGAACAACGTCAATGGCCCAAACGGGGACTGGTACCTAACTGCGTATATCATGGTTATATTGTAATCAATTCGTTACTGAAGTCGAATTTTAGTAAAAATATAGTTACTGATGTAAGAATCTTCACTGTGATCGTTTACGGTTTCTAAAATATCATCCCTCCTTCAAGTACACAACTGTGCGCTTGCAGTTGATTATTTCTCTCCAGTGATCCCCAAACGGTATCATTACCGGTTACGTGTTGAGACCCAATATGCCCTCCAGTCACGATACGATCGCTGTTCGCGGTGCGCGAACCCATAACCTACAAAATATCGATGTTGACCTACCCCGCGACAAGCTGATCGTCGTAACGGGGTTATCCGGGTCAGGTAAATCTTCGCTCGCGTTCGATACCTTATACGCTGAAGGCCAGCGGCGTTATGTTGAATCGCTATCGGCATACGCACGCCAATTCCTTTCAATGATGGGCAAGCCCGATGTAGACCACATTGACGGCCTTTCACCGGCGATTTCAATCGAACAGAAAGCTACTTCCCATAACCCACGTTCGACAGTCGGCACGATCACGGAAATCTATGACTATCTACGCCTTCTCTATGCGCGGGTCGGTGAACCACGTTGTCCGACCCATGGGAACAAGCTGGATGCTCAGACGATATCTGAAATGGTCGATCACGCGCTGGCGTACCCAGAGGGTACACGTGCCATGGTATTGGCGCCAGTCATTGAAGATCGCAAAGGCGAACACGAGCATGTATTCGCGGAACTCGCAGCCGCTGGTTACGTACGCGCACGCATCGACGGTATCGTAGTTGAACTTGACACAAAACCCAATCTCCACAAGAACCGTAAACACACGATTGAAGCGGTCGTTGATCGTTGCGTTATCCGGCCTGATAACCAACAACGATTGGCGGAGAGTTTCGAAACCGCGTTGGAGCTAGGTGAAGGACGAGCGCTCCTCGTTGGCATGGATGATGCCGATACGATTCCAGAAACGGTCTACTCTAATCGATACGCCTGTCCCAAATGCGGTTATTCGATCGTCGAACTTGAACCACGGATGTTCTCTTTCAACAGTCCTCATGGTGCGTGCAGCAGTTGCGACGGCTTAGGAACCGAGCAGAGTTTCTCTCCAGATCGCGTGATCGTCGACGCCTCCTTATCCCTCGCTGAAGGGGCGTGTATGGGTTGGAGTCGAAATACCCGGCATTACTTTCACATGTTTGAAAGGCTCGGAGAACACTACGGCTTTGATCCTGACAAACCGTGGCGTCGACTCAAGAAAGAACACCAGAACATCATCCTATATGGCTCGGGCGACGAGAAGATCGACTTCAGCTTCAAACTTCGGAACGGGCGTGTCATCAAAAGAGTCTTCAGATTTGAAGGCGTGTTGCCGATGTTAAAGCGGCGAATGCACGAAACCAGTTCTGATGGCATCCGGGAACATCTTGCGGCCATGATGTCCAATGCACCTTGTTCAGAGTGTGGCGGATCGCGACTACGCGAAGAAGCTCGAAACGTGTTCATCGGTGACCAAAACATCGATCAGATCACGGCTTATTCCATTCACCACGCCCTCGAATACTTCGATAACCTCAAATTCACAGGGCAACGTAAGATCATCAGCGAGAAGATCCTCATAGATATCCGAGCGCGCCTGCGGTTTCTAAACGACGTTGGGTTGACCTATCTCACCTTGAATCGCAGTGCAGGAACGTTATCCGGTGGCGAAGCGCAACGAATCCGGTTAGCTAGTCAAATTGGTGCGGGACTGGTCGGTGTGATGTATATTCTGGACGAGCCATCAATTGGCTTACATCAACGCGACAATGGTCGATTACTGCAGACGCTTTGCCACTTGCGGGATATCGGTAATACGGTAATCATCGTTGAACACGACGAAGAAGCCATTCGAACGGCTGATCACATCGTAGATATTGGTCCTGGTGCTGGCATACATGGTGGCACAATCGTCGCGCAAGGTCAGATCGAGGCGATAAAAAAGACATCGGGATCAATCACCGGCGACTATCTTGCGGGACGCCGAGTCATCGAGGTCCCCACCAAGCGCACGCCTGTCAACCGCAAGCGCATCGTCAAGATAACTGAAGCCAAAGGAAATAACTTAAAGAAAATTGAAGTTGCGATTCCAGTCGGGCTGTTCACATGCGTGACCGGGGTATCAGGATCTGGTAAATCTACTTTCGTAAACCAGACGCTCTATCCCATCACAGCGAGAGAGCTCAATAAGGCAACTACCCTCGTCGCGAAAGAACACGGCAGTTGCGAAGGCCTCCAGCATCTTGATAAAGTCGTAGAGATCGACCAGAGCCCAATCGGCAGAACACCGCGATCTAACCCAGCAACCTATACACAGATGTTTGGTCCAATCCGGGATATCTTTGCTCGTACGCAGGAAGCACGTGCGCGAGGCTACAAACCAGGTCGCTTCAGCTTTAACGTGAAAGGTGGTCGGTGCGAGGCATGCCGCGGCGATGGTCTTATCAAGGTCGAGATGCACTTTTTACCGGATGTCTACGTCCGATGTGATGTATGTGAGGGTAAACGCTACAACCGAGAGACCTTAGAAGTCCGATACAAAGGCAAAAACATCCACGATGTGCTGGATATGGATGTCGAAGAAGCATCTGAATTCTTCTCGGCAATACCAACCATTCACAAGAAACTTCAAACGCTTCAAGACGTTGGTTTGTCCTATATTCGTCTCGGTCAGAGTGCGACCACGCTATCCGGTGGCGAAGCGCAGCGAGTCAAGCTGTCGCGTGAACTCTCGAAGACCGACACAGGTAGCACGCTCTACATCCTTGACGAACCAACTACCGGGTTGCATTTCTACGACATCCAGCATCTTCTCGATGTCTTACATCGCCTGCGTGACCGCGGCAATACAGTGGTCGTGATCGAACACAATCTCGACGTTATCAAGACAGCAGATTGGGTGATTGATCTAGGACCCGAAGGTGGATCCGGGGGCGGGGAAGTAGTTGCCGAAGGTACGCCTGAACAGTTAGCGGCGCATGAGCAGTCGTATACCGGGCAATTTCTGCGACCGGTACTAAGGCAACTCGAATTAAACCAAGCCGCTGGATAGCTGCCTTCCGCTATCGGTCGGTCAGCGGATTCAGGCCTTTGGCTTGTCCGTCTCCTCAGCCGCTTGCGCATCATCCTGCGATTCGGCTTCTGGCTCATCAGATTCTGTAGATGTAGAACTGCTAATCTCGTCGACTTCAGCCGTGGATTCAGCTTCGTCGTCTACCGCTTCGTCTGTCACCTCCGCCGACTCTGACTCTACCGATGCGTCGGTCTCAGCGGCTTCAGTTATGACTGCCGCTTCCTCGTCTTGAGTCGCAGAATCTGTGGGTAACAATGGCTCAGGCGCTTGTTCAACCGCCACTTCCGGTTGGTCCATGAGTTGCATGTAGGCAACCATCGCGGAGTCTCCTCGGCGAAATCCAGCCTTTAAGATCCTCGTGTACCCGCCGGGGCGATTTAGATATCTTGGCCCTAGCTCTGTAAACAGCTTCCCGACTGCAGCTTTGTTTCGGAGTTTCGCAAACGCGCGACGCCGATTCGCCACGGAATCGTTTTTGCTTAACGTGATCAAGGGTTCGACGTATCGTCGAAGTTCCTTCGCCTTGACGACGGTCGTCTTGATCGTTTCATGCTCGATCAGTGACGCTGACATATTCGATAGCATCGCTTTCCGGTGCGCCGACGTGCGATTCAGGTGCCGTCCGCTTTTCTGATGTCTCATGTAACCGATTACCTATCTACGCAGCGTGATTCGAATTTGCTCTAGTTTTGCTTGGCCATGTAGCTCGGCACTTCCATGCCGATGTGGAGACTCATCACTAGCAGCGCGTCCTTAATCTCCTGTAAGGACTTGCGCCCTAGATTGGGTGTCTTCATGAGGTCAGACTCTTGCTTGCTGACCAGATCGCCAATCGTCTCAATCCCTTCAGACCGCAGTGCATTCATGGCACGCACACTCAACGTGAGATCCTCAATCGAGAAGAAAAACTCTCGAGGTACTTCCTCACTAGCCGTGTCAGCTACGGTGGTGGCTGCCGTAGGCAACAACCCTTCGTCCACGAACGCACTCAACTGCTGCTGCAAGATGCTCGCGGCACGAGTGATGATCTCTTGAGCGTCGATCGCGCCGTTCGTTTCGACCTCAAGAATCAACTTGTCTAAGTCAGTTCTTTGCTCGACACGTGTGCTTTCGACCTGATAAACCACTCTTTGGACTGGGCTATAGCTCGCATCCAACATCAGATGACCGGTGGTCACGGTTTCAAAATCATCGCCTTTGTCGCTTGCCGGAACGTAACCGCGGCCTTTCGTTACGGTTGCTTCAAGATAGATTTCGCCTTTTTCACCTAGCGTACAAACGACGTGATCAGGATTGGCGATTTCGACGTTGGCATTGTCTTGAAAGTCTTTAGCCGTAACTTTCACTTCCTTCTTGGAAGCCCCTTTTGCATTCAAACGCAATACAGCGGTCGGTTGAGTACCGTTAAGTCGAACGCTGACACCCTTGAGATTCAAGAGTATGTCAACGACGTCTTCATAGACGCCTTCAACATTCGAGTAGGGTTGCTCGACCCCGTCGATTTTCACCTCGGTGATTGCACTGCCGGGCATGAAGCCAAGAATGATTCGACGTAGCGCATTGCCAACCGTGTGGCCCATCCCACGTTCAAATGGTTCGAGGACGACCTTCAGAGCGCGTTTTGGATCCATGTCATCGATCGGTTCGACAACCATGGTGGCAGGTGTAAGCAAAGTGCCGACCTGCTGCAGCGACATTGCACCGTCTTGCCCTTCTTCGGAAGTGGCTTCGTCGGTCACCGGCGCGTCGTCAGCGCTGTTTGCTTCAAGCTGGGACGATTCTGCTGTCATTGATGTGATGGTCCTCTTATGACCAAAGGTGAGAGTGTGTTGCTACCTTTCGGCGCCAACGCAACGCGTCGCGCCTCAAGCCGGAGCTTCGCTACTTGGAGTAATGCTCGACAATCAGGTTTTCTTGGATTTCATGGGAAAGCTCTTCCCGATCCGGATAACGCTTGAAAATGCTCGATTGGTTTTCGGTATCGACTTCAATCCAATCGATTGGCGCACGTTGTTCCGCTAACTGGAGCGCAACCTGGATTCGAACCTGACCCTTCGCCCGATCCCGAACCGTGACTACATCCCCTTCACTTACTTGATATGACGAGATATTGACCACAACGCCGTTGACCTCGATGGATTTGTGTGACACGAGTTGACGTGATTCAGCCCGCGTGCTACCAAACCCAGAACGATAAACTACGTTGTCAAGTCGACACTCCAACAATCGTAGCAAATTCGCCCCCGTGGCGCCCTTCTGCCGATCCGCTTTCTTGTAGTAGTTGCGAAACTGGCGTTCAAGCACGCCGTAGAGTCGCTTCACTTTCTGTTTCTCGCGCAGTTGGATCGCAAAGTCAGATTGACGTCCGCGACCCGCATTCCGTCGAATGTTCGGTTCGCCAGGTTTTTTACCTTCTTTGCACTTATCACTAAGCGCGCGTACGCCGCTCTTCAGAAAGAGATCCGTTCCTTCGCGTCGCGATAACTTGAGCTTGGGGCCTAGATACCTTGCCATATTCGAATTCCCTTAGATGCGACGTCGCTTCGGTGGACGACAGCCATTGTGAGGTAACGGCGTCACGTCTGTAATCGTGTTGATACGCAGACCTTCAGCGTTCATCGCACGGACGGCGGATTCACGACCCGGTCCCGGTCCTTTTACGTACACGTCGACGCTTTTCATGTCGAACGTATCCATGACCTGACGTGCCACAAATGAAGCTGCTTCTTGCGCTGCAAATGGTGTGCTCTTACGTGATCCTCGATAACCCGAGCCACCCGCGGTCTTCCAACCGAGCGTATTACCCTGACGATCCGTAATGGTGATGATCGTGTTATTGAATGACGCGTGCACATGCGCCAAGCCGTCTGACACCGCACGTCGTTGACGACGTCTGGATGACGAATCGCTTCGATCGCCTCTAGCCATACTTTAGCCTCTGTTTAACTTGCGACCGCGCCGCGTGCGCGCGTTGGTTTGGGTGCGTTGACCACGAACCGGCATGCCTCGTCGATGGCGGATCCCTCGATAGCAGCCTAAATCCATGAGGCGTTTCACGTTCATATCCCGTTCGCGCCGTAAGTCCCCTTCAACGGTTAGCTTCGCGACTTCACCGCGGAGCAAATCTAGTTCCGCTTCGCTGAGATCGGAAATCTTTGCATTAGGTTTAACGCCAGCGTTGCCACACATCTGTTCAGCAGTGGTCCGCCCGATCCCGTAAATGTAAGTGAGCGCGATTCCCGCATGCTTCTGATCGGGAATATTGACGCCTGAAATCCGTGCCATTGGCCTAACCCTGTCTTTGTTTGTGCTTCGGATCGTCGCAAATGACGTACAAAACGCCACGACGCCGTACGACTTTGCAGTTCCTGCACATCTTCTTGATGGATGCTCGTACTTTCATAACTGTCCTCGTAACGACTCAGCGTCGCCTGTAATTGCGCAAGTTCGACTTTTCCATGAGCTTGGCGTATTGACTCGACACAAGATGAGCTTGGACCTGCGACATGAAGTCCATTGAGACCACTACGACAATCAAAAGTGCCGTACCGCCGAGCTGAAACGTGATGTCGAAAAAGACGATCATGAATTCGGGTAGTAAGCACACCAAAGCCACGTACAAAGAGCCGAACACCGTCAGTCTCGTGATGACATCGTCAATGTGATTGGTCGTCTGAACCCCGGGTCGGATGCCTGGGATATACGCCCCCTGACGTTTCAGATTGTCCGCAACATCTTTCGGGTCGAACACGATCGCAGTATAGAAGAAGCTGAAAAAGATGATGCCAGCCCCGAACAGCAAGATATACAACGGACGACCAGGACTGAGTTCTAAGGCAACGTCTTGAAGCCAACCCATACCGACACCTTGGCCAAACCATTGCGCCATCGATGCGGGGGCCAACAACAGACTGGACGCGAAAATCGCCGGAATTACACCAGCCATATTCACTTTCAACGGTAGATGAGTCTGTTGGCCTTGAACGACTCGTCGACCTTGTTGTCTTTTCGCGTAATTCACGGGAATTCGTCTTTGACCGCGTTCGATGAAGACCACGAACCCTACGACTACAACCGCGAACAAACCGACTGCGAGCAACGCAACGATATTGGTCGTCCCTTGTCGGGCGGCTTCAAAGGCCTGTCCTATCGCAGAGGGGAAGCCCGACACAATACCAGCAAAAATCAGCAGAGAAATGCCATTCCCCACGCCTCGTTCCGTGATCTGTTCGCCTAGCCACATCATGAACATCGCACCGGTCACAAGTGTTGTGATCGAGACGAAGTAAAAGCCATAGCCAGGATCAAACGGCAACCCTTGCGCCGCAATACCACCCGTCATGGCTGTGCCCTGCACGAGTGCGATCAGCAAAGTTCCATACCGGGTGTACTTTGTGATCTTGCGCCGACCTGCTTCACCTTCTTTACGAAGTTGATTCAACGTTGGGTACATCATCGTGAGGAGATTCATGATGATGCTTGACGTAATGTAGGGCATCACCCCCATCGCCAAGATGCTCATGCGCTCGAGTGCACCCCCCGAGAACATGTTGAACAAATCAAGAATTCCCCCTTGATTCGCCTCAAATAGGTCCGCTAGGCGGTCCGGATTAATCCCAGGTACGGGTATGTGCGTGCCAATTCGGTAAACCAACAACGCAAACAACACAAACAACAGCCGATTACGCAGTTCAGACAATCCTGTCTGCACACCGGCTAGTGTTGGCCCGGTCGGCGGTGTGGATGCAGTGGTTACCATGAGCTTAGGTGTCTAAACCTCGACCTTACCACCAGCTGCCTCAATGGCCGCTTTCGCGCCATTCGAGACCTTCAAGCCTTTTACCGTCACCGCGCGATCTACATTTCCTGACAGAAAAACACGGGCCCGTTTCACTTGTCGTGATAACACCCCTGCTGCGACCAATGACGCTAACGTAACTTCGTCGCCCTCAACGCTGTTGAGTTCACCAAGTCTTACTTCTGATGTCGTTCGTCCTTTTAGCGACTTGAATCCAAAGGTCGGCACGCGTTTCTGCAGCGGAAGTTGCCCACCTTCGAAGCCAAGGCGAACTCCTCCGCCTGAACGCGAGTTTTGACCTTTATTGCCACGACCGCAGGTGCCGCCCTGACCGGCGGATGCGCCGCGGCCAACCCGTTTCCGCGTCTGACGACTACCTTTTGCCGGCGCTATTTTGTTCAATCGGAGTGCCATGAACCTACGCCTCACCTTCTACATGGACCATATAGTCGACCTGGCCAATCATCCCTCGAATCGAAGGCGTATCTTCAAGCTCAACGGACTGGCCGACCCGTCTCAAACCCAGTCCACGCACACATGCTCGATGCTTAGGCATGCGTCCAATCGGACTCCTGGTCAATTTGACAACCAATGTCTTCTTCTTGCTCGCCATGCCGTTAACCGATTACTTGCTCTACGGTCAAGCCTCGCTTCGCCGCAATCATGTCGGGCGAGTTAATCTTGCGCAAGCCTTGGACCACTGCGACCACCACGTTGACAGGATTTGTCGAGCCGTAGCATTTTGCTAGCACGTCCCGCACCCCGGCGGCTTCAAGTACCGCACGCATGGTCCCACCAGCAATGATGCCGGTTCCCTCTGAGGCAGGACTCATGAATATCTTCGACGCACCATGCTTCTCGGTAACCGCATACCACAAGGTCGTCCCGTTCAGCTCGATGTCGAACATATTGCGACGCGCAGCTTCGCCCGACTTTGTAATTGCCGTTGCCAGTTCTCGCGCACGACCGTGCCCAAAGCCAATCCGACCGTTGCCATTACCAACCACGGTGAGTGCTTTATGGGTAACGATCCGACCACCTTTTACGGTCTTATTCACCCGCTTAAAGTCGACCAGTTTTTCGATCAACCCTTCTTCGCGACTTTCGTCCGTGTAAGCCATCTCTAGAACACCAATCCTTCTTCTCGAGCCGCATCTGCAAGACTCTTCACACGTCCGTGATACTTGAATCCGGCACGATCAAATGCAACTTGTTTGACACCAGCTTCTAGAGCACGTTTTGCTACGAGCGTACCCACCGCAGCCGCTGCGGCTTTGTTTCCGGTTTGGCTTTCTCGCAATGGCGCTTCCAATGTCGATGCTTGAGCCACAACTCGGTCACCGTGACCATCGATCACTTGTGCGTACATGTGTTGCGAGGTGCGATGAACGCAAAGTCGCGACCGTCCAAGTTCACGTGACTTCAAGCGCGCCCGTCGCGCGCGTCGCATCCGTGTCGCCGTTTTCCAGTTCATGGTCTTACTTCTTCTTACCTTCTTTTCGTCTCACGTACTCGTTTAGATAGCGAACACCCTTCCCTTTGTAAGGCTCAGGTGGACGCAAACTACGAATTTCGGCGGCTACTTGACCCACTTGCTGGCGATCAATACCACTAACTACGATCGACGTTTGAGTGGGTGTCGTAATTTCGATGCCGTCTGGAATCGGGAAATCCACCGGTTGTGAGTAACCCAGCATCAGATTTAGGCTTTTTGTTTCGATTCGCGCGCGATAACCCGTACCTTGCAGCTCGAGCTGCTTTTCCCAGCGATCTGTAACACCACGAACCATGTTGCGCAATAACGCTTGATAGGTTCCTGCCAGAGCGTATTCGATTCGAGCTGACGATCGCGGTGTAATAGCCAAGTCGCCGTTTTCCTGCGTTACATCGATGCCACCTTTGACGTCGAGCGTCAGTTCACCGTGCTTTCCTTTAACCGTGACGGACGATGCGTTCAATGCAACATCGACGCCTTCTGGGACCGGTACAGTTCTATTGCTCGCCTTGGCCATCGTCAAATCCTAGAAAACCGTACAGAGAATTTCGCCACCTACGCCGAAGCGCCGGGCAGCCTTCTCTGTGATTACTCCCTGATTGGTGGATAAGATCGCCGTGCCTAAGCCACCACGTACGCGTGGGAGCTTATCGCTTCCTACGTAACGTCGCAAGCCCGGCCGACTAGCTCGATCAATCGATTCGATAACGGGATTACCGTCGTCTAAATACTTCAGAGTAATGGTCAATAAAGGCTTTGCTTCATCAGAGGTTTCATAGCTCTCTATGTAGCCTTCCGTTGCGAGAACGTTGCAAATAGCACGCTTCAATTTCGAATTCGGCATCGTGACTCGCTTCATACGCACCATTTGAGCATTGCGTATGCGTGTCAACATGTCTGCCACGGGATCCTGCATCGTCATCGTGACTTACCAGCTCGCCTTGACTAAACCCGGAACATCGCCGCGCATTGCAGCTTCACGTAGTTTGTTGCGACCCAATCCGAATTTGCGATAGACGCCGCGAGGACGCCCTGAAATACCACAGCGTCGTTGCCGTCTTATCGGGTTCGCATTACGCGGCAGTCGTTGAAGAGCGTGTTGTGCCGCTAAGCGAGTCTCGTAATCGGCAGATCGATCATTTACGATCCCCTTCAACTCACTTCGCTTTTCTGCGTACTTTGCGCAAATCTTCGCTCGTTTGACTTCCCGCGCAAGCATCGATTTCTTTGCCATTTGGCTTTCAGCTCCTAAATGGGAATCCGAAGGCTCGAAGCAATGCCAAGCCTTCTTCGTCCGTATTCGCAGTGGTCGTAACACTGATGTTCATGCCACGAATCCGATCAATCTTGTCGTAGTCGATTTCTGGAAACACGATCTGTTCGGTCATGCCCATGGAAAAGTTTCCGCGCCCATCAAAGGCTCGTGGGTTCAATCCACGAAAGTCCCGAATTCGCGGAATCGCGATCCCGATAAGACGTTCAACAAATTCATACATGCGCGCACGTCGCAACGTGACCATGCAACCCACAGTCCAGCCGGCTCTAATTTTGAAAGCCGCCTCTGATTTGCGAGCCATCGTCAATTTCGGCTTTTGTCCAGTGATCAACGCGAGATCATCAACGGCTGCGTCAAGAATCTTTGAGTCGACTTTGCCCTCAACGATCGCGGCGCCAACGCCCATGTTCAGCGTTACTTTCACCAAGCGCGGTACTGCCATAATCGATGAGTAGCTGAATTCTTCCATCAATTGCGGCCGAATCCCTTCTTGATACTCGCTGAGCAGATTTGCCATAGCTAAGCAATCCTCTCATCGTTTGATTTGAATGCGCGCACTTTCTCGCCGTCTTCTTCAATCAGCTTCACCTTGTCGCGCTTCTGCGTGTCTGGGTTGTAGATCGCCACATTTGAAATATGCAACGAAGCCTCCTGCTCAAGGATGCCACTCTGTTCACCTTCGCGTTGGGCTTTGACATGACGCTTAACGACATTGACACTGCCAACGACAACCCGATCTTCGCCTACAAGTCGAACTACATAGCCAATTCGACCTTTATCGCGTCCAGCAATGACGATGACTTGGTCGTCTACTCGAATTCGTCGTTTCATTGTCGTTACAGAACCTCTGGTGCCAATGACACGATACGCATGAAATTACTCGTTCGCAATTCGCGCGTGACAGGTCCGAATATGCGGGTCCCGATGGGTTCATCGCCTTGTAAGAGCACCGCCGCGTTCTGGTCGAACTTAATGAGCGAACCGTCCGACCGCCGCATGCCCTTGCGCGTCCGCACCACGACCGCGTTCATGACCTGACCCTTGCGGACACGTCCGTTCGGCGTAGCTTCTTTTACTGTGATCTTGATTACATCGCCAATACGAGCGTAACGACGGCGTGATCCGCCAAGTACCTTTATGCACTTTACCCGTCTGGCGCCGCTGTTGTCGGCGACTTCGAGCATCGTTTCGGCTTGAATCATGGCGTCCTATCCCCGCGTTGATTTGACGTCAATGGATTTCAATTTGAAGGATTTAGACTTGGAGATCGGGCGGCACTCAACCGCACTTACGAGATCACCAAGACCGCACTCGTTGTCCTCGTCGTGAATATGGAATTTCGACGACTTCTTGATGTACTTACCGTAGATCGGATGCTTCACGCGTCGATCGACACGAAGCGTAGCCGTCTTATCTGCACCGATTGATACGACCTCACCACGGACGGTGCGCGGGATCTTTACTTCAGCCACTGGTTTTCTCCCGCATGATCGTTTTTACTCGTGCGATATCGCGTCTCGTCTGCTTAATCAAGTGCGATTGAGGCAGCTGATCCATCGAACGCTTGATACGCAAATTGAAGTTCTCTTTTAACAGGCGCACCTGCTCTGCCTTTAGTTCATCAAGGGTCAAATCGCGTAGGTCCGCTGCTTTCATTACGACCCACTCCGGCGCACGAGCGTGGTCGTGAACGGTAATTTCGATGACGCCAGCCGGAACGCCTCGCGAGCCGTTTCTTCAGTGACGCCTTCCATTTCATACAGAACACGACCAGGTTGAATTTGTGCAACCCAGTACTCGACACTCCCCTTACCTTTGCCCTGGCGGACTTCGAGAGGTTTCTTGGTGATTGGTTTGTCCGGAAACACCCGAATCCAAACCTTGCCACCTCGACGTACGTATCGCGTCATCGCTCGTCGTCCCGCTTCAATCTGGCGAGCGGTCAAACGACCTCGACCCGTAGCTTTTAGCCCATACTCGCCAAACGCAACGCGACCCCCACGGAGCGCCATTCCGCGATTTCGGCCTTTTTGCTGTTTGCGGTACTTAGTCCGCGCCGGTTGTAACATCGTTCTTTAAGCCGCAAGCCCCTCACGTTCGCCATCACCGATGATTTCGCCTTTGAAAATCCAGACCTTGACACCTAATGTGCCGTAGGTTGTCATCGCTTCAACAACCGCGTAATCGATATCCGCACGCAGCGTATGAAGCGGGACGCGACCTTCCGCAAACGTCTCGGTACGCGCAATTTCAACGCCGTTTAATCGACCCGCGACGCGTACTTTGATGCCTTCAGCACCCATGCGGATCGCGTTCGTCATCACTCGACGTACGGCTCGGCGAAACGCGACACGCTTCTCAAGTTGCTGCGCGACGTTTTGAGCTGCCAGATACGCGTCGATTTCTGGTTTGCGGATTTCTTCGACATCGAGCTTAACTGGCTGATTCATCATGACGGATAGCTCAGCACGCAACTTATCGATATCCGCACCTTTGGTTCCGATTACCATGCCTGGCCGCGCACTGTGAATCAACACATGGATGTCACTACGCGGACGTTTGATCTCGATCCGACTTACGTAAGCGTCACGAAGGCGATTCATCAAATAGTCTCGGACTTCGAGATCATTCAGCAGGTAATTTGCATAGTTCCGCTTATTCGCATACCAAATCGAGGTGTGTTGTTTGTTTATCCCAAGGCGCATACCATTGGGGTTGACTTTTTGACCCACGCTAACGCGCTCCTTGGTTCTCGTCACTCACCGCAAGGGTGATATGACATGTTCGTTTGAAAACACGACCTGTACGACCGCGACCGTGGTACCGCAACCGCTTCATCGTCAGCCCTTCGTTCACATAAGCTTCGGAAATCCACAAGTCGTCGACAGCCGCATTCTTGTTTTCGGCGTTGGCAACCGCTGACTCTAATAGTCGGCTAACGTGTGCTGCACTCTTTTGAACATCGAAGCGCAGCACGTCCAATGCCGAGGTTACCGGCATGCCGCGAATCTGATCGACCACCAATCGCGCTTTCTGTGGCGATACACGCAGTCGGCTAGCGGTCGCAGTCGCTTTCATCTTACACCTACACCCTTGCCTTTCGATCCGCAGCGTGACCGCGAAACGTTCGTGTGGGCGCAAACTCACCTAACTTGTGGCCGACCAGCTCCTCTGTGATAAACACCGGAACGTGCGCACGACCGTTGTGTACTTGGATCGTCAGCCCCACCATCTGCGGGACAACCATTGAGCGCCTTGACCAGGTTCTAATCGGCCGTCGATCATTGGTCTCCTGAGCGCGCTCGACCTTCTTGATCAGATGTAGATCCACGAAAGGTCCCTTGCGAAGTGAACGAGCCATGTGCTATCTCCTTCCTCTTCGTCGTACGATAAGGTGGTTTGTGCGTTTGTTGCGTCGTGTTTTGAATCCTTTGGTTGGTTTACCCGTCGGCGATACCGGATCCCGTCCACCTGATGACTTCCCTTCGCCGCCGCCAAGCGGGTGGTCAACTGGGTTCATTGCTACGCCTCGCACTGTGGGACGGATGCCGCGCCAGCGCTTGGCTCCAGCTTTACCTAGTGAGCGTAAGTTGTGTTCTGGATTGCTCACCTCACCTAGGACCGCTCGACACTCCGCTAATACGCGTCGCATCTCGCCGGAACGAAGACGCAACGTTGCATAGGTGCCTTCGCGTGCAACCAGTTGTGCGGATGTCCCGGCGCTACGCGCCAGTTGAGCACCTTTGCCAGGTTTAAGCTCGATACAGTGCACGACGCTACCGAGCGGTAGATTTCGCAACGGCATTGCATTGCCCACACTGATCGCCGCGGATGTACCGGAGCGCACTGTATCACCTGCTTTTAACCCTTCTGGTGCGATGATGTACCGACGCTCACCGTCCCGATACTTGACGAGCGCGATGTTCGCAGATCGATTCGGGTCGTATTCCAAACGCTCAACCGTGGCGGGAATATTGTCTTTCGTTCGCTTGAAATCTATCTTTCGATAGTGCTGTTTATGCGCGCCGCCGCGGTGACGCGTGGTGATGCGTCCTGCGTTGTTTCGACCACCTCGACCATGCTGGCTTTCAAGTAAAGGCTTGTACGGCGAACCCTTGTGCAGATCCGGCTGAACGACCTTTGTGACGAAGCGACGACCTGGGGACGTCGGTTTGGTTTGTATGACCGCCATCAGAAATCCCTCGTAAAGTCGATGTCATCACCTTCTGCAAGGCGTACGTATGCCTTTTTCCAAGACTTAAATCGACTTACGCTACCGCGCCGAAGCATCCGCTGTTTGACTTTGCCTTTGACGTTAACGGTCGAAACTTTGAGAACGTTCACGTCGAACAGTTTTTCGACGGCGTACTTAATCTCATGCTTGGTAGCATCTTGAAGCACTTTAAACGTGTACTGATTTCCTTGGTCACCGATATTTGTCGTCTTTTCCGTCACATGCGGTTCGACGATCACGTTGTATAAGCGGTCGTCGTTCATGCCAGTGCTTCCTCGCAACGTCGGATCCCGTCAACGGAAAAAAGCACATGATCGCACTTCATAAGGTTTACAGGATTGAGTTGGCCGAGATTCACGACTTCAACATGGTTTAAGTTGCGCGCAGCACGCTCAAGCGATTCGTTGTCGGCAACATCGACGATAAGCACGTTGCTGAGTTCTAGTTTCTCGAGCGCCGCGATGAGGTTCTTGGTCTTAGATTCGGGTGTTGGGAGTTCGTGAACTGCGGTAAGGCGGTCTTGGCGCAACAACTCGGAAAGTAAACAGCGCATAGCGCCGCGGTACATCTTTCGATTGAGCTTTACTGCACGTTTTACTGCACGGGCAGCGAACGTCACGCCACCACCTTGCCAAATTGGACTGTTGCGTGATCCAGCCCGCGCGCGTCCTGTCCCCTTCTGACGCCACGGCTTCGCACCGCCGCCGCGTACTTCCGATCGGGTCTTCTGTTTGCGCAGTCCCGTATGACCGCGCCGAATATACGTTTCTAATACTTGATGAACTAGTGCTTCGCGGTATTCGCTTCCGAACACGCCGTCACTGATCTCGATGTTCTCTGTTGTGTCGCGAAGCGTTACGTTCATGGTTAGTTCCGAGATTCCGTATCGCCGTGGTCTTTAATGGCGGGACACACAAATACGTCGCCACCCGTCGGACCCGGCACCGCGCCTTTGATCAGGAGTAGATCGTTCTCCTCGTCGATGGCAACGACCTTTAAGTTTTGCACGGTGACTCGCCTGTTACCTAACTGGCCAGCCATCTTCTTACCTTTGAATACCTTGCCCGGGGTTTGACACTGCCCGACGGATCCTAGGGCGCGATGTGAGATCGAGTTACCGTGTGTGGTGTCTTGCGTCGAGAAATTCCAACGCTTCACCGCACCGGCGAATCCCTTACCTTTCGATGTACCTCGAACATCAACCGTTTGACCCGGCTCAAATTGTGCCACCGTCAGCGCACCGCCCACTGCCGGGAGTTGATCAGCGTCCACTTCATCGGTACGAAGCTCGTAAAGCCGACGTCCAGGGGTCTCGTCAACATCGCCTTCTGCCGCCGAGAAACTCGCTTGGTAATGACCAAGTTCTGGCTGGCTGAGCCGCTCCGGTTTCTGCGTACCACAAGCCACTTGAAGCGCGGCGTAGGCATCCGTTTCCTGGTTCTTAACTCGAACCACGCGGTTAGGTTTTGCCTCTATAACGGTGACAGGAATAGCGCGCCCCGTTTCATCGAAGAGACGGGTCATACCTCCTTTGGTACCTACGATTCCTATAGTCATAACGTTCTCAAAGCGTTTTGAATTTCAGTGCTGCTTCGGTAAAAAAATCGGCGCACCGTTCCAAACAGTGAACCGATTCATTTTCGGCTGCGAGCGTTTACGATGCTCGCATTAACGTGAAGTTCGTTTACGTGACGCTTACTTCGATATCCACTCCTGCGGCCACATCGTGCTTACTAAGCGCATCAACCGTCTTATCTGTGTAGTCAACAATGTCGATCAAACGCTTATGCGTTCGAATCTCATATTGATCGCGCGCGTCCTTATCAACATGCGGTGAAATCAATACCGTCCATCGTTCCGTGCGCGTTGGCAACGGAATCGGACCAACTAATCGGGCTCCCGATCGCTTGATCGAGTCGACCAGATCAGCTGTCGTCGCATCCAGCAGTTTGTGATCAAACGCTTTTAGCTGAATGCGAATATGTTGGTTTGTTGCCACTTACCTTCCAAGATTTCAATGCACATATACGCCCCTACCCAATTCGAGGGGCGTAAAAAAGGCAGCGAATTTTACTTACGCTGCCTTTCATAACTGGTTTTTTTTATTCGATGATCTTTGTGACGATTCCAGATCCTACCGTTCGTCCACCTTCACGAATTGCGAATCGCAAACCTTCATCCATTGCGATCGGGCTGATCAGTGACACTTCGAATTCAACGTTGTCGCCTGGCATCACCATTGCGTCTGCGTCCGACATCTCCACTTTCCCTGTAACGTCGGTGGTTCGGAAGTAGAACTGCGGTCGATAGTTGGTGAAGAACGGGGAGTGTCGCCCACCTTCCTCTTTGGTCAATACATAGACCGACGCTGAAAACTTCGTGTGCGGCGTGATTGAGCCAGGTACGGCTAATACTTGACCACGTTCGACTTCGTCGCGCTTCAAACCTCGCAAGAGAACGCCAATGTTCTCACCAGCGCGGCCTTCATCAAGAAGCTTCCGGAACATCTCGACACCCGTGCACGTCGTTTTCTGCGTGTCGCGAATCCCGATGACTTCCAGCTCATCGCCCATCTTGACGATTCCACGATCCACACGGCCAGTAACGACGGTACCACGTCCAGAAATCGAGAAAACGTCCTCAATGGGCATCATGAAAGGTGCGTCAATGGGTCGTTCCGGTTCTGGAATAAAGTCGTCAAGAGACTGAATTAACTGGCGAACGCTCTCCGCACCGTCTGGACCTTCGTCGCCTTCTAATGCCCTTAAAGCACTACCGACGATGATCGGTGTATCTTCCTCAAAGTCGTTGTCGACAAGTAGCTCTTGTACGCTAATCGTGACAAGCTCGACGAACTCTTCACGCTCTTCAGGATCGATTGCGTCAACTTTGTTGATATAGACCACCATTTTGCGTACACCAACCTGCCGCGCCAATACGATGTGCTCGCGTGTCTGCGGCATAGGTCCGTCATCAGCCGACACGACCAAGATTGCACCGTCCATCTGGGCCGCGCCCGTGATCATGTTCTTCACATAATCAGCATGACCAGGACAATCCACGTGAGCATAGTGACGCGCTTCGCTCTCATATTCCACGTGAGTCGTTGCAATCGTGATGCCACGTTCTTTCTCTTCCGGTGCGTTATCGATCTCGTCAAATTCCTTGACATCGCCCGAACCACGGTCAGCTGCACAGATTCTTGTCATTGCGGCTGTCAACGTCGTCTTGCCATGGTCAACGTGACCAATGGTGCCGACATTGATATGCGGCTTGGTACGCTCGAATTTCTCTTTTGCCATTTTTGAATTCCTCCGTTATTCGGCAAGACGATTGAGCTGCGTTGCTATTGCGCCTTAATTACTTCCGCGATGGCGTCCGATACCTCGGCATACTCGGCAAACTCCATCGTGAACGTTGCACGTCCTTGTGATGATGATCTCAGGTCCGTCGCGTAACCGAACATCTCGCCGAGTGGGACCTTTGCGCGCACAATCTTGCCAGCAAAGCTCTCATCCATACCTTCGATCATGCCACGTCGTCGATTCAAGTCACCAACCACCGCGCCCATATAGTCTTCGGAGGTAACGACTTCAACCGACATGACCGGTTCTAACAGCACCGGATCAGCTTTCGCGGCGCCATCACGCAGCGCTGTTGAGCCGGCAATTTTAAAAGCGACTTCGCTCGAATCCACGTCGTGATATGAACCGTCATAGAGCGTTGCCTTGACATTTATCAACGGGAATCCGGCAATCACCCCATTGTCCATCTGTTCGCGAATTCCTCGATCAACCGCAGGGATGTATTCACGCGGCACCACGCCGCCTACGATTTCGTCGACGAACTCGTACGTTCCTTCACTATCTACAAGCGGCTCGAGACGCACGAACACATGACCATACTGGCCACGACCACCGGACTGGCGTACGAATTTGGCCTCGGAATCGACGGCTTTTCGAATAGTCTCGCGATACGCAACCTGTGGTTTTCCGATATTCGCTTCGACGCTAAATTCGCGTCTCATCCGATCGACGATGATGTCAAGATGCAGTTCGCCCATACCGGCGATGATCGTCTGTCCCGATTCAGCATCCGTTGAGACGCGAAACGAAGGATCCTCTTGTGCCAACTTAGAAAGCGCGATCGACATCTTGTCCTGATCGGCCACGGACTTCGGTTCAACCGCCACGTGTATGACAGGTTCAGGAAAATCCATCCGTTCGAGTTGTACGAAATTCCTTTCGTCACAGAACGTATCACCGGTGGTCACATCCTTTAGACCAATAGCGGCAGCGATATCGCCAGCGCGAACCTCATTGATCTCGTTACGTTCGTTAGAGTGCATCTGCACCATGCGCCCAATTCGTTCACGTTTTTCACGAACCGAATTGAAGATGCGATCACCGGTACGCAAGACACCTGAATAGACACGGAAAAACGAAAGTGTGCCTACGTATGGATCGGTCGCAATCTTGAACGCGAGCGCTGAAAAAGGTTCGTCGTCGTCGGATTGACGTTGCGTAGTCTGCCCATCGCGCATCGTACCCTCAATCGCTTTGACCTCGGTCGGTGCGGGTAGATAGTCAATCACCGCGTCCAACACCGGTTGTACACCTTTGTTCTTAAATGCGGAACCGCAAAGCGCAGGCACTATCTCATTCCCGATGGTACGTTCGCGTAAGCCTGATTTAATCTCTTCGCTTGTTAGTTCGATACCTTCAAGGTATTTTTCTGTAAGTTCTTCATTGGCGTCGGCTGCTTCTTCGACAAGGCGCTCTCGCATTGCTTCAGCATCCGCTTGCAATTCCTCTGGGATGCTGGTTCTTGTCACGGATAAGCCTTGATCTTCCTCGTTGAAATACAGAGCCTGCATTTCGAGCAGATCAACAACACCTTTAAATGTTTCCTCCGCGCCGATTGCGAGTTGGACGGGAACGGGTTTCGCCCCAAGTCGGCTTTCGATCTGCTGAACGACACGATCGAAATCGGCACCCGCGCGATCCATCTTGTTGACGAACACGATGCGGGGTACTTCGTAACGGTCAGCCTGGCGCCACACCGTTTCGGATTGAGGTTCGACACCGGCAGCGCCACAAAACACAACGACTGCGCCATCGAGTACTCGTAGACTGCGCTCAACTTCGATCGTAAAGTCCACGTGACCTGGCGTGTCGATGATGTTGACGCGATGTTCCGGAAACTGTTGGTCCGTACCACGCCAGAAGCAAGTCGTCGCGGCTGATGTGATCGTGATGCCGCGCTCTTGTTCCTGTTCCATCCAGTCCATGACGGCCGCCCCGTCGTGAACTTCGCCAATCTTGTACGAAATACCGGCATAGAACAAGACACGCTCCGTAGTCGTGGTTTTACCCGCGTCTACGTGCGCGACAATACCGATATTTCTGTAGCGGCCTATTGGCGTGCTACGAGGCATCTTTGCTCCGAATGAGTTTGTGAGATTAAGGTTTTAAGGTACGAACGGTGTCAGAATGTCGTAAGTGCTAACAAGTCGGTTCAGTACCTGAAATGAGCGAAGGCGCGGTTCGCCTCCGCCATGCGGTGGGTGTCATCCCGTTTTTTAATTGACGCGGAATTCGCACTGTTCGCCGCGGCATCCGCAAGCTCACTCGCAAGGCGCGCGTCCATCGACTTCTCGCTGCGCTTGCGCGCGTTTTCTACCAACCAACGCATTGCCAAAGCTTCGCGGCGCGAAGGACGCACTTCGATGGGTACCTGATAGGTGGCACCACCCACCCGACGTGATTTGACCTCCGTCGCGGGGGACACGTTCTCTAGCGCTTTCAAGAAGATATCAACCGGATCGGTCTTCTGTCGCGTCTCGATGATCGATAACGCGCCATAAACAATCCGCTCGGCAACTGCCTTCTTACCGCTTTCCATCACATGATTGATGAACTTGGCAAGCGTCTCATTGTGGTATTTAGGATCCGGAAGGATGACTCGCTTCTCGGCTCGTCTGCGTCGTGACATGGCTTTCCGTTACCTCGGCTTCTTAGAACCGTACTTCGAACGCCCTTGCTTGCGTTCCTCGACGCCGGCAAGATCGCCAACGCCACGCACCGTGTGGTAACGCACGCCCGGCAAATCCTTCACGCGGCCACCTCGAATGAGCACAGAGGAGTGTTCCTGCAAGTTATGGCCTTCACCACCAATGTAGGAATTTACCTCGTACCCATTGTTGAGCCGAACGCGACACACCTTGCGCATCGCCGAATTGGGTTTCCGCGGCGTCGTTGTATACACGCGCATGCAGACGCCCCGCTTCTGCGGTGCCGCTTCTAACGCGGGAACCTTGCTCTTGGTTTGCTTGCGCTTTCGCGGTTTACGAACCAGCTGATTAATGGTTGCCAAGCGTCAACTCCAACATTGAATATGTTCGCGTAACGCGCAACGAGCAGTCGCTCGCTGTATTACGCGGTGCGCAATTCTAGTAACTGGACTCGTCGGATTCAACTCGCGTCACCTGTCTCAAGTGTCTCGAGTTTCTGTTCCGTTTCATCCTCCGCTAGTCCTTCGCGAATGTGCTCGTCGATGATCTTCCGCGCTTCGCGCTCCTGCTTCATCTTGCGTTGGTGTGCCAAGCCGGTACCGGCAGGAATTAAGCGACCCACAATCACGTTTTCCTTCAACCCGCGGAGCATGTCCTTACGACTGTTCACTGCAGCGTCGGTCAGAATCTTCGTGGTTTCTTGGAAGGATGCCGCGGAAATGAACGAATCCGTTGCAAGCGACCCTCGGGTAATACCGAGCAATACTCGATCAAACTGAGCGGGTTGCTTGCCTTCCTTCACCAGCTCCTCGTTCGCACTCAAAGCGGACACGTACTCAGCACGCTCGCCTTTCACAAACTCGGAATCTCCGGCGTCCGTGATATCAACCTTTCTGAGCATCTGTCGAATGATGATCTCGATGTGCTTATCGTTCAGCAAAACGCCCTGTGCTTGAAATACTTCCTGGATGTTGTCCACGATGTACTCACGCAATGCGCCGATGCCTCGATAGCGCAAGATGTCCTTTGGATCAAGCACACCGTCGCACACCACGTCACCGCGCTGAATTTTCTCACCGGGGTACACCTCGATTTGACGTGTCTTCGGGATCAATTTCTCGTGAACGGTACCGTCTTCTCTGGTAATCACCAAGCGGTGCTTCGTCATGGTTTCGGTACCGAAACTCACATCACCAGAGGCTTCTGCAAGAATTGCGCCACCTTTGCGTTGACGCGCTTCGAAAAGGTCAACCACTCGCGGCAGACCTCCGACGATATCCGTCGACATGCGTACCGCAGTCGTCGGCACAGTCGCTACCGTCGAACCTTCACGCACCTCTTCACCATCTTGCACGTCAATCGACGCACCATCACTCAATCGGAACGAGTTAATCAAGTTGGTTTCAGTTTTGGCACGCCCTTTACGATACAGTTTTAGTGTCGGACGAAGCTTGCGCAGCTTCCCGGACTCTTCATCGATGACTTCCGTACGATCAGATTCCGCAAGGACGGTCGTTGACACGATTCCTGTTAGTTCGTCCGTTACGCGTTCAACGCTTGAACCTTCGACGATATCTTCGTACTCGATGATTCCCTTCTTCTCGCTGATGATTGGGTGGCTGTGCACATCCCATTCTGCGACCGTTTCACGCACCTCAACATGCTCCTGCTGAGCTGCCGACGGCGAAAGTTTCGCTCCATACGGAACACGATATCGTTCGCGCTCTCGACCATGCTCATCCGCGATGACGATTTCAGCCGTCCGCGAAACGACGATGGCTTGGCCATCATCTTGGGTCAGCAACCTCGCGCCGCGTAGACGGACAGTACCCGTGCTCTTCACGATCACGCGGTCATCAACCGATGATCTCGATGCAGCCCCACCCATGTGGAAAGTTCGCAACGTGAGCTGCGTACCGGGTTCGCCAATGCTCTGAGCAGCAATCACCCCGACCGATTCACCTTCGTTTACCAGGTGGCCGCGAGCCAAGTCACGACCATAGCAATGCGCACATACGCCGTAGCGGGTTTCGCATGTAATCGGTGATCTAACCCAAATCTCATCGACATTTTCGATCAGTTCGTCATGGCTTTCGGTAATCAACGTGTTGGCATCAAGCACAACCTTTTCCGTGACCGGATCCACAACCGGAGCTGACGTCATCCGTCCCAAGACACGCTTGAACACGGACAAGGAAACATCACCTTCCTTCTTGTTGATCAACGCCGTCACGCGTAGCCCTTCGCTCGTGCCGCAGTCAGATTCCGTAATGACCAAGTCTTGGGAGATGTCCACCAAACGACGGGTTAGGTAGCCAGCATTCGCGGTCTTCAATGCTGTATCCGACAGCCCTTTTCGGGCACCGTGGGTCGAGATGAAGTATTCATTCACGGTCAGACCTTCACGGAAATTCGCGATGATCGGCGTTTCGATAATCGTGCCATCCGGACGCGACAAGCAACCACGCATGCCGGCCACCTGCCGAATCTGTTCTGGTGATCCTCGTGCCGACGAGTCACAATAGATGAACACCGAATTGAATGAGTGTTGTTTCTCTTCTTCGCCATCGCGATTCTCAACCGTGATGGTCTCCAACCCATCCATCATGTCTTTCTTGACTTGCGTCTCCGCTGCCGTCCAAGCGTCGACGATTTTGTTGTAGCGCTCGTTTTCCGAGACTAGCATCGCCATCGCCTGTTGCTCAATCGTCTGGACTTCCTGAAGCGACTCGTCGATGATCTTCGCTTTACTATCAGGGATGACGAAGTCTTCAATACAAATCGAACAACCTGAAATCGTGGAGTAGTGGAAACCGGTGTACATCAACTGGTCAGCAAATACCACGGTTTCTTTTAAGCCAACTCGCCGATAACAGACATTGACCAGGTTAGAAATCCCGCCTCGATTAAGTACCCGGTTAACAAGGTCGAAACTCATCGGTGCCGGGAGCAGGTCACGCAGTAGCGTCCGACCAACTGTGGTATCAACCGTATGGGTGTACGGCGTACCATCCGCCTCGTAATCGTCAATCCGCACCTTGATTTTGGCGTGGAGATCCACAACCTTCGATTGGTAGGCGCGTTGGACTTCCGCAACATCCCGGAAGATCGAACCTTCGCCTTGCACATTGACCTTCTCTAGCGTCATGTAATAGAGCCCCAAGACAACGTCCTGGTTTGGCACGATGATCGGTTCACCGTTCGCTGGTGACAGGATGTTGTTAGTTGACATCATCAACGCGCGGCACTCCAACTGAGCTTCAAGCGTCAGCGGTACGTGCACGGCCATTTGGTCACCGTCAAAGTCAGCGTTGAAAGCAACGCACACCAATGGGTGTAGTTGGATCGCCTTCCCTTCGATCAACACCGGTTCGAATGCTTGTACGCTTAAACGGTGCAACGTCGGCGCACGATTCAACAATACCGGGTGCTCACGAATCACATCGTCGAGAATGTCCCAAACTTCAGGCGTCTCGTTCTCAACCTGAGTCTTCGCTTGACGAATCGTCATTTCGGCAGGATTCCGCCGCATGATCTCGCCAAATATGAACGGCTTGAATAGCTCCAATGCCATCTTCTTGGGTAAACCGCATTGGTGCAATTTGAGCGTCGGACCCACGACGATAACAGAACGTCCTGAGTAGTCAACGCGTTTGCCAAGTAGGTTCTGGCGGAATCGACCTTGCTTGCCTTGAATCATGGCCGACAATGACTTGAGCGGGTTCTTATTGCGACCCACAACTGCACGACCGCGTCGACCATTGTCAAGCAATGCGTCGATCGACTCTTGCAACATCCGCTTCTCGTTGCGCTGGATGATTTCCGGCGCACTCTGCTCAATCAGTCGGTTCAACCGATTGTTGCGATTAATAACGCGGCGATATAGATCGTTCAAGTCCGAAGTTGCGAACTGACCGCCTTCCAACGGCACCAACGGGCGCAGTTCTGGAGGCAACACCGGAAGTGTCCGCAGGATCATCCAGTTTGGTTTGTTGTTCGTCTTGATGAACGCCTCAATCAACTTGAGCCGCTTGGTGATCTTCTTGCTCTTTGCTTCCGATCGTGTGGCGTCAAGTTCCTCGCGAAGTACTTCGGCTTCGTACTCAAGGTCCATGTCTTCGAGAATGCGCTCGATTGCGGACGCGCCCATCTCCACCTCAAGGACGTCGTCGCCATGCAGCTCTTGCGCCGCTTCGAGTTCTTCCTGAGTGAGCACAGCGCCTATCTTGACGTCTTCGGGAACATCACTCTCGACCACGATGAACGAATCGAAATAGAGCACCCGTTCTAGGTGCTTGACCGTAATGTCGAGTAGCGTCGCGATACGCGAAGGCATCGATTTGAAGAACCAAATATGTGCGACTGGGCATGCCAATTCGATGTGCCCCATGCGTTCACGGCGGACCTTACTCGTCGTAACTTCGACGCCGCACTTTTCACATACCACACCCTTGTGTTTCTGACGCTTGTACTTGCCACACAAGCACTCAAAATCCTTGATTGGACCAAAGATCTTCGCGCAGAACAGTCCATCACGTTCTGGCTTAAGCGTGCGATAGTTGATGGTTTCTGGTTTTTTGACTTCACCATGCGACCAGCTTCGAATCATCTCGGGAGACGCGAGACTGATCTGCAGCATATTGAAGTCATCTTCACTCTGCGGCGAACGACCAGGAGGCGGCGCGAACATCGAACTAACTCGTGGTCGAGTGAATCCTGGCGCAGTTGGATTGAACGTAGTTGCTACCATGACTTTCTCCTCCTTAAACGTCCGTGCCGAAATCAACGTCCAGCGCCAATGACCGGATTTCCTTCCGGATGACGTTGAATGATTCCGGTATGTTTGGCTTCATGCCGTAATTGCCGTTCACAATGTCCTGATACATCCGACCGCGTCCTTCAACGTCGTCCGACTTGACCGTCAACATTTCCTGCAATGCGTAGGCCGCACCGTAAGCTTCGAGTGCCCACACTTCCATTTCACCGAAGCGTTGACCGCCAAACTGTGCCTTACCACCAAGTGGTTGCTGCGTCACCATACTGTACGAACCGGTTGAACGTGCATGCATCTTGTCGTCAACCAAATGATTGAGCTTCAACAGATAGAGATAGCCCAATGTGACCGGACGATCGAATGCATCGCCTGTTCGACCGTCATAAAGCGTGGTTTGACCCGATGTCGGTAACCCGGCTAGTTCCAACATCGCTTTGATGTCAACTTCGCGCGCGCCATCAAAAACTGGCGTCGCTACGGGAACGCCATTACGCAAGTTACCGGCCAGCTCGATCACTTCCTTGTCGTTCAAACTAGCCACATCCACCGGTTTATCCCCGACGGTGTTGTACGCCTTATCAAGATAAGCGCGAACTTCCTCGACAGCCTTGCGCTGGTCGAGCATCTGCCCGATTTGCAATCCGATGCCTTTCGCAGCCCAGCCGATGTGAGCTTCAAGAAGCTGCCCGACATTCATTCGCGACGGAACGCCTAACGGGTTCAGGACGATATCAACAGGTTCGCCATGTTCATCATACGGCATGTCCTCAACAGGCATGATCACAGAAATCACACCTTTATTACCATGCCTGCCAGCCATCTTGTCACCCGCTTGGATACGACGTTTGGTAGCAATGTAAACGTGGACTTCCTTGAGAACACTCGGCCGTAGATCGTCACCACGCTCGAGCTTCTTGCGCTTGTCCTTAATTTCCTTTTCGTGCTTGACTTCTAGATCGGCCAGGTCCGCTGAAACGCGGTCGAGCACCTTGTTGATCTCGTCGTCTTCGGTACGTATGCCAAGCCATAAATCTTGATCAAGATCATTTAGATACGCCGCCGTAATGGTGTCGCCTTTGTTCAGATCCGGCGCGATCGTGGCTTTCAAGCCTTTAAGCATCGTGGCGACACGATCAAACTTCGCGTTCTGGATGATCTCGAGCTGATCAGCCAAGTCTTTTTTGAAGCTGCTCAGTTCTTCGTCTCGGATCGCTTTCGCGCGGTCGTCTTTCTCAACATCCTCCCGCGTGAATACCTGCACGTCTACGACTGTGCCACTGACACCTTTGGGAAGTCGAAGAGATGTGTCTTTTACGTCAGAAGCCTTCTCGCCAAAAATGGCGCGCAGCAACTTTTCCTCCGGCGTTAACTGAGTCTCACCTTTCGGTGTGACTTTGCCAACCAGGATGTCATCGCCTTTGACTTCAGCGCCGATCGTGACGATACCGTTGCCGTCCAACTTCGTTAATGGGGATTCGCCGATGCCTGGGATATCAGCAGTGATCTCCTCCGGACCCATCTTCGTTTCACGAGCGGTACAGTCGAACTTCTGAATGTGAATCGTCGTGAAGAGATCGTCTTCGACGACTCGTTCGGACACAAGAATCGAATCTTCATAGTTGTAACCGTTCCACGGCATGAAGGCGACACGTATGTTGTGACCTAGTGCGAGTTCGCCTAGATCAACCGCAGGCCCATCCGCCAAGATGTCTCCCGCTTTCACGCGATCATGCAACTTAACCGTCGGCTTTTGATTGATGCACGTGCTATTGTTTGAGCGCGTGAACTTCTGCAACGCGTAAATATCAACGTCGTCTTCAATGACGTCTTTTGAACGTGCTGTCGCGCGCACCACAATTCGCGTTCCATCGACCAACTCGACGACGCCATCCCGTTTTGCAATCACGCAAACACCGGAATCGCGTGCGATAACTCGTTCCATACCCGTACCCACTAACGGAGCTTCAGGTTTGACATTCGGTACCGCTTGTCGCTGCTGGTTTGAACCCATCAAGCCGCGATTAGCTTCCACGTGTTCTAGGAATGGAATTAGTGCTGACGTGATGGAAACAATCTGCTTCGGCGACACGTCCATGTATTGGATGTTCTCCGGACTCGTCTGTAGAAACTCACCACGGTAACGGCAATTCACTCGCAGTTCTGTAAGTTCGTTGCTTTCGCTCAACAACGCATTCGCCTGCGCTATGTAGAACTGTTCTTCCGCGATCGACGATAGATAAACCACCTTATTCGATACTTTACCGTTTCGGACTTCACGATATGGCGTCTCAATAAAACCATATTCGTTGATCTTTGCGAAGGTCGCCAAACTGTTGATGAGACCAATGTTGCCACCTTCAGGTGTCTCAATTGGGCACACCCGCCCGTAGTGGGTGGGATGCACATCGCGTACTTCGAATCCAGCGTTCTCTCGATTGAGACCACCAGGTCCGAGCGCCGAAATCTTGCGCTTGTGCGTCACCTCTGACAACGGGTTGTTGTGTTCCATGTACTGGGAAAGTTCGTAGGAACCGAAGAATTCGTTGATCGCCGCCGCGATTGGTTTGGCGTTGATCATGTCTTGCGGCATCAGACCGTCTGTTTCTGCGATTGCTAGACGGTCGCGCACCACGCGCTGGACTCGCATGAGACCAGATCGAAAAGCGGTCTCGGCCGTCTCACCAACTGACCTGACACGTCGGTTGCTCAGATTGTCAACGTCATCGGTTTCTCGCTGGCCATCCCGCGTCTCTACTAATTTACGTAGAACCTGTACTAGGTCCGCGTGGGTAAGAACCCTTGAATTCGGCTTAGGCACTTGGATAGTGATTTCTTCAATGCCTTGTTCATGGAGCTCCTCGATTTCTTCGGTACCGACAAACCGACCTTTTGGATAAAGCGCTTTGCCATTCTGGTCAAGCATGTCAGAAGCAAGCACGAGCCCGTGGTAATAGTGGTCAGCAAATTCGGGAGTCGCGATTCGGATTGTTGAGACGCCACTCTCAACCAGACGATCCGCAACTGCCAGATCGATTTCCGTACCCTTCTTGTAAAGAACACGACGCGTCTGCGCATCTTTGATACTTTCGTTGAGTACTTGACCTATCAAGCATTCATGATTGCGCCACTCTAATTGGCGATTGATCTTCATACGGCCGACAGGTGATAAGTCATAACGTTCCGAATTGAAGAACGAATTCATAAACAACTGTGTGGCTGACTCAGCGCTTACAGGCTCACCCGGTCGCATGACGTTGTAAATTTCAACGAGTGATCGAATGCGTCCGTTATTGCGTTCATGATCTGGTTCGCGACGGATCGTATCCGCGATGTAGGAACCCTTGTTCAGCTCGTTCACATGTAACGTCTCTAGCACGTCAACACCTGCTTCGATGAGGTCGTCAACGTCTTTTTCCGTGAGAATATGGTTACAGTGGAGGAACGCTTCGCCGGTTGATGCATCCATGTAGCTGGTCGCAGTAACCTGATCTACAAGATATCGACGAGGTACTTCAAGCCGTGTCAATTTCGCATCGAGCATGCGCTTGACATGGCGTTCTGAAATTCGATCCCCTTCGTTCACGAGAACGCTGCCACTCGAGTCCTTGATTTCTATACTCGAAGTCTCACCTAACAAGCGCTCCGGGTAGAGGTCGAGAATGATCTTGCCGTTCTTCTGAATCTTGTAGGAGTTAACGTCGTAGAAGATGTTCAGAATGTCCTCATCACTGAACTCCATCGCACGGAGCAAGTGCGTGATGTGAATCTTCTTCTTGCGATCGATTCGGACATAGATCAACTCAGTCGTTTCGCGCGGCTCCATACCGAACTCGAAATCAATCCATACTCCGCGTGCGGGTATCACACGCGCCGAATAGAGTTTCCGTCCTGACGAGTGAACTTTACCGCCGTCATCGATAAAGATCACACCAGGACTTCGGTGGATCTGTGACACAACGACGCGCTCAATGCCGTTGATAACAAACGTACCCGTTTCAGTCATCAAAGGTACGTTACCCAAGTACACCGTCTGTTCGATGACTTTTCGAGGATCTGGACTTGTTGGGTCTTTGCTGTTATCCCAAAACACGAGCTGCAACGTCACGTGCAGTGGCGCACAATAAGTCACACCGCGAACGACACACTCTTTGACGTCAAATACAGGTTCTTCAAGCTCATAGCCAACATAGTGCAGTGAGGCAGCTTGATTGATTGCATTGATCGGGAAAACCGAATTGAAGGCGGCTTCCAAGCCAACATCGAGCCGCTCTGGTTGCGGTGCATCGGCTTGTAGGAATTTGCTGTAGGATTCAGTTTGGATGGCAAGCAGATTCGGGAATTCCAAAGGCTCTGCTAAACGACCGAAGTCCTTACGAATCCGTTTCTTTTCAGTGAAGCTGTAAGGCATTCAAAGCTCCGTGTTGACGACGCGCAACGTCTTGACGTGCGCATACGCGCACGACATAAGTCGCGCGTTTAAGGGATTGGATTGAAAAAGCGTGGGAGAATGTGCCGCGAGTTACTTAAGCTCGACCGTGGCGCCCTCAGCCTCCAAAGTGGCTTTAACTTCTTCGGCCTCTTCCTTCGCGACGCCCTCCCGGACATTCGCGGGAGCCGATTCGACGAGCGCTTTGGCCTCCTTGAGCCCAAGGCCGGTTAACTCACGAACGGCTTTGATGACCTTGATCTTGTTGTCGCCGAAGCTAGCCAGCTCGATATCGAAAGTCGATTTCTCTTCTTCGGCTTCAGCGCCACCAGCATCGCCAGCACCGGCTGCGGGAGCCGCCACGGCGACTGCGGCTGCAGCTTGGACGCCAAACTTCTCTTCCATCGCTTCGACAAGCTCGACGACTTCCATGACAGATTTCTCTGCGATGGCATCAATGATTTCTTCGTTGGAAAGACTCACTGCTTACTCCAAATGAGATGATGGGTGGGATAGGTTTTAAGACTCGGTGGCGCTTTTCTGGTCCTTCAGCGCGACCAAAGTACGAACTAGTTTTGAGGGAACGGCTTGCAGCGTTTGCGCCAGTTTCGTCACTGGTGCCTTCATGACCGACAGAAGTTGTGCGAGCGCTTCTTCTTTGGTGGGTAATGCTGCTACTTTCGCGAGGTGTTCGGCGCCATAGAGTTCGCCGTTTAGCGATAACGCCTTAACCTCAAGTGCCGGACATTCGCGACCGTAATCGCGGAACAACCGCGCACTCGCTCCCGGATCTTCGTAGCTGAACCCAAGCATCGTCGGTCCACGCAATACTTCGTCGAGACACGAGTAATCGGTGCCTTCAAATGCGCGTTTCGCAAGCGTGTTGCGAATCACAGTCACCTTCACCCCAGATACTCGGGCTTGCTTGCGCAGCTCGGTGAGTTCGGAGACCGTCATACCTCGATAGTCTGCAACCACGGTAGCGGTAGCCGACTGCGCAACTTCGCGCGCCTCCGCGACAATGGCTTCCTTGCCTGCTAACGTAAGGGGCATCGTTATGCTGCTCCGATACTTGATTCTTCGACGGCGATGCCTGGTCCCATCGTCGTCGAAATGGTGACCTTTTGGATGTAGGTCCCTTTCGCTGACGCTGGTTTCGCCTTACGCAGATCCGCAATCAATGCTTCAATGTTCTCTTTGATATGGATCGCATCTTGACCCACCTGACCAATCGATCCGTGGACGATACCTGTGCGATCAGCCCGATACTGAACTTGGCCCGACTTGGCATTTTGGATCGCCGCAGCAACGTCTTGGGTAACCGTACCGCTCTTCGGATTTGGCATTAAGCCGCGTGGACCCAAGATGCGTCCAAGTGAACCTACTACGCGCATGCAATCAGGCGTCGCGATGACGACGTCAAAATCAAGATTACCGGCTTTGACCTGTTCAGCCAGGTCATCCAGTCCCACCACATCTGCGCCAGCTTCTCTCGCCGCATCTGCGTTGGCACCTTGGGCGAACACCGCGACTCGGATATCTTTTCCGGTACCGTGTGGCAATACAATCGCGCCGCGTACATTCTGATCTGCTTGACGCGGATCGACGCCGAGATTCACGGCTAGATCGACTGATTCTTTAAATTTCCCGGTTGGCAATTCGGTCAGAATCTTGATCGCTTCGTCGAACTCGTACGTCTTACCGGGATCTAAAAGTGCGCGTGCCGCTTGCTTGCGCTTTGTTTGACTTTTGCCCATTAGATACCTTCTACGTTGATGCCTGCGCTACGCGCAGTACCAGCTAACGTTTTGACCGCCGCATCTAAATCCGCCGCCGTCAGCTCCGCATCCTTCGTTTTCGCGATTTCTTCAAGCTGCAAGCGCGAAACCGTACCCACCTTTTCAGTGTTTGGCGTACCACTTCCTTTCTCCACATTCGCGGCGCGCTTGATCAGATACGCGGCAGGCGGTGATTTCGTAATAAACGAGAAACTGCGATCGACATAGATCGTGATCACCGTCGGGACCGGAACGCCCTGCTCGATGCCCTGCGTTTGTGCGTTAAACGCCTTACAGAACTCCATAATGTTCAATCCGGCTTGCCCCAGCGCGGGACCCACCGGAGGCGCAGGATTAGCCTGACCTGCCGGTACCTGCATTTTCAGATAAGAATCGATCTGTTTAGCCATATTTGGTCAAGCGTTCCAAGTAGATGAAGCGATCCTCGCTGATAACCCGGTTATCAACCTTTCTCGACTTGGGAAAAATCCAATTCAACAGGTGTTGACCTGCCAAAAATGGTGACAGCAACAACCAGCTGCTGTTTCTTGTAGTTAACTTCCTCAACGGTCCCGCTGAACTCGTTGAACGGTCCGTCGATGATGCGGATTAGCTCGCCTGGCTCAAAAACGGTCTTCGGCGTGACCTTTTCTCCGCCTTGATCAATACGATCCAAAATTAGCTGAATCTCAGCTTTAGGGAGCGGTGTCGGCTTGGCAATTGTACCGCCAACAAAACCTGAAATGCGCGTAGTTTTGGTAACTAGCTCCCACGTCGATTCGTCCATCTCCATGAATATGAAGATGTATCCAGGATAAAAACGACGCTCACTCCGTCGCCTTTTCCCTGCTCGCAGCTCTACGACCTCTTCACTCGGGACCAGAATCGGGCCAAATTGATCAGCTAAATTCGAGTATTTCACTCGTTCTTCAAGCGTTGCTGCAGCACGTTTTTCCTGTCCAGCTTGTGCACTAACAACGTACCACTTCTTATTCGGATCGTCTAATAGAGCACGATCGAACAACGGTTCTTCCACGGCGTCCGCATCAGATGTTTCCGACACGACCTCTTGACTCGCGTTTTCGTCGATCACCGCGGTAGACTCAGTAACTGGTTCCTGACTGAGCGCTTGCTGCGACGTCTCCGTCGAGTCACTTGTCGTTGATTCTTTATCCAATGGCCTGTTTCACTCCCCAAGACAGTGCAGAATCCAAACCCCAAAGGATCAAGGACACTACCAAGACCAATGCGATCACAATCAAAGTCGTTTGTAGCGTGACCTCTCGAGTAGGCCAAACGACGCGCCTTATTTCGGCCCTGGACTCATTCGCCAGTTCCCACAATTCCTTTCCACGTCTTGTTAGGTAGAGCAAGTAGGCTGCTAAAGCCGCAAGCCCCACCAAGACGACCGCGCGTAAGAGCAACGACGTTTCGCCAAAATACCAATTGCCGACCACGCCGGCCGCAAGCAAGGCAAATACACCCAACCACTTAATACGGTCGAGAAGCACTATACCTTCAGATTTATCTGTGGTTTTCGTTGTTGCCACTTTTCCATTCAGTCGCGATTGGGACGAGTTGAGAGCTGGCAGGCCAGGAGGGTCTCGAACCCCCGACCTAGGGTTTTGGAGACCCTCGCTCTGCCAACTGAGCTACTGGCCTTCACTCTCTTTCGCCAAATTGTTTCATCATGTGCTATTCGCCTGTTCCCAAAATCCGACGCATTCCTTTAGCGCCGACTCAAGCAGTGTGAATACCACGGTTGGTGCTCACAATCGGATTTGAACCGATGACCTCTTCCTTACCAAGGAAGTGCTCTACCGCCTGAGCTATGTGAGCCCTGCTGTGTTCTGTGACATGACCCACCGCTCGCACGTTGGTGCGGGTAGCGGGAATCGAACCCGCGCCATCAGCTTGGAAGGCTGAGGTTCTGCCACTGAACAATACCCGCCCCGTCTGGCTCACCCTAACAAGCCCACGGTCTCAGTTGGTGGAGGGGGTAGGATTCGAACCTACGAAGGCTGAGCCGTCAGATTTACAGTCTGGTCCCTTTGGCCGCTCGGGAACCCCTCCTGCACGTGCAAATGTAGGCGGGACATTTTCGTCATACGACCCCTCTATGTCAAACGGACCATTCTCGATGGAAGCGATCGATGAACGCGCAGCTTCCGCACCGCTATCGACGTAGAGCGTACCTGCGCCTAAGTGTTGCATTGAGCTATGGTTCAAGTTGGGCGATACGTTAGAGGTTGTTGATACCTAGCGTCATACATCGATCAAACGAACCGGACGTACCGAGTTCATGGGGTTCAATTCTAGAAAACGACTGAATCAGATGCCCACTTACAAACTAGGACAGTGCAGCTGTTAGCTACGTACGCAAGGAACACACGGACTAGCGGCGCCAGACGTTTATTGATTGTCCACGAGTATTCTAAATACGGCTAAACGGCTCGAAATGAGTTAAAAAAAGTTGCTCAATTCAATAGGTACGGAGTCGCGCACGCGATTGTTGCCGTCGAAACAAGGAAACACGCCACGCATTTAGGTAATGTGGTGCCGCCACGAGGAGTCGAACCCCGGACCTTCTCATTACAAGTGAGCTGCTCTACCGGCTGAGCTATGGCGGCACAGCCAACATCTGAAACGATCGTACTCAGATGTTAAGAGGCGCGAAATTCTAAGGTCGGCTGAACCCGATCGCTAGCTGCAACGCTGCAGATCAGGTCCTTAACAATGCGTGTTTGGCTTTCTTCAGATCTGCTTCGGGTGCAGGAAACTGCGGATCGAGTTCACGCATTGTTGAGAGGACAATCTCAGCGATCGCGAGACGCGAAAATCGCTTCTGATCGGCCGGAATGACGTACCAAGGCGCGTATTCCGTTGATGTCGCGGCGATAGCTGACTCATACGCAAACTGGTAGTCATCCCAATAGAGACGTTCGCGGATATCACTAATATCGAATTTCCAGTTTTTACTTGGATCGTCTAAGCGTTGAAGTAGCCGTTTGAGCTGCTCTTCCCTCGATATATGCAAGAAAAACTTGATGATCTTGGTCCGACTTTGACGCGTTAGATGACGTTCGAAACTCCTAATGTCCGTAAAACGTTCCTGCCAAAACTCCTCATCAACTTCGTTTGCTTCAAACCCGCGCAACTGAAGCAATGCTGGATGCACACGCGTCACGACAACCTCTTCGTAATGCGAGCGATTGTGAACCCCAATTTGCCCTTGCGCCGGCAAATCGCGAAAGTGGCGCTGGAAATATGACTGAGCGAGGTCTTCTTGTGTCGGAACGCCGTACGAATGTACGTGCACACCCGCGGGATTCACACCAGTGGTGACATGCCGAATTGTGCTGTCCTTGCCAGACGCATCCATCCCTTGAAAAATCAAGAGCAACGCTTGCGATTTCTCAGCAAACAAGCGTTCCTGCAACTTGGATAGTGCCGAAATACAACTCTTTAGCTCGTTCTGTGCTGCTGCTTTGTCAAGCGAAACGTCACTCTCTCTGGTTGGCCGCTCGCTTAATGAGATTTTCTTGCTCGGCGGAATTCGGAACCGATCTGGTTTTGTAAACTGCGTGATTTCGGCTTCCTAACGAGTCTTCAGGTTCAAGATCTTAGATTTAGGCTCTCATGTACTTCTGTGTGGTTTCCACACTGGTTACACGGTTCCGTGTCGATCAGGACCGATGTCCTGATTCTGTTTTTCAGTTGCCGACACTGCGGGAAGCGAGCCACCCGCATCAAAGAGCTCAAGCCCTTTGAGCAACACATTCTTCGACGCGTTCACGTCACGGTCGTCATGATAACCACAATGCGTGCAGTGGTACCAACGGTCGTTCAAAGTCAACGCCTTGACTGGTAGACCACCGCACGCGGAGCACCGTTGCGTGGTGTGTTTGGGATCAACACGCACCAGCTGACCACCGGCGCTTGCAGCCTTGTAGTCAAGTTGCGTGATGAACATCCCCCAGTTCTGTTCGAGGATCGAACGATTCAAGCCAGCCTTTTGTCTGATCCCGCGTCCTGGGCTTGCGACCGTCCCCGACGCCGATGCCGTCATCGCCTGGATGTCGAGATCTTCTACCGCGATCCACTTGCCGTGGTCTTTGACGATCTCGCTCGTGAGACGGTGAAGGGCGTGGTGCCGGCGCACGCGGTCGCGATAGCACGCCCGTGCCAACGCCTGGCGTCGTTTCATCCTTCGGTTTGAACCCAACTTGCACCGATTCAAGGCACGTTGCTTGCGCTTGATGTCGGCGCGATCCGGGATGTGGCGCGGGAACACCGTCCCGTCGGACAGCGCGGCGCGGAGATGCACCCCGACATCGATGCCGATGGCACGATTCAACCCGATACGGCGGATCTTCTCGTCGCAGACCAACTGGATGAAGACCCCGGTCGGTCGCTTCACCACCCGCACGACTTTCACCTTGCTGCGATCGTCACACCGTCCGTCCTGGCGCCATCGGAACCGACCGATGCCCTTGACCTTCACGTACCCGTACTTGCCACTGAAGGTTGGTTTCTTGTAGAGGCTCTCAAACGACTGCACGCCGCGTCGGTACGCCTTGAAGCGTGGGAACCCATGACCCTGCTTGAAGAACCGCTTGAACGCCCGGTCGACCCGGACCAGTGCCGAATCCTGACACCACCGGTCAAACTTGCGAAACCATTCATCGCTCTGGCGAATCATGGTCAGTGAACCGCGCTGGTCATACAGACCGATACTCCCACCGGTTTTCTGATAGCAGTCGATCCGTTCCTGCAGCGCACCGTTGTACAGCAGGCGTTGCTGTACAAGAAACTCGGCGAGGTTCCGATGCGTGTGCGCGTTCAGCTTGGCTTTGTAGGTATACGTAAGTCGGGTAAGGAGCAGTCATTACTGACTACCCCTCCCCTAAGAACCGTGCGTGCGAGTTTCCCCGCACACGGCTCAAGCCTGCGAAAAACTTGATAGTACAAGCCGGTTACGCAACCAATGGCTGCTTCGCCTTCGCGATTCGTACCTGCATGCCCCTCACGATCCGTTCAACGGGACGCGGAAGGACGCAGACACCCTGAATTCAGGATGCACTTTCATGCTGTCCTCCTTAATCAAGGAGGCGGGAACCCGTCCCGAAGGACAGCGATTCACCGTCCTCCGGTTGAATGAAAACGCCGACATAGTCAACGTTCGTTTAGGGTATTTGCCTGTCATCTCGCGATGCAGACCAGTCGGAAGTGGGCACGACTTTCGTCGCCAGACCTGTTTCAGTCCGGTATCCGCGCCATTACAGCACGGCGTTCGCTTTTTCCGACCTCCTTTACCCGCCACCGCATCAGTCCGCCTTGCGGCTTTCCTGCCCAGCGACACAAGGTCAATGGGCGCAGTGTCGGGCTTACCGAGTTCCGTCTGAACAACACGACGGGGGTGGGTGTGGTCTATTCGCCGATCGCATGATGGCAGTGTGTCCCCAACTATGACAGAGACAACCTGCGACACACCGTTTGGTTCAGGCGTATCAGTAACCTTTCGCCTGTCGATTGTTACGACGTTTATCAACCATTCACTTACGTTCACCCGTCCCGCCAGCCTAGCATCTCGTCCGCCTGGTACTGGCAGAGTCCGCGTTGCAATCTCACGATCACAACCCGCCCCGAAGGGGATTACATTGTCAGGACGCTTCACACCCGATCGTTGCCGATCACGCGCTGTCCCTAGGCTATTGGATACTGCAATCCAAGTCAACTAAACATTCCTTTTCAAGATGTTCCTGACCATTGTTCAGGCAGCTTATGCATGCCTACGCTTAAAGCCGTGAGTCTATACATATGTACAGAACACACACAGCACCTCACCCCGATCCATCAAATACATGACATTACGAGGCATTTCCCAAGATCTTCCCACCCGCTATAAATAGTGGCGGTTCCTTCTCGGTTCCTGCACCCTAAGGATGGAGGCACACCCTTTTAGGCGCAGAGTCAGATCAGCGAGTCCGATCCAACAGAAGTGAGTTCATGAGTTGCAAGCAACTCTGGGGACTCCCTCCCCCAACCGGCAATTCGTTAGCCTGATAAAATCAAGCCGAGCGACAATCTGATCCCCAAGAGGAGAACAAATATCCAGTTGTATTAACGTGCTACTCGTCGCACTCACAGGTCAAGTCTAACTGAATGAACGCATCCGCGCAGGACGAATTAACGCCGTGGCGATGGATTGATTCGAACCTACGTCTACCAGTCATAACGTCGGTAGGAATTTCGGCAACTACGCGCTGAAAAACACAGTCAACTACATAAGAGCCTAGATTTAACTGATGAATCAATGTTTGTCGCACGCCAATCGCAAGGCAGTCCGAGTTGCCTCTGAGCTTGGCTAACTCATCATGACGCCGAGCGGTGGAGTTTGCGAAGTGGGCGAATAGAAATTTCGAACATTGGGAAGTACACGGTCCAAGTCACTCGGCGCGACTCCAAACCATAAGGCCAAATCCGCGAAATACTCCTCGGTACTTGTTGTTGGCATAAATACGCCACGACCCGTGTCCATTGGGTGATCTTGATGAAGGGTCGGATAGGTCCCGTACATTTCCCCACCGTTTACAGCGCCACCCATGATTAGGTGGTGCGCACCCCAACCGTGATCGGATCCCTTGCCGTTCGAAGTTAGAGTTCGACCAAAATCTGAGATCGTAAAGGTCGTCACTTTGTCGTACACCCTGAGTTCGCGTAGTGCATCCCTGAAGCGACTCATCGCCCTACTAACGTATGGCAACATGCGATTTTGATTATTCAAGACTTCATCGTGATGGTCCCAGCCACCGATCAACACAAAGAACGTCTGACGGGTTGCACCCAAGACTTCTCGAACAGAGATCACCCTCGCGATCTGATGCATAGCCGTTGAGAGACGTTGATCAATAAAAGGCGTTTGAATTTCAGGTGCTTGCCGAATGGCATCGACAAACGTCTCGGCATTGTCGATAGCCTTGCGCATTCGAGCGGAGTACTCATTACGAAGTAAGTTCTCGTGATCTACGCTGAATACGTCGTCGATCATGAGCTTGCGGCGGCTGTTGTACCCGCCGTCATCACCATAAGCCCAAATGTTCTGTGCGCCGTCCCCCGTCGCATGAATGTTGTACGGTACTGCCCGTTCGCCACTTTGAAACACGTTTGTACCGTTAAGCGAGATATTCATCGAAATACCGTTCGCTAATTCAGGTCCCTGTAGATCCGCTATACGTCCTGCCCACCCCTTTGTCGCGCTACGACTAAAGCTAACGGCTGTTTGCCATTGCATCTGCTGATCGGAGTGTGAGTAGAGCCCCACTGGTACCCGTGCGCGGCCTTCCTGCAACGCCGTAGGATCGATTGGCTCAATCAGCGTACCAACATTGTTGACAATCGCGACCTCGCCTTCCCGGTACAGTTCTTCGATCTCAGCCATCCCGGAATGTAGACCGTAGGTGCGCCCCTCTTCGTTTTCAGGCATAGGTAGCAGCGAATCGCGAGGTAGCGCAAGGTCAGACCGGAAAGTGTGATACTCGTCGTATTGGTCTTGATCGTATGGCACAAGCATGTTGTAAGCATCGTTGCCACCTGCCAACATAATGCAGACCAACGCTTTGTAGTCTCCACCATGATTGTGCGCTGCCGCTTGACGAGCGAACCCTAAGGACAGCAGCGTGCTTGTTGACGTCGCCGCCGCAACCCCAAGGCCACAACTATGGGTCAGAAACGTTCTACGCGACGCCATGGCTAACTCTCCACCACATAGTTTGGCGACATAGCGAATAAATAGATCGCATGCCGTGCACGGTCAAGCGCATTAGTACCGATGCTTTCGACGCCCAATTTGATGCGTAAACGTGTGGCCTCGTCCAGCTTGCCCGCCGTCATTACGATATCTAGACGATCGATAAGCGCATCAACATTGCCGGCGATCTCCACATAGTCGTCTAATTTGATTTCAGTGGGCGTAAATGGCTCGCTCGGCGAGAAGAGCTTTTCATCATGGAATAACCCAAGATCCATCAGATTAACCATGTTGATTACGGATGTCGCAGTCGTAATCTGGAATTCAGGTGCGACGAGGTTGTTCTCCGCAAGCGCACCTGCAGGAGAGTGGAATGGCGAGTAGAAATTGAATACGCTTGGGGCATTCAACGGATGTTGCTGCCCGTGATAGTTCATCGTATAGCCATTGTTGTAGAACAACCCATCCTCGCACTCGGCGTTAAACTGCCGCGCCAGTGCGGTCAGTCGTAAGACCGGTTCACGCATCTTGCCAAACGAATTCGGGATTGGCGGATTTGTAACTTCAGGATCAAGCAAGATCGCCTTAATCACCGCTTTCATATCGCCGCGAACGCCGGTAGTATCACCATTGAATGCGTTAGTTACGCGTTCGATATACGCGGGAGATGGATTTGAAGTCGTGAGGCGCTGAATGAGTTGTCGCCCTATGAAAGGTCCAACATTCGGATGGTTAAACAAACTCTCAATTGCAAGCTCGATGTCTTCCATCCCGCTTTGACCTTCGGGCACGACCACGCCGCCGAGTAAATGCTTCGGACCAGGCGAGTGATGCTCCTCAAACATCTGCATGGGCTCTCGAAAATAAGGTCGCCACCTCCCAAACCAAGCATTTGGGCCGCTATACGACAGCCCAGTGAAAACCTTGGCGTATTCGCGAATGTCCTCACTGTCGTAAGTAGGAATCAGATTGCCGTCAAGGTCACGCTTGTGGGTGGCGTCGTCATTCAGTTCAAAGAGCCCGATGCTGAACAACTGCATCACTTCTCGCGCGAAGTTTTCGTCCGGAAATATGTTGTTTTCAGGGTCGGCTTTACGGTTATTTACGTGGCTCAGATAAATGCCCATAGCGGGATGCAAGGCTACATTTAGCAATAGATCCTTGAAGTTCCCAGTCGAACCTTCAAGTAGCGTATCCATATAGCTCGTAAGCGCCGGGGGATTGTCACGCAGAATGTCAATGTCAGAGACCACGAAGATCTGACTCAATGCGTACGCGATGCGCTGTTGCACCTGATCTGGTGCGGTCATAGCACGATTCCACCATGTGCCGCGCCAAAAAGTGATGGTTAGCAGAATTCCATCGTCTGCCGGCTTGAATTCTCCCGCGTCACGCCGACGGACCAGCTCATCCGCGAATTCAAGATGAGACGTGGGCTCCATCGCGAGTTGCTCGTCTAGCCAAGCCTCATGCCTCTTCTCGGCGATCTCAACGATTCCTTCGTAAGGCATGCCGAACGTTGTTCTACTGGCGAAGGCTGATGCAGCCTTCAGTTCGGCATCGTTAGGACCAGGTGGCGGTGGGGGCGGCTGTGGCGGTCCCGTTGGAGCGGGTGGAGTCGGCGGAGTGACGCTGTTTGACGAGCCTCCGCCTCCGCAGGACACTATTAGGAAGCTGAGTATCAACCAGCTCAGAAAGTGCCCCGCGACTCTGAATGACATCGCGAAATCTCGATATTTCCTGTATCGAGTATACATCAATTTGGATTGAAATTGAAGCTCGCAACTCTGTCCTTGGACGCACCGTCGATCGGTGCGCGTGTTAATTAGCTGGGACGCCATTCTCATGGTTAAATCCCGCTGATCACGACTATCTTATGTTCAATACCGTTAGTGAATATGCGCCGATCTTCATTTCGCTTTTAGTTAACTGACACGGCGCTAATTCATCGCGCAACTGACACATACAAACGATTACCTTGTTTGGTTTGCGTGTACCGAAATATCAAGAAAAGTAAATTGACTCGTTAGAGTGGTTTCCGAGCTAAAAAGCAGTACAGAGGCGTAAAAACACCTTCCTTACCACCATTGACATAGGCGTCAGCAGTCCGATCCATGAATTGCACAACTCTGAAAGAGTCACGCGGAAACAAACGCACGAGTTCTGAAAGCCGTATCAGCCGCTCCATCAAGACACGCCCCAAAGGCGTTCGCCAGAAGTAATTCTCATGCGAGCCACGACGACTGTCCATCGGACCATACCAAGGCGTGCTTCCTTCTTGTTGCGCTCCACGATCATTCGCCTCAAGGACTTCAAACCCGACCGCCTCAAGCGCGTCATTTACCTCACTAAACGATGCAATGTCTTTCAGTGCGATCCCGCGCATCAATTCCGACTTCAGGCTCTGATGATGCGGGTTAGCCGGTTCGAAAGCATTGGTTAAGCACATTTCCTGACCCCAGAAAAGTGCGCCTGGTTTTAGTACGCGAAATATCTCGGCAAAGGCGCCTTGCTTGTCCGGGGCGTGACACGTTGACTCAATCGCGTAGCCTGCATTGAACGTGTTCGCATTCAATGCATGCATGTCCATGAAACTGCATTTCACGTATTCCGCAAGGTGGTCTAAACCCCCTTCTATATTTTTCAACTTGGCTTGTGACAATTGGTATTCATTGTTATTGACGCAACAAACCTTGACGCCGGTTTCTTGGGCGACGCGACGCATAGGTCCCCCAACGCCGCAACCAACGTCAATCACCTGCATGCCCTCGTTCAGCTCAAGTTTCTGGATCATCAACCGCTGGTGGCGCAGGACCGCGCTTTCAAGCGACTCGTCAGCCGCGATAGGCGCGAAATGCAGGGAGTCACCCCAACCGTATTCCATGAGCTCATGGCAGAGGTCGTAATAGTTGTTGACGACTTCGGTGTGATCGTAATCCGCGACGCGACGCGATCTCTCATCAAATTCACCATCGAGACGTTCGAGTCGGTTATCTATCGACCAGCTCGCATAAGCGCTTCTCATTCGGCTGGTGAGATTTAAGAATCTGAAGTTCTTCGACACTTACCTACCCCCAAAATAACTCTCTCTTACTGAGCAGGTAAGAGCTGGTCGACAAAGGCTAAATGTGTGAGCGGATTTTATGTCCGCAATAGATGCGTCAAGACAGTATTAACACGTCTTCGGTAGGGTGCTGTAATGCACCAAATCGAAGCTTTTGCGATGAAGCCACCACGGCGAGGGAGTCAATGTTTCAATACACGTGATTCGATATCGAGAACGTGCAGCACAGTTTCGCTCTACAGGGCAAATCGCTAACGATGCGACTGCTATCGTCGAGCGCAGGTATGGGGTGTTGATGCGCGTCTCCGTTAATCGCGATTCTGGCGGACAATATTCAAAACCAACTTGCCGTCGAGACTGTCTCGAACAGAACGTTTATTAGCTCACGAATAGTTCAAAACCATGTACAGTTTGGGGATTAGAGGCTGTTGAAAATGTCGCTTTTGGGTTGGCATTCAAGGCGATTTAAGCTAACATTTAGCTTTCGATTAGTCAACGGTACCCCCCGCCATGATTGGAGATGTCAATCGCGCTGAGCCTGTGCTGTTTCCGCCGTCGCTGGAAGAACTGCTGCCGGACGATCACGTCGCGCGACTGTACGTACGGGTGGCGGCGCGGTTGGACTTGTCAGCGTTAGAGGCGACGTACCATGTGGATGCGGGGCGCAAGGGGTACCCGCCGGCCGTGCTGCTGGCGCTGTGGCTGTACGGTTACATGACCGGCGTGAACAGTTCGCGCAAGCTGGAGCAAGCGACCCATGACCGGCTGGATTTCATGTACATCGCCGGGGGTCAGCATCCGGACCACACGACGCTGGCGAACTTTCGCCGTGCGCATCGTGCGGCGTTTGAAGCGGCGGCGGCGGAATTCTTGCAGGTGCTGATCGAAGGCGGCGTGGTGCAGTTGTCCGCGATTGCGGTTGACGGGACGAAGCTGAAGGCGTATGCGGCGCGGGAGAAATCGTTGACGGCGAAGCTGGCGCGGAAACGCATCGAGGTCTGTCAAAAGGTGATTGCGCGCTTGTCCGAACAGGCGGACCGCCATGACGCTGAAGGCGCGGATGCCAACGTTCATGCGGTCGGTGCCGCCGTTGACGATGACGTCTTGACGCGGCTGCTGGTGGACGTCAAGCGCTACGAGGCGATGGCGGCAAAACTGGATGCGGCGGACGCCGCTGCGCTGGCGGCCGAACAAGCCGCTTACGACAAGCTGCAGGCGGCCCGCGACGCGCATGAAAAAGCCCATGGCGCGAAGCCCCGGGGTGCGCCGCCGAAGCCGCCAGGGGATGCGCCCAAGCAGGCGGCGCGAGAACACTTGACCGACCCCGATTCGCAGCTGATGAAGACCCGTGACGGGATCATGCCGGCGTACAACGCGCAAGCGGGCGTCGACGTGGACACGCAGCTCATCGTGACGTCGGGCGTGACCGACGCGCCGACCGACCACGGTCAGATCGTGCCGACGCTGGATGCGCTCGAAGCGTTGCCCACCGTCGAGCCAGACGTGGCGGCTGCCGCCGCGGATGACGAAGACGGTCGCATGAACCTGTTGGCGGACGCGGGTTACTACAGCGACGACAATGTTCGGGCGTGCGAGAAAGGCGGCGTCAAGGCCTATATCGCCACCGGCAAAAACGGGCGGGCACAACCACCGAAAGGGTCTTGTTCGCAAGCGGTCGAGACCATGGTGGCACGGATGCAGGACGTGGTCGGCCAGGCCCTGTATCGCAAGCGCAAGAGCACGGTCGAAACGACGTTCGGCTGCATCAAGGACGCGATGGGATTTCGGTATCCGAAGATGCGCGGTCTCGCCGGCGTTCAAACCGAGTGGCAGCTGGCGTGTCTGGCGTGGAACGTCAAACGCTTGTACAGTTTAGGTAGGGAAAGTCTATTCTGAATGCGGAGAAACGCGAAAACCACCTCAAAGTGGATGCAATATGGCTGGTTTCGGTGACTTTGAGCGTTTAATTTCGGTCGAATCCGGCTTGACCGGCGCACCGACACCGATCGGGCCGATTAAATGCGATCGCGAGCGAAAAACGCCGCAAAACCGAGTCGAAAATCAACAGCCTCATTATGGTGATTAAATGACAAAGATGCCGTTGATGGTGACTGTTGCTAGATTTCTAACTTAAGATTTGCTCATGCGGGCATACACCTATGCTGCGAAATTGTCGAGGCAGACCCACGCGAATCTAGAGGACTTCTTAGCGCAACAACGGATACTGTACAACGCTGCGCTGCAAGAACGGATTGATTGCTACCAGAAAACTGGAAGGAAAATCACTGCCTACGATCAGTACAAATCACTGACGATCATTAGGGCACAGGATGAATGGTTCGCCAAATACCACGTCCAGAGCCAGCGTTCGGCTTTGTTACGACTGGATAAGGCGTACAGGCGATTCTTCAAGCGCGGCGGATTCCCACGATTTCGTGGGCGCGGGCGACTGAGGTCATTCGAAGCGTCATGCATCAAACCATCGTTCAATGATCGGTACGGTTCTATCAAGATCAAAGGTATTGGGCGAATTCGGTGGCGGCATGACGAACGTTGCACAAAGGATCAAGTCACGCTGGTACGGATCGTTAAATACCCGAACGGTGTCTATGTCCAGTTAATCTGTGAGGTAGCACCAGAAGTCAAAGGTATGGACGCTGCGATTGGTATCGATGTGGGCGTGAAGCAACGTGCTGTACTTTCAGATGGCACGATAATTGCAAAACACAAGGTTGACAACTCTGAAACCAAGCGGTTGCAGCGCAAAGTTTCACGGGCGAAACGCAGTTCAAACAGTCGCAAGAAGAAAGTAGTGCAACTACGCAAGGCGCGTCACCGCCAAAAGGTTCGCAATCACAACGAGTTACATTCGATCACCACCGCCATCATCCGCAATCACGGAAAATGGGTGGCAGTCGAAGATATACAGATCAAGAATCTGACGGCGAACGGTGGTGCGCACAAGCGCGGTCTCAACCGATCAATTTTGGAACAAAACTGGGGGCAGTTCACGCAACAACTCGCTTACAAGGCTGAAAGTGCCCGTGGTGTGTTGGTGAAGGTCAACCCCAAAAATACGACGCAACGATGCTCCGCATGCGGCGCACTGCCGAAGGTAAAACTGACGCTGGCTGACCGGTGGTACGACTGTACTGCGTGCGGTCATTCAGCAGACCGGGACATCAATGCGTCCAAGAACATTCTGCTTGAGGGTTTGCAAGCTCTCAACTCGGGTGGGATATTTCCCGAGGCGTGGGTGGAAGGAAGAGCAATGGCAGCCAATGGGCAGCCGTCCACGCAGAAAGGTGGTGATCTGTCAACCAATCACCATACTTCCCGATAGTTTGGGCAGTAATGACGCTGAAGCGCGGTATGTTTAACCTCTCTTCCGACTTAGCATGGCGTGCAACAGCCACTGCAACCGTCTTCGGCTTGGCGTTGATTTGGTTGCTATCCGGCGTCTTAGCTGCCGACGAAACGCAAGTTCAACCTAGCCTCGCTGAACTAAATGGAGCGGCGGATGAACGAGTCAACGCGCGTAAGCCAATCACCGTTCGCGCGCGTCGTAGTACGGCACAGCCTAAAGCACGCGTTCTCATGCTCAACGGTAAAACAGAAGTTAAGTTCGTTGCCTCGTTGCAGTCTGAGACGACCGGACAGGTTGTTGAACGCAACTCAGACGATGGTGCGACGGTAGTGAAAGGCGATCCTGTTTGTACGGTTGAAGTTAATGATCGAGACGCAAGAGTGGCCGCGGCAAACGACGCCGTGACGTTAGCGCTACTCGAGCATGAGGGTGCCCTACGGCTGCGCGAGAACGACTATCAACGCGAATCTGAAGTCGTCGCGGCAAAAGCGAAGTTAAGCGCGATGCAACACGCCCTTGTGCTCGCAGAGGAAGCGCTCGCGAATACGGTAATTCGCGCGCCAATCTCTGGATTTGTCGAGCGAGTCCATGCGACAGTCGGTGATTTCCTGGTACCCGGTTCACCTTGTGCGACCATTCTTGATCTCGACCCGATCTATGCCGTTGTCCAAGTCCCGGAACAGTTTGTGGATCAAATATCAATCGGTACCGAAGTCAATGTGTCTCTCGCGACGGGGCGCGTGGTTACCGGCATAGTCTCCTTTATCGGTAAGCAAGCAGCCAGTAGCTCGCGTACATTTCGTGTCGAAGTCGCGGTTCCGAATAAGCTATACGAAATAAGATCGGGGGTTACCGCAGAGGTGGGATTGTCATTAGCGACACATATGGCACATCAAGTGTCGTCCGCGCTCCTGGTACTCGGTGATGCAGGATCACTCGGCATCCACACGGTTAATAACTCCATGGTTGAATTCCACGAAGTCGAGATCGTGACCGAGGATGCAGATGGGGTTTGGGTTAGCGGCTTACGAGACCAAGTCGTCATCATTAGCGTGGGTCAAGATCTTGTTTCACCGGGCCAGCGCGTCGACGTGCAGTGGGCATCTGGTTGAGTAATTAGCGCCATCGTGAGTCGAATCAAGTCGGTCTGAGCGTACTCAAATGAAAGACAAGCTAATCGAAATCGCCATGGAACGTAAACGTTCCGTGATCATGATTGGGATCATCGTTTTCGGCGTGGTCGCCCGTCTGTCGATCCCAACCGAGAGCGAACCTCGTGTCGAAATACCGTATTTCGTGATTACTGTCGTCCACGAAGGGATATCGCCTGAAGACGCGACGCGGCTACTGATACGTCCGATCGAACTCGAGCTAAAGGCGCTTGACAACGTCAAGGAGATCACAGGGACCGGCGCTGAGCATATGGCGTACATATCGGTCGAGTTCGACGCTTCAATGGACATTGATGTCGCGATGGCAGACGTGAGGGAAGCCGTCGATCGCGCCAAGCCTGAACTACCTGTTACGGCCGAGGAACCCGTCGTCGCAGAGACGGCAAGCACGGATTTTCCGATCGTACAAATCAACCTAGTTAGTGAGAAGTCATCGGAGCGTCTGATACTCGAGACCGCAAGGAGTCTTCGTGACCAAATCGAGACGCTTCCGGGTATTCGATCGGTCGTTATTCAGGGGCACCGAGATGAGGTGCTGGAAATCACTGTTGAACCCGCACGACTGCTAGCGAATGGTGTCACCGTTGAGCAACTGGTCGTCGCACTCACACGCAACAATCAGTTAATCCCTGCCGGCTCGCTAGACGCAGGTAAAGGGAGCATCGCGCTCAAGATCCCGAGTGTCGTCGAAGAGGCGAACGACCTAATCGATCTACCGTTGTTTACCGACGGTGAAACCGTGGTGACATTAGGCGATGTAGCGACTGTGCGACGCACGTTCAAGGATCGAACACACTATGTTCGCGCGAATGGCAAGCAGTCAGTTTCGCTGTTCCCCTACCGTCAAGTTGGAGCCAACTCCATCGACACGACGAGAGCGGTGCGCGCGGTCATTGAAGAGCTCCGATCGACAATGCCTGACGACGTGGAGCTTTTCATTACACGCGATGCTTCCGCCTTTGATATGCAGCAAGTCACAGAGCTCGAGGGCAACATCGTTACTGCTTTATTCCTCGTGTTGGCTGTTGTCCTACCTTCGATTGGCTTGCGCAGCAGTGTAATCGTAGCTGCCTCAATTCCTGTTTCGTTTCTGTTTGCGCTGATTTTCCTGTGGTTGTTCGGTCACTCATTCAACTTCATGGTCATGTTCGGAATGTTGATGGCGCTCGGCATGCTGATTGACGGAGCGATCATCGTAACCGAAGATGCTGAACGACGTATGAGCGTCGGCGCGTCCGGCGAACGCGGGTATGCTGAGGCCGCACGGCGTATGTTCGCACCCGTGACTGCATCGACCGCGACGACCCTAGCAGCTTTTCTTCCATTGCTTTTCTGGCCAGGCGTGCCAGGCGAGTACATGCGTTATTTGCCACTCACCGTGCTAGCTGTCTTGATTGGCTCGCTCGTCTATACGCTGATCTTCGTACCTAGCTTGGGTGCCACGCTCTCAAGGCACATAGGCGAACGCGAGGTAACTACACGTGCGGTAAGCCCGTGGGATCGAGACGTTGATCAATTAACCGGTTTCTCTCGTTGGTACGCCAAGCTCATTTCGTCGGCCGCACGTCATACGTTCTTCACTCTCGTAACCATCGTGCTGGTGGTTTATGGCATCTTCTCGCTCTATAACATCAGAGATCTCGGCGTCATATTCTTCAACGAGAACGACCCGGTTTACTCCCAGGCATTCGTGCGTGCACGCGGGAACTTGAATATAGAAGAGGCACATGCACTCGTTCAAGAAGTAGAAGAGGCAATCGTCGAGACGGATGGCGTTAAAGAAGTAAGCACGTTCATTAGTAGTGGCTTCGAACGGGGCGAAGGTCAACGACAGACTTATCGAGGCGGTTCCGCTGCAGACGTCATTGGCACGATATGGGTTGAGCTCCACGAAGCCAACCAACGCACGCGAAATGGAATCGAAATCGGCGAAGAAATCCGCGCGAAGGCAGCACAAATCGGCGGCATCGTCGTGGATTTGAAACCCTTTGAAGGTCAGCTTCTCGCCGGTAAGCCAATATTCATTCAGTTTTCTGCACGAGATCGGGAAAAACTCGCGCCTATCGTCGAGGCTGTGCGAGCTCATCTCATAGACGAGGTAGCCGGCTTACGAAATCTTGAAGATACGCTACCGCTGCCTGGATTCGAGTGGCAGCTCGACGTGGACCGAGCAAAAGCTGCCCTATTTGGAGTCGACGTGACCACGGTCGGACTCGCAGCGCAACTAATTACCGACGGCGCAAAACTAGGCGAATACCGTCCAAACGATGCTGACGAAGCACTTGACATCCGTCTCCGATTTTCAGCGTCAAGTCGCAGCATTGACCAACTCGACGAATTGCAGATCGCGACCAACAACGGTCTAGTACCGATCTCAAATTTCGTGACGAGGAAGGCAGTCAAACGCCAGGATGCTATCCAACGACGTGACCAACGTGACATTCACGTTATTCAAGCAGATGTGATACCAGGTGTGCTAGCAGATGCGAAAATCAGTGAAATCCAGGATTGGCTGGATGAGCAGTCATTTGACCGCTCAGTTGACATTCGTTTCCGCGGGACGGCAGAGGATCAAGCCGAATCGATCGCCTTCGTGACGAAGGCGTTCTCGTTCGCGTTGCTTTTGATGTTTGTGCTGCTCGTTACGCAGTACAACAGCATCTATCAGTCGTTCATCACGATATTTGCCATTGTGCTATCTACGGCAGGCGTGTTTCTTGGATTGGTAATCACGAACTCACCGTTTAGCGCGATCTTAAGTGGCGTCGGGATCATCGCGCTAGCCGGCATTGTCGTAAACAACAGCATTGTGCTGATAGATACGTTCAATCAAGGTCGCAAAGAACACCCGGAGTTCGATCTCGTACGGTTAGTGACTTTAACTGGATTGCAGCGACTGCGACCCGTGGTGTTAACCACCGTTACAACCATGATCGGTTTACTCCCGCTTGCGAGCCACCAATCCATTGACTTCATTAATCGAACTTGGACTACAGGCGGTAACTTGTCAAGCTATTGGGTGCCGCTTGCTCAGGCTATCGCATTCGGCCTGTCCTTTGCAACGATCCTCACCCTCGTGGTTACTCCTGCGCTACTCATACTGCCAGTGGCGGCGGTTGAAACCAGCACGAAGTGGCTCGCACGTCTTCGTCGTGTTCTACCTACCGGCGGTACGTCTCGCTCGGACGTATTTCCAGATTAACCCAACCCGAAGACGTGACTACTATCGTTCGTTATCGAATGGATGCCGATACTCATCCGAATGTGAATGTTGTTTAAGCAGCTTCCGCTAGTGGATTGCGTAGAGCTTTCACCCTGAACTTGAAGCTCTTGGCGGGACTGAACTTCGGGAGCGGACTCAATTTAAGCTCGTAGTCCTGCGGCACCATTTCAAGTTCACAGTGGTGCGCAACTAACAAGAGATTTACGACCAAATGCAACTCAGTAAACCGAGAACCCAGACACGTATGCGTCCCTAAGCCGAACGGATAAAACGCACCCCTCTTTCGGTGTTCTTCACGACCAGGTGCAAAGCGATCCGGATCGAATTTCTTGGCGTCCTTAAAGTGTTCATCCATAAACTGTGTCGCAGTGAACGCGACGAGTACTGTACTTCTTGTAGGCACGAGATAGTCGTCTACTTCGAACTCATTCATCGCCGTTCGGTTATGCACTGGAATAACAGGATGCATGCGCATCGTCTCCATGATGAACCGATGCGTGAAATCAATCGCTTCCAACGTGACTTCTTCCTTCGAGGGATCCCCATTCTCAAACAACGCATCTGCTTCGGCGACGATCCGCGCGTAGAAATCTTTATTTTTCATCATTTCGTACAACGCGAAACTCATCTGGCTGCCGAGATAGTGACCTGCGATTAGAGGCGCGATGAATGCAAATTCGAGATCAGTCTCAGGTAGGAATTGAGGATCTGACTTATGAAGTGTCAACAGATCATCGACCAAGTCACGCGGCTTATCTGCCCTTTCCTCAGTAGTGTGGCTCTCGTGAATGTGTCGATACACCTCCAATACATCGTTTAGGTGTTTCTTCATGCGCGGTGTCTTCAGCATAAATTTCGGCATCACATTCATGACATAGATCTTCAATGCGCGAAATTCGTATATCAAGAGACCATCGAGTACGCTAATCGGAGGATCGATGCTTGTAGTGAGTTGTGCAATCTGGCGCCCCGTAATGCGCTGACATTCCATTTCGCCTGGTAATACCTTCTCATCGATCCAAGTAGTGATACGTTCCCGACCGATTCGAAATAGATCATCTAAACGGTTCTCGACCGTCGTACGCGCATTACTAGCTCGCATGATCTTCCGCATTCGGAAGTGGTCGGCTCCATCCATACTCGCGATTGAGCGCGCTGTACCCCATGCGGTCTGGAAATCCTCAAGGTAATCGCGTGTTCGCAGATACAGGCGTCCTCGTCGCGCAACCCACTGATTCATCTCTGCACCGGCAAGCACAATCGTGCCGCGGCCGAGTATCGAGAGATTGAAGACTGGGCCATACTCCTCGCACAGTTCCGCAAGGAATCGGCAAAGATCTTTCTTCCTAAGGGACTTCGACTTTAGGTAGGAACTTAACTTCACCTTCGGAACAGGTAAGCGTTTTGGACCAGTCGATTTTGACGCGTCCAGATCCGAATCACCAACAGCAGATCGAATCGCTTGTCCAAACAAATCCATGCTCGCTAACAGCTGGATTCGTTCCTGAGCGAACTCAAACTCGTCAGCGTCGAGCATCGATCGGAATCCGTCGCATACGAGCAACAGACCAATAAGTGTCACGTCATGAGGATCAGGAATCTCCTCATCAAATAGTGAACGCCTGATTCTCGCTCTAACTTCCTCTTGCTGTTCAAGACCTGGACCAATATATTGTCCGGTCCGTAAGACCTTATCGCTGAGCTGCCAATACCCACCCGCATCGTGAACAAGGATGTTCATATTGACGAGTCGCAGCAGGACGTATTCGATAAACACGTCAGCGTTTGGCGCAAAGTACTCGACCCAATACCGCGTAGTTCGCGGGGTGTCATCGTACGCCATGATTTGCAGTGCCGGATCCAATATGTCGTCACCGATGGGGGTAGGATCGATGACGTGCAAATGGTCAAGATCAGCGTCGATACGGTTTCGAAACGACAAATCGAGAATAACTGCGCCAGCGAAACCACACCACATGCGCCAGTCGGATGTCGGCGCGGCAACGAAACCGAGGTCGTCCTTCAACATCAGCAAGACTAATTCTTCGGCGATCGTCAGTCGATGAACCTCTGACGATTCTCTACGCTTTGATTCGAGTATTTCCTCTGCCATCACTTAACCTGTGAATAAAACTGCTCGCTATATCGACGGAACATGGATATGTCCCGATCCAATGCCGAAAACGCTGGTCGGGCGCGATAGTTTTGCTTATCCCATATCACCGCATCCTTAGCAACCTCTAATTTAAGGTCGTTCACGAGAAGCTGCGACGCCACTTTCGATGCCAGTGGACGGAGAACACTCTTGAGCCACCACCATTTGGGTAGATCCCGAATATCTACGACTAACCATATATCAAGCACCTCACCGTCGACGGGAGTTGATAAAACCCACTGACGAACTGAAACGCCGTTTTCTGTAGAAACAGCAACTGTCGACACACCCAGTCCCCAGACAACGATCGAAATCTCGACAGACAGCTCGAATTTACGCAAGCCACGCGTCAACATATTGCGGGTAAATGAATACGAGGAGAATAAAAAAGGACCAGAAACTTCAGTTTCGCGGAGTTGCTTTATTCCCGAGTACCCATGGATCTCCTCTAAATGATTGACGTCGACTGAGTTTTCGCTCGTTGTCTGAGGGTGGGCTCTACATCGCATTCGTCTTATGCCGCGCGCCGAGTGATCACTCGGAAATACCGGCGTTTGCCAGCGCGGATTGTCTGCGTTTTGCCCAGAATAGGCAAATATCAATCCGCACGTCTCTGTAACGGCGAACCGAGTTAGTTCCGCTGAGCGGGGTGGTTTGACATCACGCGCCCACACGCATTTGCCGTTAATGTCATACTCAAAACCGTGGAATGGACAGACTAAGTTACCGTTTCTAAGTCTACCGCCAGCCCCAGGTCCCAAGGAGGAGCCCAAATGCGGACAAGTACTGTCCGCAACACAGACGTCGCCATGCTGATTGCGCCAATACACGATTGATCTTCCCAACCACACGCGTTCTTTCAACTCGCCGATGCCGAGTTCACGACTCTCTGCTACCACGTACCACCCTTCGGGGAACGGGTATAGCTCGTTTCGTGCAATCGGTTCGTTTTGAACCGTTTCGATTCTGCCTTCCATGGCCTATGTGACTTCAGTCAATCAAAATCACCATAGATCGCGCACCTCTGTTGCCGCAAAAAGACGAAGTGCCAATGATCGGCCCTTCGCTTGCGCTTCAATTCGTTAGACTCGAATCTAACTCGGTAATCTTGGCTCTTTTTATAGGACTTACACGCTCGTCCAAAAGACAAGCTGCTTTACCGACTCTTTCGCGACACCTGGGTGAACGCTCTTACAGAGCCGCATACCCCAGTCCCGGGGTCGTTTCGATGCTTGGTATTTCTTCCTATTGCTAAATAGTACAGTCTTTCTTGAGAGTCCATCGAAACAAATAGCGCACGTGAAAGCTTGTTTCGAGAATATCTGCGAATTTTCTAACCTATTCAGACGACCTTTATTGGACAATCACTCTCGATTGGTTCTCTCGTTTAAACGTTAGATACTCGCAAACTCAGTTCACCACCGATTGCGCGTTCAACCCCTTCACCCGTTCGGATCAGGTACGCGCCTTCGTTGTCGATGCCTATGCCTGTCCCCGAGACAGGTGGTTCGACACCAATCAATACGACTTGCCTTCCTCGTAATGTATCACGTTGTTCCCAAGCGTCCTTAAACTCGCCGAAACCAGACGTTACGAACTGTCGAATCGCATCGTATGTCGAGTTAATCAACTGCGCCACGAGCGAATTGCGCGAACATGAAGCCCTATGATCAACCATACGCGTCGCAAGATAGTCGCCAGTTACATCCTTGCCAGGCGCATCGTTGACGTTGATGCCAATGCCTACAACCAATCGCGCCGGTCGTTGTGCGTCGGCTAATTCGATGAGAATGCCGCCTACCTTGCGCTGACCGATCAGAACATCATTCGGCCACTTCAGTTTTGCATCGTCGATCCCGAATCGTTCAAGCGTAGTCGCGGTATGCAGTCCGACCGCAAGACTAATCGCCCCGATTTCCGCAGTAGAACGGTCGATAGCAACACCGATACTCAAGGCAACATTCTTTGCGAAAGGCGATACCCACTGTCGTCCTCGTCGACCTCGACCACCTGTTTGTACTTCTGCCACGCGGATCAAACCATCGATTTCCATATCCCGCGATCGTTCCAGCAGATCCGAGTTCGTGCTCTCTGTACACGGCCGTACCTCAATCCGCCGTAGCCACGTGCGTGTGGACTCATTCAAATTGGACTCGATTGCCGTAGCGTTCAGAAACTCGCAATCTCGTTCGCCAAAAACACCATCGACACACGCTACACCATATTCAGCTAGCTGCGACCCAATTGTTGCGTCGACTTCGGTTGTCCTCAGTTGTCGTCCTTCGGCTAACGCCGCAAACGCTTCCTCTAATGTCATGCCTTACTTCCGTTCACCAATCACCTCTTCTTGCTGTACGAGCGACTTGCGCAACTAGACCAATCACTACACTTACATCGCTGACGGCGCACACCGCGCCGTCTGCCGATATTTTCTGACGGGTACTCATATGGAATTCGGGAAGTTCAAATCGACCGACGCACTCAACAAGACCTTTAATCGCATCAAGTCACTCGGTCTCGAAACCAACATCTACGAACTTGACACCTACGGATTCACGGTCGTGCCACCGGAGAAAGTGGCAGATAACGCATTTTTCGATCGGATTAGAGATACCGTACTCCGAATTTGCACAGAACGAACCGGCGTGGAATTCAAATTAGACGCAAACGGGAATTTTGGCGAGTACAAGGCACAGCCTCAATCAGACGGGCAATTCCTTCTGTTTTACTTATTAATGGCAGACCCTGTGTTTGAGGAGTGGGTCATGAATCCCACACTCTATGCTCTCATTGACTATCTCATGCGCGGGCAACAGCAACTCTCCAGTCTGACCTCGTTCGTGAAATGGCAAGGCGAACGCGATACACTCGGCTTACATAGCGATTCACCACCTGATCGCGACGGTCATCTGCCAGCGTGTTCTGATGTCGCAAATGCAGCGTACTGTCTCACCGATTACACCCTGGAAAACGGCGCGATCGCCATGGTGCCTGGAAGCCATCTCAACTGTCGTCAACCAAAACCGGGTGAAGCCGAGAAACGTGCGGTACCCGTCGAAGCAGCGGCGGGATCCTTGATCGCCTGGCACGGGAACACTTGGCATGGTGCGTTTCCGAAGAAAACTGATGGTCTCCGTCTAAACGTAACCAGCTACCACTGCCATCGACGTCTTAAGACGCAAGAGGCGTATCAGTGGCGCGTCACGAAGGAGATGCTCGATCGTAATCCGCCTGAATTCGCACGTCTGGTGGGCGCAGATGATCACATGGGATGGGACGAAAACGGACCAGACTATACGCGCGGGATTCAGTATATGTCTGACGAAGCGAAGAAACGCTTTGCGGCTTTGCGCACCAAGAAAAAAGCGGCTTGAGCCAAACTGAACCCCATTTCTGAGAAAACAACAGAAGAGAGCTTCATTCTGAGATGCCGGAAACAAACTTAATCACGACACTTGATGAGTTTCAAGACGAGTACCGAAAAGGAATCGGCAGTGTCCTACCACATCGACCCTCTAAACAAGCGACGGTCGACAACCTCCGACGCTATGCCGATGGCGTCGGTGACTACAACCCGATATATAGATCGCCTGAATATGCGTCGACGAGTCGCTATGAAGATCTCGTAGCCGCACCGACATTCTTATACGCGATTACGCTTGGGGTGGTCGCAGGAGAGACAGGAGCTATCAATCGTGCGCGCGTGAACACGCAACATCTCCCTGTAAACTACGCCGGAGCGGAGATTGACTTCGTTCGACCCATTTGGCGCGACGACACGATTACCGCGACTGAAACAGTTGGCGAGACCGTTCGCAAGACTAGCTCACGAATTGGGCCGATCAACTTCAATACCGGCCACGTCGAGTTCACCAATCAACGCCACGAAGTGGTCGCTACCATCAAGACACTAATGGCGAGATATCAAAACACTGGCGGAACACTCGAGTACAACCGTGAGGCTAAAGAATCGGCGGAACGTCAGCTTGTACCCGCGGACCCCTTAGTCTTTGAACGTGAACGACAAGGGAAGGACGTACGACACTGGGACGATGTTGCCGAAGGTGACGAGCTTGACCCACTACAAAAAGGCACGTATTCGGTAACGGAGCTGTTCCTGTTCACGCATGGCGTGCTCGGAACAGGACGCAGTACCAGAGCGGCTTTGGCGGCAGAGGGCTCGACTGACCTTGGTGGCGGCGGTCGCTTTGACGAAGAACACGCGCAGAAACGACGTAACATGCCCGGTCAATTTGACTACGGTCCACAGCGCGTGTGCTGGTTAGCGCAGGCAGCGACCGATTGGATGGGTGACTACGGTACTTTGAAGAAACTGCACGCTTCAGTTCGACACCCCAATGTCGTCGGTGACACGAATACGGTTGTCGGAAAGGTGAACAAGAAGTACATCAATGATGATGAGCATATTGTTGAGCTGTTGATCGAAAATCAGAATCAATCAGGATTAGCGACGGCGTACGCTACAGCTACCATAGCGCTACCTGCACGCTGATCAGCCAATACGCACGCGTCTGTCTACACATTTCAATCAACTCGCATAAGGTCAAAATAGCTGCGTTCGCCGCAACCGACCTTACGCAGCTTCGCCTGCTTCTCGATGGCTCGGCGGCATGCGATCACCAAACACACTGTCGGATGCACTACCGCTGAGCTACCTTGGCATCCGCTATGTCCGTTAGCTTACAGTGTACGTCGTTTCCGGGTGTGAAAAGATCATAGTTCCATGCTATCGAACCAAACACTTGGATTGACGCATCTGCGATATGACTGAGCAGCTGGTTCTTCCTCTTTCGCATGCTGCTCCCTTGGAGCTCGTAGGTGGAAAGGCTCAATCGCTATCGCGCCTGTGCAATGCAGGCTGTCGGGTTCCCAAGGGAGAAATCCTCACCACAACGGCTTACGACAGGTTTGTCGACACGCATGCAATCCGCGAACGTCTACTAGACGCTGCATTGCCCGATATCCAGTCGGAGAAGCTTGTATTTACCGAAGCGGTCGCACGCGTCAGAGCGTTATTCGACGGCTTACTCCTAACAGGCGAATTAACCGAAGCGATTGCGAGGATATATGACAAGCTCGAAGGCTACGATCAAGCGCTCGCCGTCCGCTCGTCAGCTACGGTAGAGGACCAGCCGACGCATTCGTTTGCTGGCCAACACGCAACCTACCTGAATATCACCAGCTTAGAAGCGTTGATCGAATCCGTAAGGAGTTGCTGGGCGTCGCTTTGGTCAGAACGCGCCCTTAGTTATCGACATCAGGTGGGCATCAAAAACAACGATATCGCTATGGCTGTCGTCGTACAACAGCTCATCTCGGCCGATGTCGCGGGCGTTGCGTTCACTGCCAATCCGGTGTCAGGCGCACACAACGAGATATACATTAACGCGAGTCACGGTCTCGGCGAAGCTGTGGTGAGCGGCTCGGTTGATCCAGATGAATTCGTGCTAGACCGGACGACATTTGAGGTCAAATCGAGCCGTCTTGGAGGCAGGGAAAAACAAACTAACGAGCATTCCGGCCAAGATCTCGACGATAAATCGGTCGAAACAGCACCCTCGGCAAAGCCCTGCTTGGCGTCTTCCCAGTTGAATGCGCTTGGGTATCAGGCTATCGCGGTCGAAAAACTGTTTGATGGTACGCCACAGGATATCGAATGGGCGTTTCGTGAAGGTGAACTCTGGCTGCTTCAGTCGAGAGCCATCACCAGGCTCCCACCTGAGCCACTCGAAAATGTGCGGTGGGATCCGCCTGAACCAGGCGCATACCTACAACGTTCGCAGTTGGTCGAGCACGTACCCGACCCCGTGTGCACGCTATTCGAGGACCTACACATGCGCAGGTCGTTGCAAGAGGCATGGGGTCGCAATCTAACACGCCGTGGTAACCATGATTTTGAGGACACACAGCCGCCTGCTTGCTTCCAACTGACCACAACCGTAAATGGTTTCGCGTATCGCCACGTTGGCGAACCTCCTCGTACAGGGAACCCCGTTCCCACGCGTAAGAAACGGAACACTCGCTTCGCGCGATATTGGTCTACAGTGCGGATTTACCTTACGTTCACGCCTATGTGGCGTTATGTCGCGTTACCGCGTTACTTGAGGCAGATCCAGCTGTGGGGAAAGCTTGATCCGTCTTCTGCGTCTATCGAACAACTTTGGAAAGGTATTCGAGCTCTTTCGCAAGCCGACGCCGCCTACTGGTTCAATGGCGGCGTTTGGAACGCGTTTTCGCTGAGCCGTGGCACGGAAGTACAACTGCAGAACTTTCTTCACGAATTCGGTACGGATGAATTTACTAGTGGTCACTTCCTCCGGGGACTTAAGTCTGCAGCGTTCGATGGCCAAGCAACCCTGTACCGCATCGCGGAGTTAATTCGAAGCGACAAGCAGCTATGCGCTAGCTTAATCAAGCATTCGCCGCAGCGAATGCTAGAAATATTGGCTTCGCATCCACAAGCGCAAACTATCGAAACCGCCATCAACGAATACTTCAAGCAATTCGGCCATCAGCTTCGTACGCTCGATTTCGGTGAACCATTAGAGATCGAAAAGCCGCTCAATACACTGCGCAGTCTTCATGCTTACCTGCTACAGCCAAATCTCGATCCGGTTCGTAATCGCGATCGACTCAGGCTCGAACAACGACACGCGCAAAAACGTGCAACCAAACATTTTCGTGGAAAGTTAAGGCTGAAATTCTGGTGGCGGATTTGGACTGCAAGACGTTATTACCCTTATCGGGAGGCGGCGATGTTCCACTTGGGTAGAGCATGGACTGTGTTGCGTCCGCTTGCGATAGAGTTGGGTCAGCGACTGGTGGAGCGAGGAACGTTGCGCGAATCAGACGACGTTTTCTACCTGACGTCTGAGGAGCTTGGACGTGCAATCCGAAGCATCGTTTCGATAGATCGTTTGCCGGATGCTCATCGGAAAGCACACTATCCAAAAGGCGCAACACTAACGGAGTTAGCACATAGAGCGATTGAGCGACGCACGCTCAGGTCACGTCGCAGAAGTCTTACGCCTCCGTTTCTGATTCCCGGGCCGCCGCCATGGGCACCCCTTGCTTCCAAACGACAAGAGGAAACATCAAGAAATGTACTTCGTGGCTCGCCAGTCAGTCCAGGTCATGTCACAGGCGAAGCATGCGTAATTCGATCCGTTGAGGAATTCGCTGGATTCCGACCCGGCACCATTCTCGTTTGTCCCACCACGACGCCAGCTTGGACGGTCCTATTCCCTCAACTGATTGGTTTGGTTACTGACATTGGGGGAATACTTGCCCACGGTTCGATCGTCGCGCGTGAATTCGGCATTCCAGCAGTGCTAGGTCTCCGTGGGGCGACCGAGAAGATCCAAGATGGACAGACGATCACAGTCAACGGTGACACCGGTACGGTTGAGATATAGCAGCGGGATATGAAATCAAACCAGCGGTATGAGCTTGAGATTCTGAAACTTTCTAGCGAAGACAGTTTTTACCGTCAACAGAGATCGAACTCGCTAGTCTTTGCCTTTCGTGCCGTTCTCTAGTTTTTTCGCACCGCGCGCAGAATCGATCCTTTGCTTCATCTTGTGGATCCACAGATCGTTCTTGGCTTCATCGGCGACAGGTAAATCCATCGCTCGAATGCGCTTGTATTCACCTCGTTCCATGGCGAGTCGGGTTGCCACCGTCGTCTTCGGACCGGAGTAGGTAGCGATTTCTATAAGCCCAGCCGAGTAATACCCCATACGCTGCAACAGTTTCTCGGAAGCGTTTTCCAAGACTTCTGGATCGATCGAGAGTTGCCAGTTTTCCTGTTGCCTCAGCCATGGTTTGACGTTCGAATTCGTCATGATGTAACGCCATTCATCGGTGTGGTTGACGCCCGTTCCATGCAATAGACGCCCATCCATCAGCATGACCGTTCCACCTTTAGCTTCAACATTTACGGCTGGTGGTAGTGGACCTACCTCTTCACCAGGTTTTGTGTTCGAAACAAGGCGATGGCTTGTTGGGATCACCAAAGTTCCGCCGTTAACCTCGCTAACATCCTGCATGATGTAAACCGTGTTTACCAAGATTGGCGCGTGCGGTGTTTGAATCGGGTGAATAGCACCTGAATCTTGGTGCAGGTTTTGCGGGTAGCTACCAGGTCGAGCGATATTCGATGCAAATGAGTAGGCGTAGTGCCCAGGTCCCAGCAATTCCTTATTGAGTTGTTCAAGCATCGGACCACCTTGCACCCATTCGGGATCGAACTCGATGCACTTGGCGAAACAATCACCCTTATTGACGAGCGTCCACATGATGTGGAAGTGTGGCGTCATATCTGCTAAGCCGCAGGCGCGTTCCGCTTCTGCTTGTTTCTCGAGCCGATCGCGCATGTACGAGCACTGATACTCGCTCATCGCATCTTCGATCAAGCAGAAACCGTATTTCTGCAGATCGCGTCTTGCCTTATTTATGTCCTTCGTCTCGCGCGGCAGATCGTCGAACTGCTTCCAATAGTTGTGCTTACGCGGCACTGTAGTGTCGTAATAAGGGGTGCCGTTTAGACCGCCGCCTTCCGCGCTACGTCCGGCTTCGAAGAGCGCACACTTAAATGGTTCAGTTAGGGATCCGTCAGGCCGCATTGCTTGCACGCCGTTACCACCAACTGGGGGGTTAAGCCACGGATTGTTTTTATGCATTGATCTGAATGGTTCACGGGATTGAAACCACTTCGCATCCTGCAACTGTGCCTCGTCAGATGACAAAGCTTCAACATTTTCGGGTAGAAATTCGGTAGGAACGTCACCATCGATGTGGGACGGGGCGTGTACGGTCATTTACATGGAATTACGTGCGACGCACGATTATAGGACGACTTTTGGTATCTGAAATTGAAGTCTTACGTGCTCCTTTCGTAACCACTGTCGTGCGAAATCACGATTCTAAATTAACTCAATAACTCTACGAATTTCGAGCTTTAGCGTGAATTTGAACCACTTCCCCTACTGAAAAAGAAGGGCGATTAGAAAGTTAGCTTCGTAATCGCGACACAACGTGACGTTGCGGAGGTGAGAATTCCTATTGCCCTTCAAGTGATTTTTAAGGAGTAGCGTCACCCCTAAACCCGATGTCTAGAACCAGTTTTTTTCGATGGGAATCACCATGAATACCACAGTTCCTACTTTCCTTAGCACCGTACGCCTCGGCGAACCGACGTTGTGCGACAATCTCGCAATGGTGCCGTTATTTACCAACTCAAGTTCCAAGCCAGATTACATCACTCTTGAAGAGGGACTCAAGTCTGGTCTTCTAGAAGTTGAGGAACTCGAAGGTGGTGCAAGCGTAAACGATATTTTGTTCCGCAATAAATCAGATCATCTCGCTCTATTGTTTGAAGGAGAGGAATTCATCGGCGCAATGCAGAATCGTGTGCTGAACGTCTCGATTCTCGCAAACGCAAACAGTAAACAAACTCTGCCGGTCTCTTGCGTCGAGGCTGGTCGCTGGCATCACAAACACGCTGAGCGAAAACACCAAAAGTTCAACGTTGCCAATAGGATGCACTACGCGAGAGGGCGAGCAATGGAGAATCGTGCGGTTTCTAAGAATCTCGAAACTCAGAAAGTGTACCGAGGCGATCAATCGACGGTTTGGGACGACATCTCTGTGAAATTTCGACGCATGAATGCTGAATCGCCAACCGCAGCATCAGACGCTTTGTACGTTTCGGCGGAGAAAAGACTGAACAAGTACGTGAACGCTTTTGTACACCAACCCGAGCAAGTCGGTTCACTATTCCTAATCGATGACGCCGTATCAGGCCTTGAGATATTCGCAAACGAAATTACGCATCGGAACATGCTATCGAGATTGATTCGGAGTTACGCACTCGACGCAATTGATGCCGAGGAAACCCGTCCCGGCTCTAAGGATAGAGTTCCCAAAGTAAGTGTTCAACGAGCTAGAAAAGCTGCCGATTCGTTCGTCAATCAACTCAGTGAGTCGTGGACGAAAGAGTTCAATGGCGTGTGCCTTGGTCAGAACGTTCGATTCAAGGACGACGGAATCACAGGTGGCGCTCTAGTCCACAACGAAACGCTCTTCCACTTGTGCGCATTCGCCGCGTAGCAGCGATCCGTCTGCCATTAGGTGAATCTTCGCCAAACCTCGGTATTTTCGTGGTCAGATTGGCGTCAGGAATCTGACCGCGAATCTCACACAGTCATATCGATTATCAAGCACTGAACCGTTCCAAATGTCACTGTGAACGCCGACCTAGATCGAATCAACATGTAAATTAATGTTGCGCTTAGATCACATGAACGCTAGAGATATTCAACCATCGAAAGGGTGCGCCTGAAGATACTTATGAATCTTAGAAGAAACATCACGTGCCTCATCATATCGAACGTACGGCAAACTCGCTGTCGATCCCTTCAAGCCACTGCCGGCTGTCGAAATGCTCAGAGTTGCGACGGTATGGCCTACATCGAAGAAACTCTGTGTCATCTTGACGCTCTGAATCTTCCGTAAAGGTACTAGAGTCGATTTTCTTACCCACCAGCCGCGCTCCATGAGGATTGCGTCCGTGGTTAACCGGTATCGCAATCCACTCACGAATCTCTTTGCTTCAATCACGAGAAGCGGTAACGCCAATATTGTCGGCAAAACCAAGAGCGGGGAGACCAGTACAAGAGCAATAGAAACCGGAAACCAGATTAGCAAGTGTTTTTTAAGCCTTCTCTGCCAAGAACTCTTCACTGCCGTACACCACGAGCCGCTCTCTAGGGAAATGTGATCAAAAACTCTCGCAAGGATTCGGTTTGTTGTTTGAGGTCGCCCAATCGGCACAAGCCAATCCAATAGCCTGTTGAAGATGCGATTCTCAGAGTAACTAGATGACGTTGTATAGATGGAAACCGATTCAGAGTTTAAGAGTCTGTGTCGTAGTGTTCGAATTCGCTGAACGAATTGGATTTTCTTCATTGGGATTCGACGACTGGTTGATATGAATCCCCTTGTCGTGATCTCTAAATTCTCGTTGGAGACTGATAGTCGGAATCGAGAATAAAGAAGCCGAAGCACAACAAAACTACCCAAGGCGACCGCAGCAGCGAACATTACGCCTAAAAAACTCAGAAAAACCAGAGGAGGGAGCCAGTTCACATCGTGATTGAGCGTTAGTGCAATCCAGGGAAAGAACCCATATGCCAATTCAATGCTTACGTATGAACTCCAATCAGTCACACTTACGCCGATCATGCGCTCTACAAATGAACCTAAGTCATTACCGAGTCGCGTACCGAATGGTCTTTGTATCGCAATCAAGAACGTGAAGACCGTTACTAATGCTGTGTTTCGAACCAATCCAAGTTTTAAACAGTCCCAAGTCGACATCTGATATAGGATTTCGTCTCCATTCGTATTCGGGAACCCTGATGTCCCCAGCGCCGTGGACACATCGCGGTTTTGCGCGCGCCTCTGCTCATTGAACGTTTGGATTCGAGTGTTTAACTCATCCAAGACATCGGGCTTAACCCCTGGTAACACAATGGCAGAGTCCGACGCTGCCTGAACCTGCAGTGTCGTCAATCCGAGCGTTTTTTGAATTGTGGTTTGGGTCGTGTTGATGTCTACAACACGCTCGAAGGGTATCGTGGTCGTATTGGTACTGTAGAAACCTGATCTTCGAACTAAATGGTCGTTTTCAATGCGATATCGTTCGCAATAGTGCGTTCTCATACTAGCCGCAATGACCCCTGCGATTGACAGAACAGCCAGTACCCCATCGTAATTGCCATCTTCTGGTGTATTAGTCAGCGCTATGACGGCTATTGCAGTCAAGAAAGGCAGCAATTTCGGAACGGCAGCACCAAGACTGCTTGTCCAGTGAAAGTGGCGAAACGATCGATCAGTCATCGTCACTAGGCAGGGGTTCCCTGTTTAGCTGATCGATGATTTGCTGGCGAAAGTAGTGAGCTCGTTCTGATGAGATATGTTGGACCTCAACCCCCACACCGGTAGCGCCTGCATAGAGTGTCGTTAAGTCTAGCTTTTTCTGAAGATACGACTGCGTCACAGTCACCTTCTGTATTCGATTCCTCGGTAACGTCTGGTGAGATCTAACCCAGACTCCCGACAGTACGTAGATGCCGTCCTCGTCAATCAGGTAGCGATATCGAGTTACATGTAAAAGACCCATAACGAAATTCAAGATCGCACGGGTTAGCGCATAACCTAAATAGAGATGGTAGAACGAAACAGCCACAACAAGCCAGGGATTTCGATCCGTCAGAACATCTTGGCCAATAGACAGTTCGTCAATAAACACCATCGGGACCATAAGCACCAACGGCATGATGAATTTACTCGACCTGTCTAACGCTTCTGCAAACTTCGCCTCGCTCGAAAGTCGACTATATGTTTCAAATTCCGTTGACTCTGAGTCCAATCCTTGGTGATTTGCGGATGTTGCCATCTCGCTTCGTGGCGGAGATCCTCCGTTCATTGTCTACATGTCAGACGATTGACCAGATCAAATTCGTGCACCTCTGCCTCGAACACGAATTCACGTGCTAGGTGGATCATTCCCTCACCGTCCGATTCAGCCGATTATTTGATTTCGAGAAATACCTTATACACGGCTTGTCGAAAAGTAAGACTAAGAATCGACACTGGGGCATCGACTAACCCGTGTTTCGTAATCCGCTGGCGATGCCTGCCATCGTCACCTTTAATGCTTTTTCAATTTCTGCCGCGTCAGTTTGATCATCCCCTCTAAATCGTGAAAGTAATTCAGACTGCATGAGATGTAATGGGTCAAGATACGTGTTTCTAACTAAAAGAGATTCTCTGACTTCAGGTTGTTCTTGCAATAGTGCCTCGGTCTCCCTCAGTCGGCACATGTTGATGGTCGACTCTTCAAAGTCGTCAAGCAGTCGCTGAAGCAATTGATTTCTGTCTTCATTAACCGCTAATCGAGTCGCGTAGTAATTGACTAGACTAGGGTCCGCTTTCGCAAGCATGACCTCAAGTAGTTCAATCTGCATTCGAAGGAATGGCCACTTCATCATTCGCGCAGTTAATTCAGGGTCGTCTGCTAAGTTCTTAAGAACGCTCGATGTACCGAGCCAAGCGGGAAGCATCAGTCGAACTTGCGTCCACGCAAATATCCAAGGGATCGCACGTAAGGAACGTATGTCTTCGGTTTTGGTGTTCCGTCGATTCGGTCGACTTCCGATTGCGAGATCGGACAGTTCCTGTTCTGGTGTTAATTCATTGAACAAGCCGACAAATTCGGCTTGTTTCACGACCTTGCGATATTCGGCCACCGATTGGTCAGCTAGTTTCTCGACAATGCTCCTAAGCGATAAGTCGTCGCCGGAGCGCATTGTGTGCGTAGCCTCAACCGTAGCAAACAGGTATCTTGCTAGTGTCTCAATCGCGGTATCCGGCGTCCCTAATTTGAACCTGATCATCTCCCCTTGTTCAGTCAAACGTAACGTACCATCGACAGTGCCCGGAGGCTGAGCGAGAATGGCTTCGTGAGTCGGACCACCCCCTCTACCGATTGCGCCACCACGGCCGTGAAATAGTTCCAGTTTCACCCCATGACTAATTGAAATTCGCTTTAGTGATTCCTGTGCACGATACTGTGCCCACGCAGCAGCAAACTGACCCGCATCCTTGGCTGAGTCCGAATAACCAATCATTACCTGCTGTGTGTCATCTAAACCTCGCACGTATTCACGGTAAACCGGGATCGTCAACAGCGAGTCCAACATCGAACCAGCGTTGTTCAGGTCATCAAGCGTCTCAAACAGAGGGACAACTCGAACTGGATTTTCTAACCCAGAAGCACGAAGTAATAAGACGACCGCAAGCACGTCTGCTGGGGTTGCCGCCATCGAAATGATGTAATTTGAAACCCCGGTACCACTGAATCTCGCGGTGAGCTCGAACGTTCGCAATACCTCCACGGCTTCATCAGACGGCACCCATTTAGAAGGCAGGAGCGGTCGTTTCGATTCGAGCTCTTTCGTCAGAAACCGTAGACGTTCTTCTTCATTCCAATGTGCGTAGGTGGAATCAGATTCGTCTAAATATGTAGTTAACTCGTCCAGTACTAAGGTGTGCTTTTGAGAGTGCTGGCGAATGTCTAAATCAACTAACCTAGTGCCAAAACAACAAGCTCGACGAATACTGTCTAGTAACGGCCCTCGCGCGATGACTTCAAGTCCACACTCGCTTAATGACTCATAACAAGCGACGAGTGGCTCAATCAGGTCCCGGTCCGCTTTGAGCCGTATCTCGTCACGGGTACTGTCATGCTGGTCGTCTTGAATAAGAAGCCGCAAATCCCGTTGGACTTGTGTCAATACATGACGATACGGTTCATTTGCATACCCGGTTCGCTCTGCTAGCTTAGTCGTACACTGACTCATGGATAACGACTCGACGAGGCCGTCTAACTCTCGCAGAAAGTTCCGCGCAGCGCGTTCTCGCGCGATTGTTAGAACATTCTCTGAAATTTCAGCTGTTACGTTCGGATTACCATCACGATCACCACCCATCCAAGACGCGAAACGGAAGGGCATACAGGTTGGAGCTAGCGGCGGCTTGCCGTGCAACTCTAAATGACGGTCCAACTCCCGCATCAGCCTTGGGAGCGCATGCCAAAGAGAATTCTCAATAACATTAAATCCCCATTCCGCTTCGTCCAGGGGCGTGGGTTTGGTTCGTCGGATTTCGTCTGTGTGCCACGCCTCACTAATTAGGCGCTCAAGTACCGAGTCGTCTGTGTCGTGCAGTGCTTGCACCATGTGGTCGTACTTGCGAATTAAGGTACGCCTCAAAACTTCGGTAGGGTGAGCTGTTAGAACCAATTCGATTCGGGTTCTTTCAAAGTCGTTGGACAGCGTATCCCCTCGCAACCTATAGAGTCTCTCCCAGTCGTTCGATAATTCACCGAACTGATATAGTCCACTCTGTTTTTGTTCAGCGAGATTGGCTAAATTCAAGAATTGGTTAAACGCGCGCACGATGTCAACGACATCGTCACTTTCGAGCTCGGCGAGCACTTGGGTGAGTTCAGACCAGTTTGCCTCGGGATGAGACCGCGCCTCTTTGGCAAAAGCGCGTATTTGTTCAATCTTTGCGACGAAATCGCTACCGCGTGCATCATTGATCACTTTCCCTAAAAGTGCGCCTAAACGGCGAACATCGCCGCGCAATCGAGCGGGAATCGCGTCGAAATCTGTGCTACGACTTGAAGACTGCGACAAAGTAGAGTAGGTAACCAACAACAAGTAATGTATAGAACTAGGAAATTATCGGCTTACGTGCACGCCGTGTTGGGATCGATTTCGTGAATTCAGGATCTTGGTTTGGCTGGACAGCGGTCGCACTGACTTGCTGTTCAGGAGTAGCGTCCGTTGTTTTTTCGCCAGCACTTCTCTTATCGCATTTCGCCTTGCTGCTTGCGGCAATCGCGGCCGGAAAACGACGGTTTACTTCCGCAATTCTTTGTTACGCCGTATGGTCTTGGTTTCATTTTGGCATACACGAATACCATCTCGCGTTGCTGAATACAACCAATACCGCACATGAGTATGTGGTGACTGAATTCATCCTCATTCATGTCGTATTCGTAACAGGGTTATTGATCGGCGTTGTCTCTACTCTGAGACGCTTGTTTCGAGACGATCTCGACTGACGCTCAAGAAAGCTACGACGGTTTACGTTGTTATTCCTCCAAGCAGACCATCTTGGATTTGGTTTGTTTCCACCGCAGTGACCCGGTCTGTCCGTAACTGCCACGGCACGAGTTCAATAAAAAACCCCAGCACAGGATTACCTGCCTGGGGTTCTTCAGAAGACCTGACAACGACCTACTCTCACATGGGGAGACCCCATACTACCATCGGCGCTGAGCCGTTTCACTACTGAGTTCGGAATGGGTTCAGGTGGTACCAACTCGCTATGATCATCAGGTCAAAGAGCAGGAATCAAATGATTCAATCGTTTCACGCAAATCGAAATGCCATGTCTGACGAGGTGTTCCGGATGGGTGAACACCCGGTTATATGGTCAAGTCGCACGGGCAATTAGTACGGGTTAGCTCAACGCCTCGCAGCGCTTACACATCCCGCCTATCAACCTTGTAGTCTACAAGGACCCTACAGAAATCTTGAAGATTTGTGAGATCTAATCTTGAGGTGGGCTTCCCGCTTAGATGCTTTCAGCGGTTATCCTTTCCGAACATAGCTACCCGGCAGTGCCACTGGCGTGACAACCGGAACACCAGAGGTTCGTCCACTCCGGTCCTCTCGTACTAGGAGTAGCTCCTCTCAAATCTCAAACGCCCACGGTAGATAGGAACCGAACTGTCTCACGACGTTCTAAACCCAGCTCGCGTACCACTTTAAATGGCGAACAGCCATACCCTTGGGAACGGTTACGCCCCCAGGATGTGATGAGCCGACATCGAGGTGCCAAACACCGCCGTCGATGTGTACTCTTGGGCGGTATCAGCCTGTTATCCCCGGAGTACCTTTTATCCGTTAAGCAATGGCCCTTCCATTCAGAACCACAGGATCACTAAGACCGTCTTTCGACCCTGCTCGACATGTCTGTCTCGCAGTCAAGCGCACTTTTGCCTTTACACGCTACGCATGATTTCCGACCATGCTGAGTGCACATTCGTGCTCCTCCGTTACTCTTTAGGAGGAGACCGCCCCAGTCAAACTACCCACCACACACTGTCCTCGTCCCAGCTCATGGGACTGAGTTAGAACCTCAACGTATCAAGGGTGGTATTTCAAGGGCGACTCCACGCAAGCTAACGCTCACGCTTCGCAGTCTCCCACCTATCCTGCACATGACAAATCAAAGTCCAGTGTGAAGCTGTAGTAAAGGTTCACGGGGTCTTACCGTCTAGCCGCGGGAACACGGCATCTTCACCGCGATTTCAATTTCACTGAGTCTCAGGTGGAGACAGTGTGGCCATCGTTACGCCATTCGTGCAGGTCGGAACTTACCCGACAAGGAATTTCGCTCGGTTATTCTCCGTTGTTTCCAGCGGAGCCGGACTCTATCTTGGACTTCCTCGATTCATCTGGTTTGCGATTTGTCGAATTTCTTCGACGCCCTCGCTCGTCAAATGAATTCCCTTTTCCATCTTCAGAAGAACGCTTCGGAACTTTCGAAAGTCCACGTTCTTCTTCGTTTTCAAAGGGTGCTTCATGAAGAATGGAACGATGTTGTCACGCAGATTCTTGAATTTTCGCACTCGGTAAGCCATTCGATCACCGTGGTTCACGCGAACCACGCCACATTCGAAATAGTCTTTTAGTGCATACAGAATCTGCACATCGCGCTCGTGTTGTACGACGGTGAATTCCGGTAGGACTTGAAATCCTGCCGTCATTTCCTCGTGGGTGTTAATGCCCACATGAAAACATCCTTCACCATCCACGAAGCCTGTAATCCATTCAGCCTGAAGATTCATCGGAGATCCCTGAACGTATTAGTCTCTGAGGGTTTTTGGTACATGCAAATCTTCCCTGCGGATTGTCCCCCTGTTCGCCGGATTTTTACTGAACGGCAAAGACTTGCCGAACGAGTACCGAACGATTTTTGAGGAGTTTCCCGCATTTGGTTCAGTTTTACTAAGGCTAGCATTACTTAACCTTAGGACCGTTATAGTTACGGCCGCCGTTAACTGGGGCTTCTGTCACTAGCTTCGACCGAAGTCTAACAAGATCAATTAACCTTCCAGCACTGGGCAGGCGTCACACCCTATACGTCCTCTTGCGAGTTTGCAGAGTGCTGTGTTTTTAGTAAACAGTCGCAGCCACCTGGTATCTTCGACCGCCAGCAGCTCAGGACGCGAAGTCCATCACCATCAGCGGCGCACCTTCTCCCGAAGTTACGGTGCTATTTTGCCTAGTTCCTTCACCTGAGTTCTCTCACGCGCCTTGGTATTCTCTACCTGACTACCTGTGTCGGTTTAGGGTACGGGCGTCGCGTAATTAACGCTAAGAGGTTTTTCCTGGAAGCATGGCATCAACGACTTCACCGACCGCAGCCGGTTCGTCATCACATCTCAGCCTTAAGGAACCCGGATTTACCTGAAGTTCCAGCCTACTTGCTTGAACTTGGACAACCATCGCCAAGCTCGCCTAGCCTTCTCCGTCACCCCAATTTGCCATACGCGCCGGTACTGGAATATTAACCAGTTGTCCATCGACTACGCCTTTCGGCCTCGCCTTAGGTCCGACTCACCCTGCGTCGACGATCGTTGCGCAGGAACCCTTAGTCATTCGGCGAGGGGGATTCTCACCCCCTTGATCGTTACTTATGTCAGCATTCTCACTTCTGATACCTCCAGCACGCCTCGCAGCACACCTTCACAGGCTTACAGAACGCTCCTCTACCACCCCCGACCTTCGAAAAGGTCGTTGATCCGCAGCTTCGGTATGTGATTTAGCCCCGTTACATCTTCCGCGCAGGCCGACTCGATCAGTGAGCTGTTACGCTTTCTTTAAAGGATGGCTGCTTCTAAGCCAACCTCCTGACTGTCTGTGCCTTCCCACATCGTTTCCCACTTAATCACAATTTGGGGACCTTAGCTGGCGGTCTGGGCTGTTTCCCTTTCGACGACGGACCTTAGCACCCGCCGTCTGTCTCCCTCACTACACTCAACGGTATTCGGAGTTTGCATGGGGTTGGTAAGTCGGGATGACCCCCTAGCCCAAACAGTGCTCTACCCCCGATGGTGATATGAGAGGCACTACCTAAATAGTTTTCGAGGAGAACCAGCTATCTCCGAGCTTGATTAGCCTTTCACTCCTAACCACAGGTCATCCCCCCATTTTTCCACATAGGTGGGTTCGGACCTCCAGTCAGTGTTACCTGACCTTCATCCTGCCCATGGTTAGATCGCCCGGTTTCGGGTCTACTCCTACAGACTGTATCGCCCTATTAAGACTCGGTTTCCCTACGGCTCCCCTAAACGGTTAACCTCGCCAGCAAGAGTAAGTCGCTGACCCATTATACAAAAGGTACGCAGTCACAGCCGTCGAAACGGCCGCTCCCACTGCTTGTACGCATCCGGTTTCAGGTACTATTTCACTCCCCTAAAAGGGGTACTTTTCACCTTTCCCTCACGGTACTAGTTCACTATCGGTCAGCTGAGAGTATTTAGCCTTAGAGGATGGTCCCCCTATATTCAGACAGGATTTCACGTGTCCCGCCCTACTCGACGTCACTACGGAGGTGTTTTCGCGTACGGGACTGTCACCCTTTCTCGTGCTTCTTTCCAGAAAGCTTCCACTAACACTTCCGCAGCTTGATGGGCTACTCCCTTTTCGCTCGTCACTACTAAGGGAATCTCGGTTGATTTCTTTTCCTCCGGTTACTTAGATATTTCAGTTCGCCGGGTTAGCCTTACGTGCCTATAAGAATCACTTCCTTTCAACACGTAATAATGTCCTAAGACACTGGGTTTCCCCATTCGGAAATCCCCGGATCAGAGTCCGCTAATCGACTCCCCGGGGCTTATCGCAGATTGCAACGTCCTTCATCGCCTTCAGCTGCCAAGGCATTCACCAGATGCGCTTCGTCACTTGACCATATAACCGGATGCCCAGCCAAAGCCAAACACCCAGGTAAATTCGATCGTGACGACGATCTTATTCGCCAGACACCAATGAACCGCTTACGCGGTTCGAGAAATAGTCAAATTCGAAAACGAATTCAACCATTTCTGGCATTTCTATTTGCGGTGAATCATTTGATTCCTGAATTGTTAAAGATCAAAAACGCGACCTTTCCGTCGCGTACCACTCTTCGTCATGACATGTTGGTGGAGCCGAGGAGGATCGAACTCCTGACCTGTTGCGTGCAAAGCAACCGCTCTCCCAGCTGAGCTACGGCCCCATCTAATTTAGCGCATCACGCTAAATGGTGGGTCAGGGTGGATTTGAACCACCGACCTCACCCTTATCAGGGGTGCGCTCTAACCAACTGAGCTACAGACCCCACTCTATGTCGAACGATTCAGAACAAAGCCATTCGTGTGGACACTCGAACGCATGAGTTTCAAGCTGGACCGTGCATTCCATCGACGAGCGACAGATGCCGGTCGTTAGGTTAAGGAGGTGATCCAGCCACAGGTTCCCCTACGGCTACCTTGTTACGACTTAGTCCCAGTCATGAACCACACCGTGGTGACCGTCCTCCCGAAGGTTAGACTGGCCACTTCTGGTGCAACCCACTTCCATGACTTGACGGGCGGTGTGTACAAAGCCCGGGAACGTATTCACCGCGACGTTCTGATTCGCGATTACTAGCGATTCCGACTTCAAGGAGTCGAGTTGCAGACTCCTATCCGGACTACGAAAGGTTTTTTGAGATTGGCTCACCCTCGCGGGCTCGCTACCCTTTGTGCCTTCCATTGTAGCATGTTTGTAGCCCACCTTGTAAGGGCCATGATGACTTGACCTCATCCCCGCCTTCCTCCGGTTTATCACCGGCAGTCTCCTTAGTGTTCCCGGCATGACCCGCTGGCAAATAAGGACAAGGGTTGCGCTCGTTACGGGACTTAACCCAACATCTCACGACACGAGCTGACGACAGCCATGCAACACCTGTCTCACGGTTCTAAAAGCACTCCCTCATCTCTGAGGGATTCCGTGGATGTCAAAAGGTGGTAAGGTTCTTCGCGTTGCATCGAATTAAACAACATGCTCCACCGCTTGTGCGGGCTCCCGTCAATTCATTTGAGTTTTAACCTTGCGGTCGTAGTCCCCAGGCGGAGAACTTATCGCGTTAGCTGCGCCACATAATCCCGAAGGACCCTACGGCTAGTTCTCATCGTTTACGGCGTGGACTACCAGGGTATCTAATCCTGTTCGCTACCCACGCTTTCGCACCTCAGCGTCAGTGTTAGTCCAGAAAGCCGCCTTCGCCACTGATGTTCCTTGCCATATCTACGCATTTCACCGCTACACAGCAAATTCCACTTTCCTCTACTACACTCTAGACAGCCAGTTTGAAACGCAATTCCCCGGTTGAGCCGAGGGCTTTCACGTCCCACTTGACTATCCGCCTACGTGCGCTTTACGCCCAGTAATTCCGATTAACGTTTGCACCCTCCGTCTTACCGCGGCTGCTGGCACGGAGTTAGCCGGTGCTTCTTTAATGGTTAACGTCTACCCGGATCGCGGTATTAGCGCGCCGGCTTTCTTCACCACCGAAAGTGCTTTACAACCCTAGGGCTGTCTTCACACACGCGGCATGCCTGCATCTGGGTTTCCCCCATTGTGCAATATTCTCTACTGCTGCCTTCCTTAGAAGTCTGGACCGTGTCTCAGTTCCAGTGTGGCTGATCGTCCTCTCAGACCAGCTATGGATCGTCGCCTTGGTGAGCCATTACCTCACCAACAAGCTAATCCAACGCAGGCTCCTCTAATAGCGCGAGGTCAAAAGATCCCCCGCTTTCACCCCTAGGTCGTATGCGGTATTAGCGCCAGTCTCCTGGCGTTATTCCCCACTACTAGGTAGATTCCTACGCGTTACTCACCCGTCCGCCACTGGGTTGGCACTCCCGAAGGAGTCAACCCCGTTCGACTTGCATGTATGAAACCTGCCGCCAACGTTCAATCTGAGCCATGATCAAACTCTTCAATCAAAGATTGGATTGCTTACGCACCTGAACCTCAATAAAGAGACTCAAGCCGCAAGCGATTTGGTTTGTGCTCTAAGCTCACGTGAATCGAGCGCCCACACGAATGGCTTGTTCTGATTTTTAAAGAGCGACCCGGTTCGCTGAGGGCAACAGTGCCTGCCGCCTTCGGCAAAGGGGTGAGTGATTATAGATACTTCCACACCAGTTGCAACTATTTCGGCGAGTCGTCCGCATGCACGAGCAACGCCCACGATTTCTTACCGCGTCTGAGCAAGTGATACTGTCCAAATAGCGCATCTGCCCTTACTAACAGCTCGTCCACGTCTTGGATTTTCCGACCATTCAATGTGATTCCACCTTGCTGTACAAGTTGACGGGCACGCCCTTTAGAAGGTACCAACCCTACCGCTACCAAGCCATCTAAAAGACTGTCGTTCTCATGTACGTGTGCACTGGTTACGCCATCGAGTTCTAACTGCGCCAAATCAACCGCATTGAGGCCATCAGTGTCCCCACCAAATAATGCTTTTGTAATGCGCTCCGCTGAACGCAACCCCGACACACCGTGCACAAGTTCCGTTATCTTCGATGCCAAATGGCGCTGCCCATCACGTCGGGATGGTTCCGCCTCATGAGCGTCCGCAATCGCATTGATGGTGTCAATGTCATCGTACGTAAAGTAACTTAGAAACGGTCTTACGTCCGAGTCGTCAACGTTTAGCCAAAACTGGTAGAACGCATAGGGCGAGGTTAAGTTCGGATCTAACCAGATGGCGCCACCTGTGCTCTTACCGAATTTCTTGCCGTCGCTGCGTTCGACGAGTGGCAGAGTTAACCCGTAAGTTGCACCTCGTTCCACGCGTCGAATTAGATCAATTCCGCTTACGATATTGCCCCACTGATCCTGGCCACCTACCTGTATAGTGCAGTTGAAATCTCGATACAACTGGAGGAAATCAAGCGCTTGAACCAGCGCGTAACTGAATTCTGTGTATGAAATACCACCGCCTTCGCGTCCAAGACGTGACTTGATTGCATCGCGCTGAATTAAGGCGTTTACCGAAAAGTGTTTACCTACGTCCCGTAGAAACTCGATCAAACTTGTGCTGCGTGCCCAGTCGTAGTTATTCACCATCAAAGCAGCATTCGAACCCTCGAAACTTACAAACCGGTTGGCCTGTTCCTGGAGCCGGTTCGCCCACTCATGTACGACTTCGGCCGGATTGAGTTGCCGTTCCTCATCACGACCTGAAGGGTCGCCAATAAGACCGGTTGCCCCGCCCACTAACACAATCGGCCTGTGACCGCACCTTTGAAACCGTCCAAGTGCCAAAAGTGGAACCAGATTGCCTACATGGAGGCTTGGCGCTGTTGGGTCAAATCCGCAATACACCATTCTCGATGCGCCACCTAAGTGCTCGTCGAATTCATGTCCGTGTGATCGTTGTACGAGCAGAGCGCGAACATCGAGATCTTTGAGAATGTCAGGCATTAAAGAGGTCTTTTACAGAGAAAAGAATCATTGTGTAAAAAATTATCCAACTCGCCGTAAAACTCCGCAGTCTAGGGTGGGGATATAAGGCGTAGCCACGTTAACATGGCTTTGGGGTGGCGCGTTCGGAGCACACGTCTCGGCGGTATTTGGCGATAAAGACCAAGTGAACATACAGGGCGAAACGCCATTCCTGCCTGTGCGATATTCGTCTGGTGAAAGCCATAAATCGATATTACGATTAGGCGGCGATGTTCAAAGCAACTAAAGTCCGCCTGTATCCCACGTCGGATCAACGCCGCGCACTGGCGTTTCAATTCGGGGCGATGCGGTGGGCCTATAACTTCGCCTTGCATTGGCGTCGCGAAGCCTGGTCGGAACGGGACGAACGCATCAGCAAGCGGATGACCCTGGATCGCCTGGTGGCATTGAAGGCAGCGGAGGAAACAGCGTGGCTCAAGGAAGCGGACAGCCAAGCGTTGCAGCAATCGGTGATTCATCTGGATGTTGCCTTCGTGCGATTTTTCAAGGGGCTGGGGCGCTACCCGCGCTTTAAAAGCAAGCACGGCAAGCAATCCATGTCCTACCCGCAACGGGTCAAGGTCGTGGAGGGACGCGCTCTGTACTTACCCAAAGTGGGTGTTGTCAAGGCTGTGCTGCACCGGGAGCTGGTTGGCAGGATTAAAACTGTGACCGTCTCGCACACGGCAACAGGGAAGTACTACGCCTCGATCCTGTGCGATGACGGACAGGACGCGCCTGAACCTATCAAAGAGCTTGCGGAGGAGAACGTCACGGGGTTGGATATGGGGTTGTCCCATCTGGTGATCGCCAGCACCGGCGAGAAACAAAGCAACCCGCGCTTTTTAAATCGTGCCTCGGCGAACTTGCGGCGCAAGCAACAATCCCTGTCCCGGAAAAAGAAGGGATCCGCCAACCGCAACAAGGCGCGCGTGCTGGTTGCCAAGGCGCATGAGAAGGTAGCCAATGCACGCAACGACTTCCAGCACAAATGGTCGAGACGACTGATTGACGAAAACCAAGCAATCTGCGTGGAGACACTGAAGGTCAAGAACATGCTCAAAAACCGCAGGCTTGCCAAACCTATTGCTGATGCGGCATGGGGCGGGCTGGTGCAGAAGCTGGACTACAAGGCGACTTGGGCAGGCAAGCACCTGGTGCGGATTGACCCCTGGTATCCGTCCACCAAAACCTGTTGCCACTGCGCCTCGAAAATGGCGAGCCTGCCCCTGTCAGCACGTCAATGGACGTGCACAACATGTGGCGCGGCTCATGACCGGGACATTAACGCTGCGCTGAACATCAAACAGCAAGGCATCCTGCAATTACAGGCGGAAGGGCTATCCGTCTCTGCTTGTGGAGGCTTGCGTAAGACGGGCAACTGCCCGCTGCTGCCTGAGAAACAAGAAACTCCATCCTTTAGGGTGGGGGTAGTCACTTCGATATACTAACGTGCCTGCCAAAATGTATAGACGCATCGCGCTTATGATAAGGTGCACTTTCGTCACTGCGAAAGCGTCATCTTTCGTATTTAACGGTTGCTCGTTACACGAACGGTGGTCAGGTTATTTTGCCGTTTACAAGGATGTAGACCTCGGCTGACACAAGGAGTGCTAACGCGGTGAAACGCGCGAACGTCAACAAAACGGCGCATACAGGAGTAAGCTTCGTCATTTCATTCCTTAGGAAAATTCCAATACGCATAGCCTGCGGCGCAGTCGTCATGGGTGTCGTTTTCCTTTCGGCACAGGCGTACCTCGCATTTCCTTCATTCGATACCTACGAACCTGACGCATCAGATGTATTGATTGAAGAGGTTGCACGTGAATCCAAGCCAGTTGAGATTCCTGTGTTGCCTCGGATAAACTACGACCATCCACTTGCTCCGCGCCTTCTGTCACACCAAATCGAACGCGGCGATACTTTAGGCAGACTGCTTACTTCGTTCGGCACAGATGAGCGAGACATAAACCGTATTGTTTCTTGTCGAGGTGAATGCCGAAAACTACACCGACTTATTCCCGGCGCATCCCTAACCGTCCGATTGACCCACGATGGACGTCTGGTGTCCATCGGGCAATCACTACCGTACGGTCAGATTCGGCAGTACCACGTTTATTCAGGCGACATCCAGATCACGACGTCCGACGTCGAACGCCAAACCGTTACAGCCTACAAACACGTTGTCATTCGCGAAGGTGAGTCGCCGATCAGTGCAGCGTTACGCAGCGGCGGAATTAAAGAAGCGACGGTTTTACGCGCTACCCAGATTCTCGAGTATGACATTGATTTTTGGCGAAACGTCTACCCAAACGATGAATTTGAGATCTACTTCGATCAGATATTTGTGAACGATGAACACGTTGAGGACGGCAACATATATGCATTGCGCTTCGTCAACCGCGGTAAGCTCCACGAAGCGTACCTTCATACCGACGGACTTCACTACGAAGCTGACGGCTCGGCCATACAGAAACAGTTCTTGAAGGCACCATTACGCTACAAGCGGATTTCGTCCAATTTCTCAAACGCACGAAAACACCCGATTCTGGGATACACGAGAGCACACAAAGGCGTCGATTACGCTGCACCGAGAGGAACTCCTATTCGAGCAACTGCTGACGGTGTTGTTAGTCGCGTGACTCGTAACGATCGCGCAGCAGGGAATTTCCTCGTTATTAGGCACTCAAACGGCTTCGACACGCGTTATCTGCACTTAAGCGGTTTCGCACCCGGGATCTCGAAGGGTACGCACGTATCTCGAGGTAGTACGATCGGCTATGTTGGTTCGACCGGTTATAGCACTGGCCCTCATCTACATTACGAAGTCATCAAGAATGGGCGCCACCTTAATCCGCTCTCCGTGCCAAACCCAAGCATTGAAAGTCTCGAAGGGACACAAAAGAATCTATTTTTGGCGAATGTAGAGAACTACCTAGTTATGATCGAACGGTTGCGCGAACAAAATTTGATCGTCGAGCCAGTCGCCGTCGCGGATTAGTCGAATCGTAATCCAAGATGCTGTTTGTCGGCGTCATGACCGGCACGAGTGTCGACGGTTTGGACCTCGCGCTGCTTGATCTTCCGAAGAATTTAAGACCTCAGGCCGCCTCTACTACCTCGTTTCCTCCGACGTTACGCGACCGTTTAATCGCGCTTACTTCACCTGGTCGCGATGAAGTCGCTCGAATGGGTGCGGCACATGTTCAGCTCGGTGACTTTATCGCGTCTGCATGTCTCGACTTCCTTGCTAAGCACAACATTAATGCGAGTAAGGTACGAGCCATCGGCAGCCACGGCCAAACGATTCGCCACCACCCTACCTCGAACTACCCGCATTCCGTCCAAATCGGTAGTGGTCATGTGATCGCAGAGCGGACCGGCATTGACGTTGTCGCGGATTTCCGTGGTCGTGATATTGCAGCAGGGGGACAAGGCGCCCCGCTGGTACCCCGTTATCACGACGCGCTGTTTCGAGATCCTATTCTCTCACGGGTAGTCCTCAACGTCGGAGGCATCGCCAACGTATCGATTCTGGATCCCAAGAACTCAGCGAGTAGGGGATTTGACACGGGACCCGGTAATGCGCTTTTAGACGCGTGGGTGCAGGAATGTCGTGGCGAGCCGTATGACCTTGGTGGGGCTTGGGCCCGATCGGGTAAGGTTCACGAACCGTTGCTAAAACAATTGCTGAGTGACCTTTATTACGAAAAGATACCACCAAAAAGCACGGGAAAAGAGCACTTTAATCTAAGCTACTTGCAGAAATCTCTCACCGAAATTGACGTCAACGATCAAGCTGACGTGCAAGCGACGCTCGTTGAATTAACCGCCAAAACCGTTACGTCAGCGATAGATCAGTATGCAGCCGCGAGTACTGACGTCGTCGTGTGTGGAGGAGGCCGTCTAAACGATTACCTTATGACTCGATTGCAGTCTCTAAATCCTGCTCGAGCAGTACGAACCTCCGAATCTCTAGGTATCGACGGCGACGCGATCGAGGCTGCGGCGTTTGCTTATCTAGCATGGCAGTTCATCGAACGCTTGCCTGGGAACGAGCCAGCGGTAACGGGTGCCGACGGATTACGTGTATTGGGGAGTCTGTATCCCGCTTAATGGCTTCTTAGATAACTACGCTACAAGGCAAATGAATTGCCGCAACCACAGGTGGACGAAGCATTGGGGTTGTTCACAACGAATTGCGATCCCTGTAGATCTTCCTTATAGTCAATCTCCGCACCGGCAAGATACGGATAGCTCATTGAATCAACAACCATCCGTACGCCACTGCGTTCAACTACAGCATCATCCTCAGCGGTTGCGTCATCGAACGTGAATCCGTAGGAAAATCCATTGCAGCCGCCACCGGTAATAAAGACGCGGAGTTTCAGATCTGGATCGCCTTCTTCAACAATCAAATCCAGTACTTTGCGCGCAGCGCGTTCGGAGAATTGGATATCAGTGCTCATAGTTTCTAAACCAAATTTTAGCGTCTGATATGACTGAACAGCCTTCCGTGACACGTGGGTCGCTAGATGTTCTGCGGTACATACGACTCATTGCTATTGCAGCACTCATTGCAGTCTTGGTGACTTTGGTGATTGCAGGCTTGTTTCATGCAATCCGACTCTTGTCGCTAGCTGTAGGCATGGAATTGGAGCGGTACGAGGATGCACCGATATGGTTGCGATCGACGCTTCCATTAGTCGGATTTCTGCTCCTAATGACGTACGTTCGTGTATTTCGGGTGGACGGTCGCGACGTCGGTGGCACGCACACGCTCAACCGCATGGCGAACTTTAACGGCAATTTCCCGTGGCGAAATGCTGCCATGCAGTTTGTAAGTGCAGCAACAGCATTAGCGGCAGGATTCTCAGGTGGTCGTGACGGACCCGGGTTGCATCTCGGTGCTTGGGTGGCGTCAACGTTTCGAGCGCGACTAAGACTAACGCGTGCCGAGGCAGATTTACTGATTCGAACAGGAATGACTGCAGCCATCGCCGCTGGCTTTCACACGACGTTTGCGGCAGTTTTGTTTGTCGCTGGCATCATCAAGACTGAGCCGATGTCTGCCCGAAGCTTCATACCGCTGACTATCGCGGCAGCACTGGGTAGCGTTCTCTCTACGTGGCTAGGCGTAGATCAGCTCGCAGTCGGTACTCGAATCTATTCGACGTTAGGTGCAATCGAATGGTTGTTTGTCATCGGGATGGCGGTTCCGATATTGCTCGTTGGAATCGCCACGATGCGCCTGGTAATCGATTTCACGCGCGTGCGTGGGCCACTCTACGCTCGCATCATGGTGATGGCGCTACTGACCGCTGGACTTGCTGCGGTCTTTCCCGATGTTCTTGGTCTCGGCTATGACACATTAACTGCCCTTGAGCAAAACCAACTCGGGGTCGGCGTTTTGTATTTAACCGCGTTCGTGACGATCAAGCTACTCCTCACGTCCGCTTCAGTCGCATTTGGCGTACCCTTGGGGGTGATCGGACCCACGATCGTCAATGGAGGCGTTCTTGGCGCATTGTGCTACACCGCTTTCTCGATCGTATTCCCCGATCTAATAGTTGCGCCGGTAAGTCTCTACGTTCTACTCGGAGCTGCTGCATTGCTCGGTACAGTTTTCAATGTACCGTTCGCGGCCATCGTATTCTTCTTAGAAATCACGATGAATCTATGGTTGACACTGCAGGTCGCGTTGACCATTCTGTTGGCACACGAATGCAAAATAAAACTCTGGGGAACACAATCGATCTTTGAAGCGCGCTTGGTTGCCCAAGGTATCAATGTGAGAGCGCGTGCCGATATGATCTAGGGATAAATCTGTGTATTTAGCCATCAAATCGCTACATTTGATCTCGATGGTCGCGTGGTTTGCCGCGATGTTCTACCTACCTCGACTCTTTGTCTATCACTGTACTACCCCGAACGTTCAAGCTGCAGAAATGCTCGCGACAATGGAGCGTCGACTGTACCGCGCAATCATGACCCCCGCGGCACTACTCACATTGGTTTTTGGAGTCTGGTTATCCGTTATCAATTGGACTGCGTATCAAACGGCGGTTTGGTTCTGGGTTAAATTAGTGTGCGTTCTGGCATTGTTCGCTTACCACGGCATGTGTGGTGGAATGGTTCGTGCCTTCCGCGACAACTCCAATCAACGAAGCCAAAAGTTCTATCGAATTTTCAATGAAGTGCCGCTGGTATTCCTCGTGTTGATCGTGTTTGTCGCGGTGTTTAAACCCACCTTCTAACTCTACCTTTAGGTTTCCTACGAATGACACGTTCCACGTCTGACGCGCTGTATGAACGGGCGTGCAAAGTCATTCCTGGCGGTGTCAATTCCCCAGTACGGGCGTTTCGAGGCGTCGGTGGGACACCAGTATTTTTCAAGCAAGCAAACGGCGCGCATGTGACCGATGTGGACGGAAATCAATACATCGATTACGTCGCATCGTGGGGACCAATGCTTCAAGGATTCTCGTTTCAACCAGTGGTTGACGCAGTTCGTGAGCAAGCGGCACTTGCGCTTAGTTTCGGTGCACCTACTGAAATCGAAATTGACATGGCAGAGCTGATCTGTGAGCGAATGCCATCGATCGAGAAGGTCCGCATGGTCAATTCAGGAACTGAAGCGACTATGTCAGCTATTCGGTTAGCACGCGGCATTACGCGACGAGACAAAATCGTGAAATTCGAAGGTGGATTCCATGGTCATGGAGACTCCCTGCTCGTCAAAGCTGGCTCCGGAGTCCTTACGCTAGGACTCCCGGACTCCCCCGGCGTGCCTGCTGACCTCGCACAACATACCCTTACGGTGGAATACAACAATCTCGATGCAATCGATCAGGTATTCGATGCGTACGGTCGGGAAATTGCCGCGGTAATCGTTGAACCTGTCGCCGGAAATATGGGTTGCATCCCACCCATTCCTGGTTTTCTAGAAGGTCTCCGCACACAGACCGCAAATCACGGCGCTTTACTAATTTTCGATGAAGTCATGACCGGATTTCGCGTTGCATCAGGCGGAGCTCAGCAGCTTTACAACGTGCAACCTGACCTCACCACTCTCGGCAAGGTTATTGGCGGCGGTTTACCTGTCGGTGCGTTTGGCGGATTGGCTGAATACATGGATCAATTGGCGCCAGTTGGATCAATCTACCAGTCCGGCACATTGTCCGGCAACCCACTTGCGATGCGATCAGGCTTTGCACTGTTAAGCTCCCTTGACGCGGATCAATATCGATCGCTCGAACAACAATCCACTCGACTCGTCACTGAACTCGAGAAGGTCGCTCGAGCCAACGGTGTTGACGTGGTTATCAATCAAGTCGGCGCCATGTTTAGCATCTTTTTCACCGATCAGTCCGAAGTAACGTGTTTCAACCATGTGAACAATGCAGACGCAGAGCGCTATCGAAAATTCTTCCACGGTATGCTTGCCGAGGGTGTCTACTTGGCGCCTTCGCCCTTCGAGTCCGCGTTCGTTAGTACATGCCATACGGACGCGATCCTCGATGAGACCGTGATGGCTGCAGACAAGGTCTTTTCTCAACTCGCATGAACCAAGAACCAATAGACGTATTCGGCATCGGCAATGCGCTTCTTGATGTCGAATACCGCGTTTCGGAAGAGTTTCTCGCCGAACATCGCATCGAGAAACGGCACATGACGCTTGTCGACAAAGATCACATGCTGCGCCTGACCCATGCACTCGATGGCCACGTTATCGCATCAAACTGCGGCGGTTCTGTTGCGAATACGATGTATGCGATGCGTGGTTTTGGCTGCCGAACGTACCTAACATGCCGCGTCGCACCAGACGATGCTGGTCATCATTTCGTCTCCCAGCTCGAACAAGCCGGCATTGGTACCAACACGATATTGCCGACCGAAGATGGTGTCACGGGACGATGCCTTGTGCTCATTACGAGCGATGCTGAACGCACGATGAACACGTGCCTAGGCGTGTCGGACCAACTCCTACCGACTCAGGTAGACAGCGAGGCGCTTGCTCGCTCACGAAGTATTTTCATCGAAGGTTATCTAGCGTCGTCAGACACAGGCTATATTGCTGCACAACGCGCAAGAGAACTCGCTGACGAGCTTGACCTCAAGACAAATCTGACACTTGCCGACACCAGCATCGTCAAGATGTTTCGGCCACAGCTCGAAGCGATCATAGGAAATGGTCTGACTCGTGTATTTGCGAACATAGAAGAAGCTTTCGAATGGTGTGGTACGGACCGTCTCGATATCGCACTGACACAGCTACGTGATATTGCACAAGAAGCAGTTATCACACTTGGTCCAGGCGGATGCTCGATTAACACGGGCAAGTCGCGCACACACGTTGACGCATTTCCAGTGACGCCGACCGACTTGAATGGTGCCGGAGACATGTTCGCGGCTGCGTATTTAAGTGCGATTCCCGATTCTGACACCGAAAGTGCGGCACGCTTCGCTAACTTTGCGGCGTCCCGAGTTATTCAGTGTACTGGTGCGCGTCTTGAATCAATTACTGCGTACAACGCGATCAAACAACTGTACTTGACGAACCCAGAAAAGGAACAGACCGGTCAAGCGCGAGCGTCGTCGGCGTAATCTCACACCGATACGCGATCACTTCAACGCCCGCGGCTACAGCATCGCGGACCGCTGCGTCATACACCGGATCAATATCGTCTGCTATCGCTACTCCCTCGATCCCAGTATGCGCCACGCAAAAAAGCAGAACCGCACGTGTCCCGCGGTTCACGCATCGATGAAGAGCCTTGATGTGTTTAGTAGCGCGTACACTCTTAGCGTCGGGAAACACGCCTATGGCGTCGCGCAGGTATGTGACGCTCTTTACTTCAACGTAAACATCGTCATTCCCGAAATCGAATCGACCGGATTCGTCGGGAATCTTCACTTCACTACGAAATTCTCCGTCGGCTAGTTCAGCGATCGCACGCCCAGCTAAAGCTTCTTTGACAATTCGATTTGCCTGTCCAGTGTTAACGCAAACGAGATCATCTTCAGGGGTTCGCACGAGTTCTAGGCTTCTAGGCAGCTTTCGTTTGGGATTGTCACTCGTAGAGAAGTAGACGGTCGAGCCAGGGTAAACGCATCCCAGCATCGCACCGGTGTTCGCGCAGTGAATTGTGTCGCGTGTGCCATCAGGCAAACGGATATCTACAAGAAATCTCTTGTAACGACGCAACATGATCGCACGTTGCAGTATCGGTTCAAATTTCATACAGACGTCATGTTAGATCACCTTCACGTCGCATGCCGAGCACGCAATTCAGTGACCAAGCTCTAAGTTCAGTTTCACTTCGTAACAGTTTTTGTGGCAATCTCATCGAGATGTTGCTATCGTTCCCACCTTTTCTTTACGGGGAGTGTCGAAATGGCGACCAGAAAAGCTACGCCGGCCAAGCCAAAAACGACGGCCACTAAATCGACAAAAGCAACTTCCGCTCGGAAGAAATCAACGTCATCAAAAGCTGCGAGCGTCAAAACAACAGCAAAGCGCACAGCGCGTACGACGTCTACTCGCAAGTCAACATCGGCAAGTAAAAGCAAGGCTACTTCGTCAACTAGGACCGTAAAACGCACTCCGAAGACAGCTGCGACACCTAAAAAGCGAACGTCAGCAAAGACAACGAAAGCTACTACCAAGTCGACGACCACGAAAGCGTCCGGTCGATCGACGAAGAAGTCGACTACAGCCTCGCGATCCACCAAAGCCAATAAAACAACAACAGCACGTAGCACCACCGCATCGAAGGCACGAGCCACTAAGGGCTCCCAAACGACAACAAGAAGCACCAAAGCGGCAATACGGACCAGTAAGGCCAAAACCGCAACACGGAGCAGCGCATCCAAAACGGCGACACGCAGCGGCACGACCAAGGGCGCAACAACGAGCGGTAAGACCAAGGCGGCGACCCCGAAGACGAAGCCACGTGCTCAGGCAAGCAAGAAGACGACTCGAAAGACCACAAGCAAGCCGAGTGCACGAGCTAGCAAATCCGCACCGAAGAAAACCGTCTCGAAGAAGGTAGCTAAAACCTCGACGCCAGCAAGAACGAAACAAAGCAAGAGAACGACTAAAGAAAAGACCGCCGCAACCAAACCAGCAACATCGAATACCGCTAAAACGAAAACGAACCGCACGCGCAAGACACAACCGAAAGCATCAGAAGTTAAGAAAACCCGTGTTTCAACTGAAGCAGAAGTGGTCAGTATCGGTATCGTGGCACGGAGACGTCGACGTCCCGCAGGTGGGTCTGGTCGACGCAGTAAAAAAGCGGTAGATCTAGCACTAAGCCGCTTGTCGACAACCGACAAGCGGGATCAGTCTCCGGACGTCCAAGAGGACGACAAATACATGAATCCCGAGCAACTTGATTACTTCCGGCAGTTGCTGGTTGATCAGCTCAACAGCCTTGATGAAAACGCCGGTAATGCGCACGGGAAACTCATTTCCGAGCCGAAAAACCTGCCTGACGAACTCGATCAAGCCGCGGAAGAGGATAACCGTCGAACCGAGCTCCGGATCCGTGATCGCGAGCGTAAATTGATCAACAAGATCAAGGAAACGTTAGAGAAAATCGATAATGGTGAATACGGTTACTGCAAGAGTTGCAGCTACCCGATCGGGCAGGCGCGATTGGAGGCTAGACCCACGGCAGATCTTTGTATTAACTGCAAGGATCTCGAGGAACAAGAAGAACGACAGTTCGGCGGATAGCCAACCCTAGCCGTGTATGTCGGCAGGTTCGCCCCAACCACTTCCGGTCCACTCCACCTCGGTTCCTTATTGGCGGCAGTTGCGAGCTATCTTGACGCACGCGCGCATGATGGTCAATGGCTACTTCGCCTTGACGACATCGATAAACCAAGGGCTTCCCCGGACGCTGAACAGATCGCACTAGCAACGCTGAAACATCATGGGCTGAGTTGGGACGGCGTCATAACCCGCCAAGTACACAATCGTGACCGCTATCGGGATGCAATCGACGCTCTACGAGATCAAGGTCTTACGTTCTATTGCACCTGCTCAAGGAAAAAACTGAAGAACGAGCCGACGTATCCCGGATACTGTCGGACGCGTCACGAAAGACCAAAAGTACCTGCATCCATACGCGTTCTTGTACCTAACATCGAGTTTAGTTTTGTGGACCGCATTCAAGGCACGGTGCGTGGAAACTTGACCGATCAAGAAGGCGATTTCATCGTCTTGCGCAAGGAATCGATTGTTTCCTACCCTCTCGCTGTCGTCATCGACGACGATGTCACAGGTGTGACAGACGTGGTAAGAGGCGCTGACCTATTAGAGAACACGCTCGCGCAGATTTTCTTGATCCGAATACTCGGGCTCTCTGAGCAGAGGTACGCACATATTCCGATTCTCAATCAACGGGACGGAATCAAACTCTCAAAACGTGATCAAGCCTATGCAATCGATAATCGCACGCCTGTACTAAACCTCGTTAGTGCATTGCACATGCTTGGATTGAATCCACCGGCACAATACCAAGACGTCCATAAATTACTATCGTGGGCTACGGAACAATGGGATATTCAGTCGGTTCCCAAAGGCCGTTCGATATTAGACTTCACGAGTATCTAGGTAGTCATGGTGCTATATCAAAGCAATCTCAGCACTAGTTAAGGCTCTATGTGTTAGTAGCCGTAATCAATCCATCGCGCGCGATTGGCTGAAAGCCTTCGCGCCAAAACATCGACAACCAATTCGTTGACCGCGCGAAAACCTAAGATCGTTCCACTAGACGACTTCGATAGGGAATCTGTACCCTCACAACTAGCAGAAGTCCATCGCAGATTGCGACGGGGAGGCCACGACGCATTTCTCGTCGGCGGTTGCATACGTGACTACCTCCTCGGACTTACTCCGAAGGACTTCGATACGGCAACTGACGCCAGACCCGAAAAAGTCCGCAAGATCCTTCCACATGCCTTCATCATTGGTCGACGCTTTCGTCTCGTTCACGTGCGCCGCGGCGATGCTACGTATGAAGTCGCTACCTACCGCAAAGAGCCACCTTCTATCAAAATTTCCAAAAGTGCGCGTAGATTCTCACCTGAAAACACCTACGGTAACCAACGGGAAGACGCTTTTCGCCGCGACTACACGATAAATGCGCTCTACTTGGATCTCAGTCGCAGCCAAGTCATCGATTACGTCGGTGGTTTACGCGATTTACAGGATCGGGTGATCCGCTCCATTGGCCCTCCAGAAGAGCGATTTAAGGAAGACCCTGTTCGAATGCTTCGCGCAGCACGATTTGCAGCGAAATTAGGTTTCACACTGGAACCATCGGTAACGGCTGCAATTCACGCGAATAAGGAATTGCTCAATCACGTGAGTAGACCCCGTATGCGAGACGAGTTGGTGAAGCTGTTTCTCACCGGCTATGGCACCGCAAGCTATCAAGCGATGCAGGAATTGGATTTGCTCACGACCGTATTTCCTCAACATGAAGCAGCCGGGCCGATGATCCAACAGGCAATGATTGAATCGGATGAACGTTTTGCATCCGGTCATAAGCTTTCCCCAACCTATCTCTTCGCGACCATGCTTTGGCATTTCTACTCCGATCGTCTTCTCAAGTTGGAGGCGGAACACGGCGAGCATGCCCAAGTTGGTGAATTGCGCCAGCAAGCATGTCATGACATATTTCAAATGACACGTCGTTACATTCCAATTAACCGCGAAGCGGAGCAATTCATCCTGAGCATCTTCGCGTTGCAGGTTCGCCTGGAACGAAAACGAAACGTCAGACGAACCCTAGACCATCCACGGGTCCGCGCTGCCGTACATCTGTTGACGTTGCGAGCTCGAACAGGTGAGGTCGATCCGAATATAGTCGCATGGTGGGAGAAACGACAACCGCCAAGATCTGCGAAACGACCTCGAAAACGAAGGTCTAATCAGAATCGACGACCTTACCAAAAAGAGAAACGTCCCTCTAACATCACTTGAAACGCAGGACATCACAGTTGCGATGAAACCGTTGATGTCCTATGCGCTGACTAACATTGTCGGAGCGCTAGTCAGACCTAACGAATTAATAGAACGTACCCATGAGCTCACAGTCAACGCGTGGTCCTATATCGATTAACACGCTGAACACCATGAAGGAAAACGGGGAGAAATTCGCGGCGTTAACAGCGTATGACGCACTATTTGCTGAGTTGATCAGCACGAGCGGAATCGAGGTCATCCTCGTGGGAGATTCGCTCGGCATGGTGCTACAGGGACACGACAGCACGTTGCCGGTGACGCTTGACGACATGGTCTATCACATGAACACCGTGCGACGCGGCAACAAAGGCAGCCTCATCATGGCGGATTTGCCGTTCATGAGTTATGCGTCGGAGAACCAGTCCTTGGAAAGCGCTGCATCGTTAATGCGCTGTGGCGCACACATGGTCAAGCTTGAAGGTGGCGCGTGGTTAGCCGCCAGTACACGACTGCTTTTTGAGCGAGGAATTCCCGTATGTGCGCATATGGGTCTAACGCCGCAGGCAATCAACCGACTCGGAGGGTATCGAGTTCAGGGTCGTAATCCGGACCAAGCTAATGCGATGATTGAAGAAGCGAAGATCTTGCAGGACGCCGGCGCTTCCATCCTCTTGCTTGAGTGCGTGCCGACGAATCTCGGGAAGGAGATCACAGAATCGCTCGACATACCTGTCATAGGAATCGGCGCAGGTCCCCATACGGACGGCCAAATCATGGTAATGCATGACATGCTGGGAATTACTCCGACGACTATTCGAGTGCCTAAATTCGTTAAGAACTTCATGCCCGAAAGCGAGGACGGCGGGATCAAGGGGGCATTCGAAGCCTACTCGCGAGCCGTACATGAGAAACGCTTCCCTGGCTCCAAACACAGCTTCAAGTAGCCGACCGTATGGACGTCGTCGAGAGCATCCATGAGTTGCGCCAACGACGGCGCATCCAAGGGATAAACCGAGTGGTAGGTGTCGTCCCAACCATGGGTGATCTTCACGCCGGGCATCTACGCCTGGTAGATTTCTGTCGGGAGCGTTGTACGTTCACGATTGCGACGATATTTGTAAATCCGTTGCAGTTCGGTCCTAAAGAGGACTTTGCCAACTACCCACGAGCGCTAGCTCACGACAAAACTGAGTTAGAGCAACGCGATGTCGATGTGCTATTCGCGCCATCAATTGACGAAATGTATCCTGAAGGCCAATCCAGCCACGCCACCGTCGCTGTGCCAAGACTTGGCGATGAGCTGTGTGGGGCTGCACGTCCAGGGCACTTTAACGGTGTGACCACGGTAGTTACCAAGTTATTCCAAATCACACAGCCTGACATGGCATTTTTTGGCGAGAAAGACTGGCAGCAGTTAACCATCATCAGGCGCATGGTGCGGCAACTCAACATGCCAGTGGAGGTAATTGGGGTACCCACCTGCCGCGAACGAGATGGATTGGCGATGTCAAGTCGCAATCGTTACCTCACGCGCGAAGAGCGCGAGGTTGCTCCAACTCTGTTCCAGACGCTTCGAGAGGTCGCCACCCACCTCCATGAAGGTTCGACTACATACGCCGACCTTGAAGACTCCGCGACGAACAAGCTCCGTGAGGTCGGCTTTAGACCCGATTACGTTGCGATTCGAGACCCCGATACGTTGCAACCGCCTTCCTCCAATGAAGATCCGGTTCGCGTCTTTGGTGCCGCTCGTCTAGGTCGCGCGCGCTTAATCGACAACATCGCCGTAGTACGCTAGATGGCACCCGACGTCGCACGTATTTGGCGTCGGCTTGAAGTGCTCGCATCAGACCACAGAACTCGAAAACCAAGCTCGTATCACGTTAACCCGCGCCAGCTTGACGACCGCATACTCTCCATCGAGGGTTTAACTCTAGACTGGTCACTACAACGAGTAGACGATGAAGTCGTCAAAACCCTCGTCGAATTAGGCGACGCTTTGAGTCTTCCAGCGGCCTTACGAGACCAGTTCGCCGGTGACATCGTGAATCCTTCGGAGCAACGTTCGGCGCTACATACTGCGATGAGAGGCACGCCTACGACACACGAATCATTCGATCAGCAAGCTCGAATTTCGCGCGACGAACTCAATCATTTCGCCAATAGCGTATTGGCCGGACACACAAGGAGCTACAGTCAAGCGGTTTTCACGGATGTCCTGCATATTGGAATAGGAGGTAGCCACTTGGGGCAAAAGCTCCTATGTGATGCATTTGCTAGCACTCGATTGAACGTCCATTTCTTGTCGAGCAGCCAACCAGTCGTCGTCCACGACACACTTAAGAGGCTGCATCCAGCAACAACCCTCATCATCGTAGCATCCAAGTCCTTCACCACGCCTGAAACTCAACAGAACTTCCAATTCGTCAAGAATTGGTTCGCAGAACAGACCGGTCAGCGCGACAGTCTCGCGAGAAATCTTGTATTGATCTCATCAAACGCCGCTCGCATAGCGAGTTTACCCGGGCAGCACTTCGTCGTACCACAAGAAATCGGAGGGCGGTTTTCGGTCTGGTCAGCGATGGGGTTACCCGTATTACTCGCTCTTGGCGTGGAACGATTTGAGCAGTTACTTGCGGGTGCTAACCATCTGGACCAGCATGCGATGACAGCTCCCAGTTCAGATAACGCAGCTGTGCTGCTCGCTTTGCTCGCACTTTGGAACGTAAATTTCATAGGAACGAGGACGCATACCGTTCTGTCGTACGTACCTACGCTACGTTGGTTACCGGCGTACCTGCAACAACTAGAAATGGAAAGCCTGGGGAAATCCGTAACGATTGATGGTGAAGCCGTCGAACACCATACGGTCAGCGCGGTTTGGGGCGGCGAAGAAACCGATGGGCAACATGCGTATCACCAGTGGCTCCATCAGGGAACCCACGCTTACAGTGCAGACTTCATCGCGAATGTCGAACGTCAAACCGATGAAGAGAGCTGGATCCTTGCCAATAGCCTTGCGCAGCACCACGTCTCCTTTTTCGGACATGAAGACACGGATTCGCCGGAAAAACACATCCACGGAGGTAATCCATCGACTCTGGTCTTGCTTGACCGAGCAGATGCGAGAACGCTCGGTATGCTGCTTGCGTTATACGAGCATAAGGTCGCATCCCTTGGTTATCTCTGGAACATCAACCCATTTGATCAGTGGGGAGTGGAGCGTGGCAAAGTGATGGCTGAGGAGATCAACCGTGCGCTGAGCAATGCTGATCACACGCTAACAGACGCTCTTCTGGACGCACGCGTTCGTAAAATCCTGCCGCGCCAAAAATAAGGGAAACCGCACCGCCATGGCTGATATTTACCCAGTGCTAGCGTCATTTCAGCGCAACGCACATCTCGATGACGCGCAGTATCAGGCCATGTATACGGCTTCTCTTGAGGATCCCGATACATTCTGGACCGAGCAGGCTAACGAGTTCTTGACCTGGATCGAACCCTGGCAGAACTTGAACTCAGCGGATTTTGAGAACGGTCGGTTTGCATGGTTTGAGGGCGCAAAGCTCAACGCGTGTGTGAATTGCGTTGACCGCCATCTAGACGCACGAGGCGATCAGATCGCCTTGATCTGGGAAGGAGATGATCCGGACGATTCCACAAGCGTTTCGTATCGCGAACTCAGTGATCACGTCAATCAACTTGCGAACGCGCTTCGCGCACGTGGCGTTGACAAAGGCGACCGAGTTTGCCTATATATGCCGATGATTCCAGAAGCCGTTTATGCGATGCTTGCGTGCGCGCGCATAGGTGCTATTCACAGCGTCGTATTTGGTGGTTTCTCGTCCCAATCGTTACGCGATCGGATTCTTGATTCCGATTGCCAAACATTAATCACCGCCGATGAGGGTGTACGAGGTGGTGCAACGGTTCCACTAAAAAGGAACGCCGACGTCGCACTCGAACAGTGTCCGAACGTCCATACGGTACTAACGGTCCGACGCACGGGCGCAGACGTCGATTGGTATGAAGGTCGGGATGTCTGGTACGACGAGTTAGTGCCTCCACAATCCACTGATTGCATACCGACCACGATGGACGCAGAAGACCCGCTCTTCATTCTCTACACGTCGGGGAGTACAGGTAAACCTAAGGGGGTCCAACACGGCACGGCTGGATACCTATTGCAGGCCGCAATGACCCATAAATACGTCTTCGATTATCACCATGGCGACATTTATTGGTGTACGGCTGATGTAGGTTGGATCACAGGTCACTCCTACATCGTTTACGGACCTTTGGCGAACGGTGCCACTACTTTAGTGTTCGAAGGCGTGCCGACCTATCCCGATGCGGGTCGATGTTGGGACGTAGTCGACAAACACCAAGTAAACATCTTCTACACAGCTCCAACTGCGATTCGGCAACTAATGAGCCAAGGAGACAACTTCGTGACGCGCTCTTCGCGTGCTTCTCTTCAGTTACTTGGCACTGTGGGAGAACCAATCAACCCTGAGGCATGGCAGTGGTACCACGGGATTGTCGGCGAACGTCGATGTCCAGTGGTCGATACCTGGTGGCAAACCGAAACTGGTGGCATCATGATCACGCCACTTCCCGGCGCAACTTCATTGAAACCTGGCTCCGCCACCAAACCCTTTTTCGGCGTCCGACCAGGTCTTGTCGACGGCGACGGCAAATTAATCGAAGCGAGCGAAGCGAGCGGAAATCTCGTGATCACACAGTCATGGCCCGGTCAGATTCGCTCGGTGTACGGTGATCACCAACGCGTCATCGATACCTATTACGCCAGTTATCCGGGTATGTATTTCACTGGCGACGGTGCTCGACGCGATGCTGACGGTTATTACTGGATTACCGGTCGAGTCGACGATGTGTTAAACGTGTCAGGTCATCGTCTCGGTACGGCTGAAATAGAAAGTGCGCTGGTACTCCACGACGAGGTCGCTGAGGCAGCTGTCGTCGGCTACCCACATGCCATTAAAGGCGAAGGTATCTATGCGTATGTGACGCTCATGACTGCGAGCGAACCGAACGATGCGTTACAAGAAGCACTCGTTCAGCTAGTACGAACTGAAATCGGACCGATCGCTCGGCCCGACGTCATTCAATTTGCGCCGAGCTTGCCAAAAACACGTTCTGGCAAGATCATGCGGCGCATTCTTCGCAAGATTGCCGCCGACGAAGTCGAAGACCTTGGCGACACTTCAACGCTGGCGGACCCCGCAGTCGTTGACGACCTCGTCAGTAACCGCGTCAACGCGCCTTAGCCAAACGAAGCGTCTTCGGCTTCTGCGTCTGCGTTATCCGCTTCCCCGTCTCCTTCTTGCTCAACATCCTTCATGGTCAGGGAGATACGTCCGCGATTGTCGATTTCTGAAACTCTAACTAGCAGTTTCTGGTTATCGCTGATTCGATCTCGGATGTTGTTAATCCGCTCATGAGCAATCTGAGATATATGCAGGAGACCATCCTTACCAGGTAGGATGTTGACAAACGCGCCGTAATCTTCGATACGTCTCACGACACCGCTGTAAATCTGACCGACTTCTGCGTCTGCCACGATCTCTTCGATGCGTGCCCTGGCTGCCTGCATTTCTGCACGGGACTCGGCGAATACGGTAACCGTCCCGTCGTCCTTCAAGTCGATCACGGCATTCGTGTCGCTCTGAATGGACTTAATAACGGCACCACCTTTACCGATCACGTCACGTATTTTGTCAGGCGCGATGTTCATGACGACAGATGCTGGAGCTGATTCAGGCGGCTCTGCCCGTGACTCTGCTATCACACCGTTCATGTGATTTAGGATATGCAATCGTGCATCACGTGCCTGATTGAGAGCTTGTTCCATGATCACGTCCGTGATGCCCTCGATCTTGATATCCATCTGCAAGGCTGTCACGCCAGTCGACGTACCGGCAACCTTGAAGTCCATATCTCCCAAGTGATCCTCATCACCTAAGATATCGGTCAACACAGCGGCGCGTTCACCCTCAAGCACGAGTCCCATTGCCACGCCCGCTACAGCTGCGCGAATAGGGATACCTGCGTCCATCAATGCCAAAGATGTGCCGCACACGCTTGCCATGGAGCTCGATCCGTTGCTCTCGGTGATCTCTGAAACCACCCGAATGGTGTAGGGGTACTCTTCGGAACTCGGTAGCACAGACGTGATAGCACGACGTGCTAGACGGCCATGACCAATTTCGCGACGCTTCGGCCCACCCATCATGCCGGCTTCGCCGACGCTGTACGGAGGGAAGTTGTAGTGCAGCATGAACTTATCGAACGTCGTACCTGACAAGCCCTCGATGAGTGCCGAATCTTTGTCCGGTCCTAACGTCGCGGCCACAATCGCCTGGGTTTCCCCTCGCTGGAATAGAGCTGATCCGTGCGCTTTGGGTAGCAAACCTACTTCGACGTCTAGATCGCGTACGTCCGTCGTGCTTCGACCGTCAATTCGCGGCTCGCCATTAAGTACACGCTCGCGAACAAGCTTCTTCTCGAACGATGCAAACACGTCCGCAACTTCGTCCGCGTCAAAATCCTCAAGATCGCTAATCGCCTTACGACGGAGCTCGTTGACTTGAGAAAGACGAGCGCTCTTGTCCGTTACTCGATACGCATCGCCCAATTGCGTCCCAATGCTTGCCTGAAGTGCTTCATTCAACGCATCGTTAGCTGGCGGTAGTGCAAACTCCCAGGCAGGCTTACCCGCTTTACTTGCTAATCGCTTAATCGCTTCAATTTGGACCTGCATTTCCGCATGCGCAAACAGAACCGCACCAAGCATCGTATCCTCAGGGAGCTCATCCGCTTCGGATTCGACCATCAGCACAGCAGATTCGGTGCCTGCGACCACCATGTTGAGTTTAGATTTCTCAAGGTCGTCATACGACGGGTTGAGCAGGTAGAGGTTTTGGGTCGCATCGAACCCAACACGTGCGCCACCGATTGGACCGTGGAACGGGAGTCCCGAAATCGCTAACGCTGCTGAACAGCCGATTAGTGACAAGACATCTGGATCGTGGTTCTTGTCGGCGGACATCACCGTCGCGACTACTTGAACTTCGTTCAAGAAGCCTTTCGGGAACAAGGGCCGTAATGGCCTATCGATTAATCGACTCGTTAGGGTTTCTTTTTCTGATGGTCGGCCTTCGCGTCGAAAGAATCCACCCGGGATCTTGCCCGACGCATACATTTTCTCTTGATAGTTGACCGTGAGTGGGAAGAAATCCTGCCCGGGTCTGGATTGGGGGGCACCAACGACGGTGCACAGCACGACTGTGCCACCCATGCTAGCCATGACGGCACCTGTCGCTTGCCGGGCGACACGCCCAGTCTCTAGTACAACAGTTTCGCCAGCTAGCTCAAATTGTTCTTGAACAATGCTCAATATTTACTCCGTGGCTACCGACGGAGACCTAGTTTCTGTATCAACGTCGAATAACGCTCGTATTCGTTCCGACTTAGGTAATCAAGCAACTTTCTCCGCTGATCCACCATCGCTTTTAGTCCTCGTCGCGAATGGTGATCGCCTTTATGTGCGTTGAAATGCTCTTGAAGAGAGTTGATATCTGCGGTTAGCAGCGCGATTTGGACTTCGGGAGAACCAGTATCACTTTCGCTCCGCTTGTATTCGGAAACAACCTTTTGTTTGGTCTCGGCGGATAGTGCCATGTTTACTCAATGGGATGGTGAATGGATGAGGCTACGAGTCGGCGTGGGGCTACGCGCCCACTTTCAATTTCGCCGATGCCTAAAAAAGTGAACTCCCCGTCGGCGCGCTCTTCGAGTAGTTTTACCCAACCGCGCGTTGGAGAGCATGAAGGGACAGCGACTGACTGCCCTTGTCTCACGAGATAAGCTGTGGGACCCGGTAATTTTATATCAAACCAGCCCTCAACCATCGATGAAACCGGGCGCAGAAGCGCTTCATGATCGCTGTTTTTCTTCGCTGCCAGTAGCTGATCGAACGACACGCTATCCTCGATGTGGAAGTGTCCGACTTCGCTCCTTCTCAGCTTCGAGACATGCGCGCCACAGCCTAGTGACTCACCGATGTCAGCGACGAGGGTTCGAATGTAGGTGCCTTTCGAACATTCGACCAAGAGCTCGAACGAGCTCCCGTGAAACTGCTTCAATTCGTTCCGATGAATGGTTATCCGACGCGCTGCACGCTCCACTTCAACGCCTTCTCGAGCCAGCTTGTAGAGACGTTGGCCATCATGCTTGATAGCCGAATACATCGACGGTACTTGGTCAATCTCACCTCGAAACGCATCGAGGACCTCATCGATTCGACCACGATCTAGTTCGGGGACCGATTTTTCGGCAATGATCTTTCCATCAATATCGCCAGTGTCGGTCGTGATGCCAAGCTGGACACCCACTTCGTAAGTCTTGTTAGCGTTCAGACCGTACTGCGAGAACTTGGTCGCTTCGCCGAAACACAATGGCAGCACGCCTGTTGCTTGTTGGTCGAGGGTACCTGTATGCCCTACCTTTCGGGCATTGAATAGACGTTTGATCCGTTGAACGGCATGATTTGATGTCCAACCCAGTGGTTTGTCGAATATGACGACCCCGTCAATGACACGACCGCCGGAACGCAGACGCCGACCCATTTACGATCGCCGGACTCGAGCTAATAGCTCCTCGATTCGGCTCGCTTCCGCTTCCGTTCGATCGAAATGAAAGCGCAGTTCAGGCGTTGTTCTCATGCTATGCCGTTGCGCAAGTTCGGAACGAAAGAACCCCGCTGCGTTTCGCATGACTGATAGGATCGCTTCTGCCGCTTCCTCGTCGTCAACGCTGTGACATGCCACGTAAACGTCAGCATACGCCAGATCGCGCGAAACCTTGACATCAGATATCGTCACTTCATTCTGGCTGACACGAGGGTCCCGCACTTTGTTGCGCAGAAGGTCCGTCAGCTCGATACGAATGAAATCGGCAACGCGAAGCTCGCGACCAAAGTTCTTCGGACGGTTATACAGTCGCTGACGCGATCTCACAGTGCGCGCGCGACTTGTCGGGTTTCGTAAACCTCGATCAGATCACCTTGGCGCACATCGTTGTAGTTTCTAACGCCGATACCGCATTCAACCCCGTTGTTAACTTCTTGTACATCGTCTTTAAATCGGCGCAACGATTCGAGTTCGCCTTCGTAAATCACGGTGTTGTCACGTAGCACGCGAATGCGCTTATTGCGGAAGACAGTGCCGTCTACGACAAGACAACCTGCCACTTGGCCAAACCGGGGCGAAGTGAAGACCTCACGCACCTCCGCGGTACCCACGATTTCTTCGCGCTCGTCAGGAATGAGCATGTCGGTCAACATCGCTCTGACATCGTCGAGCAATTCGTATATGACCTGGTAATAACGCACTTCCATACGATTTCGATCCAACAGGACCTTCGCTAGTTTGTCCGCACGAACGTTGAAACCGAATACCATCGCTTCGTACGTTAGCGCCATATTGATGTCGGACTCGTTGATCCCGCCGATACCTGAGCCGAGTACCCGTACCGAGACTTCGTCATTCCCAATCTCATTAAATGCGTGAGTAATCGCCTCTAGCGAACCCCTTACATCCGCTTTCAGAATGACGTTCAGTACCCGCTTTTCGCCTTTGCCCAAGTGCTTGAACATGTTGTCCAAACGCGCTTGCTGCTGCATCTGTTGTTGTTGCTTCTGGCTGGTATGAGCGCGATTTTCCGCAACTTGACGAGCCTGACGTTCGTCCGGTGATACGGTAAATCCTTCGCCCGCTTCCGGAACCCCGTTAAAGCCCAGCACCTCGACAGGAATCGAAGGACCCGCATCTTTGAGCTTTTTACCTTGATCGTCACTGATCGAACGCACCTTACCATAGTGCTCGCCGGCGATCACGACATCGCCTTGTTGCAAAGTCCCGTTCTGTACGAGCAGCGATACGACTGCACCTCTGCCCCTTTCAAGTTTCGACTCAACGACTAGACCGCGTCCAGACGCTTCCGGTACAGCCTTGAGTTCGAGAATCTCGGCCTGTGCGGTGATGGCCTCGAGAAGGTCGTCAATACCTTCACCGGTTTCGGCTGACACATTTACGAATTGAGTTGTACCCCCGAACTCTTCGGGGATTACTTCCATGCCCGCCAACTCGGCGCGTACTCGTTGCGGGTCAGCGCTGTCTAGGTCGATCTTGTTGACAGCCACGACCATAGGAACACCGGCAGCTTTTGAATGGTTCACCGCTTCTTCTGTCTGCGGCATCACGCCATCGTTTGCCGCACACACTAATATCACGATATCCGTGGAATTAGCACCCCTCGCCCGCATCGCCGAAAACGCGGCGTGGCCAGGCGTATCCAAGAACGTAATGTCGCCATGTGAGGTCGTTAGGTGATATGCGCCGATGTGTTGAGTAATACCCCCAGCTTCCCCAGCTGCGACTTTGGTCTTCCGAATGTAATCAAGTAACGAGGTCTTGCCGTGGTCGACATGTCCCATGACTGTCACAATCGGGCATCGAGCAACTTCCTCGCCTTCGACTTTCGTTGCTTCAATGAGCTCTTCTTCTTGCGAGGTCACGAACTTGACCTTGTGCCCTAGCTCCTCGACGATCAATGTGGCAGTATCTTGATCTAAGACATCATTGATCGTGACCATGACACCAAGCCCCATCAATTTCTTGATGAGCTCCGCGGCCTTGATTGACATCGCTTGCGCAAGGCTTCCAAGTGCTATCGATTCACCGATTTCGACCTCACGTACCAAAAATGCCGCAGGCCGTTGAAAACCACCGCCTTGATCAAGCTCTTGAACACGATCCAGCGGCCGACCGCCGCTACGACGCCGTCCCGTTCGAGGTACCCGCGATCGGCCGTCGTCACCTCGCGAAATTTCACGTAAGCCGCCACCACGACGGCCATTACGTCCCGAGCGCGCATCGTTTGTGCGTTGCCGACCGCGCACTGGCGCTTCTTTCGGTTTGGTGAATCTAGGCGTCTTATCGGGTGTTGCGCGTTGAGGTTCAGGTTTAGCAGTCTTCGTGGCTTCTGAAGCTTTCTGCTGAACGCGTTCGACATCGCGACGTTTTGCTTCCTCGCTTTCGCGTTTACGCTGTTCTTCTTCCTGCCGAGCTTGTATCCGGCGTTCTTTCTCTTCCTTGTCACGCTGTTCCGCCTCACGACGACGCGCTTGCTCTTCACGAATTTGTGCCGCTTGGCGTTTGAGTTCGCTTGTAGCGTCTTTACCGCGCGCGGTCGGCGCCGTCTTCGCGGTAACCGTCTTCGTTTCAGCGCGAGGTGGCGGCGCAGTTCGAGCTGCGCCAGTCTTTACAACAACCGTTGCCGTTCCGCTCGCCCGACCTCCCGAGTAAAGCTGCCCGCGATTGACCCGAGAACTAGCGTTTTGTTTGCGCTGAATCTGCTGCTCTGCGGTTGGTCGCGCAGGCGCCGCGCTCGTACGCACCGGCGGTGCACTCTTGCCTCCACGAAAGTGCGCCCCAAGTGCCTTGATGGCGTCCAACTCAAGTTCCGAGTCTGCATCGGCACAATCGAAACCTAATGTTGTCGCCAGCTCGACGACCTCTTCAGGTGTTTTCTTAAAACTCGTTGCAACTTGTGCAACGGTGCGAGTCGGCATCTAAGCAGTACCCCTTCGGTATGTCGCTATCAAGCGTTGCTTACTTCTTCGTCTTCGAACCATGGTTTACGCGCGGTGACGATAAGGTCAGCTGCCCGCTTTTCGTCGATCGATTCGTCAATATCGAGCAATTCGTCAATCGACAATTCAGCTAGATCGTCCATCGTGATGATGCTGTTAGCGGCTAGTTGGCTTGCCAACACATCGTCCATGCCTGCCATGTAACGAAGATCATCCGCTGGTACTGCTGTACCTTCTTTCGTCTCACCGGTGAGCACCTCGTCGAGCAAAATATCACCCGCACGATCGATGATTACCTGCGCCGAGTCGGCTTCTAATGTCTTCGAAACTACGGTCAAATCCTCGGCCGTTGCTTCGCTGACTTGCTCCAGATTTACGTACCCGGCATCGAATAGGTCTTTGGCGGTCTTGTTCTCGATCTCAAGCGCATTCACGAAACGATGAACGGTGTAGTTCTCCTGACGCGCGACCTTCTCTTCGTACTTTTCTCGACTAATCACCTTCAGTGTCCAGCCGGTCAGCTCGGACGCAAGACGAACGTTCATCCCGTGCTCGCCGATGGCCGACCCGCTCTGGTGCTCTTCTACAACCAAATCCATTGAATGCGTTTCTTCATCGATCTCAATGCGCTGTATTTGAGCTGGCGCCATCGCGTTTAGGACTAATTCGGCGGAGTCTTCTGACCACAGGAACACGTCAATCTTCTCGCCGCAGATCTCACTTGAGATGCTCTGAATCCGGGATCCTTTAATCCCAACGCACGATCCGACCGCATCAATGCGCTGATCATTCGTGCTCACAGCGACCTTCGCGCGACGACCTGGCGAACGAGCGACGCCTCTGATCTTGATTACGTCTTCGTGAACTTCAGGAATCTCACGCTTGAATAACTCGATAAGCATCCCATCGTCGGTTCGAGACAACATGAGGTTCTGACCTCGATCCTCGGCAGTGACGTCGACGAGAAATGCCTTGACCTGATCTTCTTTGTGGAGAATCTCGCGCTTGCCATCGCCGATGGGAATCAGGTTTTCACGATCTAATCGACCTTCCGCTAGTTGGGGCAGCTCAAGAATGACCGATCGTGTTTCCTTGGTTTTATTGTTGATAAGAAATCGGGACACTTTGCCCGTGACCAATTCGCCGATCCGTGGCCGATACTCGGCAACGATACGTTCTCGTTCGGCTCGCCGGACCTCTTGATTGATTACTTGCTTAGAAATCTGAGCGACGATCCGTCCCATATTGACGTTCTCGTGAGGTTCTTCCCACGTCTGCCCGATTTCTAGTGTCGGGCTTCGATCTTTCGCTTGTTCTACGGTCAGATGGACGTCAGGGTTGAAAGCGATGCGTTCTTCGACTTCCTCGCCGTTCGCCTGGTCTTCTACCTGGTAAAACGGCATGTCATCCGGATCCACGACGTGCCAAATTCGAAACGTTGATTGCTCATCGTTTTCCCAATCGATTGCAACACGGAACTCTTTATCCGCGCCGTGTCGTCGTTTCGTTGCAACCGACAACGCCGATTCGATTGCATCGAACACGACGTTTTCCTGAATGCCTTTTTCGTTTGCGATCGATTCGACCGCGCTTTTTACTTCTTTAAATCCCATGTGACTCTTTCTGGTTATTCGAATACAGGAACCAATCGCGCACGCCGCACTTGGGTGAACGGAATCACCTTCAAGTCGTCATCGACCATAAGTGCGATCGACTCTTCCTCGCAAGCCTGCAAAGTACCTTGAATGTGCCTAGTACCGTCAATCGGCAAGTGCAATCGCAAATCGACACACTCCCCAACGCTTCGTTGAAACTGGTCGTGCTTAAACAGCAAGCGATCCATGCCGGGCGACGACACTTCAAGCACGTAGGTTCCAGCAATGCCGTCCTCAACCGCTAAGAGCGTCCCCAACTGCTGACTAACTGTTTCACAATCCGCCACCGAAATACCGTTAGGCGCATCAATGTAGATGCACACGCGCTTCTGGCGTCCTGTTCCTGTCTGTTCAACTCCCCAAAGTTCAAAGCCAAGATGATTAACTGTCGGCTCTACGAGTTTCTCTAGGAACGCTGTTCTTGGTTCTGCCAACGCTCTCCCCCAGCTGCCGAGACGGCGCACCATGCCCATAGACCAATCCGAGCAGTCAATCTGTCAAAAGTACGGGAATAGGATCGTAACGACCTCACCTCCCGACCTTGCCGATGCGGGACGTGACTAAAACGATCCGCAAGCCTCCGCGCCGTAGAAAAGGCGAGGCCGCCGTCGCGACGATTCGCGACTTTCGGATTTCAGATCGAGCGCTAGGCTTCCGTCGAGCGGACAGGAAGCACTCAGTACCGAATCTCAGAGGTCAGATTATAGTTAAATCTAGCAATATGAAGCAGTTAGCCGCGTGCAGCCGCGTGCTAGATTGGAGCCAAAAAAGAACAGTTTAGCTAATCTAAAAGATTCTCAGCATTCGAGGCGCACTGAGCGTAGCTGCGGATCTTGAGCCTTTGAACACGCGGTAATGATTGGGACGAATCGAAGGCTATACACGTTCGTTTCGTCTGTTTACGCTACGCTTGATATTTAATTGATAATGATTATCATTCGTATTATGATTCGCAAAAGTGGCTAATCGCCTTGAGCATATGAATTTTTACCGTTTTCCTGCCCTGATCTTAACGTTGTTCGTGCTGTCAACTCAAGCACAGACACCTGACAACGCAGATGAAAAAGACGAACACGTTGAGACAATCACCGTCACCGGAACGCGCACCGAACAGAACGTCGACGGCGTCGCACTGACGATATCAGTTTACGATAAAGAGCAAATTGAGCGCGAACTGGCTCGAAATATCGTCGACCTCATTCGCTATGAACCTGGAGTATCCGTAGGTGGCACCGGAAGTCGATTTGGACTAACGGACTTCAACATTCGTGGTATCGGAGGCAATCGCGTTCTCACCGTCATTGACGGCGTGCGTGTCCCAGATGAATTTAGTTTCGGACCCTTCCTTTCGTCACGTCGTGACTTCGTCGACATCGACTCGGTGCAACGTGTCGAAATAGCACGAGGACCTATCTCCTCGTTATGGGGAAGTGATGCAATAGGGGGTGTCGTCGCGTTTTCAACGATTGAACCTCAAACCTACCTCGATGACGGCAAAAAACTTCACACAGGTTTGAAAGTTGTCTACTCAGGCGCCGACAGCGGTAACACCAACGCGCTAACTCTCGCGGGCGGCGAGGAAAAGCTTGCGGGTCTACTGCGCTACACGCACAGATCGGCTTCCGAATTGAGCAACGCGGGATCCATCGACACAACAGGTCCAACCCGTGAAATACCCGATCCACAGTCCATCAATTCGCAGAACCTTGTTTTGAAAGGGTCGGTATCCCTTAACGAAGCAAACAAATTGACGTTAACGCTAGATCAGTTCGAGAGCGAAATCGACTCCCAAATCCTCTCTGATTACGGCGTAGTCGTATTTGGTACGACTGTGAACTCTCGAGATGCCACTGACCGACGAAATCGCGACCGAGTATCTCTTGACTACCGCTATAAGGGCTCGTCACCCTTCGCAGATGACGTCCGGGTCGGCATGTTCCGGCAAGCAAGCGACTCCGAACAACGTACGCGTGAAGACCGCACGACTCCTTCACGACAACCCCAAACGCGTGAGCGTAATTCCTGGTTTGATCAGAGCGTAAGGGGTTTCTTCGCACAGGTCTCTAAGGACGTGAAGACCAACAAGCTCCAACACACAATCACTTTTGGGGCTGATTACAGCTTCACGAAGAGCTCTAACCTTCGAGACGGTGGAACTTACGACAGCGCAGGCATGCCTCAATTTGAGTTCTCCGCTTTGCCGACCCGCGACTTTCCAACGACGGAGGTGACCCAATTCGCGTTGTTCCTACAGGACGAAATCTCCCTTATCGATGATCGTTTCACCATAACACCAAGCATCCGCTTCGATCAGTTTTCTTTTGAAGCAATAGCGGACGACATATATCGAAACGGCAACTTGGGTCAAGGAGAACCAGAAGACTACGAAACCTCAGAAACATCTGCGAAACTGGCAGGCATTTTCTCAATCACATCAAATCTAGCGGTGTATGCGAACTACAGCCAAGGGTTCCGCGCACCACCGTACGATGACGTCAATGTTGGCTTCGCCAATCTTCTAGGCGGATACAAAACGATTTCCAATACCGAGCTGGAATCCGAAAGTAGCGAAGGAATCGAAGTCGGGTTTCGGCTCAAAAACGAGAGTGACTTCATCCAACTTTCAACGTTTAAAAACGACTATCGAGGCTGTTGAAAATGTCGCTTTTGGGTTGGCATTCAAGGCGATTTAAGCTAACATTTAGCTTTCGATTAGTCAACGGTACCCCCCGCCATGATTGGAGATGTCAATCGCGCTGAGCCTGTGCTGTTTCCGCCGTCGCTGGAAGAACTGCTGCCGGACGATCACGTCGCGCGACTGTACGTACGGGTGGCGGCGCGGTTGGACTTGTCAGCGTTAGAGGCGACGTACCATGTGGATGCGGGGCGCAAGGGGTACCCGCCGGCCGTGCTGCTGGCGCTGTGGCTGTACGGTTACATGACCGGCGTGAACAGTTCGCGCAAGCTGGAGCAAGCGACCCATGACCGGCTGGATTTCATGTACATCGCCGGGGGTCAGCATCCGGACCACACGACGCTGGCGAACTTTCGCCGTGCGCATCGTGCGGCGTTTGAAGCGGCGGCGGCGGAATTCTTGCAGGTGCTGATCGAAGGCGGCGTGGTGCAGTTGTCCGCGATTGCGGTTGACGGGACGAAGCTGAAGGCGTATGCGGCGCGGGAGAAATCGTTGACGGCGAAGCTGGCGCGGAAACGCATCGAGGTCTGTCAAAAGGTGATTGCGCGCTTGTCCGAACAGGCGGACCGCCATGACTGTCTAGCGACAATCAAGGTGAGAATCCAGCGACAATCAAGGTGAGAATGCCGCCGGCTCGCGCGTTGGGAGGGAGGGCGTAGCCCGACCGAGCAAGGCGCGAGCCGGCGAGGCCGAGCGCCGAGCTACGTGATCGCGACGGAATTGGCTAAGTTATGCCGTCTTCTTGAGGACGGACAACCATGCCAGGCAGTCATATTTCCGATCACCAAGTGAGGCTTTACATGCAATCTAGACAAACCACCACGCCGCAGGCGGCTGCGGCGAAGGCCGGCTTTAGCGCCGCCACGGCCTACCGGATCGAGGCCGATCCGCGACTTCCCTCCACCCAGACGAAGGCACGGGACCGTCGTCGGCCCGATCCGCTGGCGGGGATCTTCGACGAGGAGATTGTTCCCATCCTGGAGAAGACGCCGGGCATTCGCCGCACGCTGGAACGGCGCGTGCGGCAATGGCGTGCGGTGCACGGGCCGGAGCAGGAGATCGTGTTCCGCCAGATCCATCCGCCGGGTCAGCTCGGGCTCTCGGACTTCACCGACGCCAACGGCCTGGGGGTGACGATCGCCGGCGTGGCCCTCAAGCACCGTCTGTACCACTTCCGGCTGGCCTATTCTGGGTTCTCGCACCTGCACGTGGTGCTGGGCGGGGAGAGCTTCACGGCCTTGGCCGAGGGGCTGCAGAACGCCCTGTGGAGCCTCGGCGGGGCGCCGCAGGAACACCGCAGCGACAGTCTCTCGGCGGCGTATCGCAACCTTGATGCCGCGCAACGCAAGGATGCGACGGCGCGCTACGTGGCGCTGTGCGAGCACTACGGCATGGCGCCGACCCGCAACAATCGCGGGGAATCGCACGAGAACGGTGCCGTGGAAGGCCCGCACGGGCACCTCAAGCGCAGCCTCGCCGACGCGCTGCTGCTGCGCGGTACGCCCGACTTCGATACCTTAGACCACTACCGCGCCTTCGTCGACGAAGTGGTGGGGCGGCGCAACGCCCACCAACGCGACCGCATCGATGTGGAGCGCGCCGTGCTCAAGCCGTTGCCGCGCCAGCGTACCGAGGACTTCGACACGGTGCAGGTGCGCGTGACCTCCTCCGGCGGCTTCGTGTTGCGGAAAGTGTTTTACACCGTGCCGTCGCGGCTGGTGGGCCATCAGTTGACGGTGCGTCTGTACGACGACCGTCTGGAACTGTTCCTCGGCGCCTCGCATCTGATGCAACTGCGGCGCGGCCGCGCACAGGCGAACGGGTGCAATGGCCATGTCATCGATTACCGTCACGTCATCCATGCGCTGCGGCGCAAGCCCATGGCGCTGCGCCATCTCGTCTATCGCGACCGCCTGTTCCCGCGCCAGGCGTACCAGCACGCGTTTGACGCGATCATGGAAGCCAACGGCGAACGTGCCGCCTGCCGTGATACCGTGGCCTTGTTGTCGCTGGCGCACGAACGCACCTGCGAAACCGCGCTCGCCGCCGCCATCGAAAGTTGTCTGGCCGCCGGCACGTTGCCCGATCCTGACGTCCTGGCCACGTTGTTCGCCCCGACCGAGGGCCGCGTGCCGGACGTCCGCGTCGAGTTGGGGTCGCCGACCGATTACGATGTGCTGCTCACCGCGCCGACCGCGGTTCGCGCCACCGGCCGCACCGGAGACGGCGCATGAGCGCCGTGGACGCCGCCCAGCTTGAGCTGATGTACACCCAGCTAGGCCTGCCTACCTTCAAGGCTGCCTGGGCGACCTTCGCCGACCGCGCCGATACCGAAGGCTGGCCTGCCGCCCGCCTGCTCGCCGCCTTGGCGGAACAGGAACTCGCCGACCGTGCCCGGCGGCGCTTCGAACGCCATCTGGCCGAAGCCAAACTGCCACCCGGCAAGACGCTCGACAACTTCGACTTCACGGTCGTGCCCATGGTCTCCCAGGCCCACGTCAACGCCCTGGTCGCCGGTGACGGCTGGCTGCAGCAAGGCGCCAATCTGATCCTGGTCGGCCCGCCCGGAACCGGGAAAAGTCACTTGGGCGCCGCGATCGGGCTCGCGCTGATCGAACATGGCTTCCGGGTCCTGTACACGCGCACCACCGATCTGGTGCAAAAACTCCAGGTCGCGCGCCGCGAACTGACGCTCGAAGCCGAGATCCGCAAACTGAACAAGTACCACCTCCTCATCCTTGACGACATCGCCTATGTGCGCAAGGACCAAGCCGAGACCAGCGTGCTGTTCGAACTGATCAGCTCGCGGTACGAAAACCGCTCCCTGCTCGTCACCGCCAACCAGCCATTCGGGGAGTGGGGCTCGATCTTCCCCGAACAAGCCATGACGCTAGCCGCCATCGACCGGCTCGTGCATCGCGCGACCATCTTCGAACTCAACGTGGAAAGCTATCGCAGGCGTACCGCCATGGAAACCAAACGCGGGCGTGGGCGGATCGCCTCCAGAGCCACGCTCGCCAACACCAAGGTCAAACTGCCGGATAGCGCCTCATCAAAGACCCAGCAGGTCCAGGAAACCAACCCGTGACACCACGCCAAATCATGATCCGGCAGCGGCGTTTTGAACGCCCCTGGCCGCGTCCGCCACCAAATAAAGTATCATAAAACCGTCGCGATCCATTCTCACCTTGATTGTCGCGCACTTCTCACCCTGATTGTCGCGCTACAGCCATGACGCTGAAGGCGCGGATGCCAACGTTCATGCGGTCGGTGCCGCCGTTGACGATGACGTCTTGACGCGGCTGCTGGTGGACGTCAAGCGCTACGAGGCGATGGCGGCAAAACTGGATGCGGCGGACGCCGCTGCGCTGGCGGCCGAACAAGCCGCTTACGACAAGCTGCAGGCGGCCCGCGACGCGCATGAAAAAGCCCATGGCGCGAAGCCCCGGGGTGCGCCGCCGAAGCCGCCAGGGGATGCGCCCAAGCAGGCGGCGCGAGAACACTTGACCGACCCCGATTCGCAGCTGATGAAGACCCGTGACGGGATCATGCCGGCGTACAACGCGCAAGCGGGCGTCGACGTGGACACGCAGCTCATCGTGACGTCGGGCGTGACCGACGCGCCGACCGACCACGGTCAGATCGTGCCGACGCTGGATGCGCTCGAAGCGTTGCCCACCGTCGAGCCAGACGTGGCGGCTGCCGCCGCGGATGACGAAGACGGTCGCATGAACCTGTTGGCGGACGCGGGTTACTACAGCGACGACAATGTTCGGGCGTGCGAGAAAGGCGGCGTCAAGGCCTATATCGCCACCGGCAAAAACGGGCGGGCACAACCACCGAAAGGGTCTTGTTCGCAAGCGGTCGAGACCATGGTGGCACGGATGCAGGACGTGGTCGGCCAGGCCCTGTATCGCAAGCGCAAGAGCACGGTCGAAACGACGTTCGGCTGCATCAAGGACGCGATGGGATTTCGGTATCCGAAGATGCGCGGTCTCGCCGGCGTTCAAACCGAGTGGCAGCTGGCGTGTCTGGCGTGGAACGTCAAACGCTTGTACAGTTTAGGTAGGGAAAGTCTATTCTGAATGCGGAGAAACGCGAAAACCACCTCAAAGTGGATGCAATATGGCTGGTTTCGGTGACTTTGAGCGTTTAATTTCGGTCGAATCCGGCTTGACCGGCGCACCGACACCGATCGGGCCGATTAAATGCGATCGCGAGCGAAAAACGCCGCAAAACCGAGTCGAAAATCAACAGCCTCTATCAAGACTTTATTGAGTCGTTCGCGTTAGCCCCCGCTTTTGCGGCACAGCGAGGCGTTGATCCCGCGGACGGACTGCTCACATTTCAATCAATTAATCGTGACGACGTTCGAATCAGCGGTGTTGAAATGAGCGCTAAGGTGAGTCTCGCTCGAATAGCTGACGCGTTTGAGAATTGGCACTTACGCGCCGCGCTCGCCTCCGCTTCCGGTGAAGACATCGGAGAAGATCAGCCACTCAATAACGTAGATCCTTTGAACGGGGTTATCGGTCTCGGCTATACCTCTACAAATCGACGTTGGGGATCTGAATTCATTATCACCGCCGCCCAAGGGAAGGACGAATCGGATATCGCCACCGACTCAGATCACTTTGCAAGTGGCGGCTACGGAGTAATTGATTTGCTATTCAACATGAACCCGATTGATCGCCTGATGGTAAATATCGGTTTATTCAACCTTACCAATCGACAGTACATTCGTTGGATCGATACGGTGGGTATAGGGAACGACGCACCACTTCGATTTACTCAACCCGGATTCAATGCCTCTGTTTCCGCCCGCATAGATTTTTAGGCTGTGATACGCCTTTTCACCCTATTCGCCTTGTTTTGTACGGCCTCTGCAGCAGCAGACGTCTGCGAACCAGCGGTGGATTCATCTCGAGTCGCCGTTGCTGGCGGATCCGTAACCGAAATCGTCTACTTGCTTGGCGGAGAAGACAGGCTTGTAGGCGTCGACCTAACGTCGAACTATCCAGAAGCGGCGACTCATTTACCCTCGGTGGGATATGTTCGGAACCTGTCAGTTGAGGGACTACTCTCTCTCAATCCGACACTCATTCTCGGCGAAGATGACATGGGACCGCCTGCGGTTCTAAACCAGCTGCAGAACGCTGGAGTTGACACCGTGCATATCCCTGAGCGTCACGATGCCGACGGAATCCTCGCCAAAATCGATTGCGTTGCGCGCGTCCTTGGGATACCTGGTGGCGAACGCAGGCCGCACCTAGAGAAGCTTCAATCCTTAGCGTTGAAGCTTGAGACGATAAGTCACAGCTCCGACGCCAAAGTGAGCGTGGCGCTGCTGCTTAGTCTCAACACAGGTGCTCCAGTCGCGGCAGGCGACAACACCTCAGGAGGTGGTTTTCTACGAATGGTAGGTGCGCGAAACGTATTTGCTGCCGTAGATGGATGGAAACCTGTTAGTCCCGAGTTCATGGCTGCTGCGGAACCAGAGGTGATCCTCGTACCTACGCGCGGTGCAGCTTCAGCAGGGGGTGTTGCTGAATTAGCAGATCACCCTTCGATTCGCGCAACGCAAGCAAGTGTGAACCAGCGCATTGTGGTAGTTGACGGTATGGCGATGCTTGGGTTCGGTCCACGCACGCTAAGTACCGCGTTGGATTTCGCTCACCAACTTCGAGACCAGGTCGAGTCGAACTCAACCAATTGACCCATGCCAACTCAAATTCGTATCGGCCGTTTTGCAGTACCTGACAGGTTAAGTAAGGCTCTCCGCTCCAGCTCTTCACTATCGCTTTCTCGGGGACGACGCGTTTCTATTCTGCTCCTTGCGACTTCGCTCGTTGTAACAGTCGTTTACGCACTCTCAACAGGGGCCGTACCAATTTCGTTGTGGAGCTTATTCAGCGACTCTAAAGCAAACGAGTTCGAACGGTTGGTATTCAATGAGATCCGCAGCCCACGGATTGTTTTGGCAGCATTTGTAGGCGGTTCACTAGCGCTCGCTGGTGCAACCTTACAGGGGCTATTTCGCAATCCTCTTGCGGATCCTGGCTTAATCGGAGTTTCTTCAGGTGCCGCACTTGGAGCCATCTCGATGATCGTACTAGGATCAGCACTTAATGCGCCCAGTTGGTTAGACCCCTACATGTTGCCGCTTGCGGCGGCTGGCGGAGGGATATTGATTACTTTCTTTATATATCTGTTCGCGCAACGCTTCGGTCAATTCAACATCGTGACGATTCTCTTACTCGGTATCGCCGTCAACGCAATGGCCGGTGTAGGAATCGGCATTTTTCAATACATTAGCACCGATCCCGAACTTCGCACCCTGACGTTTTGGATGATGGGTAGTTTCGGTCGCGCAACATGGGAGACCGTATTACCTGCTATCGGGATCATGGCTGGGGCTAGTTATTTCATGATTCGACAACATCATGCGCTCGACCGATTACAGCTTGGTGAAGCGGAAGCAGCCCACGTAGGGGTTGATGTGCCAAGTCTTAAACGTTACTCAATCCTCATGTCTGCCGCCGCCGCAGGTGCAGGCGTTGCGGTAGCCGGTACGATCGGCTTCGTCGGGCTAGTTGTACCCCACCTCGTTCGACTCCTGGCTGGCGCAGCTCACGCATTTGTTCTGCCAGCTGCGGTCTTGCTTGGATCTTCATTGATGGTTTTAGCAGACCTCATCTCCAGAACGATCGTAATTCCTGCGGAATTGCCGGTTGGCCTAGTCACGAGTGCAATCGGCGCACCTTTCTTTCTCTGGCTGATCACGCGGGCAACCCGTCGATGAGCATCTCCACCAATAGTGTATGCGTCCGAATTGGGGAGAAAGCCGTGCTAGATACCGTCTCATTCGAAGTTGAACCGGGACACGTGATCGGCTTGATTGGCCCAAACGGCGCAGGGAAATCCACATTAATAAACGTCCTAAGTGGCGACATACAGCCTAGTTCCGGAAGTGTTTTCGTTGACGACTTACCCCTTACGGATTTCACGCCAGCACAGCTAGCAAAGGTGCGTACAGTGATGTCTCAAGCTTCATCGATCGTATTCGACTTCACGGTAGACGAGATTATTCGAATGGGTTGGGTCCAAGACGACATGTATGTGCATGACGTGGCGGAGCAAGCGGTACGAGAGATTACGTCCGTTTGTGGAATTTCCGAGTTCCTCGAACGACGATACCGAACCCTTTCGGGAGGCGAACAGCGACGCGTTCAGTTTGCGCGTGCGCTACTCCAAGTCTGGCGAATCGGGAGTAGTAGAGATATACGATATCTCCTCCTTGACGAGCCAACCGCAAACCTTGATATCCGACACGAACTCGCAGTATTGAGTTTGTCCCGCGAAATTGCGTCTAAACGCGTCGGAGTCCTCGTTGTGCTACACGATCTCAATCTCGCCGCGCGATTCACCGACGAACTAGTGCTATTGAGCGATGGCCGCGCCATCGCGACCGGTCCAACGGAAAAGGTGCTCGACTCCAATCAGTTGGAGCGGGTTTACAAAACACCTATTCTCGTTGAACATCATTCTGGACTGAATCGACTTGTGGTTCATTCCTAAACATTTCTCTAGACTTTTCACAAAAGGAGTACACCATGTTCATCGCAATGAACCGCTTCAAGATCGCGCTCGGAAAAGAGGATGGTTTTGAAGAAGTATGGCGACAACGAGAGTCATACCTATCGGAGGTGCCTGGCTTCAAGCATTTCAATCTGCTGCGGGGATCCCAGAACGACAACCATACGCTCTACGCCTCCCATAGTACCTGGGAATCACGTGAAGCCTTTGAAGCATGGACTCAATCGGAGAGTTTTCGAAAGGCTCATGCGCAGAGAAGCGCGCCGAAAGGTACCTATTTAGGTCACCCCGAATTGGAGCTGTTTGACGCTGTCCTCTAAATTCATCATGTTTTCATCAAAACGATGCCGACTCAAGTCGGCATCGGGTCCACCATCGGCGACCGTTCATCGCAACACCATGAGTTGAAGGTTCGGGGTTGTAAAGCCACATGGACGCTTGTACCATTCTGGAACGATTGATGCGTGCCTATGAGCCTAATCCCGATTCCGACAAACGAAACCGATATCTCCGCGAGCTGGTTGACTGACGCGCTCCGTTCTGGACGCTCTGCGCTGGAAGTTCAAATCCGTGACGTTCATGTCGAGAACTTCGCAGCTGGAATCGGACTGATCGCTGGTCTGTATCGATGCTCGTTGACCTATGAGCCAGGTCAGAGCCAAGGACCGCGTAGCGTCGTTATCAAGATGAGATCTAACGATCCGAAGAGTTTTAAGGTCGCGAAGACGTTTCTACTCTACGAGAAGGAAGTCGCTTTCTATCGGGAAATCGCATCACTTACACCCATGTCGGTCCCAACGGTGTACTACAGCGACTTCGATCCAAAGAGTCAAGACTTTGTGCTCGTACTCGAAGATCTCGAATCAATGACGTCCGCGAGTCAATTGACCGGAGGCACCGAAGAACAAGGCAGACTAGCGATTCGACACGCTGCCAGATTACATGCACGGTTTTGGGGTCAGCATCAAGAACCTCCTCTGAAAGGCTATTACTCCTTAATTGCTCCGAGTTTCACGATGAAAATCCACGTCGGTTTTCACAATAGTGTCGCCAAAGTACTGGATGTCTTTGATCAAGATCTCTCGCCGGGTGCCAAGGCACTGATCCGAGCATTCGGAAACAATCTCGCTGGCCAGTACCATGAACTCGCGCAAGGGCCGAGAACGCTTACCCACGGCGACTATCGACTCGACAATATGTTCTTTGGTCCTCCAGGCGACCGAGAATTTGTGGTTATCGACTGGCAGACTAACGGTATTGGTGGCGGTATGGCTGACGTCGCGTACTTCATGTCTGGAAGTCTCGACTCGGACGTTCGTCAAGCGATTGAGCGCGACGCCTTAGCTGAATACCACGAAATTACGTGTCGGGACGGTGGCGCTATATGGGACCCGAATGAATGTTGGCGAAACTATCGTCAGAGTTTCGTAGTTGCCATGACGGTACCCGTAATCGCGGCAGGTGAACTTTCGCTAGACGATGAAAGAGCGTTTGAGCTTGTCCAAACTGGCATCAGACGCATGAACGCGGCACTCGAGGAACTGGAGGTTGAAGAATTCATGCCTCAAAGAAAGTCAGTATTCTCAATTCCCGGATTCCAATCTGCATTTGCCAATCAATTAGCACGTGTTGTGGGGTCTAACAATCACTAAATGCGGCGTCAACATGAAGTTAACCGTATACGTTACTGCTAGCAGATGGGTACGGCATAAACCCAGAGCAAGTTCGTTGCACGAACTAATATCGAGTCGAGTCAGCCCTTGACACATCCGCTGAATTCAGCACTAAGACGGGAGAAATAGCTTGGATATCAACGTGGATTCGCACTTGAACGCTATCGAACGCCAGGTTGAGCTAACAGAACGCGACGAAAAGGCAGTTTCAACTGTCAAGGTAGTACGTTCATTCAACACCAGCATGCAAAACATGTGGGATGCGTTGACTAATCGCGAGCGTATTTCGCAGTGGTTCTTGCCTATCACTGGGGACCTAGAACTCGGTGGATCGTACGCGTTAGAGGGCAATGCAAGCGGATCCATCACGGCATGTATACCCCAATCTCATGCCTCACTGACATGGGAATTTGCCGGTGACATTAGCTGGGTAGATCTGTGTATATATGAGAGCACACCTGATTCTGTGATCCTAAAACTTGACCACACGGCGGTCTTGTCGCCGCATTGGGATCAGTTTGGCGCAGGTGCAACAGGTGTAGGTTGGGAAATGGGCTATCTCGGTCTGTTTCTTTACCTCGTTCACCCCAACGAAGACAAACTTGATGAGGAAGCCTTCACCGTATCCGAAGAAGGCAAGCGCTTCATAACAGGTATTAGTCAAGGGTGGGCAAACGCATCGATCGCAGCAGGAACCGATGCAACCACGGCGAACGCCGCAGCTGAGCGGACGACAGCGTTTTATCTAGGAATCTGACCGGAGCTCACCAGAGAACCCGTCATCCTACGATTGCGGCAATCGCGCAGACGGTGACACTACGGCGCACCTAGAACTAACGATAAAACTCGACGTAAAACTTCACGTTGCCTATTGGTTCAACGGCGTGCAGAACGGTCGGTTCAACAATGCCGGGTTGGTCTGCTGTGAGCTCGACTTCTGGTTCGCTAGGTTCGAGGACACGGTAGCGCAATCTGCCATCGAGAACAACGATCCTACCCCAAGTTCCAGCTTTCGTACGATGCGCAGAGTGTAGATTCGTCGGAATCGAATTCTCAGTGAATTCAGGCGTCCTACCATAAAGAGATACGCCTTCGGGTAGCTTCTTCATGGTACTCAAAAAGAAAAAACTGGCACTCCTGTCTCAGGAATGCCAGTCTAAATGGTTGCGGGGGTAGGATTTGAACCTACGACCTCTGGGTTATGAGCCCAACAAGCTACCAGACTGCTCCACCCCGCATTCAATCAAATTATATTTTCGACCTCTCGATACGCTTCTTCCGTTCAAGCGTGCCGAGAACGCCGCGACTTAAATCCTTAATTATTTGATATCAAAGACAAATTTGGTGCCGAAGAGAGGATTTGAACCTCCACGGGCATAGCCCACTGCCCCCTCAAGACAGCGTGTCTACCAGTTCCACCACTTCGGCAAGCATTCCCTTCTACTGTTGAGGCGAGTCTTCCTCAACCGGATCGGCCGATCCCTCACCATTGGTCGTTTCACCGACACTAGGCTCGGGGGCCGTAAGTATAGGAAGTTCATCGCCTTCTAATACTGTCGTTTCATCAACGGTGGAATCAACCCCAACATCGGGGATGTTTTGTTCGACTTCCGTGACAGGAGTCTCTTCGGTAAACTCAAACCCACTCAGTCGATCCGCGCGTTGCTTCGCTGTATATGCAAGCGCGAAGGCGATCACGAAGAACAAAATCGCAAGAATGGTTGTAACTTTTATTAAGAAAGACGACCCGCCCGATGATCCGAACATCGTGCCTGCGCTGCCGCTACCGAATGCCGCCCCAACATCCGCACCCTTGCTTTGTTGAATCAACACCAATCCGATCAATGCGAGTGCATCAACAACGAGCAATATGAGAAGGACTGTTTCGACTGTACCCATGATTAACTCTTTACAGCCTCGCAAATCTGATTGAATTCATTGACGTCCAGCGATGCACCACCCACAAGAAATCCGTCGATATCCTCTTGCGCGATCAATTCGGAAGCGCCTGCTGCCTTGACACTGCCGCCATAGAGAATCCGAACTGCTTCACTGTCGCCAGTGTTATTTTGGTCAACGTGGTTGCGAATTAACGCTTGCATCTCCTGCGCGATGGCTGGCGTCGCAGCCTTACCGGTACCGATAGCCCATACCGGTTCATATGCAATGGATACGTGTGAGAAGCTAGGGTTATCCCAAACTTCTTCGACCGCGTTCAATTGCCGTTGCACTGCTTCAAAAGCCAAGCCTGACTCTCTCTCTTCCAATGTCTCACCGACGCACAATACCGGAATCAACCCAGCCTCTGTGATTTTCTTGAATTTTCTTGCCACGACAGCATCCGAGTCACCAAACGAGGCACGTCGTTCGGAATGACCCACGAGCGCGAGCTGACCGCCGAGGGCAGCAACCATCGATGCAGATATTTCACCTGTGAATGCACCCTCTACTTCGCACCAAACGTTTTGGACGCCTGTCGAGATATCACAATCCCGAAAAGATTCCGCTAACGAGCCTAAATGTAGCGCAGTAGGGAATAGCCATACATCCGCATAGTCAGGACGCACCAGATTGGCAACGAAGTGCTCGCACAGCTCGAGGGATCCATTCATCTTCCAGTTGGCCGCAACGACGGGTTTACGCATCCCTCGACCCATATGCTCACTGCGACTCGCGATCAATTTTAATCAGCATTTCTCAAGCGATATCTTCAGTCCACTGTCAAGACGCCGCATCGATCGCATTTGCAAGCTCATCGGCAAATCTGACTGCTATATCGGCTTTCTGATGTTCTACCATCACTCGTACTAATGGTTCTGTACCGGATGCTCGAACGAGCAGACGTCCTTCAAGTTCAATCCGTGCAGTAAACGCCGAGACGAGATCTCTTACTCGCTCCGATTTAAGCAGTGCTTGAGGGTTCGACGACGGCACATTCCGTTGAGCTTGCGGCAACATCGTTACTGGCGCTACGAGTTCGCGCAATGAACGCCCCGTGGCTTGTGTCGCCTCCAAGACGCTCAAACCGATCAGGATGCCGTCACCAGTATCCGTGACGTCACGCCAAATGAGATGACCCGATGGTTCGCCGCCGAGTCGCCATTGACGAGACATCAGCTCGTCGTAGACGTACTTATCACCTACGTCGGTTCGAACGAATGGGACGTCAATCTCACCAAGAGCTAATTGAAGCCCATGATTGCTCATGATCGTGCCTACTACACCACCGCGAGACTGGTCTGAAGTTAGGTGACGCCTGGCCAGCAGATAGAGAATCTTGTCGCCATCGACCAAGCCACCTTCATCATCAACGAACAACACGCGATCACCGTCCCCATCAAAGGTGATCCCGATATCTGCGCTCAAATCCCTCACCGATTGTTGTAGGGTAGCCACCGAAGTCGCGCCGACATCCTTATTTATGTTGGTCCCATTTGGCGTATTACCGATCACGTGAAGAGTCTCGAATACTTGATCGAATACGGTTGCCGCGATCTCGGTTGTTGCACCGTTCGCACAATCGACCACGCCAGTTAATCCCGTGAATCCAATTTGCGCTGCGCGGTCGCGCACCAAATCGAGATATCGAGAACGCGATGAAGAACTCACCTCGACGGTCCCGACCTGTACACCCGATGTTCGTCGGTCTAGTTGGCTCAGTTCGCGCTCTAGCAGTCGCTCGGTCTTCTGGTCTAGTTTCGTGCCATCCGAGGAGAACAGTTTGAATCCGTTGTACTCAAACGGATTGTGAGACGCAGTGATTGCAATCCCATAGCTGGACGCACCATGTTTGGTGCAATACGAGATACCAGGTGTGGAAAGCAGTCCGAGCGACTCTACTTGGACCCCACCATCAAGGATGCCTTGCATCAGGGAGGCTTCGAGCGTCAGAGACGACTCTCGGGTGTCCCGGCCAATGCATATTAGCGCATTTGAACCATGCGTATGAGCAGCCAAAACACGACCCAATTGGTACGCAAATGCGGGCGTGACCGGCTCGACACCAACGCGACCGCGAATGCCGTCCGTGCCAAACAGACTCCCTCCCGTCGCCACGGGATGATCCGCTAGTGTCGCTTTTACTTACGGATCCGTCGCGGGAGGACCAAATGGCGGTGATTCGGGTGAGCCGCCTCGGCTATTTGGATCGGTCTCTGGTGCGGGACCTGCGGTCGGATCAGGTTCTAGTTCTGGTGGGACCTCCGGTGGTCTAGGCTCATTACCAGCCATGATGTCTTCGACTTGCTCTGGACTCAGCGTTTCATATTCGACGAGCCACTTTGCCATTGCGTGGAGCTTGTCCAACTTGGACTCAATAATCTCCTTCGCTCGAGCGTAATTACGGTCAATAATCTGACGAATTTCCTCGTCAATCTCCCGCGCCGTGTCATTCGACATCGTCGCTGATGGTGTACCAGCCGACATGCCGAGGAATACTTCGCCTTCGTTTTCGGCGTACTGCAGCGGTCCCATGCGGTCAGAAAAGCCCCACTTGGTAACCATGTTGCGAGCTAGCTGAGTCGCACGCTCGATATCGTTCGATGCGCCGGTGGTCACGGCATCTGCGCCATTAACCAACTCTTCCGCGATACGTCCGCCGAAGAGTGAGCAAATTTGTGCGTCAACTGCAGAACGACTCAAGCTATACCGATCTTCCACGGGTAGAAAGGTCGTTACGCCAAGTGCCCGGCCACGAGGGACTACCGTAATCTTGTAGAGTGTATCGTGATCAGGTAGTGAATAGCCGACGATCGCGTGTCCGGCTTCGTGGTACGCGGTATTGAGCTTTTCCTTTTCCGACATCACCATAGAGCGCCGCTCAGCGCCCATCATGATTTTGTCTTTAGCCTGTTCAAACTCCGCCATCGATACTTCGGCGCGACCGCCACGAGCAGCAAACAGCGCCGCCTCGTTGACAATGTTCTCAAGATCCGCGCCAGAAAATCCTGGTGTCCCACGGGCAATCAGATCTGGTCTCACGTCGTCGCCAACTATGACACGCCGCATATGAACTTTGAGTATCTGTTCACGACCGCGAATATCAGGCAGCGGTACAACAACCTGACGGTCGAAGCGTCCAGGGCGCGTTAACGCAGGATCCAGAACATCCGGCCGGTTTGTCGCCGCGATGACGATCACACCGTCGTTCGGCTGAAAGCCGTCCATTTCTACGAGTAATTGATTGAGCGTCTGTTCCCTTTCGTCATGACCGTTCCCTAAACCAGCACCACGATGGCGACCAACCGCATCGATTTCGTCGATGAATACGATGCAAGGAGCATTGGTTTTCGCTTCCGCAAACATGTCACGCACTCGTGACGCGCCAACGCCTACGAACATCTCGACAAAGTCAGAACCTGAGATACTGAAGAACGCTACCCTCGCTTCCCCAGCAATCGCCTTTGCTAGCAGCGTCTTACCTGTTCCTGGCGCGCCTACCATGAGTGTACCGCGAGGGATTCGCGCCCCTAGTTTTTGGAATTTGGAACCATCTCGAAGAAACTCAACGAGCTCCTGAACCTCTTCCTTCGCTTCGTCGACACCGGCGACGTCCGCAAACGTCGTGTCTACCTCTTCTTCTGTCAGTTTTCGCGCTTTATTCTTCGCAAACTGCAGCGGACCGCCTCGCCCACCTAGTCCTTGCATATTTCTTAGCATGAGGGCAAACAAACCAACGATAAACAACACCGGCAACATAGCCAGGAGTAGATTCATCCAGAACGAGTTACCGCTATCCTCGACGGTTCTGAATTCGACGCCATTCTTCAGCAAGTCATCAAGAATTTGGTTGTCTGGCATTCCAGTTTTCACAACTTTGAACATCGAACCATCTTTACGTGTGCCGTATAGCACCTTGTTCTCTTCTACGACGGTATTTACCTTACCGTTTTCGACCTCCTCGACAAACGAGGTATAGGATATTTCGTCCGGGTCGGCAGAACTTGTAAAGTTTGTGAATAAAGTCAGCGCAACAAGTCCGATGACCACCCACAAAAGCAAGTTTTTGGTCATGCTGCTCATTGAACGCACCGCAGAATTAGTCGCATATAACCTTCAATCATAGCATAGTGAAGGCACTGAATCGTCGCTTCCACACTGATATTCTCGCACCTTTTGTGCGTTTTCGTGACGAGCCTAGCGCCATTGGAAATACTTCGACACCGCGTTGCCAAATTAGTTTCGTTTATTGATATTTGGGCGCAGTAAATTTGTGTACAAATGAGTCTGAACTACTCTTGTTATTTCATATGTAAACTTCGGTTGTATATCAAAAATATACAACGAAACATTGGCATATAAAGTATCAAGACGCATTAGATATATTCAACCTTTTCGATCTTGTACCTAATGATTTGATCTGTACCGTCAATTTCTATCACCTCACCCTGTTCACGCGAAATCATTGCTCGCGCCACGGGAGTAGTGACCGATAATTTCTGAGACGCGACGTCCGCCTCATCTTCGCCGACAATTTGGTATATGTCCCGTTCCTCCGTGCCGAGATTCATCAAAGTAACGGTCGTACCAAAGACAACCCTGTTGCTTTTAGGCAGTTTTGTCACGTCAATCACTTGAGCGCTCGCTAAACGCGACTTTATCTGCGCTATCTTCGCCAGCACCATTCCCTGTTTGTTTTTGTTGGCGTGGTAATCAGCATTCTCACTCAAGTCACCATGTTTTATCGCCTCACCGATCGCCGCAGCGATTTCACTTAAGGACAACTCAAGATCTTCGAGATCTTTTCGTAACTTCGTTTGACCATTGATGGTCATGGGTATCTTCACACTGTGGATCCTTCATGCAGTTCCTGCAACGGGCGTACCTTTTCAGATTTGCCGTCACGGATTGCAGCGCAAATTGCCATCCCGCCGGACAGCGTGGTGGTATATGCGATTTTGTTTCGCAAGGCAAGACGTCTAATCACGGCTGAGTCCGCGATCGACTGGCGTCCTTCCGTGGAATTTATGATCAGTTTGACGTCTCGATTCTGGATTAAATCCGATACGTCCGGTCGACCCTCGGTTACCTTGTTGACTCTTTCAGTCTCAATACCGGCGTTTTCTAATTCAGCAGCTGTGCCACGCGTCGCAACAATATCGAAACCTAGATCGATTAATTCTCGCCCAATCGCGGCTACAAATGGTCGATCCGACGGCTTCACACTTAAAAACACGAGGCCAGAACGTGGCAGTTCTACACCTGCTGCAAGTGATGCTTTATAGAACGCTTCTGAAAATGTTTCTCCGACCCCCATCACTTCGCCCGTTGACTTCATTTCCGGTCCCAGGATCGGGTCCACTCCTGGAAACTTGATAAATGGGAACACCGATTCCTTGACACAGATATGTTTGGATTCGAAGCCGTTGGTAAAGCCCTGGGCACGTAGCGATTGACCCGCCATGCACCGCGCCGCCACTTTCGCTAGCGATGTGCCGATGCACTTCGAGACGAACGGCACGGTTCGTGACGCACGTGGATTAACCTCAAGTACGAATATGTCTTGGTTCTGAATCGCCATTTGTACGTTCATCAATCCGACGACATGGAGCTCTTCCGCTAAAGCGATGGCTTGCTGGCGAATCTGTTCTTGAATTTCTTCACTAAGGTCATGTGGCGGCAACGAACATGCAGAATCGCCAGAGTGAACGCCTGCTTGTTCTATGTGTTGCATGATCGCACTCACAACGACTTCCTCGCCATCTGAGACGACCTCAACGTCTACCTCCACCGCTTGGTCTAAGAAACGGTCTAGCAATACCGGCGCCGCATTCGATTCTGGCAGCGCATTCTCGAGATACTTACTCAACTCACGGTCGTTGTAGACGATCTCCATAGCGCGACCACCTAATACGAAACTCGGTCGCACGACAATCGGATATCCGATTTCATTCGCAGCTTTGAGTCCTTCCTCGATTGAACCTACGGTCGAGTTATTAGGTTGTTTGAGATTGATCCGTTCGATGAGTTGCTTGAACAGTTCGCGATCTTCAGCCCGCGTGATCGCTTTCGAATCGGTACCGATGATCTTTACACCTAACTCCGACAGCTGATCGACGAGTTTCAACGGCGTCTGGCCGCCAAACTGCACGATTACACCGTCTGGCTGCTCCACATCCACGATCGCTAGTACATCTTCTAATGTAACTGGTTCGAAATAGAGTCGATCCGAAGTGTCGTAATCGGTAGAAACGGTCTCCGGATTGCAGTTCACCATGATGGTTTCGTAGCCATCCTCGCGCATCGCCAAAACCGCATGCACGCAGCAATAGTCGAACTCGATACCTTGACCGATGCGATTAGGTCCACCGCCCAGCACCATGATCTTCTTGCGACCGCTGGGATCCGCCTCGCATTCGTCTTCATACGTTGAGTAAAGGTACGCTGTTGCCGCGGAAAACTCAGCTGCACAGGTGTCGACTCGTTTATAGACCGGTTTAACACCAGCCGCGAGTCGATGTTCACGAATGCTGGTTTCGTCCTCACCAAGGAGTTCTGCAACTCGGGAGTCACTGAACCCATCACGTTTAAGTCGGCACCAGTAAGCTTTATCGAACGTCCCTAACGAACTGGATTTGATGTCCTCCTCGGTCTGAATCAGATCCTCGATCTGCGCCAAGAACCAAGGATCGATCGCCGTCATGTCGTAGAGTTGGTCAACATCGATACCATGACGAATCGCATCGCCGATATACTGCAGTCGATCCGCCCCTGGCTGTCGTAGATTTGCGATCAAAGTCCGTTCGTCATCCGCGGTCTCAACGCGGATGATGGAATTGAAGCCTGTAAGACCGGTTTCTGTGCTTCGCAGTGCTTTGTGAAGCGACTCCTTAAACGTTCGCCCGAAAGACATCGCTTCACCGACCGACTTCATCTGGGTAGTCAGTCGATCATCAGCCTGCTCAAACTTCTCGAAAGCAAAGCGAGGCAGTTTGGTGACCACGTAGTCAATCGAAGGTTCAAACGAAGCTGGGGTAGCACCGGTGATTTCATTATCGAGCTCGTCTAACGTGTAACCCACCGCAAGTTTCGCCGCTACTTTCGCGATAGGGAAGCCCGTTGCTTTCGACGCCAAGGCGGAAGATCGCGAAACGCGTGGATTCATTTCCACCACGATCATACGTTCACTATTCGGATCTATCGCAAACTGAACGTTTGAACCCCCCGTCTCGACACCAATTTCGCGCAACACTGCAATTGACGCATTTCGCATGATCTGATATTCCTTATCAGTCAGCGTCTGAGCAGGTGCGACCGTGATGGAATCACCCGTGTGCACGCCCATAGCGTCGACGTTTTCGATCGAGCAAATGATGATGCAGTTGTCCTTGCGATCACGCACGACCTCCATCTCGAATTCCTTCCATCCGAGCAGAGATTCGTCAATGAGGAGTTCATCCGTCGGCGAAAGATCAAGCCCGCGTGTGCAGATTTCGATAAACTCGTCTTCGTTGTAAGCGATACCTCCACCCGATCCACCTAACGTAAAAGACGGACGGATGATGCACGGATAGTCCACGAGCTTCTGTACTTGCAACGCGTCTTCAACATTGTGTGCGATGCCTGATCTCGCGGTCTCAAGACCAATATCCGCCATCGCCTTGTCGAATAGCTCGCGGTCTTCAGCTTTGTCAATCGCTTCTTTGCTGGCGCCGATCATTTCGACGCCATACTTGTCCAATACCCCTTCGCGTACGAGATCCAGAGCGCAATTCAGCGCCGTCTGGCCGCCCATCGTAGGTAGTAGCGTATCGGGACGTTCGCGCTCGATGATTTGAGCCACAGTACGCCATTCGACTGGTTCGATATACGTACGCGAAGCCATCGATGGATCCGTCATGATCGTCGCAGGATTGGAATTCACCAAGATGACCTTGTAGCCCTCTTCTTGAAGAGCTTTACATGCCTGGGCACCGGAATAGTCGAATTCGCACGCCTGACCGATCACAATCGGCCCTGCACCCAAAATCAAAACTGATTCGATGTCGGTTCTTTTAGGCATGGGTGTTCTGCCTGTGATCCCTCATCAGATCTACGAAGTGATCGAACAAGAATCGACAATCTTGCGGTCCTGGACTCGCCTCAGGATGACCTTGAAAACCAAACGCCGGTACATCTGTCCTGTGTATCCCTTGCAGGGTCTTATCGAAGAGCGAGATGTGCGTCGCGCGAATGTTGTTAGGTAGAGTTTCACGATCGACCGCAAATCCATGATTCTGGCTTGTGATGATTACTGTTTCCGAGTCCATATCAAGTACTGGATGGTTCGCGCCGTGATGGCCGTAGGGCATCTTGACCGTCTGCGCCCCACTTGCCAAAGCCAAGAGCTGACACCCCAGGCAGATACCAAATGTCGGAATGCCGATCTCAAGAAATTGCTTAATGGCTTCGATTGCGTAATCGCAAGGATCCGGATCACCTGGCCCGTTCGACAGAAAGATCCCGTCTGGTTGATGCGATAGCGCTTCATCCGCCGGCGTCGTAGCCGGTACAACAATTACTTCGCAGTGCCTGTCCACCAACAGCCGCAGTATGTTGCGTTTGACACCGAAGTCATAAGCCACGACCCGATAGTTGGTACCTACGGGAACATGAAATCTCTCTATCCCGTTCTCGCTATACCAACTGCCTTCTTTCCACGTGTTCGTGTCTTGTTGCGTCACGACTTTTGCCAAATCCATTCCGGTCAATCCCGGAAATTCCTGCGCGCGTTTGATCGTGTCCGACTTCGTGATTTCAGTGCCCGCGCTAATACACCCTCCCATCGCGCCACATTCTCGAATGTGCCGCGTGAGCTTCCGTGTGTCTATATCTGCGATCGCAACGACGTCTTGTGATGCCAGGAACTCCGTTAAGGATGCCTCTTCCCTTCGACTTGAGGATCGAAGCGGCAAATCACGAATCACGAGCCCCTCCGACCAAACACGTGATGACTCGAAATCAGCTTGATTCGTGCCGGTGTTGCCGATATGCGGATACGTAAGCGTGACGATTTGGCGAGCATATGACGGATCCGTCAGAATCTCCTGATAGCCGGTCATCGACGTGTTGAACACAACTTCACCAACCGCATGCCCGTCTGCACCAATCGACGTGCCGTGGAAAACCGTACCATCAGCTAACGCGAGGATTGCCGATTCGCTCAACATCGCACCCCGCTCTTGATGAGGTAAGAACAGAGGCTAAAAAAAAGAGGAGAAGACCCCTCTTTCGCTACCAAAACCAACTAATCAAGCCCCTAGTCCTAAGACACTATCCATGTCATAAAAGCCAGTTTCGCTCGCCTCAAGTTTTGACGCGATAAACCTCACAGCGCGAATTGCGCCCGCACCGAAGTTCACGCGACTTTGAGCGCGATGGGTAATTTCGACCCTTTCACCAGTTCCCGCAAATACCACCGTATGTTCACCTACGATATCTCCGCCTCGAGCAGAGTGGAACCCAATGGTGCCTCGCTCTCGTCGTCCTGTGTAGCCGACGCGGCCGTGTACCGCCTTATCGTCAAGCGTTACCTCTCGCGCATCCGCGACGATTTCGCCTAAACGTACCGCAGTGCCAGAAGGCGAGTCGTTCTTCAGCGAATGATGAATTTCGAAAATCTCGATATCAACGTCATCCCCTAACGCTTTAGTCGCCATTTCGACCAATTTAAAAGTGATGTTTACGCCAATGCTCATATTTGGCGACATGAGTATCGGCACGGACTCAGATGCTGACTTTACCGCAGTAAGCTGATCATCGGAAAGTCCGGTCGTACCAATGACCAAACCTTTGGTTTCGGCTTTACAGAATTCGGCTGCTTTGACGGTCGAATCCGCATGACTAAAGTCCACGAGGACATCACAAGCCTGCACCGTGCTCGGGATTGACTCGAGTATTGGCACGTCGAGTCTACCGATTCCCGCGACCTCGCCACAGTCATGGTCAATTAAGCCACTGCTAGCGTGATCGCACGCACTGGTTAGCTCAAGGTCATCACTCGCCGATACGAGCTGCGAGATCGTCCGCCCCATTTGACCTGCGGCGCCACAGATACCGACCCTTGTCACTCCGAGTCGCCGTTGTTGTTGAAGTAGCTCTTCAGCTTCTCAAACCAATTGTCGTGAGTTGGACTGTGCTTTGCCGGCGCTTCGTCCAACGTCTCCTGGAACGCAGCTAGCAGCTCTTTCTGCTTTGCATTCAGTGACCTCGGGGTCTCGATAAAGATTTGACAGATCAGGTCACCTTGACGTTGATCCGAACGGATGCCTGGCATACCTTTGCCGCGAAGTCTGAATTCTCGACCACTCTGAGTCCCTTCGGGAACTTTGATGCGTAACTTTCCATCGAGCGACGGTACCTCAAGACTCGTTCCCAATGTTGCGTTAGCAAACGAGATTGGGACACTACAGTGTAGGTTTCGACCGTCTCTTTCGAAAATTGAATGTGGCTTTACCGTGAACTGGATATAGAGATCACCTATTGGCCCGCCTCTTACGCCATCGGCGCCTTCGCCACGCAACTTGAGTCGCATACCGTCATCGATGCCAGGCGGTATGGTGACGGCTAGGGACTTTCGCTTAGGTCGTCGACCTCGTCCATTACAGGTATGACACGGTTGTTCAACGATCTGGCCTTCGCCTCGACATTGTCCGCAAGTCGATGCAACGCGTAAAAATCCACGATTGATCGCCTGTTGACCGGTACCCTCACAGACAGGGCAAGTTACAGGCGAAGTACCCGGCTTTGCTCCCGTTCCTTGACAGTCGTCACAATGACGAAGCGCATTAACATCAATTTCAACGGTATCACCGCGTGCGGCTTGTTCAAGGGTTATCGCGAGGTCATATTGAAGATTCTCACCTGGTTCGCCGCCGTGGCGTCTCGAGGACCGCGTACGACCACCAAACACACTACTAAACAGGTCATCGAAGCCTCCGAATAAATCTTCAAAGCCTTGGCCATCAAATGAAAATGCGTTAGAACCAAACTGACCTTTGAGACCTTCTTCACCGTATTGGTCATATACCCCGCGCTTCTCCTTATCGGAAAGCACCGCATACGCTTCATTGACCTTCTTGAAGTTTTCCTCATTTTCCGCCGATGAACCGTCATTTCGGTCGGGGTGGTACTTCATAGCCAGCCGACGATACGCCTTTTTTATGTCGGCATCGCTCGCGCCGCGTTGTACGCCGAGTACTTCATAGTAATCGTCAGGCATGGTGTTTACGTTTCGTGGACCACGAGAAACATGTCTAGGGAGCGGCTGTTGCGTCGAATCCGCTCAATATGAGCGAAGGACCGCCCATGGTTCGCAGGACGACCCTTCGAAACGGAATTATGCAACAGCGTTTCACACACGCGTATCACTTTTTGTCGTCGTCCTTGACCTCCTCAAAATCCGCGTCTAACGTATCGTCGGACGCCGTGCTCTGATCCGCTTCTTCGCCATCCGGTTGTTGCTGATTGGCTGACGCCTCCTGATACATGCGCTGAATAACAGGGGCAGAAACCTTGGTCAAATTCTCAAGTTTCGCTTGGATCGCGTCATTGTCGTCCGTCTTAGTCGCTTCTTCGAGTTCCTCAATTGCCTTCTGAATGTCAGCCTTTTCAGTCTCCGATGCTTTGTCACCAAATTCTTCAAGCGACTTTCGTGTCGAGTGTGCCATTGCGTCCGCTTGATTGCGCAGGTTTACAAGCTCCTGGAACTTCTCGTCGTCGGCGCTATGTGTCTCTGCGTCCTTGACCATTTGCTCGATGTCGTCCGGTGACAACCCACTCGATGCGGTAATAACGATCGACTGTTCCTTGTTGGTCGCAAGGTCCTTTGCCGAAACGTTCAAGATACCGTTCGCATCAATGTCGAATCGAACTTCAATCTGAGGAACGCCTCGAGGTGCGGGTGGAATATCCTGTAAGTCAAACCGACCCAACATTTTGTTGTATCGCGCTTCCTTGCGTTCGCCTTGCAATACTTGGATCGTAACCGCGCCCTGGTTGTCTTCGGCGGTTGAGAAGACTTGCTCCTTCCGCGCCGGAATCGTCGTGTTCTTGTCGATCAACACGGACATGACACCACCGAGGGTTTCAATGCCCAAGGACAACGGAGTCACGTCCAGCAAGAGTACGTCTTTCACATCGCCTGACAGTACGCCAGCCTGAATCGCCGCTCCCATGGCAATCGCCTCGTCCGGATTGACATCCTTTCGCGGTTCACTGCCAAAAATCTCCTGGACTTTCTTCTGGACTAGCGGCATTCGAGTTTGACCGCCCACCAGGATGACCTCATCGATATCGCTCATCGCCAGCCCTGCGTCTGACAATGCGTTGCGACAGGGTTGCATCGTTCGATCGACTAGGCCCTCTACTAGTGCTTCTAACTTGGATCGTGTTAGCTTCATGACCAAGTGTTTTGGTCCAGTTTGATCTGCTGTTATGTACGGCAGATTGATATCCGTCTCTTGACTTGTCGATAGCTCGATTTTCGCGGTCTCAGCTGCTTCCTTTAGGCGTTGTAGAGCAATCGGATCGTTATGAAGGTCAATACTGTTTTGAGATTGAAATTCCTCGGCAAAGTACTCGATGATTCGAAGGTCGAAATCCTCGCCGCCTAAAAACGTATCGCCATTAGTCGATAGCACCTCGAATTGATGTTCGCCTTCGACTTCAGCAATCTCAATGATGGATACATCGAAGGTACCGCCGCCCAAGTCATAGACCACGATCTTTGAATCCCCGCGCTTATGGTCCATGCCATATGCGAGTGCTGCCGCAGTCGGTTCGTTAACGATGCGCTTGACATCCAATCCTGCTATCTTGCCAGCGTCTTTGGTAGCTTGGCGTTGTGCATCATCGAAGTATGCCGGCACGGTCACAACCGCATCCGTAACGGGCTCGCCTAGGTAGTCCTCTGCAGTTTTTTTCATCTTCTTGAGGACTTCAGCCGAAACCTGAGGCGGTGCCATTTCTTCGCCCTTCGCGGACACCCACGCATCACCATTCGCCGCCTTGACGATCTTGTAGGGAACCATGTTGATGTCTTTTTGAACGACATCGTCCTCAAAACGTCGACCAATAAGCCGCTTAATCGCAAACAACGTGTTGTCTGGGTTCGTCACCGCCTGACGCTTGGCGTTTTGACCGACGAGAATTTCGCCGCTATCTGTGTAGGCGATGATTGAAGGGGTGGTTCGATCCCCTTCGGAGTTTTCAATGATCTTGGTTTCATCGTTTAGCAACACCGCGACACACGAGTTCGTGGTGCCGAGGTCGATGCCAATCATCTTGCCAGCCATGGGGTTTTCCTTTATTGTTTGGGTTTTCTGCTTGGGGTCTGTGTTGGCGAATCGACTTTGCGAAACGCCTATTCAAGATATGGGGACTAATTGAGAGATTTCAAGCGAAATCTGGATCAGTCCTACGCGTCGTCAGACGCCTCGTCACGTTCTTTCGGAACCTCTGTGGCGACGACTACCTGAGGCGCTCGCAGCAAGCTACCGTCTAGGAGATAGCCGACTCGAAGCACATCCAGGATCGTACCCGCTTCTTCTGACTCGCTCGGTACCGTCGCCTGGGCTTCGTGGAACTGTGGATCAAAAGCCTCGCCAACAGGATTTGACAGTTCAAGACCTTCGCCGCTAAGAACCTTGTCGAACTCTTTGATTGCCACTTGAACGGCGGTGATGATCACATCGGTTCGTTCATCTTTTTCGACTTTCTCAAGCTCACTCGATGTGTGGTGAAACGTGTCAGCCACTACCATGAGACGCGTGAGCAAATCGCGCTTCGCTCGATTGACGGCGCGCGTTGCGTCCTCGCGACCGCGTCGCATGACCGTTTGCGTTTCGGCTTTCGCGTACGCAACATCGCGTTGCGCTTCGCTCAATTGAGATTCGAGGTTGATGAGCTTTTCGGTCAATTCGTCGACTTCAGTCTTTAACTGCAGAACTTCAGCTTGTTCTGGTGACACTTTCTCAGGGTCTGTGCTCTGACCTTCGTCGACCGGCGTAGCGGTCGATTCGTCTTCGCTGGACGTCGTCGTCTCGCCATTGTCAGTCAACTCGGGGGACTGCAAATCGCCGTCATCGTGTTCCGAATCGGTTCCGCGCTCGGCAGACTGAGGTTCGTCGGTTGGATCCGAGTTCTTTTGCTTCGACATTGAAAGCTAGCCTTCCTTGTATAGCCGATATGACCCCATTAGCACCCATATGGGGTTGAAGGACCAAATCTCAAGCTGAAAGCGCGCAATTCTCTTAATTAACTACGTTCAATTACGTGACCGAGTACTCGAGAGGTCACGTCAACCAGCGGTACAACTTTCTGATAGGACATGCGTGTCGGACCAATAACTCCCAACACGCCCGCGACTCTACCGTTCACTTCGTAAGGCGCGGTGATCAGACTGTAGTCCTCGAACGGTTCGTAGCCTGATTCGTGGCCGATGAATAACCGTACGCCTTCTCCTTCAATACACGCATCCAACAAATGCACGATGGAAGACTTACTCTCGAACGCCTCAAGTAGCTGTTTGATTTTCACTGCGGAAGACGTAAACGACACAAGATTGCTTTCACCCGAAAGAACGAAATCGTGTTCGGACTCAACGAATGTCTTTGACGCAATGTCGAATGCACGTTGAAGCATCTCATTGATTTGAGCTTTGTCCTGGGACATACTGTCGAGCACACCCGTCCTAATTGACTCTAACGAACGTCCGGCGAATGCTTCATTGATGTAGTTCGCTGCTTGTCTAAGCTCCACATCGGAATACGCGCGAGACGTCTCGATGACTCGGTTTTGCACCTCGCGCTCGTTCACAACCAGGACGACTAAGACCTGCCGACCTGTTAGTTGAAGAAACTCAACTTGACGTAGCGACAGTTGCTCTTCGCGCGGAACTGTGACCAGTCCGGCCATCTGCGTAACTTCCGATAACAGGTGCGATGCTGACTCAAGTAAATCTTGTGTTGATTGATCGCGCGACAGCTCATCCCACACATGTCGTTCTGCACCGCGGTCAAGTGGTTCATACGCGATCAGTCCATCCACAAAGAATCGCAGTCCGTGCTGGGTTGGGATGCGACCGGCCGAAGTATGCGGGGAACTCACGAGTCCAAGATCCTGCAGTCGCGCCATGTTGTTTCGTACGGTCGCCGAACTAACCGAATAGCGGCTCTTCTTGGCTATCTTGCTGGAAGAAACAGGTTCGCCATCCTCGAGATATTCTTCAACCAATACCTTAAATAGATGTGCGGCTTTCTCACTGAGGTCCAAGTGCGTATCACTATTTGAATCTCTAAAATGAGAGAGACTGCTACGTTCCATTGCTCTCGCCGTTTCCGTCCTCAAAACGACTCTATAACTAATTTAAGCGCGTCAATGCTCGCATATCTGACCGTACGCAATTTCGCGCTCGTAGCTGATCTGGAATTGCATTTCGCAGAAGGTCTTACGGTCATTACAGGCGAGTCCGGAGCTGGTAAGTCTATATTGTTGGATGCGCTGGGGTTAGTGTTGGGTCAGCGCGCATCGAAAACCCAGATTCGACCCAATGCTCACGAATGCGAAGTTTGTGCGGAATTTGATTTGCGCAACGCTCCACACTCCCGAATTCTGCTTGAGGCGAAGAATTTAAGTGACGCGGATGATCCTAATCGGTGCGTTGTTAGACGGCTTGCATCAGCCGACGGCCGATCCCGAGCGTGGGTGAATGCTTCACCGGTCAGCCTCGGTGTTCTGCGCGAGCTGTGCAGTTCAATGGTGGCAATTCACGACCAGTTCGCACAACAGCAATTGCTCGGTGCAACCACACAGTTGGATTGGTTTGACGATTTTGTGGCGCAACCAAAACTACGGGAAATCGTGAAGTCGCGCTACCACGACTGGCAATCGCGCTCGAACCAATTAAAGTCAGAGAGCGCTCGCATCGAAGCGGAGCTCGAACGAAGAGAACTCCTTCAATATCAAATCGACGAGCTAGATGAATTTCAGCTTGAAGAACACGAATTCGAGGAACTCGCCGCGCGCTACAAACGGCTGAATCAGACCCAAACCATTTTGACTACGGTTAGGCAAGCAATTGATTCATTGGAAGAGTACCTGAGTCCCGGTATTGGTCGTACGCAAAGCGAGTTAGACCGCGTCGACGATTCTTCACCTGAACTCGACTCCGCGCGTGAATTACTCGACGGTGTCGAAGTAGGTCTCGACGAGAGCATTCGACAGCTACGAGCATATGCGGAAGCCTTAACCTCAGATGAAGACTCGTTAGAAGAGGTATCAGCGCGCCTCGACCGAGTGCATGACTTCGCACGCAAGCATCGTGTCCCGTCCTCAGACTTATATGCCAAGACCATCGAGCTACGCGAAGAACTCTCGACGCTCAATGAAGGCGAAAATCAACTCAACACCTTACAGGGGGAAGTTGAGTCCGCGCGTGACGCATTTCTTGAACGTGCCGAGCAGTTATCAAAGCACCGTGCTCGCGCAACAAAGCCATTCACCAATGCCGTCATGACAACACTCGGTGAGATCGGCATGCGTCAAGCTAAATTCGAGGTCGCCTTTGCCGAAGGAAGGGGTGAAAATGGTCTTGAACGTGTTGATTTCGCGGTTTCGGCGAATTCGCGGTACGACTCAGGACCGCTGAAAGCGATCGCTTCTGGAGGCGAGCTCTCGCGCATCAGCTTGGCGATTCTGGTCGTTGTCGCGTCTAATTCCAACCTGCCGTGCTTAATCCTCGATGAAGCGGACATCGGTGTTGGGGGAACTACCGCCGATGAGGTCGGTCGAATGTTAAAGCGCTTGGCGGCTCACACTCAAGTTGTGTGCGTCACCCACGCGCCACAAGTCGCCGCTCTAGGCGATGCGCACTTGCGAGTATTGAAGACGCATGAGCAAGATGTTGCCGCGTGCAAGCTGTCCCCCGATGAGCGCGTTGAAGAAATCGCCCGAATGGTCGCTGGACATCGCGTCAATGCTGAATCACGCAAATACGCGTCAGTGTTGTTAGAGGAAGCACAAGAATTCAATCAGGTTCAAACATCGTGACGATTCTGTTTCGTTCGTTAATCAGTATCTCGGTAGCGTTGTTGCTAGTCGGATGCACGAGCGGTTTATTGCATCGCGTGGATCAACAACAGGGAAATCTCGTAACAGACCGCATGCTTGACCAGCTCAAACCGGGTATGAATCGCGAGCAGGTCCTGTTCATCATGGGTCAACCGATTCTCAAGAACTCATTCGACTCGGATCGATGGGACTACATTCACACGTTTGCGCCACGGAGCCGCAGACCGGAAAGGAAGTTCATTACCCTCTATTTTGAAGACGGTGTACTCGACCGCCTAATCGGAAACTATGACTTGGCAGAACGCGAGTCCGAAGACAATTCCTAGGTGTTGAGAGGCTTTACCCGCATCTAGCACCGCTGCATCGAATCACCCCTGACGCGTTCCGAAAACCCCATCCTTCCACGCACAGACCTTACCAAGTATTTAATTTGGCAAGCGCATTCGCTAATTTGAATACACGAAGGAGCCCTCATGGTCGACTCGCGACCGTTGATATTTGAAGGGTTAAAGGTCATCGACGCCGGCTCATGGGTCGCTGGACCCGTTTCGGCAACCATGCTTGCTGACTACGGCGCCGATGTCATCAAGATTGAAATGCCAACGGGCGATCCGTTTCGTCGACTTGCGAAAGGTCCTGGTACCCCTGATGCCGACATTGATTACGGCTGGGCGCAGGACGCGCGTAACAAACGATCGCTTGCCTTAAACCTCAAGACGCCGGAAGGCATCGAGATTCTCAAGCGCTTAGTCACGGACTGCGATGTCTACGTAACGAACTATCCGTTACCAATGCGCAGGCAGTTAGGTTTGACCTATGAAGACCTAAAACCACTGAACGACAGGCTAATCTACGCATCACTCACCGCATACGGCGAACAAGGACCAGAAAAAGATCGCGAGGGCTTCGACCTTGTTGCCTACTGGTCGCGCAGCGGTTTGATGGACCTCGTACGCACCGAGGACGCGAAACCCGCACCTAGCATTCCAGGCATGGGCGACCACCCAACAGGCGTCTCACTCTATGCGGCTATCGTGACCGCATTGTTTCAGCGAGAACGCACGGGACATGGCAGCATGGTGCATACGTCTCTTATCGCGAACGGCATGTGGGCCGCGTCAAATATCGCAGCTGCCAAGTTCGCTCACGGCAACGATTTCTCTAACTACCCGCGCTTAACAGCGAGTTACTTCACACGCGAGCTCTATCAGACACGTGACAAGCGCTGGTTGCAGTTCACCATGGTGCGCACCGACGAGGAGATGCTCTCGTACTTTCAGGTTCTCGGTGCGACGCACTTGCTAGATGACCCCCGTTTTCAGACCACACGTTCACGTATTGAATCCGGCTCTGCCCTCGCAAACGAGATCCGACCGATCATCGCACAACGCGATGCATCCGATTGGATGAGCGAGTTCAAGACTGCGAACGTCCCCGTCTCGATGTTGGGCACGATCGATGACCTGCCGTCAGACCCGCAGCTAGTTCCGAATGCGATATTGCGGGAACCGGATGAACCCATCGGCGCAGACTACGTCATCAACCATCCGGTTAACGTGGAAACGAGCAAACGTGCGCCTGTAAGGCGCGCGCCGGATGTTGGTGAGCACTCGGAAGAAGTCCTTGCAGAAATCGGTTATGAATCCGAAGACATCAATCGGCTTCGAGACGAAGGTGTGATCACGTAGCTCGTCACACTTCACTCTAATTACATTCATAGCATCAGTCTGACGATACGTCAGGAAGAACACTTACGACTCTACGCTAGCTCTTACGATCTGAAGCTTTCCGTCGCCTTGCTTCCATAGGATCAACGGGTAAAGGTCGCAGCAACTCCAGTCGATCGCCATCCTTCATCTGGTACGTGCCGGATACCTCTTTTCCCCAAACCGCATACGCGACGACATGCCATTCGTCAATCCAGAGCAATGGTTCGGAATTTCTGGCTGTCTCAACCGTCTCTTTCGCGGTTGTACCTACGTCGAGCTCTAGTTCAACGGACCACTGTCGCTCAGGTCGCGCGTATACAACCTCAACACGAATCATGTCGTCGCCGAACTTCCTTGACGAATGCTTCAACTGTTTTCTCAATACCACGCTTCAGGAGCGTGTTAGAAAGAAGATTCAATAGTCTCGACTCGAATTCACACGTCAGATCTAGGGAGACTCGACTGCCCTCGCCGTAATCTGTGAATGTCCAGTTTCCTTCTAGTTGAGCAAACGGACCTTCGATCAACTCCAATTTGAGCGATTGACAGTAAACCGGCGTATTCCGGGTCAAGATCGTTTCATGTACACCGTATGCCGCCACGCGGAGCTGCGCGTCATATGATGCCGGAGTCTCGTTCACGACGACTGACGATTGACAACCCGGCAGGAATTCCTCGTACCGATCGACGTCATTGACGACATCGAAGATCGCGTCAACGCTAAACGGCACAAGGATACTGTGCTGAATTCTCAGCTTCCCAACACCCGTTCACAACCTCCAGCAAATGCCATCTGCGACCCTAAATATGCGCAAGAACCTCCCGTATCGCTTCGATGATGAATACGCAGAAGACTGCAGCAGGCGTCACATAGCCAACGATGTAAGTCCAAACTTGCTGGGTTTGCGTTTGCATCAATCCGAGTTCTTCATACACCACATGTTTTGGAAGCACGTGACCAACGATTACCGCGATGAGTAGTCCGCCGAGTGGCAACAGAATCAGCTGCGTGATCTTGTCTATCGAATCGAAGAAAGTCCAGTCAAAAAACGGCAGTTTGACATCCGCCCATACATTGAACGAGAGCACACTCCCCACACCTATAACCCAACATACTGCACCGATTACCACAGCGATTTGAGCACGTGACAGCTTGCCGCGCTCGGAAAAGTATGCGATCGCTGGCTCCGAAATAGAAATCGCGGATGTCAACGCTGCTAATGCGACTAACAGGAAGAACAATCCGCCAAAGAGCGCACCGCCCGGCAAATTGCCGAACGCGACAGGAACGGTTTCGAACAGTAAGCCAGGTCCCGCATCTGGCGCTAATCCATTCGCGAACACGATTGCAAAGATCGCGACACCTGCGAGCAGCGCGAGCATCGTATCCAATATTGCGATGGTGAACGTCGTGGTGCCGACCGACACTTCGTCGGGAACGTAAGCGCCGTACGCCATGATCGCACCCATGCCCAACGACAGCGTAAAGAACGCGTGACCTAAAGCGATCAAAATCGCTTGCGGCGTCAACGCACTGAAGTCGGGTGTGAACAAGAACCCCACGCTCTCCACGAAGCCACCGGCGTGGACGCCGTATCCGATGAGAATCAACAACAGCACGAACACAGCTGGCATGGAGTAGCGCACACACAGTTCAAGACCACGAGTGACGCCTCGAGCGACGAAAAAGATCGTGATTACCATGAAAACGCTGAACCACAACAACACTTGCAGCGGATCGGCTAGAAAGTCACCAAATGCTTCGCCTACCGTACTTGCGTCTGCACCCGAGAATTCGCCGCTAAAGAGACGAAGAATGTAGTAGCACACCCAACCTGCGACAACTGCGTAGAACGACAGAATAAGAAAACCGGTGAGAACGCCCATGTAGCCGACGCATGACCACCCGGTGGATCGCTTATGGGTTCGCGCCAAGTTGAGAAGCGCTTGTATGGGGCTGGCTCGTCCGAGTTTGCCTAACATGATCTCGCTAGCCATGACCGGAATACCGATAACCGCGATACAAATCAAGTAAACGAGTACAAACGCACCGCCGCCGTTTTCGCCTGCGATGTACGGGAACTTCCATATGTTGCCGAGACCTACGGCAGATCCTGCAGCGGCAAGGACGAAGATGAATGAACTCGACCACATATCCGATCGTTCAGCGACCTGTTCGCTCATCCTTCAATCCTCCACGTCTGGCGCTACAGTGTGTCTAGTTTAAGTGCTTTAGGCACGCTAATTTCTTACCATTGACGCGCTCTATAGATCCAGCACATGCCGAAATCAGACACACAATCTCGCACGATTGCTCGCAATCGTCGCGCTCGATTCAACTTCAGCCTTGAAAAAACCTTCCAAGCAGGTCTCGTGTTGGAAGGTTGGGAGCTAAAGAGTATTCGAGCGGGTAAAGTCCAGCTAGTCGATACGTATGTGATCATTCGAGACAACGAAGCCTATCTGCTTGGCACACGCATCAACCCACTTCCAAGTGCTTCGACGCATCATGTGCCGCAACCGGACAGAACGCGTAAGTTACTGCTCAATAGACGCGAACTTCGTGAAATCTCGTTGGCGTTGCAAGTAAAAGGTAAGAGTTGCGTTGCTACGTCAATGTACTGGAGTCAACAGTATGTGAAGTGCGAGATAGCCATCGCGACGGGCAAGCGTGACTACGACAAACGCAAGACAATTCAAGAACGAGAGTGGAATCGGCAGAAAGAACGCTTACGGAAACAGGTGGTCTAGTTCTCGACCTTCACTGCAGCCAGGATTTCCTGTCGATTACCTGGGAAGAGCACAACGTTCTCACACTTCAGCTGCGGAAATGCATGTTCGAAGTCTTGCCGTGACTTCGGAAAGCGCGCGATAAACCGATCGCCGTTGACGTGCTCGATCGTGCTATTAGAGAAAAGCTTGTATTGCCGATACGGCATCGGAAGGCGTTGATCCGCGGCGAGAAAGCCGTGAACCAGCGTTCGTTCGCTCAGGTAACCATCAATCTCAGCGGCGAACTGCCGCATTGCCTGATCGTTCATCAGATTGAGATAGTCCCAGAAGAAACAGATATCGAATTTGACATCATTCGGCACGATAAACGGTAACAGCCCTGGACTGCTACCGTCATAACTCGAGCGCACATGGCGACCAACGTCAGCAAAGAAGAACTGGCACGGTCGTTCGGCCGACACGATTTCAATCGTCTGACCGACCCCGACGCCTAAGTCGAGAACGCGAAGCTCACGGCGCGAACCTGTGTGTGCGAGCACCGTAGGGAGCAGCGTACTGCCGATGAAATCCCTTTGATCGCTAGGTACGCTCATGGCAGCGGTTCCAAAGTCAGAGTTGCCAACGCGGTAAAACGGTTATTTTTTGGGACTTGTCGTAGCGTCTGGATTGCGTAGATGAGATGACGAACCGGTTCGCGGAGGCGAGGACCCCGGCGAGGTTGGTTGCGCGGGTCGACGTTGGGGTTCCGCTGCGGTCTCTCGATTTGACGTCTGCATATCGACGGTGCCTTTAAAGTGGGCGCCATCCTCTAAACTCACGCGAGACGCGTTAACATTGCCGCCCACGGTGCTGTCTTTTCGGAATACCACGAGTTCCTCAGCAACGATGTCGCCTTCAACACGACCACTGACATCGACATTTTTCGCGGTCACCGACGCTTGCGCAACACCTGATTTGCTGATCGTCACGATGTTGTTTTTCAGCACGATCGAGCCATTCACCGTGCCTCTAATCTCAACATCGCCCGCACCAGTGATTTCACCCGTAATCACAATGCCGTTGCCGACAATCGTTCGGGAATCCGCACTTTGTGTAGTCGGGCGCGACTGCGAAGTCTTCGTAGGTTGGTCTGGCGTAGCCAATGCATCGTTCTCCTGTGTTCGCATATTCATCGCCAATCATGTCAGCGACTTATGCCGTTGCCACTGAAATTCCGTTTTTCAAGCCTTCAGGCTTGGATCGAGCGGTTTTCGCTGCCCGATTAGATGGCAAAACAGTGCTTTAAAACTTCGAAACTCGCTTGTCTTGAGACAAGCTGCTTCTTGACGTATCTTCGGAGTTCCCATTGCGTGTACTCCTTGCACATCCAGTCGCCTTGATCCCCAAAGTCGTTGCGGTGCTTGTTTACAGCACCTAGTGCGAAATGGTACCGTTTTTCTTGTAGATCGTTTGCATTAGATGCAAATGAAAATTTTTGGGGGTGTATCGACGCGATAAAAATATTATCTAACTCGCCGTAAAACTCCGCCGTTCAGGGCGGAGATATAAGGCGTATCCTCGTTTGCGTGGCCGTGTTGATCTTCGAGATATTGGATAAATTACACTGCAGGGTTTCGCAGATTTTGATTAATATTTGCGCATAAGCACTGTATGTCGAAACGCTTGATTGACGAAAACCAAGTAATCTGCGTTAAGACACTAAAAGTCGAAAAACAGGCTGAAAATAAAGGCGGAAGGGCTATCCGTCTCTGCTTGTGGAGGCTTGCGTAAGACGGGTATACTGCCCGCTGCCGCCTGAGAAGCAAGAAACCCCGTCCTTTAGGTCGGGGAGTAGTCACTTGTCCTATTGAGTAGCGCAGGACGACTGTATGGCTAGTTGGCCGTTCGGTTCCATCAGCATGCTTGAGCCTCGCGATTGGCAAGCGCTCAAAATGCTGTTGCCGTTCGTTTTTGAGTTTAAGTACCGGTTTGCGTTCTGCCTCGTTTGCCTTGTCCTAATTCAAATCGCCAACCTCGCGAATCCTTACCTGCTGGGTTCGCTGGTCGATCATTTCGCCGCTTCTGGCGCTGATCCATTAGCTGTCGCGGTGACCGTCCCGGTCGCTTTGTTGTTTATTTACGTCTTTATTCGATTCAGTGGTCTCGCGATTTCCGAAATCCAGAATGCGGTTTTCGGCACGGTCACAGTTCGAGGAACTCGCCGTTTATCCCTCGTACTCCTCACCCATTTGCACGGTCTTGATCTTGAATATCACCTTTCGCGCAAGACAGGTGGTCTGTCACGCGACATGGATCGAGGTATTCATGCACTGACAGGATTGATCCGACTGTTCGCCTTCTCGTTGTTTGGCATGTTTATGTCAATCGTGGGTGTCGTTGGCGTGTTTATCGCCTTCTTCGGATGGAGCTACGCGGTGATCAGTGTGGTATGCGCCGTGATCTATGGCGTCTACACGGTCAAAGTCACCGCATGGCGTACGCCCATCATCCGACGTTCAAATGAGGCACACTCCAAAGCGCACACACGTGCTATCGACAGCCTAATCAACCATGAAAACGTCAAGTACTTTGGTAACGAAGGTGCTGAGACGTCACTCTACGATCAGGAGCTGACAATCTGGGAACGCGCACGCGCGCGCAATCGCTACTCCCTCGCCGCACTCAATATAGGACAGTCATTTGTCGTGCACTTCGGCTTGCTGTTCATGTTGGGGTTGGCTTGCTACGGTGTCGTTCAAGGCGAATACACGCCTGGCAACCTCGTAGCACTGAACGGCTACGCGCTGCAAGTGTTTGGACCACTCGGCGCGCTGGGATCCATCTATCGTCAGCTGAAGCAAGCATTTACAGACGTTGAAGCCATGCTTGATATCCTCGACACGCAACCGACCGTCACGGTGCGAACGAACGCGGCCCCATTACCCGTCGGTGACGGTCCCATCCAATTTGAGGACGTTCATTTCTTCTATAAGCCAGATCGACCCATCCTTAAAGGCGTGTCCTTTACCGTCAATCCTGGCGAGAAAGTCGCGTTGGTCGGACCGAGCGGCAGCGGTAAATCTACGGTTGGACGTCTGTTATTCCGGTTCTATGACGTGCACTCAGGGAGCATCTCAATTAACGGCGTGGATATTCGAGACGTAAATCTCGACTCGCTCCGTAGCAGAATTGGCGTCGTACCCCAGGAAACAACCCTGTTCAACGATACGCTCCAACAGAACATTCAATACGGGTTGCTACGTGCGACGGCACAAGAGATTGAAACGGCTACCAGAATGGCACATTTGGACAGCTTGATTGGCATCTTGCCCGAAGGTATGGACACGGTCGTGGGTGAACGAGGATTGAAACTATCGGGTGGCGAAAAGCAACGAGTGGCAATTGCGCGCACCATGTTGAAGAAACCAACGTTTCTCCTGTTTGATGAAGCAACGTCGTCCCTCGATTCCGCAACTGAAGCGTCCATCATGCACGCAATCAACGAAGTCTCTGAAGGTCACACCACGCTGATGATTGCACACCGTTTAAGTACGGTAATAGACGCAGATCGAATTCTGGTGCTTGCACAAGGTGAAGTGTGTGAGAGTGGCAGTCACGAGGAACTACTAACTCACGGTGGCCACTATGAGCAGCTATGGAAGCTCCAGCACCGCGAAATCGACCACGAGACCTACCAGCGAGAAGCGGCGCTCCGACTTAACCACGCCCAGTAAACGGCATCGTCGATGCCAAAACCGTAAGGTATTGGACGTTCGCATCTAACGGAAGACTGTCCATATAGAGAACCGCTCGAACCACATTGTCAACGTGCATAGTTGGTTCGGGTTTGCGCGATCCATCTGCTTGCGGAACGCCGTCCGTCATACGTGATGTCATGTCAGTACCCGCATTACCAATATCAATTTGCCCGCATACGACATCGAATGCGCGACCGTCAAGCGCCGTCGATTTTGTCAAGCCGGTGATCGCATGCTTGGTCGCGGTGTAAGGCGCGGAATTCGGACGCGGAACTTGCGCCGAAATCGAACCATTGTTGATGATGCGCCCACCGCGTGGTGACTGGTACTTCATGATCTTCAGGGCGGCCTGCGTACACAAAAACGCGCCGGTCAAATTGGTATTGACCACGTGCTGCCACTGTGATAGCGTCAATTCTTCCATCGGTACGCCTGGTGCACCGGTACCCGCATTGTTAAACAGCAAGTCCAATCGCCCAAACTTCGAGAGCGTTCGATCGAAGAGCAGGTTTACGTCCTGAGGATTACCAACATCTGTGGCGATCGCGAGCGCACGATCTGCCGCACCCGACTCGTCAACGACCTCTTCAAGCATCGCGGCGCGACGACCAGCGAGTGCGACCGAGTAGCCTTCTTTCAATAGAGCCAAGGTGGTGTATTTACCGATACCTGTGCCGGCTCCCGTAACGATTGCAACCTTACCCATGATCAGAGTGCCAATGCTGTTGAGAAATCAGGAACGTTCGCCCATCGTCCGGGATCCGTAGCTCGCATGACCGCAATGGTTTTGATGACTTCTGGATTAGCGAGTCCGTGTGGCGGTTTGCCCGTCAATGCGCGAATGACATTTTCAGCCTGCTTGATCGAGCATTCCTCAAGGAATGTCGGTGAAAACCCGGCAAGGTGAGGTGTCACGATCGCATTTGGTAACTTCAAAAGCGGATCATCTGATGCGATCGGTTCGCGTTCGGTGACATCCAACGCTGCGGCTTCGATTTCACCAGCTTCCAATGCTTGTGCCAGTGCGACGCCGTCAACGACTGGACCTCGAGAAGTATTCACCAGGATCGCGGTTGACTTCATCTTCTTGAGCGCCTCCGCGTCGATGAGATGCCTTGTCTCTGCCGTGCCTGAGCAATGAATCGAGATGAAATCAGATTCAGCGAGAAAGTCGTCAAATGACGCCATTCGCACACCGTAGAGATCCGCGGTAGATTGTTCAACGTAGGGGTCATACGCGATGATCGCCGCTGGACCAAATCCCCGCACTCGATTCGCAAATGCCCTACCAATATTCCCGAAACCTACGATGCTCACGACGTGACCCGCAATACGACGAACCTTTTTTTGAAACGCGTACGTACTCCCGCGTTCGTCCGCCCATGCACCACGACGCGAAGCATTCACTGCATCCGGAACAACGCGCGTTAAGGCCAACAACAGCGCCATCGCATGATCGGCGACTTCTGTGGTGTTCACACCAGGAACATTGCACGCAAGAATGCCAAGCTCGGTAGCAGCATCGAGGTCGATCGAATCGACTCCAACCCCCATGCGGCTCAGGACTTTCAAACGCGGACACGCATCCATCACTTCGCGACTGGTGAGAGGCAGTGTATTGACCAGTGCACCATCCGCATCGGACAATAAATCGACGAAATCATCGACCGATCGAACGGGTTTCTCCACGACTTCAAAGCCCGCTTGCTCGAATAAATCGACGCGGTTATACGGGTTCGGCATCAATGCGACTTTCAAAAGTCCAGCTCCTAATAAGGTCTTATTTCTTTTTGATGTATTCGAGGATGTCGCGACGCACTGAATCGGCGACCGAGTCGTTTAGTTCCTCACGGGTAATGTCTGGACAGGTTTTGAGCACTTGCGCTTCATTGAACAGCGTATTTGTTTTCAAAGTACCTTCGACATATCGCCCGTTGTCACTCTGGTATTCGAACTCTACCCTCACCGGTAACTCAAACAAGCGATTGCAGCTTTCAACCAAATGAGTAACAACCCGCTTGTCGACGACCCAGATCACATTAGCTGCGACATATCCACACTATCAGTAATTATCCTACTGCTTTTCTGCGAAGGCTATTTGGTTACCTTCGGTACTAAAACAACGTGACCACACCGCAATTAATCGTCCTGTTCGACCTAGGGGAAACGCTATTTGAACCACTGCCGCGGGTGATTGGAGAGCGGAATCTTCTCAAGTTCTCACGGAAGGCAGGTGTAACAGATCCAGACCAAACTGTGTTCGACACGTTTTCGAAAGCGAAATCTGAAATCGCCAGCTCGTTCGCGACTCGTTCTTTCTACAGGCATCGAGAGTTTATCGAGACCGCGTTCAACGCAAGTTGCAAGAAGCTTGGCACGGACGGTTTCCCAGAAGCGAACGCCTATGCAACTGCTCAAAGAGATGATGTGATCCAGCACCTTTCGCCGCGTAAGGACTGTTTCTCTACCCTTGCGGAACTGCACGAGCGCGGTCAGCGCCTCGGGATCGTGTCAAACATCGACGACGATTGGCTCGTGCCACTGATTGAGCGTTGGAAACTCTCCGAACACGTCAACACCATATTGAGTTCAGAAACGGCTAACTCCTGTAAACCGGATCAGCGAATCTTCAAGCTAGCTTGCGAGCATCTTGATTGTTCACCATCACAGGTCCTTTTTGTCGGCGATGATGAGATCAACGACGTTCACGGCGCCAACCGTACCGGTATGACCAGTGTCCTATTTCGAGAAGCCAACGAGAACGCCAGAGAAACCGTCGCGGACTACACGATTCACCGACTCTCAGACCTGCTCACGCTACCCTCATTGGACTGATACTCCACTCGTCCTCCGCATTCCGTACAAACCAGTCCTTTACGACGCCTCAAACGTGGCACCTGCCATCCACACGTCGGGCAAGTTAAGATCCATCGCGCTGACGAAAAATCGACGTCATGCGTGACACGGCCAGAGCAACCGATTCGTCGTGCGGTCGTCTTCCAAGTCGCATTGTGAACATGCTTCGGACCCACGAGAGCGTGTGCAATTTCGTGAAGAATTGTGTCGGTGATTTCATCCGGAGGCGCCGCAAGCGCAAACTTCTCCGATAGACTGATTTCTCGGCGATCGAACGAGCATCGGCCACCTCGTCGTGCCGCGAGGTCGAATCCAAAACGCCATCCATCTAGCTCATGTTTACGAAGCAACAACTCGGCTTCGTGTTCGATCTCTGCAAGCCGTGAGCGATTGCTTGTAGCGAGTGTTCCATTCGAAATCTCTCGTACCAAGTTGAGATACGAAACCTGCCACATAAGGTCGCCACACTTGACGCGCGCGTACTTCGGATTGAGTTTCACAATACGCCCGATGTGTCGAATGTTTTTACGATCTAAAAACGACACTGCATCGTCTTCAGCGAATTCCATTCGAGCTTTGTCATTCTTTGTATGAACTCGACGCGGCTCGACCTCGCTCCGTAGCTTCAACAATCCAACTGGGACTCGGAATTCACGCCCGTCATCGAGAACGATCAATGCTGTGCTCCCCTTCACGGTCGCGATGTAGCCTTGTACCTCATCCAGTCCTACCGGAAATGAAACAGGGTCGTGCGGTCGAAATTCTTGCGTTCGCATAGAGAGATTCAGTCACTCACTTCCATATCGCGCGCATTTCTGAATGCCGTTTCTCACGGCGTTGCTTGCGCTAAATTCAATTTATGTGGGAGATCTTAGAAGCACGTTCATGCAATTGACTGTTCAGGGCGACTTAATTACTGCAAGCACCAATTCCGTCATACGAGAAGTTTCAAAAGACGCTCTGTCCGTAGTTCGTTACGTTACTATATCTCGATCCCAACGAGCTTGGATAAAGCCATGAATACCTTTGTGGATCCAGCATATGTTGATGCCCAAGGTCACTTCGCGAACGGCAAATATCGTCACGTGCGAATGCCTGATCATCAAGAAGTATCCGACCCAAAAGAACGCTCCGAGCTCTACCACAACCACGACATCCGTGTACACAACGCTCGCTTGCTTGATCCTCCGGCAACCATAGACGTCCAAGGTTTCCAGCTGGTTCATCAGGAGACCCAGGTGGACGACCTCATCGATATGGCGAAAGCGACAACGGCGTTCTATGCGGAATGTTCAGAGGTAGTTAAGGAAATCACCGGTTGTGCAGACACCTACGTGACACAACATCAATACCGTAACGGATACGGGAATCTGCCGGAAGGTCACCCTAAGCGAATGAAACCAACACCTAATGGCAGTCCTGGTGCCTATGGTGGCACCCACTCGGACATTAGTCCTATGGCGGAAAACCGTTGGGACGATATCGTTGATGGAAGGCATTGCGCAATGTTCAATCTTTGGCGCAGTACCGATCTCGAAAACGATATCCAAGTCATGCCCTTAGCTGTACTCGACATGACGTCACCGGAATTCGATGACATGGTCGCTGCTGACGCGTGGGGTGGCGCAGGCAAGGTACAACAACATCTCGTCAGCTACCGCCTAGCCTATAACCCTAACCATCGGTGGTATTACTTCCCCCGAATGAAGCCAACCGAGATGCTCGTCTTCAAGCAATACGACACGCGAGAGTCGGACCCCACCTTGCGTCAGGTGTACCACGGCGCGATTCCTGATCCGAATACGACGGACGACACACCATTACGCCAAACGATCGAAGTCCGAGTCCTCGCACTCTTCGACAAGGAGACGAACCGAGCGGAACGGAAAGCCCGGTACCAGTCAGAGATACCGGAACGATTTGCGGACGGAACAGTCTCGAGCTGGGCGTATCGCTGATTCCCTAACGTGTTGCGGCAAGCATACGCTGTAGCGTGTGTCCGAGCTTCGTCATGCCACCTGGCTGCCAACCTAAGTCAGCCAACCCATCGCAGGACATCGAATTGTTAGGCGGAACACCACGCGGTAACGCATCGAAATCTAACTCCTGCTCACGTTTGATTTGACGGCATAGCTCAACTAATTGAGCTCGGCTCACTGCGATGTCGGAACAATTGAAATGCCGGCGCTCAACAGATGACAATGGCGCCCTGAGCAATAGCAAGATTGCTGACGCAACGTCCTCACCATGCACTTCGGTTCGAAGCTGATTCGAGTCTTCCGAGCTTGGCATATCGCCCGCACGTGAGATCAAGTCCCACCACTTGTTATCCTGAGGATCTCGTGTCTCGCCGTAGATCCCGGTCGGACGAATGGTGCAGAACCCTATATTCGACAACGAATTACCTAGCGCTTCAGTTTGCGCCTTAATCTCGCCATAGAGCGACGCCGGTCGCGTTGGCGTGCTCTCGGAGATCTGTGCCGCGGGATCTCGATAGCCGTCGAAAACGGCACGACTAGAAATGAACACCGTGCGCGCAACCCGAGTCTCTTGCAAAGCCTTAAGGAAGGCTTCCGTTTGATGTAGATTAACCCGCTTGAATCTGATCGGGTCATCGCCCTCCCCTCCTCGATAACGACCCCGTTGATGTTCAAGCGCCGCATGCACAACTGCGTCACAATCAACTACAAGACGTTCAAGCGACTTCAAATCCATCAAATCGCCGTCGAACGAGTGAAGGTTTGTGTTTAGCTCGAACTTTGTGGTGTCTCGTCCTCCTATACGTCGGAGCGCATGAACGACGTGGCCGTGTTTAAGAAGGTGCGGGATAAGAAACTCCCCCACCAGTCCAGTTGCACCCGTGACCGCTACTTGCATCGACTGTCTCGGATCAGCTGTTTCCTCGTGGCGGCAACTCTGAAGGTGGGTCCCGCCCTTCTAATACCGCGTACCAAAGGTCGATTAAGGGTTTGAGTTGTTCACGCTTGGGATGATTTGCCTCCCACGGTTTCTCGTATTGATAGTGAACGACATGAATGGCTGGCCAGTGCCAAAGCGGTGGTAGATTGAAATAGATGTATTGAAGTGCGTTGTAGGTGTATGGGAGACCATTCCAATCTGGGAAGTACGTCTCCAGAAATGTTTGATCCGTCCGACGCCAAAAGACATCAGGTTGATCGAGCCGCGTCAACATATCCTCAAATGTGCGTTTCGACGGTTCCGCAACGAATACACCCGAATTTAAGCGATGCATATCAGCCAACGTCTCGTAGAGATTAGGCGCCGCTGCAAACTCTGGATATCCGAAGAGCTTGCGGATGTCCCGAACCACGATCGCGTCCGCATCAATGAATACGGCTTTCTCATACTGATCAAGCTCCCACAGACGCAACTTACAGAAGTTATCTAATGGGTCGTGGAACGCAGGCTTGTTGCCTTTTGTGAATGGCGCACTGGCGTGTTGGTGTTCACGGGTATGCCGTTTGTTGAATGCATCAGAACACGGGAGTCGATCGACTGTTACCACTTCGCAACCTTCTGCGAGTATAGGCTCAAGTGGCAAGTCAGTACGCGTGACCATCACGATAAGGACGTGATCAGAATCCACACGCTTGAGCGAGCGAGCGAGTGCAAGGGCACCGAGGGCATAGTCGTCATTGGTGACGAGCGTGACATATGCAGCGTTCACGCTAACGAAACACGGTTGAAATGGCTGATTCGGTCAGGCGCGTTTGCGAACCTGCTCGATCGTTTCAATATTGGTTAGCTTCTCGCCAATTTCCTTAGTCCAAGCGGATTGCGCCGGAATCCTTGTGCGGTCAATCCTTGATTTGTGTTTCCGAGCAATCTCAACCAGTTCCTCGAGCAAGCCTTCGTCAAGCGTAATCGGATTTAAACCAAGACTCAGGAATTTCTCGTTAGAAACCCGAAGCTCGTTCTCGTCAGCCTCTCGACGTGGATTAGTCACAAACTCGATTGGCGCGCCGCTCAGTTCCGAAACAAGCTTCGCTAGATCGCGAATACGGTGGGTCTCGGTCATCTGATTGAAGATCTTGGTACGCTCACCCTTCTCTGGCGGATTTGTGACAGCGAGTTCGATGCAACGCACCGAATCCTGAATGTGAATGAACGCCCGCGTTTGGCCACCGGTGCCGTGAACGGTCAGTGGGTAATCAATCGCTGCTTGAATCAAGAATCGATTCAGGACGGTGCCGTATTCGCCGTCGTAATCGAATCGATTGATCAAACTAGGATGACGCTTTGTTTCCGACGTCTGCGTTCCCCAAACGATCCCTTGATGTAAATCGGTAAGCCGAAGTTGGTCGTTCTTGGCATAGAACGCCAACATGAGCTGATCCAAGCATTTTGTCATGTGATAGACGCTACCTGGATTCGCGGGATACAAGATTTCCTGCGTATGTAGCGAGCCGTCGTCGTTCGCAATCTTGACCGGAAGATACCCTTCTGGAATGGTTGCGCCAATGTCACTGTATCCGTAAACACCCATGGTGCCAAGATGGACAAGGTGTACGTCTAACCCAAGTTCGACAATCGCATTCAACAGATTGTGGGTTGCGTTGACGTTGTTGTTGACCGTATACGCCTTGTGACGGTCCGACTTCATGGAATAGGGAGCTGCACGCTGCTGCGCTAGATGGACGACGCAGTCCGGCTCGAACTCTTCAAGCCACCGTTTCACGCGTTCGTATTCGGTCGCGAGGTCCAATCGTTCAAAGTGGATTCGACGATTAGAGATACGCTCCCAGATCTTCAGCCGTTCCTGAATCGATTCGATGGGGGTCAGCGACTGCACACCTAGCTCGAGATCGATCTGACGTCGACTCAGATTGTCGATGATCGCGACCTCGTGACCTTGGTTCGCTAGATGAAGACTCGCGGCCCAACCAATAAAGCCATCGCCTCCGAAAACGCCTATGCGCATCCAATTGCTCAAACAAATTCTCTCAACGGATTGTAAACGAGCGTTTGACCGATTTATTACGGTCGCGGTGCTGAAACCAATTGAAAAACTGAGTAGACGCTAGTGGCTTCGTCGCCTAAAACAGGAATAGAAGTCTTACAACATGGATCGAAACTAGCGCCGAGACCAACTAACACATATGAGAGGTTTCGAGCCACCTTTGTCCACCGCGAAAACGCCATTTCGACTGTCCAAGACAATCTCCCTAATCCGTTGGCAGGGCTCGCACGCTTTTTAATCCCTTTAACTACTGTCAGCACTGATCACACCTGCTCACGATATACGGCGTATAAACGAACATCCTCTGGACGCACTCCGCCAAAGTCCACGCGTACGCGGACTCGTCCTGTCACACCATCGATGATGTCATGGTTCTTCCAGGTGATCGGCTGCGCTAAACCGGCTTCAATTGGACCTTGGCTAACGTCGCGTTCATAACCTGGAAGCGGTCGAAACGTCTGGTCTTGAATCTCAACAGTGATCGAGCTGTGCTCATTGATTCCTTCGACATTCACGGCTAGCTTCGCTCCGATACCCTCTAGTTCGATTGGTGCTGAGACGAAATGTGAATCCGATTTGCCGCCGTACACCCAGATACCGCCTTCATACGGAGAGAAATAGCCTAATCGATCACGCGACCAACTGGTAACACGGACTCCATCGCTCGCCTCTTCCGGCCACGGTGCGTAACAAAACAAGGTCTCGTCTCCTACGTTTTCGAATCCCTGTCCTTGTATAAGAGCCGGGAAATCGAGCGCAAGCGATTCCTTACCCTTCAACCCCCAACTGTCCTCGGCAGCAGAAACGATAGGAAAATCTGGAATCGGCTCAGAGTAATGGAGTGCGTCGTTGCTAACCGCGAGACCCAGATCCATGGTCACCATTCGCCTGTCGTTCGACGGGTGACCATTCCATTGGCCGAAAAAGCCAATGACGACATTGCCGCGGTTCCACAACGCTGCTCCAAGGTGCACCTGCTCGCCGGTGTTCTTCCCTGCAACCACCGGCGTTGGTGCGAATTTACTACGTCTTAACCCGGAGCAAGTCGCATCCGTCCAGTGCTCAAAGTCGTAGGAGGCACACATGACCAGCTGACGAGCCCCGACCGCGTGTTTGCCTCCCTGTCCAGCCAGGTAGTAGCAACCATCCACCTTGGTACCTCCCGCCATTTCCAGCTTCCCCGCCACTGGGTTGTTAGGAGATTCCCGCCAACTTACGCCGTCCTCGCTGTAGGCGACACAGACACGCCCTGAATGTTTACGCGGCTCAAAAGCCATCTTGAAACGCGTTGTCGGATCCCGATCTTCGGGTTCATGAAATATAACGCACACCTGCACGCGTATGTCCTCGCCCATATCGACTAAGTTGTTGTTCGTGCTGCCATGCCACTCGACTAACCCGAGGTCCGGCTTCTTCCATGTACGCCCATCCTTGCTTTTGGCTAAACATACGCGCTGGTGCCAGTGCTCGTCAGGTCCCTGCCCTAGGTACCACATCCAGAGTTCACCGTCGATCTCGAGTACAGTGCCGTAGTACGCGATCCACAAACTATCGTGGGCGTCTTTCTCGCCAAGCGGCACAACGGGTTTGTTACCGTGACCAGTCTGCTTGCCAATCAGGCTCAGCTTCACACCATGTTGGAACGGAATGCTGTGGTCATCGAAAGGAAAGAGGACGATGGACTCGAGACTGGTCGCAGGACCACCGTTTTTGATACGCATGTTGTTACCTTGAATTCGGGTTTCGTCTATTCGGTCTCCGGCAGACCGGAGAGGTCATCAATGCCAGCAGGACTCAACTGCAAGACGTATTGAAACGCAATGTTGACACTGAAATACAACAGTTTGTCTGCTCGTTAATAAGATCATGATCGAGACTCGGTAGTCCAAAATTACACTTTTAAAACAGTACGTTATTCGTAAAGTATGGTGGAGGTGGCGGGACTCGAACCCGCGTCCGTCGACTCGCCAACTCTGGCTCTACATGCTTAGGCGCGTCTATTAATTTAGCCTATATGCGACCCGACGCTCAGGGTGCAAACAAGCGAGTTCCTACATTTTTAGCAATCGAACTAGGAACATCCTCCGATCACGATCCCTTGGAATGATTCCGACTGGTCTACAAGGGCACTCGTCCAGCCAGAACTAGCGGCCTTAAGCCGCTAGAGCGTAGTTGTCGTCGTTGGCAACTATTAAGTTCGCAGCGTTTGATTTACGAGAGTCACTACGCTCTCGGCATGCACCTCGGTCTTTGAAATCTCCGTCAAAACCAAGTCACCCCCTCCTAGTAAACCCTTGTACCCCTTTCTTCGAACTCAGCAGGAAGTTTAGTGATGTTTTCGTCGTTCTGCTTCACCTAATTGCGGACAGCAGCGTACTGAGATCATCATGCTACGTGAATATTCAATTGCGCGCATGTGTATTGATCTGCAGATCTACGCCGATTGACTAGGTCTAGCCAGCTCCTCGGGAGGCTGCTCTGAAGCAAGTAACGATCGAGCAATCTCTCGAGCCTCGTCAAGCGTGTCCACGGTCCAAACCTCTACCACGTTCCGTAACACGTCGAATGACTTAAACGTATCTTCGACGGTATCCGACATACCCACCACGATCACTTCCGTTTGCTCAGCTCTCGCTACCTGCATCAGCTGCTCAATCACGAGCGCGGAGCTATCGTCGACGTGTACTGTCTCCGTAAGATCGAAGATGACGATCTCATGTTCTTTGAGATCCACGCTAAACGTGCTGACTAAACGATGCGATGACGCAACCGTGAATACGCCACGAAGTGCGACTAAGCCGACGCGCGCCGCAAACTGATCGAGATCTTCATCGTCTGGACCCAGGAACTTTCGATCTAGTAGTGGCACTGAAACGACGTTGTCGAGCTCCAAGTCTTCCAATTTGCGTGCGTGCACCATCCCTGCTGCGATAAGGCCAACCGTTACACCAGTCACTAAGTCGATGAAGACGGTAATCGCCATGGTGATCAGCATGACAACCATGAAGCCACTCGGTATCTTGTGTGCCCCAGAACACTGCGCCAATCAATGATGTCGATACCAATCTTGATCAAGATACCCGTCAGTACTGCATGTGGTATCGGTGATAAGTACTCACCTAATCCCAATACTGATATGTTTTGACCTGTGCTTAGGTTCTTTTTGATTTTGTCAAGTCATCGTTGTTTAGAAGTGAACTGAGGAGACGACGTGGGTTCGAAATGGACCATTGCCAACTCTGACATGCGTGGGTTGGATACCACAGTACGGTGCTGCTTCTGCGGACTTGCCTCAGTCTAGTAACGTGGATGCTCGTTGACGTAAGTATGCCGACGTCCATCATAGTATTGTCGAGGGTTTCCGCTGGTGGCCACGCCGTCCCGCTCAGTTCGTCATCATACCTCGTTTTCTGTATTTGTTGCTTGCATCGTGCACGGGCGTCAGTCGTCCTCGACCACGTCGGGCATCTCGTGACAGGCGATGTCCCAGATATAACCGGCCAGTTCGCGGGCGATGGCGGTCACCACGGTCTTCACCTGCTTGCCCTGTTCTTGCATGGTTCGATAGCGCTGGCAGAGGCGTTTCTGGGCGTCCCAGGCGCGTGTTTTCGCGTACGCGGAAGCGTCCTCGGCTTTGCGTTGCAGATGGTGCGTGTCGCGGGCTGGGAATCGGTACGTCCACGCGCTTTCGATCAGCAACCGGCGCACGGTGCCGTTGCCGGTTTTCGTGATTGCGCCGAGCCGGCGTTTGCCGCCACTGCTGTGTTCACTCGGCGTCAAGCCGAGGTAAGCCATGAACTGGCGTGCCGTGGGGAAGCGACGCAGGTCGCCAAGTTCGGCCAACAGGGTCACGGCGGTGAGTCGGTCGACGCCACGCAAGGCGCGCAACGAGGCCACCACCGGCAGCCAGGGTCGCGTTTGCAGTTCCCGTTCGATATCCCGTTCCAGCTCGGTGAGGCGACGTTCCAGATCGCCCATGAGGTCCAGTTTCGTGCGGAGCGAGATTTGATCAGCCGATTCGCCGAAGGCCAAATCCAGCAACCAGGCACGATGCTTGGCCGTCCACGGGGTGCCCTGGTAACGGCGTTCGTGACGCAACAGAAAATGTTGCACGCGCTGCCGTTGCCGCCGGATGGTTTCCTTCACGTCCGTGCGATCACGAATCAGGTTGCGCAAAGCCTCCTGCGCCGGGTCGGGCACCCAGAGCGGTTCGAGGTACCCGATCGCGCTCAAGCGCGCTAACGCCTGCGCATCGCGGCGATCCGTTTTCACCCGATCACCCGGCTTCTTCGGGATCGCGGTCGGCGCCACCAGCTCGCACGACCAACCGTCCTCGCGCAGCCTTCGCAACAATGCATAGCCGCAAGGCCCTGCTTCATAGATGAAGTGCAAGTTCGTGCCGTAGGTGTCCACCAACCGCTTGACTTGACGTTTCATGGCCGCGGCCGTATTCGCCACCTTGCCAAAGTCCGTCGTCCCCAATACCCCGCCATCAGCTGGCGCCGCCACCGCGATCGAGATCGTCTCCTTATGGACGTCGAGACCGACATGGACTGGGAAGGACGCGCCACGCGCGTCCTCGGACACCGTCGTCGCGCTTTGTGTTTTAACATTCATCGTGCCTGTGCTCCTTTGCTTGTAGGGTAAGGCTTCAGTAAACCTTACTGTGGAGCACAGGTCAAAACATATCGTCTAGGAGAAGCATGAGTAAGCCATAAAGAGCCCCAGACGCACGTGTCGAATCTCCTGCGCGTAGATTCGTCAGTGTCCCAAGCGTATTGCCAGCACCAGCTATGCCGCCAAACATGCCGGCAATAATGTTGCCGATTCCTTGACCCACCAACTCTCTATTCGGTTTATGGCGTGTCCCACTGACTGAATCGGCGACCAACGAGACGAGCAAACTATCCACCGATCCGATTAAGGCGATGATTAGCGCGGGTTCAAGCGCGTTAAGAACGAAGTCGGTACTTGGTACCACCAGCGCAAACTTCGGCATCCCTGTCGGAATTTCACCTAAGGTTGGCGCATCTGTCAGCCAGAACATGCCAATCGCCGTACCTACGATTAGGGCGACAACCGGGCCCGGAAAGTAGGTCGACAACCTACGTGGCCACGCGGCCGCGATGATGAAGGATATGGTCGCCAGCGCAAGTGCGCTGTAGTTCACATCGAAAATCGTCCGTACGAATGTTTGTACGGACTCAATTGGACTTCCCATCGCAGGTAAGCCAATGAGAGGCAGCAACTGAATCAAGATGATGATGACGCCGATACCGGACATAAATCCCGATATGACGGATTGGGGCGTGTAGACGATGTAACGACCGATGCGGGTTAATCCAAGTACTACCTGAATACATCCGCTCATCGCAACGATTGTTAACGCTTCGACGATTGTCGTCGCGTGACTTGCGACGATGACTGCGACCGCTACGGTCATCGGACCGGTTGGTCCAGAAATCTGCGTCCTTGTGCCGCCGAAAATTGCCGCGAAAAGACCGACGCCCACGGCTCCATAGAGACCAGCCTCTGCGCCTAGACCAGACGCGATTCCGAATGCGAGCGATGCGGGTAGCATGACAACCGCTGCCGTTACGCCGCCAAATACGTCACCCGCTAGTGCTCGAAAGCTGTAGTTCATGTTCGCTTGAATGACCCGTCGCGCACGAGTCTATTGATTACACCCAAATCTTGTTACACTACGTGAGAAGCATTTAAATTAGCAATCCTGTACGATTCCCTCGCATCGGATAGTAATGATGGGGATTTCCGTGATGCGTACTAGTTCCTAACTCGCCTAAATTCGACCATAAATACGAAACAAATCACCACCAAAATCTATAATCCCCGCTCGTAATTTACCTCGTCCCACAGGTCGAATTTGAGCGAAGCGCAACGTCAAACGCGCATCATCTACCAAGCACTATGCGAGATCGCCTCTAACGGTAAGGATCTCATTAGACCTGGTGATGTTATCGAACTGTTGCGCTCTCGGGACACCCACTCGGCATCTGGCATGTCAACGGCGAATTCGCACGCCTGAAGGCTCTGCGGCTAATTAGCCTCGACGAAGATACCGGGCTTTGGCAACTCGTGCCAAATCAAGATTTCGACGAAGCCGCCACGAGAGTCAATGGCAACTGGGAAGCGCTTGCATAAGACACTGTCGGCTGTTATCTACTCCGGTCGACACAACGTCGTGCTACTTCGCCAAGCGGCGACTCTTCAATCCCGATTTTCCGCAATTCCTCAAGCGCCTTGTTCAGTAGATCATGGGCGTACTCGGTCGCCTCTTTTAAACCTAAAAGCACCGGGAATGTGTTCTTTTCCAGTCGCATATCTTGACCGCCCGGCTTTCCTAGAACTTCGGTCGACTGGCTGCAATCAAGCACGTCGTCAACGACCTGAAATGCTTCTCCAACGTTAATTGCAAAGCGATGCAATGCCGCATTAGTCGCATCGTCTTCGACTTGCTCGCCGATGATTCGCCCGATTTCAACCGCCGCAACGAAGAACTCTCCAGTTTTCGCGGCGTGAAGGCGACGTAATTGCTCTACCTCTAGGTCGGTATCGGCTGTTAGCTGGATATCCCATGCCTGACCGCCTACCATGCCCTGCCAGCCAGCCGCGCTAGACAACGATCTCGAAATTGCGACTCGCTTCTCATTTGAAACATCGTAGCACTCAACGATTAGGTTGAAAGCTAACGGCTGTAGCGCATCACCAATCAAAGTTGCCATCGCGGGTCCGAATTTCTTGTGGCAACTTGGTTTGCCTCGTCTTAAATCCGCATCGTCCATCACCGGTAAATCGTCATGAACCAAGGAGTACGCATGGAGACACTCAAGAGCACAGGCGCTATCAAGAGCCTTTTCGTAAGAACCTGACAGTGTATAGGCGGTCGCACAGACCAAGGAGCCGCGCAGTCGTTTACCTCCGTTGAGAACGGCGTAGCGCATGCCGTCGACCAAGTCTTGCGAATGCTCTGACGTTGTGGGAAGAATGGCTTCTAAGCGCGTCTCAAGCGCGTCTACAAACTCGTCAAGCAATCCTGCTGTATTCATAGGTATGGCGAGCCAGTCAGGCTACTCACGAATCCCGAAATGTTGGCCTACGACTCCTCGTCCGCCTCGGCTGAATCCTCGCTGTCCGTCAACTCGATAACTTTTAAGCGAGCCTCATCGAGCATTTTTTTGCATTGCTCGGAAAGCTCCATGCCACGTTCGAACGCCTTTAACTGATCCGCAAGTGAAAGTTCACCGTTTTCAAGCCCTTCAACCACACGCTCCAGTTCCGCGAGCGTGCTTTCAAAATCTGGTTTTTGCTGCTCGCTCACTGATCTTTCATCTCTCTTCTTGGTCTGACGCACGATTTTAAGATGTAGCGACGGCAGTCACATCACGCGACTCTCGTAATCAATGTTGATCAATGGTTGATGTACAGCTTTGAAGTCACCAATCTCTACGTCGGAGGTAATTCGTTCCCAATTGTGTCAGAGCCGCGCAAATTAGTGTGTAGCAATAAGCCACTTCCAAATCTCGTGATTGACCTAGCGTTACTCGGTATTGGCATGCATATCAACCTAACGCCTATACGAAGCGTCAATTCATTTGCCGGACGCCAACCGGAACATCACTTCGTTTCGTCGTAACATCGGCGGTGTAAACGGGCCGTTGTATACGGCAGATATCGGTTCACCGATCGTGACCAGTCCATCGCGCTCAAGAGACGTCTGTAACAGCTCGACAAATTTCTTAAATCTTGTCTCCGTGATACGTCCTCGATAGAGTAGCACGGCAAATCGCCCGCCCTTCTCTTCGGTCAGCTTGACGCGCTCGTCGCTCGGAACCGGTAACGATTCTTTGTCATAAGCGCGCTCCATCATAAACCGATATATCGTCGATCTTCCTTCCTCGCCTTCCGCACTTTGACGAGCAACGGGAACCGTCATATTCATGGACACGGACGTAGCAGTGTTCGCCTCGTTCGATGTTGAACTTCGATTGTCGCCGAAGATGTAACCAGCTAGGCGACGGAATGCTGCGTTACCTGTACGATCAAAGTCGCCAGATATACGTGTTTCAGCGACGAGATAGCTAGCATACTGCCGAATTTCGTAGTCATCAGTCTGTTGAAGGACCTCATATTCCGGCTCTTCGTATGCGATGACGCTGTTACCCACGATCAAGATGAGAGCAAATCGAAAGCTGAACAACGGTGTTCCCCAACTTAAATCCGCTTAATGCGTGTTCACTAGTTAGACTCCGAAATCGTCTGCTAATTCGCGAGCGATCGTCCCTTTGAGATGTCGTCAAGTAGCGCATCCTTGCATGTCCAACGCTGTTCAAGCCATAGCCCAACGCTATCGTCGACTATTGACGTCATTGAAAACTGCGTTGCTTCGATTTGAATCTTGCCGACAGAACCTCCCAAAAAATGCCAGAAGTTACTTTGATTTGGATACGCGATCGTCACATCGATCACCTTCGGATCTATAGATTCAAGCACGTCAAACATAGCGGAAAGCCCACCTAGGCGCGGTGCCAGGAGGTGTAAATAGGGACTCCGCGAACGATCACGGCGTAGCTCGCTAAATCGTGTGCCTTCCGCAAAAATGAGCATCGCCGCCGGTGCCGTATACAGCACCTCGCACGCATCTCGAACGCGTCGTCGATCATCGTCTCGCCTATCGTTCTCAGACTGTGTCCCACGAGCTCTCCGCCGAAGAACAGGGAACTCGAAAGCTAGGCAAATCAGTCCCAGAATCGGTATGTAAGTGAGCTCCCGCTTGCATAGAAATTTCACAATCGGACCACGCTTGGAAATGATGCTCTGTAGAAGAAAAACATCCGTCCACGAACGATGATTAGCGACAACAACGAACACTTCATCTCGGGTTAGATCAAGATACGGATCGTGCCAATGAGCCCCAGATACCCTCTTCAGTATCCAATCATTGAACTCCACAGCCTGCCGATAGACAGCAATTCCAAGCCGCGACATCAAACCGCGCGATGCAGGTACGATCTTACGCGCGACAAGCAATAGCACGAGAGGCAATGACCAAACCATCAAGTTGACTACGATTAGCGTGAGCGATGCCGTTGCCTTTAAGTGGCTCCTCAACTTCACCGACGCGGCGATCTGGGTACGAGCATCGGTGTCGATGATCGATAGCGTGTGTAGTCTGGATCATCGCCCCAACGTTTTCGTGCACTCGCCTCAAGCATTCGAACGCCACTGATTTTGGTAAGCAACAGCCATACAAACACTGGCGAAACCAAGGTCAGGTACTGCCAGCCTTGCAGGACCGGAAACGCGACAACCGCGATCCCAACCCATAACGCAATCTCGCCAAAGTAGTTAGGGTGACGTGCCCAAGCCCATATCCCTGACTGAATAAATTGTGTAGCATTCTCCGGCGACTGACGAAAGCGACGCTTTTGCTCATCCGCAACAACCTCAATAGTAAATCCCGCTATCCATAGCAGTACGCCGACGACGAGAAAGACGTCAACGGGTTCCTGCTCGATGGCGACGATCGACGCGAGACCTGGACCAAAGGTCACGCTCACCCACACAGCCTGGAGTGTCCACGTCATCAGAAATGTTGGGAAATGGGTTTTGATGGTATTAAAGCGTCTGTCTCCACGTTCGCGTCGGACACGTAATGTAAGGAAAGTGCCGAGACGCACAGCCCAAAGTACAACCAACGTACCAACGATTAAAGATCGTGCGCTCAATTCATCTGCAAGCATGAAGGCGAGGCATGCCGTACCTATATACGCAAGGCTCCCAGCCAAATCGAAGAATCGTTCCGTTCGCAGTAACCAAGCAGGTATGAAAGCCACCCACTGGATCGCGAACGCGGTAGCCACGCATAGCGCAAACACAGGCAAACCAAACGCGTTGCTGCCGCCGTCACTACCGAAGAGCGCGATTAGCGCTCCCGCCAAGAGCGCGGCGACGAATCCCGCCCACGAATTCACAGCGTTCATAAGAATCTCGGGCCAGCGAAATGAATGGTCGTAGTGCGTCGAGTGCTGATCAACTGACCAATAGTGATCGCGAGAGAGATTCTGAGCATCAGATTCGTATATAGACGCTGCAATGCGAGATTCACCACGTGTTCCGTCACCCTAATCATCAAGCAAGACGAATGCAAGATAGCACGATCTCACAGCAATTAAGACCGACTTCAATGTCAATGACTCGCCAATCGCGATATGCACAGAGGCGTACGTCCACAACAACTACAGTCGCCAGTCGTCGCTCCGTGCAAAGTCCTGTCTGCTCACATCGATTCACGCAGTCAGTCGTTGATCAATCTGAAGTAATCTCAATGATTCGGAATGCGGTGTGTTCCCTCCCGAATTCATCTACCGCACGAGCCTCAAGCGTATAGGCACCAGCTCTCAGTTGTGGTAATCGCGTTGACCATAGGTGGGTCGAGGGATAAGGCTGCACCCAAGACTTCATACTGTCAACATTGCGGTTCGCTAACTCGAGAAACGCTGGGGAAGGAGCTTGCACACGAGACATTTCAACGAAATCACCCTCGTCTAAACGATAGGAAACGGTCGACTTAGGACCACCGTCAAACAGATTGACATACAGGAACGTACTGGCTGTCTGCGATTCAGTCATGCGGCTGTCAAACAACTCGCCGTGCCTGAAATCTCTCAGACCATTCAGGTTGTCAGAGTGAAACGCGCGATCAAACGATATCCGCAATTGATAGTCCGGGTCAAAACCTGCCGCCTTGAACCTTACCGTCGGGGACACATTGTCGACGGTAAGAATGCTGTATCCGTTTGGTGTACCGTCACTTTGTAGCGCAACCGGAATTCCCCTCTCATCAAAAGGTCCACTCCACCAACTGCCTGAGACCGTTGACAAGATATGGTGGTGGAATCGACCGTTCTCGCTCGACGCACCCGACTCATCGAGATACATGTGTTCAGCCGTGTGTGTATGTCCAGCGACTGAGTAGACGTGTGGATAGTCCGCCAGCAAACTCAGGATCTCACCGCCGTTTTCTGTGTGAACGCGGTCCGCCGGACCAGCGTTCCCCATGAGTGGAATGTGCATACCCAGAAAGACAAGCTTAGACGGTGGGATATGACTAATCTCATTCACCAACCACGCCATCTGTCGATCATCAAGGCGTCCAAGGTAGCCTCCGCGACCTGTTGGATTATCAGCGGTTGGCGCGACCCGACCGCCATATAGCACGTTGTCCAATACAATGAATACGACATTTGCGTACTCAAACGAGTAGTAAGTTGGCCCATAAAAACGGGTGAAGGTTTCTAACGAATCAGCATCTGAAGACGCGTCGAAATTCAGCTCGTGGTTGCCAGGCACGTTGTACCAAGGTACCCCGATCTGCCCAACGATGCGGTTGTATCGAGTAAAGAACGACAGGTCATCAAACATGATGTCACCCATCGTCATACCAAATCGTGCGTCACTTCCAATGAGTTCCGCCACAACGTCGTCGCGAATATAGGACAGTTCCACTTCCGTTTGCGGCTGCGGATCAGCGAATAAGAGAACGTCGAACTGATTCGGCTCTTCCTGTGGCAAGAGTGGGAAATCGATAGAGTCTGGGAGCGGTCCCGTTGGCGCCACTCCTGGGTAACGGAAGTGAACCGGTGATCCTTCCGGTCGATGTACGTAGTAGAACTGAGGTAGCTGATCCTCATCTACAGGCAAAGAGAAACCCGCGGGTTTCACGACGAAGATAACGACATTGCCGTCAACCCGCAACTCGTAACGTCCCTGCTCGTCAGTTACCGCAATCTCTAGTCCATTTGAGACCCGTACGCCCGCAAGGGGATCTTCACCACTATCTCGTACGCCGTTGTCGTTGTTGTCGACAAATACCGTACCGACGGCAATTTCCGCTAGCAATGGCATTGTCAACGCTAGAAACGCAAGAAGGTAGATGCATCGAGCTATACGTGATTTCATAAATCTCATCTTTACGTTAGATCCCTTGGCTTTCAATCAGTACGGCGAACTATTTTGACTATCGAATATCACACCCGTACCAATGGTGCACGACAAGGCGAATTCTATATATTTAATTACTATAGTATTTATAATTACATAAGCTAATAGGAGTTTACGGAAATAAGAGATGCCAGCAGCAGTTGAAACAATCGCGTGGACCGGCCAAGCGCCGTGGCACAACTTAGGTAAGGAAGTGCGCCACGATCTAAGTCCGAGCGCTATGCAATACGAGGCGGGACTGGACTGGTTTGTGGAGAAAGTTCCCCTACGGTACGAATTCGACGGGGGAAAACATGACTCCGATCAGTTTGCGTTAGTGCGTACGTCAGATGGCAGCATGCTTGACATTGTCAAATCACGCGGTTGGGAACCGGTTCAGAACCACCAGGCCTTTGAGTTCTTTGAGCGATTCGTCGCGCACAACCACATGTCAATGGAAGTAGCCGGTTCGTTGCGCGAAGGCAAGATCGTGTTCGTCCTCGCAAAGATGAATCGGGAGTTCCATATAGGAGCGGGAACCGCGGACCAGACCGACGGCTATTTGCTGTTTACGAACCCGCACCAATACGGACATGCCGTGGATATCCGTTTAACACCGATCCGAGTCGTCTGTATGAACACGCTCTCACTCGCTCTCAGCACCGCAAGCGAGGCTATGGTGAAGTACAACCACCGCCAGGCGTTCGATGTTCAAAAGGCGCGATCGGTATTCGAAACGTTTCTCTCACTGTTCAGCGACTACGGCGAGACTGCGCGTTTTCTCGCCAATAGACGTTACGATCACCAGTCGCTGCAACAGTACTTTGAGACGTGCTTTCCCTACGTACCCAACATGCATACGAGATCACCCAACCTCGGTAGACAGTCTGCCAACGCTAAGCGCGCACTGCGAATCGTTGAGAAACAACCAGGTGCTCATTACGCACCTGAGACATGGTGGAACGCGCTTAATGCAGTCACATATCTAACAGACCACGAACTGGGCAAGACGCCTGAAACCAGACTGCACTCTGCCTGGTACGGAAGAGGAGAAAAACGCAAGAGGCAAGCCTTAACCCTCGCCTGCGACTACGCGAAGGCAGCTTGACCCCTAAGTGATAGTGCGGTGATCTTTGATTGAGGATCAGACTCCGAGTCCGAACCAGAAAATCAACATGTGCAAAACCGCTACGACAAGCGCACCCGCGACGATGTCATCCAGAATGACGCCGACCGCGCCGCCGAATTTCCTTTCAGCCCAACCCACCGGGTCTGGTTTGAGGATGTCCAAAGCGCGGAACGCGATAAATGCCGCTAATGCAATCCACCAAGTTTTGGGAACGGCGATCAACGCTACCCATTGTCCTAACACCTCGTCGATTGTGATCGCGCCATCGTCCCCAACACCTTGTTTGTGCATGGTGGCTGCCACGCAATAAAGCGCAAGTGCTCCAACCATGATGACGATCCCGGCTTGATAGAAACCACGAAGCTCGCTAAGCCAGATCCACCAAATCAAGACGGCGACTAGCGAAGCGACGGTACCAGGTGCATATCTGACCAAGCCAATACCGAACGTTGTGCTAAACAATACGCGAATATCGCGTAACGATCGCCACGTCAGTTTGGAGGCCATCGTCTATTCTCGCTCGTCGTTATTCGAAGTGATCGAATCCACCGCGAGGACTCACGTGCCCGCCATCGTAGGTATAGCTCACACCCCGTTTTGCAATCACTTCACCTAATATGACGACGGGAGTGTGGGTCGTAAATCCGATCTCTAGAACATGGGAACGATTGCTTCGATCTGCGGTAAATAGCAGCTCGTAGCTGTCGTCAGGACCTATGACGTCCAATATGTCCTGACCTTCCCAAACCGGTACTCGGTCCAGGCATATAGATGCTCCGCACCCACTTGCCTGAGTCAAGTGCTCAAGCTCGGACGATAGCCCATCACTGATGTCGATCGCACCACGTGCGAATTGTCGGATCTGTGCAGCAAATTCCACGCGCGGATAAGGCAGGAAGTATCGTGCGCTTGGGTTCGTACCTCGCTGCGCTAACAAATTCTCAAGCGCATCGTCAGGGTTCGAACCGCTCTTGAGGTAAGACGTCGTCGCACCGAGCGTACCGGTCACCCAAATGTCGTCTCCTATCGCCGCATTCGAACGCAATAAGGCTTCGCCGTTAGGCACCCCACCATGTATGGTGACGTTGATATTTCGTGGTCCTCGGGCGAGATTACCACCGAGAATCTTTACATTGAATTCTCTGGCTGCAACGCTGATCCCGTATGCGAGTTGAGTGATCCAATCGACGTCAAGCGATTCAACGGTCAACGCGATGGTCATGCCTAACGGCGTCGCACCCATCGCCGCGAGATCGGACACGTTGATCGCCACGGACCGATACCCTACGAGGTCACCGCGTGCGTCACCCGGAAAATGCACGTCGGATACAAGCGTATCCGTGCTGACCACAAGCTGTTGGTCACTAGGCAACGAAAGAACCGCCGCATCGTCACCAGCTCCTGTCGCGATGAAGTCGGCTCTAGTCAGATCTCCGAAGTCCTGAATGAGCTGATCGATAAGCTCAAACTCATTCATGACATTCCGAAGCTTGACGCAAAGCGATCGCGAGTTTGTCGAGTACGCCGTTGATAAAACGATAGCTGTTCACGGCACCGAACTCCTTCGCGATCTCGACCCACTCATTGATCGTCACAGGATGAGGCACGTTCGCATACGTTAACTCGTACGTGGCAATTCGCAAGATGGTGAGTTCCGCGTGTCCTAACTCCTCCAACGAACGATCCCGTAAGTAGGTTTCAAATGCCGTATCGAGTTCCTGCAGTCGACTTGAAATATCTGGGAGCCAGAGAGTGAATCTCTTTTTATCGATAGACTTCAAGAAACCGGCTTCTCGCAGCCAAGTTTTCGTTGCGTCAAGATCAAACTCGTCGGGACTCAAACTCACGGGAAGCAGCGCTTGCAACAGTGCCACGCGAGTATTTCGATTGCGACCGCTCATTGGTTCTGTATACCTCGTTCATCGCGGCGTAAGACGACCCTAAGATCCGGACCAATCTGCGTAGTTGATACGATCTTCGCACGAATCGTAGCCGCCATCTCACCAACCTTTATCTCGGCCACGGGGCGCGCATCGGAGCCCATGAATTTCGGCGCAACGTACGCGATCATCTCGTCCCAATTCTGGCTTTCGACGAAACTACCAACGAGCTCACTTCCAGCCTCAACGAGTACTTCATTCACCCCTTCCGATGCGAGTCTGTTCAAAACTGATTTGACTTCAACACGAGGCGTGACTTCGTGCCAAGCATCTACCGTCTCAGGAAGCACTGCGCCATGCGCGTCGCGACCGCAAACCACTACAACGCGTGCGTTGTCATTGAGCATTGCAGCGTCTGCGGGAAAGCGTCCCTGGCTGTCTAGCACTACCCGCCACGGTGCACAGCCCTGGTACTCCGGAGAACGCACCGTCATACGGGGATCATCCGCTAGCACCGTACCAATACCCGTAACGATGGCCCCACTACGCGCTCGCCAATACTGTGCATCCTCCCGAGCTTCCTCACTCGTGATCCACTTGCTTACGCCAGTCGCAAGCGCCGTTCGTCCGTCGAACGATAACGCAGTCTTTATGCGGACATACGGCCGTTTGCGGCGATGCCGTGTATACGTACCTGGATTTAGCTCTCCTGGCACGGGCAACCCCATAACTTTGACTTCTAAACCGAGCGTTCTTAGGCGTTGAATCCCTTTCCCTTGGACCTTCGGATGGTAGTCTCGAGCCCCGATGACAACGCGTTTTACGCCCGATTCGGCTAGTACATCCGTACACGCAGCCGTGCGACCCTCGAAACAACATGGCTCCAAAGTAACGTAAGCCGTGGCACCTTCAGCAGCATCGCCAGCGTTTTCCAGTGCATTCACCTCGGCGTGTACTTCGCCGTCTGTCTCATGCCAGCCACGACCTACCACACGATGGTCTTTGACGAGCAGACAGCCGACTCGAGGATTACCTCGTGTTACGGTGAATAGTCCTCGTTCCGCCAGCTTTAGCGCCGCGCCCATATAGAGGCGGTCCGTTGTGGGTTGATGAGTCAAGCGTAGACTGGAAATCTACTGCAAAGTTCCAGCGCTTTAAGGCGAATCGAAGCAACCATGTTGTCATTCGAGATATCGTCGAGGATGTCACACATCCACGTTGCTAACAACTCGCATTCAGCCTCTTCGAACCCGCGACGCGTCACGGCTGCAGTACCAATGCGCAAGCCGCTCGTCACAAACGGCGACCTCGGATCATTGGGAACCGTATTCCGGTTAACGGTGATATTGGCGCGCCCCAATGCTTCATCAGCAGCTTTGCCCGTGACACCTTTGTCAACGAGGTCTAATAAAAACAAATGGTTATCGGTTCCATCAGAGACCACTTTGTAGCTGCGTGCCTGAAATACCGATACCATCGTACGCGCGTTACTCAGCACCCTATGCTGGTACTTGCGAAATTCGTCGCTCATCGCTTCTTTGAAGCAAATGGCCTTCGCGGCAATTACGTGCATCAATGGACCGCCTTGCAATCCGGGAAATAGCGCCGAATTGAGTTTCTTTTCGACTTCCTTGTTTCTGCGCGCCAGAATGAGACCGCCACGTGGTCCCGCTAGTGTCTTATGTGTAGTTGATGTCGTGACATCAGCATATGGCACGGGATTCGGGTACAGGCCGGTAGCAACCAAACCTGCAACGTGTGCCATATCTACCACGAGATAAGCCCCAACCTCGTCCGCAATCTCTCGAAAGCGAGCCCAATCCAGCACACGGCTATAAGCGGAGAATCCCGCAACGATTAACGCAGGCTTATGTTCTCGCGCCATCGCGTGCAATCGTTCATAGTCTAGCAATCCTGAATCAGGATTCACGCCATACTGGACTGCGTTGTATAGCTTGCCGGTGAAATTCACGGGCGAACCGTGCGTCAAATGGCCGCCATCCGACAAACTCATCCCTAATAAGGTATCACCGGCATTCATGAGCGCCATATACGCGGCTGCGTTCGCCTGCGAACCTGAATGTGGCTGCACGTTAGCGTAGTCAGCGCCGAACAGTGTTTTCGCACGTTCGATGGCGAGTCTTTCGATCTCGTCAACGTGTTCGCACCCGCCGTAGTAGCGTCTTCCTGGGTAACCCTCGGCGTACTTGTTCGTCATCACACAGCCCTGGGCTTCCAGTACGCGCGGACTAGCGTAATTTTCAGAAGCGATTAGCTCGATGTGCTCTTCTTGGCGGCGATTTTCGAGGCTGATGGCTTGCCAAATGTCGCTGTCGAAGCAAGACAGCGTTTGGGCTTTATCAAGCATGAGGAGTCGCGAGGATGCGCAGCGCGAATTTTATTTTGGACCGCTATGTCGCAGCGTTCACGGCATCGAGCGCAGACTGCAAAGTCTTAACCGGATACGTCGCCATACCTTCGATGGGTTTCGAAGGTCGATTCGCGTAAGGGATGATCGCATGTGTGAATCCATGTTTGACAGCTTCTCGCAACCTCTCCTGGCCGTTTGGAACAGGTCGAATTTCGCCAGTCAAACCGAGTTCACCAAAGACAATGAGCTCCGCTGCAAGCGTGATGTTGCGCAGACTCGAATATACCGCCAACATCGACGCAAGATCTGTCGCAGTCTCGATTACCTTAACACCGCCAGTGACGTTCACAAACACATCGTCGTTCGAGAGCGACAAGCCACCGTGTCGATGCATGATCGCCAGATGCATCGACAATCGTTGCGCGTCGAGGCCGACCGCAACTCGTCGGGGATATCCGCCTTGGACGTCGTCGACGAGCGCTTGAATCTCCACCAACAAAGGTCGCGTGCCTTCCCAGATTACAGAAACGACACTTCCAGGTCCGACCTCGGCAGATCGCTCCAAAAAGATCGCCGAGGGATTGCGGACTTCGCGCAAACCGCTGTCCGTCATCGCAAATACACCAAGTTCATTGACTGCGCCAAATCTGTTCTTAGTACTACGCAAGGTGCGATAACGACTACCCGACGGCGCATCCAGCATCACCATGCAGTCGATGATGTGTTCCAGCACTTTAGGTCCCGCGAGGTTCCCTTCTTTGGTTACATGCCCGACGAGAATAAAGACTGTGTTGCTACGTTTAGCAAGTTGTGTAAGGCGCGCGGCCGACTCACGTACTTGGGTTACCGTGCCTGCCATACTTTCTGCAAATTCAGTTTGCATCACTTGAATCGAGTCAATAACAACCACGGCAGGACGGTCACGCTCGACGACTACGCCGACCTGCTCAACGGACGTCATAGATGCCAAGTCCAATTGGTCCGGCTGAAGTTTGAGCCGTTTCGACCGCGCTGCAATCTGGCGTAGAGATTCTTCGCCACTCACATACAGACATTGCATCGACTTTGAGAGATGGGCAAGGACCTGCAACAACAGCGTGGACTTCCCAGCGCCAGGATCGCCACCAATCAAGATCACTGATCCCGATACAAGGCCACCGCCAAGTACTCGATCTAGTTCGCTATAGCCAGAAGAAATTCGATCGCCGACTTCAATCTCGACTTCGTCGATGCGCTGAATCTCATTGACTGAATCCGTATAAGAAGCTGAACGGGAAGCAGCAATACCTGGCGAGAATCGCGTGAGCGTGTTCCACGCGCCACAGTCAGAGCATTGACCTTGCCACTTTGGGTGTTCGCCGCCGCAGTCCGAACAAACAAAGACTGCGGTACTGCGCTTAGCCACGATGTTTAAAAATCAGATGGCGGTTCTGGGCCGTCGTCAGGATGAATCTCTTCAAAGACTGTGATTTGATCTTCAAATCTGAGATTAATAATGCCAAGGGGACCATGCCGATTCTTCGTCACCATTAGCTGCACCTGTTTGAAGCCTGACTCTTTAGCTTCTGACTTTTCTTGATGCAACATCAGAACCATATCCGCGTCTTGTTCAATCGACCCGCTATCACGTAAATCGGAGAGTCGCGGTCGCTGGTCCGTACGCGAGTCTGCGTTTCGATTCAATTGGGCGAGAGCAAGGATCGGAACTTCCTCCTGGTTCGCCAGATTCTTCAATCCGCGTGTGATCTCGGCAATTTCGAGCGTGCGACTGCTTAGTTGACGACCTTCATTGGGTTGCATAAGTCCAACGTAGTCCACGCACACCAAGTCGAGGCGCCCTCGAGCTCGTTTGACCTGCTTTACCGCATGAATCATCCGATTAATCGTGAGACCGTCCGGATTCACAACGATGAAGTGTGATAGGTACTCCTCGATACTATCGGTTGCATCCTCGACTGCTTTCTGCTCCTTTTCATTTAAACGTGTAGTTTTCAACTTGCCAAACGGTACTTGAGAAATCGCAGACAGCATCTTTAGCATGATTTCTTCAGTGCGTTGCTCAAGTGTGAAAAACAACACGGTCACATCGCCCGGATTCTGACGAAAAACATTCTCGCAGAGATTCAATGCAAATGACGTTTTACCCATTCCCGGTCGACCAGCGAGCACCATTAAATGACCAGGTCGAAATCCACCCCAAGTCAAATCATTCAGTCGACCATATCCAGTATTGAGGTACTTTCTAGGTTGGCCGTGGTCACGGATGTAATCTAACTCTTCTTGTACTGGCGCCATCAATGCCGGTGCACTGGACCTTGCGATATCGTCGTCCGTCAGTCGCTCGTCCGAGGTCTGATCGATTCGCCCATGGATTCCCTCGATTAAATCATCGATGTCATCGCTAGTAGCCTCATATGCCTCACTTGTGGCGGTTTTTAAAACCCCTATGAGATTTCGCCGCACATAATCGTTCTGGACCCGTTGCATGAAGACTCGCGTGTCCCCCACGCGAACCGCGTCATGCATCCCAATCACAACTTCGATAGCAGGATGGTTACCATCCGAAAAGCGATCACGTATGCGCGCCGCGACCGTGAGAGGCGAGAGCCGCTCGCCTTTATTTGCCGCCTTCTGCATTTCTTCAAACACGACACGATGGTTTCGATCCATGAACCAATCGGGTTTGATCAGAACGCCAAATTCGTCCCAGGCGTTTTCGCTTTCAAATAACGCGATGAGTAATGAGTTTTCAGCGATTTGGTTGAACGGTTGGCGTTCAACTATTGAGTCAGTAAGTGGCGGTGCGTCAGGTGCGTCGAATTCACTTTCGGCCATCGGAAGACGAGCCTATTTACGCTAGTAGTACGATTGCTTATCTTAATAACAACTCGCTAAATTCACGCACGGAAGCATGATTTTTAGCGGTATTTCTTGAAAAAAACACTCGTCCACAAAGCCAGTCGGGGAAACTACTGGGAAAACGTGTTGATTGGAAATAGGTAAATGAGGACTATCGGAACGGTTAGCCGCCAACAGCGACGTTCGTGTGTGTAGTGATGCGCCGCGACTCTCTAGTCGCGGCTAAGACTATTCCGGCTGTACGAAAACCGTGATCGTGCGAATGACTTCCGCGTGGATGTGAATCTGCACCTCATATTCGCCAACTTCGCGAATCACGCCATGCGGCATTCGAACCTCGCTTTTATGAATCTCGATCCCCTGCTTTGCGAGTTCGGTGCTGACTTCCACTGGTCCGACTGAACCATACAGGCGTCCACCTTCTGCAACGCGCATGAGAATCGTCAACGTCTTGTCGTCCAGTTGGGCGGCGCGCCGCTCTGCCCCTTCAAGTCGTTCGATCACCCGCTGTTGCAGCTCTTCGCGCATCTGCTCAAATCGCTGACGATTCTCATCCGTCGAGCGTAGCGCTAGTTTTTGCGGCAGTAGATAGTTGCGCGCAAAGCCGTTCTTAACCGAGACTTCCTCGCCGAGATCGCCAAGATTTGCGATCCGATCTAGTAGGAGTACTTTCATAGCTATTCGTGTTTGTCCGTATAAGGTAACAACGAGAGATACCGTGCCCGTTTGATTGCACGAGTCAGTTGTCGTTGATAACGAGCGCTTGTTCCAGTAATGCGCGCTGGCACGATTTTGCCAGTTTCGGTGATGAAATCCTCAAGCGTCTCAAGGTCTTTGTAGTCGATCTCTTTTACGCCCGCTTGGGTAAATCGACATACTCGCTTTCTTCGGTCATTCCGCGCCATGCCTATTCCTTCTCCTTAGCACTAGTTTCGACTTCTGCGGTCTCGGCTGTAGCTGGAGCGTCGTCACCGTCGGTCTCGGGTTCGGTCGCTGCGGCTTCAACGGTCTCGGGTTCCGTCACTGCGGCTTCCGCGGCCTCAGGTTCAGTCTCTGCGGTTTCAGCAACCTCGGGCTTAGTCTCTGCGACTTCCGCAGCCTCGGGTTCAGTCTCTGCGGCTTTAGCAACCTCGGGCTTAGTCTCTGCGACTTCCGCAGCCTCGGGTTCAGTCTCTGCGGCTTTAGCAACGTCGGGTTTAGTCTCTGCGACTTCCGCAGCTTCGGGCTCAGTCTCTGCGGCTTTAGCAGTCTCGGGTTCACTCCCCGAAGCTTCTACAGCCTCGACTTCTTCCTCGGCTTCGCCGTTATCCTCTGCACTAGCTCGTGCAGCTTCCTCGCGTTCACGCTGTCGGCTGAGCAGCTCTTCTTCACGACGTCGTTCTCGCTCCTTCTCAGCTACCTGTTGTGCCTTCGTATCCTGATAGATCTTCGACTCCTCGGTTTCTGGACCTTTACGCACCAAGATCATGTTCCGAAGGATCGCATCATTGAAGCGAAAAGCACTTTCCAGCTCCACAAGTGCCTCTTGTGAGACCTCTATGTTGAGGAGGGCGTAGTGGGCTTTATGAACTTTCGCAATGGGATATGCGAGTTGGCGACGTCCCCAATCTTCAAATCGATGAACTTTGCCGCCGTCGCGCTCGATTGAAGCGCGATATCGGTTGACCATACCGTCAACCTGCTCTGATTGGTCCGGATGGACCATCAGCACGATTTCGTAATGTCGCATGGACTGCCCCTTACGGTTAAAGCTTCCGCCACGCGTGGACGTGAAGCAAGGAGTGAATTACCACCATCGGTGGTGGCTGCCGAATTTTAGCGACTATTCGGTTGTATCCCGCAGGCCACGTTGTCGTACGCACTCATAAAGCACGACACCGGTCGCGACTGAAACATTGAGACTCGGCACGCTTCCCGCCATTGGGATCGATACAAGGGCGTCACAGCGGTCTTTGGTCAACTCGCGTAATCCTGCGTCTTCGCTGCCAACAACGACAAGCGTGGAAGCCCCATACTCGTATTCGGTGTATTGTTTTTCCGCTTGATCGTCAGTGCCTACTACCCAAACGCCTTGCTCCTGCAACCACTCAATTCGCCTTGCCAAGTTCCCCACCCCCACGACAAACAGCGATGAAAGTGCGCCACTTGCGCTCTTGAACGCTGCGCTGGAAAGCGGCGCTGATCGATTGCGAGGCAAGAGCACCGCGTCGACACCCGCACCTGCAGCGCTGCGGAGGCATGCGCCCAGGTTGCGTGGGTCTTGTACTCCCTCAATTGCAAGCAGCAGCGGATCAGTCAGCGACTCAAAGAACGTCTCGAATTCACTTTCCGATTGAGGCTGAAACTCCTGACAGTGAGCCGCGACTCCCTGATGAACGGTTCCCTCGCTGATTCTGTTCAACGCATCGCGACTGACTTGGGACACCTGTATGTCTTGCGCACGAGCCTCTCGTATCAGGGACGCAAGTGCCTCATCACGCCGGTCCCGTTGCACAGAGAGTCGCAATACGCGCTCTGGAGTGGCGCGCAGGAACTCTGCGACAGCATGAATGCCAGCCACAATCGTCATCTCAATCCTTCCTCCTAGGCTAACTCGAGACTCAATTTGGCCGCTGGCACTTGCACATCTGTCAGGCGCGTCTGTACGCGATCCCCGATACGGAATACCCGACCGTTCGATTCGCCTCGTAATTCGCCACCGAAGAACGAGTAGTAATCGCTTGGAAGGTTGCTGACATGCAGTAGACCTGAAATGTAGTATCCATCCAGCTCCACGAAGAGCCCAAAGTCCCTCACGCCGGCCACAATCCCCGAGAATACGTCGCCTACTTTCGACTTAAGTAGCGAAGCCTTTAGCCACCCATCAACTCGACGCTCAACGTTGATCGCTCGACGTTCGTACGTCGAAGTCTGAACGCCTAATTCATCGAGTTCGTTAAACGTCATCGCCGGTAATTCGGCAACTCCGAGAACTCGTTTGATCAACCGATGCATCACCAAGTCAGGATACCGACGAATCGGCGACGTAAAGTGCGCATAAGAGTCCAGCGCCAACCCAAAATGGCCCAACTTACGCGGTGTGTAATGCGCCTGCTCCATGGCAGAGAGGAGCATGATCTCCCATAGGTGGGATGGTTTGCAGACCTTTCGAAGGTCCTTCAACACGCGTTGAAGCTGCGACGACTTCTCGATGTGAGAGGGGACGGAAACGCCTTGGTTCGCTAATCTGGTCAATACCGTCCGCATGTTCCAAGCGTCAGGCGGCTCATGAGCACGATATAACGGGATCACTTTTTGGCGTTCAAGAAACTTAGCCGCCTCAACATTGGCTGCGATCATCGCAACTTCAATCATGCGATGTGCGTTATTCCGCACGATAGGCCGTACGCGCTGAGGTTTGCCGCGCTCGATATCGATGATCGTTTCCACCGTGTTGAAATCCAACGAACCGCGCGTCTGAGCAGCTTTCGACAACGCGCGATACGCGTCATGAAATGCCAGGATCGATGCTTGAACGTCTTTGCCGCCAGGCATCGACTCGCCGTTCCGTAGGAAGCCCGCCACTTGGCGATACGTTAGACGAGCGTGAGACCGCATTGCGCCTTCATAGAACGTCGACCGAAGCACATCGCCTTTGATACCTATCCGCATGTCACATACCAGCACCAAGCGGTCCTGATCGGGATTCAATGAGCAGATTCCATTTGACAACGCGGTTGGCAACATCGGTACGACCTTTCCCGGCACGTATACGGAAGTGCCACGTTTTACGGCTTCGACATCTAGATCGCTTCCGAGAGGTACATAGTGCGCCACGTCTGCAATTGCCACGACCAAACGCCAGCCATCCGCTTCTGGCTCACAGTACACTGCATCATCGAAGTCACGCGCATCGGCGCCATCGATCGTAACGAGAGGTAGATCTCGGAGGTCAACGCGGTCTTCAATAAACTTTTCATCAACTTGACTAGGGACGTCCAAGCGGTTAAGTGCTTTTGGCCATGCTTGCGGTACGTCCTCAAGCGTTAACGCCACTTCGATCGCTAGATCCGTCACGTTGTTAGCTTGAAAAACTCGATCGATTCGACCGCGAGATCTCGCGCCGACGCCGCTTAAGACGTGACCCACGACGATATCGCCGACCTGCGCCTTCCCGTCACGTGGATTGACATAAATCTCACGTGATTTACCTTGCTCAAGCGGAACGACGACTAAATCCTTACGCCGCGCGCGGCGAGTAACTTCGCCGACAAAACGGTCTCGCTTGGTCAAATCAACCAAGGTTCATTCGTCGCAATCAACAAGAAAAATCCAATGGGAGTGGTGATTGGTAAACGCGCTCAAAGCCTTGTCAAACCTATAATTCCGCCCCTTGCCGAGGTGGCGAAATTGGTAGACGCGCTAGCTTCAGGTGCTAGTGGAGCCTAGCTCCGTGGAGGTTCAAGTCCTCTTCTCGGCACCATAGCCCGAAAGCGTTCCGATGGCCGTCTTAGCCCGGCGTGGCACGAAAACCATTCGGCACGCCTTTTGCGACCATGCTTACCGCGTTATGGGCATGCAGACTCTCAAAATGCTCAATGTGGACCAGGAAGTCGGTCACATCTTCTTCGCTCAGTAGCAACTGCTTAATACGACGAGCTGAATCTTCACAGAACATTGGATTTTGCCCGTTTCGTCGAGCGAATTCCTGTTCGTCCTCGCGCTTGACCGCCGTTTGTACAGGCGTACCCAAAGCATCTTCGATGTCCTGAACCAAACGCGCAATAGGGAAATACGCTATATCGTCGCGCAACTGAACTTTTACGGTAGCTGCGCTACGCTGCCCATGGGGCGTCGCAACGATCCCCTGCTGCGAACCTAACCATGTCTTCACCTCGTTGCGGTCGAGGTTCTCTTGTTCCTCGAAATCCTCGGAGAACTGCTCCTGGATGACACTTCGTGCCAAGGCAGCAGACGCTGGACATGTACTTGAATAGTGAACTACTACTTCCTGCTCGATTCTGATCGTTCCGTCGCGAAGTTCACCACGCAATCTGACAGGGTAACGATTCCAGCCGCTGTTGTCCGACACGAGAGCGGGTTTGTTAAGCAACAGCTCAAACGCAAATTCGATTAACGCATCTGACGAAATCTCTAGATGCGTCGTACGTAATTGATGTAGCAGATCCGCCAAGCTACTCGGCGACAGCGCTGCTTCTCCGAGCGCGTTCCCCATCGTCCTGTAGAGGCGGGACATATGAATACCCTTGGCGTGCGAGTCGCCAAGATTTACGTACATTTGAATGGCGGCTTGTGCGGCTTGCTCTGCATCCTCATCGAGTACGCGAATCGGCATCGCAATGTCGCTCATACCCACCCAATCAAGCGTTCCCTGAGGCTCGTTGTGAACATGTCCGGCGACATCCGGTAACGCACCGCCAAGAATGTCGCGTCGATGCTCGTTCACGATTCGTCAAGCTCCTTTACTTCCTCATCGCTTAGCGAGCGGGCTTCCGCAGCGATTAACACTGGAATGTCATCTCTAACTGCATAAGCCAAACCCGCTTCAACAGACCAAAGCTCATTGAGATCCGATCTATAGACCAAAGGACCTTTCGTCTCGGGACATACCAAAATGTCAAGTAATTTCTTCTCTAACACGGAATGAGATGCTCATTTATGCGAACAGTGTGTCGTCGCGCATGATCGTAGATTCCCGCTGTGCGCCAGTAGACACGATACTCACGGGCATGTTTAAAAGATCTTCGACACGATGCACAAACTTTATTGCTTCCTCTGGCAGATCATCGCTGTTCGCACAATCCGCAGTGGACTCTAGCCATCCATCCATCTCAGTGTAAACTGGCTTGATTTCACGTAAACCACGTTCGCCAAAGTCACCACGGAAAGGTTGCCCGTTAGGCAGTTCATAGTCCGTGCAGATGCGAATGGTTTCAATCGAATCCAAAACATCGAGCTTGGTCAGACACAGCGACGAAATACTGCTCATTTCGGCGGCACGTTTTAGCGCGACTGCATCAAGCCATCCACACCGTCGTGGACGCCCGGTCGTAGCGCCGAATTCCGCACCCCGTTCAGCGAGTTGTTTACCAATGTCATCGTGCAATTCTGTCGGGAAAGTACCTGCGCCAACCCGTGTTGTATAAGCCTTCGTAACGCCTACAACATGGTCAATGAAGCGGGGACCGAAGCCCGTGCCAACGCACGCACCAGCAGCGGAAGTGCTCGAAGACGTGACATAGGGGAACGTACCTTGGTCTATATCGAGCATCGCACCTTGTGCGCCTTCGAACAGGATGTTCTCATCCCGTTGACGATGCCACTGTAACGAAGATGATATGTCCTTCACCAGCGGCTTGACATCTACGGCGAATTGAGCGACTACCTCTAGTTCTGCCTCCGGATCGACTGGATCAACTTTGTAGTACTGTTCCAGCAGGAAATTGTGGTACTCGATCAACGCCAATATCCGCGCCTTGGCGTCGTCCCACTGATACAAATCTCCGATCCTGATGCTACGACGCGCCATCTTGTCTTCATAGGCAGGTCCAATGCCACGACCCGTCGTACCGATCTTCTGCTCACCGCTTGCGATTTCGCGTGCTTGATCCAAAGCGACATGACTCGATAGGATCAATGGGCAAGCGTGGCTAATGCAAAGTCGTGCACGTGCGTTAATCCCGTGCTCTTCGAGACGTTTGATTTCGCTTAATAAAGCCTGCGGTGAGACTACAACACCGTTTCCAAGATAGCACTGGACATGCTCGTGAAGAATGCCCGAAGGGATGAGGTGTAGCACGAGCTTTTCGTTCTCGACGATGATCGTGTGGCCGGCGTTATGACCGCCTTGAAAGCGCACAACTGCGGCTACTTGCTCGGCAAGCAAGTCGACAATCTTGCCCTTGCCCTCGTCACCCCACGCCATACCTACAACGACTACGTTCTTAGCCAAAACCCAGGCCTTCAAACGCAATAGGCGTGCGGATGCGCGGTCTTAAAAAGACCATTGTCAGATTCATGTTCTGCGAGTTTAGTTAGGGTTGTTCCGCCTTGAGGAACCGGAAGAACTCACTCGAAGGGTCGATCACCAGCATTGCGCTTCCGTCTTCGAAAACCTTGCGGTATGCGTTGATGCTGCGATAAAAACTGTAGAAATCCGGATCTTGACCATATGCGTTCGCATAGATTTCCGCCGAGCTCGCATCGCCATCCCCGCGGATCTTCTCAGATTCACGGTTCGCTTCCGCCTCGATCACAATGGCTTGGCGATCCGCATCAGCACGAATGCCAATGGCCAATTCCTGCCCCGTCGCTCGGTATTGTTTCGCCTCAATTTCTCGTTCGGAGTTCATACGCTCAAAAACGGCTTCCGACACTTCTTCGGGCAGGTCAATCCGCTTGACACGGATGTCGATCACTGAAATACCAAAGTCTTCCGACATGATAGCGTTGAGTTGAGCCGTTAACTCGTTCATGAGCAAGTCGCGCTCACCGGAAATGACTTCATGCATATCACGCCGACCTATCTGGTTACGCAAACCTTCGTTGACGCGATCCTCAAGCTGATTCATGGCGCGTTGCTCGTCGCCTGAAGTTGCTGTGTAGTAGCTCTGTATCTCACCGACGCGCCACTTGACAAAGAGGTCGACGATCACGGGTTTTTTCTCAATCGTGAAATAACGCTGTGCAGGGGTGTCGAGAGTCAAGATTCGACCATCAAAGCGGCGAATTTCATCCGCAATTGGAAACTTGAAATGGAGTCCTGCATCATCGTCACCATAGACTGTTTTTGCTTCGCCAAAACGTAAGAGCAACGCGCGCTCACGTTCATGGACAACGAAAACCGCGTCGAACGCCAGTGCGCCGGCAATGATTAACAGGACAAGTGCGACAATACTTTTAACACTCATAGTTCTCTACCCTCTCCTATCGAACGCGGCCAGTACGTTGTTCAATCGAACTCATGATGCCATCGGAGCCATCATCGCGGTTATCCAGCGAAGCACCACCACCTAAGCCACCAGCGCCGCGACGGATTTGATCAAGCGGTAAATAAATCATTTGGTTGCTTGCTTCAACGTCCACCATGACCTTATTGGCGTTGGTCATGACTGACTCCATCGCCTCAATATAAAGTCGATTACGCGTCACATTGGGCGCTTGCTGATACTCCGCCAGGAGTTTTGTGAATCGTTCCGCTTCACCTTGTGCATTCGCGATCACTTGATCGCGATATGCGTTTGCCTGCTCGATCATCTGCTGAGCTTCACCGCGCGCTTCCGGAACTACCTGTTCGGCGTACGCATTCGCTTGGTTAGTGAATCTGACCTCATCCTCTTTCGCCTTTTGGACGTCGTCAAATGCATCTTGAACTTCAGCAGGCGGTCCAACGTTATCGATGTTGACCTTACTTACGCGGATGCCAGTTTGATAGCGGTCCACGTAACTCTGAAGCCGATCCTGTACCTCGAAACCCAGTGCTTCCCGACCTTCCGTGATCACTGCGTCCATCGTAGAGCTTCCCACGACGTGCCGAAGTGCACTCTCAGTCGCATGCCGCAGACTCTCGGTTGGATTCCGAACTTCGACCGAATACTGGAGCGGGTCGTTAACCACGTACTGAACAACCAGATTGACAGCGACGATGTTCTCGTCTTCCGTAAGCATCTCCGCCGCGTGATCGCTTGAATTGACACGCGTCACGTTGACCATCTCGACGACATCAACGATCGGTGGGTTCCAACGAAGACCAGGCATCATCAAATCGGGTTGTAGATTGCCGAAGCGAAAGACAACGCCGCGTTCCTGCTGGTCAATCTGATAGATGCCAAACATCGCGTAGATGGCCACCACCACCACCAGAATGAGGGCCAGCATACCCGGCGAAAAGAACTTCTTAATGCCCCCGGAACCCGAAGAGCCGCCTGAGCCGCCGCCACCGAACAAGCCGCCAAACTGGCTCTTGAACTTGCGAAAGACGTCGTCCAGATCGGGAGGTCCCTGATCACCGCTAGTACCCCAAGGGTCTTTCTTATTTTGATCGTCGTTCCAAGCCATCGATGATCCTCTGCTGATTGCGAATGAATTTTAAGTTGCTGATGCAACCGGTTCTAAAGCGACGCCAGGCGACGTGCGTAGCCGGGTCAGGGTCGATTGGTTGAGTTTGACGCACAGGGTCGCGGTACCGTCGGACTCGTAGTGTTCGTCTCTCACTGCGCCAAGACCATATAGCCATGCTCGCAGTTTGCCTGCGGTTGCTGGCAAGTGCACTTCAAACAACTGCGTCATACCACCGACACGTGTACTGACTTCCATAAGCAGTTCATCGAAACCGGTCCGCGCCAGCGCGCTAACACGTATTCCAGGCATACAAGCGACATTGGAATGCACACTTTGGTCAACCTTGTTGAGCACATTGATCGTCGGAATCTCGCCTGCGCCTATCTCCAACAGAATGTCTTGTACATCGGTGACCATTCGACCTGCATCAGCTGCCGATGCGTCGATGACGTGCAGAAGCAGATCCGCTTGCGACACCTCTTCGAGTGTTGCCTTGAAAGCCGCAACGAGCGACATCGGTAAGTCGCGGATGAACCCTACGGTGTCAGCAATCAAAGCCGTTCCAAGATTGGGAAGTTCTATTCGACGTGTCGTTGGGTCAAGCGTGGCGAATAATCGATCGTCCGCATAGACCTCGGACTCCGTGAGCGCGTTGAAAAGCGTCGATTTACCAGCGTTCGTGTAACCAACCAATGCAATGGTCGGCACGTCGTTACGGTGGCGACGTTTGCGGTGCTGTTCACGATGTCGAACCACTTTCTCAAGTCGGCTCTCAACATTGACAATACGACGATGAATCAAGCCCTTGTCAATGGAGCTCTGCAACTCACCCGCGCCTCGCATGTTGATGCCGCCCCGCTGTCGGTCCAAGTGTGACCAACCGCCTACGACGTGGGTTTGAGCGTGCCGCAATAACGCTAATTCCACCTGTAGTTTGCCTTCACGGGACTGCGCACGCTGCTCGAAGATCGTCAGAATCAGTTCAGTTCGCGTCAAAACTCGGCGTTCGAGCTTCGTTTCAAGATTGCGTTGCTGTGATGCCGTCAATTCACAATCGATGATCACGAGCGTTAAGTCGTGAAAGTCGAGCTCCTCACGTAGCTCCGCCACCTTGCCAGTACCTAGACCTGTACGGGGATCCGGCGTGTGTCGCGTGACCGCTTGTTCGACCTTCGGCACATAACCGGCGGACCGGATTAGTTCTCTGAACTCCGGCAGATTATGTGGCGCCGTCGACTGGTCAAATCGTAACGACAGAAGCATAGCCTCAAGACCTGCTTCGGGACGATCAAAAAACATACTTGAACGATTCTCGAGTGAAAACTAGTGTAGGGGTCTAAGCTCTTTCGTGTCGTGCTCAGACACTATGACAACACAGCGTGAGAGGTGTTGCCTTTATTCCTTAAGACTATGACAGATTCAACATGACGTTCAACGTGAGTGTGAAACGGTTAGCGTTTGTCGGGTAAGGAGCAGCCATTGCTGACTACCCCTCCCCTAAGAACCGTGCTTGCGAGTTTCCCCGCACACGGCTCAAGCCATACGAGAGCTAAGAATCTTAGCCAACTAAGCAACCATTTGTCGGCCGTGAATTGCCGTGTGACATACTGGATGCAACAGAACCAAGTTATCGAGCGAATCACCCCCACCAGATTGGCGGGGTACAACGTGATGGACGTGCCATCCTGAGTCGTGTGTGATCGCATGTTGACAACGGTCGCATACACCGTTCTGCCGATGAAAAAGTGCAGACAATTGCCTGCGGTGTCCGACTGCGCGTTTGAAGCCGCGAATGCCGCGGTCCTTTCCGTAGTCATCCCAATCTGGATCGAACGGATGGTAATCCGCCTTCACCTTGACATGCCGTTGGATCGGAACTTCAGCTGCGCTTAATAGCCGAACGCTCTCTCCACTCGCCGGTTTCACAAACCGATCGACGAACACCCAGGATCGAGTTTCCCACGACGACCAGTAACGGTCCGCGATCCACCTCAAACCCTTATTTGGGTGCCGTCGTTTCGCCCAACGCCACAAGGCATTGAACAGCTGATAGTCGACATAGGCGAACGTCTGTTTGGCAACCACGTTCCGATGATAGTTTGTCCAGCCACGAATGACCGGATTCAACTGTCGGATGAGATAAGCCTGATTGGACGTCGCATTGGACTTGATGACCTCTCGTACCTTGCCGACAAACGCATTCACGTTCTCTTTTGAAGGTTTGATGAGCAACTTACCACCATAAGAGCGGAAGTTCCACCCAAGAAAGTCAAAGCCCCGGTCAATGGATACGATGCGGGTTTTCGCGTCGGAGAGCCGAAGCCCCCGTTCCGCAAGAAACGACCGCACTAACGGTACAACTTCGTTAGCCAGCAACTCTTTCGAGGCGCCGGTAATGATGAAATCGTCCGCATAACGCGTCAAATTGACCTTCGGTCGAAAAGCTGACTTGCGATAGTGCGCATCGAAATACGCACGCAACAACGGCTCCAGTCCATCAAGCGCCAGATTAGCCAGCGTCGGCGAGATAATCCCACCTTGCGGCGTTCCGCTTTCCGTCCGGTAGAACCGACCAAGGTCCACGACCCCGGCGTTCAGCCATTTCCTCAGCATGACCCGGTCCATAGGGACGTGGGTCAACAACCACTCGTGATCCAAATGATCAAAACAGCCTTCAATGTCCGCGTCGAGCACCCATTGTGGCGAGTACGATTTTGACAGGAGATGAAACCCCCGCGCCATCGCGTGTAGCGCGACAATCAGGGTGAGAAGTGCGCGACAATCAGGGTGAGAATGTGTCGCGACGGTTGATGATACATTATCGGAGGTGGACGCGGCAAGGGGCGTTCAAAACGACGCCGCCAGATCAGGAATCGGTGAGGTGTCACGGGTTGTCTTTTTGGCCCTCTTTGTTCGTTGCTGCGGTGCTATCCGGCAGCTTGACGTTGGTGTTGGCGGGCGTGGCGCGGGCGGCGATTCGCCCGCGGCCGCGTTTGGTTTCCACCGCGGTGCGTCGTCGATAGCTTTCCACGTTGAGTTCAAAGATGGTCGCGCGATGCACGAGCCGGTCGATGGCGGCCAGCGTCATGGCCTGTTCGGGGAAGATTGAGCCCCACGCCCCGAACGGCTGGTTGGCGGTGACGAGCAGGGAGCGATTTTCGTACCGTGAGCTGATCAGTTCGAAGAGCACGCTCGTTTCGGCTTGATCCTTGCGCACATAGGCGATATCGTCAAGAATGAGCAAGTGGTACTTGTTCAGTTTGCGGATCTCGGACTCGAGCGTCAGTTCGCGGCGCGCGACCTGGAGTTTCTGCACCAGATCGGTGGTGCGCGCGTACAGGACCCGGAAGCCGTGTTCGATCAGCGCCAACCCGACCGCGGCAGCCAAGTGACTTTTCCCGGTGCCAGGTGGGCCGATCAGGATCACATTGGCGCCCTGCGCCAGCCAGCCATCGCCGGCGACCAGGGCGTTGACGTGCGCCTGGGAGACCATGGGTACGACCTTGAAGTCGAAGTTGGCGAGCGTCTTGCCGGGTGGCAGTTTGGCCTCGGCGAGATGGCGTTCGAAACGCCGCCGGGCGCGGTCGGCGAGCTCCTGCTCGGTCAGGGCGGCGAGCAGCCGGGCTGCGGGCCAGCCTTCGGCATCGGCGCGGTCAGCGAGCGTGGCCCAGACGGCCTTGAAGGTAGGCAGGCCTAGCTGGGTGAACATCAGCTCAAGCTGGGCGGGATCCACGGCGCTCATGAGCCGTCGCCCGTGCGTGCGGTGGCGCTAGCCGCCGTTGGCGCGGTGAGCAGGACATCGTAATCGGTGAGCGAACCCAACTTGACGTGGATGTTCGGCACGCGATCCGGTGACGGCACGAACTGCGTGGCCAGGACGTCAGGATCGGGTAACGTGCCGGCTTCCAGACAACTTTCGATGGCCGCAGCGAGCGCGGCTTCGCAGGTGCGTTCGTGCGCCAGCGACAGCAAGGCGACGGTGTCGCGGCAGGCGGTGCGTTCGCCCTTGGCTTCGACGATCGCGTCGAAGGCGCACCTGTATGCCTGGCGGGGGAACAGGCTGTCGCGATAGACGAGATTGCGCAGCGCCATGGGCTTGCGCCGCAGCGCGTGGATGACGTGGCGGTAATCGATGACATGGCCGTTGCAGCCGTTCGCCTGCGGGCGACCGCGCGGCAGTTGCGTCAGGTACGTGGCGCCGAGAAACAGTTCCAGGCGCTCGTCGTACAGGCGCACCGTCAACTGATGGCCCACCAGTCGCGACGGCACGGTGTAAAACACTTTCCGCAGCACGAAGCCACTCGAGGAGGTCACGCGCACACGCGCCGTGTCGAAGTCCTCGGTGCGCTGGCGCGGCAACGGCTTGAGCACGGCGCGCTCGACATCGATGCGGGCACGGTGGTGGGCGTTGCGTCGCCCCACCACGTCGTCGACGAAGGCGCGGTAGTGGCCCAAGGTGTCGAAGTCGGGCGAGCCACGCAGCAGTAGCGCGTCGGCCAGGGCGCGTTTGAGGTGCCCGTGCGGGCCTTCCACGGCGCCGTTTTCGTGCGATTCTCCGCGATTGTTGCGGCTCGGCGCCATGCTGTAGTGTTCGCACAGCGCCGCGTAGCGCTTCGTGGCGTCCTTGCGTTGCTCGCAATCAAGGTTGCGATACGCCGCCGAGAGACTGTCGCTGCGGGGTTCCTGCGGCGCCCCACCGAGGCTCCACAGGGCGTTCTGTAGCCCCTCGGCCAAGGCGGTGAAGCTCTCCCCGCCCAGCACCACGTGCAGGTGCGAGAACCCGGAATAGGCCAGCCGGAAGTGGTACAGGATGTGCTTGAGCGTCACGCCGGTGATCGTTACCCCCAGGGCGTTGGCGTCGGTAAAGTCCGAGAGCCCGAGCTGACCTGGCGGGTGGGTCTGACGGAACATGATCTCCTGCTCCGGACCGTGCACCGCACGCCATTGCCGCACGCGTCGTTCCAACGTGCGACGAATGCTGGGGGCGAGCTCGGGATGACGGCGCATGAGTTCCTCGAACAACGCCACCGGGCGAATGCTCGGCGTCTTCTCCAGCATGGGAACGAGTTCCTCGTCGAAGATCCCCGCCAGCGGATCGGGCCGGCGCCGGTCCCGGGGCCTCGTGTGGGTGGAGGGAAGTCGCGGATCGGCCTCGATCCGGTAGGCCGTGGCGGTGCTAAAACCGGCCTTCACCGCAGCCGCCTGCGGCGTGGTTTTTTGTCTAGAGTGCATGTAAAGCCTCACTTGGTGATCGGAAATATGACTGCCTGGCATCAATGTCCGTCCTTATAGAAGGTCGTACACCTTAGCCAATTCCGTCGCGATCACGGAGCGCGGCTCTCGGCCTCGCCGGCTCGCGCCTTGCTCGGTCGGGCTACGCCCTCCCTCACAACGCACGAGTCGGCGGCTTTCTCACCTTGATTGTCGCTGCGTTCTCACCTTGATTGTCGCGGGACAGACGATTCGCCGCCAGCCGCCGCGCGGCGCCGCGACCACGCTGACGCAGGCGTTCAGCGCGTTGCCCTCGGGCTTGGCCGCCTTGTGCGCCTGGCTCCAGCGCCATGCGGTGGAAGCCGCCCTGATGGAAGGTACCGGCGTGTACTGGCAAGCCCCGTTCGAGGCGCTCGAAGACGCGGACCTCGCCGTGACGCTGGTGAACGCGCACCAGGTCAAGCAACTCAAGGGGCACAAGACCGATGTCGCCGACAGCGTCTGGCTGGCGCGGGTGTGCCAGTTCGGCCTGACCAGCCCCAGCATGATTCCACCGCGGACGTTTCGCGAGCTCCGCAACCTCAGTCGGCATCGGCGTAGCTTGGTCGCGAGCGCCGCCTCGGTGCGCAACCGGGTGCACAAAGTGCTGGATCGCAGCGGCATTCGCATCGGCGGGGTCTTGACGGACATCTTCGGCAAAAACGGTCGCTTGATCATCGACGGCTTGATCGCAGGCCAGTCACGCTCGACCATCCTCGATGCGCTGTCCGCGCACGTGCGACGCAAGCTGGAGCTGCTCGAAGACGCCTTGACCTGGTCCCTCTCCTTGACAGACCGTGCGTTGCTGGGCGATCTGGTCACCGAGCTCGATGCCCTGGAAGGGCGCATCAAGACGTTTCGAGACACCTTGCTCACCGGGTTAACGCCGTGGCAGCGCCAGCTTGAGCTGCTTAAGTCCATGCCCGGGGTCGACGTGACCGCCGCCGGCGACATCCTCGCCGAACTCGGTCCCGACCTCACCGTCTTCGGCAGCGCCGAGCGGTTGGCGGCGTGGGCCGGCGTCTGTCCGGGCAACCACGAGAGCGCGGGCAAACGCAAGCCGACGCGGACCCGCGGCGGTCGCCGCCATCTGGCTGCCATTCTCAATCAATGTGCCCATGCCGCCGCGCGCACCAAGGACAGTCAGTTCCATGGCTACCACAAAGCGTTGATGCTGCGACGCGGTTACAAACGTGCCATCGTCGCCACCGCCCACAAGATGCTGCGGTCGATCTGGGCGATCTTGCGCGATGACAAGCCGTATGGCGATCCCGACGTCGACTACGACGCTTTGCACGTGGACCGCAACGCCTCCCGTTGGCTACGCCAGCTCGAGGCGTTCGATTACATTCAAAACGGCAAGGTGGTCTGGCCTACCGCGTGACCTAACGACGCATCAGTCGAGATCCGGGCACGGCTAACACGCGTCAACGCCACGTCAGACGACGCCTTCAGTTCAACCCACCTTGGCGAGCATGCCAACGCCGTCGCCCAGCTAGACTACGTCCCTCGTTTCTATATATTTCACAACAAGCTCCGGGTTCGAGCGTCACAAACGCGCATTTCAACATTTCACAGAGGGGAGATACATGACGATATTCAATCCGAACATAACGCTCTACGGTTACCATCGCGATGGAACAGAGAGCAAAGTTCATACCTACACTCCAGAGCATCAGCTCGATTCAGATTGTGCAGAGACTGCGATTGCGAATGCGAGTAAATTTGTTGCAGAATGGGTAGGGAAGTGGACCGGAATGTCCAACTCTCCCGATAAATTCAGGGCGGAACTTTACTTTGTAGCCGAGTTTCCCGACGGTCGCAAAGCCCAAAAGTTGAAGGATAGTGGGAAGCTTCGATCGGCTGAGAAAGTCACGGCGTATGTCGACCGTCATACCACGAAGATTTTTCGTAAATTCGCGCAGCTTGCATAGTGATCGAAGACGTGGATGTACATTCGAGACCACTTCAAATTCGTTTACTCGCCATGAAGAAAGGTTTCGTCTGACGACCATGTGTCAAGAGGTCGGAGAACTGAAGAGGTTAGTTGGGTTCTAAGTCCACATATACCGGTGCGTGATCGGACGCAGTAAGACCTTCCTGTTTCTTCCTGAAATCCCGGTCAATGACCACTTCGGAGGTACGACTAACGATGCCTTGGGTGCCGAGAAGCAGGTCGATCCGTAAGCCGAGGTTTCGCTGAAAGCCACCCGCGCGATAGTCCCACCAAGAAAAAGCATCTGAGTCTGGATATTTGTTGCGGAAGAGATCCGTAAGTCCTAAATCAAATAGCTTCGACAGTACGTCTCGTTCTTCGACCGTATGGAATATCTCACCGTCGCCGTCAGCGCCATGGTGAGAGTCGGCAGCAGTCGCGCAGATGTTGTAGTCGCCACCGATCAGAAAGTCCTTTTCACTTTCGATCTGCGTTTCACAGAAGTCACGCAATGCACCAAACCATTCAAGCTTCATTTGAAAATCGGCGTGGTCGATGTTCTTGCCGTTCGGACAGTAGACGGTAGCGTAGGACAAATCGCCAAAGTCACCGGCGATCAGTCGTGCACCGTTGTCCTCACGACCCGGCAGGCCCAGTTGCGTTACCTCAACGTCAGCCTTCGATGCGAAAGCCACGCCGTTCCAGCTCTTTTGTCCGTGAACATGAACTTGATAGCCAAGCTCTTCGAACGCTTCTGCAGGGAAGTTCTCTTCGGTAGCCTTGATTTCCTGAAACCCAACAAGATCGGGTTGTCTCGACTCCAGCCAGATTTTGACATAGTCAATTCGAGCGCGAACGCCGTTGATGTTCCATGTCGCGATGCGCATTCGTTCTACTCGACTGTGAATGAAAGGGACTGATAACCCGCGGTTGCCATCGCGTTCGCGACGTCTTCCTGCGTGCCCGGGCACAGCGCGACGATGCTCCCGCCCCCACCAGCGCCGGTAATTTTCGCACCTACCGCGCCGCTGCTACGCGCCAGGAAGACGAGCTCTTCTAAAGCGGGCGTTGATAACTGGAGGGCGTTTAGACAACCGTGCGCCATGTTCATCAGCTCGCCAAGTTCAGAAAAGTTGCCGTGTGTGAAGGCTTCGGTTCCGTCGGTCGCGATGGACGCGAGTTGATCGAAAATCATGTCATAGGCGACCTGACGCCGTTCGCGTGCCTGACGCACTTGCTCGACCATATTGGCGGTCAAGCTTTCCTTTCCGGACATACCGACCACCAACGGTACCGGTTGTGCCGGTCGGACAATTTCGTGCGCGACGTCATCGGGATTTTTCGGTTGCTTGTACAGCATCGGTTCTCCGTAAGTCGCAATGGTGTTGTCGACGCCGGACGGATTCCCGTGCGCCGAGCGCTCACATTCGAATGCGAGTTCGTTAACCTGTTCGTCGTTGAGCCCAAGCTCGAAGGCGTCGCTTAACGCGCGTATCACAGCGACTGCAATCGCCGCCGAGCCACCTAAACCCATTGCCCTGGGTACATTCGGGAAGACCTCGATAGCCAAGGATTCCTCGTTCAGACCCAGACGTCGGAGCAGCATGGCTAATACACCTACTAGCCCTTGTGGGTTAGCCTCGTCTATATGAATGGGTTGCTCAATTCCCCATCTCGGAATGAGCAAGACAGGTTCTTCTGCAGGTAGGACTCGTGCCTCGACAGCTAATGAAAGCGGAACTGCCAACGCGGGTCGTCCGTACACAACCGAGTGTTCGCCGAGTAAGATGACTTTACCGCACGAGGAGCTGCGAGCGTGCTCGGCTTCTTCGTCGGTTTGGGTAGAGCGCAATCGTCGCAGTATGTCCTGCGCTCGCCAGACTTTGATGTCCCCTTCCTCGATGAGGGCGTCAACGACCTCGTCGAAATACTCATCAGGTACGTTTGCGGTAGAGGCAACGCTCCGTGCGTGCAGGTTCATATGGTGCTGTTGAATCCCAGCCGTTGACAGCGAACGAAGGGCAGCGAAATTCTGGGCGATACCGACCGCGCCCATGATTCCGGCAAGTTCCGGCGCATTCGGTGAACCAAGGATTCGATGATTAATCGCGACCGTTGGATTCGTCTCAAGCGAGCCACCGACGGTACCAACCTTCATCGGCATATGCAAGCTACCTTGCAGCGCACCGCTTTCGGACTTGGACCATGAGGTAAGCGCACGATATCGCCCTTCCGCAGCTGCGTATGCATGAGCGGCTGCTTCAATGGCACGGAAATCGTTACCAGTCGCGAGTGCGACGGCATCAATACCGTTCATGATCCCTTTGTTGTGCGTGACTGCTCGATACGGGTCAGCGCATGCCCAATCATTCGCCAGGATGATGCCGTCTCGTACTCGCTCGCCCGAATAGTCGCCTGTTGCGAGATTCTCGACTGGAATCGTGAGTGTGGCAGTGACCATGGATCGATCGGTGAGATTTGAAAGAATCCGCAAAAATACCGTACCGTCGGAGATGGTCTCTATCAGGCTTGCGACACCTTCACACATGCTGTTGACGACGTTGGCACCCATTGCGTCGCGAGTGTCGACCAAGAGGTGCAGGACGACAAGAGTCTCGCCAGATTCGCCGACGTCTGGATGAACGTGAACCTCGATGTCGACGGCACCACCGCCGCGTGCCACCATCTTGGGGTGGAGGCTGTTAGCCAGATTCAGAATGGCCTCACGGTTCTCCATTAGCACTTCTTTGGCCGCGTCTGCGTCATCGATATTTGCGATTTGAACTTGACCAATTAAGATCGGATCGGTGGTTTCGACTTCGATGCCACCTGACAGGCGCATGATTCGCGCTGCACCGGATAAACCCGCCACGATCGAGGGTTCCTCGACGACTAGCGGTACGACGTAATCCCTACCGTTAATCAGAAAGTTCAGACCGAGACCAAGGGGTAGTCCCATCACACCTACGACGTTTTCGATCATCCGATCGGCTGTTGGCGTACGCAAGGTGTGCGTGCCACTGACAAGTGCATGGACATCGGCCGTGCTCAACATTTTCCGTTCTTGCAACGCCTGAATTCGTGCTGGCACGTCAAGTTTGAAGAATCCTGGGATCCTAGAGTTGGATGTTTGCGCCATGATTTTCGATCGTCAAGTTCAATATGGTCAGACCTTCGCGGGTCACGTTTCGTTCAAATGTATCAAGGGTTCGTGGGTCGCTGCTAAACGCTACGCCAGTGTCGCTGCCTCCCGCACCACAAGGTTTATAGAGTACACCAGCTTCTTCCGCAAGATTATGTGCGATTAGGTGTTGGGTGCCGTATATACCGAGACCTGTTTCACGGTCAAAGTTCAGTACAAACTGGTTGAGCTTTTCCATGCGTTTTAGAAATTTCGCCAGATCGCCAATAGCGTCAGCTACAGCGTTTGCTAACTGTTTCCATGTCGCGATCTCTGAGAGGGAACGGTCGTCGATGAAAGCTCGAAATCTTGCGAGCATCGGCTCCGTATCGGTGCTCGCACCGGTAAATACGAATCGCATTTGTAGTCCAGGAGGTGGCGTGACTCGCATCCCAGTACGGTTTTGAAAGCGTGTTAGACCTCCTAGTCGCGCTGCGACGATATCCAGGCCGCTGCCATTGCTTCCGTGCAAGGAATTATGAAGGTCAATCAGCGTCGAGGTTGAGAAGCGATATTGGGAAACATGGCCTAGCACTTCTGCAAGAGCGACCAAGATTGCGGCACTGGATCCAATACCGAGCTTCTGGTTGTTTTGATAGAACGTGGTGGTATCGAGTGAAAATTCGGCATGTTGAGGCAGTTTGGATCGGTCCGGTAATGCATCGATCAACGTTTGCAGAAGTGGTTGCTCGCCGTTTTCTAACAGAGCATCCAGCGTGTCAAACACGGAAGGCAGAGTGACATTTGAGTCGACCTTCCATCCACCCGCCGATGTGGCGGTCAAAGTAGCAGATGCCATGCGATCCACGGCTAAGACGAGCGCGGGCGCACCTAGAAGCGCAATGTAGTCGCCGGAGAGTACGAGCTTGCCGGGCGCAAGTCCTGATATACGGGTCACTTCGTTATGCGATTACGACGGGTGATCTTCTGCTTCCTGCAGTTCATCCGCATTGTAAAAGGCAGGCTCCGCCCTGTGCCCGATGCAGATATGCACAATCGACACGCTCCTATTGCGGCTATCTGACGTTTCGACTGACTCGCCATGCACAAAGCTTCACGTTTGGACCACCACCTTGAAACCCGCGCCGTCCATGGTGGCGAGCGAGTAGACGAATTGACCGGTGCATCCGCTCCCAATATCGTGATGTCCTCAACTTTCGTGTCGGATGATCCGGCAGGATTTTCGATTAAGGAATTCGAAGAAGATCGACCCTATGTCTATACGCGTTGGGGAAATCCCACGATCGAGATGCTCGAAAAGAAGCTGATGAGCCTTGAGGAGGCAGAACACTGCATTGCACTCGCATCCGGTATGGCGGCAACCACCACATTATTACTTGGTTTACTTGAATCTGGTGATCACATGGTTATCAGTGATGTGTGTTATCCAGGTACAGCAGAATACGTGCGCGAGAGCCTCTCCAAATATGGCATCACCTCAACGCCAGTTGACACAAGCCAAGCCGAATTAGTGGCGACCGCTATTCAGCCGAACACCAAGCTAGTTTGGGTTGAAACACCCGCCAATCCGACACTTCGCTTGACGGATATCGCAGCGGTCGCTGACGTAGCTCATGCGCACGATATCCCACTTGTCGTGGATTCAACGTTTGCGACTCCGGTAGTCACACGACCTCTTACGCTCGGCGCGGACTACGTGATCCATTCTCTCACCAAGTACATCGGAGGTCACGGGGATTCGATTGGTGGCGCAATTCTGGGCAGTCGAGAACGAATTGAAGCGCTCCGTAATGACGCCATGATCCATCTTGGCGGGATCATCAGCCCGTTTAACGCCTGGTTGATCGCTCGAGGCGCTGCGACGCTACCGGCACGAATGCGTATGCACGCTGAGTCAGCGATGCAAGTGGCAGAATTCCTTGAAGGTCATCCTGCGGTACTTCAAGTTAATTACCCAGGTTTACGTAGCCATCCTCAACATGCATTGGCAAAGCAGCAGATGGATAGTTATTCGGGCATGCTCTCTTTCCAGGCAAAGGATGGTGACGCTACGGCGCATCGATTTGCGAAGGAATTGGAAGTATTCCATTTCGCCGTCTCCCTTGGTCACAGCCGAAGTTTGATGTATTGGGTTCCCACTGAGGAAGCGCTAAGCACTGGACTCTCACTCAACGCTGAACAGACCGAGCGCTATCGGGAATTTGCAGGGGATGGGCTATTTCGTGTATCTGTCGGGTTAGAACATCCAGACGATCTGTGTGAGGATTTAGCGCGCGTATTAGGGAACTAGCTTGCTATAGTCGCCTCGGTTCGAACTTTAGGTTAGTTGTCGACTACGACACGGAACCCGCAGTTACCTGTGGAAGCATTAGGCGCATTCGCGTAACGAGCCGCGACGCGATATCGATTGCAGTAGCTTTCGTGGCAAAGATACGAACCACCCTTCAGGACCTTCCCTGTTCGAAATTGCGCGGACTTATGGCTAGTTCCAAACCAGTCTTCGCACCACTCCCAGACGTTACCTGCCATGTTGTATAGACCATATCCATTAGGGTCAAACGCGTCGACCGGCGCGGTTCCCGAGTAGCCGTCTGCGCAGGTGTTCTCATTGGGAAATCGACCTTGCCAGATATTGCAGCGATGCTTACCGTTAGGCGTGAGATCATCGCCCCACGGATATCGCTTCTGATCAAGTCCACCGCGCGCTGCGAATTCCCACTCCGCTTCGCTCGGCAGTCGGCCTCCTACCCAGCTACAGAAAGCTTTCGCGTCATTCCAAGAGACGTGCACGACAGGATGCTTATCGAGGTTCTTTAGACTCGAGCCGGTGCCATACGGACGTCGCCAGCAAGCACCATCGGCAGCGATCCACCAAGACGCCCCGTCGACGCGTCTTGCGGTAGTGGTACGCTTTCGTTTCCGATTACTGTAGAAGAGATGGAAGACAAATGACCAACCGATGCGCTCCGCATCCGTTTCATATCCGGTATCGCGAACGAATTGACGGAATTGCGCGTTAGTGACTGTAGTCGTCGCGATCGAGAACGAATCGACTTCGACGTTTCGTACTGGACCTTCGTGGTCCTCTTGGTTGATGTCACCGTCTTCGGACCCCATTCGAAATTCAGACTTTGAGAGTCGTACAAAAGTCTGATTTAGTTCTTTGTCGCCTTCATAACGCGTGAATGAACGAGCGTTCGTCTCAACACACGGCATACAGCAAGGCGAGTCGCTGTGACTCATGCTCGCACCCCGTTCTGACTCACGTCGAACACGTTAGTTTCGCTAAAGAGTTGGCATGGACGATTTGAGGAGGAAACGCAGAGCGAGATCAATGGTTGAATTTGTGGTTCCAACTATCGCCAGTTCGTGCCGACTTCCTGATTAGTCATCATTTCTGTAGCGGCCGCTCCTGCTTGCTCCAACTCTTCGTTCGTGTACTCGCCAATTTGTTCGTGTAACCACGATTCACTAACGTTTGCTCGCCTCATTCTCAGCCACGTTGAAGCGGCGATGAAATGTTTAAGCCGAGCTGCCTTTACTTCAGCGGCGCTCGAGTAGATACCTGGATCCTTAACGTGGAGTAGCTCTGCCATCACGGGTTCGATGCGTTGCCATTGGCTAAGCGTGTTTGATTCGTACCCATATTCAGTTCGGACGAAGTTACTGCTTAGTCGGTCGGCAACACCCATAAGTTGATACGCTTCAAATCCTTGTTCGACCCACCACCAGCCCTCCTCACCACTTTCGGGTCTCCCGCCGAATCTCATCGTATTTTCGAACACTCCGAGTGAAGCGAGTGCTTTCTCAGGCACCTTAGCGCACTTCGCTGCAATCCACGCATGTCGGAAGTAAGCGTTTTCTATTCCCCACCGCTTCTGCCAGTATGAATCGCTATCGAAGAGTCGCTCAAGTAAGTTGAGAGTCCAAGGGTAATCGATCCCGTCTTTGAAACGACCAGCTAGCCAGTAGAAGCCACCCGCACACCTGTACTTGAGTACTGCATAGTCAGCGATCACCGCTGCGTTACATCGATTCGCAAGTTCGCTACCAATCGCTTGTTCGTTTGGGGACATGCAATATGTGTCGCCGAGTGTGTCGAGGACGATATTTCTTTTGCCTATAGGATCGTCAAGAACATAGCGCCAAGTAAGCGTATTGTCTTGTGCAGTGAACGGTATCAGTAGAGGTATCTCGTCGAGAAACTTCTGATTAAGTCTCGATTCACATTGTTCTGAGAAACCGCCAAGAACACCACGTTCCGCGACTGGTTTGTCCAATCCAGGGCAGTTTAAGTGAAACTCGTCTGTGGATTCGCCAGACCAATAGGCAGGTGTTCCGGGTATGCGCACGTCTGCCTTGACATCAAATGTCGAAGCCGTCAGCAGGATATATCCGCATACTGTTACAGCGGTATGCCTCCACTTTTGGCGCTTCATTTGCGCTCCAATCTGGTTCTGTTCCCGTCTCAGTTTCTAGTCGATATGCACATGGAAGCGATGTTATTTATATGGACTACCTTGACTTGAGAACGTTCTCGTATTGATTTAGTAGATGGAATCGGATTGTGTGAATTGCTAAATCGCCGGAATTTAAACGTATCTAGAGAGGCGGGTTGCTTTGGTTGACCATACAATTCTGCGCACTTTGACCCTCGCTGCACTGCCTCATCTCCGGCTCGCGCAGCCTTTCGGCATTCACGATACCCATGACCAAAAATCACGCCTTGACCGACCTCGAGATGTGTCAATTCTTGGATTTAGGGTATCACATCGTCGACTCAAGCGGTATCCCGGAGACCACCCATGATCGGTTGTTTGAAGCTGCGGTTGACATACACCAGAGACGTGCGGAACTCTCAAACCCGCGAGCTAGTCTAGAAGCCGTCGCCGATAACCTACACGTTCAAGTTCCGTTGTTGAACGAGTTATTTCAGAGCGATGCGCTAGATGGAGCATTGTCTTCAATCCTAGGTCCCCGCTATTTCCGGTACGGGCACTCGTTTATTCATCAGAGCGGCGCGTACGACCAGTCCTACCACAAAGATTCGCCGTTACCCTGGGGTACGCGCGGCGGTCTTCGCTCTCATCGCCCCAATTGGGCGATGCTGTTTTACTACCCGCAAGCGGTCGCGCTCGATATGGGACCGACGGAAATCTTGCCTGGCACGCAGTATTGGAATGTCAATCGTGAAGGTACGGGACGGACAGAAGGTGAAGATCGGTTCGAGGGGACCTTGAATCAAGATGTCGTGAATGGCATGAACGAGGTCGAGAGAGAGCGGTACTTTCACAAGCAAGTGCTCGAATTCGATCGAAACGTGAAACCGTTGCGCCTCCAGTTACCGAAGGGCTCGCTGGTCCTTGTTCATTTCGACTTGTTTCATCGTGGTACCCGCAGTGTCGGTGATGACGCTCGGTTCATGTACAAGTTCTGGTATGTACGTACAACCGAACCACGCGAATCAAACCGACGACGTGTGATTGAGTATCGAGCACGTGATCCCCGCCGGCAAGCGTTGGTCGCCAAAAACGCAGCTTGGCTTGGCTTGGAAGTACAGCATCGTGCTGAACCGTGTGAACATGAAGCAGTCGTTCAGGAAGCGGAGAGGATGGCGCAAGCCCATGGGGAAGTCGAGACCAATGTTGGTTCGGTCGTAGATGCGTGTCTTCAAGAAGATGAAGCGAATCGACGGAGTGCAATGTACGCACTTGCGGGTCACGACGAGGAATCGATCGTGGTTGCGAGCGACCTCCGCTTATTCCCCAACACACAGGCTCGATGCTGCGCAGCATTCTTATTGGGTGAGCTCCACGAACCCCGAACCGCTGATATCGACTCACTATTGCAACTGATCGCTGACGAGTCGGACACCGATGTCAGAATGACGGCGTCCAACGCATTGGGTAGAGCGCTGCGTCGGCGCATCGCGAATGGCGAATATTGGCTTCCTGAAGGTTTTGGGTCGATCTTAGACAAGGTGCTTCGAGACGCACGTGAACGCAAGACGCGAAGTGGCGTAACGCAAAGCGGCGAACGCCAATGCATCTATGTCGCGCTTCTAAACATCGTTTCGAGTGCTGCCGAACAAGGCGTGCATTCGGATGCGCTGGAACAGATTTCAACGTTGCTCTGCGAACGGATCAGTGGCGAATCTGACCGTTATGCGAAGAGCACGGCGATAGAGATTCTTGTGCGGCTCGCATCAATGGGTGATCTCCAAGCTGTCGAAGCCAGTTTGAAGGTATTGCGAGCGGAACGCTGGAGCGTGACAGGAGCCGCTGCATGACGCGATTGCACATCGCGATCTGTTCAGTACTTACGCTAATGGTTGCGTCTTTGTATGCGCAGGACCAAGCGACTAGCGGCGAGGACGAGATCGAAGAGCTGATCGTCGAGGCACAAGCGACGTTGGCAGTCGATCAATTTGCAGATGTGACAGCAACCGTCCTTGATCATGAAGCGATTGACGACATACAAGCGATTCATCCAAATGAGTTAATGAGCCAGGTACCTGGCGTATGGATTTCGCGAAATTCCGGTCAAGAACACCTAACAGCGATCAGGTCGGGCGTACTAACTGGGGCAGGAGCGTGTGGCACCTATCTCTTGCTTGAGAACAGCATTCCGATCCGACCGACTTCATTCTGCAACGTGAACGGATTGTTCGAGCTCAACACCGAACAGGCTCACGCCATCGAAGTGATCCGCGGTCCCGCAAGTTCCCGTTACGGCGGAAACGCGCTGCATGGCGTCATCAATGCGATAACCATTGGTCCTTCCGACGAAAACAGTGCAGGTTGGGAACATGGATCGTATGGGTACAACCGCTTCGACGTTCGTCTTGGGAATGAGCAAGGGCGACTCTCTGCCCATGCCGTTACTACCGATGGTTGGCGCGATGAAACAGGTTTTGATCAACAGAAACTAAACGGACATTACCAGACTAGTCTTGGATCTTGGCAGGTCACACATACGTTGTCGCTGACATCGCTAAACCAGGAAACCGGTGGGTACGTCAGAGGTCTGGACGCATACAAAGACGACGCATTGCGCTTCACAAATCCCAATCCCGAAGCGTATCGGGACGCTCTTTCATTTCGTTACGCCTCGCATTGGCGGAACGGCGACGTACTTGTAGCGCCGTTTGTGCGCCGCAGTTCGATGGACTTTTTGATGCACTTCTTACCCGGTCAACCGTTAGAGCAAAACGCGCAACAGAGTGGTGGGGTATTAGTCAACTGGGAGCGTCATCTCGACGATTGGTCGTTCTCGCTTGGCGCTCGGGGCGAAGTCGTGAACGTCGAGCTGAGCGAGGTTCAGTCGTCGCCGACGGTTGGTTCAGCCTTTCTCGTGGCGACTCGTCCAACGGGAACCCACTACGACTTCACTGCGAATGCATCACACCTTGGACTCTTTCACGATGGTCGATATCAGATAAGCGACGACTTGGCGTGGAAATATCGTGTACGCGTGGAGTCGGCGAACTATGACTACGACAACCTGCATTTGGTGGGTAGTACCAAGGACGATGGGACGACTTGCGGGTTCGGCGGTTGTCTCTATACGAGGCCAGCAGACCGAAAAGATCGGTTTACCGACTATGCCATGCAGGTTGGTTTAGAACGTGCACTCGGGGATCGAACGGTACTGCACGCGAGCTTAGGTTCTGGGTTTCGCCCACCGCAGATCGCAGAGCTGTATCGGTTACAGAGTGGGCAAGCGTTTGCGGATATTGATAGCGAACAGTTAGAAGCGCTTGAAATGGGATTGAAATACGCGATCGAAAAAGGCGTGGTCCACATTGTCGCGTATCACGAATATAGCCGAAATCTCATCATTCGCGATTCGGAAGGCTTCAATCAAAGCGGCGGCCGGGTCGACTCCTCAGGTATTGAAATTGGTCTTTCTTACGCACTGTCTCCGAGTCACGAGCTTCGAGCGGCGCAGTCTTGGGCGTCGCATCAATATGACTTCACTCAAGATCTCGCACTACGCGAGGTCATTGTGGCTGGGAATGATGTCGACACAGCACCGCGTCATCTAGGCTCAATTCAGTGGCAATGGCAGGTAAAGGAGGGGCTTGAATCTAACGTTGAGCTCATACGCATCGGTTCATACTTCATGGATGCAGCAAACACCTTCAAGTATTCGGGACACATAGCCGCAAACTGGCACAGCAAATGGCGCATTGCTGAAAATTGGGAGATTCAGGCGCATGTACGCAACTTGCTTGACGAAAAGTACGCCGACCGTGCCGATTGGTCTTTTGGGACGCCTCGCTATTTTCCAGCCATGCCGCGCAACATGCAGCTTGGCTTCAAACGCTTCTTCTAAAAGAGCCTACAACTCGACTAAATCTCGACGAGATAGATCCGAGTCGCGGTGTCATGGAACAGACTCGCGCGTTCAGAAGCACTAAATCCCGACGTCAGTTTCTTAAACGAATTCCAAAGCACAGCGTAGGAACAGCTTGCTTTGTCCACCGGGAAGTTACTCTCTAGCATACACCGATCGGCGCCAAAATGCTCGATCATGTGCAGGTAGTAGTCACGAGTGAAGCCAACGAGCTCGTCCGAAGTTGCCGGTGTGGGTCGTTTGTGGAAGCCGAATCCGTTGATCGGCATGACGAGACCGCCAAGCTTCGCAACGACATTCTCGCATCGTGCGAGCGCTGCGACATCTTCCTTCCACTTGCTGAAGATCGCCTCACGTTTCCCCTCGTAAGGGCCAATCCCTAGCGGACCGCCAAAGTGATCGAAAATGATCGTGGTATCGGGAAACGCGCTGGCTAAATCAGTTAGTTCGGGGATCTGCGGGTGATACAACCATGCGTCGAACGTCAGATTTCGTTTGCCTAGTTCCGCGAATCCCTCGCGAAACGTCGCATCTTGAAGCATGCCTTTCGTAGGAGCGGTATGCGAATTTCGCACTGTCTCACTTGCGTCCCACCCCGATGCATGGCGGATGCCGCGAAATCGATGGCTTGCAGCCATGTGTGCGTCGAGGACCTCACCCGTGCCGGCTCCGAGGTTCAAGTCTGCGTAGCTCACGATGGCAGCACAGGCTCGTGAATTGCCGTAACCACCACTTGCGCTCATCGCTGCGATGCCATTGACAAACTCTGTCTCACCTACGGGGCGCATCGCTTCTGGTCCGTCCGCTCGATACATGGAGCCGCATTCCATGAAGACCGTGCTCACCACATTGTGTCCGCTGCCCGTATCGGCAAGCAGCTCATCGAGCAGGTAGCGGTTTTGGGGATGGTCCCACAGGTGGTGGTGAGGATCGCAAATCGGCAGATCCGGTTCGAGTATCTCCTCCTGGACTTGATCAAGCCACTCGTTAGGTTCCATGCTGCCCCTTAGTAGATAACAACTGAACGAATAGATTCGCCGCGATGCATCAAGTCGAACGCATTGTTGATTTCATCGAGTGGCATGGTGTGCGTAATCAGGTCATCGATGTTGATTTTGCCGTCCATATACCAGTCCACAATCTTCGGGACCTCGGAACGGCTCTTCGCCCCACCAAATGCGGTTCCCCGCCATACGCGACCGGTCACCAGCTGAAACGGCCTCGTACTAATTTCTTGTCCAGAGCCGGCGACGCCGATGATCGTACTCTCACCCCAGCCTTTATGGCAGCACTCAAGCGCTTGTCGCATGACCTCGACATTCCCGATACACTCAAACGAATAGTCGACGCCGCCATCCGTCAGATCGACGATCTCTGCGACGACATCTGCGCTCTCCTTCGGATTGATGAAGTCAGTCATGCCGAATTTCTCAGCGAGCGGTTGCTTGGCTGGGTTCGTGTCGATGCCAATGATGCGGCTAGCGCCAACCATGGTAGCGCCTTGGATCACGTTCAGCCCAATGCCGCCGAGCCCAAATACCGCTACGGTTGCACCGGCTTCAACCTTCGCTGTGTTGATGACGGCGCCCAGACCAGTCGTGACGCCGCAGCCGATATAGCAGACCTTGTCAAAGGGCGCGTCGTCGCGGATTTTCGCTACGGCAATTTCTGGCATTACCGTGTAGTTTGAAAACGTCGATGTACCCATGAAGTGAAAGAGCGGTTCGCCATTGAGAGAAAACCGCGACGTTTCATCTGGCATGAGACCGCGACCTTGGGTTTCCCGAATCGCACCACAAAGGTTGGTCTTGCCGGATTTACAGAACTTGCATTCACCACACTCCGGTGTATACAGGGGGATGACGTGATCGCCTACTTTGACACTCGTCACATCAGGACCGACGTCCACGACGACACCTGCGCCTTCATGACCGAGAACGGATGGAAACAGCCCTTCGGGGTCGTCACCAGAGAGCGTAAATGCATCAGTGTGACAGATGCCGGTTGCTCGAACTTCGACCAACACTTCGTTGTTTCGCGGACCAGCAAGATCCACGGTCTCAATTTGTAGGTCCTTCCCCGCTTCGAAGGCAACGGCGGCTCTGGTTTGCATGGACTTTCCTTGTCTAGGTGGCGTTAGGTCTCGCCGCGGATATAGTGCACAAGATCGCTGATCTGCTCGCTCTGCTCGTCGATGATCTCAGAGAGTAGATCCCGAATTGAGATGACGCCTTCAACGGTGCCATCTTCCATGACAATCAGATGACGAATGCGATGCTTGTACATCAACCCGACGCATCTATCAACACGCTCGCTCTTGGTTACGGTGATGACTTCTCGCGTCATAATCTCGGAGACACGTGTCGTCTTTGAGGACTTGTCTTTAAGGATGACCTTGCGTGCGTAATCTCGTTCAGAGATGACACCTACAAGCTTGTTCTCCTGCAACACGGGCAACAGTCCGACGTGCAATTCCGACATGAGTGTGATAGCCTCAAAGACGGTTGCAATCGGTGCGATACTGTAAAGATCCGGGTGATCGTGGTGATTGAGTACGTCCAGCACGCTTTTCATCGTGGTTCTCCCTGCTGTTAGTACTTGTATTGGTCAGGTTTGAAAGGACCGGGCACCGGTACGTTGATGTAGTCGGCCTGTTCCTGAGTGAGTGAGGTGATCGTGCCGCCGAATCCTTCGACCATTAGCTGAGCGACTTCCTCGTCGAGCTTTTTCGGTAGTACTTCAACGGATATGGGTGCGCGTTGACTTGAATCTTGATCTGCCCATTTTTGTTCAAACAGATGCATCTGTGCCAGTACCTGATTGGCGAACGATCCGTCCATAACTCGGGATGGGTGACCCATTGCGTTACCGAGGTTTACCAAGCGACCCTCTGATAACAAGATTAGGTAATTGGTAGGCGATTCGCCACGAAAAATCTGATGGACCTGCTCCTTGACTTCCTGCCAATGCCAGTGGTCGCGCATGTATTGAGTATCGATTTCATTATCGAAATGACCGATGTTGCACACGATTGCACCAGCCTTGACGGTTTCGAGCATCGGTGCGTCACAGACGCTCGTGTTGCCAGTGCACGTGACGATCAAATCAATAGAACCCATGAGTGCTTGGTCGATGTCCTCAATCTTGCCGGTGTTCTTGCCGTCACGATACGGAGAGACGACTTCGAATCCATCCATGCATGCTTGCATCGCGCAGATGGGATCGACTTCGACGATCTTGACGATCATGCCTTCTTGGCGTAGACTGGCAGAGGAACCTTTGCCTACGTCTCCATAGCCGATGACGAGTGCTTTCTTACCGGCTAGGAGCACATCAGTTGCGCGCTTGATCGCGTCATTCAAACTATGTCGCGTACCGTAACGATTGTCGTTCTTGCTTTTAGTGATCGACGCATTCACATCGATTGCAGGTACTTTGAGGGTGCCTTTCTCCAGCATTTCTAATAAGCGATGAACTCCGGTTGTTGTTTCTTCGCTGATGCCGTGAACATTCTCGAGCATCTGCGGGTATTTCTCGTGGATCATCAATGTCAGGTCGCCACCGTCATCGAGTAGTACGTTAGCGTCCCATGGCTTGCCATCCTTGAGGATGGTCTGCTCAAGGCACCACTCGTATTCCTCTTCCGTCTCGCCCTTCCATGCAAACACCGGCACACCATCCGCAGCCATGGCGGCAGCGGCGTGGTCTTGGGTTGAAAAGATATTGCATGAGGACCAACGGACTTCTGCCCCAAGTGCGCGTAGCGTCTGGATCAGGACTGCGGTCTGCACCGTCATGTGAATGCAACCGATGACTCGAGCGCCGGCTAAGGGTTGTTGCTCCATGTACTTGGTCCGCAACGTCATCAACGCAGGCATTTCGTTTTCTGCCAGGGCGATTTCGCGATTGCCGAAAGCTGCTAGCGACAAATCTGCGACTTTAAAGTCGTGAGTCATGGTTTTAGATTTAAATCTCCAAGAAAATGCTATCACGCAACGAGTAATTCATTATTGGCACATCGCGATGTCTTACGGAGAGCGAGTCCACACCATCTAAAATCGCCACCGCACGGATAGGCGTGTTTCTCCGTATACCTGACCTGTTAGTATCGATTTCCGAATACATCATGCGAAAGTTATTCCGCGTCCATGTGCTTGTCCTCGTTGGTTTAACAACGATTGCACTTGTTGGGTGTGCGGAGCAAGAGACAGATTTAACCGAACACCCAGGTTTGCAAACCTATACGAAATACTGTGCGAGCTGCCACAATGCCGGTATCGCGGAAGCGCCAAAACTTGGTGACCGAGATAAGTGGCAATGGCGCGTTTCCAAGGGTCCCGACGCGCTGCTACAAAGCACCATCGATGGAATTCCACCGGGGATGCCTAAGAAAGGCATGTGCATGAGTTGCTCTGACGAGCAACTTGTCGATGCGATCGACTACATGTTAGTTGCGGTTGGTGCCGGCGCGTCGTAACGACTGGGTGAAGTTGGATTTTGACGCGCGATAGTTCAACTAGGGCTTCGTCTTCGTTACGTTGAGTCAGCTTTCGGGTCTGTATTTCGAAGGCTTGGGAAGCATGATTCCGTTGATGTTTCCCCGTTCATCAACTCGATCGTAAATGAGATCGCAACATCTGGAACCTTACGAACCATTCGTTCAACCGCCCCAACGAGCTTGGTATGAGCTGCCTGAGCGCGACGGTCTGAATCGAACCAAATATGGAAGCAAGCTAACCCCATAGCAAGCTGTGCGTTAAGACGTTCGATGTCCTTGAATTCCCGAAGCTCGTGTTCTAACGGGATCGCGATCAGGCGTTCAAGACGAAGTGGCGAAAGCTCGTCCGCATGTATCGTGATCTGGATGAAAGACTCGAGATGAGGAACTTGGTGTGGCAGCGAACCGCAGCCACTCAATGAAACGCCCAGTGAAATTAATAAACCCATCCACCGACGGCCGGCAATCAAGCGGTTCATCTGAACGCCTTTAACAACACCAGCGATTCGTTTCTCAACTGCGTCTCAGAGATGTCATCGCGACACAACATGACGCGATAGATTCTATACTTTGCACTGGGTAGGGGGAGTCAATCGACCTGAGGTCGTTGGAGGAAGATCACTGAATTCAAACCATGTTTATAAGCGAGCAGAGCGTCATTTAGAAACGTTGAAACACGGGGATTACATACAAAGACTAAAGGTAAAGACGCAGTACGAAGCGTGTAAGAGTTTTTGATAAACCGAAGTTCACACATCACGTCGTGAATTTCGAATCCATAGATCACGTCGGTCGCTAGGTAATTCGAGGCGAAGCGTTGATCAGCCCAATTTCGTTCAAACCAAAGGTATGTCATGACAAATCAGACGAAATCGCCATCGACTTTGCTCAACGAATTGATTGGAGACATCAGTCCCTTATCGCGCCAGAAAAAAGTTCACCGTGCCATTGAAGTGCACTTTCAGGATTCGGCCCAGCGAGACGGGAGAGGCCGTCGAACATCGGAACTGGAGCACTCCTGCAAAGCGCTCCGTCACTTGCGGAATATGCCGAGCTGGCAGACGAACGAGCGTTATGACTTGAACATGCGACGACGCATTAAGGACATTCTCAAGCATGTTGACCATGGACAGCCGTGGCCTAAAACGATAGAAGAGTGTTCCCAGGCTAGAGGGATAGTTAACAAAGCGGCGCGGAGACTAAACGAACGAAAGGAATATGGATTCGGTGCACCAAAGCGCCTTGGTCTTCGTTTTGTCTGCTATCCATTAAATTCTGCTTCAAAGCTTCGTGCTGCGGGAATAAGGGGAAAGAACTGCCTTGGCAGACGTGGGGAAGACCATTTTGCCGAGATTAAATCGGGCGAGGCTGAGTTTTATGAAATAAAAAGCACGGGGGGCAGATCGATAGCTTTTCTGCGTATCGACAGTTCTTCACGCACGGTTACAGATATTCAAGGACCTGACAATGATGAAGCCGATTTACCTATCAAGACTCTCTGGGCGATTTGTCAGGAATTAGAGGTAAACGGAGATGAATGCGCCGATTTTGTGCGATCCGGCGTCCTATCTCTGGTAAAGGAATCACAAAAAACGGAACGCTCTCCCGTGTCTCAGATTCATGATTTTCGGATCTGGTGGCGTAGTGGCGAAATCGTTGTGAAAGATCTTGCAGCAAGCGAATGGTCACGATTTACTTGGGACATCACGGACTGGAGCACTTATTCGTGCGGATGGATTGATTCGGACGGTTCAGCGATCGATTTACAGGCGTTTGCTTTGATGCTGCGCTGCCAGCCTGAACTTTCAGAAATCGCAGAACAAGCTCGCCCACCAGATGGCCGTCCGACTAGGAGCGGCTTCGAGCAAATGCGAAGACATGGAAGGCGGATTAGGTTGCGAAACTGGCTTTGAGAACTTAGCGACGTGCGAGGAAGTACGGTGGGAGTAAGACCGGCTTAGCCTGTTAGCGACACGCCGACGGGCGTCACCAAAATCTCGAAGCTTCGTTGTACAGTTAGGCGCTTCCCTGCACTTTTTCAGTCGGATTGCGTTTACTGAGAAAGTCGGTCATTACGGGAAATTCAATAGTGTGGTCATCGATATGCGTCACTTCGATGTGCCACTCGTACGACCAGAACGATGAATGCGTCCTGCTGAATTTCATACACGATTCGCTAGTCACCAACTCGTGATCGGCGTAATCCGGTTAGGTTACCTTTTAAAGTGGTACTTAGATAAGGATTTTTCTTTAGTTGATCAATTGCGTTAACGATTCTCTCCCGATCTGGTATGGTCGTACGATTCAACTCCCTAACAGCGCTTGCCTTAATCCGAACGGAGAAGGGCATGCTTAACTTCCTCCCAATCCTGCACTGGGTCAGAAGGATCACGTAGTCGATCTATAGCGATGGAGAGATCCTCGAAATCTTCGAGATACGACTCAAGAGCGAGCCGAATCACTTCCGCGCGACTTCGACGGAGTTGATTTGCCGCGACGTCCAATGCATCAACCATCTGATCGGGTAGTCTCGCAGTCACCTGTAGGGCCATAGCGGTCTTTCTTCTGGATGTGAATGAATCAACATTAGTGCACACTAATTTACACAGCTCTTTCTCGTCTTCCTATGAGAGTGATGATTTGACGATTGCGCGGATTCCATGTCCACGTCGGGCTTGTTTGTGTAGAGCGCGGAGGTCGACCTAAGTCGGTCTGTAATAAGGGACCCGCCTTGACTCGTCTGCATCGAGGATCGTGAGGCGTTCCATGAAGCGTCGATGTGGCCAATAGTCGCCACTGCCTGAATGCAGTACGCACCTGTTGTCCCACATTGCAATCGTGCCTGGTTCCCATTTCACGCGGCAGGTAAATTCTGGTCGACCTTCCTGGGACTTCATTTCGAGCAAGAGGGTTCGTTGCTCATCTTCGGGAATGTTGTGTTCGTCCGCGAACTTTTTAACAAAGCCTTGCTGGACGTACAAGATAGTCTGCCCAGTCTCTGGGTGGGTACGAGGCACGGGGTGAACCGAAACGGGTGTCTTGCCGTCCATTTGATGACCGACGCTACCAATGTGTACGGCATTTAGATTCGCAACGCGTTCTTTGGTCGCTTTGGACAAACCTTCCCACATGCTGTAGCAATCACAGAAACACGTATCACCTCCGACTGGAGGTGCTTCTCGGCACATGAGTACGGATGCCATGGGTGGCTTTTTCTGCCAAGTAGCGTCTGAATGCCAACCACTCGCGATGTTCGGTACCGTCGCATCGGATGGCAACACCAGCAAATTCGGGATGTCGTTGTCTCTGACCTGTTGGTTCAGGTCATATGGGGAGTTTGGCACATGATCCTTCTCGCCAAACGGCATGCCAACGACTCCGAAACGTTCGGCAAACTGAACCATCTGTTGCCGGGTTAGATGCTCTTGTCCGCGAAATGCGATGACTCGTCGCTGCAACCAAAGTTGCCTGACGAATGTCACCACTTCCGGATTGTCCAAGTCGGTTGCTAGATCCATACCGTGGACGACAGTACCGATACTCGGTTGCAGTGGCTCGAGTTTTAGATCAATCCCACAAACAGTCACCGGTTTGTACCAGACCGTTCCAAACGTGCCGGCGACAAGATCTCCGTCTTCATCGAGAATGCTGTCGGCCAGCTCCTTGCGGCTGTTTGTACCTGGCCTACGGGACGCTGCGACAGCCCCTAACGGTGAACGGCGAGACGGTGGTTTATCCGCTTCAGCACGCTCCATTCGCTTCACGTAAAGCGGATTGTCGACTAATTGAGGGTCTTGAGGTGCGTCATTGTTCGCTGTATCTAGACTGGACATAAGGTGGCGATACGCCAAATATCGAATGAAGGTTATTTTAGGATTCGCTTCGGATGATGTCTTTCTCTAGGTGTCTAACGGTAGAGCGCATTGAAATGCAGACAATCTACTGGTGCAGCGTGATCCGATTGAGGTCGAATATTGAGCAATCTCCAAAATACCATAGCCGTAACCGAACGGATAGGACGTACTTTGGCTGGGTTTCGGTTGTGCCTTGCCGGAATCACTGCATTTATTGTGATCCTGTGCGCCTCCGCGTCGTGGAGTTCTGAAGTTACTGGATCGGAGTCAAAGGTGGGGAATAGTTCAACAAGCTTCAATTTCGGCGACCCTACTACATTTCAATACGCGTCCACGGAAGAGAAGCAGATCCTGCGAGGGATCGCGGAAACAGAATTCAGCTTGGCGCATCTCTCTTCATACGAACGAGAGTTAGCTGAGGATGCCCTTCGTTCAAGTGGTGTTGAGGTCTACGATGCGTGTCCGGTCGACATGGATGTTGCGGGTAGGTTCGGGGCGCTCTTCATTCGGAAAGAGCAACACGAGAAAACTCGTTTCAATCCCGATCTAGGCATTCTGGAAGTGCCTACCGAGGAAAGCGAGGACACTGGAGCTACTACTTGGAAGAAGGGAAATGGTGACTTCACGGAATATCCATATCCATTGGGCGAGGCACGCCTTGTCCCGAAGATCATTCCGGTTAACCTAAGCTCCATTCGTGTCGTCGAACGTAGCGAGTCAAGTGTGACGTACGTTGCGAAGCCTTCAGCGCTGCTTTTTGAGAAAATGCGACCTGAAGACCGTATATTGGATGCGGACCAGCTTAGCGTTCGCTTTGAAGTTGATCCATCCACGAGGCGCATCACACGCTTGACACTCTACCTGGACGAAAGCGTCAAGGTGTATCGAGGCATCAAGATTTCAAATTTAGAGTTTGAGTACGTATTCGAAGACGATGAGACCATTGGACGCAACGTTCTCAAGCGGGTGCACCATGCGATGAAAGGTCGGATCGCCTGGGTATTTCGCCCGAATTTTGTTCTAACAACCGAACTCACCTATGGCGATTGCATCGGCGCACAGTCTGAAAGTTCCTATCTATATAGCGCCATTGATGGTATCCGCGATCTGAAATAAGGCTTCTTCGCGCGAGTGACTAAGCCGAAGAACTAGTGTTAGCCGCTTTTCGCATCCCGAAACGCGGAAACACACTTAGAGTCAACAAGCATGAGATCGCCGCACATTGGCTTCGAAAAGTGAAGCGGATGATGAACAAATCCATGGCGGTTAGGGAACAAAACCCGGATCGCTTTTACGACGTTTCACATTACGATCTGATGGCGCAACCATTGGAAACCCTCGCGGGTCTTTGGGAACGAATGGGTGTCGAGTTTGGTAATTCTGAGCGACGCTCTGCCCAACTGTGTCTGGATGAGAACCCAAAGATCGCTTTGGGAAACACGAATATCAGTTACGTGATTTCGGTCTCGACGCACGGGACATCGAGCGAGAGTTTGGGTTCTATCGAAACGAATTCAACGTTCTGGTCGAGTCCTAGTTTTGAATCCAAGAAAGTTGAGTACGACGAGATAAGGTATGCGACGATTTGACGGCTCGCTACGAAACGCGTTCGCGACCATTTTCTATGACAGACTAACTGATCGAGACTCACTTGAGCCGATACCGAGCTCGGTTCGGGTTGAAGGAAAGACATGCCTCATTACAGGCGCGAGTAGCGGAATAGGGAAGGCTGTAGCGATTGACATGGCAAGGCGAGGCGCGAAAGTCATCTTGGCTTGTCGCACGGGAATACCCGAGATCTGCGAGGAGATTGAGGAACTTACCGGTTCTGACGCGGTCGAAGCGATCCATGTCGATCTTGCCGACCTGGATTCTGTTAGGCTGCTGTGTGACGTGTTGCGTGAACAACGTGCGCAAATCGATATCTCGATATTCAATGCCGGATTAAGCACGATCTCCTCTAGAAGGTCGAAGCAAGGCTATGAAACGATGTTCGCGGTCCACTTTCTTGCGAATCGATATTTGGTGAAAAGACTCCTCGAGGACGGCCTCATTAATCCTACCGCCGCTGAGGAATCCGCCGATGTGCCAAGGCTGATTTTTATGTCCTCCGAAACCCATCGCTCGGGTGAATCGTTTGACTTCGGCGACCTCGGAACTTTTCGTGAGTTCGGCAGGAAAGAAGCCTTGCGTCATTACGGCATTAGCAAGATGGTGTTATGTGCTTACGCCTGCGAACTGTCGCGACGGCTAAACCCGTCCGAAACTGTATCTGCGGCTGTTCATAGTCTTTGTCCGGGAGTAGTCGCGACCAAAATCGCACGAGAAGCGCCGCAGTCGATTCAGTGGCTTATCGGACCGTTCATGAGAACGCTGTTTCGATCACCCGAAGCTGCGATCAAACCCATCATCTATCTTGCGTGTTCACGGGATGCTGGGCGAAGGACGGGAATGTACCTACATCGCATGCAGGAGAAATCCATATCAACGCATGCGAGCGATGCAACGAACGGTAGGATTCTCTGGGAACTAAGCGACGAGATGATTTCGAAATACGAGTCGGAGACTCAAGACGAAACATGATTGATCTCGCCTGCGTTGTATTCCTATACGCCTTTAGACTAATTGCTACGAGCTTGTTCTAGCGAGGCTTTCCTTCGATCTCGCCACCACCCGCGACGATCTTGCGGCATTCGTTCGACGGTTCTACTGAGCGCATCGCTTCCTATATGTGTTAGTTGCGTGGTCAGGAAATCCTCGATCTCATCGGGATACGCTCGATGCATCTCACGGAGAACCCAACCAGTTGCCTTCTGCATGTAGTAACGATGATCATCAATACACCGTTCGACCATCGGTAAAACAATGTCTGGCGACAGAAAGACAGCGTTTTTGCCGGTATAGTGGATAAGACTGACGATGGAAATGCGCTTAGGCCAGAGATCGTCCGTCTTGTTCCATTCGATGAGATCGGGGAATACTTCCTCAAAGTTCGCTTCCAGCACGTACGAATAAATCCAACTTAATTCGTCTGAATGCGCCCAGTTGTCTACTCGCTGAACCCATTCGCGAATAATCGACCAGAGGTCCGGAGAAACGCGTTTCGGCACACGAAAACGCAGGTAGTCCAACGCACAAAAGAGAACGTCCCCATTTTGGGAGCGCATAAAAAGGTCATGCCAGATTGCAATGACTTCCGATTCGGATCGGTCGGAAAACGAGAACCCTTTACGACTTAGTTTTCTTCGATCAGGTACGCGTACTCCCGAATAATCTATTTCAGATCGACGGTCTTTTGGGACATGTGCTGCAAGTTGAGGTCGACCTATTGCCTCGAGTTCGGCTAGCACCTCCGAGTGGAAATGGGAATAACTCATACCGCTGGACCTCTTGAGAATGTTTTCTTGAATAGTTCTTATTCATGTAATTAGATCAATGCCGCTTATCGAGACTACCCATGGATGAGTCGAAACCTCTAGCTGTTGACGCCGGTTCAGTGTCGGAACGAATTGGCAGTGGCTATCCGGACCCGTTTGATAAACCTTGCGCCCAACGAGCAAAGAAACCTTTAGGAGATGCCTTTGATCTCACGGATTTCGGGGTCAATCTAGTCACTTTACCTGCGGGCACATGGTCTTCGCAGAGGCACTGGCACTCTGCCGAAGACGAGCTCATTTACATTGTTCAAGGACAACCGACGCTGGTCACGGACGAGGGTGAAAAACCTCTTAAGCCGGGGATGTGTGCAGGATTTGTCGCGGGTGCTGCAAACGGGCACCATCTAGTGAATAACACCAACGATGTTGTGATCTACCTGGAGGTCGGGAGCCGACGCGACGATGACGATGTCGACTACCCGGACATCGACATGCAAGTGAAAGGTCGTGGATATGGGGGTGTATTTACGCGCAAAGACGGCTCGCCTTACAAATAGTCGCGGGGCGAATCAGACTGCTCCCGCACGTTTCTGACACGACGGCTCTCTCCCGTTTGTGTCGCCACATCAAATTCAGCTAGGAAACGAATTGCGATAACTTTGTGTTTACGTCGGTTTTTTGCCAAAATAGAAGTAACAAGACTGTCTGTCGGACGGAAATTACTTTGTATCAACCAGGTGACATCGTTTCAAGACGCAAAGGTGTGTTCATGCATCGCGGTATCGTGATGGAAGATGGGAAGGTCTTACACAATACGCCGTTGCGAGGTCGACATACCTCGACATTGGATGAGTTCAGCAAGAACAAGACGGTTTATCCCTCGAACCTTCGAGCGGAAACACGCGACCGCACGTTGTCGAATGCGCTGAATGACGAACACCATCGATACAACCCATTTATAAATAACTGCGAACACACCGTTACGCGAGCGACTAAGAACGAAGCGCGCAGTCCACAACTACGTGGTTGGGTAGTCGGGGCAGCATTTGCGGCTATCGGATTTGCGGTGACTCGGCATCCCGCAGTCGCAATCGCAGGATTCGCGCTGGGGAAGAAACTCGGATCAAAGGGTGAGTTGGCTTAGGTAAGCAACCCTTTCAACCCTCTGCGCCGCTCAGCTCCGTCACAAGCCCTACAACGGCCTTAGTGGTGCGCGTGGCTACCACTAGGTCAACATTGTTGATGATACGATCGTCAGGATGGTGGAACAGCCGGTTAGAACCCAGCATCGAAACATAGTTGCCACCGGCATCAAAGATATTTCGAGCCTCACCACCAGGTCTTGTGTCGCCGCTAACTTCGCCGGCGATCTGGACTTCGTGTTCCGACAAGTGCTTGACGAAGCTGGCTCTCAATCTCTCGTCTGAATACTGCATGCGAATCTGACAGCCGGTGGAGGCGAAATTCGCACCTAGATGCACCCATGCGTGAGCGTCGTGCGCCAAGCCTGCGTTCTGATCGAGGAAGTACTCTAGACCAACGTGACCTAGCTCGTGCCCCGTGTTAGCCGTAAATATGACGTCTCGATCAGGTTGGTTTCTTGCCAATTCTCGAATGCATGCCAACCATGCCGTAATGCCACCGCAACGCTCGGCCGTACTAGTCCACCACGAGCTCTTGGGAGTCATGACCACCAGTGGATCGAGGTCCGCGCGTCGACCCTTGATTCGGACCTCAACGTTCGTCGCGGAGGATTGTTCGATGTCGAAGCTCACATTGAGTCTCGCTACGGCGTTAGTTTCCGCACCGGCTAGGAGTCGCTGTTCGTGTGCGCCGTCCACGATCAACACGGGAACTCCAAAGGGTTGTGTGAAGGAATCGGCATTAAGCATCGCGATGCCTGGTGTTGCACTTCGAGCGATACCAATCAATGCTTGATGTGCGTTGCCGTTTCGGTGTTTCAGCAACTGAAGGTTGCCCGGACCACCGCTAGCTCCGGCTTGGCCTAATCCAATTGGGCCGTTCTCACCGCAATTTACCAATGACGCTTCAAGGATTCCATCGGTCTCCCCACCATCAAATAGCGGGATCCCGTCAATACGATCACCACCTACCTCAATAAAACAGTCCACCGGGACCCGGCGCTGAAACGGGAAATCGACTATTCGTGCTGATACCTCAACATCAACCAATCGCTCAACCAAGGCTTCCGATGTGCGGCGATCGCCATCGGTTCCAGTTCGATGTTCCGATTCTCCGTCCCAGGAACGAATATCCTGAGTGAGATCATCACGGATGGGATCACTGTGAGTGCGTGAGGCGGAGTCGATAGACACGATATTTTTATTGACGCTTACGAATACCTTCTGACCTCTAGGTCTGGTCGGATGCGCGCCGAGCCTTTGCAATTGAAAGACTAGAGTATATGGTCGACGCTTGCTCGGTCGTTGTCGCTACGTTTCGCAACGACGAGTCTTGTGGCAATGAATTAAGAAGTAAACCTTTGAAAGTTCGGACAGTCCTCTACGGCTTTAGCCGCGGAATCTAGTTCGTACCCGTAGCGCACCTATCTTCTAGTTCACGTTCAATCGCAATCACTTTTCCCTTGCTCTCTGCGACTTCGTGATCGTGGTCTTTAGTCATTTCGCCTGAGCCAGGGAAGAAGAACAGGTTCACCCAGATGTCTCTGGACCGCGCGTCGTTTTGTTCCTGAATGTAAGAGTCGCGCTCCACGATCGCGAGCTTAAGCTCGGCGTGAAGATCCTTGCAGGAAAACGCTCTGTAGCGAATCGACGAGACCTCGGCTGGCGGAATGTCCTTTGGTAGTGTAGCGCATCCGTTCGAAGTTAGTAACAAAGCGATGACAGCGGCAGAAATTAGAAGCTTCACTCTGGGGTTCGATTTGTAAATCTTTGTCTTAGACCTCTAGATTGCGAAGGAGTTTGCATATAGACGCGTGCGCAAAGCGGCGAATTCGATACGGAAGTATCTCCTCAATTCCATAAGTTCTCAGTTTTAATCTATGTGGTCATTAGCGATTCTTCATCCATATGAAGTATCTCTGCCACTAGGACTAAATCCTTCGATAATTGCTTTTCTTCTTTCCCTCGGCACTGTCTCGCGTTCGCATATTGAGATGCGTGCCACTTTCTGATTTCGTTTCTTATGGCTACTGAAAGCGACGGCAACGTCGCCAACGACACTCGCGTCCCTGACTTTGAGCTAGGCTTAAAGGCACCAGTGCGGACTGCGCGTAGCGAGTTGAAGGCGTTGTCAATTCTCGGCGCACCAATCGTGTTGACGCAAATGTCGCAGATGGGCATGTCAATCATCGACATGATGTTTGCCGGGCGTGTGAGTGCCGCAGATCTGGCCGGTGTCGGCTTGGGTGCGTCACTTTTTTGGCCGACGATGTTGCTTACGTCGGGCTTGCTTTTCGCGTTAACCCCGACGGTTGCACAACTTTACGGTGCGGGGCGCGCTAACGAAACCGGCGCGGTCGCGCGACAAGCCGGCTGGATAGCGATCGCGGGCGCGATCGTTGTCATCATTGTGTTGTTAAATGCGACCCCGATCTACACGTTTTTTGACGTTGATCCGGTTGGTATCCCGATCGCGGTGGGCTATCTAGAGTCACAAGCATGGGGTATCTTCGCATTGTTCGGCTACTTCGTGTTCCGAAATCTATGCGAAGGACTCGCGCTCACGTTACCTGCGATGGTCATCGGCTTGATGAGTCTCGGTCTGAAGATCCCACTCAACATGATCTTCGTCAACGGTGCGCTCGGTATCGAAGGACAGGGCGGTATCGGATGCGGTGTTTCATCGGCGATCGTCTTCTGGGTACAGTTTTTTGCGATCGCTATCGCCGTACTTGCAACGCGTATACGACGATCGGGCGTCTTTCAGAGATTCGACAAACCGGACTTCGCTGAGATTGGACGATTGGTGCGATTGGGACTCCCGATCGGTACGAGCATCTTTGCTGAGGTCGCGTTTTTCTCCGGTATCGTGATGTTAATCGGTCGTTTCGGCGTCGAAGTCGTAGCTAGCCACAACATCGCAACGAGCTTCGCGGGCGTAGCTTTCATGATTCCGTTGGCGATCGGTATGTCTAGCACGATTCGCGTCGGCGCTAGCGTTGGCGCAAGGGAATTCGGCCACGCATGGTTAACCGTACGTGTCGCAGTGATGACAGCGCTTGCCATCGGCTGCGTTTCAGCGGTCGTCATGTTGTTGGGACGTAAACAGTTGGTGACGCTTTACAACGATGAACCGCAGGTCGTCGCTTTGGCGTCCATGCTGTTTCTCTACTGTGCGTTATTTCAGCTCTTCGACTGCGCCCAGGTCGTGATGATGGGATCGTTACGTGGATACAAAGACACCACCAAACCCATGTTCATCGCGATTGGTGCTTACTGGGGTATCGGCATGCCAATCGGTCTAGCCTTTGGCTTCGGCTGGGTTACCGAAGAACCTATTGGTGTTGTCGGTTTTTGGTGGGGTTTGTGTGCCGGGCTGATCGCTGCTGCGTTCGGCTTGTCGATTCGCGTAAAGCGTACGGCCAACGCCTACATTTCAGGACGTCGTCAACCGCCGCCAATTTAGCTTCAACGCGGCTTTTCGTCGAGAATACGCTCCGCCGCCGATCGAGGATGATCGAGATCGACACCTGACGGAACCGTAGATTCGTCCTTGACTTCTGTTACTTCAGCTGGCGACGAGATTGATCGCTTCTTCTGCCTTTTGTTTCGCAGAGTGAATGCCAATGCCGTCATCGCTGTGAGTGCGATCGCGCCCCATTTCAGCGCGAAAGAAAGCAAGACGTGTCGATTCGCACTGGCGGAGGCAGCGTACTCCAAGTACTCCCCGTGTGCGAACACGATCATCGCAATGATCACAGCTGATATGACAACGGGACGCAACCACGTCGAGTTATGCCAAGAGATCTTTAACCACATAACCAATGCGGACCATGCGAATACACGACCTAGCATCGGGTTAGATCCACAGATTGATGCCGAGGGACGCTAGCGCGACCCCTAGTGCGCCTTGTAGGGCACCGAGTTTCAGGCTGTTTTTAATCTCGTCGAGTTCCTCACGATAGATGATTTCGTATTGCTCCGCGGTGAGTTCGTCAGGAAGCCGTCCAGCCGTTGCAATCCGAGCATCGGTGCGTTGACGTGCCTTGTCCTTAATCATTTGGTCAAGACGATTCGTGACCTTGTCAATACGGCTCCGTTTTTTAACGTCAAGTGACTCGTACCAGGTCTTAAAGGAATCCCGATCTAAGTCGCCGACTGCGTTTCGTACCACGAGCGCCATGTCCTTGCCTGGAATGCGAGCGCGTTGAACGAGACTTTTCGCTTTTCCCTTCAGTTTGTTGAACGGAGAGTCTTTAGGGTTCATGACGCATAGTTAATGTGAGTTTCCGGAGCGATGGCTATTCGCAAAAATCATAGTGAGCTTACCTCGAAGAGCTACCATATTCTCGGTGGATCACGAAGGGAGCGCTTGTGACGGACTACGTACTGACGATTGAACACGAGGGTTGGAGTGAGCTTGTGCTAAACCAGCCCGAGACCCGCAACGCGATCACGGGTCCTCTTGGAGAACAACTCGCTGACTCCATCCAAGCAGCTGACGCGGATTCTGCAACTCGCTTGTTAATGGTGCGCGGCGCAGAAGGTGCGTTTTGTTCTGGGCTCAATCTAAAGGAATTCAATCGAGATCCACCTCCAGAGTGGTTAGCGAATTTCCAATCGACTTGGCGTCGGACCCATACCGCGTTATATGAGTGTAGTAAGCCAATTGTCGTCGCGCTCGAGAGATTTGCCATCAACGGGGGTGCTGCGTTAGCGCTTGCGGCGGATTTGCTCGTTGTGGGCGAGGACTCCTACCTTCAGGTCGGTGAAGTCAGACAAGGCATGGCAGCGCCGTACAACCTTGCGTGGTTAAACCTGCGTCACAGCGAGAACGTCATTGCGCAATTGACTTTAACGGGCAAGCGGTTTTCAGGATCGGAGCTTCATCGCTTAGGCATCGCCTACGCGGCACCGCCTACGGCCGATGCAGTGAGTACTGCGGCGTCTTTGTGCGATGAATTGGCGGGTTATCCGTCCGATGCGTTAGTTACGATCAAACGCATGATGCGCGCATACCACGACGTGTCTGCCAACGAATGGTTTGACATCGCCACGCGAAATGCGCCAAAACGAAGCGGCGGACCTAAACGCGTTAGCTGATTGCGACTTCGGACCCCGCTTCCGCTGACGCATATAGCCCATCAAGCATCTTCTGCACCATAAGTCCGTGTTCAGCGGGTGCCATGGTGGGTTTGTCATAGAGGACATGGTCCACCCAATTACGCATTTTTTTACGGAATGGATCTGCAGCTTGGCCGGAAGGTAACCAGTGTGGTTGCGCGTTCACCATGTGATCGTGTTGATCGCTGAAAAGTTGCGGCGGATCCCAGGTGGCACCGCCCTTGTCGCCCATAAGCGTGAAGTTCCATTCGTTTTTCTCGATGTGAGCCGCGAAACTCGCCTCGATGCTGAGTGAAGCGCCGTTCTCAAAACGAATGTGACCAACCGCTAGATCTTCCACCGTATAGGTCTTGTGATCCCAGTTTGGCCATTGAGAGACTACGCTGGACGGTTTATCGCCGAGATAGGTGTGCATGACGCCGCTCGCCGCAACCGGCTTCGGTGAGCCCATCACGAAGTGAGTCGTTTCGAGGACGTGTACACCGATATCGATTAATGGTCCGCCACCTTGAAGATCTTTCCGGCCAAACACACCCCAGTTCGGAATGCCTCGTCGTCGCAATGCCTGTACACGACCGTAGAGGATGTTGCCAAGACTGCCGTCGGCGACCGCTTGCTTGAGAAAGTTGGTGCGCGCTTCATATCGATGCTGGAACCCAATCACGAGTTTTTTATCGTTGTCTTGAGCGGCGTCGAGCATTTGCTGGCCTTCGATAGCGTTCATCGCGAGCGGTTTCTCGACGATAACGTCAAAACCCGCTTCAAGGGCGGCGATCGTGCAAGGCGCATGTAATCCGTTAGGCGTGCACACGCTGACCGCATCCGCTTCGATCGTGCTCAGCATGGATTCGTAATCAGTAAACGAATGCGGGATCGCGAATTGGTCGCAAAGTCGCTTCACGCTGCTTTCGACGACATCCGATGCGGCGACCAACTCGACGTCGGACATTGCACTTAGGTAACGCATGTGGGTGCCTGCAATGCCACCCGCGCCAATAAACGCTACGCGCAGTTTCTTCTCAGCCATGCCTGTTCCTGTTTGCTTGCCCTGACGTCGAGTTATTCGAAGTGGTTATTAGAAGCTCAGCTTCGTTGACACGTAAATCAGTCTGCCGTTGTAGCCGGCTGGTGAGTATCGAGGATACAGACGACCGTTGCCGTAGCTGATGGTTTCCTCTGGGTACGTGTCGAATGCGTTCTCGATACCCGCAGATACGGAAATCGAGTCTGTAACCAAGAGCGTTCCCAATAGATCGACATAGCCATAACCATCAAATTCTTGGGCACTATGGTCGTCGTACCAGGAGCCGTAGAAGTTGTAACGCGCCGTCAGATCGATACGATCCAGCGAATACCGAGCCGAAATACCGTAACGTGTTTCCGGTGCACCACGCTCTAGATTGTCGATCGTGTCGCCGCCAGTGATGGTAGAACCTTCGCGGAAGTTTTCTACCGAGGTTTGGGTGTTGTTGAACGAGAACAAGACATCGAGTAAGCCATCGCCGAGCTCGAACGATTGCGTCGCAACGACGTCGATGCCACGCGTCGATGTGTCGAAGTCATTCGTGAAGAACCGCACGGACGTGAAATCCGCCGCTTCCGGTACACCTTGCGCGACGAGTGCGGTCTTGATGTCGTCGGTCACGGTCGTCAAACCGGAAAGTGCGATTCGGTCGGTGACGTCGATGTTGAAGAAATCGGCAGTAACGGTGATACCGTTGTCCAATTCCAGGATCGCGCCGGCGGTAAAGTTGACCGATTCTTCCGGTTCGAGCTCTCGGCCACCTAAAGCCACTGCGACTGGGTGAGTCGAGCCGATCGTACCTCGTTCTTCGAAGAAATTGGTCGCCGCATTGACGACCGTGGACACGTTTCGAGCGTTCGATTGACCGGGTGTCGGTGCGCGGAAGCCTGTACCAACACTACCTCGCACTGCCAACATATCAGATACGTCAATCCGCCCTGTCAGTTTGAAGTTGAGAGTCGTTCCGAAGCCATCGAAGTCTTCTAGCCGGACCGCACCGCCATACACGGCGTTGTCCGACATGGCGAGTTCCAGGTCAAGGTACGCGGCTGTGTTTAGACGGTTCCAAGCGCCACTTGAAGCAGGATTGAAGCCACCGAAGCCATTGGTACCCGTGCTGAAACCATATTTCTGGTAGCTGCCGATCGCCCATGAACTTCGCTCGCCGATATCGATCGAAAACTCTTCGTTTCGAATCTCAAGACCACCTGCGACGTTCAGATCGTTACCGTCTAGAACTTGTACGACTTTGCTCGCATCCAAGTTCACGTTCCATTCCTTCTGTCGATACTCGCCAAAGTTGAAATCCCGTTGTGACGTAGGTCCAAGACTGGGATTAAGCGTGTTGTTGATGAATCCATTCATCCGGTTGTAGCCAGAGCTTGCGGATAGGTCTAGATCAACATCGTCGAAGATCACGGTACGGAAGCCGACGACCCCGGAAAGGTCAGAGACAACCGCGCCAAAGCGAGGCGTGAAGCCTTGCGGAAGAATCTCGCCGAACCAGAAGCAATCTTGATCTGCACGGAGCATGTCATGAAATGGAAGCACGTTTTCCGCTACCGCAGGAACGTTGTACTTGGCTTGACAGCCTTCACCGCCGACGAGGAAAAAGTTGTCGCCGGTTTTATAGACACCTACCCGATTCATCGGACTGCGAAAGAAGAAGAAGGTTTCGACTTCCCGTTCTGCGTAGTTTCCGAAGGCGTAGAAGTGGCCGTCTTCTCCTACATCATTGCCTATGTTTGCAACGAGCTTGATATTGCTTTTGACGTCAGGGGAGCCCCAAGGTTTCGCTGGCACCCGTACGCCTTGGACGCCTTGTTGAATCAACGCGGTGGCGTCGCCGTGTTGCACGCTTCGATCAGTGGGTTCAGATGAACCATATTCAGCACTGAGGTTGGCGAAGCCACTGTCGAACAAAGGCAAACCGATATTGCCAGCAATACTCATGAAGGTCTCGTCGTCGTTTTCCGAATGACTGCCATACTTCACAAGGATGTCCGATCCGCTGTCCGCATCCTTGAGTTGGAAATTCAAGACACCCGCGATCGCGTCTGAACCGTACTGAGCCGCCGCGCCGTCGCGCAGCACTTCTAGCTGACGTATCGCGATACTCGGGATCGCGGAAATGTCGGGACCTTGTGCCCCGTTAGACGCACCGTTGGAGATCCACTGGATCACGGAGCCACGGTGGCGTCGCTTGTTGTTCATTAAAACCAAGGTATGGTCGGGTGCGAGTCCTCTCAGGTTGACAGGACGAAGCAGCGAAGCCAAGTCTCGAGAAGGATTGTCGCTCATATGGAACGACGGAACGACGGAACGAATCAGATTCGACATGTCGCTTCCGGCTTGACTGTCAAAAAGTTCATTCGAGATTACATCAACCGGTACAGTTGAGTCTGTCACCGAGCGCGGTTTCGCACGCGTCCCGACGACCACAACCTCTTCGATCTCGAGTTCTGAGCTGACATTGGCTTCTTCCTGACCAAACGCAACACTGGACCAGATTAAGCCGCCTAATGAGGCAAGAAGTGCAGCTTTATTAAAAACCTGGCAAAAACAACGCATTGAAATCTCCTTACTTTACGGACTCGTTACGCACTCGAGGCGACGACGTCTGGAACGTGCCAATACAAAAAACGAATCAGTTAGATGAGAGCCTCGATCGGTAGTTCTGATTGGCGGATATAGGAATGTGAACTCTGAATTGAGTTATGTCATACGCTTCGACGAATCGTCGTGACTAGTCCATGCTGACCGAAATGAACACACTACCAAGTACAGGCAGTGGCTGCGAATTATCGACACTCAGGGAGAGATTTGTCCTGTAGGAGATGCAAGCTTTTTACTGAAGAGGTTGGCTGACGAATCAATGTTGTAGTACAGCTGTGCTGTTATCGAGTTCGAGCAGCGTGGATCTTGCTTTAATGCTTACATCGTTTGAAACACGTTATCGACATGTTTCGAATTAACACCATTCGGAATCTGCAACCTTCACAAGATTTCTAACTCGCGATCTTGTCATGCGGGAACTGAGGGGTATTGTGTATATTTATACACAATACATGGCGGTGGAACGAAATAGTCGAAGGCTCCTTCGAATGCTCGAAGAAGATGGGTGGTATCACGTTGAAACCAAGGGAAGCCATCGACAGTATCGCCACCCCTCTAAGTCGGGGCGTGTCACGGTTCCGCATCCGAACAGAGACCTGCCTCGAGGTACTGTTGTCTCGATCTACCGACAGGCAGGTTGGCAGACTTGAGAGGTTTTACTTGCGTTATATAGCTTTCATTCACAGTGATGTAGATACAGGTTACGGGGTCAGTTTTCCTGATTTTCCGGGATGTGTCGCTGTCGGCGACACCGTCGACGAAGCTCTCGGAGAAGGTAGTAAATCGCTTTCATTTCATGTTGAAGGTTTACTCCGCGATGCCTTAGCCATTCCGTTACCTAGGTCACTGGAGGAAATCAGAGCTGACGACGAGCTTGCCGAATGGTATGACGGTGCAGAGATCGCGCTCGTACCGTTGCTGCTCGATAAGGGCTCATCCAAACGAGTGAACATCTCGTTAGATCATGGATTGCTCCAAGCAATCGATGATGAGGCGAAGGCGCGCGGTATGACTCGATCGGCTTTCTTGGCGAGTGCTGCGCGCAACGAAATTGAATCAACCTGAATCACGTTTCAATTGAGTGTGTTGCATTGGATCGAAATGATCAGAAATCAGTTTGGTGTTTCGCGTACGTTCCATGAGTGATCGCGATGGGTTGTTGAAACTGCTCGATGCTTATGCGTTGAGCTGGCCGAACGAACACATGCCCGCAATCCTTGATTCATTTGTTCGTCGACAGCAGGACTGCTTTGAACGAAGTTGCTTCATGGACGGGCATGTCACAGGCTCCGCTTGGATCGTGTGTCCTCGTCGAAGACGTGTTCTCTTAACGCACCACCGAAAACTTCAGAAGTGGCTGCAATTGGGTGGTCATAGCGATGGAGATAGCAACACAATGCGTGTTGCCAAGCGTGAAGCGGAAGAGGAATCTGGCCTAATTGTGAAAGCGATTGATGAACGCGTGTTCGATATCGATATCCATACGATTCCTGCACGCGGCGTGGAACCGGAACACAAGCACTACGACATTCGCTTCTTATTTGAAGCGGACGATTCCGCACCTTTGACGGTTAGTGACGAGTCAAACGATTTGCGATGGCTGGCTATCGAGGATTTATCGACGCTAACAGCCGAAGAGTCGGTGCTTCGTATGGCACGAAAAACGCCTAGTACGTAAGTGCGTAGTCGCTGATATAGAGTGGAGCGTTTCGGTCTCCTAATATCCTATGCATTAGTGCAGGAGTGGTTTTGTGCGTTTAAGCATCAAAGTAGCGGTGGTCGCCGCATGGTTTACGTTCGTGGTGGTCTCTTGTTCCTCAGATGAGACGAGTGAGTCGACACAAGAGGATTCGACTGCCGAGACCACATCCGGTAATCCTGCTGTCACATGGGATGCGTCTATGTGGGCGAATCGGCGTGAGGGAACCGTCACCGTAGAAACGCTCGCCAGCCTGCTGGCGGAACGTACGGAAGGTGCTTGGCAACTAAATGTGCATTACGGTGAAGCACTCTCGAAGGCGCGCGAGAATCTTGATGGTATTGCGATCGGCGCGTTTGAAGTTGCAATGGTGTGCAACTTTTACCATCCGCAGAAGAACCCAGCGCTTATGGTGCTGACCATGCCGTTTCTACCGATGGAAACCGACGAACGAAGTAAGCGGGTCAGAAGTGCGGTGTACTCTCACCCTGCCGTCGTCGAGGAATTCGCACGCTGGGATGCGATGATCTACACATCTTCTTTCCTGCCTCAGTATGAGTTCATGGGTCGCGGCACGCCGCCTAGAGCAACAGAGGATTGGCGTGGGAAGACGGTCCGCGCCGGTGGGGGAATAGGCGATGCGATGCAGCTTCTCGGAGCGACGCCGACGAGTTCAACTGCGACGGAGGTGTATACCGGTGTCCAGCAAGGTACGATGGACGCGGCAGCGTTCCCGTTCTCGTACGCCCATGTCGCCTATCGAATCCACGAAGTCTCTGATTGGTATACAAACGGAATGGCGCCTGGTTCTGCAGACTGTCCTATTGTTTTTCGTAAGCGTGCATACGACGCCCTGCCAGAGGAATACAAGCTACTTCTAGCGGAGATCAAGGACGAGGTCGATACCGCGCAGATTCAAGCGTATCGGGATGTTGATGTGGTCAATCTACCTATGCTCAAAGAATCTCTGACTGAGGTGGCGTTTACGCCTGAGATGCGCGATGAACTGCGGGAGTCTGTCGGAAAGCGTGTGATCGAAGCGTGGATCGCAGAAAATCAAGACGATTTTGACGCGCGAGGGTTAGTTGAGCTAGCGTTTGAAGCGGCGGGTAGCACCTACGAGTAACCAATCGGAGCGGATAACGTGAAAGATCCGCTGGGAGCGCTCCTGCGACGATTGGATGCGCTCGTCACACCTATTGAAAACGCCTTTAACTTAGCAGCAGGCGTTTTGATCTTTGCCTTGATGGCTCTCGGCGTACTACAGATCGTTCTTCGCACTATCTTCGCCGCACCGCTATTAGGCTACATCGACATTGTGGAACTCAGCATGGTCGGCTTCGCGGTACTTGCGATCGCGTTTGTGCAGCGTGTTGGTGGTCATGTCCGTATGGAACTCTTGGTCCAAAAACTCCACGGGCGCCCACTTTGGTTCCTCGAAACGCTTGGGAGTGGCTTGGCGATTTTCGTTGTCAGCGTCTTGATTCCATACTCCTACGATCATTTCTATCGCGCGTTTGAGTATGGCGATAGCACTATCGACCTGGAGCTGGCGACGTGGCCTGCAAAGCTCGTTGTGCCGGTTGCGTTGACGTTGCTCCTAGTTCGTCTTGGCATTCAATTCCTGGGATACGTGCGGTTGTTGATTGATCCTACATTGCCTCAGCTCGCTATCCCGGAAATGAAGCGACCTGAGGAAGTTGCGGCTGACGAGATCCGTCTCGCGGGCGTTACCGACGACGCTAAACCGCGGACGAAGTAACACCATGGTTGATGCTTTCTGGATCGGGATATTTGGTGTTGGGATGCTAATCGCATTGGTGGTGGTTGGCGTACGTGTGTATATCGCCGCGGCGGTCGTCGGTTTTCTGGGATTGTTCGTCCTCGAAGGGTGGGATGTCGCGGGCGCCATAGCGGGCACGATCCCGCACTCAAAAACCGTCACTTACCCGCTGTCGGTGCTTCCCCTTTTCATCTTGATCGGTTTCTTGGCGTTCCACGCCGGGTTAACCGGCAAACTCTTTGAAGCCGCGCGGCGCTGGCTAGGTTGGGTGCCAGGAGGTTTGGCAGTCTCAACGGTGTTTGCGAGTGCAGGATTTGCGGCCGTTTCGGGTGCCTCCACCGCGACAAGCGCCGTGTTCTCGCGCGTTGCCATTCCGGACATGCTCACAAATGGCTACTCCAAACGTCTAACGGCTGGCGTGATTGCAGCCGGAGGCACGCTGGCATCGTTGATCCCACCTTCGGCGATTCTGGTGATTTATGCGATCTTGGTCGAGCAATCGGTTGGAAAACTGTTGTTGGCTGGTCTGTTACCTGGCGTCGTCTCCGTGTTTATCTATACGGCGCTGATCATCGGGATGTGCGTGTGGCGTCCAGAACTCGGGCAAGCGTCAAGCGGATTCACTTGGCGAGAACGGTTCGCGAGTTTGCCAGGTTCGTTCCCCATTTTCATCGTGGTGGGGATCATCTTTGGTGCGCTGTACACGGGCGTTGCTACGCCAACCGAAGCAGGCGCATTGGGAGCTGCAGTGGTATTCGCGCTATACGTTTATCGCGCTTGGCAGCAACGAGACCTGAAACAAATGGGTTTCCGTCTCAAAGACGCCATCACCGAGACCGCCAAACTCACCATCATGATCTTCACGTTAATTTGGGGCGTGTTCCTGTTCGTGCGATTTCTTGGCTTCGCTGGGTTGCCTAACGAATTCGCTAACTGGGTGGTGGGCTTGGACCTGCCACCAATCCTGATCATGGTGTGCATCTTGCTAGCCTACGCGGTACTCGGGATGTTCATGGATGCGATCGGCATGCTCATCTTGACCTTGCCTGTAGTGTATCCCGCAGTTATCGCGCTCGGATACGACCCGATTTGGTTTGGCATCATCGTTGTGAAGATGGCAGAAATCTGTCTGATTACACCGCCCATCGGATTGAACTGCTTTGTCGTTGCGGGCGTCTCGCGAGATCTACAACCGGTGGGTGATCGCGACATGGCCATTCCATTGCAGGATGTTTTTCGAGGCATCGGACCCTTCTTCGTGGCTGATGTACTCACAGTGATCGTACTGTTACTGCTGCCAGAAATCGTGCTTTGGTTGCCAAATCAAATGGCACAATAGAACGTTGCTTTGTTAGGCTTGTTTCGATTTTGGCAAGATCGAAATTTAGATCTAAAATAACTGTATTCATGTATAGTCTAATTTCTCAGTTCATTCAAAACCGTCAGATTCCCTTCACTTTAAGACTTGCTGCGAAGGTTCGATGGGTTAAACTGATATGGTGTAAACAACATGCTCAAACTTAAAGGCTGCCTGGAGGACGATTTACCGTCCCAACTTGAAGTGAATCCGTTTCTTGACCTTTTCGCCCATTTGGCTCGCTGTGAAGCGAACTATTCGCGGTTGCGTAAGCTACTGCGACCATCGAGGAGTCGTGAATTTCAGTCGCGCACCGTCGAGTTCGCGAACGGATCGGGATCGTTGCGATTTGACCATGCCCGAATTAGTCGCTACACATCTAGCATAGTGATTAGGCAGACTTCCACCGAGGCGTTGACGAACCTGCACCTCAAGCTCCATGTGTATCACGACACCCGAGCGGCGGAAGTGGTGAGCTATCAACGACATAATGATTTTCGAGTGCTGGAGACGCGACCGGTACCGCCTCGTACGCAACGGTTCGAGAAGATCGAAATGAATCGATTCCTAACCGAGTTGCTCGATCATTGTTTGACGTACGGCACAGCGATGCAAGCTGAATCGACCACGGCCGAAGAACAAGGAAGTTCAGTTTAGACCCAATCCAAGGACGGATTTAAAACGTTGCACGAACCCGCGGCCAAGCGAACCAAGGACGGTAAGTCGCTTTGGCTCCTGCATATAACCGACAATCATTTATTCGCCGATCGAAGTGAAGGTCGTCACGGCGTCAATAGTGTTGGTTCACTTCAACAGGTATTAGCGTCTGCTACTAGAACACGTCAACCAGATCTTGTCGTAGACACAGGCGACATTGCCCACGATCGAACCCGTGAGGTGTATGAGATGTTCCTGTCGATAGTTCGAGAATTCGTTGACTGTCCGATGATTGCGACACCTGGCAATCACGATTTAAATAAACCATTCGATGAGGTCCTTTCGCGCGATTCCATCACGATGAATGGTTGGCAGATCATCTCGGTGGACACGCATCGAGACGACGTGCTAAACGGTATGGTCAGTGAGGCAGAATTGAATCGCCTCCGCGGTGAATTAGAGGCCAACACGACTCCAACATTAGTCGTTGGCCACCATCCGGCGTCGGAAATTGGATGTGCTTGGATAGACGGACACCGAATTGAAAACGACGTTGAGTTTTTACAACAGCTCTCGCGTTACCCACATGTCAAGGGATATCTCAGTGGACATGTGCACCAAGCCTACGACGGTCATGCGAATGGTTTAAAGCTCATGACAACGCCGTCGACATGTTGGCAGTTCAAAGCCGAATCTGCTGAGTTTGCGGTTGACGAGTTGCCATCCGGATGGCGTTGGCTTGAGTTGCTTGGAGACGGGCAGATCAAGACTCAAGTGGCGCGGCTGGGTTAACGAGACTAGGCGGCATCGTACGTGACGGAAACCTACTCAGCGAAGTCCATTCAGGTCCTAAGTGGCCTCGACCCGGTCCAAGCTCGGCCGGGCATGTATACGGATACCAGTCGACCGAACCACCTCGTTCAGGAAGTGGTGGACAACAGCGTCGACGAGGCGTTGAACGGAAAGGCAACCAAGGTCACCGTCACTATCAACGAGGACGACTCGATTTCGGTTGAGGACGATGGCCGAGGCATCCCCGTTGACAAACACCCAGAGTTAGGTTTACCGGGGGTTGAGGTTATTTTGACGCGCCTACATGCAGGCGGCAAGTTCAATGATGAGCAATACCGGTTTGCTGGTGGGTTGCACGGTGTCGGTGTATCGGTGGTGAATGCGTTGTCCGAGTGGCTCTCGGTCGAGATCAAACGTGATGGCAACGTGTATTGTCAGACATACGAAAACGGTGAAGCGGTAACCAATTTGGTCGTCGAGGGAACGGTCGGCAAGCGCAACACCGGAACCAAGATCACGTTCAAACCTAACGCGAAGTATTTCGATACGACACAAATCAGTCTTGCGCGATTGCGCCATGTGCTTCGAGCGAAAGCCATTTTGTGTAGCGGTCTCGACGTCGAGTTGCATGCGAAGGATGGGTTGTACAAAGAGCCAGAAAGGTGGCGATACGACAATGGCTTAGTGGGTTACTTGCAGGAGTCAATGGGTGAAGACTGCGTTCCCGAAGAACCGTTCTATCACAGCACGAACGGTCAAGAGGAAACAGTCGAGTGGGCTTTACAGTGGAGTCTTGGTGAAGGAGACGTCATCTCGGAGAGTTATGTCAATCTCATTCCCACTCCGTTAGGTGGCACACATGTAAATGGGCTACGCTCTGGACTGACCGAGGCGTTGCGGGAGTTCTGCGAGTTTCGAGACATCAAGCAGAAAGGCATCAAAATCACCGCGGAAGATCTATGGGGTCGTTGCGCGTACGTGCTATCTGCGAAGCTCAAAGAACCTCAGTTCAGCGGTCAGACGAAAGAGCGGCTTTCGTCGCGTGAAAGCGCCATCTTTATCAACGGATTGGCGAAAGACGCGTTTAGTCTCTGGCTGAATCAGCACGTCGAGCAGGGTGAGAAGCTCGCCACGTGGGCACTCGCGAACGCTCAGGCACGTGTGCAGTCCCGCAAGAAAGTCGCGCGCAAGAAACTCACGACCGGCCCTGCGTTGCCCGGCAAACTGTCCGACTGCTCCTCGCAAGATCCGGTGCAGTCCGAGTTGTTTTTGGTTGAAGGTGATTCGGCTGGGGGATCTGCTAAACAGGCGCGCGATCGCGAATTTCAGGCAGTATTACCGCTTCGAGGCAAGATCCTCAACACATGGGAGGTCGGTGTTCAAGATGTGCTAGCCTCCCAGACGGTAGCGGATATCGCGGCAGCCATTGGCGTGTACCCAGGTTCGACTGATATCTCGAGGTTGCGTTATCACAAGATCTGTATCCTCGCAGATGCGGACTCGGATGGCTTACACATTGCGACACTTCTCTGTGCATTGTTCTTGAAGCACTTTCAACCGTTGGTGGACGCAGGTCACGTGTATATCGCGATGCCACCGCTCTATCGCATCGATATTGGCAAGGAAGTGCACTACGCGCTTGACGAGGCGGAAAAGCAGGATGTCCTTGAACGTCTGATCGCGGAGAAAAAACGTGGAACACCGGTTGTCCAGCGTTTTAAAGGCTTAGGTGAAATGGATGCGTTACAGCTTCGTGAAACCACCATGCATCCGGATTCGAGGCGCTTGGGTCGGCTGCAGGTCGAACAACTGAAGAAGACAGAAGAGAATCTCGACATGCTGTTGAGTAAACGTCGAGCGGCTAGCCGTCGGGTATGGTTGGAAAAGAAAGGCGATCAAGCTGATTTAAGTCAGTCCGTCAATGGCTGATACCCTCGACCAGGATTTTGAGGGGATTTCGCTCCTCGAGTACACCGAACGCGCGTACCTTGATTATTCAATGTACGTTATCAACGATCGCGCGCTTCCCTTTATTGGCGATGGATTGAAGCCGGTCCAACGACGCATCGTCTACGCGATGTCACAACTTGGCATCACCTTTCAGGCAAAGCATGTCAAGTCTGCCCGAACTGTTGGGGATGTGACCGGGAAGTTTCATCCTCACGGCGAAGTCGCGTGCTACGAAAGCATGGTGCACATGGCGCAGTCGTTTTCGTTTCGCTATCCCTTGGTTGACGGTCAAGGCAATTGGGGTGCGCCAGACGATCCGAAGTCTTTTGCTGCTCAGCGTTACACCGAAAGCCGACTCTCACGTTGGACACCGTTGTTGCTATCGGAGTTAGGTCAAGGCACTGTGGACTACGTGCCGAATTTTGACGGCACACTTGACGAACCCATGTGGTTACCCGCCCGAGCACCGTTTTTTCTATTGAATGGCGCATCTGGAATCGCCGTCGGAATGGCGACCGACATATTGCCGCACAACCTGCGAGAAGTCGTGCAGGCATGCGTGACATTGTTAGAACGCAAATCCACGACACTCGATGAACTGTTGACCATCGTACAGGGACCGGACCTTCCGACGGGTGGTGTCATCATTTCGACAGCGGACGAGATCCGACAGATTTACGAAACCGGAAACGGGACGTTACGTGGTCGAGCGAGATACGTCGATGAGAAGGGACTCGACGGCGGCAAGGAAGTGGTAATCACGGAATTGCCGTACCAGAGCTCGCCCGCCAAAATCCTCGAGCAGATTGCCGGCCAGATCGTCGCAAAAAAACTGCCGATGGTGGTCGATGTCCGCGACGAGTCGGATTACGAAAACCCCACGCGGGTCGTGTTGGTGCTACGTTCAAACCGAGTCGATGTAGATCGACTCATGCTGCACTTGTTTGCGACTACCGACCTCGAGCGAACGTATCGCTTCAATTTGAACCTCATTGGTCTTGACCGAAAACCCAAGGTCAAGCCTCTTCGAAACGCGCTGTTAGAGTGGCTCGATTTCCGTCGAGACACGGTTCGGCGTCGCATTGAGTATCGCCTTGACTACATAAAGCGACGGTTGCACATCCTGGACGGGATGTTGATCGCTTATGCCAATCTCGATGAGGTGATCCGAATCATCCGCGAAGAGGATGAACCGAAACAGGTCTTGATGGCACAGTTCGAACTGTCTAGCGACCAGGCAGACGCGATTTTGGACTTGCGACTTCGACAGTTAGCCAAGTTAGAAGAGGAAAAACTTCAGCAAGATCGGCGTGAGCTTGCGACCGAACAAGAGGACTTGAGCCGGATCTTAGGTAGTGCGAGACGTTTGAATACGTTGATCAGGAACGAACTGAACGAGATTGCAAAGGAATACGGCGATGATCGTCGCACCGAAATCGCAGAGGCTGCAGAACAGTCTGCAGCTTACACCGTGGAAGATCTGGAAACCAATGAACCCACCACAGTCGTACTATCACAGAAAGGTTGGGTTAGAGGCGCGAAGGGACACGATCTCGATGCGACGACACTTCCATACCGCGCCGGCGATGAGTATCTCGCTCACGTCCACAGCCGAACCAATCTAATCTGCAATTTCCTAGCCACAAATGGCCGGGTTTATTCCGTGCCTGTCCGCGATCTCCCCTCCGCTCGAGGTCAAGGCGAACCACTATCGGGACGATTCAACATCGATTCGGATACTCAATTTGTAGGAGCGTTCAACAACGACGCCGGGAAGGTGCTTGTAGCTTCTCAGAAAGGGATAGGTTTCGTTGCCCCGGTCGAGAGTGTGGTAGCGACAACTCGGAACGGAAAGGTCGTCATGAATCTTGATTCAGAGAACACGCCTTTGCCTCCTGTAGCGTTCCAAGAAGGCGTGTTAATTGCGCTCGTGTCGAACAAGGGAAATCTGCTGGTATTTGATCTAGGAGACGTACCCGAGCAAAACCGTGGCCGCGGCGTCAATCTGATGAGCATCCCTAAAGCCGCGTTCGCTGCCGGCGAAGAGTCGATGGTCGGGGCGGCAGTGTTGGGCGAGAACGACACGCTCTTCGTCCAATACGAAGGCGGAAGAGAAATGTCGCTTCGCTTCTCCGGCCTCGAACCATATCGCGGTAAGCGAGCTCAGCGTGGCAGATCTTTGCCGCGCAACTGGCGCAACAACATCGTTGGACTGCGAACCGAGTCTCGCCGTTAGACGTTTTTACGACATCGTACGAGGAACTGCCTCTTTATAGGCACGACCTAAAATTCGCCGCGTTTTATCGCGGTTTCCTGTTACCTTTACCACGTATGGCTTCCTATTCAACGAATGAATTTCGACCCGGGTTAAAAGTGTTGCTTGAAGGCGACCCGTGTGTCATGATGGAGGCGGAATTCGTGAAGCCTGGCAAAGGTCAGGCATTTACACGCGTCAAGTTTCGCAATCTGATCACAGGGCGAGTGTGGGAACGTACGCTCCGCAGCGGGGAGTCAATGGAAGCTGCCGACGTTGTCGAACGTGATCTTGATTACCTGTATACCGATGGTGATCTTTGGTACTTCATGACGACTGACGATAACTACGATCAGGTCGCTGCGGATTCGGCAGCAATCGGGGACGCCAAGGACTTCCTAGCGGAACAAGCGCGATGTCAAATCACATTTTGGAACGACAACCCAATCTCGGTGACCCCGCCGAATTTCGTCAATCTTGCTGTTACGCAAACGGATCCTGGTGTGCGTGGCGACACAGCGCAAGGCGGCACTAAACCGGCCACGCTTGATACGGGAGCAGTGATCAACGTACCGTTATTCATTGAGATCGGTGACGTGCTTCGGGTTGATACGCGAACGGGCGAATACGTCAGCCGAAGCAAACAGTGAGTGAAGCATGGCGACCAACGGCCGCCATCGAGACGCTCCTAAAGCGTGCTGAGTTTCTCGATAGAACGCGAGCCTTCTTTCACAACCGAAATATTGTCGAAGTGCAGACCTCGACGCTTGATCGATTTGGCTCCACGGATGTCGCAATCGAGAATGTCGAGGTAGCTGACCACGGCGTCCTCCAGTCATCGCCGGAATATCAGATGAAACGGCTACTGGCCGCAGGGATGCCTTCCTGTTTCCAGATCTGTCCGGCGTTTCGCAAGGGAGAGGTAGGTCGGTGGCACAACACTGAATTCACGATGCTCGAGTGGTACGAACTCGACGTGACCCTCGACGACTTGATGGCAACTGTTGCGGCTTTGGCGGACAATCTGATCGGTCCGCAACCGGTCGTCACCAAGACCGTGTTCGAGCTCCTGCAAGATTCGTTTGATATCGATCCTCATCGCCCGGACGAGAAACTCTGCCTAGAAGTCGCAAGCGCAGAAGGCTTACAAGGTGCGCGTGATCTTCACGATGCGATCGACTTCTTAGTAGGTTCTGCGTTGGCGAAACTTGGGAGCGAGAGAGTGTTTCTCACCGAATATCCAAGCTATCAAGCCGCTTTGGCTAAGACCAACCAACATGACGACGTTGAAGTAGCGCTTCGCTTCGAGTTAGTGATTAATGGGCTTGAGATTGCGAACGGTTATGACGAACTGCGCGATGCGTTCGAGTTCCGCCGCCGATGCAACAGCGACAATGTGCGTCGAGCACAACTTGGACTACCGCCGAAGTCCATTGATACGAATTTTGAGGCGGCAATGGCTCACGGTTTGCCAGAGTGTTGTGGTGTCGCGGTTGGATTGGATCGGTTGTTCGCGTTAGCCATGGATAAGACCGCATTGCGCGATGTCATGGCGTTCGCAGCTAGGGGTGAATAGAGCCTATCTGTTCACCGAGTTTGAGCGCTTGACCGGCTTCGAGCGGCTGCAATTCGCCGATGCCGTCCGGTACAACTAGGATCACCGTCGAGCCGAGACAGAACCTCGCCATTTCCTCTCCAGGTTGAAATTGAAGTGGTTCGATGTCTTTGGCTACTGCCACTTCGTTTGCCGGACTTTGGTCATCCCATTGCGTTTGGACGCTGGATACGATCATAGCGCCTACCATCGCCATCAGCATCTCGCCTTGCGGTACGCGCAGATGGCAATTGACTCGTACGTTGCGTTCGTACAAACCATCGATGTTTGCGTGGTTCTTGGGTTTAACCGAATATCTAGTCCCTCCTATCCGCGAAATCGCGACGAGTTCCGCTTGGACCGGCGAGTGAATTCGGTGATAGTCCTTTGGCGAGAGATAGATGATCGCGTATTGGCCGGACTCGCCGATGCGATTGGAGCGTGTCAGATTAAAAAGGTTCGTGGCCGTACGCTTATATTGGATGAGTGTGTTGTTCGAGTACCGACCGCATATTGCGACCGTGCCGTCGACCGGCGAAATGATGCTACTTGAGTCGCCGTGAATCGGTCGAGCGGCTGATTTAAGTTCTCGCGTAAAAAAGTCCTGAAAGTTCTCGAATTGGCTGGGATCCTGACGAATCGCAGGCGTCAGATCAACCCGATAGAACTTGATGAATTGCCTAATCAGGCGATCCTTGATAAATGAGATCTTGATTGTTGCGAGCCAACCTGCCCCTTTGGTCAGCCAATAACTTGGTCCCCAAGACTTGAGGATGTGCTTAAGTGCCACGGCTAGTTAGTGTCGATTGGGGTGTCAGTGCGATTGCCCCACTCAGACCAGGAACCTGCGTACGCTCGGATGTTGGGAAATTCGAGTAACCGCCCCACCATATAAGAGAGCCCGGAACGGTGGTGGGTTTGACAATGGGTAACGATGTTTCGATCAGGGTCAATGCCGTGATCCTGAAGCAATTCTCGTATGTCTGAACGCAGTCGCAACGCGTTGTTGTGATCCATTAGATGTAGCCAATCAATGTTCACCGCGCCGGGAATGTGTCCGTTACGCTGTGCTCCAGGTCGTATACCGAGGAATTCCTCGTGCGAACGAACATCCCAAATTACTAGGTTTTCTTGACCAAGGATCTCCATTAGCTCGTCGATCTCAATGAGAGGATTCACGTCGATGGTGAGATCAGGTTGTGTGCGTACTGCTTCAGTGGGTGTTTGCGCGACCTCGAACCCCGCCTGTTGCCACGCATGAATACCGCCGTCAAGGTATAGCCATTGTTCATGACCAATGACGTCTAGCGTCCAAGCGAGGCGTCCAGCCCATCCACCGCCTTCGTGATCGGATACGACAATGGTTTGGTCTGGGGTGTACCCGATGTAGCCGAACACCGCATCCAATTGGGATTTGGACGGCAGCTTACCCGGAGCGGGAGGCGTGCCTTCGATCAGCGCTGCGGTGGGTAGATGAAACGAACCTGGGATAAACACCTGATCTTGAGGCGTTGGATTGAATACGTCAACGACCCGAACAGAATCGTCTTGCATGCGTTCAGCTAGCTCATCCGGGTGGATAATGGCGGGATACTTCGCCAACGTGCTACTTCATCTAAAAATTTGAGCACGAAAATTAAACACGCGCCGCGCTTGGTGTGGATAGATCTCGAAATGACAGGCTTGGATGTCGAGACCGACGTCATACTTGAGATTGCGACCATCATCACGGATAACGAGCTGAACATCGTCGAGGAGAGTGACTCTTTGGTTGTTTGGCAACCGGAATCTGTGTTAGCGACGATGAACGAGTGGAGTCGTACGCACCACGCGGAGTCTGGTCTGCTCGATCGTGTTCGAAAGTCAGAGATTAGTATCGAAGAAGCAGAGGCGACGACTTTCGACCTGGTGCGTAAACACGTTGAAATTCACACTTCGCCTCTTTGCGGCAACTCGGTGTGGCAAGATCGTCGTTTTCTGGCTCGATACATGCCGACGCTGGATCACTATCTGCACTATCGTTTGATTGATGTAAGCACCTTGAAGGAATTAGCGCGCCGCTGGGCACCTAACCTGTTAGAGGGCGTGACCAAGCAAGCCCAACACCGCGCATTGGACGACATTCGCGAGTCTATTAACGAACTCAAGCTTTATCGGGAGCAGTTTCTGAAGCCGATTCCACCGACGCAAGCTGATTGAGCGCCCACTCAAGGTGTTCTAGACACATTTCGTCGTCGCGTTCTTGTGCCATCGCGCATTGCGTTTGCAGCGCGTCGCGTAATAGAGGACTAGATTCAGCATTTCCGGCCGCCACGGCGAGATTTCGAACCCATTGAGAGAAATTAACTCGACGGAGCGCCATCCCTTCCGTACGTTTTAGGAAGGTTGCTTCATCCCACGCGAGTAGCTCGACTAGCGTCGCGCTATCCAAGCCGTGGCGTGGCGTGAAATCGGTTTCTATCGACGTCCTTGCGAACCGGTTCCAAGGGCAGATAAGCTGGCAGTCATCGCACCCGAATACTCGGTTTCCAATCGCCTTGCGAAATTCGATCGGAATCGATCCTTTGTGCTCAATTGTGAGATACGAAATGCAGCGTCGCGCGTCAAGTTGGCGCGGCCCGATGATCGCTTGGGTGGGACACACATTGATGCACGCCTGACACTTACCGCAGCGATCTTCCGGCAGGTCTGTATTTGGCTCGAATGGGATGTCGGTGAAGATCTCACCCAGGAAGAAAAAAGATCCCGCTTCTTCGTTCAACACCAACGTGTGCTTGCCAATCCATCCCAGACCGGCTTTCGTGGCTAAAGGTTTTTCAAGTACTGGAGCTGAGTCCACGAACGCACGAAATTGATGATCGACATGGTTTTCGATGCGTTGTGCGAGTCGATTGAGTCGCTTACGAACGGTTTTGTGGTAGTCGCGACCGAGGGCGTAGCGTGAGATGTTGGCGACATTCGGATCGCCGTTGAGCTGCGGACTGTCTTCCGTGAGATAGTCCATGCGAGCGCTGATGATGCATACGGTTCCAGGAAGCAATTTGCTCGGATCGATGCGCTTTGATACGTTGCGCGCCATGTAGTGCATTTCACCGTTAAAACGGGCTGCCAACCAACTTTGATACTCCGGTGTATAAGCACTTAGGTCGGTGTCCGTGAATCCGACCTGCTGAAAGCCAAGCTCGCTTGCCCATGCGTGAATTTGCCTTTGAAGTGCGGCAGTGTCCTCGGATTTCACAAATCTAAAATGAACCCATGGGCTCTTTGGAACGTGTATTTACTGGAACAGAGTGCCGTGAAATCGATCGAATAGCGATCGAAGAGCTCGGTATATCGGGATTTCGGCTCATGTATCGGGCCGCGAGTTTCGCCATGGCGGAGCTCTTGGAGCGTTGGTCAAACCCCAAGTCTGTCAGCATTGTATGCGGCAGTGGCAACAATGCCGGCGACGGTTACCTACTTGCTGGAGCGCTGCACGCAAGACAGATTCCAGTCCAGATCGTGCAAGTTGGCGATGCGAACCGATTACGAGGCGATGCTAAGCGCGCATTCGAATCCATCGCCGAGCTTGGTTTGAAGGTGACTAGCGATGAGGAGCTAAGCGGCGAAGTCATCGTGGATGCTCTACTCGGAACGGGTGCTCGTGGCTTGGTACGCCCTGCATATGCGAACGCAATTGGTCGCATTAATGCGGCTGAAAAACCGGTTTTAGCATTGGATCTACCAAGCGGGATCGACGCGGACACCGGTGGGTTCCTAATGGAAGAACCGGTTCGAGCAGATTTGACGACCTGCTTTGTGGGGCGCAAGCTTGCTCTCGCGACCGGTAAAGCACGTAACGTGGCCGGTGAAGTCGTGACGTCATTGTTGGAGATACCTGAGGAGGTGTTCCAGCGAGTCGCGGGACTTCGTGTCTCACCGACGAATGACGGTGAGCGCGCACTGCCAGAACGCCTACCGAGTAGTCACAAGCGGCACTTCGGGCATGTTTTGATTGTAGGCGGGAATCGCGGCATGGGCGGTGCGGTGTTGCTAGCTGGTGAGGCGTGTTTACGGACTGGAGCGGGACTGGTTTCCGTTATTACTCATCCTGACCATGCTGGCAATCTCTTAACCCGCCGTCCGGAATTGATGGTTCGCGGTTCTGCTGATGGGCGGATTGATCCATCCTTGTTCAAAAACGTCGACTTGGTCGCCATTGGTCCTGGACTTGGCGTTGACGACTGGGCTCACGAGCTTCTTAGGGCTGCGTGCGCGAGTACGAAGCCAATGGTCGTTGATGCCGATGCGCTAAACCTGCTCGCAAGTGGTTCCTACGTCCTTCCTGCGGGATCGGTCGTGACCCCACATCCGGGCGAAGCGGCGCGACTGCTTGATACCACGACAGCATCGATTGAAGCTGATCGCGTTGGTGCAATACGGAAATTAACAGCGAAAACTCACGCTGTAGGGGTGCTTAAGGGGGCGGGTTCGCTTGTCGCCAATGATGGCCAGCCCTATGCGATTTGTGATGTCGCCGAGTCCTCCCTAAGTACGGCGGGAAGCGGCGACGTTTTAACTGGCGTCATTGCAGCGACTTATGCGCAACTGCGAGACCCTTTACGTGCGACCGCATTGGGTGTCTATCTACACGCTTTGGCAGGTCAACGTGCTCGCGCTCTTGGTGATGGTCGGGGCGTCATTGCTGGTGACTTGATTGATGCGTTACGCCCATGGGGGTAGATGAGTTGACTCGATGCGTTGACCTACCTGACGAAGAGGCAACATTAACGCTCGGTGCTAAGCTCGCTAAGACAGTTCGAAGTGGCATTGTGTATCTACAAGGCGAGCTAGGTGCAGGGAAAACGACGTTAGTGCGAGGCTTTCTGCGCGCATTAGGGCATGAAGGTTCCGTAAAGTCGCCAACGTACACGCTGGTCGAACCATACGAAATCGATGGCTTAACTCTAGCTCACTTGGATCTGTATCGTGTGAATGATCCGGTGGAGCTCGAGTACATCGGATTAGAGGACGTACTAAGAGATGTTAGTTTGACTTTTATCGAGTGGCCAGAACACGGCGTGGGCTATCTACCGTCTCCGGACCTAGTCATCGAGTTGACCTTAGAGGATTCGGGTCGCGTAGCTCGATTGAAAGCGAGTTGAACTAGGACTTCCTACTACGCCACGAAAGTCATAAAATCTGACGTTCACGGATGAAATTCCCTTGCACGGATGCAAGCTGCGATTACAGCCATCGCAACGTCGGGTCGCCAATTCTGGTTCCGCACTCGGCGCATACGCTTCGAGAAGCACTTCGCTCGAGCTCTCACGAGTTTTCTATTCACCGTAATAGGCACGGGCGCCCTTGGGACCGAGCTTGTAGGCATTCGCTACTCCGATAGCCCACGTTTTACGCGCGTGGTATTCGATCTCAGTGCTCCGCCATCGTTCAAGTCTGACCTACTTGCTGATCCTGCTCGCTTTTTCGTCGATATACGGGATGGACGATTAGGTCAGAATTTCAAGTCGCCGTTTGTAGAGAGCGTCCAATTTCGAGGAGTTCGATTTGGCGAACGAGACGGCTCGTTACGGGTGGTCTTGGACCTAACAGAAGGCAAACTTCCCAAGATTCAAACGCTAGGTCCCAATGGTCCGCACGGTGACCGGCTTGTTATTGATTTCGCGCACCAAGTCGAAGAAAGTTGTGCGGTTGAGCACGACAGCAACATCGTCGTGGTTGTGGATGCTGGTCATGGTGGTGAGGATCCTGGAGCGATTGCTGTGAATCGCGCGATGGAAAAGGACATTACGCTCTCGATTGCACAGAAAGTACGCTCACGAATCGACCGGCAGCCTGGTTTCAGGGTCGTCATGACTCGGGATCGGGACTATGAGGTTCCGCTGCACAATCGTTACCGTGTCGCTCAGAACACCCGCGCGCGATTGTTTGTTTCGATTCATGCCGACGCATTCCACAATCCGCGGCCGCGGGGCGCATCGGCGTACGTATTGTCACAGGGTAAAGCTCAGTCCGAGTTGGCGAAATGGCTCGTACAGAACGAGAATCGTGCAGACTGGGTCGGTGGAGTGTCGGCGTGGGTCGACTCGAGCTGCTACGCGGAACGCGAGAAACTCAAATTCCTGAACGTGAAAGGACGTCAGGAAGCACTAGCCGAGGCCGTGTCGGTAGGTAAGAAGATGCTTCATTCCATCGACAGTGTTGCTGAGATCCACCCGAAGAGCTTCGATTCACGGCGCGGCGAATACCAGGTCACAGACGCTGGTTTCGTCGTGTTGAGCGCAACTGCAATTCCGTCAATATTGGTTGAGACTGGCTTCCTGTCCAATCCGCAAGAGGCCAAGCTGCTCTCAACGTCCGCGCACCAAAAAGTCATCGCCAATGCCGTTAGCGACACGATCTTACGCCATTTCTGTGAGAATCCACCGCGTTACACCGATCTCGCGGAAGGCAAGGTGGTGTGCGATCTTGAACCGGTTACTACGGTGTACAAAGTCAGACACGGCGATTCCCTGTCGGTCATTGCCTCGCGCCAGCAAGTCTCAGTCTCGGCTATACGGGCGGCGAATTCGTTGACGTCCGATCAGATTTATCCAGGTCAAACCCTTACGATCCCAGTAACCAACTAACTGTCTACATCGCAGTTCGACATTGGGGATTCAACTAACAAATAAACCCGGGTTCGCCTGAACGCGCCTTAAAATCTTGGTTCCGCCTTGTGTTAGCTTCAACTAACATGACCTCGAATCTGGACCGCGTAGCGCTGAACCGTTCAATATCTCGAATTCACCGCCTTGATCAGGTGGTTGCAGACCAGATCGCCGCAGGTGAGGTTATCGAGCGGCCTGCTTCCATCGTTAAGGAGCTGGTCGAAAACAGTCTTGATGCTGGCGCGACGCTGATTGACGTCGCGGTCGAAGAGGGCGGTGTCCGGAAGATCGTTGTCAGTGACAACGGCAATGGGATCGCAAAGGAGGATCTACCTCTCGCGGTTGAACGTCATGCGACGAGCAAGATCCGCAACGCCAAAGATCTGGAGCAAGTCATGACGATGGGGTTTCGCGGCGAAGCCCTCGCAAGCGTTGCTGCCGTGGCGAAATTGGAAGTTTGCTCGTACCCTCAGGACGCTTCAAACGCGTGGACGTTACGGATTGAGGGTGGGAAAGAGGTTCACTTTAATCCTGCCGGACGGGCGGTGGGTACTACCGTCGAAGTCAGCGATTTGTTCTACAACACACCGGCGCGGAGGCGTTTTCTAAAAACCACTCGTACCGAACTCAATCGGATCACAGAAATAACACGCGTGCTCGCGCTTGGTAATCCGCTTTGTGGGTTTTCGGTTCACAACAACGGCCGTGAGCTTGAACGCATGGCAGCTGCACGAACCGCGGACGAGCGAGTCGGCCACGTCTTAGGGCAAGATTTCAACAATGAAGCCATACGCGTGGATGCGTCGAGTGACGAGTTGCGATTGTGGGGTTGGGTGGGTAGTCCCAATTTCACCCGAAGCAACTCAGCTCGTCAGTTTTTTTATGTAAACGGTCGTAGCGTTCAGGATTACTTGATCGCTCATGCGGTGAAGCAGGCGTACAAGGACATCATGTTCCATGGGCGTCATCCGGTGTTCGCGCTCTTCCTGGAACTTGATCCGACTGACGTGGATGTGAATGTGCACCCGACTAAGAGTGAAGTCCGCTATCGCAACAGCCGCACCGTGCACGACTTCATTATGTCAGGTATATATCGCAGCTTGCGATCTGACCCGACCGATCCGAAACGCAGCGTTGAATCAGAATTCGTCACGACTCGAGATCCTGTTGTTCACTCTTCGATTAACTTGGGAAGTGTGCCACAGGCGCAACGCAGCTTAGGACTGAGCGACAGCAGTCAGGCGCGGACGCAATGGTGGCTATCAGAGGCGCTGCAACAGGAGCCTCAGGACAGCGTGGAAGCCTCGCATCAGTCTGAACTGGGTGAGGTAGCAGAGTCCGTTTTACCACCATTAGGTACCGCGATCGGCCAACTGAAAGGCGCTTACATATTGGCCGAGAACGACGATGGACTCGTAGTCGTAGACATGCACGCGGCACACGAGAGAGTCCTCTATGAGGAAATGAAAGCCCACCGGGGTCGAAACGAGCTAGCGCGTCAGCGCTTACTTATCCCAGAGACGCTCGATGTTGGCGTTCAGGACGCGGAACTCGTTGAAGAACTCGCCACCGAGCTGGTTAATGTTGGTCTGGTTGTCGAACGCTCAGGTCCCACCACGGTGAAGTTGCGCGAGATACCAGCGCTGCTCGCGACCAGCGACATGCAGACGCTGTTGCGAGATGTACTGGACGACTTGCGCGAGCACGGGCAGAGCGATGCCGTGACGACCCGGGAGCACCAGATCCTTGGCACGATGGCTTGCCACAACGCGATTCGCTTCAATCGTCGATTAACGTTGGACGAGATGAACGCGTTGCTTCGCAAAATGGAGGTAACCGAAAATGCAGGACAATGCAATCACGGCCGACCGACGTTTAAGACGCAGAGCCTGAAAGACCTCGATCGCAAGTTCCTACGCGGACAATGACAACCGCTTGAGCTCGTATTCGGGCCGCATAGCAACACTGATCGGTCCTACCGCGAGCGGTAAGACCGATTTTGCGCTAGCGCTGGCTCAGCGACTCGACGTGGCTTTGATCAGCGTCGATTCGGCAATGGTCTATCGCGGACTGGATATTGGCACCGCCAAACCCAGCGTTGAAACGCAGAGAACTTTCCCACATGCACTGATTGATATCCGAGAACCGGAGGAATCCTTCTCCGTGCAAGAGTTCTGCACGCTCGCAGACGCGGCGGTGCGAGACGCGATCGAAGCTGGCAAACTCCCGTTGCTCGTAGGTGGCAGCATGATGTATTTCCGCGCATTTCGTGAAGGATTGGCAGATCTGCCGACCGCAGACCCGGGAATCAGAGAGGAAATACGCAAATTCGCGGCGCGAGAAGGATTGGACGCCGTACACCAGGAACTGACGCGTATCGATCCCGAATCTGCGATGCGGATCAGTCCACGAAATCTAAAACGAATGGAACGTGCTATCGAGGTGTACCGCATCACGGGTAAGCCTATTGGCACACTTTGGAAGGCACGTGCCCTTCCAACCGCTGCTGAACGTTTTGATTGCGAACTCGTTGAATTTGAGATGCCCTTAATACCGAGACAGCTGCTGCACGAGCGGATCGAATCGCGGTTGCGTGGTATGTTTGCAGCGGGGTTGATTGCTGAAGTCCGAGCGTTGCGCGCTCGACCGAACCTAGGCCGAGAAAGTCTGTCGATGCGTACAGTTGGTTACCGAGAAATCTGGTCTTATCTTGATGCACACGATGACCACGTGGATGAGGCTCAGGTTTTCGAGCGCGTCTTGGTCGCAACACGACGACTGGCGCGTAAGCAGCTGACTTGGTTGCGTCAATGGTCGACGCTGAATCTTATCGAAGCGACGTCAGTTGAGCTTATGATTGAGTCCGTGGTGCGACGAGTCGCACATTAAAACAACTGGACATTTGTTCTCCTTTCAGGGATCAGATTGTCGTTTGGCTTGATTTTATCAGACTAACGAATTGCCGGTTGGGGGAGGGAGTCCCTAGGGTTGCTTGCAACTCATGAACTCACTTCTGTTGGATCGAACTCGCCGATCTGACTCTGCGCCTAAAAGGGTGTGCCTCCATCCTTAGGGTGCAGGAACCGAGAAGGAACCGCCAGCTCTTTTAGAGTCGGTGGGAAGTTCTTGGGAAATGCCTCGAAATTTCATGTATTTGATTGTTCGGGGTGAGGTGCTGTGTGTGTTCTGTACATATGTATAGACTCACGGCTTTAAGCGTAGGCATGCATAAGCTGCCTGAACAATGGTCAGGAACATCTTGAAAAGGAATGTTTAGTTGACTTGGATTGCAGTATCCAATAGCCTAGGGACAGCGCGTGATCGGCAACGATCGGGTGTGAAGCGTCCTGACAATGTAATCCCCTTCGGGGCGGGTTGTGATCGTGAGATTGCAACGCGGACTCTGCCAGTACCAGGCGGACGAGATGCTAGGCTGGCGGGACGGGTGAACGTAAGTGAATGGTTGATAAACGTCGTAACAATCGACAGGCGAAAGGTTACTGATACGCCTGAACCAAACGGTGTGTCGCAGGTTGTCTCTGTCATAGTTGGGGACACACTGCCATCATGCGATCGGCGAATAGACCACACCCACCCCCGTCGTGTTGTTCAGACGGAACTCGGTAAGCCCGACACTGCGCCCATTGACCTTGTGTCGCTGGGCAGGAAAGCCGCAAGGCGGACTGATGCGGTGGCGGGTAAAGGAGGTCGGAAAAAGCGAACGCCGTGCTGTAATGGCGCGGATACCGGACTGAAACAGGTCTGGCGACGAAAGTCGTGCCCACTTCCGACTGGTCTGCATCGCGAGATGACAGGCAAATACCCTAAACGAACGTTGACTATGTCGGCGTTTTCATTCAACCGGAGGACGGTGAATCGCTGTCCTTCGGGACGGGTTCCCGCCTCCTTGATTAAGGAGGACAGCATGAAAGTGCATCCTGATTCCAGTGTGTCTGCGTCCTCCCGCGTCCCGGATGCGTGGCAAGCCATTGATTGGCGCCATGTTGAACGGACTGTGAGGGGCATGCAGGTACGCATCGCGAAAGCTACGCGGGAACGCGACTGGCGCAAGGTGAAAGCTTTGCAACGGTTGTTGACCCGTTCGTTCTGCGGCAAGGCGTTGGCCGTTAGACGAGTAACCGAAAACCAAGGCAAACGGACCGCAGGTGTGGACCGGGAACTTTGGAAGACGCCAACCGCTAAGCGTGACGCGATCGACTCGTTGAACCGGAGGGGTTATCGACCCTCGCCCTTGCGGCGAGTGCGAATTCCGAAGGGGAACGGGAAGACGCGAATGTTAGGCATCCCGACGATGCGGGACCGGGCGATGCAGGCTTTGTACTTGCTGGCACTGGCACCGGTCGCGGAGGGCACTGCAGATCCAAACTCGTATGGGTTCAGGATCGGTCGATCCACGGCAGACGCGATTGTCCCGCGACAATCAAGGTGAGAACGCAGCGACAATCAAGGTGAGAAAGCCGCCGACTCGTGCGTTGTGAGGGAGGGCGTAGCCCGACCGAGCAAGGCGCGAGCCGGCGAGGCCGAGAGCCGCGCTCCGTGATCGCGACGGAATTGGCTAAGGTGTACGACCTTCTATAAGGACGGACATTGATGCCAGGCAGTCATATTTCCGATCACCAAGTGAGGCTTTACATGCACTCTAGACAAAAAACCACGCCGCAGGCGGCTGCGGTGAAGGCCGGTTTTAGCACCGCCACGGCCTACCGGATCGAGGCCGATCCGCGACTTCCCTCCACCCACACGAGGCCCCGGGACCGGCGCCGGCCCGATCCGCTGGCGGGGATCTTCGACGAGGAACTCGTTCCCATGCTGGAGAAGACGCCGAGCATTCGCCCGGTGGCGTTGTTCGAGGAACTCATGCGCCGTCATCCCGAGCTCGCCCCCAGCATTCGTCGCACGTTGGAACGACGCGTGCGGCAATGGCGTGCGGTGCACGGTCCGGAGCAGGAGATCATGTTCCGTCAGACCCACCCGCCAGGTCAGCTCGGGCTCTCGGACTTTACCGACGCCAACGCCCTGGGGGTAACGATCACCGGCGTGACGCTCAAGCACATCCTGTACCACTTCCGGCTGGCCTATTCCGGGTTCTCGCACCTGCACGTGGTGCTGGGCGGGGAGAGCTTCACCGCCTTGGCCGAGGGGCTACAGAACGCCCTGTGGAGCCTCGGTGGGGCGCCGCAGGAACCCCGCAGCGACAGTCTCTCGGCGGCGTATCGCAACCTTGATTGCGAGCAACGCAAGGACGCCACGAAGCGCTACGCGGCGCTGTGCGAACACTACAGCATGGCGCCGAGCCGCAACAATCGCGGAGAATCGCACGAAAACGGCGCCGTGGAAGGCCCGCACGGGCACCTCAAACGCGCCCTGGCCGACGCGCTACTGCTGCGTGGCTCGCCCGACTTCGACACCTTGGGCCACTACCGCGCCTTCGTCGACGACGTGGTGGGGCGACGCAACGCCCACCACCGTGCCCGCATCGATGTCGAGCGCGCCGTGCTCAAGCCGTTGCCGCGCCAGCGCACCGAGGACTTCGACACGGCGCGTGTGCGCGTGACCTCCTCGAGTGGCTTCGTGCTGCGGAAAGTGTTTTACACCGTGCCGTCGCGACTGGTGGGCCATCAGTTGACGGTGCGCCTGTACGACGAGCGCCTGGAACTGTTTCTCGGCGCCACGTACCTGACGCAACTGCCGCGCGGTCGCCCGCAGGCGAACGGCTGCAACGGCCATGTCATCGATTACCGCCACGTCATCCACGCGCTGCGGCGCAAGCCCATGGCGCTGCGCAATCTCGTCTATCGCGACAGCCTGTTCCCCCGCCAGGCATACAGGTGCGCCTTCGACGCGATCGTCGAAGCCAAGGGCGAACGCACCGCCTGCCGCGACACCGTCGCCTTGCTGTCGCTGGCGCACGAACGCACCTGCGAAGCCGCGCTCGCTGCGGCCATCGAAAGTTGTCTGGAAGCCGGCACGTTACCCGATCCTGACGTCCTGGCCACGCAGTTCGTGCCGTCACCGGATCGCGTGCCGAACATCCACGTCAAGTTGGGTTCGCTCACCGATTACGATGTCCTGCTCACCGCGCCAACGGCGGCTAGCGCCACCGCACGCACGGGCGACGGCTCATGAGCGCCGTGGATCCCGCCCAGCTTGAGCTGATGTTCACCCAGCTAGGCCTGCCTACCTTCAAGGCCGTCTGGGCCACGCTCGCTGACCGCGCCGATGCCGAAGGCTGGCCCGCAGCCCGGCTGCTCGCCGCCCTGACCGAGCAGGAGCTCGCCGACCGCGCCCGGCGGCGTTTCGAACGCCATCTCGCCGAGGCCAAACTGCCACCCGGCAAGACGCTCGCCAACTTCGACTTCAAGGTCGTACCCATGGTCTCCCAGGCGCACGTCAACGCCCTGGTCGCCGGCGATGGCTGGCTGGCGCAGGGCGCCAATGTGATCCTGGTCGGCCCACCTGGCACCGGGAAAAGTCACTTGGCTGCCGCGGTCGGGTTGGCGCTGATCGAACACGGCTTCCGGGTCCTGTACGCGCGCACCACCGATCTGGTGCAGAAACTCCAGGTCGCGCGCCGCGAACTGACGCTCGAGTCCGAGATCCGCAAACTGAACAAGTACCACTTGCTCATTCTTGACGATATCGCCTATGTGCGCAAGGATCAAGCCGAAACGAGCGTGCTCTTCGAACTGATCAGCTCACGGTACGAAAATCGCTCCCTGCTCGTCACCGCCAACCAGCCGTTCGGGGCGTGGGGCTCAATCTTCCCCGAACAGGCCATGACGCTGGCCGCCATCGACCGGCTCGTGCATCGCGCGACCATCTTTGAACTCAACGTGGAAAGCTATCGACGACGCACCGCGGTGGAAACCAAACGCGGCCGCGGGCGAATCGCCGCCCGCGCCACGCCCGCCAACACCAACGTCAAGCTGCCGGATAGCACCGCAGCAACGAACAAAGAGGGCCAAAAAGACAACCCGTGACACCTCACCGATTCCTGATCTGGCGGCGTCGTTTTGAACGCCCCTTGCCGCGTCCACCTCCGATAATGTATCATCAAGCGTCGCGACACATTCTCACCCTGATTGTCGCGCACTTCTCACCCTGATTGTCGCGCTACATCGTCGCCGTGATCTGCATCTTGTGCACATCCAGACCCGCCGCACAAGCATGGACGATCGTGAAATCGTCCGGTTGAAATTCGTCGGTTAACATTCGGTCTCCTGTTGTCGTTAAGGTACAGTGCGACGGCGGGTTCAACGGACGTGACTCACCAGCCGTTCACGGCTGGCGGTGCATTTTGTTGCGCGTCCACGAGGTCGGCCGGGCGAGAGCCCGGTCGTCTCGGAAACAGTCCGGGGCGCGAACCGTTGAACCGGGTCCAGTTTAAGATCGGCGACAGGGCGCCATTTATCCGTCGGCCTCCACGACCGTCACACCCGTTAACGATAGCCGACGCCGGCAGCGGTGGCGAAGCCACCGTGTCAGGACAGCTTATTTCATGCCTTCAGGGTGTCTACGAGCCCGACTTCATGACGTTTAAGAAGAAAATGGAATATCGCGGAATCGGATTTTGTTGTGAAATATATAGAAACGAGGGACGTAGTCTAGCTGGGCGACGGCGTTGGCATGCTCGCCAAGGTGGGTTGAACTGAAGGCGTCGTCTGACGTGGCGTTGACGCGTGTTAGCCGTGCCCGGATCTCGACTGATGCGTCGTTAGGTCACGCGGTAGGCCAGACCACCTTGCCGTTTTGAATGTAATCGAACGCCTCGAGCTGGCGTAGCCAACGGGAGGCGTTGCGGTCCACGTGCAAAGCGTCGTAGTCGACGTCGGGATCGCCATACGGCTTGTCATCGCGCAAGATCGCCCAGATCGACCGCAGCATCTTGTGGGCGGTGGCGACGATGGCACGTTTGTAACCGCGTCGCAGCATCAACGCTTTGTGGTAGCCATGGAACTGACTGTCCTTGGTGCGCGCGGCGGCATGGGCACATTGATTGAGAATGGCAGCCAGATGGCGGCGACCGCCGCGGGTCCGCGTCGGCTTGCGTTTGCCCGCGCTCTCGTGGTTGCCCGGACAGACGCCGGCCCACGCCGCCAACCGCTCGGCGCTGCCGAAGACGGTGAGGTCGGGACCGAGTTCGGCGAGGATGTCGCCGGCGGCGGTCACGTCGACCCCGGGCATGGACTTAAGCAGCTCAAGCTGGCGCTGCCACGGCGTTAACCCGGTGAGCAAGGTGTCTCGAAACGTCTTGATGCGCCCTTCCAGGGCATCGAGCTCGGTGACCAGATCACCCAGCAACGCACGGTCTGTCAAGGAGAGGGACCAGGTCAAGGCGTCTTCGAGCAGCTCCAGCTTGCGTCGCACGTGCGCGGACAGCGCATCGAGGATGGTCGAGCGTGACTGGCCTGCGATCAAGCCGTCGATGATCAAGCGACCGTTTTTGCCGAAGATGTCCGTCAAGACCCCGCCGATGCGAATGCCGCTGCGATCCAGCACTTTGTGCACCCGGTTGCGCACCGAGGCGGCGCTCGCGACCAAGCTACGCCGATGCCGACTGAGGTTGCGGAGCTCGCGAAACGTCCGCGGTGGAATCATGCTGGGGCTGGTCAGGCCGAACTGGCACACCCGCGCCAGCCAGACGCTGTCGGCGACATCGGTCTTGTGCCCCTTGAGTTGCTTGACCTGGTGCGCGTTCACCAGCGTCACGGCGAGGTCCGCGTCTTCGAGCGCCTCGAACGGGGCTTGCCAGTACACGCCGGTACCTTCCATCAGGGCGGCTTCCACCGCATGGCGCTGGAGCCAGGCGCACAAGGCGGCCAAGCCCGAGGGCAACGCGCTGAACGCCTGCGTCAGCGTGGTCGCGGCGCCGCGCGGCGGCTGGCGGCGAATCGTCGCCGTGATCTGCATCTTGTGCACATCCAGACCCGCCGCACAAGCATGGACGATCGTGAAATCGTCCGGTTGAAATTCGTCGGTTAACATTCGGTCTCCTGTTGTCGTTAAGGTACAGTGCGACGGCGGGTTCAACGGACGTGACTCACCAGCCGTTCACGGCTGGCGGTGCATTTTGTTGCGCGTCCACGAGGTCGGCCGGGCGAGAGCCCGGTCGTCTCGGAAACAGTCCGGGGCGCGAACCGTTGAACCGGGTCCAGTTTAAGATCGGCGACAGGGCGCCATTTATCCGTCGGCCTCCACGACCGTCACACCCGTTAACGATAGCCGACGCCGGCAGCGGTGGCGAAGCCACCGTGTCAGGACAGCTTATTTCATGCCTTCAGGGTGTCTACGAGCCCGACTTCATGACGTTTAAGAAGAAAATGGAATATCGCGGAATCGGATTTTTCGACTCAAGGGAACAGTGTCTGTTGCGGCTTTGATCGATGCACTTCGTCTTTTAACGTCATACTTACATTCGACGAGTTATCTCTAGGAATCCGTCACGCAAGGTTTCCGAGAACTAGCCGCTTGGAGAAACCATCATGAATGCCTCAGACTTACTTGTGACCGCTGAAGAATTGGCTGCGCTCCTGTCGAACTCAAACCTACGGGTCATCGATTGCCGTTGGGCGCTTACGAATCCTTCGTTTGGACGCGAGGAATTCGACAAAGGTCACATTCCATCGGCGCAATACATGCCGCTTGAGCCTGCAATGAGCGATGAAGCGGGGGAACGTGGGCGCCATCCATTGCCGGACAAGGAACGTTTTGCCGCGACCCTTGGTGCATATGGCATTGATAACGATTCTTCGGTCATCGCTTATGACGATGGTATGTGCTCGTTCGCCTGCCGGTTTTGGTGGATGATGCGGTGGGTTGGACACACGGACGTACGGGTGCTCGACGGTGGATTACACCAGTGGACTGAACAAGGTCTTGAGACCGTTGTCGACGCTGTACAAGCCCAGCCATGTCAGTTTGAGGTTCGTCCTTCCTTGACGAAGGATTGCGGACCAGATGATGTGTTAGGTGGTGAGCACAAGCTGATTGACGCGAGGGCTTACGATCGATTCTTGGGGCAGAATGAATCGATCGACCACACGGCTGGCCACATTCCTGGTGCGGTGTGTTATCCGTTCGACGGTAATCAACATACCGATAAACGATTCAATCGCGAGACAGATCGATTCCAGACTCTTGACGCCGATGAGTCCATCGTCTGTTATTGTGGATCTGGTGTGACTGCCACGCACAACATCATGGCGCTCTTATTAGCTGGTTACCCCGAACCTACGCTCTATCCGGGATCATGGAGCGAGTGGATTGAAGATCCGAACAGACCGATCGAGCGGGAAGAAGGTTCACCTGCTTAGCAGACCGCTTGTTCTTCTACGTTTAACTTACGAGCTGCGCTGGACCACCAATGCCACTCACCACGACGCTGTGAACCCCTTCGAGTTGACGTAATCGGCCGCCGACTTCGTTCGCGGCATCCGATTCACAAACTGCCTTCACATGTGATCCAGCGTCGATCGTGTAAAACACGTTGATTCCGTCGGCACGCATGTTTTCGACCGCTTCAATGCAGTGTAGTGTCGCCGAGTTCCAGTAGATCAGCGAAGGTTCCGTACTCAGCATCAGCGCATGCATTTGGCGACAACTCGCTTCGCCGACCTGAGCGAGCGCAGAAAAGTCCTTATTCTGAACCGCTGACAGACCGAGACCAAATGCGTCATTCGTAGCGCGCGTCCATGCCTCGTAGAAAGGCGACGTATCGCGAGATGCCGTCATTCCCATGGTCGAACCCGTCGATTTGCTTCTATCAGATGTGATCGCGACCGCTACGGATAGATCCCACTCGTTTTCACGCAAAATTTGAGAAACTCGACACGTGTTCTCTCCTGGCTCAAGCGCTACAAATCCACCATGAAGTGAACGCGCCGCAGACGCGGATCCTCGCCTCGCCCAATCACATTGCTCCTGCAAGGAAAGATCTAGCTCAAACGCAGTCGAAATCGCGAGCGTGAGCGCTGCGAACCCGGACGCAGACGACGCCAAACCGCTATTCGCTGGAAAGTTACTCGACGACTCAATACGGATATGCGGTAGATCAAACTGGCGACGAAGCTGCGCGAGCCATCCATTGATCTTGCTATCGTCCACACGCTCGTCGTCAAGCACGACAACCGACGAAGTCGTTTCCTCAACACGTGTGGTCGTCCGCAAATCACCCAGCGTCAGCGCCAACGAAGGCGTTGCCGGGATATTTAGCTCGTCGTTGCGTTTACCCCAGTACTTGACGAGCGCAATATTGGAATGTGCATACGCGGTAGCTGCGCGCACTAGTACCCAGCTGGTGGTGTAAACGCAAATCCCTGCTGTTCGAGCAGGCGCGCCACGCCTAACGTCGTCAAATCGCCGTATTCTGGTCCTACTACCTGGACTCCGATCGGAAGACCTTCGTCGTCAAGACCCGTAGGTACGATGGTGGATGGCAAGTATGCGTTGGTTGGGACACCCGCCCAGAATACCTGTTGGAAGTATCCCTGCTGTTGACCGTTTACCGTGATCGTTCGTTCACCGAACGGCCGATGATCATGCGGAAACGCTGAACGCGCCATGATCGGCATTAACACGATGTCGTAGTCTCTGAAGAACTTGAACCAAGCCCAGCGTATGTGAGTTCGTTTCTCGTTATTCCCTACCCATTCACGGAATCGCGCAACCTGAGAGCGTCGCACGACCGCGTCCAGACTTTCATCATCAGGATCCAGCGCGTTCGCTGCTTCCATATTGCGCTGGTATTGCTCTTCCGGTACGCGGCACGCCATCGTCGCGGATAGCAAGGACTGGTACGTGAAATGCGTGTGTTCGGAGGTGAAATCCGGACGTGCATCGTAATCGAGCTGCGCACCTTCGGAACGTAACGCTTCTGCCACCATATCGACACGCGCGGAAACTGATGCATCAACGGGCGCCATTTCGTCATCCCGCCATACCGCTACCTTCAAATCACCGGGCTGCTTATCGAACTCTGGCAGTTCTAGCTTTAAGCCATAGGATTCGATCTCGTTTGGTCCCGCCATCACGCGCGTAGCGATCTCAACATCTTCGGCACCTCGTCCTAATGGACCAATCACCGATAGATCTGAAGGACTCAAAATGCCGGGGGTCGCATGCCCGCGTGGGGGGAGCATGTTCCAAGTTGGCTTATGACCAAACACGCCACAGAAGTGTGCTGGATTTCGAATTGAGCCGCCAATATCCGAACCGGTATCAATACCGGTCATACCCGCAGCTAGTGTCGCAGCCGAACCGCCGGAGGAACCGCCAGGGATTTTGGTGACGTCGTAGGGATTGTTGGTTGTACCGTAGATTTCGTTATAGCTTTGGAAATCCGACAGCATCAACGGCACATTGGTCTTACCGAAGATCACAGCACCCGCGCCACGCAAACGCTCAACGGAAAGCGCGTCGCGAGTCGCGAAGTTGCCTTTCAAATACGGCGCACCCCAAGTCGACGGCGTACCTCTCACGTCGTAAGACTCCTTGATGGTCATCGGTACGCCGTGCAGTGGACCGAGCTCCTCGCCTGCCGCAATGGCTGCATCCGCCCGTTTGGCATCTTCCATCGCCTCGTCACGAATTTGCCAAATGACTGCGTTCAATTCGCCGTTGAACTTATCGACACGGTCGAAATAGAAGTTCAACAGCTCCACGCTGGAAATCTGCTTAGCACGGAGTTTTCGCGCTAACGACACAGCACTATCAAACGCTAGTTCAGTCATGGGAGGCTCCTTTTACGAACGCTCAATGATATTTTTAGGCATTTGAGGTCTAGGCGTTCAGTCACCTTGCAGACACGTCAATGCTTGTTCGTGAACTAATGGATTCGCTGATGCAACGACCTCTCCAGCAGATAGGTCGTCCCCACCCTGCCAGTTGGTCAACACGCCACCGGCACCGCGCACGATAGGAACCAGCGGCAGGATGTCCCAGGGCTTGAGAACGTTTTCAACCACCAGATCTAATTGCCCCAGCGCAACCATGGTGTACTGATAACAGTCAGTACCGTATCGGACCAATCGAACACTTTCCTCAATTCGCTGAAGTACCGGCTTATCGCCCCATTTCTCAAACAAGCGCGGGTCGGTGGTTGCGAAAGTCGCATCTGCCAGCTTCTGGGTCCCTCTTGTGTGCATCTTGGAAGATTTCCCACCGCGCATGTACGTGGCAGAACGCCCGTCGCCGACGAATACTTCGTCAAGAAACGGCTGCACCATGACACCGAGGTAAGGCTCGTCGTTGCGCAGAAGACCCAAGAGCACACCCCAATGCACGAAGCCACTGATGAACGCACGGGTGCCATCGATTGGATCAATCAACCAAGTCCACTCGCCAGAGCCGACGTCCTCGTACTCTTCGCCTCGGATCGCATGATCAGGAAATCTTGCTTGGATGTGATCGCGAATAATCCGCTCGCAAGCCTTATCCGCTGCGGTAACCGGATCGAATCCAGTGCCCTCAGCCTTGTTCTCGACCCCAAGTGACTGCCGAAACCACTTCAATGTCTCGCGCCCGCCGGCAGTTGCCGCTGCGATGGCGGTTTCTCGAAGTGTTTCCGTTGTTTCGTTCGCTGTCATCTACGATCTCAATGAAGGTATGGACGAAGTGACCACCACAAAAAAGAGCCAGCCGCATTTGCGGCTGGCTCGTTGCTGATTACTAACTAATCAGATTGGGACTACAGGTTAACGCCTACCGAGAGTCCCGCGATGCGCGGTTCAGTCAGGAAATAGTTGCGGAAAAATCCAGACGTATCAGACGTCAGATAGTGTCCCGTTACGTTGTCCTTGTCACCTACGTTTCGCATCCAAAGCCTGACGTTGTACTTGTCGTCATTACTTTCATAGATCACCGAGACGTTGTGCTGGCTCCAAGCATCCATTTCGTCGCCGAGGGTGTTGTAAACCCGTGCGTACGCTTCTGATTGCCAGTAGTAGTCCCATCGCAAAGTAATACCACCATTCCACTTTTCAAGCCACTGGTAACTAGCACCAATCGCGATCGTATGCTGGGGTGAGTTCGGCAGTGATTTGCCGTCAAGGTCCGTCAGATTACCGTCAGAGGTCTCAACACCAAACGCCGTAAGGAAGCCTCGCGAGAAGTAAACGGGAATCGATGCGCCTTGGCTGTTCACTGGATAGGAAACCGATTCCGTCGTAACGCCGTTCCTGACGTCAAGTGCGCCACCCGCTAGCAGTGCTTGTTGAACAAGCTCTGGCGTGATTTGCGATTCACGTGCAATGTAGTTGATTGCCGTCAAAGCGCCCGGGTCTATGTTGTTCAACAAGACCCAGTCGTCCATGCCGGCGACACGATTAGTCGTATCGATCGAAGCCGTGTCTTGAATGCTGGTCTCAAGAAAACCGTAGCTAAAGTCGACTGACAGCTGTGGCGCGGCCTCAAATCGATACGCGCCTTCCACTTCAAGCCCGAAAATCTGCGCGTCGATATTCTCCGTGATCGAGCTGTTGTTCTTGATGACCGTCGTTTGAAGACCGACATAGTCATAGAGGAACGCCGCCGTATTGAGCGTTAAACGCATCTCAGGAATCCGTGACTTTCGCCCCACTTCGAAGGAAACGACGCTCTCGGGTGCAAATGTAAAGGAACTTGAGTCCTGAAAATCACGCGGAATGGCAGGATTCAACCCGCCGGGTTTGTATCCCTTGCTCACGAAGCCGTACCAAAGGGTGTCGTCCGTTATCTGGTAGTCAATCCCAATACGACCACTGAACTCGTTGAACGAGGCATCTACGGGACTGCCAGTTAGCAAACGCGATTCATTGAATTGCGGCACGATCGGCACCATTTCACTGATAGCGATACGTTCCGGGCTATACGCCGGCGTCGCCGCCGCCGCTGCAATCTGGTCTGCCGTTGCGCCGTAATGCATCGCGAGACCGCTTTCGAGTGCAGTAGGATCACCAAACGGACCCAACAACAGGTTGAGGGTGCGCGACCAGTACGCGCCACTGAACGCGTTAATGTTTGTTAGGTAGTTCGGGTCAATCAAACCAAGCTGTACCGCCTGCGCAATCGCCGCGTCTAGCGAAATTGCCTCTGGCGGAATTCCCGCTAGTGCGGCTTGGGCTCGCACCAAGCTGAGAATACCTTGCTGAACACCCAAAATCACCGCGGCATGGTTGATGGCGTTGAACAACGTGCTGCTATCACGTCGCTCTACATTGTCATTATTGAACCGTAAACCGAGCGTCAGTTTCATGTCTTCAGAGATATCGAAATAACCCTCGCCGAACGCCGCAGCACCATCAACTTTCAGACCATCTGGCGCTGAGGCGTTCAAGAAAAACCCAGGATAAAGTGGTGGCAAGCTGAACAACGGCGCACCAACAGCCGTCACAAGGTCGAGCGTGTTCGCGATCACGTAGTACTCGGTCGTTCTCGTGGCATCAAACGCGCTTGCACCCAGCAAGAAATTGAATGAACCGTCATACTCCGAGTGGATCTTCGCTTCAATGATGTTGTAGCTGTTCAAGCTGGATGAGCGGTCGTACGAGAATTCGCGATTAAGTGCGCCGTAATCGTTGTTGGTGCAACCGCCAATTGCACCAGCAGTACCGCGATCCAACGAACATCCTCGTAAGCCCCAGAATCCGGCAATATCGTCCGGTGGTGCTGAAATAGGCCAAATCCCAGTTGGATTCAGCGGCGTCGGATTCAAGCGTGTGCCCACATTCATCACGTAGTCCTGCAGAGAGCGATACTCACTCTCACGAACCGCGCCAATCAAGCCAAATTTCAATTCATCGAAATCATGACTCAGGCCAAACGCGAGAATCTGTTCATCCTCTTGGAAAACTGGTTGAAAATCCGTATGAATTTGACGAAGGTCGTTGTATCTGGGCCGTGGGTAGTCGAACAACGATTCGCTCGCACCCGAAGGACCTAGCGGCATCGCGCCCGAGGAACCGCCGAAGATCCCGGCCGTCGTCGCACCGAGGTGTGGTGCATCGAATCCAACGCCGTCTGGTTTGCAACCCGTGGTCGGGAGAGAATTGCGATCGCAGATCTGATTCGTGATCCGCGCGCGATCATCGTCCTCTTCAAAGTGCGTGAGCATGACCCAGAGGTCTGTGTCTTCCGTCAAATCGATCGCCACGGTGGCACGAAACGCAAATAAGTTGCGACCGTCAAGCGATTCTTCAATTTGCGGAAGCGTTTCGCCAGCGGCATTGGTTTGGCCATACGCGAGGTTTTCAACGTAGCCATCGCGTTGAAGCTTGAAGCCCGCTAACCTGAACGCCGCACGTTCACCTAATGGAACGTTGATATGACCCTTTAAGCGACGGTGATCATAGCTTCCAGTCTCGAAATCTAATCGGGACGAATACTCATCGAATACGGGTTGTTTGGTAACGAAGTTAATCGCACCACCCGTTGCATTCCGCCCAAACAACGTGCCTTGTGGACCCCGCAGAATCTCAACTCGTTGAAGATCAAAAAACTCGATCGAGTTCAGGTTCGACGGCACGGCGATCTCGTTCATATGTGCGGAAACACCTGAAATACTCGCACTACCAATCGCGAGCGAGCCGACACCGCGAATCGAGAAACTCGATCCACCGAAGTTCGTTGCGGTGTATGTGACGCCTGGCGCGTTAAGTTGCAGATCCGAAGGTGTAATCACCTGCTGATCTTCGATCATCGTGTCCGTCAATGCGGTCACTGCAATCGGAACCTCTTGAATGTCCTGGTCAACCCTTTGCGCAGTAACGATGATCTCTTCGATTGGCTCCTCACTATCTTGCGCCCAAGTCAACGACGTAGGCAAGGCAACCGCGATTGCTACTAGAACTTGAATGAGTCGTGGATGCATCAAATTCGATGACATACAGTGTCTCCTTTACGATTTTCATGCCGTGTAACTCGCGCTTAATGTTCTACCTAAATGGCGCAACATTAACCGCGCGAAACCGTCACACCTCTTAAACAAATCTTACGAATCAATCGCTTAGAAACAAGCGGATTTGAGATACGGTGACGACTAGCTAGGTCGTCAATTTAAACAACTCGAAGCTCGCGAAGCTTAGCTATTTCAGACTCCGCATAGCCGAGTTCCTTCAATATGACGTCGGTGTGCTCACCAAGCGAAGGAGCACGCATTCTCGGCTGTAGCGGAGTCTTACTCATGTGGATGGGTGACCCGACGACTTTCTGCATTTCACCCTGGTCGTCAATATCACTTGTTAGGTAGCCGTTAGCCCACACGTTGTGATCGGCTGCCGCTTCATCGTAGTCCCGCACCGGCGCATATCGAATCGAGGTGCCTTCAAACGTCTCGCACCACTCTGTCGTGGTCTTCTTCGCAAACGCCAGCTCGAGTTCGCCCAGGAACCAAGCTCGGCCCTCGTCCGTGCCGATCGTCGCAATGCGCTCGTCTACCAGCATGTCCGCTCGATCTACGCCGATCAGCAACTCGTCCAGTGAATTTGGCGGCACGCCAATCAACCCAAACCACCCATCTTGAGTTGCGTAAATCCGATAGCCGCCTCGTATGAGCGGATGGCCGTAGTTGCTGCGACCGGGGACGTTACCCGTCATGAGATAGTGGGTGTACTCGGCAGCCTGAGCCCAGATCTGACCACCTAGTAGCGAGACTTCGACTTTCTGGCCTTGACCGCTATGTACTCGCGCATGGAGTGCGCTCAATATGCCACAGACCATGTTCAGCGAGCCAATGTGATCTGCGATGGTTACGCCTACCGGTGATGGGGGATCTCCATCCCTCCCAGTGGTCGCCGCCAAGCCGCCAGCGCATTGAGCCGCCAGATCTGCGCCTTTGCGGTTGCGGTCGTCGCCATGAGGACCGAACGTATTTCCGGCAGCCCAAATGAGCGCTGGATTGATCGCTTTTAGATCCTCGTATCCCAGTCCCCAAGCGTCTAGCGTACCGGTACTGAAATTGCTGATGAGGACATCGGTATCGACAATGAGTTTCTTGAAGATCTCCACGCCTTCGGGTTGGCTGAGACTTAAGGAAAGTCCGCGTTTACCACGGTTACATGCGTTGAAATAAGCGCTGCGGTGGTCGTCGTGACTGAGGAAGATATATCGCGCCTGGTCCCCGATACCAGGAAGCTCGACTTTAATGACCTCGGCGCCCATATCGCAGAGCAGTGCGGCTGCCTGAGGTCCTTGAACCAGGATGCCAACGTCAACGACCTTAATCCCAGTCAACGGACCTTCAGAAAGGTCCTCCGAGCTCATCAAAGTCCTCTAGTCAAAATCAAAACTATGAACCGAGTGTTAAAAAGTTAGCGTATTTCTGTGCACTGATCAACTATTTCTGTTTTGGTTCGATTTTTTTCGGCCACGAAGAATTAGCAGCTGGAATCGCTCCGAATTGATAATAGAAGCATTCGATTAGTGCAGATTCAATGTTTTGAGCGAGCTCTGGGCCGCGGCGCGAGTAATAGGCGCAATCTGCTCCAAATGCCGCCCCGTACTGATATCTCGGCCACCAGGACAGCTCATCGTGGTCCTGCTTTGTGCCTTTGATATGTTCACGGTGGGCCGCTAACCGTTTATTAAGTGCATCAGCCTTGCCAATGTAGAAGATTGGTGAACTACCCCATGGGCACGTAAGCATTGTGCCATCCGAAGTACCAAGTACGTAAGCTCCAGCAGTAATCGGTACACCGTCTAGTCCATCCGTCGATAGCAGTTTAATCAGACCGCTGAACCAGCCTCTCTCCTTCAAACAAAACCGCAAATGAAAATCCTTCATTTAGGTTTCCTTTTATGTAGGTGATGTGCGCGACTATAGCACAGGAACAGAGACGAATTTAGTTAGCACAATGACATGACCCACCAAACCCCAATGCTGCAACGATCAACCATCCTATCAATGCAAGTTACTTACCACCCTCTCGCCTTACAACGGCAGGTCGCCAGTTGCGTGATTAACAGAACCGGTCTCGTTGTAGGACCGCATCACCATGTCTGCGATTCGCATCAGATGGACTTCGTCGGACCCATCTGCGATGCGTGACCAACGTGCATCAATGAGCATCTGTGCGAGGGGAGAATCGTTGGAATAACCCAACGCCCCGTGGACCTGCAATGCACGGTCCGTGACTTTCCACAACGTGTTAGCGACGTGGTGCTTAGCCATCGAGGTTTCCGAGCGGAAATCCATGCCGTTCTCGATCTTGTATGCGCAGTGCAGCACCATGAGCTTGGCTGCGTATAGATCGAGCGCGCTTTCAGACATCATCCACTGAATGCCTTGCTTTTCAGATAGCAACGAACCATGCGCGTACCGTTTCTGCGCGCGATCGATCAGCATTTCAAGTGCGGTTTCAATCTGACCAATCCAACGCATGCAATGTGCAAGACGCGCAGGACCTAAGCGTACTTGGCCGAGTTTATGCCCGCCGCCTCGTTCACCAAGCATGTTTTCACGCGGAACACGTACGTTGTTGTACTTGATTTCTGCGTGACCGCCGCCTTTACCCATCGTCTGCACGTCGCGCACCATCTCGAAGCCTTCCGAGGCGGTCGGCACGATGAACGCGCTGTTGCGCGCCTGGGCGATTTCGGCGTCGGGATCGGTCTTCGCGATGACAATCGCAAAACGCGCGCCATGTGCACCTGATGTGAACCACTTGTGACCGTTAATCACCCATTCGTCGCCGTCTTCAACGGCAGCCGTCTTGATCTGAATGGGGTCTGAACCCGCCGAATCCGGCTCTGTCATAGAAAAGCAGCTACGCGCCGTGCCTTCAATGAGAGGTCGTAACCATTTCTCCTTCTGCTCATCCGTACCGAAGTGAAGGAGCGTGTGCATGTTGCCTTCGTCCGGCGCCTGACAATTGATGAGGTAAGGCCCCATCGGGAACTTCGCAGCCTCAACCGACATGGCGGCAACCGCGGTAATCCCAAAACCCATACCACCCCATTCTTCCGGCATATGGGGTGCCCAAAGCCCTTGAGCCTTTGCGGTGGCGCGAAGGTCTTTCACGGCAGCGCCGTAGTCTTCCTTCACTTTGCCGCTTGAGATTGCGCTCAAGCGGGGGCTCACCTGCTCCATGAAGAACTTGTGCACGAGCATACGGGCATCTTCTACTTCTGGCGTGAAGGTGAAGTCAATGGCCATGAGTTATTTCCTCAATCGAGAACGGTGAATTAAAGGGAACTATAGATTAGACGATCCTAATCTACCGTTCTGCGTGGACGGCTTCCCACTGGATGCCGTTGCTCTGCCTTCTACCCACGCCTCGGGGATTTTCCCGCCCGAGCTGAGAGTTCGCAAACCCTCAAGCAGAATGTTCTTGGACGCATTGATGTCCCGATCTTCCGAATGACCGCACGCGGCACAGTAGTACCACCTGTCAGCCAGCGTCAGTTTCACCTGTGGCAATGCGCCACAAGCGGAACATCGTTGCGTCGTGTTTTTAGGGTCGACTTTCACCAACACGCCACCAGCGCTTTCAGCCTTGTATGCGAGTTGTTGCGTGAACTGACCCCAGTTCTGTTCTAGAATTGATCGATTGAGACCGCGCTTGTAGGCTCCGCGGTGCGCCGTCATGTTCTTGATTTGTAAATCCTCGACGACCACGCGTTTTCCGTGATTGCGAACGATGGACGTTGTGATCGTGTGCAAGGTGTTGCGATGGCGCACCTTTTGGCGATGATGCGCCTTACGTAGGTACATCAATTTCTTCCGACGGCTGTTCGAGCCTCGTTCTGCCCTTGCAACCTTGCGTTGCAACCGCTTGATTCGGGTGTTGTTGACCGCGTGTTTCGGAATCATCGTGCCGTTCGAAAGCACCGCTCGTTGCTTTATACCGACGTCGATACCAATCGTCGCGTCCATGCCCTTGACATGAGGCTCGACCTCGCAGATCAACTGGACGTACACGCCATTCGGGTACTTGACGATCCGCACGAGCTTGACTTGATGCTTCGTGCAGCGTGCGTCGCGTCGCCATCGAATGCGACCGATCCCCTTGATCTTGACCACCCCGTAACGATCATTGAACGCAGGTTTGATACCTGACGCTTCAAACGACCGCATACGCCCGCGTCCGCGAAATCGCGGGAACCCACCATGCTTGAAAAATCGCTTGTACGCCTTGTCGAGACGCAACAATGCTGAACGCTGACTCATAACGTGGTATTTGGCGAACCACTCATCCTGCGCCCGAATGGTCGTAAGCGACTTGTATTGATCGTAGGCTGAGATTGTTCTGCCGGTCTTCTGGTAGCAGTCAATCCGCTCCTGCAACGCGCCGTTGTACAACAATCGCTGTTGCTCCAGGAACTCCTCTAGATTCGCGTGACTCGCACGAGACAGTTGTGCCCTATAGGTGTAAGTCTGCATGACCTAAGTTTAGGTAGGATCGTCTAATAAGTAATTTCCGAGTTAAACGAGTTCGGCATCAGTTACAGACTATCCAGCTCCTGCTTCAATTCGTCAAGATCGTCAATCACATCGTACTGCTGGGTGTCGTGCAAGAGATAGGCTGTTACCCGCTGTCGATCTTCAACGCTCATCATGCGCGGCACGCACCGCGGGAGGTCACGTGCTACTGAAAAGGGGACCGAAAACACATGGCGGAACGGTTTGTAGGTTTTGTTGACCTCTTTCTGCCAAACCCTACATTCTTCATCCGGACCACGCAGAACGACCACGATTTCGCCTTGTCGGAAGTCCAGCGTGAAGTCGCCACTTGGATTGACCTGTAAGCCGAATGCAGCACCGACGGATTCAATGTCATCGAACAGCCGCTTGAGCATGACAAACACGTCAGCATCCTGATAGAGCGTCGCGTACAGCTGAAGTCCTCGCCGCACGGCATCCACTGGATGGGTCTTACCAAGCTGGTGGCTCTGCGGAAAGGTCATCAACAGACCAGCGACATCGACTTCGCAGAACGTCAGGAGTTTCTCGTCCCAGAATCGAGATTTAATCGATTCAATGAGCTGAGACTGAGCTTTCGCAATGTCAGAGTCCCATTGATGTGCGAGCACGTCAAGCATCGCCCGTACCAGCATCGCACAATCAACCAGGGTGACGCCCTGTGTCGAACCATCAACGTTCTCTAGACCGTTTTCACCCACGCGATTCGCCAGAATCCACCGCAATCCACGTGCGGCTGCATCACGCCATCGAGGCTTGTCGAGCGCCGTCCCCGCGAACATCAGTGCGCTGATTGCAGTGGCATTACCTGGCATCAGGCGACGATCGTCGATCTGAAAGTCGATGTCACGAGTGAGTGCGAGGTCGCGCAGTTTTTGGCGACCGCTCGCTAGTAGAGCCTCAGCTTCGGACTTCGAGAAGAAGAGTTGATCGACAACACTTCGCCACGATCCGGTTCGGCGTAGCAGCCAGCGTCCGTTCCAGTTCGCTTTCTTGTCGAGCCCGTATAGCGTCTCGATTACGAGGTACTCGTCTTCAGATAGTGCACGTCGCACCGTACGACGGTCCCAGGCAAAGCGTGTCGAGTTGGTCGGATCATGCGAACCGGCCGCGAATCCGCCGTCTGGCATTTGCAAGCGTTCGACGATGAAGTCCGCAGTCTGACCCGCAGTTTCAGTTAACAAAGTGTCGCGACTGATCGCCACAGCACGCATCAATAGCTCCAGCGCCCAGGCGTTGAACTCCAACGATTTCAACATCTCCGCTCCCATCGCGCCTCGATAACGCGAAGGATTGAAAAAGCCACCCTCGATGTGATCAAAGACAACCTCGCGCACCCATCGAGTAAGGGCGATCAGCGCGATATCCAGACCCTTGGTGTCTTCACCCGTCCGATGATCGCTGAGAAACCAGAGCCGTAATAGCTGCGAGACTAGCCCTTGAATGTAGTCTTGCGTCGAGACGCCGTTCTGCGCATCAACTTCGATGACACGTTCTCGAAGCGCCGCGGCCTCATCCATCAATGCGTCGTAGCTAGGCGCCGCTTTCTCGTTCATCCCAATGCGTCCGCGGCGATGTGCTTCCGATAGGAGAATCGAACCAGAACCCTCCTTGAAAGTTGCGTGCACCAGATGCCAATTCAGCACCTCATTGGATGAATAAAGCAGTCGTGTTCGGCTTTCATCGTACGGGTCCAAGCTAAAGAAATTCGCCGGTAACGACATCGTCAGTTGTGTCGTTTCGAGAAATACGGTCGTCGGATACAACTCAAACATCGGCGTGTTGGCTCGCCGTGCGTTGGGTTCGAAATTGATGGTGAAGAATCGCTCCAGGTCTGGACGTTCATCCGCATCGATCTTGACATTAATAAACGAGTCGTTGAGCGTTTCACCAACGACATCGCGGGAATAGAAACGAACTTCATTAGGCGTACGCGTACTCAGGTAACGCCCAATCGAGAGGTGCAGCGGTTTTCGCTCCGCCCGAGCTCGCATCAGGAGGTCGTCGTCGTATTCGTGCCAGTCCACAGGACTGTCGGAAAAGAGCCTTAAATACGGGCTCGATGACGATGCGAGCTGGTTCACGATGGGTGTCGGCGACCCCGGTTAAACACTTTGAAATGTATGAAGGTGAGGGTGATTGACATCTGTGAACGGATAGGTCGACACAGTGCAGGCCCTCTTCGTGTACCTATCGAATCCTGAACGATTTATGCTAAACGGAGAGCGCGACGTCTAGGAAAATGGCTATCGCCTCAACGTCTCCATTGTACCGTGCAACGACGCAAACCAAGCTCTGATCGCCCAGCGCAACAAGAGGTGGAATCGGTGGCAATTCGAGTAAGGAGGCATGCATCAGCGAGGATCACCGCTTGAGGCCATGCGTCACGAGATATGTGAGGAAGTTGGTCTGAGCCCTCCCCGAATTAACACCGACAAAAGCGTAATATCGGATCCCGAGTCGCTCGTAAATAGGGAGGCAATATCGCGAAGGTTGTGATCGTGGGTGCCGGACCTGCCGGCACGACACTCGCCTTGCTCCTGGCGCAACGAGGCATCGAGGTCTCACTGCTTGAGCGCCGACGTGACTTCGCCCGGGAGTTCCGAGGCGAAGCATTGATGCCAAGCGGCCGTGAAGCACTCGAACAGATGGGATTGGCCGCGCTGTTAAGCCAAGTACCCACCTATGCGCCGCGGGAGTTCGCTGTTTTCTTAAACGGGAAAAGGGTCTTCGGAGGTCCATTGACGGCAAAGGACTTCGGCGGAAGACCTCCGTTGGCGGTATCGCAACCGGCTTTTCTCCAAGGTGTGATCGATCTCGGACAGCAACTACGCTGTTTTGATTTCCAAAGCGGTGTCGCCGTCAAGTCGCTGGTCCACGAAGGCTCGCGCGTCGCCGGCGTACTCGTCAGCAATCCACTAGCCGGAGGCGGGGAACATACGCTCTCGGCGGACCTCGTTATCGGGGCCGACGGCCGCAATTCCATCGTTCGCCGGGAGATGGGGCTTGCTGCGCGGTCGATGAGCCCGCCCATGGACGTCGTCTGGTGCAAGCTGCCCTGTCCCGAGGGTTGGACGGGATTCCACGTTTATGCGGGACGTGGTCACGTGCTTATCGGCTACCACACGTGGGACGACGCGCTGCAATTGGGTTGGGTGATCACTAAAGGCACCTTCGGTTCTCTGCGCAGCAAGGGAATCTCCGACTGGATCGAGGCTATGGCGAACTTCGTTCCAGCCGATCTCGCCAAGCACTTGCGACGTCACGCGGAGCAGGCATCGCGCCCTTTCCTGCTCGATGTCGTCTCGGACCGGGTGGATTCCTGGTACCGACCTGGTGGACTGGTGATCGGTGATGCTGCACATGCCATGTCACCTGTAGGCGGACAAGGCATTAACATCGCACTGCGCGATGCCATCGTCACGGCCAATCACCTTGTCCCTGCCCTGTCCGGGCGTGACGACTTCCCCAAGATCGAAAGCGCTCTAGCCAACGTGCAGGCGGAACGTCTACCCGAAATCACCCAGATCCAGCGGATGCAGGCGCTGCCGCCCACGGTCGTGATGAACCGTGCCTGGTACGGCGAACTGACGCGGCGTGCGGCCGCCTTCGCCGCGAAATCAGGCTTGGCACAGCGAATACTCACTCGCAACGTAGCCGACTTCCTCTACGGCGTCACCAAGGTCTCGCTCAACGTGTAGGACGTTGCACCGTACGGACTACTAAGGAACGAACCTTTCCCCATGAGTCTAGCAAAGTTTCAGCGACCCGCCATGAGCGCTTCCGGTACTGGCCGTCGCAATACTGTGTCATCGACTGCACCCCGTCCTCCCGAGCGCTCGCTTCTTCCAGCCCAGAGGTCCCAGTCGCCGAGTTGCTGGCTGGTCCCGCGCCAGGAGTCACCGCAGGCCGACATGGCATCAAGCAACAACGCGTCCATCTCGGCAACGAGTCTTTCGTTCTGACCGACTAGATTGGTCTCCTCGAACGGGTCGTTTTCTAGATCGAACAGGACCCACGGACGATCTTCGGTTCGAGCATAGTTGTATCGCTCCGTTCGAAGCCCCCGCCATCCGGGCCACGCTACATAGCCGTGCTGCATCGCCAGATATACGGAGTCCTGGGCAGGTTTCCCGCCTAAGACGGTGGCTGAGCAATCAACGCCATCCAGCATCTCCGGTAGGTTGACACCAGCAAGTCCGCATAGTGTCGGGAAGATGTCTGGCGAGCCGAAGGGCATCCCAAGGGTGGAATTGGCCTCGATCTGACCTGGCCAGCGAATCAGGAAGGGAACCTCGGATGACTCGCGATAGGGCCAGTGCTTCGAATACAAACCCTGGCTACCCAACATCTCGCCGTGGTCCGATGTGAAAACTACGATGGTGTTCTCGGCCTGATTACATTCCTTCAATACCTGCATCAGCCGTCCAAATTCCGCATCGACCTGGGAAATCAGTCCGTAGTAGTGCGCGTAGTTGTCGTTCAATCGCGCGAGCTCTTCGTCATGAAAGAGCTTCCACGTCGTTGGGTGTTTGCCGAGTTCGCGACCCAGATAGGGTTCGACATATCGAGTGGGCGCTATCAGGGGCGGGTGAGGCGGATACCACGAAAGGAAAAGACACCAGGGCGTATCGCCATCCTGTCGATTGATGAACTCGATGGCTCTGTTTGTTTCCGCCTCAGTGCGATCCAAACCTTCACCGACCTCGGTTTCCTGACTGTTGATCGCGTGGTCCCGATTGGGATTGTTGTGTCTGCCTCTTACCCCTACGAACCACTCGTCATCGAACCCCAATCGCATGGCATGACCGGCGTCAAGGCGGACCTCCTCGCCCACATGCCACTTACCGATATAGCCACATCGATAGCCTGCATCGCCAAACGTACGACCTATGTGCGGGTGGCGACTCAAATCCGGGTAGCAGTTGTTCGTCGTCACGCCCGTGTGATGTCCGTACATGCCTGTCATCATCATGACTCGGTAGGGAGTGCAAACCGGTGAGTTCGAAACCGCGGCCTCCATCCGCAATCCCTCACCCGCAAAGGCATCTAGATTCGGCGTCAGGAGATCTTCGTCGCCATTGGCGCAACCGATCGCCGACGCACGTTGCTGATCGGAGAACACGAACAGAACGTTGGGTTTTCTAGAAGACACGTTTGACCACTCTCTCCTTTCATGGTGTAAACGGCAACCTGCTCTGTTACCGCACCTCAAATGCTACATCCCGAGCCAAACGGCACCTAAGAAGTACACACAATGCCTTTGCGATGGGAGTCGACCTAGACCAACGCTTCGAGCTGTCCGAACTCACATCAGAAGGCCGTCTTCGTAATCGTATCAGCCCACATAACGGTCGGAAAAGAGCCTTAAATATGGTCTCGATGACGATGCAAGCTGGTCCAAGATGGGTATCAGCGACCTCGGATAAACACTTTAAAATGTATGGAAGGGAAGGTATGCGTTAGCTGTGAACGGTTAGGCCGTCACTGTGCAGGCCCTTTCTGTGCCTATCGAAACCTGAGCGAGTTATGCTAAACGGAGAGCGCGACATCTATGAAGATGGCTATCGCCTCAACGTCTGTATTGTGTTGTGCAACGACGCCAACCAAGTTCTGATTGCCCAGCGCAACGAGGCGCGGAATTGGTGGCAATTCCCGCAAGGTGGCATGCATCAGGGGGAATCACCCCTTGAAGCCATGTATCGTGAGTTGTATGAGGAAGTTGGTCTGCGCCCTCACCAAGTCAGCGTGATCGCACAGACGCCTCGTTGGCTGCGTTATCGCCTGCCATCCGGTCGCATTCCGAGAGAAATATCGGCGATCGGGCAAAAACAACGGTGGTTCTTACTACGACTCCGTTCGCGTGACCATGCGATCGATCTGAGTCGATCAGAAGAGGAAACTGAATTCGCGCGCTGGAAATGGGCGGACTTCTGGGAGCCGCTCCAACACACTCGCCAATTCGTGCGATTCAAGCATCACGTCTATCGAGAAGCGCTCGAACACCTATCGACTCACATTCAGGACGAGGCTGCTTAGGTGCAAGACGCACTCCAAGACCTGATTTCGGATCTTTCCGGCGGGGTCAGCTTTAGTCGCGCGTCTGCGATGCTGGTCACACGCGTCACCAACATCCTGAATTGCGATGTCTGCTCTCTGTTCGTCTTGGACAGCAAGACTCAGAACTTGCAGCTTCTCGCCAATGAGGGGTATCGAGACCTCGAGCCGACTCGGATTGTCGTTCCTCCGCAGACAGGTGTCATCGGCTTGGTGGTAAAGCGCAAAGAATCGCTAAATCTGACCAACGTCAACGAGCATCCCGACGTCTATTTCATCGAGGGACATGAGGAAAACGCCTATCCAAACTTCCTCGGGGTGCCGATTCTCTCTCAACGAAGAGTCGTCGGGGTGTTACTCGCGCAAAGCGAATACGACGAATTCAGCGAGGACGATGAAGGATTTCTTACCTCGCTTGCGACTTCCTTTGCCACCCATCTGTCGCACGCTATCGCGACGAACGAGATTGCGCTTAGTGCGGTTCCACCGAAACAGCGCGAAGAACAACACTTCAAAGGCTACGCCGGGTCGCCGGGTATTGCATCAGGCACCGCCGTCCTGCGCCACCCTCACGCACAGCTACAAGACGTGACCTACCGCGTCATCGAGCCGAGCGAAATTGATCATGAACTCATGGAGTTCAACGAAGCACTTGCAATCGTCGTCCAGGATCTAAATCAAGGCCGTGAACGCATGCAATCTGTGTTGGGTGCCGAAGAGTTGGCGCTCTTCGATGCATACCTCCACATGCTTGACGACGACGCATTGCCGCAGGAAGTACGCACGACGGTCATGAACGAGTGTGTGTGGTCTCAAACAGCGGTCAGCAGCGTCTTCTCCAAGCACATCCGCGAACTTGAACGATCGGAAAGTTCATATTTGGCGGAACGTGGGCAGGATCTGAGGGACCTTGGTCAGCGCATCCTCGCAGCCATGCAGCGCCAGGATCATGTTGACAACGACATTCCACCGAACTCGATTCTGGTGGCGCAGGAAGTCTCCGCGTCCATGCTTACCGAAGTACCAGCGGAAAACCTAATAGGCGTGGTGTCCGTCGAAGGGTCGATGAACTCTCACGTAACGATTCTTGCACGTGCGTTGAACCTTCCGGCAGTGATAGGCGCCAAAGACATCCCCTTGCTTGATATCGATAACCTATCGCTGATTGTCGATGGGTATTACGGGGAAATCGTCGTCAATCCAGCGCCTGCGACCGTAACCCACTTCGAAGACCTCGTCCACGTCGAAGAATCCTTTCAAGCGGAGTTAGAGGAACTTCGCGATTTACCCAGCGTTACCTTGGACGGCGAACGGATCAATGTTTGGGTGAATATCGGTTTGGTGAGTGAGATTTCCCGTTCGCTCGATCTTGGAGCAGAAGGCATCGGGTTGTTCCGGACGGAGGTCCCATTCGCAAACCGCAACCGTTTCCCGACTGAGGAAGAACAGCGTCGCATCTATCGCGAGCACATGCAAGCGTTTGACCCGCGTCCAGTGACCATGCGGACGCTAGACATCGGCGGCGACAAAGACTTGCCCTATTTCAAAATTGAAGAGGAGAACCCGTTCCTCGGCTGGCGCGGAATTCGCGTAACGCTGGATCATCCTGACATATTCCTCGGTCAAATACGCGCGATGTTCAAGGCGAATGCAGATCTTGAAGGCATCCTGCGAATCATGCTGCCAATGATTTCGAACATTGAAGAGATCGAGATCGCGAAGCGCTACATCGAGCAAGCGTACCGCGAAGTCACGGAAGAAGGGGTTAACGCAAAACAGCCACAGATTGGGGTCATGATCGAGGTTCCGTCGCTGATCTTTCAACGCCAGCAGGTCGTCAAGCTCGTGGACTTCCTTGCAGTTGGCACCAACGACCTCACGCAATACATGTTGGCCGCGTCCCGAACGAATCCACAAGTCGCGGAGCTCTACCGAGAATTTGACCCGTCTATGGTCCACGCACTGCGGATGCTCGCGAAGACTGCTCACGAAGCCAGAAAACCGATCGGTATTTGTGGCGAGCTGGCTGGCACCGTCGAAGGTGCCGTGATGTGCATGGGGATGGGCTACGATGTCCTGTCCATGAACGCGACCAACATCCCGAAGGTGAAGTGGGTAATTCGCAACATTACGATGACGAACTGTCGACGAATCGTCGCTAGAGCCTTACGCATGCAGTCTTCTAAAGAGATCTTCAACTTTATCCGCGAGCAGTTACACGGCGCAGGACTGGACAAGGCACTACCACCTCACGATCCGCCCGCTATCTTCTTTTGATTTCTCCTAATACATCACTTTTGAGTTAAGAAACGCTAGGGATCAACTAAGGTACTTGGACTTCGCGTTTTTGGCTGTACGCGACAAAACCCACAACCTACGAGTTCTATCGTGAACTACGATCGGTGCGAATCAAATCAACGCTATCAGAAGACTGTCTGGCTGCGTGCGTATTGCCTACACGTTCGACAAGACTTCGGAATTCCATTAATCGTGATCGACGTTTCGACTCATCCGAAGGTGCTTTCGTGTTCGACTTATCGAAGCGTCTCTGAGAATCGTTCATTTTCGATTCGACGGACTAAGATCAAATGAATATTAGCGCTATCCTGTAGGCACTGCGCGAGGGCTAGCAAGATAGTGAGCCAGCCCGTTCAAGTATTGTGCCGCGTTTAAATCGCAGCGATGTAGTACTTACTGTGCGGGTCCGTGGCGCCTGTGCCAACTCGCACCACCAATCCCTGCTCAACTAATTTCTTAAGTCGAATTCTTGTAGCCCGATTCGTAAGACCGATCGATTCCGCGATTTCGGACGTACGTAACCCATCTCTCAGGGACAAGACGTCGCAAATCGGATCATCGACTGTATCGATAGTTGACCTCGCATCGGGTTGCTTACGCATCGTCACGCGAAATCGAGTACCTAATTCTTCCCAAGTCGGATTTGGTAATCCCGCTTGCTGACATGCGGTGATCATTCGTCCAATACCACTACCCCACCGCTCAATCAACTTCAGCTCATGAAAGACGCGTCCAATGACCCGATTCCGCAGTTTCGAAACCCCTAAAGGAAGATCGTCTAACGTTAATCCGAAAGGCAACAAGCCTGGATTCTCTACCTCGAGTCGGTCGTCGAATATGGAAATACGAAACGGAGCTCCCCGTTGAGAGTAGTCAGCATGCACCACCGCATTGATTAGCGCTTCACGGACCACGACCGGTGGTATCTCCCAACGCGGTAACCCGCGAAGTCCACGAATATCCACTCCCGATGCAATGTGTCGCTCAATGAAACGGTATGCGTCGTCAATTGCGAGGGGTAACGGTTGTTTTAGCTCAATCTGTTCAGATATATGTGATCGGTCGAGTCCGGCAAACCTCCCTGCTTGAATCCACGCATCGGGGAAATGTGCTAACCGGTCTCTTCCGAAGAGTAGCATCCCCCCGACAGAAGGAACTCGTCGACCTTGATGAGATGTAAGTAATCCCAATACGTCAGCATCTCCCTCTGATAGCCGTCGATACTCTGAAAATGACTCTGAAACAACGTTCATATCAATTGCTTCCGAGTGGAGTTCCGGAATGGGTTGCTCGTCAAATCCTTCTCCTCGTGAGACTCGTCGCATTTCTGCAACTAAATCCCCATCAGCTATTCGATTCGTAGAACCTACACGTACGTATGTACCAGTCTCCGGTGAGTCGCCGAGGTAGTGCGGGCGCCGCAGACTTGGATACACCGCGACTCCTAAAACCATCTCCTCGCGATATCGCAACAACTCCACATCAGGGACTAACTGAGGCGAGATTGAATCCGTGACTAGGTTGGTGAGTCGTTTCTCCTCCTCGCGAGCATTCCGCACGCCACGTACGTCGTGAGTGGTGTCATCCACACCTATCAGGAGTGTACCGCCAGACGTGTTCGCGAACGCAACCAAGGTTTGGAGAATTTGTTTGGATGAAGATAAATCGCGCTCGAATTCAAGCGTCTTACCTTCTGACTGGCGTAGTAGGTGAGCGAGATCCATAGCTATGAAGTCTACTATGAAATGCTCTGAAGTGCCTAAATTTCGTAGCTAATTTCCTAGTAATTTCTCCTGGATTCAAACACTCATGTGTTTACTGAATATGCCCTTTAATTCCGATTTATAAAGAGGGAGCGGCAAGCGCAAGAAACTTCCCGCCCCCCCTCAAAAATACCTACATTCCTGACACAACACCTACAACAGACGGCTGTGTTCTTGTCGCTGGATTAACGGCCAGTCGACACGCAGGTGTGCCCACGTTCGATTTCCCATACCTGGACGGACATCGTTACGAGTGGCGTTAAGACAAACGAACCCGATAAGTGCCAGCATTGAATGCTGGCACTTAATGTGCAAATCGAACCGTTGGTTTACGCTTCATGCTTGTGAGGCGAGATAGGCGGCCCTCGCAGATGCTTCATCGCCGAGGACCGCGTACCCTTCCTCCTCCCAAAAGCATCCCGTTAACTGACCTTCACTGTTCATGAGAATTGAGATTTCCATATGTACGGTGGATTCGGTTCCGATTTCATAAAGATGCCCTCTCGACATTGGCTTGCCGATCTGACCCGCATAGCGACCAAACACTGGAATCACCTCCCAATCTGAATCAGCTCCTTTTCGTGATTCGTCAGGAAGCAATCCGAGCATCCTCACTGGCCATTGCGCGTTCGAATTCTTCCCGTGCTCGCACACTACGACCGGCAACAATGGATTCGTGATGATCGGACCGTCGGCCTGTAGTTGAAGAGATCCATTCGATTTGTCATTCAAGGAGACTTGCAGCGACTCTCCTGAAGGTGCAAGATCGTATCTCACGTGCGAAGTGACCGCACCATCTACTACCCGACCTTGCTCTGTCTCAAGGCGAGACCAAGCAAGCGTCGTCGCGTCGGTGAATTGAATCGTCATTTCAATCCATCGCATCTCCTTCACTCGATCGGGATATTCCGTCAGGATGCGTTTGGACTTGCCACTCGGACAGTCCTCTCTCCAAGTAATACTAGCTGTGCCGTCTTGATTTAGGACGGAACTGAATCTGCCTAAGCCTTGATTGGATACCGTCCACAGATCATTCCACCTCTCCGCGAGATTTCGATTGGCTTCTATGGTCTTCGGTGTTAATTCGGTCATGATCGTCCCTTCTTCAGACTGGTGATGACGGTTTGGTGGCGTTGACAATTCGATTAAGCCTCTCTGTGAGAGGATGAGTGTCAACTGATGTAATCCTCGAGCAAGACGAGTTGAGACCGTACCAATGTTCAACTGAAGCGTCTTGGCGATTTCCTTGTACGAGAGCCCTTTGAAATATCGTTGAATGAGAGGTTCGCGGAATCGCGGCGCGAGTTTGCCGATTTCGTCGCGTAAGACGCCAATCAGCTGAGTTCGCATCGCCTCGCTTTCCAGGTCCATGTCCCGCTCAATCAATCTCAAGTCGTTTGCAACGCCCGACTCTCTATCCATTCGACTGGTTTCTGACCGGACCTGATCGACCGCAACGGAATACACGATCGCGCGCAGCCATGCCTTCGCGTTTGAGACTTTGCCATTCGCTGGCTTGGCGTTCATGAGGCGCAACGTCGCGATCTGAACGATGTCCTCAGCAAGATCGTGGTTCGCGATTACTTGCGCGTAGCGCCTCGCTTCCTCTCGATTCCGTTTGACGAATTCCTCGACCGCGTCGGCATCACCATCTTGGTAGAACCGATTTAGGAGATTAAGGTCGGATTCAGTCATTTGGATCTACTGTTGTGTCGTAGTTCGTGGCGTTAAGAAGGCTCTTGTATCTGTATAGACGAGCCCGGTCGACTGTTTGTTTCAACCGCCCCGAAACTCAATGATTGACCTGATCGTTTCGGTGAACGCTATACGATCGAAAGATATTTCGTTATAGTTCTGATCCGAGAACCTACGCCTTGATTACCCTCTGAACACCCTGCATCAGCTACATTAGCCAAGACGTTCAACAATTCTGGTTCAAGCTATTGCGAGGTTGTTTATCCTGTAAGTGAGCGCTTGGATACTAACTTGATACCGATCACCTAATTTATTGAGGTCTTCATCCTCCTCAATGTCAAACCCGTCTGTGTCATTAAGGATCATGTTGTAGGGGATCAAAAGTTCTGCCGCAAACCGATTTGCTTCTATTTCGTCTGGGTCTATGGCTTGCGTAGATAGTTCATCTCGTCGATTCACGACAACCGGAAACCCGCGATCAATATAAACGTCTTTACCTTTGTGTAAGCAAAGATGCCCACATTCGTGTGCGATCGTGAATCGCTGTCGATTGATGTGGTGTGACGAATTCACTCCAATCACAGACGGACTACCTTCCCGGCGCACTAGCATCCCGGCAAGATTACCGTCAAATGGAGAGTAACGAATCTCAGCACCAAGATTCTGAGCGATGAGCGTGACAGGAACTGGTGGGTTTATGACGCCACAATCGTTTAACAAGCGTTCAACGACCAATCGTAGCGTCTCGGCCTTACGCGGTGATCTCATGATTTGTACAACGAGCTACCGGGGAGCGAGTGTAGCCGCCCACTTTGTAATTTCTGGATCCGTTCCAGGTGGTAATTTCTGAGCTAGATCCGATTCCCCCAGTTTCGAGTCTGGAGGTAAGAGGGCCGATAGAGGCACGTCCAACACTTGCGCGATACGGTAAATCAGATGCAATGAGACGTGCTGGCGACCTTGTTCGATATTTGTGATTGAGGTGCGGGAGAGTCCAACTAACGCACCAAGGCGATCCTGAGTCATCGGATCTGACTTTCCCTTTCGGTGCTGCTGTACCAATTTACCAACGGCCCGATAGAGCGCATTCTTCCCGACCTCCGCCATGTGGGGAGCATATACGAAGCTAGGCTAGCTGTCAATACCGGCAAATGTTTATCTAAGAAACATATATATGTTACCTTCATTGACATTTTTAGCTTTTTCCTGATAATGACGGTAATGAAACTTGCATCACCTAATTTGAAAATGAAGGGGTGCGCACGCGAGCCAAATGGAGGCTTTGAAAATGAAACGTGAACAACAACCTCGATCTGAACCGACACCCATTAACGCGATCGATCCGGGCAAGTTTGTCCTGTATATCGAAGGCGAACCGTACGAATGGGATGACGATAAGATCAGTTCTGAGCAGATCGCACACCTCGGGGGATGGGATCCAGCTGCAGGCGTCATCGAGATTGATGAGAACAACGTTGAACGGACTCTGAAACCAGAAGAGGTCGTGTATCTCAAACCAGGGTTAGAGTTTGGCAAGAAACTACGCTGGAAGCGTGGTTGATGCGTGCATTGATCGAAGTTGAGCTCAAGAAGCTACGCGAGAAATACGACAAGGTCGAACACGTGGAAACGAACGGCCAAGATTGGTTCAAAATCGATGCTTACCCGTTACCACAAGGATGGCTAATTAATGGCGATCACCGTGAATCTATACCTGTGGTCTTCTCCGTAAATGCGGACTACCCGAAACGCTCGCCTTATGGTTTTCTCGGACCGTCAACTTTAAGTTTTGACGGAGGAACTCCCGAAAATACAACCCAATCATCAAGTGTGACTCCTTTCGATGGTGAATGGTTGTTGTTCTCATGGCATTGCGAGGACTGGCCTGAACAAGCCGACAATGACGCTCAACCGGATCTAGTAGCTTGGGCACGGAGCTTTACGAACAGGTTTCTCGAAGGAACATGAAAACTCAACTGAGAATGACACCTTCGAGCTACGACGAACTCATGTCGCACCTGTTCTCAAACGACGAACACTGTGAAACCGCGGCATTCATGTTTGCTGAGACCAGTCGTATTCGTGGGAGAGCGAGATTCGACGTGATCGATATGTACAAGCTCCATGAATGTGACTTCGTTGAACAACGCAGTCATTACATAGAGTTACGTGAAAGTACGCAAGCTGACGTAATCAAGAGAGCTCACGATCTTAGGACCTCACTGATCGAAATTCACTCTCATATCGGATTCTTACCCGCTAAGTTCTCCGTAGCGGACCTAGACGGTTGAATACCACAGTGCCTCACATGTGGTGGCGACTCCGCAAGAGACCTTATATGGCCATCGTAGTAACACAAAGAGACTACGATGCTTTGGTTTGGATCGGCAATCCATTCGAACCAGAATCACTAAATGCTTGGATTGTAGGAAGCAACACGTACACGCCAACCAACAATACTCTGGTGAATTTCCGATGACAATCGTTCCGGACCGTTATAACCGTAATCTTGGTCTTTTCGGACGAGAAGGTCAGCATAAATTGAAAAGCACTCGAGTTGCCGTCGTAGGTGTTAGTGGCTTAGGTAGCCCGTTAGTACAGCAGTTGGGGCTTCTCGGAATTGGTCATCTGGATCTCATCGATCCCGATGAACTCGACGATACAAACCGGAATCGCTTCGTCGGGGCTCGTGAAAGTGACCCTGTTCCTGGAAGTCCGAAAGTCGAACTTGCGCAGAGACTGATCCATGAAATCAATCGAGAGGTGACGGTAAACACATTCCAGCAGTATCTTGAAAGTACGGTGGCTTTCGAGCGAGTCAAGATGGCCGACTGGGTTTTCGGGTGTCTAGATCACGATGGTCCACGATTCGTTCTGAATGAGTTATGTCTCGCATACGGTATTCCGTTTATAGATCTCGCGAGTGAGATACATGACGACGGTTCATATGGCGGACGAGTGTCCATAATGAAAGATGGCGAAGCGTGTCTCTGTTGCCTGGACGAACTAGATATGAATGATGTACATGCATATCTTAGTTCAGAAGAAGAACGAGCTGATTTGGCGAAAATCTACGGCGTTTCTCGTTGCGACCTTAGCTCATCCGGTCCATCTGTCGCACCATTGAACGCCGTAATCGCTAGTCATGCAACGGTTGAGTTCATGGCAGCTATAACTAACCTTCGCGAACCCGTTGTGTCGATCCATTATCGAGGTGATAGATCCCTAGTTACGACATTTACAAATAGGAGGGACACTGACTGTTATTACTGTCGTAGTATCCGAAATACCCTAGATGGTGCCGACGTCCAGCGGTACCTAAGAATCCCGCATCTGAACCGTTCCGTAACGTGAGGCATCCTCGGAATCCTCTATAGATTCGATCGTACCTGGTTGGAAGGTGCATCGTGATACATCTCGCCAAAATTCAGTAACACGCTCAAGATACAGCGTTACTCTCCATCACCACGCTAATACGAAATCTATCTGTCGGGTACTCGAGTAATAGCCTCGCCAATTCAAGAAACAGATATAGACGCGAGCACTAAGTGCGCTCTAGAGAACAGAATCCAACGAAGCATGCCACTCGTCGAGCTTGAACTCCCGATTCCTGAGCGTCATGTTCGGTTCGAAACGTTTATCCACTTCGTAGCACGGTTCCGTCCAAAAATCCGTTGCATGCGCCGCCAGATTCGCAGCGCCACGGGCCGTGGACTCCAAGTCCTTAGGACGCACGACTGGTCGGTCAAGCAGGTCCGCCTGGAATTGCAAAAGAAAATCATTCTCGGCGGCGCCACCGTCAACACGAAGTTCCTCAATTCGATTGCCGGAGTCCTTTTCGAGTGCCTCAATCAGATCGTAGGACTGCAAAGCAATCGACTCAAGTGCCGCTCTGACGATGTGTCGTCGATCGGCTGATCTCGTCAGCCCTACCAATGCCCCGCGGGCGTCCGCCACCCAGTGTGGCGCGCCTAGACCCTCAAACGCAGGCACTAGATAAACGCCCGCACAGTCCGGTACCGAAGTTGCAAGCGCTTCAGATTCACCAGCGGTCGTAAGGAGACCCAAGTTGTCTCGCAACCACTGAATCGCACTCCCGGCTGAGAACACGGATCCCTCAATTGCAAACTCGTCACGCTCGCCTAGACTCGCTGCAGTCGTACTCAGTAATCCAGATACCGAGACCTGTGCTTCAAATCCGGTATGTACAAGCAAGAAAGCACCGGTTCCGTAGGTGAGTTTGGCGGAATTCCGTGCGGTACACGCCTGGCCAACTAATGCCGCCTGTTGATCACCGGCAACTCCCGCAATAGGGATTTCAACTCCTAATACATCGCCTGCCGTGTAGCCAATCACAGCAGACGAAGGGGCGATTTCGGGTAGTAACGCACTTGGGATATCGAAGTAACTCAGCAATTCCTCGTCCCATACACCATCGCGAAGATTCATGAGCAGTGTTCTCGAGGCGTTGGTGCGATCGATCGCATGTAAGCGACCACCCGTGAGCTTGAAAATCAACCAAGAATCGACCGTTCCGAACGCGAGCTCCCCATCGATTGCGCGTTGGTTTAAGTCGGAATCGCAATCCAGCAGCCACCGCAACTTAGTTGCTGAGAAATACGGATCAACTTTCAGTCCGGTACGGGCAGAAATCCTTTCGGCGTCCCCTGAGTCGTTGATTCGGGCACATCGATCTGCCGTACGTCGACACTGCCACGTGATCGCGGGTCCGACAGGAATACCCGTTTTTCTATCCCACAGTACCGTGGTCTCACGTTGATTCGTGATGCCAACTGCGTGTAACGCCGACGTCGTGGTGCCTAGTTGCTCAAGCGCGCTCGTAATGCTCTGGCGCTGGGCGTCCCAAATCGCGTTTGCATCCTGTTCAACCCAGCCGTCGTTGGGAAAGACGCTCTGTAACTCAAGCTGTGCACTAGCCGCGACGTTTCCGTCACGGTCAAACAGAACACTACGCGCGCTGCTCGTACCTTCGTCGCATGCGAGGAGGTACTGACTCACAATTTAGGCAGCATCGGTTACGTGACGGGTGAGAGTCCACCGTCCATGTTGATCGCGCATCCTGTCAGATAGGAGGCGTATTCAGATGCAAGAAAGAGCGCAACGTTGCCGCATTCATGCGCCTCTCCCATACGACCCATGGGTAGCGATTTTCCGCTCGCGGCTAGATACTCCTCGTAACTCTCTTCTCGCGATTGCGCGTCGTAGGCTCGACGGCTTTGGTCCGATTCGATGAGACCAATAAGCAATGCGTTCACGAGAATGTTGTGTGGTGCGCCTTCACCTGCCAGAACCTTCGTCAATGCCATGCCTGCGGCTCGACTAACTGACGTCGGCGCAGATCGCGCACCAGGTGCTTTGGCGGCGGTGTTCAGGATGTTGATGATCCTTCCCCATCGCCTTTCAGCCATGCCTGGGAATACCAGTCGGACGAGTCGGATCGCCGCGAAGAGTTTCAAATCCAGGTCGCCTTGCCAAATCTCGTCCGTTACATTCATGAACGGGTGTGCTTCCGATTTACCGGCATTGTTGACCAAGATGTCGATCGGACCTATCGTGTCGACTGCCTCGGCGTGGGCGGCTTCGATCTGGTCTGCTTGGGTCACGTCACAGGATAGTGCCGCGACCTTGCCATCACGGTCACCCGCTGAGATGATTTCCGTGCTCGCTGCGCGGAGTTCATCCTCGCGTCGTGCCAGAATCGCGACATTGGCGCCGGCGCCGTAGAACGCCTTTGCCATTGCTTTCCCAAGACCCATGCTGCCGCCTGTAATCAAGGCGTTCTTACCAGATAAATCCATATCGTCAGTGTTCCTCTAGCTCAAAATGTTCTTCTACGACGCCTTGTTTTTCACCCATGGGCCCGTAGGATTGCTCTCGTACATCGACACTGGTTTCACCCAATATCATCGCTGTCGTCGAACGTGTGCCATAGCGTTCACCAAGAATAAAGCACGGTGCGTTGTGTTTTTCAGGTGCAGGATGAAATTCCACCCCATGAGGGTCGAACAATGTGTGAATCAGCGTCTCAAGGACCGGTTCTTCGATCTGTTCTGAGAGTTTACGCTCGCCTTTGATCACGCGAAGCCACTTATCGCCTAAACGGGTATTGCTTAACCCGTAGATACCTGGTTCAAGCGTACGACGTTCCGACGTGCGATTCGAATAGTAGACCAGTTCGCGACCGTCGAATGCAATCAAGTTGAAGCCACGATATCGACGACCTTCAATCTCATCCACAAAACCATCTGCGCTCCCATGACCATGTAAAAAGTCAGAGACCAAGTGTCCGCGGCTCAAGTCTGCGTGGCCATTCGGTTCCGTTTCGGTCCAATTAGTCACTGCTGCCATCCGTCCAGAGCGCGTTACACCCATCCAAGTGCCGTGCTCTTCTTCGTCCCGTCCTGCAAATATGTCAGGATGGTCCTCCCAAAAATGAGCCGGCGTTGTGGGGCGCGCGAAGAACTCATCGCGGTTTGCCGCGATTACGAGCGGATGGTCATCACGGACACGATAACCAATCAAGATTAGGCACATGCAAATGAGCCTGTTCGGAGACTAAGAAAAGTCGTGAAGTGTATTCTGTTTTACCCTAGCGTTATGCGCGCATTCATGGGCGCAGTCTATTTGCAGAATTAACGCGTGGGGCATGTGGATGACCGAATCACGCAATATGCGTCAAGTAAGTCTATTCGCCTAAGCTCAAGCTCCACGATATCCGCGACCGCGTGAGGCAGCGTCAACAATCGAAAAGAACCTCTCTCCAGCACAAATTGTTTAGAGCAATTCGCTCTCGTCCGTTAGCGGGTTCTTGCTTGCGAAGTGCATGTTTTCATGCCTTCTTCTCTTGATCTTTTTTCGGCGCTTAGGAGCCGTTCAATGAATTCATCTACTCATCGTCATTGCGTATTAGTCGATCCTCCTCTGATAGATTGAGTCGAACGAACCGTCGAGCAAAATCTGGTATTTCATTGTCGACGACAATGACTTGAATCTCTGGATGCATTTCGGATGTCTCGATTAGCAACTCATACGTGGCATGGAGTCGGTCTGGATCCAATCCTTCTTGTCCAAGGTGCTCACTCAAGCCGTCAATAATCAGGATTTGAGGCAGATTCAAGCCTAACTCCACGGCTGTTAGGTGGTGTGCAAGCGCGTGTGACACATTAATTAAAGTACGAAGACCTGGCGAACTTACTTCAACGAACGATCTTCCGTAGAAAATGGGTAGGTAAGTATCAGGATTGATCTCCGCTAGCTCGTGTTCACCAAATTTAGGTGGCTTTAGTTTCAGTAACATCTCATTGAAGCGCTGCTTCAGGAAGTTCACTTTATCCATAGACTCTGCTGTGTCCGATGTCGCGGATTCAAGCTCCCGCTCAAGTGCATTCTTCTCTTCTTTAAGTAAAGAAGCCACTTCCTGAGCGTCATCAATCTTCGAAAGTACGTTAAGGAATTCTGTTAATTGCTCCTCTTTCGACCTGAGTTCTGCTCTTCTCGCCGCCGTTGCAGCAATACGTGTTGCTTCATCAGAGATATAGCTCCGAGTTTTAAAATCTAGTTCACGTCGCTTCTGATTCAGTATCTCGTTGGCTTCTTCTTTCTCATCCAAGAGGGTCTTAAGTCTCAATTCTCTTTCTCGAAGGAGATCCTGACCTTCCCTTAATTGGAGGTCAACCGATCCTTGCTCAGCGATCAGTATTTCTCGCGAAAACTCAAGAGAGGGACTCTGAAGGCACAAATAACAGGTATCGTCTGAAGATCTCTTCGAGTTCACTCCTGAACCACAGCGTGGACAAACTACAAACTCTAGATCCGTTAAGTGCTTATGCGAAACAATAGATCTAGTTAGTTTGCCAGACTGCGATTCCAGCTGATTGACCAAGTCCTCAAGGTTTCCGATCGCCTGACTTTCTGAATCTATCGAAGCTTGGATGTGAGACACCTCTTGCTGAGCATCAAGTACCTCTCCTTGAATTTGAACAGTATCGTTTGCAGTCTGAGAGTTCCTTGCTAAATCAATCGCGTTCGTTTCCTCCCTCTCTATCTCGTCACGAACAACATTGAGATCATTCTCAATCGTCTCCCTGTTGGACAACGAGGTACCATCGAAAAATGTATTAAAGAGCTCCTGACGTGACGAGAGCTCTCGGATTTGACTCTGAACGTCTCTCAACCGTTCCTGAATCTGAGCTGTTCGCAGTTCGTAAAACCCATACGTGATATCAAATACGTACTTTCTCTTAATATTCTTATGCGGATCTCGGTGACTAAATACCGACGACCCTAGTTCTTCCTGAGCAAGGTATGAATAAAGCAAGTAATCATTAATTGTCACAGGCGTTGGGTCCGAGTCTGGCCGCGTCGGCGCAGAAGGTACATCAATTCTCGGTAACTTCAGCTGCTCTAATAACCAGTTCTTGTAGGTGTTACCGTCGGGAGCCCTCGATGCTGGTATCCGCCACTCCCGATGTTGACCCGCAATCTCAACCATAGCGGTTGTGGTCGAAACAGCAGGTCTTGAAATTTTGAAGGGTTCTGTACCCAGTTCAACTAATCCTGTGACCATCTTAACGTTATCACGTGCTTCATTTGGTTGTTGTCCCAACGACCCTCCAATCAAGAAACGTAAGTAGCGTATCAACGTTGTCTTTCCTGACGCGATTGGTCCAGTTATGATGTTCAATCCTGGCTCAAACGAAACTGAGCGTTGAGCCCCTTCTAATTCAATTTCTTTAATCCGGACCTTCACAGTGATTTTCCCCATGAAGCCTGAGTGACCTCTGGAAAGTGCTCATAAATAAAGTTCTTTAGGAATGTTCCGGTGAGATCAAAATGTCGTCGAAGTAACTCGACGCGACTAGACGTGTCAGCCCATGCCGGCTCGTCACGAAGTGCTTCGGCCTTGAGACGACCTTCCTCACTTACGCGATAACCAATACCTCTGCTAAATGGGACAGGTTTCACAAGACCCTTGCCGATCAACCTACCCAGCAATGCAAAGTATGCAGGATCCCAAGGACCGTATCTATAACGAACCATCCTGGATTCGATATCCGGACTCGTGTCGATTCCCGTTGGTAGCGCGTCCGGGCATCGTATCAGGCACGCCCGTTCATAGTATGCTGGGTAGCGGAGGAAAAAATCGAGTTTCACAAGTTTTGTACGCCCTTCAAGCACCTTTTTACCACGGCTAAACGCTTCTATCAGAAGGAGTAAGCGAGCCTCCCCTTCAAGGCTAGGGTGGAAGCTATTCGGAGCCAACGGATGCGGTTCCCCAGTTGAATTCGCACTGATCCGAAAGAACGCAACTCTCCCCCAAAAGGAGCATCGGATCTGCACTTACTAAGTTACTTCGATCTATTTTCTCTCCGTGCGTACTGTATTCATGTAACAGATACTCCCACATCTTAATAGCAGGTCTCTCGAAATCTACGCAAACTGATGCTGCAGTGTCCGCGTGTACAAGGAGACGCTCATGTAAGTCAGAAAGTTGCGAATCCTGCGACGAAATCCCTTGTGCAGAACGAACATAACGATGATATTGCGCGTTCGCCCGCAAATTTCGTGCCCGCGTTATTAGTTCTGAGGTCGCCCCACCCAGGATGAGTTTCTGCGTTAGCGACGACGTTGGGCGACGACCTAATTCCACCATTCGTTTTAGAAGAGGTCGATTACTAGGTGCTGAGGTCTTTGTAACCGCAGACAATCGTTCTTTGTCTAGTGTCTTTCTCCGAAGGTTTTCTTCAACCTTCGTCGGTCGATGTGTCGACGCTAAAACGTAATTAGGCCAAAACGCTCCAAATCGCTCACACCCCATCGCCTTTTCGATCTCCGAAAGTAACGATTCATAAACGGCATCGAGCTCTGATTTATTGAGTTCTGGTAGGCACTCGTGCAGCAACCTCGCATTAGTGGCTTGAATTACAGATCTAGGGGGTAAACCCTCATCAAGTACAACTCGACGAAGGAAATCTCGCGCCGACGTTTCATCCGCATCGAGCTTTTGCATTACTACAGGGACAAGGTCTTCGCGTTCCTCGTTAGGTCTCAGATAGCCTATCGGATCCTTCGGTTTAATCGTTCCCTCCAAAACCACCTCTAATGGATAGTCCATGTCGGTAGTCAGTAGATATGTGCGATAGAGCGATCGGAGAGCGCCGCTCTTTTCGAAGAGATCGTTCAAACGCCAAAGACCGCGCTCAGGATCGCGACTCTTGACTTGAATGAATCTCCAACCGAAACTCGTCTTAATCGCGATGTCTTCCACATGCTCAGGAATCACAGCAAGAATGTCGTTCTCGGATCGGATCGCAGACAAGCAATACGGTAAGGTAACTTCCGCCTGATAGCGGAATCGAGAGAACGTATCACTACCCCAGTCCATGTTGGTCGCAGCAATCTCCAACTCTCCAATCTCAAAAGCGTTTTCTTTCATTTGTTTGAAACAGCTGTGTCGTCCTACAGATCCTTGAAATAACTGCTCTCGGCAAAACCACTTTTGAACATTTGCACACTAAAGCGGCTCGCTGCACGTCGAATCGCGGCGATTACAGCGATGCAATTCCCCACAAGTACACTCAAATCTGAACAAATTCGTCGTTAATTCACGTGCACAGATTTCGTTCGCAGTGATAAGTCTTAGATAGGATTCTGTATCACTTGAGATCCTCAGCGTTGATCACAAATTTGCCTTAAAAATCGATCCTGCAAATCAATATCCTGTTTGAACCTTGAAGAACTTCCCCAATTGAGTTGGCATTATTGATCTACTCTGAGATCTGACGTCTATTCGCGTGAACTAAATAAGTGGCGAGTATATCTGGTAAATAGTATCGAATGTCAATATTCATGCGTGGAGGACTTATCTCTAAACGCAGTAAGTTTCACAATTAGGATAGCTATTTTCAAGTCATACGCTCTTTCCTTCTCATCGAAAGCGCGAGAAATTCCCAACTAACAAGCCTTAAAATCCTGTCGTCCGAGTTAAATGGATGCGATCCAGTACCAAACCGTGAATTACCCGATCATTGATCCGGTTCTCGTGGATTTTGGTTTCTTCCAAGTCCACTGGTATGGCTTCATGTACCTTCTTGCGTTTGGAACGTTCTGGGTCTTAGCGTACGTCCGGATCCGCACCAAAAAGGTATCCTGGAGCGTCAACCAGCTCAACGACGCATGCTTCTACATGGGGCTCGGCGTGATAGCCGGCGGTCGAGTTGGTTACGCACTTTTCTATGGGTTCGAACAGCTCACATCCGATCCGCTATGGTTGTTCCGGATCTGGGAAGGCGGCATGTCATTCCATGGCGGGCTCTTGGGTGTCATTACCGCACTGTTGCTGTGGTGCAAGATAAACCGCCAAGGGTTTTGGACAACGGTCGACACCGTTGCGCCATTTGTACCACTTGGTCTAGGTTTCGGTCGAATCGGCAACTTCATTAATTCGGAGCTGCCCGGGAGAGTGACTGACTCTTCGCTCGGTATCCACTTTCCATGCACGAGCGTCATGGATCACAACTTCCTCTGCACGGGGGAGTTCGAAGAGATAACCCGCCACGTTTCGTCGCTTTATCAAGCCTTCGCCGAAGGCTTGGTTCTGTTCATCGTGATGTGGGTTTATTCCAACAAACCACGCGAAACCGGTCACGTCGCCGGACTGTTCTTACTCGGTTACGGCTTACTTCGAATTGCCACCGAATTTTTCCGGCAGCCAGACCCGGAACTAGGCTTTGTCCTGTTCGGTTGGATGTCGATGGGGCAGATCTTGAGCGTGCTAATGGTGTTAGGTGGGATTGCCCTGCTTGTGCCACTAACTTCACGGTATATCCAAGGGAGAACACAGCCTTGAAACAGTATCTTGAATTGCTAGAAACGATCCTTACTGAAGGCATCCCTCGAAGCGATCGCACGGGGGTTGGAACACGTTCGATCTTTGGCTACCAGTTTCGATGCGACCTCGAGAAGGGCTTTCCGCTACTTACCACCAAGCGTGTGTTCTTCAACGGGATCGTGCATGAACTCCTTTGGTTCCTAAGTGGTAGCACGAACGTTCAAGAGTTACAGAAACACGACGTTCATATTTGGGACGAATGGGCAGACGAACGCGGGGAACTTGGTCCCGTTTACGGCTATCAGTGGACACAGTGGCCTAATCCGAATGAAAGCGGTGCGATCAATCAGATCGAGAACGTTATTCGATCCATTCGCGAAGAACCGCATTCGCGACGGCACATCGTCTCAGCATGGAACGTGTCAGATATCGACAAAATGCGATTGCCTCCCTGCCATGTGCTATTCCAGTTCTACGTGGTGAACGGGCGTCTAAGCTGCCAGCTCTATCAGCGCAGCGCTGACATCTTTCTCGGTGTACCGTTCAATATCGCCAGCTATGCGTTATTGACGCACCTGGTAGCACGAGCAACTGACTTGCAGCCTGGCGAATTCGTCCATACGTTTGGCGACGCACACCTCTACAACAACCACATCACGCAAGCAGAGCGGCAATTACGTCGGCAACCGCGAGCGTTGCCTCATCTGGAGGTGAATCCGGACGTAACTGACATATTCGATTTCACATTCGACGACATACAACTCGAAGACTATCGACCACATCCTGGCATTCGCGCACCTATAGCCGTCTAGAAGCCCCACATTGATCGTTTCCCTGATTTGGGCGATGACCCGAAACCGAGTTATCGGTCGTGACGGTACACTGCCTTGGCGCTTGCCAGATGAAATGGCGCATTTTCGTAAGACGACGCTGGGTCATCCGATCATCATGGGTAGGAAAACGTTCGATTCGATGAACCGCAAACCACTCCCAAAGCGTCAGAACATCGTGATGTCACGGAGCGAATTGACCGACGACGGTATTCAGCACGCACCGGATCTCGATGCCGCATTGACGCTCGCTCGAGAGAGTGGCGCTGAAGAATGTTTCGTGATTGGGGGATCAGCGATCTACGCCGAAGCTCTTCCAGGCGCAGATCGACTATACGAGACGATGGTGGATGCGGACATTCCTGGCGATGTGTACTTCCCGAACTACGAGGTCGACGACTGGGAGGAAGTGCAACGAGCACACCATCGGATCGATCCAAACCATGAGTACGCGTTCGACATCATCGTGCGAGAACGCAAACGCCGCTAGTCGCTCATTCATTCTCTCGCCGGACGGCGATTACGTCGCAAGATGCTCCTGAAGTACTTTGCGATCAAACTCCAGACCTAAACCAGGTGTCGTCGGCAGCTCGATAAAGCCATCTGCAAACTTGATGGGCTCGACAAACAGTTCTTCGTGCAACGGCCCACCGTTGTATTCCTGGATCATGAAGTTAGGTGAACACGCGTCCAACTGCACAGCAGCAGCGGCGGCGACCGGCCCCACGTACATGTGCGGTGCGATCATCGCGTAGTGCGCTTCAGCGATCGAGGCAATCTTCTTCGATTCCAGGATTCCCCCGCACTGCCCGACGTCAAGCTGAATGATCTGTGCAGCCTGCTTTTCGATTAACTCGGCGAAGTCGTATTTCGTGACCAAACGTTCACCTGAAGCAATCGGAATGCTGGTGTGCGCAGCAACTCGAGCCATCTCGTCCACGTTCTCAGGTGGTACCGGTTCCTCAAACCACATCGGATGAAACTGCTCGAATACGTCCGCAACACGAATCGCCCCTGAGGTCGAAAACTGACCGTGCGTACCAATGCCCACTTCAAGCGTATCTCCTACTGCATCGCGAATGCACTGGAAAATCTTTGCAGCATGGTTAATAGTTTGGAGCGTGAAATCACGTGGGAGTGGATAGAGCGGCATGAACGGATCGAGCTTACACGCGCCATTGCCTTCTTCGATGAGTTGCGCCGCTACTTCGCCCGCTTTCTCCGGATTCTCCCAAATGCCTTCGGCAGGCATGTAAGCGTATGCGCGTATCTTCTCGTGATAACGTCCGCCTAACAATTCGTAAATTGGTTGGCCAGTTGCTTTACCAACGATGTCCCAGCACGCCATCTCGATGGCGCTCAAGGTCGGAGTCATGAACAGGCTCGGGTGCCGGTAGTCATGTCTCGACCCATAGATTCGTTGCCACATCGCTTCGATGTGGAACGGGTTTTGACCTACTAGAAACTCATCGACGAGTTCATGAAAGAGTTTGATCTGCGATTTCAGGCTGCTTGCGTGACCCGTCGGCCGTTCGCCGATCCCGACGATGCCTTCATCGGTATAGAGTTCAAAGAAGAGGAATTGCCGTCCGCCGCGATATGGCGCGACGTTATCGACGAGGTAGTGGCGTGCTTCAGTAATCTTCATGATCTATGTAACTTTGATGTGGTTGCGGCTCTGACCGCTTCGCGGAAGAGCATTCGATGGATTCTAGATATTCTGTATTGGGTGTTTGCCACCAATGCAATTAGCAGTCAACGACGAAGAGCTACTTCTTTCCTGAGAGGCAATCGCTCCGCAGACGAAACACCCGAGTCTATTTCCCTGAGCGCGGAAACCGAGATAGGACGAGCACCGTTTTTCTGCAACTTTCCTACTTTGGACCAGACGGACTCACCGCGGCCGTTGTAAACAATCTCGATGGTGAGATCGCTCGCTAGCCTCAGCACGATTAAGTGTTCAGGCTTCGCTCGTAGAGCAATGCTCTTTCCCTGAGTCAGTTTGATTTGAACCTTGGTATTACCGTCAGCTGTCGTCGCGTCATGTTCTGGCGCCGACGCTGGCAGCAGACGAAGATCAAACATATGCGCCGCCAGGGCTTCCCCAATACTTCCGACCAAATGCCCGTCCGGTGTGAACTTGCGGCCTGGAAACATCTCCTCGAGTCGTTTCACGATACCGTAGAGGTCACCCAGCAAATCCCCTACCTCAGACCACTCATCCACCACTGGTTGATTCCGGTTCACGCCACACTTGCTCGGTCGCACTCACCGGTCTTTCCGGTGAGCAAACCCAGTACACGTTCGAGCCATTTTGCCGCGTCCGTATTTCCTGAGATATCAGCGATGAACTCCTGTCCCCTTGAGACTGCTTGGAGCGTGCCGTCAGGATTCCATCGTTTCCTGTCGCGGTGGTAGGTTAATCCAGAATCAGCGAGCCACGATGGAATGCGCCAATGACTTAGTCGCCCGTTTGGGACCGTTAGCCTCAAACTAGGAAACGCTGAAACGGCGGTTTCGCCTGGTCCGACATAAATCGTGTTGTTTTTGTCCCACTTTCCAATGGTGTGAGGATGACGAATGGTGAAGCCTCGTGGCTGGCATGCTTTACTGGGTTTCCGGCCTAGGCTCAATATCTCTTCGACCTCAAGAAATCCGAAGATGCGATGGTGTCTATCGCCACCTTGGGCGTCAGAGAACAAACCGAAGAACAGAAACACGTCACCACCGCCAACGTCGTTATTGGATAAATGCGACTGAGCAATTCCTGTCTGTCCGAAGGCGCAACGACCATTCTCAAACATTGGATCACAGTGGCAACGGGAACTGGCCGTTAATCGACCTCGGGTCATTTGCTCGACCAGAGAACCCAAGCGGAGATCACCGTAGGTCGTTTTCGACCGATCGCGTGCTGGAATCGGAAGACTCGTAGGTCGACCGTCGACGATGGGCGACGGCGCCCCACCCGCTGCGCTGTCAAAGCCTTTCCGACTGAACACGATTTTCATGGAATTGGATCATACCTTCATGCTGGATCGTTCCATGGGACTCACTTGACAATTCGTCCGTCCTCATGTTACGCTTTGGTCACGTTCGCTTCACGCGCAACCTCATGGGTCTTCCTCGGCAAGACCGTTCGCGAGGCAAAAGGGGCTTCCGTCCTTGGAGTGTCATTGTTCCCCCTGCTCTGGGCAGGTCGCCGAGGGATCATGCTTTCGAGTAGGAGGTGCCAATGACAGCTCGCAACACGCTCAAACGTCAAATCCGTGCACGCATGGCGAAGACGGGTGAAGCCTACACAGCGGCACGTCAGCACTTCCGTGTCGCAGAGGACTCACCTATGAGTACGAAAACGTTTGACTCCCCTACGCTGCTTGTTGCTGAACAAGCACAACCCAACCTCTGGCCGGATTGGGTCGATCAACACCCGTGGCTTAAGACATTCTTGCCGAAGGCAGAAGCTGAAGCCCGTAATCAAGGCTACGAAGAGTGCGATCACTTTTGTGTCGAGCTCGCATTCCTGCGTCTTGGATCACCTGCCGAGGATTGGTTTCGAGAACTTCAAGTGAATGTGCCGCAGTGGCGTGAAGACATACTAGTTGCACTCGGTTCGAACATCGATAAGCGCACTTTCGACCGATATTTGGAGTTCGGCAAGCGAATTCAAATCGCGCGGAAAAGCGAGAATCCGATTGAGGATCTACCGCTTAAGAAAATCAATTCTGAAGCGCAGCAAATGCTAGAGCTCGCGAAGAGCGAAGCGGATCGTGATCAGGTGCCGATCGATGAGAGACATTTCATGGTGCCAATGATGGATCTCCACCCTTACGGTGAGCCAACGCTTGAGGAGTTGAGGCGAACAACGGGAAGATAAACCGCGCCCGCTTCGACTTAGTGGAAAAGAGTGCTTGGTTCGCTTAGGAACGAATCAAGCACTCTTCCGTCGCAGTCTCATCGACTCTAGCCAGATTGCTCTTTGATCCCGTGTTTTGTGGCGTACAAGCAAGCAGCAGAAAGTCATGTGTGAACAAGAAATCGTCAAGGGGAACCAGGAAGTTATTTGCAACTTGGCGCTGAAGTTCCTTTGATTCCCGACCTTCGCACCCGGTGACTAACGAAACTTGGTGCCTTTTTCTTCTGTGAGAGGGTCTTTGCAATGAGGCTAACGGACAACCGACTCAATCATCGCACCCGCTGCACTGAAGGAAAGACCATCCATGTTAGCCACCCTCGCTGGCAGAACAAAACCCTATCTAAACGCTGACAACAAGCGCTGCCGTTCCAGGCGCGCAATCTACCTACGTCGTCAATTCGACGTTCAAAACCGTAACGCGTGGAGCAACCGTTTTCGCTCACGTGTCGCGAATTCAAGAATCTCCTCTCAAACGCTCATTAGAGCAGTCACGGTTGTCGCAATCGCTCTAGCGCTCGGCACCTCGGCACAAGAAACTCCCCGTCCCAGTGTTGTCGCGTCAAAGTTGACGACTCTCCCAACCTTAGACGGCGAGGTCAGAGGGGATCCCGCCTGGGAATCGCTCACGCCCATTACTGACTTCACGCAGTGGCAGCCGACCAACGGCGCTCCCGCTACACGGAAAACGGAGGTGTACTTCGCGTACTCCGACGAATTCGTGCACGTGGGTGTCATTTGCCACGAAGCGAGTCAGGACGATATCGTCGTCTCAAGCAACGGATTCCAATCCGACTCTTTTTCGATGGCCATTGATACGTTTCTCAACGGGCAATCTGGTTTCATGTTTGGCACAAACCCCATCGGTGCTGAATACGACGCGGCGATCAATGATGAACTCGCGGATTGGAATTGGTCTACCAGCTGGAAAGTACGCACCAAGTACATCGACGAAGGTTGGAGCGCCGAGTTCGAAATCCCGTTCACCTCCCTTCGCTACGGAAGTGATGAGGTCCAAACCTGGGGTGTGAACTTCGCACGGCTCACGCGAAAGAACAACGAGCAATCTCATTGGGCGTCTATGCCACCACAGTTCACGACGTTCCGGCTGTCGCTGGCCGGAAAAATAACTGACATTCGCGTACCTGGCCATCGCCAGAACCTGAAGATCTCACCGTACGTACTCGGCGGTGTCGTGGAGTCAAAAGGATCAAGTGACTCCATGACCGAACGAGAGAGCGATTTCGGCTTCGATTTGAAATACTCACTCACGCGTAGTCTGACCCTCGACGCGACCTACAACACGGATTTCGCGCAGGTGGAATCGGATCAACTGCAGATCAATCTTGGTCGATTTAGTCTTTTCTTCCCCGAAACCCGTCCGTTTTTCCTCGAGAACGCAGGCATGTTTCAGGTCGGTTTCTCGGGCTTGCAGCTCTTTCATAGTCGCAATATCGGCATCGAACCCACTGGTCGAAAACTCCCTCTCACTGGAGGTGCTCGTGTGACTGGAAAAGTTGGCGCTTCAAACAACGTCGGGTTGCTGTTCGTACGCGCGGAGAGCGGGGAGTTTCTACCCCAGAACGATTTCTTCGTCGGTCGCTTCAATCGCGAGATGCAGAACCGTTCTTCACTTGGATTCATCGTCGTTAACCGCGAAGGCGGCGAGAGTGAAAACCAGACCTTCGGCGTTGATGGGCGATTGGGTATCGGTGAACACACCGATTTCACGGGGCACGTTGGCAAAACCAACACGCCAGGGATCACCGAAGATGACCATTCCCTCTTTTTTGGTGGCAGTTACCGATCTGCAGTTTGGAACCTGAGTTCTGGCTTCGCCGAAGTCGGGGAAGGCTTCAATCCGGAAGTGGGATTTACTTCACGTGTCGGATATCGTGCGGTAAGCGGCGGCGTGCATCACACGACCGCGTATCCCAATGAGGGTGGACTTAAGGAGTGGAACCAGATAATGTTCTATGACGCATTCTGGGACTTCGATGGCTATCTAGAGAGTGGTAATGTCCACTTAGAGACATGGTGGTTATGGGAAAACGGTGCGGATTTTTGGCCGGTAGTCAATTTGATTACTGAAGGCGTCAAGGAGGACTTCAGCATCGTCGGCGTTACCATCCCTGCCGGTGATTACGACACCGTGGAATATTCGATCAACGCTTCCACACCTTCCACGAATCCCCTTCGCGCTAGCTTCCGAGTTGCGCAGGGAGGCTTCTACAACGGCGATCGATTCAACGCGGATCTGTTCCTAAGCTACCGCGTCGAGAACAAGTGGGACATCTTTGCTGGTTACATACACAACGACATTGATTTACCGACGAAAGATTCTGCTTTTACGGTCGATCTGGCAAGGGTAGGTGTCACCTACACGTTCTCCGCGAAAGCACAATTGAGCGCGCTCGTGCAACACAACCTGGCCGAAGACATCTTCGCGACCAATATTCGGTTTTCCTGGCTCCGAACGGCGAGTACGGGTTTCTACGTCGTGTATAGCGAGTTTGATGAGCGGCGAGGAGTCGGCGCGAATCGAAAGGAACTGGTTGTCAAGTACACGCACCTGTTTGACGTGCTTTAAGTCATTGGTTTGGGTCGGGACGTTCATATAAGGAGCGTCCTGATTCACGCCCGACGTCTGCTAACGTGACTCAGTAGGACGTATACGAGGCGACTAAGACAGCAAGGTCCTAGCTATGGACGAAGAGTTAAAGAGAGCCTTATGCCGGTATCTGGCCGACCAGGCAAGAGACTCATTCGCTGCACCATGAAATCCAACTAATTCACTTGCCTCCATTTTATGGGAATTCGCCTTTTATTTGGGTAGGTTATCAACGCTGCGGATTGCAGCGCAGCGCATGATTTTCCCTTTGATCCTTCATTGAGCGGGTGTTGTGTGCGGACCTATCTGACATCGAGAATAAGTCAACAGCCTTCAAATGAGCTTATCGTGACTTTCGCGTATTTAATGACCTGTATTCATCTAATAAAACATAATTAATACGCAATATCGCATATATGTAAGTTTAATTACCATAATTTACCTCTAAGACCAGTACCGTCACTAATGAGGTAACACCATGGCCGAAAATGAAAACGCACTGCTTTCGTTTCGAACCAAGAACGCGAGGTCGTATCGCGACGAAGCGAAACTGATTTTTGATGCTCTTGGGACTGGAAACCAGGAGGTCGTACGTGAATTGGAACCCGTCTCCGCAAAACCTTTGCGCATTCTCCCCGTTGCAGTACTGTATGGCGCAAATGCGTCCGGCAAAACGGCCTTTCTACGCGCGATGAACGATATGCGCGAAACGGTGCTCCGCTCCTTCTCCGCCAATAAACTCGAGTTCTCACTCCGGTATCCTTTTCTGCTCAGGTCTAACGACGAACACGCGGATTCATCGCCGACGGAATTTTCCGTCGAGTTGTTAATCAACGGGATACGCTGGCAATATGGGTTTTCTGTGAGCGACACCCAGGTACTTACTGAATTTGCGTACAACTATCCGCGTGGGCGCCCAAAGCTCGTGTTTGATCGGGATGGAGACAATGTGCAAATCGGTCGTCAATTCGCGGGTGTGTACAAGGCAATTGCCGCGCTCATTCATTCTCAAGCCTTGATGCTCTCCATCATCGGTGCAATTTCACGATCGGAGTCCGGACGCGTGACTGATGGAGCAGCAATTCGAGGTCTGTTCAATTGGTTTACCGAAAACCTTGAGTTGTTGAAGGCCAGCAATCGCAAGGCAAGGCTGGGTTTAGCTGCTGCGTTAGTAAGTAACGCTTCAATGCGAGACCGAGTTTTACAGTTTCTTCGTGCTGCGGACTTAGGCGTTACTAATCTAGTAGTCGAGAAACTGGACGACGAATTCGAGTTGAAATTGAGAGACGCACTATTAATTCGAGCGTCGAGTGAAGAAGATGAGGATACGGGGATACGAGAAGTGGTTAAACTCGAACACCGTGGCGAAAAACGGAATCATCTCTTTGATCCTATCGATGAATCCGCTGGAACCCGGGTATGGCTCGGTCTGATCGGTTCTACCCTTCAGGCACTAGATAATGGCAGCGTCTTGCTGGTCGATGAGCTTGACACCAGCTTGCACCCCCACCTAGTAAGACGATTCGTCGAAATATTTCAGAATCCTTCACTTAATCCAAATTTCGCCCAGATGGTGTTTAACGCTCACGATACAGAGCTACTCAACGACCATGAACGTTTCGCTCTAGGTCGAGATCAAGTTTGGTTCGCCGAGAAATCCGGCAACGGTGAAACACATCTGTTTCCGCTGTCGGAGTTCAGAGGCCGACGAGAGGATCTAGTTGGTAAACGGTATCTCGCAGGTCGATACGGGGCATTACCGTTCTTTGCTTTTTCTCCAGTAGACGAGAAAGAACTCGAGTAAGCAAACATCGCTCGCTCTTGCGAACGACGCAACATTGAGCGCGATGAGAGCAAGGTGCGAAAGGAATTGAGGAAACCACGTAGGTCAAAGCGACGGAATCATCGAGGTTTGCGCGACGAAAAACGAGTATTTCGCCTGCATGTTGAAGGGAGAATCACTGAGCGCGAGTATTTTCAGTGCATCAAATCCCGTGACGTTCATCTCAGTTTTGCGCAATCTGCAGGATTAGACCCCAAATCTCTCGTGCGAAACGCGCGCGACGACATGAAACAGAGAAGGCGCCAAAAATCTAAAGGCGACTTCGACGAGCTGTGGTGCGTATTCGATGTTGACGAACACGAACGATTGGCAGAAGCGCTATCAGATGCTCGAACTAGTGGACTAGATGTAGTTGTTTCAAATCCTTGTTTTGAACTCTGGTTAGTACTGCGTGTAAGTGATCAGAGCGCGTTTATTTCTCGAAGTCATATTCAACGGCAATGCGAACGAATAGGTCTGACAGACGGGAAGCACTTAGCCAATGACGTGTGCGAAAGATTGCGGGAGAACACATTGGATGCTAAGAACCGGGCTGTTGACCTTAGCAATTCTCACGTTACTGCGGGAACGAATGAATTAGCGAATCCCAGTAGTACCGTCTGGCGATTGGTCGATCGATTAATACATAGTGCCTCAAAGTAGCCAGATTGTCGGAGGTTTTGAATAAAACTTCTGCGAGTCAGTCACTCTAAACATGCCATGAATATCGAAAAAGTTGACGAAGCAGTACTCGGGCTCCTCTACCTTGGGGCACATAACGATGGTACAAGGACTTGGAAGTCCTTCGACTGGGATGCGATGGAGCGGCTACATAAGAAGGGTTATATTTCGAATCCAGTGAGTAAAGCCAAATCCGTCGCATTCACTGACGAAGGTTGGCAGCAATCAATAGAAGCCTTCAATCGACTGTTTGGCAAAGACGACATATCGAGGCATTCCGATTAATTCGGTGCTGAATCCTACATTTAGGTACTGATTACCTATGAATCCATTCGACCGCGCAGTAGTTCCTTGAACGATCAGCTGTATCCTGACCTAACGTGGGACGATCTAAGTCGTTGGGCGGGTGCGACGATTCTTGAGCGCGGTATAGGCTATAAGCGCAGAGTTTTCGACCTCTCCGCGGTTGGAGACAACCACTTGGCTGCTACCGTCGAAGGTCGATATTCATACAGGACGGAAGTCTGGTTTGAGGACGCGAACCTGACATGGCGTTGTAACTGTCCCTTTAGTAGAGGACCTTGCAAGCATGCAGTCGCCCTCATTCTCGTCGCTATTGACTACGCGAGAGTAGATACACCCATTCCCGCCACTGACCGCAGTGAATTCAAATCAAAGCATAACGCAAATCTAACCCTCTCACCAACGGTTTTAAGCAAACGAATGGACGCTGATAAAGTGCGTGCAGCTCTTTCTCAAATACCCGCCGATCAGCTAGTCGATTGGGCGACCAAGCAGATCACAGACAAACCAGAATTACCAGTCGATTTACCTCAGGGTATCCAACCTGAGGATCTTCGACCAGACATATCGGTCGTAACGGATCATCACGTCTCTAGTATCCAGAACCTAATACGTAAAGTAACGGGTATGCGATATGACAGATACGAACGGGACTACGAAAATCGACGATACGGTGAGGAACCAGACTATAGTCAAATTGAGTTGGAGTTTCAGACCTTAGCACGAGCAAGTCAAGTCCGTGAGCTGGTTGAACTTGGCGACGAGTTTATGTCGCTTGGAACCAAACAGATCGAAGAAACTGATCCGAGCCTGAAACCGTATGACCAACTCCGCAGCTGCATGGAGATCGTTGTCAGCGCGATGCGATCTAGTGAAATTTCGCCTGCGGATCGAGTGATTACTTACTGGAAACTAATGCTGAAAGACGAGTATGACATCCTCTCTGATACGCAGTTGCCAGTAAATGAAGGTGAAATCAGTCAACAAGACTGGCTGTCGGTTGCCGAACACTTCAGGAAACGATTGAAATCAATGCCGGATACAGACGACGAGAAGAGTTTTAGCATCGCTTATCGTCGCGAGCGAGTTCTCGAACGTTCAATCGAAGCCTTTAAGGCGGGAAGCGCGTTCGACCAAGCGATCGAATTACTGGAATCGGAACTGCCAATCTGTAGCAACTACGTTGCCTTGGTGGACTTACTTATCCAAGTACGTGACTTCCAGATGGCAAAGCACTGGATTGTTGAGGGCAGAAACGCAACTAGCTACAAGCTAAGAGGCATTGCCTATCAGCTGGCGGAAAAAATGCGCGAAATAGCAGTACTGGAAGAAAACTGGGCACAAGTGACGTCGATTGACGCTTACTTTTTTGCATATATACCGAGTGTCGACACCTACTCATCCGTCAAAGATTCGTGCCGGAAATCCGGGGTCTGGGAGAAGATTCAAACTGCTCTGCTAGAGTATCTTGTTACGGGATTTTTCGAGCCAACCAGCGCGGACTGGCCTCTACCTGCGACAGGTCTCGGGACGGATTACCCGATAAAGAGGCACTACTACCCAGACTACCGTAATCTCATTGACATCGCACTTGAAGAAGACCGTCTAGATGATGCAGTAGATTGGTATCGAAAGGCACCGGGTCGCGACGTGGATGGACTTGAAATAGCGGAACGCATGAGGGATGCAGAGCCGGATATCACGCTTGAAATCTGGCAAAGAAGAATTGATTACTTGGTTGGCAACGCCAACGTTAATGCGTACCTTGAAGCGATGCCTATATTGAGAGAGGTAAAGGAACTCATGCGAGACGAAGGGAGGCAGGACGAATTTGAGCGGTATGTAGAGCAAGTCCGGGTTGCGCACAAACGAAAGCGTCGACTATTGAGGGAGATCGAACTAGTAACATCTGGTCATCGTCGGATTCTGGACAGCTAGAGAAAAGCACCAGGAACAAAAGATTGCGGTTATTCCTTACGGAATCGATTGTGCAACTCCAACTTGAGTTTCATGCCGCTTGGCGCGAGTTTTGTCTCGTCTTCTTCGAGTGCATAGTCAAGCCACATGAATTCGAGAAGCTCATGTAATGAAGATTCCAGCTCCTGCCTGGAGTACGCATACAGATATATCTCAAAGTCACCTTCCAGAGCGTAACAAGACGAATCTTTATCAAGACACACTTGAAACTCCAATGAAGGAGTCGCCTCCAGACGCTCATCCCTTACTCGAAGGCAAGTGACCACAATCGGCGATGTATTGGCCAAATTTCTCTCCCTTGAACTCTGGCACTTTCGCACTCGTGGCTACTTTACACGATCCGGAAATCTTAGAGTGAACGTTACTAATTAGCTAGTCGATCTTCGTTCAATGTCATGCCCGTGACAGATTCGACTCGGATAGGTACATCCAACGACGCCATAGGTTGCTAGATCTAAATCAGCAACGCTCACTTATATTGGAGCTCGGTGACGCGCGAACTGGAAAACAACATCGCTACGAATGCATTTGATTTGAAAAACTAATCTTTTGCTGTGTCAGCGAGTCTCCAAGCAGCTAAAACCGGTTTACAGCCTAGTTTTCAAAGTTGGTCGTTTTCTCAGAATCAGCTAGTTTCAAACTGGCGCGTACTTCGAACCGCGATATGCAGGTATGCCATTGTTCTCGAGCGTACTTGCAACCAGCATAGGCGAAACCATGAAGTGTCTACCCGCGGCTTCGATCGAATCTTCAGAATAATCCCCCTCCAACTTTGCGAATAGAGCCTCGTAGGGACACAGCAATTCTGCCGCAAAAGCTCTTTGCATCTTCTGACGAAACGTCTGCGTGCTTGTTGCGGGTTGCATAGATTCGCCGTTCCGCACAAGTAACTTATCTGCGAGAAGCCGTGCTGCATCAAATCTGCGACCTTCACTTACACGTGCCCGAAGCACGATATGCTTGCTATTCTCACTTGTCCATGAATAGGAGATGGGTGGCTTAACTTTCGAAGGTTTCGTTAAGGCTTGTTTTGGCAAACCGCACAACGCGCTTAGTAACGGGTTCGTAATGCGACCTTCTCCCAGCCCTTCACTATTCCGTAGTACCTTGGCAGCTTCCTGGCCGATTTTCCACGGTACCAATGATCCCGATTGGTCAGCTTTCATCATCGTCATCGTATTGTCAGTCATCGGTGACGTTGTAACGTCGTCGTCTTTGACTTCGAAGCCTGATATTCGAGCCAAATCAAAGAGATCTTTCGCAGATACTGACACTTCAGAGGAAACAGGCAACTCAGCTGCTATCTCATCAGTTGCGTGTTCTCCAAATACTTCACGGTCCTTCATTAACTGACGAATTACCTCAACATCCCCTTCGTCCGGGTTATTACCTAAAAGGGCTTCGAGTCGTCTATATAGCGCTAAATCGGGGTCCTCTCTCTCGTTATTCAACTCCCTCCACATCTCTGAGACCAGATTGCGAGAAAGGTCTTTACGTTTCAATCGATTTATGACGTCGATAACAAATGAATCGATGCTCGTCTCAAATGTAGCTGCGGATACGAAATTTTCTGCGTTATCAGCGACGTATGTTATTGGTTCTGTTACGGTTGGCTCGCTTCCCGACGAACGTACACTCACCATTCTGCCGTCAGAAGCGAATGTGATCCGAGGCCACAACCAGCCTCCTCCAATACTAGCCGTTTCATGAGCTTGACGCCAAGTTAACTCACTCGGTCCAGAGCGTGAAGGTTCCCAACGGAGTCGCCACCAGTTCCAGACTAGCCATTCAGCGAACCTATATGCGGACACTCTAGGTCCGTCATGGCTTTGCTGTTCCTCATCGACAATCCTGGATATCAGAATATTGTTTACCTGTATGCAAAGCACACACATTGTCGTATCGTCTAGCACCGTTTCGGAATCAGTGCCTGTGACCGTTTGGTTTACTTCCGAGCTTTCGTGCTGCCAGACTGGTTTGACTAACAGGTCCATTACTGCGTAGGCGCCCTTTTCTGCCATTTTCTGAGAATCTCAGACTTTAGAGGATCTGTTTCTTGGACCGGATATCCATGGAATTCTGATGTTCTCACATTAGTAATTCTCGCTTCGTATACGACTCCCGTACGGTCGTCTACCGCCCATACAGTAGTTGGCAATTGCGACTTTGAGCCAGGTGGGTACATTGAGCGCCTGAGGCCCTCCTTCAACATTTCTAAAGCGATCATGCAAGTAATACCCTTCGGACACTTAGTCTTGTGAGGAGCATATGTCGAAGATCCACTGCAATGCTGGTCATGGGGTTTATACCAAACTTTATTAATGATCGAATGATCGAGACGTCCAGCATCAGCGATCTTTCGCATAGGTCTAGGTCTAGTATTACGCCGCATATCGGATAGGTAGATTTCGTGCCGCGAACGTGCAGTAACAGCCGCGTGTGGATGGGAATTCTATGAATTGTTTTTGCGAACTCGGAAACGGATATTTAGGCGGTGAATTTAGCTCGTTTTGACGGATACACTCTCGGCGTACCGATTACCCCGGCGTCATCAACACATCAAGAAATCGACAAAAATGCTGGTACGAATCAAAGAGGAGGGGCGGTGCTGCACGCATGTGGCGCGGACCTTTCCAATCGAGACGAGAATCTTGATTTCAACTCCGAAATGCAACACTGGGTCTTATTGAGATATAAAAAACGGGACGGCCCATGGGTCGTTCCGTTTTCGCGTCTTTGTTGAAACGTGCCAGACGGTTGTGGCATGCTTGCGTTAACGACAACAACAAAGACATGTCCCATGGCCGAAGCCATCAACCGACTCCTGACACTGGTACAACGATGCAAGATTGACGCGTATTTGTCAAGTGGGCGGAGTCAACGCGCCATCGCACTACGGCTTGGCGTCTCGCCCTCGCGCAGCGGCGTCCATCTCATTCCCGCACGCGTCGATATCGACCAACGCCCGGCCGCGGTCGCTACCCGCAAGTCCTTTGGCCACTGGGAAGGCGACACCATCGAAGGTGCCTACTAAAGTAGGTGCACGTCATCGTGGCTCGATCGTTACACTGGTGGAACGGCAGACCCGGTTTCTAGTCTGTCGACCCGTCCGACGCCGTACCAAGATTGCCGTCGCCAACGCGATTACGGGATCTACACGCACCATCGTCACCAGACACGTCGAACGACCTTCAATGACATCTTAAGCGTGCGCGAAAAACGACAATAAGTCTTCCGCAAACAGCCAATCTCAACTTTTTCCTTATATCGTTTCAGCTGTACGCCAAGTGTTGCGACTCGGACTTAAATTCAGGCACCATAGATGGCGTTACGCCAATTACTGACCCGACACTAACCACGATCGTATTTCCGAATGACAGAACTGCGATCGGTCAGCGGAATCAAGAAGTGCTGAACTGAAATTGTCCCCACTACCACCGATCTTCTCCTGTAAGTGCCGCCTCCCACATATCGGCGCGCCATGCAGCTTCATGGATTACCTGCTCTCTTGAGGTCGCGGGTAAGTTGCCGCAGATAACGTCCATTCCGTATACTAATTCATCGTTACTGTTAACTGTTAAGTAACCCAACGACAGATCGTTCGTGGCATTTAAGGCCCAAGCCTGAACGTTATCGTGGATAGACCTGAAATTCCATTCACTACGTGGTGGGAGAAGCTCAAGCGGTGCAATTAAACTGCAAATACGTACAACTTCGGTTTGGACCCGAAGTGAAATCGCTTGTTCACGACTACGATTCGGGAGTCTTACGACGGTGAAGTCTTCATCTATAACCGAACTCGGGTCAGCGCCCGCAACCGAAGCTAGGGATTCTTGCCATCTCTCTTCCACTAAGAGATCCGCTTGAGGCGTTTCGCCGTCCAGGAAGTTCAACATCTTCGAGACGACTTTTGTATCTAACCCTTCGTCAGGCGTCGGTATTAACACTCGTACGAATGTTTCACATTGATACTCTCTGTCCTTAAGCCTTCGCCTCTTGCTTTGTAGCTGTCTGCCGAAGCAACATTGAGAGACATCCGAAACCGTGATCACGTAACGGCCAATCGTTGCGTCATATGACCAAACAAATTCATACTGAAAACCCGTTGAATTCAGGTACCCAAATTGGACCAGATTCTCATCCTTTGGTGAGACCTGGAACTTTGAATCAAGCAACATTTTCATAAATTCTGCGTACCAAGCACGATAATGCTCAGCGATGTTGTTTGCTTCGCGCGCGGATAAAACGACCAAGTTACGACCGGCGTCAGGAAACTGACTCACCTTGTTCGCGTACGGTTCGCCAGTCAACTCAGACCCTCCTTGACTCCCTTCAACGGTGCTAGATTCTTCTTCATTCTCGATCGTGACGGAGATCGGACTATCCATCAGTTTTTCCGCTAGTTTTTGCCGCTCTCGAACACGTTCAACCTGAGTATGCTCCAAGGACGCTACTACATGGGGGTAACCAACATCTAGAGTTACATCCGGTGGAGATCCTTCATCCTGCAAACGCCGTTCGATTTTGGAAAAGAATCTATCGACTCGACCAATACGTTGCTCTAAGTCGCCGGAAGTCCAAGCAACACCGTAATGAAGCACTTGGTCGCAAAAGAGATGCATATCAACACCTTCTTTTAACGTATCCGTGCAGACCACTATGCGTGGGAGTGACGGAGTACGAAATTGCGCAGTCACCGACTTTTGATCTCCTGAACCACCAACAACTCCCATCACTGCCTTTAGGTTGTATAGTGGTGGCCAGTCTTCCGTACTCGCAAGTTCTTGCCAGCTTTTACCTGCTCCGTCGAGGCAGCTATCAACAATCAGTCTAGTGTGCTTGATCCAATTCGCACACTCTTCGCGTAATTGATAGGCGCTCACGTCATCTGACAAAAACCACTCCATGAATCGTTCTGGTAATGTGGTCGCATCGCGTCCGCTCTGTTCATTCGCGAAGTAAACGTCAAGCAGGGTATCTGTCAACTGAAACGTTTGTCCGAGCAATGTTCGAAGCACTTGCCGTCGGTACAACGACTCAATATCCGTCGGTTGCTGAACTAACTGTTCCCCACCTGCGGGTAATGCCAATGGTCCAGTTGGAAAACACGCATCCCATTGCGTCCAAAGTGTTGGGTGGGTCAGTAATTCGATCGCCGATGCGGTCGGTTCGATATCCGCGCTCTCGACATTGATCTGATCGTGCAGCATCGATTCGTACGCGATTTGCCACGCTCGAGCACTTTCCTCGTCGAAACCAAACACGTGCGGTACACGCAGAATCGCATGAAGCGACAGATAACGAATGAGCCTTGCGCGGTACTGTACGCGACCGGAGGTTCGTGCAGCGTGTGCGCGACTTTCAGCCCATAGTTCTTTAGGGATCCTATCAGCTGCTTCTTTTACTTCAACACCACCGGCCACACATAGCCTTTGAAACCAAGCATCCTCGAAAAACAGTGAATTTCTACCACTTCTTCGGAACGTTTGACGGAAGCGATATAGCCATTTGCCTTCCGACATCGCATGTCGAAACAGATCATCGGTTGATTCCTCTACGATGCTCTCATCCGTTCCAGTTGTATCCATCTCTTCTTTGGCGGCTTTTTCGCCGCTCCAATCCAGAGTTTCGCCCCAGCATCTTTGAATCCGAGCCACAATACTCTCGTGGTACTTCCGCATCAACCGACTACGTATTGCCTCCACTGTACTGATTCTTCGCGTGAAGATGAGGAATTTACATCCACCCACAACGTGCGGCGCGCCGAATGCGAGTTCGGCGACTCTATCAACTACGAAATCCACTTTCGGATGTGGCAGAGGAATCCCGAAGTTCTCTTCGAATGAAGTAGAGATCTTGTGGACGAATTCCGCGTCTGGTGCTTTGGTTTCTCTTATACGATCAGTAGCTCGTCTCTCATAGTCGCTATGACTGTCGTCTTCGAGCACTTCCACACCGTCAGTTACCTCACTATGAGTTGCCTGGTTTCCTAAGAGTGAACTTTGGAGGCTTTCGAACGATGAGAGAAAACCGATCTTGAAACGGTTGCCCTGGTCTTCAAGCTTGACGGTTAGATATTTTTGGACTAATCCTATTGCAAGCGTTTCAAGCGCACTCATCGAAGCGTCCGTAATCGCCCATCTTTCCGCGTCGTGCGAGCGATACACGTCCTTTTTGACGCTCGTACCGGTACTTCGCACACTGTACTTACGCGGTCGGCGAATTAGATACTTCTGTAACTCCGACTGCATCGAATCAAGGTCGTCTACAAGACTTGGCTCCAGTACTTTGCCTCGGTTGGGATAGTGGTTGAGGATCGTAGGTAGATCACCCGGTCCACCGTGCGCAGGTGTGGCGCTCACTAATAGCCATTTCTTAACTTGGTCTTTCAGGACGTGATATAGAACGTCATTCGTCTGATTATTGGGATTTCGTAAGCACTGAGCCTCGTCGACGATTACGAGGTCGAAATAAGGCTCGTTTTCGGCTTCTTCGGTCAGCTTTGTATTTAGCGCCTTTGCAAACGCCAAGTTCACTTCTCGCGAGCCGTTTTCACCGGTAAGTACGCGACGATTCGGCATCCTCGTATTGAAAAGTCCACAGCTATGACATATCGCCTTCGTTCTTTGTAAGAGAACATCAATATCGCTTAAATGTTCGGACGTCACATACACAGGTCGAGTAAAGCTGGTATGACGAATAAACGGTGCAATCTGTTGCGGCAAACCGATAGTGGCACACCATGCCCGTAGGTTTCGGAAAGTTTCCGGTCGATGAATGGGTTGTTTAAACAAAATCGAAGTCGCTCGGTCGTCACCCAAACCTTGTGCTCTTCGGTAGTTTGACGAAAAGAACCGTAAGTAATCGCTCCGCCACTTCACCTGTAGATTTTCGCGTGGGCAAATAAACAGAATACGGGCGCCAGGATTCTCATTCCACAGGATTGCCGCCAATCCCAACGCTTGATACGTCTTGCCCATTCCCAATTCGTCCGCTAGATACGCGAAATCATGTGTACAAAGAATGTTGTACAACGCAGCGATACCTTCAAGCTGCAACTGAGCCATGGATTCAGTTCCAGCGTCGCCTTGCACTGAAAGATCAATTAGCTCCCCGATGTTTTCGGGCGTTATGTTGTGTTTAAAGGGCTTCATGGTGACGTCCCAGATCTAGTTCTGAAAACTCTCGTTCGAACCATGCCAGCATGTTGTCAGATTTTGTTTCGTCACCTTTCGTTTCGTTCAGCAACAAATCTCTTACGACGGAACGGACGTGCTCGGTCTTCTGTTCAACGCTAGAAACTAACGACGAGTCCAACACATCCTTCCATGTATTCACAATGCCACTGATTTCTTTGAGAACTAAATAACGTACCACTGGGACTTTGGCATCACGGTCTGCCATATTCGCGAGAGAAATAGCACTGTAGTGACGACCCACCAGGTAGGCACGCTGAACGTCTGGATTCTGACTTAGTTCGTTCAACGTTCTCCGCAACGCACGTGTTGATCGATAAAGGTCAAAAAGATTCACCGCATCGAACGCGGCAGGAGCGTAATCATTATCAGATACTCCTCCATCGTAGTTTGACGGACCCGGTTCGCCTTCGTCTGGTTCAGGGGGCGGGGGCGGGGGCGTTCTTGATTTCCAACTGTCGAGAATTTCATTGGCAGTGAGCTGTGCACCGTAAACTCTTTGGGAATGGTCGAGATTGAGTTCAACGATCTGACCTTGCCAACGACAGGATACTTCCCCATCTTGATAGTCGACCGTAAATTGAGCACCTTTCCGTGGTTCTTTTCCTGATCTCGAGCTCGTACCAGCTGTAATTGAGAATGCGTCGAGTCCAGGAACTGTTAACCTAAAGTTATTCTGAGAATTTTGTGGTTTCAACCACCATCGCCAAAGCTGCGTTCGCCAATCCCAACCGACAACTATAGGGAGCGGAGACACTTGTGGCATATCTTCTTCAGGAACGATCTCGTCGGAGAACTCGCCTTCCTCATATGGATCCCCATTAGGTAGCCATTCAGGACCTGCTTCATATACAAGCATCGCCTCAACATTGTTGTCACCCCCACCAAGTCCGGCTCGCGTGAAATTACAGCTACCCACAGCTGTGCGTATCAAATCCCCATGTTCAATCCAGTAAGCCTTCATGTGCCAGAACCGGCTATCAACGTCTTTTTCGTTCCGTCGTATTTCCGTACTCGTCTTATCAATTTCTTCTGCTTGGTCGTTCGAGATCCCAAGACCTTTGCCATCTACTCGCCAAGCGGGGACAAGTACGGTTTCTCGAGCGTTGAATTTGGAGACCTGTTCTGAAACATCGCTCCAGTAAGGACTGTATGCCCATAAGATGTTAGGATGCCGTTGTCGACCACTGCTCTCTTGCAGAAATTCGGGAAAACTCTGAGTCGACTGAACAACCGAAACATACAGTTGCGCGTTTAAGGTGCCGGACCAAGGTTCGTCGCCCTTGTCATTGAAACGTCGACGATTAGTCATGCGACCCAATACCTTTCGGGTCCGATTCACAGCATCGAAGTTGCTTCGTTCCTCCTCAAGCGAAGCGTGCGCATCCAACCACGCTAGGAATCTATCCAAAACACTCCAAGGTTGCTGTTGCCTCGTGTGTATCCAAGTTTCTCCGAACGACTCTACGTTGCGCCCCCACCCCGAGAGGGTGATGTTCGCGGAAGAAACCGCTAGATATACCCAGATTGTGCCGTTTTTGGTCTCGCCAGCGATCGCTACGACTTTAGGGTGAAAAAAGCGCTTGGGTATTGGAACGGGTTTCGCAGTGTATCTATACAGTCCCGAAATGTTTGGTGAAACAGTAGGGTCATAGTAGATGCTACAAGGTATTTGAGCGAGGCGTTCATGTAATTCAGCTCGCCGACTTGATGCAGATTCTGCGTCGACCCCTAAAACAGTCGGCAAGGCGAACTCCTCGAGGAAATCACCGTTCAGATTAAACGTCGTCAATATAACGCTATCAATTCTCTCGAAGTAACGCGCAGCCCGTTGCAGCCTTCCCCGTATCGTCGATATCTCTCGATTAATCTCTGGACTCCTCAAGTTCCTTAGCGATGGCCTGTAATGGTCGGAGATAGTAATCGTTCCGCCATGCAAATCCGACCTTGAGTTCTTCGTCATCAGGCGCGTGAAAACCCACGTCACTTAAAAGCCTTCCCGCTTCCTCCGATACCCATGCAGACTGGCTACGCCCCTCGACGACGAATCGGTGAATGTCCAACACCGAGCGCATCAGGGTAACTTCGCTACTCGGATCGATTGTCTCAAGGTAGCGTTTGTGATACTGCGCACTCGAACCTTTGCCGTAAAGGCCGCTATTTTCAAATGCTTCTAATGCTTCGCGGAAGTGACTTAGGTCTACTCCGAGTTCTATCTCCTCGATTCTCTTGCCATCACTCGCACAGAGTTTGACGAAGATCGCATCGACAACCGCCAGGATGTCCTCGCACCTAATCGCATTTCTAAGTGTTTTGCGATGAGAGGGCAGCATCTGTGCTAGACCTCCTAATAACTCCCGGTGATTTATCTGATCACAGTCGGCAAGACGCAAGGCAAGTTCTCGAGTTAGCTCGTCACTTTCAATCAGTCGTTCACGCAGATGAGATCTCAATGGCAACCCATTGAATGTGTCAAAGAGATCTTTTGTAAGTTGACTATTTCTTTTTAGCGCGAGCGTTTCTGTGCTACCCTCCATCGCACGTTGAACAATCTCAAGAAGCTTGCTTGCCGATTTGGAACGATTCAGTTTCGCGTTGGCAAGAGTGTCATCCGACAGGTGAGTCATTTCTTCTGTTAAGAGTCCCGCGCGTTGAGCTGCCCCTTTGTAAAGACCCCACAAGCCGCTGCCTTTCTGGTTGTTGAGCAAATGGCGCGTCCTATCACGTAAGGAGATTTGTGGTATCTCACCATGTGTTTTGCGTACTCGACGAGCGCCAGGCAAATCCCAACTATTGTCATACCATCCCACTGTACGGGCGAAAGCCTGCTCGATCAATACAAAGAAGTCATCGAGACGATGGTCCGGCTCTGCATACTCCCTTGAATACTCATCCCATAGACGAAACGCTTCCACGAGGATCTGAAATCCACGTACCTTGCTGGTTTGTGCAGTAAGATGCGGAACGAGTTCCCTACCCCGTACCGTCCAAATAGCGAGAGACCCTATGGGATCTAATTGGTTAGTAGCCCCCATCAGCTCATCGTCGACGACACTGAGCATTAACGGGAGTTCGTATGGCACTTTAACTAATTCCTTATGTCGAAAGACTAGATTGTTAAGAGATAGAGTATTGCGAGACGTCACCGTATTTCACGATCACTTTAATACTCGTAGGTTATCCTGACGATTCATAATTCAATTGCCTCGTTTTTGGCGTTACGATCGATTATTGGACTCGGCGACCCCACCCACGAAGTCCACTACGTTGCGTTCTCTCATTCCTCGGTTGTGCGATTGTCATTTCGCTTCCGATGTTCAACCGCAGGGATGGTCGTCAGATTCTTACTGTTCATCGAACCTAGTATAGCTTTGTGGTATTGCGCTTTATCTTGTGATGGAGAATCTGGAACCTAGAGATGACGGATGGATTATTCGATGCAACTGGCTGGTCCGATTGTCGTTGGCAAGTTTAAATGTCCCACTTTTGTCAACTTTATCCCCTTCTCGGCGTTTCTCCGAGTCTGCGCACGTGCCGCACTGTACTCCTGCATGCGGTAGCTAGCGCTTTGGATATTAACCGCATGGCAACGACGCAGTAACCGGTTGAGCATCGCGGCAGCCATCACCTCGTCGCCGACCACACCGCCCGATTCCTCGAAGTTCTTGTTGGTGGTCAGGATCATCGATCCCCGTTTATGCCGTGCGTTGACCAATTGGAAGAACAGGCGACCACCGTGGTCGAGATCGGCTACCTGCCCGTACCGCCGCGGACCGCCCAACTGCTATTCCAACTCGTGGCAGCGCGATACGAGACCGGCAGCATCCTGCTGACCTCGAATCACCGTCTGGCCGACTGGGGGCGCGTGCTCGGCGACGACGTGTCCGACTAGGTCGGCCGCGTCTGCGATTCTCGACCGACTCTTGCATCACAGCCAGGTGATCACGATCCAGGGCGACAGCTACCGCCTACGCGAGAAGCGTCGCGCCGGGTTGATCAAGCCACGCGAACCCATATTTCCGCTTTCCGCATGCCGTTTTGATTGTCCGTGACTGCTGTTACGACGATTGTGACCCTTCCGTGCTCACGCTTGCAATCGTGCCGTCGGTTGAAGGTGAATTTCCTACGATACTGTTCGTATCCAGTTCGGAGCTGCCGATACTCACGGTACGATTTCCAAAATTCGGCAAATACCCCAAGAACTCTCGTATCTTGATGTCTTCTGCATTCGACTTCAAGAACATCGGTCGACGTTCCGGATCATTTAATAACTGATCGGCTCGAAAGCGTTGAGCACCGCCATTGGCTCTTATTCGCAGCTGAAAGCCACGCTGGTGATTGGTTGAATGTCTGTATTGAAGCGCTACAACGGGAGGTTCATCCACATCCATCACAGATATTGAAGTCGTTAGCGACGAGGGCGTGTTCAGCCTGCCGCGAGCAGCCAAAGCAGCGTCGACCTCAGACGAATGTACGAGCCGCCAAATCTCGGTTTCAGTCTTCGAAAAGGCATCAACAATTACGGTTATTTGTTTGGATTCGCGAAGTGCTTCGAAATCCACCGTGGCGGCGGATTTCAGCCTTAGTTCAAGTTCGTGCGGGTAGTCCTGCCGATCCTGAACCGTGATGTAACGACCTATCAGGTCGTACATCTCGAATAATGACTGGCTGGAACTACGAATCGAGTAGTTCGTGAATCGAGCACCTTGTAAGCCTTTCGCCGCTTCGAAGGCCGCGTTATGGGCTTAGAGGTCTGCAACCAGCTGGTTGGGAGATTCACTCCACTCTAGAGAGAGTGAGGTTTGGGAATAAGCGTGGTCGGCTGACTGCTCACCAATTGGTTGAGCGAAAAGCGAAATAAGAGCTAACAAAGACAGCGACGCTAGGTTGCAATGTTGTTTGCATGCAGTCGATCGCGACGCCAACCTCCTAACGTTTGGAGAGCGCCTCCTCGCTGCGGTTCGTATGAGTAGCTCCCCGAAGCATCCTATTTCGCGAATTTCAACTATATGGGAAATCTGCGTTCTATCTGTGTGATTCAGTCACTCCTCTCGATGTCCAAGCATGCAAGTTCCCTACGAGTCCATTCGTGCAGCTCGGCTAATGTACCTTCAAGTCAGTGACCGAACTTACGGAGTGGTTGACATTCGCCAGCACGGATAGGCAGCTCGGTCAGAGACTACATCCATGGAGATTCACAATCAACGAGCTTCAGTCCATGCAAGCGCCCGCCTCACAATCGAGAAATCTTGTTATAAGGTCGAAGCTAACAGCGCATTTCAATCGACAGTCGCAAACACTACTCGTTTCCCCTCCGCCTACGTCAGCGGAAAGTCCTCACTCAAGAATTCAATCACTACCGATTTGTAGTGAATAGAAAAGACGGGGATACGACCAAATATCTAGTTCCTCATCCATAACCTAGAAATCCGCGTCAGTACGCAATGTCACAATCTGCCCTTCACCATCCAAGTGAAAGGATTCCATCGCACTAACCGAAACTTCCTCTCCATTCACGAGCTTGATGCAGGTCTTCAGGTGACCACCTTTGTCCTTTTGCGAAATCGACACTATAGCATCTAAGTTAATCCACAAATCTCGACTTTCATCCACTTTTGTATGCAACATTCGGGGTACTTTGTCATAGCCATTGCTATCTAGAGACATTTTTCCTACTTTGAACATCAAGAATGAGCAGATAAATATAAGAAAACCTACATTGATTCGGGTAGTTGTGAAAGTAATCTTCTGCGATTTCGGGTTGTGACAATGTTCTTCTACAAACACCATGGCTAGCGGCTCGATCCACTCAGTAGCATGAAATTTGGCAGCGAAAGCGCCTTCGGCAACCGCGTGGCATTGATTTTCTGATCACCGCCGCCTAAAGTAACTGCCGCGGCAGCAACGTAGCCAATTGAATATTGGTGGATAGTGACCGATCTGCAGACTAGTTTGACGGCGCGGTTTCGCGCGACGGTTCGTGCATTCATGATGTCGTACCATCCTTCGCGTTGGCATCGCGCTCGCCGACGTCAGAACCGTCTTGTGATTGTGTCCGTTGCGCGTGTTGCCGTCTGCAGCTTCGTCGGCTTGCCCCAAATGGTGATCCATTTCCGCATCCAGCATCCACTCCGCTAACCGGCGCTTCAACTCGTCAAACAGATCACCGGTATGGGATATTTCCTGTGGGCCCCGATCGCCGATCAATTGGTCGAGCATCTCGTCAGAGATGTGTGAGGATTGTTGTTGTGATGAACTCATGAGGTCGTTGCTAAACGGTCGGTAGGCTTGAACGTGTATCAAGCAAGTCTACCGACTCAATTCTTGAGTCATACACGCAATTTCTGACACTCTCCGGCCAACAGGTTCGGCAGCTGGGCGCGAATGTAGGGCATGCGCAGCTCGCCGAGCCAACCTGCAAGTTCTTCGTCCCGCCTTTAGGCGACGTCATCGAACTGGTTCATGGCGATCGTCATGACGTCGCCTCCACCGCCGCCGCGACGTGTTCGGCGTAGATCGTCAACGACCCGGCCTGGCTGCGCTCGAGTAACGTCACCCTCTCGTCGTCGCCCGCCGCCACTTCGCGCGCGAGCAGCTCATAGATCCACGCACTCCACAGCTTCAAGCTAGGATTTGACGTGCGATGTGCAATGACATCAGGACTCTGACCTTCAAGGAGGCGATCGTAAATGTGATCGAGGTGTCGCGGCTTGACTTTGCGCGGTCGCGCAGATGCACGTCGGCGTCGGTCGATCGCCGTTCGATGGGCGAGTCTGGCGTCGTAGCCAACTGCGGGTAGCTGGTTGCGTTGGATCTCCCGTGACACGGTCGCGTGTGAAACCTCGAGCCGTTGCGCGATGGCGCGATATCTGCGAACCCTTGACAATTCGGCTTCGGTGTAGCATCGTTGCACCTGTGTCAGGTGGTGATACTCACCAATCGATTCGTTGTCGTCATAGCTAAACTCCGTGGTCGCGCCAGAAACGCCGACAGTTTCGCTCTGTTTTTCCGGCAGTTGGCATGTCGCCTTGCAACAGCACTCTCACCGTCGTCCGCCGCGACCTTCGCAACCAAGGCGAGGATTCGGGTTGCAACTCGCTGGTCACCTGGGTGGAGGAGACCTTCGCGGTATATCGCTTGCCGGCGCACCCGAGAGGTATGTATTTTCCCGAACGGGGTCTCGTATCTGCGGTTGGTTCGCGCGCTGACGCTAACGGTCACCGCTTCGTTGTGGGTTCAACGACCGGTTGTAATCTGGGAACTTGGTGCTGCAAGTGTAAGGCGTGTTACACTTTAAAGGGTTAGATCTGTAACTAAATCCGAGTTGCCGACTATTGTGGTGGAATGTATTGGCTGATGATAAACTCACTTGGCAAGGCAAATCAGGTTCAAAATATAGATACAACGTCCACGAGATCAGCTGGCGGCCTAGCAAAGATCAGGACGGTAATTATGTTTTCGCTAAACTTGAGGGCGATATTTGGTACGCTGTATACGTGGGTCAGGGAGATCTTCAGAGTCGCTACGATGCGGCGCTTGATGAGGGCTGTGTCACACGAAAGGGTGCTACACATTACCATGCGCACCTAAATAACGACAAAGATGCTCGTATTGATGAGGAAAAAGATATTATCAATGGGAACCCGGAGTGCAAGTGGCCTGTCGGGGGCAACGATCACGACTAACCCGCGTCTCTAACGGGATATCGATTCAAGCGCTGGAACTACTGACATAGTTCAAACGTTAATACAGTACTGAATGAATAATTCGCCTCGGTGACACTGAAAGGAAACTTTCAAATCTTCGTTTAAAATCAAGTGTAGTCACGAGCCTGTAGGGCGCCGCGTCAATCGGACCCAATCGTGACAACGGACTCGTTGGTACTAGACACAACTCTTCGGTCGCATCGAATGTGACCAGATTTTGGCGGCATGTCAAACCTAGTATAGCTTTACAACATTGACCGGTTTCTCCTAGCAAAAAGAGAGCTAAAACATGAAGGATGCAATTTTTGTGAAGTGATCCGGGTCAATCGTAATCTAGCCAACTTTTTGTACTCGTTCAATGAATTCGATGCTGCCATATCTAAGCAAGCACTGGGATACTCACCAATACCATCAAGATAGAGAGTACAGCAGTGGGCGGTAGAAACACAACCAGACGTTTTTGAAAGCTCATTTCGGCATGCCACTGAAAAAATCGCTTTTTAAATCTATATAGCACGAAAACAATTGTAAAAACGCCGAAAAACGAGCCGTACAAAATAACAAGAGGCGCAGAGTCAGATGGGAGAAGATTGTTTGTAACAGGATACAAGAGCAGGACCATAGCGACACACGCAAATCTAGCTACCAAGAAACCGAGCTTGCTGGCGCGAATTATTGGTGAGGTTTTGTCACCTTCTAGGCTCTCGGCTAATACCGACGCTAAAACCATGATCGCAATGAACGCTGTGGCCATTAGCATGGTCGAAAGAGTGCCCGCGTAGGGCGTCGCGCTGAGGTGAACTACCAATATCATGCAAGTAATAAAAACAGCAGTCGAGCAAATCACTACCTCTCGATTTTCCTTGAAAACATCCATTGAAGATAACTTAGACTGATTCTTTGTTCCCATGAAACCTCCTCCTATGAGATTACTGTGCGGTGCTTCTTGTTAGGCGACACACTTAATCGTACAAAAAAACGCATTGTCACGCAGAGCCTCGACATGTATCAAGGCGCTGAGGTACGCTCGAGTCGATTACTGTGCAGATAGTTAGCCACCGCTCCGATCCTGATGTTGAATAACGTTTATTAATAGGGGAATACTGTTATGTTGGTTTGATGACCACATTCATCACATGCTCGTCGCAACATCGTGTTCTTTCCAACACATCGGCGAGCGTTCTTCGTACCGCTCCACCGTACCAGTTAAAGAAAGTTATTCCAGAAGCGGATATATGCAGTTCACCTTGTCTATCCCTAAGGTGCTTGCGAGCACCGCTCCACGCGGTCTGCCACATGTTCGGTGAATCTGTTGAGCGCGGATGGTGTAAAACAATCGTCGGATTGAACTCCTTTGCCAGCCTTCGCATATCCCTTATTCGTTTGTATTTGTGCGAATTAACCCTCGCAAGTGATTTTGATCTTTCGCTGAAGACATTTAAATCATGACAACCGAGTAGGAGCACGCGTTTCCGAAAGCATCGAAATTTATGCGTCTCTAAGTTTGTCTCTTGTACCAACCACCGTTCTTACTCATTCGTCGGATACGATTTTCCCGTCCAGTGAATAGGCTCCCCAGTCTTTAGATCCACAACACAAATCATCTCAACATGGAGACCACATTCTGCTCCTGCAAATTTTGGGTTTTCTGGCGTTCTAAGAAGATCGATACCCAGTGTCAAGTAGTGTGCGCGGGTTCCCGCTGTCTAGCGACAATCAAGGTGAGAATCCAGCGACAATCAAGGTGAGAATGCCGCCGGCTCGCGCGTTGGGAGGGAGGGCGTAGCCCGACCGAGCAAGGCGCGAGCCGGCGAGGCCGAGCGCCGAGCTACGTGATCGCGACGGAATTGGCTAAGTTATGCCGTCTTCTTGAGGACGGACAACCATGCCAGGCAGTCATATTTCCGATCACCAAGTGAGGCTTTACATGCAATCTAGACAAACCACCACGCCGCAGGCGGCTGCGGCGAAGGCCGGCTTTAGCGCCGCCACGGCCTACCGGATCGAGGCCGATCCGCGACTTCCCTCCACCCAGACGAAGGCACGGGACCGTCGTCGGCCCGATCCGCTGGCGGGGATCTTCGACGAGGAGATTGTTCCCATCCTGGAGAAGACGCCGGGCATTCGCGCGGTGGCGCTGTTCGAAGAGCTGATGCGTCGCCATCCCGCGCTCGACCCCGGCATTCGCCGCACGCTGGAACGGCGCGTGCGGCAATGGCGTGCGGTGCACGGGCCGGAGCAGGAGATCGTGTTCCGCCAGATCCATCCGCCGGGTCAGCTCGGGCTCTCGGACTTCACCGACGCCAACGGCCTGGGGGTGACGATCGCCGGCGTGGCCCTCAAGCACCGTCTGTACCACTTCCGGCTGGCCTATTCTGGGTTCTCGCACCTGCACGTGGTGCTGGGCGGGGAGAGCTTCACGGCCTTGGCCGAGGGGCTGCAGAACGCCCTGTGGAGCCTCGGCGGGGCGCCGCAGGAACACCGCAGCGACAGTCTCTCGGCGGCGTATCGCAACCTTGATGCCGCGCAACGCAAGGATGCGACGGCGCGCTACGTGGCGCTGTGCGAGCACTACGGCATGGCGCCGACCCGCAACAATCGCGGGGAATCGCACGAGAACGGTGCCGTGGAAGGCCCGCACGGGCACCTCAAGCGCAGCCTCGCCGACGCGCTGCTGCTGCGCGGTACGCCCGACTTCGATACCTTAGACCACTACCGCGCCTTCGTCGACGAAGTGGTGGGGCGGCGCAACGCCCACCAACGCGACCGCATCGATGTGGAGCGCGCCGTGCTCAAGCCGTTGCCGCGCCAGCGTACCGAGGACTTCGACACGGTGCAGGTGCGCGTGACCTCCTCCGGCGGCTTCGTGTTGCGGAAAGTGTTTTACACCGTGCCGTCGCGGCTGGTGGGCCATCAGTTGACGGTGCGTCTGTACGACGACCGTCTGGAACTGTTCCTCGGCGCCTCGCATCTGATGCAACTGCGGCGCGGCCGCGCACAGGCGAACGGGTGCAATGGCCATGTCATCGATTACCGTCACGTCATCCATGCGCTGCGGCGCAAGCCCATGGCGCTGCGCCATCTCGTCTATCGCGACCGCCTGTTCCCGCGCCAGGCGTACCAGCACGCGTTTGACGCGATCATGGAAGCCAACGGCGAACGTGCCGCCTGCCGTGATACCGTGGCCTTGTTGTCGCTGGCGCACGAACGCACCTGCGAAACCGCGCTCGCCGCCGCCATCGAAAGTTGTCTGGCCGCCGGCACGTTGCCCGATCCTGACGTCCTGGCCACGTTGTTCGCCCCGACCGAGGGCCGCGTGCCGGACGTCCGCGTCGAGTTGGGGTCGCCGACCGATTACGATGTGCTGCTCACCGCGCCGACCGCGGTTCGCGCCACCGGCCGCACCGGAGACGGCGCATGAGCGCCGTGGACGCCGCCCAGCTTGAGCTGATGTACACCCAGCTAGGCCTGCCTACCTTCAAGGCTGCCTGGGCGACCTTCGCCGACCGCGCCGATACCGAAGGCTGGCCTGCCGCCCGCCTGCTCGCCGCCTTGGCGGAACAGGAACTCGCCGACCGTGCCCGGCGGCGCTTCGAACGCCATCTGGCCGAAGCCAAACTGCCACCCGGCAAGACGCTCGACAACTTCGACTTCACGGTCGTGCCCATGGTCTCCCAGGCCCACGTCAACGCCCTGGTCGCCGGTGACGGCTGGCTGCAGCAAGGCGCCAATCTGATCCTGGTCGGCCCGCCCGGAACCGGGAAAAGTCACTTGGGCGCCGCGATCGGGCTCGCGCTGATCGAACATGGCTTCCGGGTCCTGTACACGCGCACCACCGATCTGGTGCAAAAACTCCAGGTCGCGCGCCGCGAACTGACGCTCGAAGCCGAGATCCGCAAACTGAACAAGTACCACCTCCTCATCCTTGACGACATCGCCTATGTGCGCAAGGACCAAGCCGAGACCAGCGTGCTGTTCGAACTGATCAGCTCGCGGTACGAAAACCGCTCCCTGCTCGTCACCGCCAACCAGCCATTCGGGGAGTGGGGCTCGATCTTCCCCGAACAAGCCATGACGCTAGCCGCCATCGACCGGCTCGTGCATCGCGCGACCATCTTCGAACTCAACGTGGAAAGCTATCGCAGGCGCACCGCCATGGAAACCAAACGCGGGCGTGGGCGGATCGCCTCCAGAGCCACGCTCGCCAACACCAAGGTCAAACTGCCGGATAGCGCCTCATCAAAGACCCAGCAGGTCCAGGAAACCAACCCGTGACACCACGCCGAATCATGATCCGGCAGCGGCGTTTTGAACGCCCCTTGCCGCGTCCGCCACCAAATAAAGTATCATAAAACCGTCGCGATCCATTCTCACCTTGATTGTCGCGCACTTCTCACCCTGATTGTCGCGCTACAATGCTACATGGGCTCTGGTTGTTAGCACTTGGTCGTGTCACGATGGGATTTGCGCGTAGTGCGGGTACGTTGGCGTGGCAGCTCGGCCATAACGACTTCGCAAATGAACGAGATTTGGTCACCTACATGGGGATTCATGTGACCTTGACTGGTCTACGTGGTGCGTTCGCGCCTTTCATGGGTATCGTGCTCTACGTCGGGTGGTCGGTTAGCTGGTTACCTGAATTCGATGGCATCGGAGCGCATGTGTTTCTGATTGCCGCGCTCATCAGCATCTGGTCCTGGCTTGGGTTTAGGAACCTCCACCGAGACATCGACTCAAACCCGAGATAGCTTCTCGGCACTGCCAGCTCGATAGGAGTCGGTCGCATAAATGTGGGCAATAGATCGAGTATCCGATAAACTAGGGAAGTATGGCTATTAGCTGACTAAGGTGTCAATCAGTGTAACCATCAGTAGATAGCCGACCTAAGATTGAATCATGCGGACTTACACCTACAGGGCACAACTCTCTCGAGCGTCCCATACGCGTCTAAACGAGTTCATGGCGCAACAACGGTTGCTTTATAACGCCGCGTTGCAGGAGCGGATCGACTGCTACCGGAAAACGGGTAGAACGATCTCAGCCTACGATCAATACAAATCCCTTACCACCATTAGGGCTCAGGATGAGTGGTTCGCTAAATACCACCTTCACAGCCAGCGGTCGGCGTTGTTGCGACTTGATAAGGCGTACAAGCGATTTTCAAGCATGGCGGATTCCCACGATTTCGCGGGCGTGGGCGTATGCGGTCGTTTGACGCGACGGGTATCCGACCTGCGTTCAATGATCGTTACGGGGTGGTCAAGATCAAGGGGATCGGCCGACTTCGATGGCGACGCGACGCACGCTGCACGAAGGATCAAATCAAGCTTGTCAAGATCGTCAAGAACCCGAATGGCGTGTACGTCCAGTTAATCTGCGAGATCGAGCTTCACGTCAAGGGTATAGATGCGGCGATTGGTATCGACGTCGGCGTCAAGCAACGGGCAGTGCTTTCTGACGGCACGATGATTCCGAAGCACGCGGTAGATAACACCCGAATCAAGCGGTTGCAACGCAAGGTTGCAAGGGCAAAACGAGGGTCGAACAGCCGCCAAAAGAAAGTAATGTATCTACGCAAGGCACATCATCGCCAAAAGGTACGTCACCGCAATGACTTGCACACGATCACCACGTCCATCGTTCGCCATCACGGAAAACGTGTGGTCGTCGAGGATTTGCAGATTAAGAACATGACGGCGCACGGTGGCGCACACAAGCGCGGTCTTAATCGTTCCATTCTGGCACAGAACTGGGGTCAGTTCACGCAACAACTCGCATACAAGGCTGAAAGCGCTGGTGGCGTGTTGGTGAAAGTCGACCCTAAAAACACGACGCAACGATGTTCCGCTTGTGGCGCCTTGCCACAGGTGAAACTGACGCTAGCTGACAGATGGTACTACTGCGCCGCCTGTGGTCATTCGGAAGATCGGGACATCAACGCGTCCAAGAATATTCTGCTTGAGGGTTTGCGAACTCTCAGCTCGGGTGGGAAGATTCCCGAGGCGTGGGTGGAAGGAAGAGCAACGGCATCCAGTGGGAAGCCGTCCACGCAGAACGGTAGCTTAGGATAATCTAATCTATAGTTCCCTAATCAATGGACCTTAGGAGCCGTTGGCTGTCCAGTTTGGAACGGTATGCGTTTACGTGACCTTCTTCTGGATTTCGGACTAAAAGAAGACGCGGTGTACGTTGCATATCACGGACGCGATCGGCATGCCGGCGGTGATCCGAATCGAGAAGCAATCTCGAGAGGCGTTCCTATTTCGAAAGCCATGGATCCCGACTCAATGTTGGTGTGAGGTATGAACGGCACGGACTTACATCTCATGAACGGACACCCCCTGCGGTTGGTGTTTGGTGGTCACCCTGGTTCGACGTCCGGGAAATGGCTTAACGGACTTTCAATTCGTGATCGTCTTCACGACGATCCCAAAATGGCGCCACCCGCCTACCACGTTCCTTGTGAACCCGTTCCGCCCTGGAGTCAGGTTCCGAATGACGCGATGTGCCTACTTGAGTCGATGCCGGTGAAATCATTGATTACAAGTCCTCTATCCGGTGTCACGCACGCATCTGACGGACGCTTGCCTATTCACGGACACGCTTGGGCGGGCGAACAGGAAATACAGTCAGTGCGGCTTTCGATCGACTACGGCACAACTTGGGTGAGTGCGAATTTACGGGCGCCTGTCAATCGATTCGCATGGCAGCATTTCGACTTCTCGATCAAGTTTCCAAGTCGGGGCTACTACGAAGTATGGGCAAAGGCGGTTGACTCAAATGGCGAGTCACAACCAATGCTGGTGCCTGGTTGGAACCCCAAGGGATACGGCAACAACGCTTGTCACCGCATCGCAGTGAATGTGGTCTAGAACCTCAACCATCGTCTTTCTGAGCTTGTCGCTCATCGCGTCATCGGGTCGAGCGGATGACCAAGAGGTATCGGTTGATCCAGTCCTAATCGCAGATTCCGCAGGTACTTGGAAGCTGGCCAGAGCGCACTGTACGTCCTGCCACTCGAGTCAGATTTTCAAAAATGTCCGTCTATCTCGTACAGCTTAGGAGGGAGTCATAAAGCGAATGCAGAATGAAGAAGGTCTCTGGAATCTAGGCGAGAACGAACCGAAAATTCTCGACTACTTGACGACTTTCTTCGGTCCAGAAGCGGTCGCGAGTCAACGCCGCAGTCGTCGTGCGCCGATCGCCCCGGCTAATCGGTCACCAACTGACTAAAAGCCGATTTGTCCTCATCAATTGCAACAGAATCGAAATCGCAATGTGCATTAACGCCTATCCGATCATGTTCGAATGCCGTCAAACGTCGCGAATATTCCTTCTCTAACATCTATCTGACCTCGTAGTAATGATCCTTCGACCATCCCAGTCATGATGAATAAGTTCTCGGCCAACACGACTCGAACAAACACTGCAGAACCATCAACAGCTACGTCTTGTATTAGCGTAGCTGCGTCATCAAGGTGCAATTCGCCTTCGACGCCACTTTCCGTTTCGCAAAACGTCGTGAACCAATCCTGTTCGCCGTGAATCGTCTGTGCACGGATATGCCAAGTTCCGAAGAGATCGAAGTCTTCTGTCGGGTTTGTGAAAGGCGAGAAATCTTCCAACAGAACCCAACACACGGGAGGTACGATGTTCTCAAGCATGGCTGCGTAGACCTGTCCGTGTGGTGTTTGCGTGATTGTGCGTCCGATGGTTCCATCATCGTCACAGTCTTTAGCCAGTTGGAGTAAACCGCGAAAACTCTTTATGTACTCCGAAGTGGTCTGCTGTCGCGACGCTGAGCCGTAGTAAATATCGAACTGACTAAGTCCTTCGCGCTCAAACAGCTCACCCGGATCACTCAGTAAGGCGGGAAATATCTCGTATTGTCCGTGTTGGTGTTCCATCCAGTGTTCCACCATCTCTTCATCACTGACGATTTTTTCGCCTTGCTCAGTCTCTAACGACCTAACAAGGAGACCTGCCAGATTGCCTGATTGACGACGAACGTTTTCTGCAATCTGAAAGAACGCGGTTTGCCGCGCACGCAATTCGGTCGCGGCGAGTACTTCAGTCTGCCTCTCGGAATTCAGGTTAGTTTGCCGCAGTGCCTCCGTGTTTGACGCAAGCTCACGCTGCTGAATAAACAGTCCTATTACCAACCAAAGAAACGCTAACGGTGCGAAGAATCCTTCGAGGAAGCCGCCGATCGCATCCGCACTTTGATTGACAAACGAGGACCACCCCCCAAGAAAAACAATGTATGTGATCCCGCCGATGAGCCAGACAAACGTTAGAACGACGCCAAAGGTGATCAGCCAATTGCGCGTGAGTAGTTTGCCTTTCGAATCGCGCTCTTGATCAGTCACAACATCCGCTCGGACTGCATTCACGAAGCTCAGAAGATATCGTGGTAGCAAGAATCGAGCTTAGCTAGCTTCGAGGTCGTGGTTGTCGACGCTCACGAGGTTTCGCGCCCGTCATATCCATGACCGAATCAATGTGTGGCACTAAATCTTCGTAGGTAGCACCTGCGCCTATTGACACACCCTGATTCACGACAATCTCACTACGTGAGTAATTGCCCCCACTCGCATGAATCACGCAACCATTCGGCGCACCTTCGCTGCACATAAATAGCACGGCTGGGCTGACAAGTGCCGGATGCCGTGTCGGGTCAGGATCTGAAACGTCCTCGTCGCGTCCCGGTACGGTGTTCGTCATTCGCGTTGCGGCACCTGGTCCTAGGCAGTTTACATGAACGTTTCGCGGACCACCTTCTAGCGCGAGCACATTTGCAAGACCTAGCATGCCCATCTTTGCAGCGCCGTAGTTCGACTGGCCGTAATTTCCGAAAATCCCTGAACCTGAGCTGGTAAATACGATTCGACCGTACCGTTGTTCATACATGTGTGGCCATGCTGCATGGGTCACGTATGCAGTTCCCGTTAGGTGCACTTGCATCACGAGATCAAAGTCGTCGAGCGTCATTTTTTTGAATGTCTTATCACGCAGTATTCCTGCGTTGTTGACCAATATGTCAATGCGGCCAAAGGTAGTAATAGCGTCATCGATGATGCTCTTTGCCCCGTCGCGATCCGCAACCGACGCTTTATTCGCAACAGCTTCACCGCCTAAAGCGACTATTTCCGCGACAACCTGATCGGCCATATCGCCTTGGCCGTCGCCCGAGACACTTCCCCCAAGATCATTGACGACTACCTTAGCACCTCGTTTTGCGAATTCGATCGCATGACTGCGGCCAATACCGCCGCCTGCACCGGTCACAATCGCAACTTTGCCTTCAAATTCTGACATCGCTTACTCCTGTACTGAATCTATTTATGTTAGTCGTCAATGAAATGCGCCCAACCTGCCAAAGGCGCATGGCTTATTGTTCGTGTCTGCGAGTTTGAACGAAAGCTAGTTATGACCAGTATTTTGATTCTGCACCCTGGGGAAATGGGGTCGTCTCTCGGGGCTTGTCTTCGCGCGAACCAGCATCATGTTGGTTGGGTGTCTCGCGACCGTACCGACAGTACGCGTGTGCGTGCAGAGGCTGACGGGTTTTCGGAGTATGCCTCCCTCGATTTAGGATTGCGGGAGGTCGATGTCGTGATTTCAATTTGTCCCCCGGAATATGCGGAAGCGACAGCAGAATCAGTTGTCGCGCTGAACTTTGAGGGTATCTACGTTGACGCTAACGCGACATCGCCGATGACTGCGGCTCGAATCGCGGCTCAGGTGGGTGCGAACTACGTCGATGGCAGCGTCATCGGACCTCCGGCGAGGCGCGCGAACGCTACACGCTTGTACTTATCCGGTGAAAAAGCTGCATTTACTAAATCGCTATTTGTCGATACGTTTGCGGCGCCGACTGATCTTGGTCCGGTGACAACCGCAGCCTCTGCGTTGAAGATGTGCTATGCGGCATACACAAAAGGTACGTCCGCACTATTACTCAACATTCGTGCACTTGCTGAAGCTAACGACATCACCGACGCTCTGTTAAACGAGTGGTCGATTTCCCAGCCGGAGCTGAAAACAAGAACCGAGAAAATCGGCCCCTCAGTCAGCCGCAAAGCATGGCGATTTGCCGCAGAAATGCGAGAAATCGCAAGTACGTTTGACGCAAACGGTCTGCCTTGCGGTTTTCATCAAGGAGCGGCTGACGTGTACGAACGCCTATCCGAATTTAAGGACCAGCCACCAACCCCAACCACAAAGTTGATGGCTACATTGCTTGGGAAAAGCTAGCCTACTCGTAAACCAGCGCACTTCGAACAGTTTGATGCAGGTCACGAGATAGCGGCACACCACCACCCATGCGCTGAATCATGCCGACCACAATCAGGTCTTCAACCGGATCAATCCAAAACACTGTGCCTGCCGCACCTCCCCAGCTGTACTCACCATGCGAGCGACCCGCTGTCGACGGCCCGGTGTTAACACCGAAACCCAGTCCGAATCCAAAACCCCTAGCATTCGCACCTAACATCGCGCCAGGATTTTCGCCTGTTCCACCTTCTGCTTTGATCGCTTCACCGAGATGGTTGCGACGCATCTCTTCGACCGTTTCGGCTTTGAGAATTCGTACACCGTTGAGTTCGCCGCCGTTCGCGACCGCGCGTGCAAACGTCATGTAGTCGTGCGCGGTCGAAACCAATCCACCACCGCCTGAGAAAAACGTGACGTCTCTGTAAGAATCGAAACTTTGGGCACCTGATTGAATCAGATGGTTCATCGACCTGCTCCACGAATGGTTCGGCAAGAATCGCTCAAACTTTTCTTCCGGGACGCCAAAGAACGTATCTTCCATTCCCAGTGGGTCGAAGATGTTCTCTTTGAGATACACGTCAAACGCCTTGCCGCTCAAGCGTTCGATCAGTAGTCCTTGAACGTCGACGGCTATGCTGTAGTGCCACTGTGTGGCAGGTTCGAACTTCAGAGGAATCCCCGCAACTTTCGTTGCGAATTCATCCAAGTCCTTTGAACTTAATACGCCTTCACTCCGAATCAGCTGATCAACTGGATGGGCTGTGAACACGTAGCCAAAACCCGCCGTGTGGGTGAGCAGATTCCGGACGGTGATCGGATTCTCGGGAGCAGTGGGATCACCTTCTTCATTGTGAACCTTCAACTCCGCGAATTCCGGAATGTACTTGCCAACAGGATCATCTAGTTCGAACTTGCCTTGCTCGTGCAGCTGCATTAACGCAACGCCCGTAATGGGCTTCGTCATCGAGTAGATCCGAAACAGGTCGTCTACTTTTACCGGTCGTTCATCCTCAGTACCACGATTCCCTACCGCTTGGGTGTAGACCACTTCGTTTTGGTGTGCAACCGATACCACAATGCCAGCCACACTTCCTTCCTCGACGTATCTGGTCATCATTTCATCAACAGCGGAAAGCGCCTCTTTGTCGATGGCAACGCTTGTTTTGCCATGCCAAGTCGGCTCTGGTGGAGTCGCCTCATCTGTGTCCGCAGGTTGCGCGAATATCGCAAAACCGATAAAAAGTAATGCGACCTGCGTAAACCAGCGAAATATTCTCATGTCCATCTCGACTCCCAATATGGCCGACAGCTAGAATTGCCGAATTAAACTCATGCCAGACCCGCTTCCACGCTTGACCCACGCAGCGGCTGGTGATTCTTGTTTCGGACGATTGACTTGACTATCTCTTTACGCCACGACTGGGAAGAAAACGAGGTCCTCGCGTTGTTCGAGAAGCCGTTCAACGATTTGATGTATGAGGCGCAATCGATTCACCGCGCGAACTTCGACCCAAACAAAGTCCAACTGAGCACGTTACTCAGTATCAAAACTGGCGGATGTCCAGAAGATTGCAAATACTGTCCCCAGAGCGTGCATTTCGATACAGGATTGGACGTACACGGTCTATTGCCGATCGAGGATGTTGTGCAAGCTGCGCGAAACGCCAAAGCTGACGGTGCCTCCCGGTTCTGTATGGGAGCGGCGTGGCGAAGCCCGACGGTGCGCCAAGTGGAGCAAGTTGCGACACTTATACGTGCGGTCAATGACGAAGGTCTAGAAACCTGTGTGACTCTTGGAATGTTGAGCGACAACAAAGCTCAGTGTCTCGCCAACGCTGGGTTGGCGTATTACAACCACAATCTGGACACTTCGCCTGAGTATTACGGCGACATCATTACGACGCGCACCTACCAAGACCGCCTTAACACGCTCAAAGCAGTTCGTGACGCAGGCATCAACGTGTGTTGCGGAGGTATTGTTGGCATGGGCGAATCCCGTAAGGACAGGGCAGGCCTGCTCCAGCAACTCGCAAACCTTCCCCAGCACCCTGAGTCGGTACCGATAAATATGCTCGTGCGCGTCGAAGGCACACCTCTTAACGACGCGGCAACGATATCTAACATCGAATTCGTACGCACTGTTTGCGTCGCGCGCATTCTGATGCCACGATCGTTCGTTCGGCTCTCCGCCGGCCGAACTGAGATGAATGACGAGGCTCAAGCCCTTTGTTATCTCGCGGGAGCAAATTCGATCTTTTGCGGAGAACGACTGCTTACGACACCGAATCCGGAGAACGAAGAAGACAAATTGCTATTCGATCAGCTCGGTATTGAGCCATTGGATATCGCAACCGAGGAAGCACCGTTACGTGCTGTACTTTGATGATATCGAGATCGGCTATCGCAGCGAGGTAGGAACTTACACCCTCACTGAGTCGGAAATCGTCGAGTTCGCTTCTAGGTGGGATCCTCAACCCTTCCACATTGATAAAAAAGCTGCTTCTACGTCAATCTTCCGCGGCTTAATCGCATCTTCATTACACCTTTTCGCGATTTGTACGCGGTTGTTCTTCGACCATGAAGATCGCATTCAAATCCTTGCAATGCTTGGTAAAGAAGCAATCCGGATTCCCAATCCAGCGCGACCTGGTGACGTTCTTACCTATTGCACCGAGTGTATTCAGAAAAAACCTTCTTCATCCAGACCAGACCGTGGCGTCATTACGTTACAGGACACGCTAGCCAATCAACACGGTGATGAAGTTCTAACTCAACAAGTTGCACTGTTAGTTTCGCGCCGAGATCAAAGTGCAGATTGATTGCGAATCCCAAGGTCGGAAGCTGGGGAACTTTGAATTAGCGACCGTCGTGTCTAGCTACCCATTCAAACAAGAGGAACTTTAGATCTGACGCGGATTCAGTACGTTGTTTGAGCTCCCAATAGTCGTAACGGAACCTGGATCAGCTAAGAAGTAATTTGTAATCTCGGAAATGCCTGACCAACGTTTAGCGAACGTTCGCCTATACGCCAAAGCAACAAAAAGTTTTACTCTTAAGCACAATAGTGTCATCCCGACACCACTGACTGTTAACCGAATAGCGCCGTTTTTCGTTGGGGCTTTTCCGATTTGACTGACGGAAGGTTCCAAGTTGCCGGGACCTCGATGGGGATCTCCAAGTTCCTAGTCAAGAAACAACACAAACAAACTTGAATTCTGTGACAAGCTGGCGCTGGCATATCCTGCTGACGGAATTAGGATCCCACCCAGGGATTTACGATTTCGATACCGGTACCCTCGAAATCTCTAACGTTTCGAGTGACCAGGGTTGCATCCCGAGCACGGGTAATGGCGGCAATTTGGCAATCCGCCGTTCCGATTGGCTGACCCGCGAAGCGTCGAGTTGGAGCGATTTGCGCGTATATACGTGATGCGTTATCGTCAAACGGAAGAATTCGTTCGCGGAAACCAACGGACAGCCATCGCTCAAGAGCCAATTGGAGCGCTGAACGTCGCTTGCCTACGGGCATGAGCAACACCGTACATCAATTCCGATTGGTCCACGGCGTCAAATACATGTCCGCCATGCCGCGCATGGTGATCCAGGAAACAACTCTACTGTGCCTGTCTCCTTCGGGTCGAAGGAGTTCAGATGCCATGTTCGTATCGAGGACATACATTTACTATGTTTTATGTGAAGTCCGGTGGCTCACGCATCTGCTCTCGTGGCGGGAGTTCAAGATTAATGGATCCTACTTCAGCGAAACAATCTCGCGTGAAAGCTACTAAGTCACGAGGAAGCGGCTTATTAGAAGAAACAGCCTCTCTCAAAATCACACGTGCCTCCTCTTCCATCGATCGGTCATTCGCAACAGCACGCATCTTGAGGCGAGTCTTAGTCTCGTCGTCGAGATTTCGAATGGTGATGCTTGCCATAGATCTGTCGGCCTATACGGCATGTCAGAGTGATTTCAATGCAATCAATCTTAAACTCGCTTATTAAATTACATGAGAGATTTTCCGCAGTCGTGCGCAGGTTCCAACTTTGGTTCAGCTAGAGTCGCCGGCGGACACGCGAGGGTCAAGGGCGCGACGATGCGCTCGCGCGAGGCTCGCCGTGATCTATTTCCACTTCGCAGAAGTGGACTCAGTCGTCAAAATGGTCGTTGATTGTCCGTATGTGCACACCAACGAGAGGTACGAAGGAAAGGCAACAACACCGCTAACGCAGCCTTCGATCCAATCCGTTCCAGCGCCTCGGCAGCGTACCCACTGACGTATCGGTTCGTGTCGTATAGAGCGGCGCCTAACGACGACACGCATTTAGCCTTCATCGCCGCACTGGTACGAGTCGAAGCTCGCATGAGTGATAGTGCTGCATCAAACCGTACTTCAGATGCCGGATCACGTAACGCCGCTAACATAGCGGTTAAACCGACATTCGAAGGTTTAAGCAGTCCAAGCGCTTCGATTGCGGCAACTCGCACATGAACTTCATCGTCCTGTAACGCACGAACCAATCCGTCAGTGGCAGACCGATCCCCGATTTCACCTAATGCAAACGCTGCATGTTTTCTAGCACGGTCCACACCTTGTTTTAACGTATCCAACAGCCCACTTACCGCTGGTTTACCGATGCTCACCAACCCGTGAGCCGCATTTCGCGCGATGGTGTCGTCCCGCCACAACAGTCCGTTATCCGAATAGCGTCGTTTTTCGTTGTAACCAGTCGGATTTGATTGAAGCGCGTTGAGTAGTGACCCTATCGCAACCTCGCCTGATTTCGCCCATTCATAAGCCGCACGGATACCACGCCATTCGTCAGCTGCGCCAAGCTCGTCTACGGAAAGCGCGTCTCGTTCGGACCCAACGGAATCTGTCGCCGACGGTCGCCCAACTACCCAATGCCACACACTTTCCCAAACAGGTGAGAGATCAGGATTGACATTGCGTTTAGGGGAAGTCCAAGGTCCCCGATCCATCGGCTCTGGCGGGCGTAGACGGGTAAATTCAAACTTGAACATGTAACGATTCAATTCCGTCTGATTTAGCATCTTGCGATGCCAAATGTCATAGTGAATCATTACGAGACTACCCGCTTTGCCACTGATCGATGCCGGAACACAGTACTCGTTCGGTTGCTGATTGAGATGTTGGCTCCCACGCATGACTGCCGTAGGTCCTTTCTTCACCGGCGTGCTTTGCGGGAAATACATGATCATGACCCACCATGGGCGGTGGTTGCGTACCCGTCGGACATATCCCCAATAGCTGTCCTTGTGGAATCCTTGTTCTGAACTCCCAGGCGGGTTCGAATGCAGCGCTCGATGCGGGTGCATGCTGTATTCCTTGCCAAGCACTGTTTGTAGAGCGCCTTTTACGATCGGGTCTTCGAACAATTCACCTAGTTCTGGAACTAGTGGAAGCAGGTTATTACCAAAATGACCGTAGGACTGACTGACTTGATCGAATCGCTCGAAAATCAATCGGTGATACGACGCGGGCAGTGTCGACTGTAGAGGCAGATATCCTGCCGCGATGAAATGACGCAACTGCTCGTCGGTTAGCGGGACCGGATCGGATTGCGCATTGTGTTTGCGCGCTTCAGCGGGATAGACTCTCATCAGATATCAGTCGCGAACGGACTTTGCCCCTCACATCGAGGTCGTCGGCCCCATACCATCAATCCAGGTCGACCAAGCGATTGACCTGCGATTTGCATGTTTTCTGGATCGCGATAACCAACGCGAACCAAGCGACGGATCGATCCGGACGAGTTGATTCGTGAGCCATGGATCATGTGGATGCTGAACGCCACAACGTCCCCACGCTGAGCCGGTACCGGCACCGTATCTTCAATGTTCCAGTCCTTGGTTGGAAGATGAGGCGTGCAAGGTTGCCCGTCCGGGAATTTGACGACATGCTCCTTCGGTCCCCCTTTATGAGAACCGTCCAGGAACCGAATACACCCATTAGTATCGTCCGTGTCATCCAAGTGGATTAAGCAGTCGACAAATCTACCGTCGTGATGCTTGTAGAAAGCCCAGTCTTGGTGCATCGGAAACGGATGACCGGTCGCTGGCGGCTTGGCGTGCAAGGTGGTATGGTGCAACTCGACATTCGGTCCAATTAAGTCGGCCATCGCACCCGTGAGCATCGGATGTGTAACTGCATCGCACCAAGCTCTCGAGTATCGGTGAAGATCGTGGAGTGCGACAAGCTTGGACTTCTTCTCGATGTCATCGCTCATGTAGACCTGTCGCCAGCCACCGCTCCAACCGGGACTTGCGTTAGCCCATGTCTCGATCAGCCAATTGAGTTCCTTCGTCATCATTTCGATCTCAACCTCAGAAAAGACCGCGGGGATACGCAGGAACCCGTGGGTTCCATAGAAGTCTACGTCGCTCTGCGCAAGGACATTTAGCTTGCTTGAAGTCTGAGTCATGACTCAATACCAAGACGCTGTTTGTACGGCATTCGCATTTGGGTTAGTAGGCGGGCTTCAGGCCTCGCCGTTCGTAAGGACGAACAATTTTGCCAGCTGACTTAGTCGTAGCTGGGATCGATCATCCATTCCTCTAGATGGTCGATGACGTGATCCATGGTCTGGTATCGTATGCCCGGTTCATGCGCGACGCAGCTCATGCAGATTTCAGCAAGATGCGCCGACACCGGAACGCCACCCATGTGAGATGCAGGAGCTGGTATCCGACCGCGTCGTACAAAATCCAAGACTCGATTTACCGTGTCGCCTTGCACCATTCTGCGCAATGTAAGCAATTCGTACAAGATCGCTCCCAGACTGTAGATGTCTGAACGATGGTCGACGTCATTGTGATTGACCAACTGCTCTGGAGACATGTAAGCGGGCGTTGCGTCGAGGGGGGACTGAGCAGTTAGCGTGACATCTTCGTCTTTAGGTTTCAAGATGCGAGGCTTGTGCATCTCCATTTTCGGTTCCTCATCCTTACCCCAGACTTTCGCCAAACCCCAGTCGAGCAAGAGCACTTCGTCAAAAGCGCCGATCAGGATATTCTCGGGTTTGACGTCTCGATGGACGACTCCGTGACGGTGCGCGTAGTGCAAAGCATGCCCCACCTGAGAAAGCACGTTGATCAATTTCATAAGGGAGTGACCGCCCACGTTGTGCGACTTTGCTTCCGCGCACGAGTCGAGGATTTCACGCAATGTCGCGCCGTAGACCAATTTCATCGTGAAATAAGGGTGGCCTTCGACGCTTCGACCTAGCTCATAGGTGGGGATCGTGTTAGGGTGCTGCAGCATCGCTGTTACGCGTGCTTCGCGGATGAAGCGGCGCTGCTGATTCGGGTCATCGGCAAGCTCAGATCGTAACTGCTTGTAGCAGATCGTGCGCATGAGATGCAAATCCTTACACGAACTGATGATGCACGTACCGCCCTTTGCGATGGTCTTGAAATATGCGTAGCGCATCCGTGAATCAGGATGCTGCGATAACAGATGATCCGTGTCCTCTACCGAGAGGCGTGGGTATGCGGTTTCGCGAGTTGGATACCGAGACATTTACGTTCTTACTGTGATTTGCTATCGAATGCTACGCCCGACTCGGACAGCAACTAATCGAGGTCGAGCGTGGATCAATATATCGTTCGCTAATAAGCTGGAGTCCTCCATTATTTTCCACAATCTTCCATCACTTCTTCATGCTGATCGATCCTAAACTTGGATTTCTCGATCTCACCATCTACAGATTTGTCCGCCGCAATTTCGCCTTCGGCGCTTTTAAGCGAGGAGTTTTCCGAGCAGATCCATCTCTCGCGTCGCGCACGCCGCAGACTCGCGCAATCTGACCCGATCAGCTTGAGTGACCACACGGAAATTCGCGTTCGGCAACGGGGCATTTCTGAGCTACAGATCGCACTCATGCTCTTATCTAACTCGCCGTAGTACCCCGCCGTTCAGGGCGGGGATATAAGACGTATGCGTGTTAGCGTGGCCGTGTTGATCTTCGAGATATTGGATAAATTACACTTCATAAGTTCGCAGATTTTGATTAACATACGTTCGTAAACATTGTTTGTCGAAACGCTTGATTGACGAAAACCAAGCAATCTGCGTGAAGACACTAGAAGTCGAAAAACAGGCTGAAATTTAAGGCGGAAGGGCTATCCGTCTCTGCTTGTGGAGGCTTGCGTAAGACGGGCATACTGTTCGCTGCCGCCTGAGAAGCAAGAAGCCCTGTCCTTTAGGTCGGGGAGTAGTCACTCGGTAGTTCATCTCCTGCGGGTGCGGCAGAACGATCGTTTGCCCTTGATCAAGCGATTCGACAGGCGTTGCAGCGTGCGCTAGGAGATCAGTATGCTCGCGTGTGCGATAGACTCGAATACTACGTCATCGTTATCCCCGCTTCAAAATGTGTCATAACATGCTGTCATCGACTGAAACGTCCAAGACGGTAAATTGAGTACTGCCTTGAACTATTGGCATAGGGAGCACTCTAATTTACACATTGCAAGCCTCTCGGCTAAGCGACTTCTAAAATCCGTCTTCTTATTTCCCAAGGATCAGCGTGCGCGTAGCGATCGTCGTTTACATCTTGCTAGTCGCGTTGGTCGCGTTCAATGTCACGCAAGTATTTGAATTACCCGCGTGGCTTGCTGTGCCACCGGTACTGGTGGCTATTGGTGTGATCGCCATTGCCCACTTCGCTATAGGATCTTCACAGGCTCTCAATTTGGCGTTAAGCGCCGTCGGCATCGTGAGTTTGATCGTAGTTAGTTTTACTGCGTCATTACCGGCATTCGCAGTAATCGACAATGGCAGCAGCTTGCAATGGACAAGTAGCTTGATTCCGCTGTTCGTGTCCGCGATCGGTCTGTACGGCGTTGGTCTTTGGCTTCGAGCTGCGAGTGCCAGTCAAGCCGACGCGCTCGACTGGCTTGCCAATTTTCTCAGTGGTCCCGGCTTACTGCTTTCGCTTCTCACCGCGCTTGTACTAAGTGCAAGTACGTTACTCGCACTTGAGTGGCTCGGCGAAACGTGGTCTACTTCGCAAGCGATCACGCGACGTTTTCTGGAGCGCGGCATCATTCCGCCAGCGACCGTACTGTTCTTCTATTGGGGGATGCTAATCCTGGTTGGCAAGTGGTGGAACACACTTTATCTTCGCGCGAGTTTGCAACGTTGGCAAATTGGGAAAGAGTCAAATATCATCACGCACATCGACCGAATCCGCGTGTTGTCGGATGACTCCGTTAGACTCGGTGATCGTCTGGAATTTCTGTGGCGTCGGCATGAAGAATCTTTCACCGTGCCACGCTATATTGGTTGGGTTGTGCCTGTACTTGGCTTTATTGGTACAGTACTTGGAATATCGCTGGCAGCTGACGGCATACGCAAGTTGATTGCGTCCGAGTCGGGACTAAGTGGTCTATCCACCGAACTTGGCGCAGCGATTGCACCGCTTGGCATCGCGTTTGACACGACTTTGATCGCTCTTTCGCTCAGTGTGCTGTTGATGCTCTTTTTGACACTCGTACAGCGTAGCGAGGAGCGTGCGCTCAATACGCTTGAGCGGCAACTGCGCGAAAGCGTTCGTGCCTTCTAAGGAACGTCAACTCGACGACGAAAGCAACGCGCCCATGATGGCCGTCTTCGGCGGCATGTTTGCGCTGATGTTGGTCTTTCTACTCATCGTCAACATCTTTTCAGAATCAGCGGTTCGCGAACGTCTTCAAGATACTGCGGAAGACGGCCTCTATCGAATACAAGCGGAGCAGGGGGGATTCGGTTACGTTGTAATCGTGTTTCCTGGCACGCTGCGTATCGTCGAAACAGGCGAGGGGATTCCCCGCGAGGAGATGTGTGAACCCGGCAGCGCGTACCGCAACTACGCTGAACGAATCTACGGCGTCGACGGCCAACAGCTGCTTTTCTTTATCTTGGAAGGCAGTATCCCGGTCATGGCGGAAGCCCGCAACTGCCTCGCTCGGATCTGGCCGGAGCGCAAGATCAATATTGGCTGGGTCATCGCGGATAACGAATTCCTGAAGTCAGTGACGTTAGATGACATACCGTCCTACATCCGCGATTACACCGAAATAACCTCGCCATGATCTCAGCCGCTCGACGGATTCCTAATTTCGCTGGGGTCGCGCTGGTAGATATTCTCGCCAATGGCGTCGCCGTGCTAATCATCGTGATCGTGCTGAGCATCGCGAGTCGATTCGAACAAGAAAAGGAATACAGCGAGCGGATTCAGGAGGTCTCAGCGGTCATGACGCGAGAATTCAGCACGTCGTTGGTATTGAACCGGCTCGCGGCGGGACCACCAGCCGAACTCCACGATTACGAGAACTCGCCGCTAGATCAGGTATGGGATCCTGCGGTGATGCCAGTCCTCGAGATTCACAAGGAAGCTGTTCGTGACCCCTATTCTGGACGTATCTGGTCACGAGCTGAACTGCTTCAAGAACCGAACACCTTGGACGTTTTCCTAAACGGATTCAATGCGTTTCAACGAGAAAGCGTTCGTGGGGATTTCTATGACATCGGCGCGTTCTATCTACTGATGTCCATCCTTAAGGATCACGAGATCTTGATCAAGCATTGGCATTTCGTCGGCGCAACGGGCATCGGTCAGGAGGTCGCTCTAGGATCCTGCCCTCCCGGCATGAGTGCGAAGGATTGCGCTACAGGATTGAGCGGAGGCGACCAGTCATCCGCCATATCGGAAGTCTACGACTCACTTGCCAACGGTACAAATCAAGGCGAGAACAGCGCAGGAGAGTGGCCCCCTAGTGAATCTGAATGGCGTGACGACGGACAGGAAGGCTCGGGTAGTGGCGATGCTTTGCCGCAAGGCGCACAACTTGGACCAGGCGGCACGGGCAGCGTCGACAGCGAGAGTTTTCCAGATGTTCGCGCCTCACGCAATCGACAAATGGGATCAAACGCTGACGGAGATGGGACAGGTTCTGTTCCGGGGTTCTCAATCCGCTTGGCGGATCCTACTTCTGAACTCATGCCTTTAGGATCCATCAATCTCGGAAACATCCAACAGGACCTTGAGACTTTTCTTATCGCATTTATGGCGTTTTTGGGTGAGGTGCAGCGTTTCTATGACAACGACAATCCACCAACCGAATTACTTCAGCAGTTTATTCCCATTCTTGAGAGCTTCCTCTCTCAACCTCCTGCTCTAAGTGAGGTTCAATTGGAGGCAATCGAAGATCTCGTGCTTTCGTTTGAATTGCTCCACAGTCAAGGGTTTGTAGTTGATCAATCGGAGCCTTTACTCACGTCACCGATGCAACCGTCCGCTCATCCGGAAGCCGTGATTCGTCTGGCCGTCAATCGGACCTTACTCGACGCTGAAATTCAGTCAAATAACACCGCTCAGCTGGATACCATCCCCGACAGCGCGAAACTTCGATTCAATCTTCAAGCCTATCCAGACATATGGCGCGGCATGCAAGTCGCGCTAGAGCGTCATGCCGTACTGCTTATGTCACCCGAACAGTCAGAGCCTGATGTTGCGAAGTGGCGCGCTATCGCCTACCTATCGCCGCAGCTGGACGACTTCGTTGTCGGCTTTGTCTTCGCCGCGTTTGACGAAGACGGTCATGTAGAGATCGTTGCAGAACCTAATCAGGGACTCGTCGATACGATGCGGGTGTTACCACAGTGGGATCGGAGCGCGTTTAGCATCCAAACTTGGATGACCATGCTCTACTCAGTTGCTGGGCTTTCGTTGATTGCGTTGCTGTTTTTCTGGCGTCCAGGGACGCGATTTAAGCGATGAAATGGCACGTACCACTAGGCGTTTTGATCGTGCTTCTAGTGGTAGGTTTGACTACAACCTTGCTCAACATAAACCGTGCCGATGCGGACACACTCAAGGTACCGCTCGGTGTGCGGCACGCGGCTTCACCAAATGCCAAGCAGCTCGATCTGGCAGCAGTCACTGCGTATGAACGCAATCAGTTCAGTAAAGAACTGAAGCAAAGACTGAATAAACCCCGACGCAACATAGTCCTTAGTGGGTTCTATGCGGACGCATGCGAAGTCAGTCAGTTGGAGTGGGAACAGTTCGTTGAGTGGACTAGTGGGCAACCTGGGTTTGACACGACAACCGAAAACGATTGGCTGCAGTCCTCTTCAACAGGTCATCGAATCGCCGGTCGATTGACCTCTCCTGCAAGCGGTGTTAATTTCAAAGGTGCTAGCGCTTACTGCAGCGCTGCGGGTGGTCGTCTGCCGTTCGCGGAAGAATTTGAAGCCATGGCAAGTGGCGAGGCATCGCGGCTATATCCATGGGGCGATGAGTTCAAACCAGATGCCTGGCCATTTAATAGTGCGGAACGTAATTCGTCGCAAGCTTGCGGCATTCACGAAGCAACGTCAACACCATTCGGTATCCATGATCTGGCAAACAATGCGATGGAATGGGGACAAGGGCCAATGTACGCCCAAACGCTTCAATTTCAACCGAGCATTCATGGCGCACCTGCAGCACGAAGATCGCATCGCGAACTCTATGCCCTCAATGCTGCATGGCTTCTAGCCGATCCCTCATTGAAATCGCACCATTTAGGTTTCCGCTGTGTGTACGGTAAGCATCCCCTTATTCTGCCTTGGCGTAAACGCTTACAGGATGTCATGCAGGTTCCTGCAGCAGACTATGAAATCGGTCTGCCTGACGAGTCCCGTATCCCGTTGTTTTTAGCTAACATGCCTCCGATACGCGGTATTAATCTTCGTGACCTGATACACAGCGAAGCGGCAGCTAGTGAAGAACTAACTGTTGATAGATGCGAAGTTCGTCGATCTGCTTACGCAAAATTCCTCAGCGACCCGTTAGTTCAACTTGGCATGTTTAGCAACGAGAACCAACCCGCGGGCGTTGAGTTCACGCCGCTCGATTGGATCGCACAACTTGAGGACAGTTCATTCCCCGTATACGGTGTGAATTGGTGGGCGGCAGATGCCTATGCACGTTGGTCCGGCGGCCGCCTTCCTACCGTCGAGGAATGGCGTCAAATCGCCGCCGGTTCGGCGGGATTTACCTACCCATGGGGAATGTCGTATGACGAGGAATCTGCCCAAACCGGCGACGACGCATCATCCAGATTGAGTTCTTGTGGATCCAGTCAAAACGATGTAACAGTAGCTGGGGTCGTCGATCTCGGAGGAAACCTATCCGAATGGACGAGGTCTCTCAGTGCACGGAATTCACGTCTATCCATGTGGGTGCAGGGAGGTAACTGGCTATTACCCGGAACAGAAACCGCAAAGTCTCTGTTTGGCCGAGCCGTGCCATTGACCTATCGTTCTAAATCGGTTGGTTTTCGTGTTGTGTATGACTGACTCAAATGCACCTCTTAGAAGGCGCTTCGTCGTGAACTCCGATTCTGAGACGCGATCTCTACAGCAGTTCATCACGAACCCTAGATTTTTTGTAGCCTAGGGATCGCACACAAAGTAGACTTCCACGTTGGTACTTGCTAATCTTCCAGGTCCAATCATTTTGGCGCTGCCAGCTAGCGTGACTACACGACCCAATCTATTCGCGGTCATCACGCGTAGTCAACATCGTTGTTTGCGGCTCGTCGCAGCCGTACTGTTCATGCTGGCGAATTACGTCTCGCCCTCCGAGGCGAACGATCCAAGAGTAACCGACTCACTGGAAATGCTGCGTGAACGCGTGAAATTGGGCGAGTATCAATTCGCATTTGACGAAGTTTCAAGTCAAATCAACGAAATACGGGAGTTAAGTGGAAATTTCGACGCACGCTTAGCCGAACCGTATCTATTACTTGGTGACGCGCAGCTAGGTCTCGGCGAAGCGGAGGATGCGGCCGAATCCTTTACTCTTGCATTGAACGTCACTCGTATGAACGAAGGGCTTACTTCGACTGGTCAGTTGAAAGCGCTTTATCGCATCGCTGACGCAATGTCTGTGCTTAGCGACTACCAGAAGGCAAATGAAGCACAAGAACGAGCCTACGCAGTCATGCTAAATCAGCTGGGAGCCAAGAATCCGCAACTACTCCCCAGCATGTTGACACTCATTGACTGGTATGAATCCAACCGCAGGTTTTCTGCAGCAAAAATCTTGTATATTGAAGCGATCCAGATCGCCAATCGCACCATCCCAACGGATGACGTACGTCGCGTTCAACTAGCACGCGCATTCGCCCAAGGAATGCGCAATACGGTGTTCCCGCCCTTGGATGGCGAAAGTAGGTATCGGGCTTTTGAAATCGAGGTGCCGGGTTACGAACCGCCTCCACCGGGATCGTCCGCACCAAGCTCTTACGCCCTCGGTCAGCGCGCGCTTGGAGAAGTTGTCAGCTTTGTCGAAACCCATGCGCCGAACGATCAGGAGCGAATCGCACTAGCGAAGCTGAACCTAGCAGACTGGCACCAACTTTTCGGTCGGGAAAGTAAAGCAACAAGATTGTATCGAGAGATTTGGTCAGAGCTTGATTCAATACCCGCGTTTCGTGATTCCATATTTGAAGACCCTCAGCTTCTCTACATCCGATTGCCGGAGTTCAAATCATCGGATGACAACGCACAGTACGGCATTGTCGAGCTACTACTCACGGTTTCCTATCGAGGCACTGTCACGGGTCGAATAAGCCAAGTCGTGGAGCCACCTAATGCAGACATCGAATTCCGCACGCGGGTAGCCGCACGTGAAGCGCGTTTTCGTCCGGCGATGAAAAACGGTAAAACGATCACAACTCGTGATTTTCCGCTCTCGCACCATTACCCTCTGCCGAATCGACGTTTTTAGAAACAAAATTTGCCTATTTTGGGCGCACGCCATCCTTGAGTCTATCCGGTCCTTTCAGCTCCAGCGACTAAGAAAACGCATAGCACTTTCGTCTCTAAACACTTCGACAAATTCCGTTCTGTTCACAACTTTCGGCACGTACGCAGGGCGTACACTTAAATCTCCACATGGCGTCTTAATAACAAGTCGCCAAATATTCAAAGAAAGCACCTTTATTAGGCGCGCAAAATCATCCTACACATTGAAAATTCTTTGAGTTTGTCTCCTTTTTTCAACTAATATATGCGGAGTTTTGGCGAGCGCTTACGGGTCAAGGTTTTTGTCTCCGATGCGTCGCTCTCAAGACAAGGGGAGACTAATGAATTCACTGCGAACCTTTTGGTTGTGCATCTTCTCAACGATATTAATCGCGAGCTCCTCATGGACGTTCGCGCAAGAAGAAGAAAGCGCCGCAGCAGACGCTGAAGAAGTTGCTGAGACTGTAGTAGAAGCCGAAGAAACCGATGCGGACACCGCGACGGAACCGGCCGCAGGACCAATCGAGGAAGTGGTCGTTACTGGCTCTCGATTGAAACGGACCACTTTCGAGAGTATCTCGCCACTACAAATTGTGAACGCAGAGATCTCACGCGAAGCCGGACTCGTGGACGCCGCCGAGATCATCCAAACGTCTACATCTTCTGCAGATGTGCAGATTGACCTTACATTCTCAGGATTTGTGCTGGATAACGGCCCAGGTGCTTCTACCGCGAATTTACGTGGCTTAAGCTCGGACCGAACGCTCATCTTGTTAAACGGTCGCCGAATGGCTCCCGGGGGCGTCGAAGGAGCACCCAGTAACCCGGATCTCAATCTGATTCCCGGCTCACTTGTTGCTCAGTACGACTTTCTATTGGATGGCGCATCTTCTGTGTACGGTTCCGATGCCATCGCGGGCGTTGTCAATGTCAAGCTGCGTAAGGACTTTAACGGCTTCGAAGTCCGTGCGGACACAAACAATACAGATGCATTCGGTCCGTCAAGTTCTGATGTTTCGTTTACTTGGGGTCAGAACTTTAATCGCGGCTTTATTGGCGCCGCGGCGACGATACGTCGCGACCCTCTCATCCGTTTTGAGGATGCGCCTTTTACGCGCGAGTGCGAAAAGCACCATGAGGTCGATGAAAATGGCATGATTCGGACCGACGATGTGTATTACATCGCGCGTTTCGGCGTGGACGCAACACCCTGCAAGGGGGGTGGAACTACAAACGTTATTTACGGATTACCGCAAGGCGTAGGCACGCTCTATTGGACTCGTGGTAGAACTAATGGTGGCTGGCCGAACTTTTCTGAGTCACATACCGTTCTAGGCGGACGTTTGCTCTGGTTTGATAGTGATGGCGATGGGTTGAATGACGTTGATTTCAAGGAAAACTGGGCGAACGCTACGAACCAATATCGCACGCTCTATAACGAGTTCAATCAGAACAGTTACATGGCGTACGGTGAGTACACGTTCGAAGGTGATATGAACGTAACACCTTTCTTCGAATCTCTCCACGTTAAACGTACCACGCATTCCGAAACGATGGTTCCACAGGTCTTCCCCGTGGTTCATCAACTCTATCCTTTCAACCCATGCAATCCTCTTGGTCACGGTGTAGACTGCGGATTGGCTCGAGATGCCTTCTTTAACAATCCGGTCGTGGTTGAACATGTCGAAAGTATTTTTGGTTGCACCGTCAATTCCGGCGGAACCTGTGACCTAACTGGGGGACCCATAGGTCCGGTGCCTGTGGGCATCGTGATACGTGTCGACGGTGACCGTCATATCACCGATACGGACGTCACTCAATCTCGCTGGGTTGCCGGTGTGAGTGCGGACCTGCCATTCCTTGATGATGCTTGGGGACTAAGGAATTGGTCGGGTGAGTTCAGCTTGACCTATACCAGTAGTATGGGGGTGTCCTACCTAGGCGGCATTCGAGACGATCGGCTTAATCTCGCAACCGGTGCTTATTCACGAGCTGGTATTCCGTGTTCCGCAGACGCCGTACCTCCTGGATTCTTGCAGCCTGATGCGGCACCCGGTTGCGTGCCAGTCAACTTATTCGCGCCGAGTCTGTGGGATGAATCCTTGAGGGGAGGAAAGTTCGCGACTGAAGCAGAGTGGAACTACCTCTACGACGTCAGAGAGTTCGACACTCGAGTATCCCAGCGTTTGATGAACGTCTATTTGACTGGTGACACGTTCAATCTGCCTTACGGTAGCGTGATCGCGGGGATCGGCTTCGATCATCGCGTCGATACGATCGACTCCATTCCGAATGCCGTGTCTGCACGAGGATTGCTATATGGATATTCTGCGGACCAAGGCGCCATCGGTGAAAAGACGACCCGAGAAGCCTATCTGGAATTTGAGATTCCTCTTCTCGCGAACTTTACGCTTGTGGAAGATCTAACGTTGAATATTTCGGGTCGATCAACAACTGATGAGTATTACGGTACCCATCCAACCTATTCCGCGAAGTTAGGGTATCGTCCCGTCAATTGGATGTTGATTCGCGCAACAACGGGTACTTCTTATCGTTCGCCAAACCTTCGTGATTCATTCCTGTTGCAGCAGACAGGGTTCTTGAACGTGTTTGACCCTTGTGTGACACCCGAAGATGCATTTGACGAAGCGACTGGCGAATACCTTCCGTCCGAGGACCGGCGCGAGCCGATCGTATTGACGAATTGCGAGCTGAACGGTATTGATCCAAGGAGTTGGGACAATAACGGATTTAATGTCTATAACGTCGAAGTGGCGGCAGGTGGGTCGCTGGATCTTGAGCCTGAAACTTCGAATTCGTTCTCCGGTGGTGTCGTCCTGGAACAACCATGGACCACGGCATTTGATCTAACTGTCGGGATGAGTTACTACGAGATTGATGTTGACAACACCATCATCGAACCTTCCGCCGGTTACATCATCTCGGACTGCTACAACTCTCCAACAAGTACAAGTCCTTTCTGTGGTCGTATTCAACGGTCCAATGATCCCGAAGATCCTCAGATTGATTACATCGATCGTGGTTTTATCAATCGTGACAACGATACCGTGAGGGGAATTGACTACAACCTCAATTTCCAAGATACGTTTACGTTGTTTGACCGACCATTTGAGTTTCAGCTCGATTGGATATCACATCGACTGATCGAGCGGTCAACCCTTTTCATCAACCCGTTGGGAACCGATGACGAACAGGAATTCTTCTCCGAATGGGGTTTCACTCAATGGCGTCATACAGCAACGTTGTCGCTTGAATTCTCGGACTTTCGTTTCACCTATCGACCACGGTACATTGGTCGCCAGGACGTCGATTTAGAGAGTGTTGATGAATTCGACGACGGCATTCTCGGAAACTCAGACACGTGTGCTGGTCCGCCGGATGATGTGTTGTGCCGGGACATCGGGTATGCGGGCTCTTACCTGAATCACACGGTGGGTGTGAGGTATGAAAAGTACAACTGGGAAGTCGTGTTCAGCGTCCAAAACGTGACAGACCAAGAGCCTCCGTTGGTCGACGGCACAGAGGTATTCTCGCGTAGCAATCGACCTTTAGGCGTTGGCTATGACCTACTTGGAAGGACCTTCTTCCTGAGTGCTGGTTTCCGGTTTGGCGGTAGCTAGACCGCTGTAGTTTTAGTCGTCGCGCCGTTCGTCGGCGCGACGATTTTTATGTGAAGAACATCATGTTAAACGTAATACGTACCTCGCTCACGGTCGTCGCCTTTTGCGCTGTTTCGACCCTGTACGCCAAAGAACCTCTTCCGATTGACGCGTGGCTTGAAACCGATGTCGTATCAGCGAGCCTATCCCATGATGGCACTTATCTTGGGGTGCTGCGCGACGACAAGGAACGTGAAGGCCACCGAGTAATCTGGTTATATAAATTCGATGAGGAAGGCAACCTTAAGAAACATGGTGAAATCGACTCGACGACGATGCGGATCGGTGCTTTCACCTGGTTAAGTGACAGTCACTTCATCATGGGATTACGTCAGCAAGTCCGAGCTCAGATTGACGGATTTAATCAAGGCGTCTACAAAGGCAGAAATCAGGTCGTGGACCTAGCGAAGGGAGAGTTTATCGCCTTACCGATAGAGAACCCAGGCATCGAACATCCCTTGCCGAAACACCCAACAAAACTCATCGTATCTGAAGATACGGGCTTTAGTCGTGGTGGTCGACGGACGATCGGTGGAAACTCAGTTTGGCACAGTTACTACGAATTCGATCTATCCACGATGCGCAAGAAGCTGCTTCTGCGTGCTAAGTTCATGCTACAGAATGTCCGTTTTGATATTGACGGCAATCCCCAGATGGCTGCAGGTTTTGATTTGGGTTCCCTTGAATCTGTGTACCAATATCGACCAGACCCTAGTGATTCAACCTGGGTCGAATTTGGACGGTCGCACATCGACGACTTCGAGTCCTTCGTACCTGTCGGCACCGATCACAATAAACCACACCACGAATATGTGATCGCGCACAACGGCCAAGACAAACAGGCGCTCTGGTCATACGACAAGAAGAATCGTAAATTCAGTGAACTCGTGTATGGTCGCAAAGACATTGATGTACTTGGCACGATCAATCATTCGAACCGACTTGCACACTATGGAGAGGTCGCTGGAGTCGTAACACTTAAAGACCGTGTGTCGTACGAGTTTTTCCCGGAGCATGAGATGGAGGGCGCCATTCATGCTCAATTCGCTAGTTTGATTGACGACTCATTTACGACGCGGGTCGTAAGCGTCAGTCGCGATGGGCAAACCATGGTAGTACGAAATAGTGGACCCAAGGCCGCACCAAGCTATTACCTATTTCGTAACGGTAGATTCAGTTACCTTGGTACTTTGTTACCTGAGGTAACAAGCGACGACCTTTCCGAAACGACGTATATCGAATACCCCGCTCGCGATGGGCTGACGATTCCGGGCTACTTGACCACACCAGCACATGGCGAACCACCATACCCGCTGGTAGTGATGCCGCACGGTGGTCCCTTTGTCACGGAAGGGATTGGGTTTGACCCATGGGCGCAATTGCTCGCGAACAATGGTTTCATGGTTCTTCAGCCGCAGTACCGTGGTTCTCACAACTATGGGTTGGACTTCTACAAAACCGCGTTCATCGAAAAGAGCGAAGCTGGCTATGCCATGCAAGACGACAAGGATGACGGCGCTCTTTACTTGATCGAACAAGGTCTCGTCGACGCTGATCGAATGGCCATGTTCGGCTGGTCCTACGGTGGTTACGCCGCCCTGACCGCTTCAATGCGAACACCGCAAATCTACCAATGTGCTGTCGCAGGCGCCGCCGTTTCTGACCCAATCATGCAAGTGAACTATTACCGCTACAGAATAGATGGTGTCGGTAAAACTGAGCAATTGAATACTTGGACCGGCGCATTCTCACCGTTTCGAGAAGTCGCAAAGGTGAACGTTCCGCTGTTCATCATTCACGGCGACAATGACCAACGTGTACCAGTTGACCATAGCCGTAAGCTCATCAAGAAACTAGAAGACTTAGGCATCGAGCACAAGTATCTTGAAATCAAGGGCATCGATCACTTCAGCAATACGATGGAGAAGTCTCACCTAAAGTTGTTCTATACAGATTTGATCGACTATCTGAAGAATGATTGCGGACCCGATGGACTGTAAGTCTTAATACAGCCGGCGGCGTACGTGTACCATCGTAGCGTCGCCACCTCCTGAGTAATTCGCCGACATGTCTGACGATAACCCGTACAACATACCGCGCACGGGTTTCGACACGTTAGCGCTTCATGCGGGCCAACAACCCGATCCGCAAACGGGGGCGAGAGCGACCCCTATATACCAATCCGCATCGTTCGTATTTCCTGATACGGATTTTGCCGCGGGACTGTTCAACATTGAGCGCGCAGGTCACGTCTATTCAAGGCTATCCAATCCGACGAATGCGGTGCTCGAGGAACGCATCGCTGCGTTAGAAGGTGGCGTCGGCGCTATCGCGACTTCAAGCGGTCAGGCGGCGACGCACTTAGCAATTTCAACCTTATGTTCGGCAGGTGATCATGTCGTCGCCTCCCGCTCGCTCTACGGCGGCACACACAACTTACTTGACTATACGTTGCCTCGGTTTGGGATCACGACGACATTCGTCGATCCACGCTCACCCGACGCCTTTAACGAAGCGATTCAGTCGAATACGAAATTACTCTTCGGCGAGATACTTGGAAATCCCGGCTTGGAGGTGCTAGACATTCCCGCAATCGCAACAATAGCGCACGATTCGGGTCTACCTCTACTCGTCGATTCAACTTTCGCGACTCCTTACTTGTGCAAACCTTTCGATCACGGTGCTGATTTGATCGTGCATTCAGCAACGAAGTTCCTGTCAGGCCATGGCACGATCATAGGGGGCTTATTGGTCGACGGCGGCACGTTCGATTGGGAGTCGTTCGATCGATTCCCGACCCTCACCCAACCCTACGACGGCTTTCACGGCTTAGTCTTTGCCGAAGAGTTTGGACCTCTTGCTTTCCTGATGCGTGCGCGCAAAGAAGGCATGCGCGACTTTGGCGCCTGCATGGCGCCGACCACGGCTTTCTATGCGTTACAAGGCGTAGAAACGCTTTCACTACGCATGGCTCGACACGTTCAAAACACGCGCGCGATCGTTGAATTTCTAAGCCAACATCCAGCAGTCGAAGACGTCATACATCCAGAGTTTCCCTCGCATCCTGATCATGCACTAGCGCGAAAACTGCTACCAAACGGGGCTGGGGCTGTGCTTGGCGTGGTCATCCATGGCGGACGTGCCGCTGGACGGAAATTAATCGAATCACTCTCACTGATCTCGCATCTCGCCAATATCGGCGACGCCAAGACTCTAATCATCCACCCCGCTTCCACCACCCACCATCGTATGAGTTCGGAAGATCTAGCCAATGCTGGTATACACGAAGGACTCGTGCGCCTATCCATCGGTCTAGAAGAACCAGCGGATTTAATCGCCGATTTGAATTCAGCGCTACGTCGCTCACAGCGCGCTTAGCTTCCGATGTATCAGAACATTGCCGGTGAGCATGCATTTTTCGGCACAGGGTCCGCAACGCATCATAAGAACTTGCCGACCATCGTGTTTATTCATGGCGCAGCTATGGATCACACAGTCTGGACTTTGCCGGCGAGGTATTTCGCACGCCACGACTTCAACGTGGTCGCAGTCGACCTGCCAGGTCATGGACGTTCTACCGGTCCCGCGCTCAAGAGTGTTGAAGCAATGGCAGATTGGCTGACTGCACTGCTGGGTACGGTCGGGAGCGAAAAACTCATCCTCGTCGGACACAGTATGGGCTCACTTGTCGCTTGGAACTGGGCGGCTAAAAACTCGGATCAGTGCAAGAAACTCGCGCTTCTTGGCACGTCTATGCCCATGTCGGTTACTAATCAGTTGCTAGATGCAGCGAAACAAAACGAGGATGCTTCATTTGAGATGGCGAACGCTTGGAGTCATTCAACTCGAGGCAAACTTGGTTCCAATTCAAATCCGGGCATATGGATGCTAGGACATGGTCGACGTTTGATGAATCGATCAAACGATGATGTCTTCTACGCTGACTTGGTAGCATGTAATGATGCGAGTTTGGATCCGGCGCAGGTTCAATGTCCAACCTTGCTCATTCTCGGTGCGTCAGATCAAATGACCCCTTACCGAGCGGGCAAGAGGATTGCGGACAATCTCACGGACGCTTCGGTTGTCACACTACCAGGTGCCGGTCACTCAATGCTGTCTGAATACCCAAACGAGGTGCTCGACGCACTCATTGAATTCGTAAGCGCAGACTAAACCACATATTGTTGAGCGGTTTTGCCGTTATGGGTTGAATTCTGTACGGATTTCATCTTCCAGAAAACCGTAACGAGAACCACAGAATTCACACGTTACTTGAATACCGCCGTCTTCGGCTGCCCATTCGCGAAGCTCGTTGGACGAAATTGTCTGCAGCGCCTTTGAACAACGATCACGATCACACGAACACTCGAAACGAAGTGTTTTGGGCTTATCTAGTTGGATTGAGTCATTAGGAAACAGATCACGAAGCACGCCCTCAACGCCCTTTGACCCAAGCTCTCCTGGATGGATTGTTCGGAACAGACTAACGAGTCTTAACCATTCGGCTTCATCGTGCACCAAAGTCATGTCGGATGCGAGATCTGTACTCGGTAAGCGTTGTAGAAAACACCCGGTCACGGTTTCTTTCTCTGCGTTGAGAGCAAAGGTTGTATTGAGTTGCTCGCTATTCTCGAAGTAGTGCTCTATGGTCTGTTCGAGCATCTCATGTTCAGTGCTGACCAAGCCTTGATACGACTCGCCTGTTTTGAACTGCATGGTCAGCGCCATTCGACTCGTACCAATTAATTGCTTGAAATTCATATCGTTGCGGATCGACTGCGGTTCGTCTTCGTTTAACCGAATGATTCCTCGAAGTGCTTGCTGGCCTTGACATTCGGCAAACGCTGTTTTGATGGGTCCGTCTCCGACAGCGTGGAGAGTTACTCCGCCGTCGTGCTTAATGTTGTTGGCGATCAGTGCAGTCGTCGCCAACATTTCCCCTAGTAGACGTTTCGCAGCGTCAGGATATTGTCGATCGTGGATCGCGTCAGACCAAACGTCATTTAAACGAACCCACATCCCCCTTACGGGAGCTCTCACGAAGTGAAATCGATGTAATTGGTCGTTATGCAAGGACGACTGACGTATGACTCATCAGTCAGTAGTGTAGCGTATCGGACGTAGTAAGATGAAACACCTACGCTTCAATTAGCTCTGTTAGAAATCTCGATGATGCGCATCAATTAGCAACCGGTGCGCCGCATTGGAAAACTGCAGCGCACCGGCGATTGAGGTCATCGTTAGGCGCTTAATTTGTTCCTAGAGACAAAGCGCCCATGAGAAGTTGGCTTTAAGCCTTGACCTCGATTCGTTTCGGGAGAACCTCTTCGGCTTTCTTGATCGTGATAGTCAGAACCCCGTCCTTAACGACAGCACTAACATCTTCACTGGTCGAATGAGAGGGTAGTCGAACAACACGTTGAAACGATCCAGAGACCCTCTCGAAACTTCGATACGCGCCGTCCTCGTCATCCGAGGATCGTTCTAGGTTCCTAGAACCAGAGATCCTTAGATAGCCGTCATCGAGTGTTACTTCGATGTCTTCGTTTGTCACGCCTGGAACATCCATGTGAATCACGTAGCTCTCTGCGAGTTCCTTGATGTCAAGGGCCGGTCGCCAGCGCGCGTTAGTCTGCTTGCCCCAAAACGAGTCGTTTAACCAGTTGTTCATCTGCTCAGGAAGTCCGTCAAGCGGCGCCCAAGGGTTTAGTTGTACGATAGACATACTCTCTTTCCTTTTTGTTGATGTGCTAGTGGGTTTAACCACTTCATACCTTCTAGATAAGGTCACATTTCTAGTTTTCAAGCTCCCGCAAATCGATTCTTTTTGACTATGGTCTATGCCCTTTACCGCGTGATCTCCTCATTGCTTCCGTTCGCAGCGACGTTGAATCTGTGGCGAAGATCTTGGCGCGAGCCGGACTACCGCGAACGAATTAGGGAGCGATTTGGGTTCGTACCCTCGCATGTTCAGGAAAACTCGATATGGCTACATGCAGTTTCCGCTGGTGAAGTTATTGCTGTGGAACTGCTCGTAAATCAGCTACTCGAGAGTTCAAATACTCCGCGAATCTTGATTACTACGACCACGCCTTCTGGGTCTGCTGAAGTCTCCCGACGATTCGGAAACCGAGTCGATCATTGCTACATGCCGTATGACGGGAAGCGTTGCGTCCAACGATTTCTCAAGCAAGCTCATCCAAGGGCGTTAATCCTTGTTGAAACAGAACTATGGCCAAATCTGCTCAGCATTGCCCGTCGAGAAGGTATCGACGTGTGTTTACTTAATGCGCGCTTGAGTGCTCGATCCGCTCAGCGTTACAGCTTCATCAATTCCTTGACTAAGCGCATGCTGGCCAGTGTCACAATGATCATCTCGCAATACGAAGACACGGCAGAGCGGTTTCGCAATCTAGGCGTTCCAAGCGAACGCATTCATGTCACTGGCAACATTAAGTTCGATCTCACAGTTTCTGAAGAAACGGAACACGCCATCTCCATGCGGCGAGAGAAATGGCGCGGTGAGCGACCTTGTTGGCTTGCAGCAAGTACCCATCCCGGTGAGGATGAAGTCGTACTAGACGCCCATCTCAACGCACGGACGAATTACCCCGACCTCTTACTGGTCATCGCACCACGTCACCCACACCGAGCAGAAGATGTCCAATCGTTGGCGGCTGCTCGGTCGTTAACCTCGCTAAAGCTCTCCGATCCAGTTCAGTCTGTCGACGTCTTGGTGGTCGATCAAATGGGAGTACTGCTTGAGATGTATGGTATGGCAGACGTTGCATTTATCGGTGGCAGTCTACAAGGCACAGGAGGACACAATCCGGTTGAACCTGCGATATTAGGTGTGCCTATGCTCATGGGTCCTGATCGCATGAACTTTGAGGAAGTCTGTACGCGGTTTAGGGATTCGGGTTGCTTGACAACCGTGCGAACTCCCGACGAACTAGCAACAAAGTTAGTTGGTTTACTTAACGACGCAGAACGGCGTCAACACCAAGGCGACGCCGCTCGGCAAGTCGTTAATGAGAATCGCGGTGCCGCACAACGTCAGTTCAAATTAGTGCGTGACTGGCTGAACGCTACTAGTTAGACGGTCTCCCGCTTGCACTCGTGATCTTCGTGACCGCGTCAGCCGGATCGATGAATTGGTTGAGCTGCTGGAGATCCTCTGCTGATAAAGATCCGACCGTTTGCTTCAATCGCAATCCGTTCAACACATAGGTGTAGCGAGACGTCGCATACGCTAGGACATTTGAATACAAACGTTGTTGAGCCTGCAGTACTTCCACGATATTACGGGTACCCACCTCGTATCCGGTTTGGGTCGCTTCTAAAGCCGCTTGGCCCGATTGAATCGACTTGTAACGGGCACTGACCCGGTCCACATCTCGTTGTACCAAACGGAAGAGATTTCGCGTATCACGTGCAACCGTGAGCTGAGACTGAATGTACTGTTGTTTTGCACGCTCCTGCTGCCAGGCTGAGGTACGCGCTTGTGAAATATTGCGACCACCATTAAACAATGGCATGCTCGCACTGACGCTCACACTTGTGGTTGTTGACTGATCAGTGAAGACCGACAACGGGTCCTCTCTATAACTTTGTGAAGCTGATAGTCGAACGGTCGGTAGGAGATAACTAAGTGATGACTTCCTCGCATCCTTTGCTGCGTCCCACAGCGCCTTCGCTGATTGGATTTGAGGGTTACCTGTCATGGCCGCTCGCACCCACTCCTCTTCATCGGCCGGTTCTGGGCTCTCGATCGGGAGATCATCCTGCAACTTCCCTAATTCGCTGTAATCCACACCTGTGACCGTGCGCAACGACTCAAAGAAGATACCGTGGTTGCTTCGAGCTGACAACGTATCTACGACGGACAGATCGTAGCTCGCGGTAGCGTCTAACACGTCGGTGATTGCGACCAACCCCACATCGAAGCGTTGTTGCACTTGTTCCAGCTGCCGCTGAACGGCTTCTTCTGCTGCTACGCTTGATTCCAGGCTATCCTGTGCTTGCAATACATCTAGATACGCCTGTGCGACGCGTAACACCAAAGCCTGTTCCGTCGCAATCAGATCCCAATCCGCCGCCTTGATCTGATTTCGAAGTGCTAGGAATTGGAATATAGCTTGCGCGTTGAAAATCGCCTGATTGATATTGACGTTCCAGCTGGCGTTCTGGGATTTACCTTCCTGAATGAACACTGGTCCCTCAGCATCGCCAGTTCCCCGCTCTCGTTGGAAGTCGCTCTCGCCTCGGTTTAGGCTCGCACTTACCGAAGGCAGCAGAACGCTTACTCCAGACCAAAGATTTTCACCTGAAATCTTGTTGTTAGCGATCGCACCAGCGAGAACCGGATCGTTCGCTAACGCATCTAAATAGGCCTGTTCCAAGTCAACGGCAAACACGCTCCATCCTAGGATCGTCAGAAGACAGGCAAATGACCTTTTCATGAACAAGGCGACTCCAAATCTGTTGCGGATTGAGTCCGCGAATATCGTGTGTGGTTCAAAAAGAACGTAACTATCCCAAGTTACACGAAAATCGACGTCTCAACGGTCGCAGGAAATCGTTAAAATTCCGAGCCCTTTTCGCGCCCAGGCCAACATGGCACGGATTACTGTCGAAGACTGCCTTGAACACGTAGAAAACCGGTTTCAACTGGTTACACTGGCAGCCGAACGCGCCCATCAATTCTATCTTTATAACGCTAGGCCACAAGTAGACCCCGAGAACGACAAGCCGACGGTGATCGCGTTGCGGGAGATAGCTTCTGGGATGAAAGTCGGCGGCATTTTGGACGATCTTGCTGAGAGTGACTCAGTCGACGAGGCCGATGTAGATTCTCCGGATGGCAACGAATCGACCGACGAGTAGCTCCTACTTTGTCGGTGTTCTCGCCGAACAGGCTCGTTCGGATACTCAAGCAGCACCATTCGAGCTCTCGGACCTAATCTCTAAACTGCGGTATCTGACGCCGCAGCAAATTGCCGAAGTTCGCGAAGCATGCAAGTATGCGGACCGCGCACATGAAGGGCAAACGCGCAAGACAGGTCACTCTTACATAACCCATCCGCTCGCAGTAGCGGGAATCCTCGCCGAACTGGAAGCCGAACATGAAACCGTCATGGCCGGAGTCCTCCACGATGTCATCGAGGACTGTAACGTCTCAAAAGAAACACTGGAGACCCGGTTTGGAATAGCGGTCGCGAATATCGTGGATGGCGTGACCAAATTGGCGGAGTTTTCGTCCACTCAAGAGTTCCACGCCACAAATATTCAGAACATCGCGCTCGCGACTGTTAAGGATCCTCGAGTAATCGTTGTCAAACTAGCAGACCGCCTCCACAACATGCGCACGCTCGGGGTTATCGACAAAAACAAGCGGCTTGCGATCGCCACTGAAACACTCGAGATTTACGCCCCCATCGCGCAGCGACTCGGCATCTATCTGATCAAGAACGAACTTGAAGATCTCGCTTTCGCAGCCAAGCATTCGTTCCGTTCGGATCACATTACCTATGCGGTAGAACGGTTTGAAAAGGCGAACGAAGACAACATCCGCATCGTACATAGCCGTATTCAAGCACACTTCAATGAGATTGGCTTGGATGCGTCGATCAAATACCACTCACCCCATCTTTATGCGATCTATCGCAAAATGAAGCATGGGCCGATGACGTTTGATGAGGCGATGACATTTCTGAATTTCCGCGTGTTAACACACAGTACGGAAGATTGCTATCGTGCGCTCGGTGCGGTACATCAAGTCTTCAAACCGAACACGCGTGGGTTTCACGACTATATCGCCGCACGAAAACACAATGGGTATCAGTCTCTCCATTCACAGGTTATCGGCCCTCGCGGCAAATTAACCAAGATTCAGATTCGCACGCTTCAGATGGAAGAATTCGCCAAGCGCGGTATCACGACGATCCACCCCAACGCGATGGACGCAAGTGTTGACGGTCTGAATGAAGCCCTGATGAAGTCGTTCGCCGATACGATTGAGGACATCCAGGACCATGCAGACAATGCGATCGACTTTCTCGCTAAATTCAAGCACGATTTGGTTCGTGATCGCATCTTGGTGTACACACCCGATGGCGATGTAATCCACCTACCCATAGGTGCGACCGTCATCGACTTCGCCTACGCGATCAGTACCACATTGGGTGCCCAATGCACTGGCAGTTACGTCGACAATCAACCGACTCCTCTCTCCACGCTACTGGAGACCGGTCAAACGATCGATCTTCAAACCGAGAAAAGCTCAGTGCCAAGCCCCGCATGGCTCGACTATGCGATAACGCCGAGGGCAAGAAACGCAATTAAGCGCCAACTCGATCGCAGCAGTCATTCACTCGCTCTAAAAACTGGGCAGCGCTTGCTTGACGCTGCGTTGGCGCAGGCGGGAGTTACCTTGAAAGACCTCGATTTTCGAAGCCATCGAAAGGTCTACAAAGATCTAAACGTTAAGCAACGCAACGAACTGCTGCTCGCCATCGGTCGCGGTCAATTGCAACCAAGGCTTGTTGCGATGAAACTGCTCTCATCCGTCAAGGGTGAGACTCCGAGTATCTATCTCGAAGATGGTCTCTCAACCGTCGAGATTGTTGACCAGAAGCTCAATGCGACCTTCGCCAATTGTTGTGGTCCGGTTCCAGGCGACCAAATCGTCGGTCATGGGACCAGGCAGAAGGGCTTTGTCGTGCATCGTCGCGCGTGCGCGACTGCAAAGGCCGATAAGAAAGCCGACGCCGTGCCGCTAACGTGGGGCGATACCAACAATGAAGAATTCACGACCGGTCTGATGATCTGGGTGACAGGCGAAAAAGACTCGATCTATAAACTCGCAAGCGCGTTACGACTCACCGATGCGAGTCTATTAAGCTTGGTCACGCTTCCAGCACAGGGGATCACCAACGCCGTTCGTGTCGAGATCAAAATTCGCAACTCCGATCATCTGAAACGCGTTTCAAGTAATTTACGACGTTCACACTTTGTTGCTAAAGTACAACGCGTCGGCGACCGCGCCGAGACAGAGGAGTAATTCATGCAGTCCTACGCAATCGACTCGAAGCACGCGCCAGAGCCGATCGGACCTTATTCGCACATGGTTCGCGTCGGTGACACGCTATATCTCTCTGGGCAAATTGCTCTCAATCCCGATACGATGGAACTCAATGCCGCTAACACCGAAACCGAAGTAAGGCAAATTTTCAAGAACATCGAGGCTGTACTCAAAGCAGGTGGCGCGGACCTCAACAACATCGTCAAACTCACAGTGTTTATTACCGATCTAGAACGATTTAATAGCGTTAATGTGGTCATGAGCGAAATGTTGTCACCGCCTTACCCCGCCCGTTCTACGGTCCAAGTCGCGGCATTACCTCGCAACGCGACGATTGAAGTCGAGGCCATCGCCGTCGCTAAGTAGAGCGACTCAGTGCCGTCCAATCTAGTCACATCGATCGTCGGCGTTGGACCGCAGGCCGCCGAGCGTCTCAGCCAACTTAACATCAGGACGGTCACTGACCTCCTCCTCCATATGCCACGTGACTATCAGGACCGCACGCAGCGAACCAACTTGCGCGATGTTGCGGACGAAGAATGTGTAGTGCAAGGTACCATCGTTGAGGTCGCGGAGGCGCATAAGAATCAACGCGGAATGCAGGTGTTCTTTGAGGATGAGACCGGACGTGGCACCTTACGACTGTTGCATTTCGGATCCTATCAACGAAACCAATTCCGAGTTGGATCGTGGTTGTACGTATACGGAAAACCCGCATACGGCAAGACATTCATTCACCCTCAGTACCGAGTGTTTCACGACGATCCTGGTGAACCAACCGCTGAATTTCGACCAGTCTATCCAGCAACTGCGAACATCACGAGCGCTCGACTTGGTGCGTGGATAGTTCAATCACTTCATGAAACCGCCTTTTTCCCGAAGTTCAAATACGACGAACTAACACTAGAAGAAGCTGTGCGTGAGACTCATCAACCAAATCCAGGCACTTATCCAGACTCAACTCAAGCGGCTTTCAGACGTGTGGTGTTTGACGAAATGCTCGCTTTTACGCTCGTCCAAACGCGTCAACGTCAACACGAGGATCGCGAAACCGACCCGTTACCCTCTGTCGAAGGATTAGAAGAACAGCTACTTGACAAACTTGGCTTCGCGCTGACATCCGCCCAACAGCGTGTCGCAGGTGAAGTCCTCAGCGATCTCTCGAAGTCAACAACAATGCGCCGTCTTATTCAGGGAGACGTCGGCTCCGGTAAGACCATCGTCGCTGCGCTCGCCGCTATTCGTGCAGCCGAAAACGATGCGCAAACCGCCATCATGGCGCCGACAGAACTGCTCGCCGAACAACACTTCCACGTATTTTCCGAGTGGCTAACTCCCCTCGGAATCGAAGTCGGTCTACTTACAAGTCGCATGCCGTCACGACAGCGACGAAGTCAACAGGACGCAATCACGAGCGGTCGTACCCAGATCGTGGTCGGAACCCACGCTCTTTTTCAAGAGAAAACGATCTTCAAACGATTGAGCCTGTCGATCATTGATGAGCAACATCGATTTGGCGTGCATCAACGCATGCAAATGACCGGCAAAGGCGAAAACGCGCACCAACTCGTACTGACCGCGACGCCGATACCAAGGACACTCGCACTCACTATGTTCGGAGATCTCGCGGTCTCGACGATCGACGAACTACCTCCCGGAAGAATGCCTATCAAGACCACGATCCATGCTGATGAGCGTCGCGAAGACGTTGTCGCCGCGGTCGAACAACAACTACGGAACGGCCAGCAGGTTTACTGGGTCTGTGTCGCGATAGACGAGAACGAAGAAACCAAACTCTCCGCTAGCACGACAACTTATGAAGAGCTCAAGGAACGGTTCACCAACATTGGGGTGGGTCATGTCAACGGTCGAATGAAGGTCGACGAAAAGAACAATGTCATGACGGCCTTTAGAGACGGCGAATTGCGTCTGTTGGTCGCAACAACGGTGATTGAAGTCGGCATCGACGTTGCGAATGCAACCGTTATCGTGATCGAGAACGCAGAACGTCTGGGACTAGCTCAGCTACATCAGCTCCGTGGTCGGGTAGGACGCGGCAGCGAACCAAGTTTCTGCCTATTGCTCTATCAATCGCCCCTTGGTGGGACCTCAAGAGAGCGACTCGAGGCTATGCGACGGTCGACTGACGGGTTTGAGCTCGCTGAAGTCGATCTTAAGACGCGCGGTATGGGTCAAATGTTCGGCAAACGACAGTCGGGTGTCGATCCATTCCGAATTGCTAATCTCTCGTCTTTCGTTGAGCGCTACGAGGAATTGAGAGAAGTCGCCGATCGGTTACTGATTGAAGACCCCTCGATGGCAGACAAGATCATTGCGACATGGACGCCAGAGGGCCAAGGGTACGCAGCAACGTAAGCTGCTTAACCGATCTCGATCATCTCAAAGTCTTCCTTACCAACGCCGCACTCTGGGCACATAAAATCTTCTGACACATCTTCCCAGAGAGTTCCCGGCGGGACATCTTCCTCTTCACAGCCTTCCGCTTCATCGTAGATGTAGCCGCAAACAATGCACTGCCATTTGCGCATGGAGGTAGGTCAAGATAAAAACGAAGTGGATTATCTTATTGAGCGTTCGAGTCTATCTTGATCGATAAGCTAGTTGCGATTCTGCAACTGACCCGACTCGATCTCCCGGTCGGCTCACTGTTACTCATGTGGCCGACGATCACCGCGCTATGGATTGTCAGTGAAGGGATTCCCCGGTACGACCTACTTCTGCTCTTCGTGTTGGGTACGGTTCTGATGCGTTCAGCGGGTTGTGTCATAAACGACATCGCGGACCGGAACTTCGACGCGCACGTGAAACGAACTTTCAAGCGCCCGCTCGCCGACGGTCGTCTCTCCGTTTTGACGGCATTGATCGTCTTCGCAGCACTTGCGGCTCTCGCGCTCGCCGTCGTGCTCCAGCTCAATGTAAAAACGCAGCTACTTGCCGTCGCCGGATTTGTAATCGCAGTCCTCTATCCGTTCATGAAACGAGTCACGATGTTGCCTCAGCTCGTTCTCGGCCTGGCGTTCTCTTGGGGGATACCTATGGCATCTACGGCAGCACTCGATTCGTGGACCTTCCAGCCAGCTATTTACCTCCTATTTGTGTCGAACTTCTGCTGGATTGTGGTATATGACACGATTTACGCCATGGTCGATCGTGACGACGACATCAAACTTAACATCGGGTCAACTGCGATTCTGACCGGAAGTCAAGTTATTTCTTTTGTCGGGGTTCTAATCTTGATAACGCTCGCGCTCTGGCTCGTGATGGGAGTCGTTCTGGAACTCAGCATGAGCTTCTACATCAGCATGTTGATCATTGCCGGTCTGTTTGGCTACCAATTTGCCGAATTGCGGAAACCTGACAATCGGAAGGGGTGGTTTGTCGCGTTCAAGAGCAATATTTGGGTAGGCACCGTTCTCCTGATAGGTACAGCAATGGGATTGGCGCCTTGATCTTGAGCGTCGTTCGCTTCTTTGAGCGAGTCAATGAATTACTCGGTAAATCTGTCGCAGTTCTCGCTCTATTCATGGCGCTACTCACTTTGCTCATCGTAGTCCTAAGGTATGCGTTCGATATAGGTTCGATCGCACTACAGGAATCTGTCCTCTACATGCACGGTGCGCTCATCATGCTTGGTTTGGCGTACGCCCTGCAGACTGGTAGTCACGTTCGTGTTGACATCGTTTACACGCGGTTGCAACCTAACATCAAACGGTTAATCAATCTTTGTGGTCACGCGTTCTTTCTAATCCCGTTTGCCGTTCTCCTGATCGTATATAGCTGGGATTACGTACTCTCGTCGTGGCGTGTCCTGGAGAGTTCACCCGAGGTCGGCGGTATTCCAGGCATTTACCTACTCAAGTCGCTCCTTCCACTGTCTGCGATCTTGCTTATCTTGCAGTCTTTGTGCGAAATCGCACGGTTGTTAATCGAGCCTCGTCAAGCAATTGATTGAGTGGCTGCCGCTGCTGATGTTCGCAGTGGTATTCCTGATGATCCTCACCGGCTACGCTGTCGCCCCGACGCTCGCCGGCGTTGCCCTCATCTTCGCACTCGTTGGCGCGTTAACCGGCGTGTTCAACCTGGCAGACCTCGGATTCATGCCTATCCGAATCTTCGGCGTCATGAGCAACACCGTGCTCATCGCGCTGCCTTTATTCATCTTGATGGGTGTCACGCTCGAACGCACCAACATCGCCAACAAGCTGTTGCGTGCTCTCTCAATCATTATGGCCCGAACGCCAGGTGGCTTGGCTATTGCGGTGGTGTTAGTTGGCGCTTTGATGGCGGCAAGTACGGGCATTGTTGGCGCGACCGTCGTGACCTTGGGTCTGCTTGCGTTACCTGTCATGTTGAAGCAGAACTATCAACCAAGTTTCGCGACGGGAACGATCGCAGCCACCGGAACGCTCGGTCAGATCATCCCACCATCCATTGCACTCGTGCTTCTCGGCGATGTCCTCTCAAACGCCTATCAACAGGCTCAACTGTCGTTGGGGATCTTCAATCCCAAAACAGTATCGGTCGAGGACCTCTTCGTTGGGTCGCTACTCCCAGGGTTGGCTCTGGTAGCACTTTACGCAACCTACATCTTCGCGCGCAGCCGGATCGACACGGCGGCGGCACCGCCAGCGAAGAGAAGCGATGAAGAACTCGACCTTGGCGAATTGCTTACCAGTTTGGCGCCTCCGATACTGCTCATCTTCGCGGTGCTTGGGTCGATATTGGCTGGCTATGCGACACCTACAGAAGCGGCCGGGGTCGGTGCTTGCGGTGCACTTCTAATGGCTGCTCTCCAACGTGCGCTTTCTATTGAAACACTGAAGGAAATCTGCCGTTCCACACTCACGACGACTGCAATGGTGTTCTTTATCCTGATTGGCGCGTCGGTGTTTTCCCTAGTGTTTCGTGGATATGGTGGCGATGAACTGGTTTCAGGTTGGTTCGCGCACATCGAACACGCGCCTTTGCTTGCCGTCGGTATCGTGATGTTGGTGATTTTTTTGCTCGGGTTCGTATTGGACTTTGTCGAAATCACCTACATTGTCATCCCGATTGTTGGTCCTGCGCTGCTGGCCATGGGAATCGATCCCATTTGGCTAGGTGTGCTGATCGCAATTAACCTGCAAACCTCGTTTCTCACGCCACCGTTCGGCTTCGCGTTGTTCTATCTGCGCGGTGTCACGCCACCGACCGTCGAAACCGTTGCCATCTACAAAGGTGTCGCGCCCTTTATCGTACTACAGCTTCTGCTCATTGGGATTCTCGTCATGTTCCCAGCACTCGCGACGTGGCTACCGTCGCTCTGATCCTGTTAAAGCTCAAGTCCCCGAGGTACTCGATTGCTTTCAACCGACTGAATCTCTTGCATGATGGTGCGATAGCGCTCGTGCTCTTCGGGTGTGCTTCTTGGCATAGATAGGCCGGTTGTGGATGCGTATTCCCGGTGTTCCCGTAGAAAATCGGGATAACCCTCATAGGTGCATGTCTGCGCTAACTTCAAGATATCCTCAGGTTGTACCGTCTCACGCATTTCCTCCCATTTTCCGTTCAATGACAGCGCGTGAAGTTTCAACCCTAGTTCCTCAAGACCATGAAGCGCCAAAACCTTGTGGTACGTTCGAGTCGATCCATAGAACGATAAGGGACGACGCATGGTTTCAATGCTCTGCTCAATCTCGCTGTCATTTTCACCCATAATCAGGTAGCCGCTCGCGTTTATTTCAACGTCGTCCCACGATCGGCCGGTTTTCAACAAGCCAGCACGTACTTCGGGTAGCAGCACTTCTCTCATATATCGGTCTGACATGATGCCGCCATGCGGCATGATCACGTCCGCGACCTCACCTGCGACACGAGCCATGACTGGTCCGACCATCGCCAAGCCGATCTTGGGTAAACCACAATCTAACGGACCCGGGTTGAAGTTCGGTGTCATTAACGTATAGGTGTAGTGCTTACCCAGAAACTCCGGTTGTGTGCCGTTTTGCCACGAGTCCCAGACTGCCCGCATCATTTGGATGTACTCACGCATTCGTGGACCAGGTGGCGACCACGTTCCGCCAAATCGTCGGACGTTATGACCCTTCACCTGACTGCCTAAACCAATCGTGAAACGCCCCTTGGATAACTGCTGTATATCCCAGCTCTGCATCGCCAGGACGAACGGGCTGCGAGGAAACGCGATCGTCACAGATGTCTGAATGCCGATCTTTTCTGTTGCTGCCGCCGCAAGGGTCATCGTGACTATCGAGTCGTGCGACAGCTCTCCACATCCAATGATGTCGTAACCAGCAGCTTCAGCCGCCCTTGCTTGGTCACCAACGCCTCCCGGCCATCCACCGACGCCACTCGTCACTTTCATCCTTCGCTCCTGTTTCCCCATAAACGCTTGTGCTCTCGACGCGTCGATGCAACACGCGCTTTCGATTCTATTCGCAGCACCTAGGACGATAGTTCAGCATCAAATCTGCCTAGTCTGACCAGAACGGGCAGCAATACATCGATAAAAAGTCGAACAACCGTCGGTGCCTGACGCTCTGACCGGCTTATCAGTTACTCAATACTGATCTGAATTTCGGTGATGTGTTGGTTGTTCTGAAAGTCGTATTCGTGATATAGCTCACGATACACGCGCTCGTCATATACGCAACCTTTTTTGCGTGCACGATCTTCCCAACGGATGTGCGCCCAACCGCTAACTTTCTGATGTGGAAACGGTCCTACGTAGATGAGACTCGCGAATTTCATGGGGGGATATCTCTTGACCTCAAGCCAATTTGGTAGCGCCGTCGAAATCTGCTCGCTAAGGATGGGGACACCAACATCAAAGATCATCTTCCCTTGAGCTTTACCTTGCCAGTTGTAGACATAGATCTCCTGCGGCGAATCTTCGTTAATGCTCAGCTCGTTGTTGCGTACAAACGACCAGAATCGTTGTGTATCCATATACGGTCTCATTTCTGCGCCTAACGAAATCGGCGTCTTGCTCGATTGCACGAGAGCAGTTAACTCACTGTAGCGTTTTATGCCTGCGTCATAGATTTTGTAAGTTGGTCCTGATTCGAGTTCAGGGAGTTGCTTCTGTTCTATCGCTTGTACGATCTTTGCTGAGCTGATCGTTTGGTTGGCATCCATACCAGGCTCCGGACAAGCCGCTCGTATGCTAGTTGCGCCACTAATCAAGGAACCGAGAAGCACTCCGAGAAATATCGTTCGATGATTTGACTGCATGGCTTCAAACAATTTCGTGCCAAGCCGCTAACTGGGTGGTTTACGCTTAGCTATTAGAACCGAGTACCTAATTAAATCGAAGGATAAATCGTTCGTCTTAAATACTCGGCGTTGATCGCGATTGCTGCTCGCACGCTACTTCGGGCGGGATTGCGGCAGAGAATCCGTATAACCACATTTGAAATCACATGATTCCTACGCAGGTTTGTTACACCGTTGCTTCAGTTCCCTCCCTATAGCTTCGCAGACACGTCGCTCGTCCGCCATTTCATTCTTATTGTCGCGCTAATCCTCGGTCTAAATGACGCCGCTGCTTTGAATCAAGATACGCTCACAAAGCTTCTCGAACCAATTCAGATTGAACATGAAATGCCTGGCCTTCGGGCCGCAGTTCTCTTAGAGGATGGGACACTCATTCAATCTGCAACAGGTCTCGCTGATGTTGAAAACAACATCCCATTGGATCACGAAATTGGCATGCCTGGGGGCAGCACGGGGAAGAGCTTTGTCTCAACCCTCGTCATGCTCCTTGTCGAAGATGGAACCCTCTCTCTCGACGACTTCGCATCAAAATGGGTAAGTAACGAACCTTGGTTCGCGGAACTGCCAAACAGCCAAGAGATCCGAGTCCGGCATCTCCTTTCGCACAGTTCTGGATTGAGCGACTACCCCGGAACAACTCGGTATATGGTGCTCTCCATTTGGCGCGTACTGCGTCGTGGTGGAATCAAGTTCACGCCGGATGAACTAATCGACATGGTCGCAAACAAGAAACCGTTATATCCTGTAGGCGAGGGATTTGCATACTCCGACTCCGGCTATCTAGTCTTAGGAAAGATCATCGAAGCGGCCACCGATCGAGATTTCTACGAGCTACTGCAGGAACGAATCCTCGAACCACAAGAGCTACGACATGTACAACCTCAGAACGAGTCTGTCCTAACTGATGTTGCGCCAGGTTACTCTCGTGGCGCACGGAATCTTCGGGAAGATGGCACCATGAAATCCGATCCTACTTCAGAGTGGACAGGGGGCGGTCTGATCACGACTCCCACCATGTTAGTGGAGTTCTATCGTGCGCTCACACGCGGCGAAATTGTGAGCCCCTCGTCCTTCGAAATCATGAAGAACTCCGGTTGGCAGAATCCTGAATCGCCGGATTGGCACTACGGATTTGGATTGTTCGTGACCCATTCAGGGAATGTAGTGGAGCACGGCGGACTCTGGATGGGTTATCGCACGCACGTGCGACACTACCTAGATGAGCAACTAACCATCGCGGTTCAAACCAATCGTGATGGATCGATCGATTTAGAAGCAATCGTCGATCGAATCGCACGACTTCGCGATTGAGCAGTTTCCTTCGCGAATTCAGTTGGAGAGCTGCACCTCTGGAATTACTTCCGTTACCGAGAACTTTTCACTGAGATGTAGTCAAGGAAGTTAAGGCCATACAAGATGAATGTCCAGTGACCGCAGCACTGAGAAGAGCCCGATACGTCGTACAGAAAACTGGTCACACACGTCCGGGAGCTTTACCTCTCTTCGAGATTCAGGTGCACTTTGCTCATTCGTAACAACAACGACACCGTGAACTCGTGCATACGCGACTAACCAACCGTCTACACCAGTTGCAAACTTCGCTTTCGCAGCATCGAAAAACCTTGGATGACGCTGGACCCACATCATGATTTCACTTTAGGAATCTACCACTGACTGCGTGTCTACCGGAAGGAAGAAATCCCGTGGAACATCGTCTTTCACCCATTTGACGAGATCTTCATCCTCATGTCCCATGAGCAATTCATTGCGGACCCGATCAATGCTGAATACCCGCGACTCACGGTGGAAATGGATCATGCTACGCCAGAAACCGGGACAAATTTCAAAGGCGTAATAGAGGTTTTTCGCCGTGATGAAGACATCCGAGTCAAAAATAAACTTGCATTCTTCGGTCACGGCAGATATATACCGAGTCTGTTGGCATATTCTTGAAATGTACCTCCGTGCAATCCTGTGAGTTCATATGCATGCTTAAACCCAATCCGACCTTCTAATGCAGCTCGTACAACGTGCTTCGCGAACATCTCGCCTACTCGAAAATTCTGGTTGTTATAGAAATTGCCACCACTCGACCCTCGGCTCGAATTTCGCTGGAGGTTTTCCTCATAAAACTCAAAATACCTTGACCGCTCAATAAGATTTAAATCTAGAGCTCGTCGGGCTGCAACAATAGGACTAACCTTGAACGTACGAGCTAGTGCGTGGAAAGGTTTAGTTTGTCGCCAGACCTCGTACCATCGAGACCTGACAATCTCAGTCGGCGCGAGGAGTTCTGCCGCGGCACGATTGCACCAATCCTCCACTCCTGTACCTACCGGTAATATGTTCTCAAACCCAGATAAACCTTCTTCACCAAGCCAGATATGAGCCAATTCGTGTGCCAGTGTGAACATTTGCGCAGATTTCGCATCAGCACCGTTGACGAAAATTAATGGTGCTATGTCGTCCGCGAGAGCAAATCCCCTAAATTCCTGTACATTCAGCTTACGCTTATTAGTGTTTCCAACGACACCATTTATGATCGCAATCACGCCAAGTTGCTCAATTGCGCGTCTCAACGCCCCAACAGCATCCTCCCACGCATCTAGTTGAGCAGCCCATTCATCGTCTAATCCAAGACTTCGCCGCATCTCCTGACCAAATACACTTGGATCGTCTCCTATCGTTGCACTGCCGACGAACGTGCGAGGTTCTCCATCGACTTCAAGCAGGTAATCACGTAACCAAGCCTGACGATGTTGCATCGTGTACAAGGTATCCAATAAATCAACACTCGGCCTATCAATGACCGCTCCTGTAACAGTTCGATAATCGGGAACAGGTAGATCTTCAACCGGAGGGTTACTGAGAAGTAAATATCCAAAAGGCGTATGAGTTACCCCGGCAAATTTCTCCAGCTGTTTAAACGTAGGTTTTTTTGATTGATTTAACCATGCGGGAAACTGCGGTATCCGCTGCGCGACATACGCAGTATCTTGCCCCGCACGTTCGCAAGCCCAACGAAGAACCTCTGGTCGAATCGTTACGCGGATCAGAAGTTACCCCTCATTACCGATATGTCACTTCAATACAAAGTCTCGTCCATTGGGAGTCTTTGAGCGAAATCGACAATGTCTCTAGTGCGTGCATTGCGCACAAACAATCAATATGCATTTGAAGACACGACCTAGTTTACTCGTCGAAGACTAACTTACTTCCATAAATCTGATTTACGCATAGCTTATCTGAAATTGTCAGGGTCCGTTCTGGAAACTAGAAGGATCGAGAACTATATGCGAAATAGCCAGCGAAGAGAATCAGCAAAAATCGCTCCGCCGTGCCGCAAGCTGTGTCCACCTTCGCCAAACTCGAAGCGATAGTCGTATCCCGCGAAGTCAAGGGCCGAAGCCATATCTTGGTTGGCGATAGGCCAACTACCCGGCACAATGTCAGCGTCACGACGACCGCTTTGTAGGAACACTCGAATCGGTTTTCGCGGTGTTCGCCTAATCATCGATGGGTAGTTGTGGCCGCCACGAAGGTTGACAAACGAGCCGCAGTGGCTCAATACGCGCCCGAAGCTAGTTGGCGAATGCCATGCTGCTGTAAATGCGCAAATACCACCACTTGAGATTCCACAGATCAACCGTTTTGAAGGATCACTGGCGAGCGTTTTGCCCGTAATGGATTCGACCAATGGCACGATTTCCGTATCAATAAACGTCACATGCCGATCCGAGACCGTGTCGTATTCAATACTGCGTTGAGCCGGTTCGCTCTCCGATTGCCCTGGATTGACGAATACCGCAATTAACGGAGGCAGTTCGTCGTTTGCCGTCATCGAATCAAATACCCGAGTCGCCCGCGCTGCGCCTTCCCGCCACAGGTAGAAGTCACCATCGTTGAAGTACACGAATACCGGTGGTTTTGTCGAATTTGCGACACTTACGGACTGATAGATCGAGATCGTCCGGGTCGTGCCGGAATAGACCTTTGACTCCGCCCAATCACGAATCCGGGTGAACTCCCCAACTGGAACTTCGCTACCTGGAAAGGCCTCCGCACACGGGTTGTACTGCCTGTCCTCAGGAACTACCGCAGACTTGGCGATTTCGTCGGAAGAACGACCATTAACCTCCCGTGGTGGCGGTTCATGCAAGCCATAGCTCTTGTAGGTTTCGAAATCCAAGTCTTTCCTCCGATCCCAGCCACGATTCGCGACTGGGATATTTATGACGTAACTACGGTCGGAACTGCAGCGCTCGCGAGTGCAACTGATCGGGCAACGAAACTAGCCGATACGCGAGCCGGACCCATTCACATACGTAACGACGCGTATCGCGCGGATCGATCATTTCCTCAATCTGAAACTTCGAGAGGGGACCTAGAGGACCGCGAGCACTTTCGATGCGTGCGTTAAGTTCGGCACGCAATGCCTCTGGATCATCTGCTTCAGCGAGTTGACGACGATACGCTGCTTCGATGCCACCTTCAGGCGGAATCCCACCAGCATCCGCCGCCGGCCAGGCGACTCGCATTGAGGGTGAGGAGCGTGGGGTTGCGTAGTTGTTACCAGCCACACCAAAACTCCGCCGCATGACGACTGTAAAGATTGGTATTTTCACTTGTGAAAACGCAACCATCCATTCGCCGCCTGCACGAATCGTTCCAGCGATCTCGTGCTCTAAGCCAACTGCGAATCCGGGGTTATCGACAAGATTCAATACCGGAATATGGAATAGATCACATAGGTCCAAGTGCCGAGTCAATTTCCGGCAACCATCCGCGGTTAACGCGCCGCCGTTTACGTGCTGGCTATCCGATGCAATTACTCCGACAGGGCGGCCAGCAAATCGAGCGAATCCTGTTACCTGGTCGGTTCCCCACAAGCCGCCGATTTCGAAGAAAGATTCTTTATCCGACATCAAATTGATGGCGCGGCGAATGTCGAAGGTCGTCGTACGTTTACGCGGTATGATCGAAAACAACTCATCTTCCCGACGCATATCTGGGTCGCTACTGGACGCTATCGGCGGCGATTCGTAAACGCTTGATGGCAGATACGACAGGAATCGACGCACCATTGCGGCCGCGTCTTCTTCGCTCTCGGCCAAGTTGTCGACGGAACCGTTCATACAGTGGACGCGCCAATCGCCCAGTTCCTCTTTCGTGATGTCATAACCCATAGCGTGTTTCACTACGGGAGGACCAGCGACGAACAGCTGTGCAATATCGCGTACCATCACCGAGAAGTGGCCGAGCACCGCTTTCGCCGCGCCGATGCCTACGACGCTGCCTAGAAGCATGTTGACGACAGGTACCGTCGCTAACTGTTGCGTATACATCGCACTACCCAGATGACCGGGTAGGAACGAGCCACCACCACCCGCGACGCGAGGTCTGCCGGACTTAATTGCGCCCGAGCTTTCCTTTGCGGAACTTTCGCCTTCTTGTTTTTGCTGTGGCACCATTGCGGCGACACTGCCACCTCCCGACGAACCGTCGAGTAATCGGACCGAGGGTACGCGCATCTCAATTGAGAGCCGGTCTAGGTGGGAACTCTTCGCCCCTATCGCTCCATCCGCATGTCCACCACGAGACGTAAAGTCGTCCGCGCAAACAATCGCTGTGCGTTGTTCAATGCTGCCCCAGCCGCCCACATGATTCGCTGGAGTAAAAGCAAGGATATTGCCTTCTTCATCGTAAGACGCAAAACCCGTTACTGAGCCGACTTCGTGAAACGAATCTGCGTCAAGCAGGAGTTCAATACGTTCTCGGCAGGTTAGTTTGTTGCGATCTCGTTGCCTAACAACACCCGGTTCTTCCGAGCCTACCGCGAGACGTTCCTTCGCCAACGCCTGCAAAGTAGCCACCTGATCAAGAGTGGATTGCCAATCACCAGACTCAGGACGAGCTTCTTGAATGGATGATTCGCTGACATCGAGCGGCGCCAACGCGGCGACGATCTCGTTGGCACTCAACAAATCGCCGGTTTTCAACGAATGGATGGTGTTGACACGACCTGATTTCGGCGCGGAGATGACAGTTTCCATCTTCATCGCATTGACCACAAGGATCGCGTCGCCGGCTTTGACTAAATCCCCTTCAGCAACTGACCACTCGACCAACGTACTCTCCAGAGGGCTCGTGATCGCGATATCGCCTGCACCGACCTCTAACGGGGAACGAATTAGGGCATCAGATCGCGCCGTTTTCTCATCGCTTTTCGACACGGGCGATTGCGCTCTATTCGACCGCTCGAGGAATCCAATGACACCGTCATTGCGCGAACCATCCACCTTCATTAATTCCGGCTGAACGCTTAGCAGCGTGGTCCGTGCGTCGCCTTCTTTGACCTGAGCGTGATCGCAGATTGCGATCAACGGTTCAAGGTTGGTTTTCACACCGCTTATCTGGAATTCCTTCAGTGCTCGTTGCGTGTGTGCAAGCGTAGCGGCGAAGTCCCTGCTTGTCGTCGCAACGACTTTCGCCAACAAGGGATCGAACTGGGCACTGACGTCATAACCGTTATAGCCATAACTGTCGACACGGATTCCGGGTCCCGTCGGCTCTCGATATCCCGTGATCTTGCCGGCAGTCGTCGCGGTGACACGAGCTTGAATACTGAATCCGCCTATTGCCTTGATCGAATACTGACTTGATATTCCAAGTGAAGATAGAGACTCACCAGCGGCAATTCGGAATTGAGCTTCAACGAGATCAATGCCGGTGATCTGTTCGGTTACCGTGTGCTCAACTTGAATGCGTGGATTGCATTCAATAAAGAAGCATTCGCCTCTCTCAACGTCCACTAAGAACTCAACCGTGCCCGCATTCGCATAACCCGCCTCTTTGCAGATCTTCGTCGCATGATTCAAGATCGTGCGACGCAGCATAGGGTCAAGATTCGGCGCGGGCGCGAATTCCATGACTTTCTGATGGCGCAACTGAACGGAACAATCACGTTCGAACAAGTGAACAACCTCGCCATGGTTGTCGGCAAGGATCTGCACCTCAATGTGACGTGGATTGCTAATCAGTTTCTCAACGAAAATCGAGCCATCACCGAATGCCGATTCCGCTTCGCCGCTGCATCTTGCGAACACTTGCCGCAGCTCTTCTTCGGACTCAACAACCCGCATCCCTCTGCCACCGCCTCCCGCCGCAGCCTTCAGCATCACCGGGTAACCGACACCTGATGCAACCGTCGCAGCGGCTTCCTCGCTTGTTGTGGCTCGATCGCTCCCTGGTACGACAGGGATTCCTAATTTCTCCGCTAAATCCCTTGCCGCAACCTTGTCGCCAAAAACCCGCAACACTTCAGCGGTTGGCCCAATAAAGGTGATTCCCGCAGCCGTACAGCGTTCTGCAAAGCTTGCGTGTTCCGCCAGGAATCCATAGCCAGGATGGACGCAATCACACCCAGTCTCCGTTGCGACACGAATGAGTTGCTCCGAATCCAAATACTCCGAAACCGGCGATATCCCCGGTTGTGTAGTCAGGACTTGGCTCTTGGTAGCAAATTGAGTATGAAGAGAGTCTTGGTCCGCGTTCGGGTAAACCGCAACGCTTTCAACTCCCAGACTCTCCGCCGCACGCACGATACGGATGGCGATTTCGCCTCGATTTGCGATTAAAACGCGATTGAACATGGTTTGATCAAGTTGAGTTCAGTTTGGACGGCGAACTGCTACGAACTGTCGTTTGCTCGCCTGACTTCAAAATAGGCTTCCTCTGCGATGGCATGCCACTCGCTCACCGTCGCCTGGAAATCCTTATACGAGGCGACAACACGCGCAGCTAGCTCGTCCTCGCCCGCGAGTTCGTCAAGTACTTCGTGCGCGTATTCTCGATAAGCCGACAACACGTCTGGCGGTAGTCTGCGCAATTGCACGCCGTGCTCCGCCATCATGGTGCGCAAGCTCGACATGTTGCGCGCGGTGTACTCATCCAACGTATCCTGATTCGAAGCCCGAGCTGCAACCTCAACGATCTTTTGCAAGTCCGCGGGTAACGATTCATAGGCGGTCTTGTTGATCATCAGCTCGAGTACGGCGTTCGGCTCTTGCCAACCAGGATAGTAGTAGTAAGTCGCGATGTCATGAAGACCAAAGGCTAGATCGTTATAAGGACCAACCCACTCCGTTGCGTCGATGACGCCTGTCTGGAGCGAGGTAAACAACTCATTGCCTGGAAGTTGGACTGCGACGCCTCCTGCTCTTTGAAATACGTCACCGCCCAGTCCCGGGATACGCATTTTCAATCCCTGTATGTCCTCCAAGCTGTTGATTTCCTTGTTGAACCAACCCGCCATTTGGACCCCCGAATTCCCTGCGGGAAACGGGATCAGATTGAATGGTTCGTATGCCTCACGCCAAAGTTCTAACCCCCCACCATAGTGGAGCCAGCTGTTGGTCTCTTGCGCGGTCATACCGTAGGGAACGGTGCCGAACACTGCGAGAATCGGGGCTTTACCGCGCCAGTAATAAGCCGCGCTATGACCCATCTCCGCGGTACCACTTGAAACGGCGTCGAATACTTGAAAGGCGGGCACGTACTCGCCCGCACCGTACACTTTGATGGTTAAGCGATTATTGGACATCTCCGCGATGTTTTGCGCGAGACGTTCAGCTGAAGTTGCGAGACCGGGCAAATTCTTCGCCCACGACATGACGAGCTTCCATTCGAATGTCTCTGCCTCGACTACATCCGTCGCTTGCGCTGTTTGAGGCGAAGTCTGTTCGGTTTCTGCACATGCGGCAAGTAACGCTACCGCAACGACGCTAATCATTAGTGTCCTGAGCATAGAGTCACCTTCGCTGCACGCAAGAAAGCGTGTCATTATCAACCTGATTTCCGGACGCCAAGTCGAGTTCGCTCTGGATTTAGAACACTCGGTGCTAGAACAGTCCATGCTCCGCCGCGAATTGAGTCGAAGCAGACACATCGTAAACATGTGGACCTTTTCGATCGACAGAAACGCTGACTCGCTCCCCTACCTCGATTCGATGGAGCCGGTCTCCGTCGATGGCAATCAGGCCGGCTGACTCGAATTCGCAACTCCGACCAAGTGAGATCTTGCAGGTTTCCGAAATGTCCACATCTCGAAAGTACCCCGGCGAAACAGGTACCCGGCGGCGATACCCCGACCCGAACTTAAGGTAAAGACCACAATCGTCATCTGATTTGACAGGTTCAATTCGCCCCCCGATAGGCGACATACCAATCGCGTCCGGCTCTGCTCGCGTCAACACCATTTCTCTCAATTTCGTCGGATCAAACGGACGAAAGTTGCCGACGAAGTCGTCTTCAATGCGAACTACGTCGATCAGTCCAATATCGCGCACACGGGTTTCAATCGCAAGTTCTGCCACCTTTGCACGACGACATAACCGGTCTTGCGGGAGAAGCCCTTTCGCCCCGAGCGCAGCCACTTCGCCTGCGATTGTGGCTTCAACCGTTAGCGGGAAGACGTTGTTCGTACCGGTCGATAAAGGGACAAGGAAGATGTCAGGAGCGGCTTTCGCAATGATTCTGTGTGTGCCGTCCCCTCCCAACGCGACCACATGCGTGACTCCATGGTTACAGAACGCCGTAATTGCGCGCTCGGTGTCCTCCATATCGTGTGTCAGCTCGAAATCGATCAGTATCACATTCGCGTTCAGAGACATCCACTCCAACGCGCGTTCCGCAATCCGAAATGGTTCTCGAACGATCAAGATCTCGTCAACACCGATCGCATCTGCGCCTGCAGCGATACGCGCGACACAGTCCATTTTCGCTTCGTGCGTGACCATTGACGCGCGTGCCGCTAAACGCCTAACATCCCTCCCCGCCATCGGATTGACACAAATGGCGATTTGGGTGTTCTCATGCGCGCTCAAAAATCGCCTTCGTTCAACAAGAGGTGACCACTCCGTATACCGCTCTGACATCCCTCGGAAACGACCTCTGTTGCACGGAGTCGCATTCCGTTTTGAGTACTACTGGCGATCAGTTTGTCGTCGTACGTCAGACTTCGCGTAGATGTCGAGAGAAACGACGACGGCTAACGATACGACGCTGCTGGGTAATGTGAAGGAACTCGGAAGGAATCTCCTTAACGAACCTGGAGACTCCGGTCGCATCCATTCGATCGCTGAATCCTCGCTCCCGCTTTGCGTACGTCAGATGCAGTTGTTCCATCGCACGTGTAAAACCAACGTATGCGAGCCGACGTTCCTCGTAAAGACGGACGGGATCGTCAAGATTTAAATGGTGCGGAAAGCGACCTTCGGTCATGCCTACGATGAAAACCAGCGGAAATTCAAGTCCTTTAGCCGCGTGTAAAGTCATCAAGCTCACGGCTGGACCCAAATCTTCATCAATATCCCCGGCGTCAAGGCTTACGGAATCGAGAAATGTCTGATGAACAGATTTCTCACCATCTCCCATATCTTCGCGCAGGAATTTCTCCGCAAAAACGCCGCAGCTTCGGATGAACTCTTGAAGGTTTTCACGTCGCGTCTGTCGGAGTTGCTCGTTGCGTTCCGATTCCATGTGGTAATCCATCAACCCCGATTCGTAAACACAGACTTCCGCGATTTCGAGGAGATTCTTGCCCTCACAGTTCGCCGTGACTTTATCGATTTCATCGAGGAAATCGGTTAATCTCGAGACCAATCTATCGGGGAACGCACGTTGTTTGATTCCTTCCACCGACGCAGACCATAGACTCAAGCCTTGTAGATCTGCGAAATCCCGAATCCGGTCTTGTGATGCGTTCCCGATACCTCGAGGACGGACGTTCATCACCCGATTGAACGCTACGTCTGCTTCACGGTTATTCGCTAACTGCATGTAAGCCAGAGCATCTCGCACCTCCGCGCGATCGTAGAAACGAGCGCCTCCGCGAATTGTGTAAGCGATCCCTTCCGCCTGTAGTGCAATTTCTATCGCAAGCGATTGGAAGTGACTTCGATACAGAACGGCCACGTTTTCGTACGTACGTGAACTATCCTCGCGTACCCAGTTCTGCAAGTGGTCGACCACGTAATTAGCTTCTTCCTCGCCATAGTCACAAGGGAAAACATGTATGGGTTCGCCAGCGGCCGCGTCCGTCCATAGGGTCTTGCCTAGTCGGTCATCGTTGTTTTCAATGACCTTGTTTGCCGCATTCAAAATGTTCGCTGTCGATCGATAGTTTTGTTCTAATCGCACAACGTTCGTATTCGCGAAGTCCTCCGAAAAGTTGCGGATGTTTTGAACTACTGCGCCGCGCCAGCCGTAAATAGACTGGTCGTCGTCGCCGACGACCATAACATGGGCGTTCTTACCTGATAGCAATCGGATCCAGTTGTATTGAATGACGTTGGTATCTTGAAACTCGTCTACCAACAGCGCGCCAAAGCGATCGTGATAGTAACCAAGTAGATCCTCGTGCTCCAACAGCATCTCATGGCAGCGGAGTAGGATTTCACCGAAATCAACCAGCCCGTTCTTTTGACAGAACGTCTCGTAGATGCTGTAGAAATCGATTCGTCGCCGCATCTCTGGGCTTCTGCCTAATTGAAGGTGTTGCGGTCGCTTCCCTTCATCTTTGACGCGGCTGATCCAATTGGCCAGTTCAATTGGCGAATTCTCTTTCGCGTCCATGTGATGCGTTTTCATGAGTTCACGAATGACTCTCCGCTGATCATCGGATGGCAGAATCTGATAATCTCGGGGGAGGCGCGCTAAGTCGTGATCCCGGCGCAACATGCGATTCGCAAGACCATGGAACGTCCCAATCCACAGGTTTCGCGTCTCAATACCGAGCAATTCGGCAACACGTCCAGCCATGACACGAGCAGCTTTGTTCGTGAACGTGACGGCTATTAATTCATAAGGACTGTAGCCGTAGTGCTGAATCAGGTACGCCAAGCGGTGGACGAGAACCCTTGTCTTGCCCGAACCAGCACCGGCGATAACGAGCTGATTTCCTGGCTCAGCCGTTACTGCGGCCCGTTGGCGTTCGTTTAAACCGCGCAAAAGCAATGAATCGTCGTGAGTGTCGGTGGCCGGCATGCTGCTTAGTCTTTCTCGCTAAACCTTCAATAAACAATCAAAATTAGGTACAACCCTCACTAACTAGTCGTAAAGACGTGTTAGTTTGAGCGGAGCAAACTATAAGGTATGAGGGCGCGAACGCCTATTCCACCGTAACTGATTTCGCTAGATTGCGTGGTTGATCGACATCTGTGCCTTTTTGAACCGCCACGTGATAGGCTAGTAGTTGCAGAGGTACAACGTAAACAATTGGCGCCAGTAGGGGATCAACCTTCGGTACCTCGATGACTTTCATATTGTCACTCGTTTGGAATCCCGCCTCGGCGTCCGCAAACACGTAAAGCATCCCTCCGCGCGCTTTGACTTCCTCAATGTTTGACTTCACTTTTTCAAGCAGTTCATTGCTCGGGGCTACCGCAACGACTGGCATATCAGCATCCACTAATGCCAATGGGCCGTGTTTCAACTCACCAGTCGCATAGCCTTCGGCGTGAATATATGAGATTTCCTTTAACTTCAATGCACCTTCACGCGCGATCGGGTATTGCGAGCCGCGACCTAAGAAGAGCGCATGGTGCTTATGCATGAACTCTTCCGCCAGTTGTCGTAATTGGCGGTCCAACCCCAGCGTCCGATAGACAACTCGATCCAGCCCATGGAGTTCTCGAACGATTTCTGCTTCCCGCTCTCCTGATAACCCCGCGCGACGTCCTAGCAACACCGCAAGTAAAAGCAGGTCTGCCAACATTGCGGTAAACGCTTTGGTCGATACGACACTCACTTCTACGCCCGCATTCATCATGATTGGGAGTTCACTTTCGCGCGTCAGCGTGCTGTTTAGCACGTTAGAGATGACCACGGTGTGCTTGAAGCCGCGTTCTTTCGCCACGCGCAAGGCCGCAATCGTGTCCGCCGTCTCTCCCGACTGCGACAATGACACGAACAAGCTGTTTGGCGGTACAACCAGATTTCGGTAGCGAAATTCGGACGCAATCTCCGCATAACACGGGATCTGAGCGATGTCCTCAATCCAGTACTTCGCAATGCACGCGGCGTAATAACTCGTACCACACCCAACGATTGTCACAGCTTGAGTGTCGTCCAGCATGGATCGAGCTCGAATTCCGAACGCGTCTTCGAGAATGCGATCACTTCCAATCCGACCTTCAAGCGTGTTTCGTATCACGCGGGGTTGTTCATGGATCTCCTTCTCCATGAAATGTCGGTATGCACCTTTCTCCATCTCATCGGCATGCATACGAACGGTTTCTGACTCTCGTTCGACAGGTTCGTCATGCTCATCAAAAATCGTTAGCGAATCCGATGAAATCCGCACCATGTCGCCTTCATGCAAGAAGATGAATCGATCCGTGACTGGACGTAGTGCTACGACATCCGACGCGACAAAGTGCTCACCGAGACCTAACCCAACAACCAACGGACATCCACCGCGAACTGCAACGATTTCGTTTGGGGCATCGTTGGCAATGACGGCGATGGCGTAAGCGCCCTCAAGACGAGCTCGCGTTGCAACCATTGCAGATGCTAGATCATGGGTCTCCTCGTAGTAGCGATGTACGAGATGCGCAATGACCTCGGAATCCGTATCGGATTCGAACTCGTAGCCCACGGCAACAAGCTCATCACGCAATGATTCGTGGTTCTCGATGATGCCGTTGTGAACCACACAAATCGAATCGTTGGACATATGAGGATGCGCGTTCTCCTCACTGGGTTCGCCGTGCGTCGCCCATCGGGTATGGGCTATACCTGTACGCCCGGAAACAGGCTGGGCGGCGAGTGCTTCTTGAAGATCACTGACTTTTCCCATGCGCCGAACGCGATCAATGGCGCGACGTTCAGAGACTTGAACCGCAACTCCCGCAGAGTCATACCCGCGATATTCGAGTCGCCGTAAACCTTCCATGAGAATGGCTAGAACTTCGCGCTGAGTCGTAGCGCCGACAATGCCGCACATCGCCGCTTATCGCCTTCGGAACCGGGTTCCCCCGCCTTTGATGTTGCGTTGATCCGCGCGTTCGATCACCAATGCATCCGTATTTACATTTCGGCTAATCGACGACCCGGCGGCGACTGCTGCACCAGATTCGATGGTAAGAGGGGCGATAAGCGAACTATTGGATCCAATAAAGACGTTGTCTCCAATGATGGTTCGGTGCTTGTTCTTTCCATCGAAATTACAGGTGATCGCTCCTGCACCAATGTTGGTATCGGCGCCTATTTCCGCATCCCCAAGATACGCCAAATGACCGGCTTTAACGCCGCCCGCTAGACGCGAATTCTTGACTTCAACGAAATTTCCAATACTCACATTGTCGTCCAACGCTGATCCAGGACGGATTCGCGCAAACGGTCCAACCGAGCAAGCACGACCTATCGTCGTATCTTCAATTACCGAGTTCTCATTAATAACCGTATCAGACGCGATTTGCACATTTCTCAGCACGCAATTAGCTCCGATTCTTACATTGTCGCCAAGTTCGATATCACCTTCCAAAAGGACATTTATGTCCAGCATGCAATCTAATCCCGTTGTCACGGATCCTCGGCAATCGACTCGGCTCGGGTCCGCAATGCTCACACCCTGTTTCATAAGTGCGTCCGCTTGCCACCGTTGAAATACGCGTTCAACTTTGGCTAATTGCACGCGGTCATTGACACCAAGGGTCTCCCGATAGTCGTCGACTTGGACCGCTTTAACTGAAACACCATGCGAAACTGCTTCTGCAATCAGGTCGGTGAGATAAATCTCACCTTGTGCATTGTTGTCGTTGAGTTGCGGAAGATACTCTCCCAGTAACTCGGCAGACGTACTCAAAATCCCAGTATTGATTTCGTCGATGCCGCACTGTTCTGGCGAAATATCCGCCTGTTCAACGATCGCTTCGACTTGACCCGTCGTGTCTCGGATGATCCTGCCTAGTCCAAATGGGTCAGGTACGACTGCGGTGATTAACGCAATACCACCGTGGTTTTCCGCGACGCAGCGTTTAAGCGTATCGGGTTTAACCAACGGGCAGTCACCGTATACCACTAGTGCCTGCGAATTAGCTTCCAACAAGGGTAGTGCCTGAAGGACTGCGTGACCGGTTCCCAACTGCTCTTCTTGGTATACCCAATCGATATCAAACTGCTCGAATCTTGACTGGATTTCTTCGTCATCATCGCTTGTAACGACGTGAACTCTTGCCGGTAAAAGCGAAGAAACCGTCGCTAGCACGCGTTCCAACATCGGTTTACCACCTACAGAGTGGAGTACCTTTGGAATTCGCGACTTCATACGGGTGCCTTGACCCGCGGCAAGCACGATAACTTCTAATTGCATACGTTCCGTAGTTTAGCCCTGCGTTTTTCTAGCGACTGTTTCAACGTGTATCGGATTAGATTAGACCACTTAATCTGGTATAGGTATTCCGCTTGTCGCCATCGGGATCTCATACCCACGTTGCACTTGCTCTCTTTCTGATATCTCAATATACCAACGCTTCACGGCAGGGTAGTTATCCCAAGAGATATCATGCCATTCCCACCGCGAAATCCACGGCCACGTCGCCATATCTGCAATCGAGTAGTCGCCAGCTAGAAATTCGCTTTCCTGCAATCGCCTATCCAATACACCATATAAACGATGTCCTTCGCTTCGATATCGCTCTTCCGCATACGGCGCGACACCTTGATTGAAACGCAGAAAGTGATGCACCTGACCAAGCATCGGACCAACACCGCCCATCTGAAGCATTAGCCACTCAAGCGTCGTGATCGAATCTTGACCGAGGAATTTACCCGTCTTATGTGCTAGGTACCACAGAATCGCACCGGATTCCATCAACGACCTTCCTGTTTCATGGTCGACAATCGCGGGAATCTTGTTATTGGGACTGATCTTTAAAAAATCTGGGGAGAATTGCTCATCTTTCCCGATATTGATGGGTATTACGTTGTAATCCAATCCCATTTCTTCAAGGGCTATCGACGCTTTCCGACCGTTTGGCGTCCCCCATGTATACAAATCTATCATTTAGTTCAAAATTCTCGCGCACTAATTGTTATTTTAGCCTTAAGGGTTAAACGCGACACGTTTTGACGACGTTTTTACAGTAGTTTTAATTACTTCTCCCGCGCACAGGCTTATTTCGCTTACATGAACACCAATCATTCAACAAACTAAACATTTAATCTGTTTATATATAAAGGATCTCTCATATCTCAATATAAGTGGTTTCAACGCTTTCATATATTCGTAATTCAGAATGATTAAACACGAATGGGAGAATACGACGTCATTGAATATCATCAACCACTAATTTGGGTAGGTATATATGAGTATTGATAGCGTGATAATAACCAACGTTGATATACAAGGGTTCGATCGTTGAAGGAGCAGCTACTCTTCCTTCAAAAACCAATGGGTGCTCGAAGAGCCTCAATGTGTTTATGCCTGATTCTCGGCTTCGTTGTCGCAGTTGAGGCAGCTGGAGATTGGTCCCACTACGGCGGGTCGTCAAAGGGAGATCGATATGTAGCGTCCTCATCGATTTCACCGGAAAACGTCAAGCAGCTTTCCCAAGCTTGGACCTATCGAACAGGGGACACCTCTGATGGCTCTGAGTATGACGGCGACCCTTCAAGATTCCGCGCTACGCCAGTCTTAATCGACGGTAAGCTGATTTTCTCGACCGGATTCAATCGAGTTATCGCGTTAGATCCTGCAAACGGAAAGGAACTCTGGGAGTTTGATCCGGATGTAGATTTCTCGAAATCCTATAGCGAGATGTTTACCTCCCGTGGTGTAGCCGTATGGGCTGATCCCAAAGAGGAATCGGTTCATTGTCGCGTGCGTGTCTTTGCAGGAACGCTCGATGCACGGTTAATCGCAATAGATGCTGAAACTGGCAAACTTTGTCTTGACTTTGGCAAAGCTGGCGTTGTTAACTTGTCGAAAGGAATACGACGCTACCGAAAGTGGGACTACTCCGTTACTTCGCCTCCGATTGTCGTCGGAGAACTCGTCATTGTTGGTTCCGCGATTGGCGATAACGGCGCTGCGAATCTTGAATCCGGATTGATTCGAGCATTTGATGCTCGAGATGGATCACTCGCGTGGTTGTGGGATCCAATTCCCCGATCTGAAAGTCATCCAGGAAGCGCTACTTGGTCGAATCTACGACGAAATCGGACGGGCGGCGCAAACGTGTGGAGCGTGATGTCGGCGGATAGTGAGCGTGACTTGGTGTTCTTACCAACAACATCCCCTTCACCAGATTTCTACGGTGGCATGCGGTTGGGGGATAACGCGTTCGCAAACTCCCTCGTCGCGCTACAGGCGTCTACTGGGGCATTTATCTGGGGTTATCGACAGTCCGTCATGACCTATGGGACTACGATCTAGCCGCTCAGCCTCTTCTATTTGAGCATATCTCATCGGACGGTAAGAAACGCCCCGCTGTTGCGCAAGCTTCAAAGACGGGGTTCGTTTTCGTGCTCGACCGTGAAACCGGTGAACCGCTTCATCCGGTCGAGGAACGAGAAGTACCACAAAGTGACGTACCCGGTGAACAAGCTGCAAAGACCCAACTGTTTCCGAAGCTGAAACTTCACCCCACTTATGCTCAGCCGGTAGAACTTTGGAGTTTCACGCCGGTGCACCGCAAGGCCTGTGAACAGTTTTTGGAAGGCATCCGCTACGACGGGATTTTCACACCGCCTAGTCTCGAAGGTACGCTCGTTTATCCTGGTAACGCGGGAGGAACCAATTGGGGTTCGATGGCGTACGACAAAAAGGCGCGAATCGGGTACGTGATCGTCAGTCGCTGGCCTACGGTCGTCAAGTTGATTCCTCGTAAGCAATTTCACGAAGCCGAACGTTTAGGCACTCTCAATGGCGCTCCTGCACAGCACACTGAACAGGAAGACACACCGTACGGGATGGCGCGTTTCGATCTACTTTACGAATATCTTCCATGCCTGAAAGGTCCATGGTCAACACTTGTCGCGGTGGATCTTGATCTCGGTGAGGTGATCTGGGAACAACCAGCCGGCTCAATAAATTGGGTCGATGTCGGTGAGAGAGCGGTCCAATGGGGTTACATTACTACCGGCGGTCCTATCGTCACAGAAGGTGGTGTGGTGTTTTACGCCTCCGAGAGTGACAACAAACTTCGCGCACTTGATGGTGCCAATGGTGCAGAGTTGTGGGCTCAGGAACTACCAGCCGGTGCACATTCAACACCGATGGGGTATCGCTATGAAGGTATGGACTATGTCGTAGTAACGGCAGGTGGAAATCTCACCCGCGGATTTGGACGCGGTGACCACGTCGTTGCCTATCGCTTGGCTAGCAAGAACGGTCCTTGAATTCAAACGCATTTGTACAGAAAGCCCGTCAAATCTATGTTCAGACTTGAGTCGAACGCAACCCGGAAAGGAAGCTATGTAAGGCAGAGACGGTCATCGTCCGGTCAGTACTATATTTCGTCCGTCTCCAAAACACCAGTTGAGCTCTAGCATCCATGAAGATTTACTTCAATCAAAACTGTAGCAAGTGTCGTAACGCTGTCGCGCAATTGGACGAAAAGGGGAGCGACTATCAGCTCGTCAAATACCTCGAGTCCGAGCTCTCGGCTTCAGAACTTGGCGACATCGTCGACATGCTTCAGGATCCGTTGGAAGATCTGGTTCGTAAAGACCAGAACTTTCGCGAACTTGGCTTGAATGGCAAGGATTACGTTACAAAAGATGCGGTCATTGAATTGCTCAGCGCACACCCCAAACTAATGCAACGCCCGATCATCGTCAAAGATGGTAAAGCGAGTATCGCACGGACCCCCGAAAAAGTCGACGAACTCACTGGGTAAAAAGAGCACTCAATAACTTCAAAGAAGAAGCGATCCTGATGGCGAGAATTGAATTCGAGATAATTCGAAACTGGGAAAAGCTGCCAGAGGGATGGAGTTTCGTTGAGGTCGCGGGGGTAGCAACCGACTCCGAAGACCGCGTCTACGCGTTTAACCGTGGCGAACATCCGATGATCGTGTTCGACTCTGACGGAAACTTCCTTGATGCGTGGGGCGAAGGTGTATTTACAAACCCCCACGGTCTATATATCGGACCAGACGATACGGTATTTGCGGCTGACAACTTTGACCATACCGTGAGGATCTTCAATACCGATGGTCATCTACAGCAGACTTTAGGCGAGAAGAACAAAGCGAGCGACACAGGCTTTATCCCAGGTAAGTCACCCGTTCAGTACGGCGGTGGACCCTTCAATCGCGTGACAAATGTCGCGCTGGATAGGTCGGGAGACCTGTTTGTCGCAGACGGCTACGGTAACGCGAGAGTTCATAAATTCTCGAATTCTGGTGAGTACCTGTTTTCATGGGGAGAACCTGGCGACGGACCAGGTGAGTTCAACTTGCCGCACGCAATCGCCATCGATTCCGATGACCGAATATATGTCGCCGACCGAGAGAACTCACGAATTCAAGTATTCAACCACCATGGTGGGCATGTGGCAACATGGGATCATGTGACTCGGCCGGATGACTTGTTCATCGATAAAGCTGGGATTCTTCATGTTGCTGAACTCGGCGAAATCGCTGGCAAGCCACCCAATACCGAAGTTCTGCCGCATACGCCACACGCAAGTGTCTGTCTCATGGAACTTGACGGTACCTTAATCCATCGCTTTGGCGAGAGCGACCCCGTGCAACCGGGTAATTTCTTTGCGCCGCACGGCATTTGGGCCGACTCAAAAGGCGATCTCTATGTCGCAGAAGTCATTTACAGTGGGGGCGCTAATCGTGGACTCGTACCACTTGACTGCCATTCGCTTCAGAAGTTCAAGCGAATACAGCACGACGCATAACTGACATCCACAAAAATCTTGCTTTCCTTGAAATCTGGTATTCGATGGATGTCTTTAAGTTCTTTGGTTTTGCATCACGATTCCGATCGTTTCACGCCCTACAGTCCACTATTCGAGCGTAAGGATCTATTTAAATGCTCTTGATTAGTCAGTTAAGGAAGTCTCTTGCTTAAACATTTCTTGGTACCTGAAGAAGAGCAAGTTCTCGTTTCAGAATTTGTCGCGAGATCGGGAATGGTCGCTCTTTTCGAGGCCATGGGAGTGTCACCTACTGATGCGAAGCTCGCGGCAGACGTATTGATCGAAGCTGATCTACGAGGTTGCGAAAGCCATGGCGTATCAAATATGGTCCGACGTTACGTCGAAATGTATGCGGATGGTCGTCTCAATCCAACGCCAAACGTTCGCGTCCTACATGAGTCACCTGTAAGCGCAACCCTGGACGCAGACTTAGGCATCGGTCTTCATGTCGGTCCGAAGGCTATGGACATGGCGATCGAGAAGGCCGAACGTTATGGCATGGGTGCCGTGGGTGTACAACGATGTGGCCATGTTGGCATGCTGGCTTACTATCCCATGCAAGCCATCAAGCATGACATGATCGGGGTTTGCATGGTGTCAGCAGGTGGCGGCATCATGGTACCCACGTATGGCTCCGAACCTGCTTTCGGCACACATCCTATCGCGTGGGCAGCGCCTGCGAACGAAATGCCGCCTTTTGTATTCGATGTTGCGACAACACAGGTCGCCGCTAACAAACTTGGGCTCACACGTAGGATCGGCTCAAAACTCGAACCTGGGTGGATTTGCGATCTTGATGGGACACCCATCATGGATGCGGTGGATACACCCGATTTCGGCAAATTTCACATGCTGCCGTTTGGTGGTACACGTGAAAACGGCAGTCATAAGGGTTATGGATTCGCCATGATCGCTGAGATCATGTCCGGCATCCTTTCAGGCAATGGTCCCGGGGTCTTTACAGGTGGTGTCGCCACGTCGCAGTTCGTCATGGCGTTCAAGGTGGACGCATTTCTTGAACTCGAAAGATTTAAGCACGACATGGACAAGATATTGCGCCACCTCGTCGATATGAAGCCAGCACTTGGTCATGATCGTGTGTATTACGCCGGACTCATGGAACACGAGGAGACCATTCAACGGCGTGCCAACGGCATCCCCTATCACAGCGAAGTCGTTGACTGGTTTAACGGTGCGAGCGACGCGCACAACCTTGGCGTAAAGTGGCCGTAGCACGTCAACGCTCAGTCACTTACATATCTAACGACCATTGATTGACCGGGATTTAAGCGTCGAGCTGGCGCGACTCCCGCTCGCTCGTGAACAGATTCCTAGTGTCGTCGATCGATATGCGGAGATCTCGACCCGTCTTAAACACGACCTCATCCATTCAACGCAACCACACCGATCCGTAAACGAGGCTGCCAGTTCCATCTGGGAAGAAGCTTGTTCTGACGTTCAAACACACGCACTCGATGATCGTTCGTTGCATTGGGGACGCCTTTTACTCTATGAGACCTTATACGATCATCGCTTAGAAGAACTCGTCCCCACCGTCGAGAAACAAAGTAGAAATTTCGGATTACAGCGTCGTAGCTCCGAGCCACAAGCCATCATCACGGGCTTTGACCCATTCGGTTTAAACGCAAATGTTCAGCAATGCAATCCGTCTGGGGCGTTCGTGCTCGCACTTAATGGACGAAAAATCGGTGATTTAAGGGTCAAATCCATGATTTTCCCAGTGAGGTATGCGGATTTTGACGGTTTTTGCATAGAAAATGCGGTTGAACCCTTACTTAAGTCGGAATCCACTGCTTTGATTGTGACAGTAAGTATGGGGCGGGAGGGTTTCGACTTAGAGCGATTCCCCGCGAAATGTCGAGGTGCTACTCAACCTGATAACCAGGATATCGACATAACGCATTTCGTAAATCCGTTCGATTCGCCGCTCGATGGACCTTCATTTGTGGAGTTTTCGTTACCCGCTGAAGAAATGCTGCAAAAGTTGCGTGCCGAATCACGCCGTCGTGTTACCGACAACCGGAAAATCGCCACGAGTGAAGATGGGACATTCGAAGCATCTTCATTGTCCATACTAGAAGGCAAACACGCGATTTCCGGTTCCGGCGGTAATTTCCTATCCAACGAAATCAGCTATCGCGCACTCAATTTACAGGCAAAACTAGGAACCCAAGTCCTTATGGGGCACATTCATGTTCCTCGCATCGTGGGGTACGACGAGCACAAAATCCGTCAGGATTTCAGCTTGTTTCAGGAAATACTGTCCGCGCTTACGTCGGTTGTTGCTACACCTCCGCGATCAAGCGCTTAACGATCTTACGGTCGAATTTCGTAGTAACTGTTGATGGCGTTTTCATATTCGAGTTTCCGAAAGCGCGTAAATCCGGCTGCAGCGGTCATGTCTTGTGCAACCTCCGAATTGAATCCCAAGGTCCCTAAGCCCGCGCCTCCTGGCTCCGACATTGCAGATGACATGCAAACCATGACCGAAAACCCGTACAACAACGGCGCGCTCGGATTTTCAGCCAAGTTATCCGCGAATTTCGAAAAAGATCGGATGTCCGAACATAACCACGTGCCATCATCACTAAGCGCACCATAGATTTCAGCAATCAAACGATCTGGAAATGGTGTGTCGTGAACGACATCAAAGGTCGTGATGAAATCAAAGGAATGATCGCTTGGTAGAGGGTGCTCTCGTGCGTCACGAATCGACACATTCGTTAAGCCCCATGTTTCGATATTCGCACGAGCTCGCTCGATTGCGTGAGTCGATATCTCGATACCCGTAAAAGTAGATTTCGGATAAGCTTTCGCCATGTTCAACAGCGCAATTCCCGCCCCGCATCCCACATCTGCGACGGTAACGCCACTGTCTAGACGCTCACAGACATTTTCAAGCTGTGGCAGGATGGATTGCACCAGCTCGAATCGCGGAATGTAGTTATTTAGCTTTTCGATGCCACAAGCGCATCCGGGACCATGCTCATCAAATCGCATGCCAAGACCCGTACTGAACGCTTCCGGCAAGCGATCCACGGAAGAGCGCAACGCTGCAAATGCCTGAAACCCCGAAGCGAAGTAATACGGACTATCCTCATCGCAGAACACCGCACTCACTTCAGGACTGATCGAGAAGGCGTCTTTTTCTTCGTCGTAATCGAGATGTTGATTACACGCCTGGTGCCTCAACCATTCTCGAATCCAACGCTCGTGAAGCCCCGTCGCTCCTGCGAGTTCATCACTTGTGGTCCAACCAAGCTCGCGAATCGCTTTATATAGTCCCAGTTCATCGCCGATGTAAGACAGATTGCAGTTAATCGCAGCAGCTAACTGTTGTCCTGTTCTTGCGGCAAACCGCTGAGCCTTTTCGCGATCAAATTCAGTATGGGTTGCAGGCATCTCAGTTCATTCTCACCAATCTACGACCACCAATTAAATAGCCTTGCAGAAATCAATTTGGTATACGGTGATCTTTCGATTAGCCGGAATTGATGGCACGTTTTCGTTAAACAACGGATTCAAACAACGTCCCCGATTCATGCCTTACTGACTTGTCATCAACTCTTCCAACAACGCATCATGATCCATTACCTCTGTGCTGAATGCTTCGATCACGACGTCAATGATCTTTCCTTGAAATACGAAAGGAGAAGCGTACAGATCATCGACCGGAGTCTGACTATCCCGACCGACTTCTAGTGGTTCATTCACGAAGTTGTGATAGCCAAACGGTGACAGAATCCCGTCACCACCAACTTCATCATTGATGTAAAACCTAACGTGACCTTCGTCTTCACCGGTACGAATTACATCGGCACGAAGCGTTACAGCCCCCGGTGGAATCGCCGCGCTTGACCTCGTCCGGCAGCGTTCACCGAAGTTGTTCGTGGTGTAGTGCAACCGATTGTCGCGGATGAAGATGCACCATCCCCCAAATCTGCCACCGTCTGCGATGATGGTGCCTTCTTGGTTGGCTGAATTACGTTCGATACGCGCTTCAATCCGATGAGACACTCCTCGCACACGAGGACCAGACCTGAAATGGTGAGGTAGCACGGCATCTTGGAAAAGGACCCAACGATCTTTACTCTCTGGCCACCAACCAACATCTGGCCGATGACTCAAATCGTCGAGAGGAAGCACACCGTAGCGTTCAGCTTCTTGCCACCATAGTTCCTTGAGCGTCGTAAGCTTCTCAGGATACTGGTTTGCCAGGTTATCGATTTCAGCGATGTCTTGGTCCAAGTGGTAGAGTTCCCAGACATCCGAGTCGTAGTCGTCTCCTCGCTGATGAAACGTCACGGCTTTCCAGCCTTCTTGCCAGATCCCTCGCTGACCCACTATCTCGAAATACTGGACTGTCTTCCGCGTGTGCGCGTCGTTGTCGTTAAAGGTATGAGCCATCGAAACCCCATGAAATGGGATTTGTTTGATCCCATTTACGTGTGTCGGAAGCGGAACGTCTAGCAAGTCGATCAAAGTCGGCGTGATGTCCACTACGTGATAGAACTGGCGGCGCGTTTCACCTTTAGCTTGAATACCTCTCGGCCAGCGGATTAATAGCGGAGCTCGGACGCCGCCTCCGTACGTGTGACCTTTGAAACGCTTGAACGGCGTGTTGCCCGCCGTCGCCCAGCCAAACGGGTAATGGTTGTAGGTGAGAGGTCCACCCATATCATCGAGACGAGCCAAGTTTTCTTCGACGCTGGTGCCGATGCCGTTGCGTGGAAGTTGGTGGTCATACGTGCCATGGAGACCCCCAAGCGGACTCGCGCCATTGTCGGACAGGGCAATCACGATTGTGTCTTCTCGTTTACCAAGAGCATCGATCTGTTCAAGGAGTCTTGCGATCTGATCATCAGCATGATCGAGAAAACCCGCGTAAACCTCCATCAATCTGGCAGCCAAGCGTTTTTCGTCTGCGTCGAGATCGTCCCAGTCCTGTACCCCAGGATTTTTGGGCGCTAACCGTTGGCCTTCAGGAAGTAGACCGGAGGCGATCTGTCTCTCCAGGACTTTCGCGCGAGCAACATCCCAACCTTCATCAAATCGGCCTTTGTATTTACTCACGTATGAGGAAGGCACGTGATGGGGTGAATGGCCGGCGGCGAATGCAACGTATAGAAAGAAGGGCTGATCTGGATTAGCGGATGCCAACTGACGAAGCCATTTGCTGGATTGGTCCACGATGTCTTCTGACAAGTGATAGTTTTGCCTTTGAGGCGCTTCAACACGTTCGTTTCCCGTAACTAACTCGGGATTCCATTGGTTCGTCTCCCCCGCCAAGAAACCGTGAAACCGATCAAACCCTCGTTGCAAAGGCCAGTGGTCATATGGACCTGCAGGGCTGGTCTCATGGATGGATCCCAAATGCCACTTGCCTGCTGCCAGCGTCTGATAGCCGTGAGGTCGAAGCATCTCAGCCAGATTGGCCGCCTCGCGTGCGGCGAAGCCGCGCGTGTTAGGGAAACCATTCACTATCTCGGCCACGCGCCCCACGCCAACGCTGTGGTGATTGCGACCTGTGAGTAGGCAGGTTCTTGTTGGCGAGCAGAGCGGGGTAACGTGAAAATTCGCATACCGCAAGCCGTCGTTCGCCAAGCTATTGAGCGCTGCGGTCTCTATGTCAGAACCGTAGCAACCGAACTCCGCATAACCGACATCATCCAGTATGACCACGACGATATTCGGGGTTTGACTCAGAGTCGAAGGACTAGGCGACCATGCTGGGGTTGACTCGGCCGATGTTCGATTGATTGTGCCAGTAAAGTGCTTGTCGTGTTCCATCGCTTAACTTAAATCCCGTTGAAATCAAACAGACAGTGCGATAGAGTATTCACATTGAGTTTGAAGCGGCGACCTAGTCTGAGTTTGCACGGCAAGTGAACGACCCACAACGTCGTGATTTCACGCGCGACACCTCAGCACAACAACCCTCTCGTAATTCAGATCAAGGTCGAAACACACACCATGTATCCAGGTTACCTATATAAGAACCGCGCAAGCTAGTCAGTACGCCTGCATTGCGATTGCATCCGTTATTCTGCCGCCGCAATGCGTTTAGCTCAATCGACAGTTACCACGCGTCGACATACGGTCGTTTTTTAGTCGTACGAGGCGGCTGCGGAGGGAGGCTCTTCATCCCTTGCACGATAAATGCGCGAGTGTCTGCCGGATCAATAACGTAGCGAGCGCCAGAATTCACTGCGCGAGCCGACTCGTAGCCTTGCGCGACGCGCTGATCGTATGCAGCCTTACGTTCTTCAGGATCCTCAATCGCGGCTAATTCCCGACGCGCCGAGAGCTTCACCGCGCCATCAATATTCATACCGGCGAACTCCGCAGTTGGCCATGCGACGTTGAGAAAAGGCACCGAAGATGCGCCTCCGATCATTGCCTGAACCCCAAGCCCGTACGCTTTTCGGACCATAACCCCAAACATGGGTGCAGTGCAATTCGCTCCGATGTTGAAAAGACGTACCGCATGTCTCACCAATGCCGTGCGCTCGTGATCTGGACCGACCATGATGCCGGGGCAATCCATGAAGACAACCACCGGGATATCGAAAGCGTCACACAACTGGAAGAAGCGTGCCGCTTTATCCGCGCCTGGACTGTCAACCGCGCCAGCTAGATGAGCAGGATTGTTCGCTACTACGCCCATCGGACGACCTTCGACGCGAATGAACGATGTAATGACCCCGATACCAAAGTCCTTTCGGATCTCGAGGACTGATCCTTCATCTGCAAGCGTCTCGACGATTTCGCGCATCACGTAGGCTCTTACGCGGTCCTCCGGGATGATGTGGCGCATCCGACGCTGATCGGGGGCTTCCCATTCCGGTATCGGACCCTGAAAATAAGACAGATACTGCTTAACCGTTTCTATCGCAGCGCTATCGTCTTCAACAACAATGTCAACATTGCCGTTAGGTTCCTGAATGGACATTGAGCCGAGATCCGACGCAGAGTGATTGCCGATACCACTCGCTTCGACTACGCCTGGTCCAGTCATCCCAATCGTCGAGTTCTTAGTTGCAATGATGACATCGCAACAAGCTAGAAGCGCCGCATTTCCAGCGAAGCAATCACCCAAGTTGACCCCAACAAGCGGCACAAGACCCGATAGTCTTGCAAATTCAGTAAAAACGCTTGCATCCATGCCCACGCCCCCGAATCCGCCAGCTGGTTGACCTTCTCCTTCTGAGAAAAGTACGACGGGCACGCGCCAATCGTGAGCCAATTCGTGGACTTGCTCTTGGCGATAGTGACCGTGGGTGTACGACACGAATTCATTGTTGCTATAGACGATCGCGACTCTGCTCTGACCTTCGCCAACGCGGTATGCGTTCACGCTACCAAATCCAATGATGGTGCCACCTTCTGCTGAGCCGGCTACTCCAGGGCCGAACTCCTTGAACGTTCCTTCGTCAAGAAGGTCATCGAGATTCTCACGCGGCGTACGTCGATTCTGCTCGTGTAGTGCAGTCACTGCTTCAATTTGTGCAGGATCCAGGCGCCCCTGGATCATCTCGTTCAGTTCCTGAAGATCGCCACGGATTTCATCGAGATCAATGCCGTCATCAACTTCAAGCGCGCCGTCACCGCTGTCTACCGGGTCAATAAAAACAATCGGGAAACCTTCTCGAACAACGTCGCCTTCTGACATGGACACGGCACAAACAACGCCGTTTCGATCTGCACGGATATCGTGTTGCAACTTCATCGCTTCGACTACCGCCACGGTCTGTCCAATTCGAACATCCTCTCCGAGCGCGACATCAATACCCACGATGGTCCCTTGCATCGGTGCGACTAACCCGACCGAGCCTGGCGGACCGATCGCGTGTTGTGCCGTCTCTTCGGCAACTACCGTCTCTTCATACCCCTCAGGCAAGACGAAGCGTCGGGGGGTGTCGGTGGTCGCAAGTGTCAGCAGGTGTTCATCCACGAACCGCGTATGCAACGTCCCGCGCACAAAATCAGGATGACCCAGGATGTTCTGCAGGAACCCAACGTTCGTCTCCACACCTTCAATCCGGAACTCGCTCAACGCCCGCGTCGTGCGGGCCACCGCCGCCTCCAGACCACCCGTCGGCGCATACCCGATCACCTTCGCCAACAGCGAATCGAAGTGCAGACTCGTCTCGTAGCCGCTGTACCCGAACCCGTCCGTCCGGACCCCAGGACCGCTCGGCGCTTCATACGCCGTCAGCGTCCCGCTCGTCGGGCGGATCGTCCCGTCCTCACCCACCGTTTCCATGCACACCCGTGCCTGAATCGCGTAGCCGCGCGGCTCATGCGACCGATCAAGCTCCAGCTCCGCAAGCGTCGCACCCGCTGCAAGCCGTAACTGTGCCTTGACGATGTCCACGCCCGTGACTTCCTCGGTCACCGTGTGTTCGACCTGCAACCGCGCGTTGGTCTCGATAAACGCGAATGGCTGCGCCGCCGCGGATCCCGAGACATCGACCAGAAACTCGAACGTCCCCGCGTTGCAGTACGCCATGTGCCGTGCCAACTGCACCGCCGCATCCAGGATCGCGGTGCGAACCTCACCGGCCAGCGCTGGCGCCGGCGCGACCTCGATGATCTTCTGAAAGTGCCGCTGAACGCTGCATTCGCGTTCGCCAAGATGTGCGATCGCACCCGTCGCATCGCCCAGAATCTGTACTTCAACGTGCCGCGCCTGCTGAATGAACTCCTCGACGTAGAGTTCGCCGTTGCCAAACGCCGACAGCGCTTCCGCCTGACAGCGTTCGAACGTCGTCGCCACCTCGGACGCGTCCGCCACCATGCGGGAACCACGACCGCCGCCACCTCCAATCGCCTTGATCATCATGGCCCGGCCATCGCCCAGTTCAGCAAAGAACGCTTGCGCCTCCTCCACCGTGACCGCGTGGTCAATGCCGCGAACGATCGGGACCCCGGCGGTTTCCGCCGTAGCGCGTGCCTGCGCCTTGTCCCCACACAGGCGTAACGTCTCAACCCGCGGTCCGACGAACGTCAGGCCAGCGGCTTCGCACCGTGCCGCAAACGCGGCGTTCTCCGCCAGAAACCCGTAGCCCGGATGCACTGCGTCGCACCCCGTGTCCTGCGCCGCCTTGACCAACTGCTCAATGTCCAGATACGCCGCCGCACCGATCCCGTCAAGCGCCACCGTCGCATCCGCCTTGCCCGTGTGCAGCGCGCCCGCATCGTCCGCCGGCGCTACCCCCACCGTCTCGATGCCCAACTCCGCCGCCGCGCGCATCACCCGGATCGCTATCTCACCACGGTTCGCTACCAGTAACTTCATGACGCTATATCCAACTTTCTACGACCATTACTACCACGTATCCACGTTAGGTCGTTTCTTCTCTCTTCGCGGTCCTACTTGCGGCACGCTTCTAAGCCCTTGCGCGATCCAGGCTCGCGTATCGGCAGGATCGATGACGTCATCAATACCGTAATTCGTGCCGCCAGCATTCACAGCCCTGACGCGGTCCACATGTGCGTCCAGCAATCTTTCGAAGACCGCTTCCCGTTCACTCGCCGATTCGATGCCATCGAGCTCTTCACCATAGGTCAAGTTAACGCGACCATCGATAGACATTTCCGAAAACTCAGCGGTCGGCCATGCAACGGTGAAAAACGGTTCAAGTGAACTCCCACCGCACATTGCGCGAACACCCATTCCGTAGGCTTTTCGAATAACGACGCCGAAAAACGGCGTGGTCATGTTTGCGCCGGTTACAAATAAGCGGCCGACTTTCCGTAGCAGTGCGTCGCGCTCGTACTCCGGTCCCAACGCGATCCCCGGACAATCCATTAACGATAGAACCGGAATATCGAACGTATCACAAAGCTGCAGGAAACGAGCGCCTTTGTCCGCCGCATCACTATCAATCGCACCAGACAGATGGTTGGGGTTATTGGCGATCAGACCCAGCGGCTTACCTTCTACCCGAATGAATGTCGTGATCATGCCTACCCCGAACTCGCGGCGAATCTCAAGGATCGATCCTTCATCCGCAATCGTCGAAATGACATCGCGCATGTCATAGAGTGCGCTTCTCTTTTCCGGGACGATGGTTCGTAGTGGCAACTGGTCGTGTGCTTCCCAGTAACCGATCGCACCTTGGAAATACGATAAATACTGTTTTGTAGTCTCGATGGTCGCCTCATCGTCTTCAACGAGAATGTCAACGACACCGTTCGGGACTTGGAAGGACATGGGGCCTACTTCCTCCGGGGTGTAGATCCCCAGTCCGCCACCCTCGATCATCGCTGGACCGCCAAGACCAATGGTCGAGTTTTTCGCGGCAATGATCACGTCACAGGACGCGAGCATGACTGTGTTCCCTGCAAAGCACCGCCCCGAGTTAACCCCGACAAGCGGTACGAGTCCACTAAGGTCACATAGTTTCGTAAAGGTGTAGGAATCGGTCGGAACGCCACCGCCGCCTCGGCCAGCGACGTCTACATTGGAGCGGCGAGATCGCGGCGCTGCTTCGCCCGGTTTACGGAGACCCGACTCAATTGCGATATCCTGCGCTTGAGCCCGTTCGCCGCCGCTGATGCCCGGACGACCGCCTCCACCCTCTGCAAACAACACTAGCGGTAGCCGATATCGTCCCGCGAGCTCATAGATGCGGTCTTGTTTGTAGTGTCCGCGACCGCCCTGCGTACCTGCGACGACCATGTAGTCGTAATGCACCGCCACCGCTCGCGATCGATCCGTTTCAAAGAGATCACCGTTGATGTGACCAATACCCATGACCAAGCCGTCAGCTTGTGTCGTCTCTCTCAACCACTGCTGATCCTGCCAGCTCGCCGCTGTGACCAACGGACCGTATTCGCGAAACGTGCCATCCATTAGATGCGCGATATTTTCTTGCGGGCTCCGCTGCTCTTTCGCGTGACGCCGCTCAATCTTTTCTTCGCGAAATTCATCATGTACGAACGTGCGTCGATGTTCGAGCAGCTCAAGATCGCTTCGTTGAGTCGCGAGGTCTGTCTCAATCGTTTCTTCAGTCCAATAGCTTGCCTCAGCTGATACATCGATTTCGATGATGGCGTCGCCTCGACTCACTTTGTCGCCTGTCACCACCGATACGGCACTGACTCTTCCACCTGTCTCTGTGCGAACCACGTGTTCCAACTCAAGTAATTCAATCGTCGCCACCGGTTGTCCTATTTGAACCTCATCGCCTTCGTCGACTTCCAGGTCTACGACTGAGCCAGGTACCGGCGCGACAAGCGCGACTGGACCTGTCGCTTCCTCCTCTTCCGTGGTACTTTCCTGCGCCTTTACTTGCGTGTCGTGGGTGAATAACGCCAATGGATCACGAGCGTCATCGACACGAGCGCCCGCGTAACCATCTGCCTTCGATGCAACTTCATACCCCTCTGGCAAGACGAAGCGTCGGGGGGTGTCAGTGGTCGCAAGCGTCAGCAGGTGTTCATCCACGAACCGCGTATGCAACGTCCCACTTACAAAATCAGGATGACCCAGGATGTTCTGCAGGAACCCAACGTTCGTCTCCACGCCCTCAATCCGAAACTCGCTCAACGCCCGCGTCGTGCGGGCCACCGCCGCCTCCAGACCACCCGTCGGCGCATACCCGATCACCTTCGCCAACAGCGAATCGAAGTGCAGACTCGTCTCGTAGCCACTGTACCCGAACCCGTCCGTCCGGATCCCCGGTCCGCTCGGCGCCTCATACGCCGTCAGCGTCCCGCTCGTCGGGCGGATCGTGCCGTCCTCGCCCACCGCTTCCATGCACACCCGTGCCTGAATCGCGTAGCCGCGCGGCTCATGCGACCGGTCAAGCTCCAGCTCCGCAAGCGTCGCACCCGCCGCAAGGCGTAACTGCGCCTTGACGATGTCCACGCCCGTGACCTCCTCGGTCACCGTGTGTTCGACCTGCAACCGCGCGTTGGTCTCGATAAACGCGAACGGCTGCGCTGCCGCGGACCCCGAGACATCGACCAGAAACTCGAACGTCCCCGCGTTGCAGTACTCCATGTGCCGTGCCAACTGCACCGCCGCCTCCAGGATCGCGGTACGAACCTCACTAGCCAGCGCCGGCGCCGGCGCGACCTCGATGATCTTCTGAAAATGCCGCTGAACGCTACATTCGCGTTCGCCAAGGTGCGTGATCGCACCTGTTGCATCGCCCAGAATCTGCACCTCCACGTGCCGAGCCTGCTGAATGAACTCCTCGACGTAGAGTTCGCCGTTGCCAAACGCCGACAGCGCTTCCGCCTGACAGCGTTCGAATGTCGTCGCCACCTCGGACGCGTCTGCCACCATGCGGGATCCACGACCACCGCCGCCGCCAATCGCCTTGATCATCATGGCTCGGCCATCGCCCAGTTCCGCAAAGAACGCTTGCGCCTCCTCCACCGTGACTGCGTGGTCGACGCCGCGAATGATCGGCACCCCAGCGGCTGCCGCCGTGGCGCGAGCCTGGGCCTTGTCCCCACACAGGCGTAACGTCTCCACTCGCGGTCCGACGAACGTCAGGCCGGCGGCCTCACACCGTGCCGCAAACGCGGCGTTCTCCGCCAGAAACCCGTAGCCCGGATGCACTGCGTCGCACCCCGTGTCCTGCGCCGCCTTGACCAACTGCTCGATATCCAGATACGCCGCCGCGCCGACCCCGCCAAGCGCCACCGTCGCATCCGCCTTGCCCGTGTGCAGCGCGCCCGCATCGTCCGCCGGCGCTACCCCCACCGTCTCGATGCCTAACTCCGCCGCCGCGCGCATCACCCGGATCGCTATCTCTCCACGGTTCGCTACCAGTAACTTCATGACGATCTGTTTCTCATCAAGATATCTAGATTCATGCTTTTATCGAGGTGGAGAAGGATAATTAGGGGGCGAATCTCACTTCTGACGCTGCGTAACTGTTTCTTCGATTGAAACGAAAGACGACCGTCCTCTCTCGCAATGCTTCACCCATAATGCGTGCTTGCCACGACCTAATGACACGATGACCAGGGCTACTCAGGCTACCCAAATTGACGCGATTCTGCGTCAAACTCAACTCGGCAAACTCCCATCGGAGGCAGAGGCGCTCAAACTCGCCGATTTCGAAGATACGAGTGCGCTTGCCAGTGTAGCAGCACAACTCCGTGACCAAGGCTTTTTAAACCTGGTTACATATTCGAAGAAGGTCTTCATCCCCCTCACGCACTTGTGCCGTGATGTATGCCATTACTGCACATTCGCGCAAACGCCTTCCAAGCTCGACAACCCGTATATGGAGCTGGACGCTGTGCTGGAAGTCGCTCAACGTGGCGCCGATGTGGGGTGTAAGGAAGCGCTCTTTACATTGGGCGAGAAACCTGAATTACGTTATCGCGCAGCGCGGGAATGGTTGGCCGAGCACGGCTACACGTCCACTCTGGAATACCTCCACGATGCCGCGAAGGCGGTATTTGAACAAACTGGGTTACTTCCACATCTAAATCCCGGCAATATGACGCCCGACGAGATGGCGAAGCTCCGAACAGCTTCCTTTTCTATGGGGATCATGTTGGAGTCGGCGTCAGAACGCCTGACCGAGAAAGGGATGCCGCACTATGGCTCACCTGACAAAGATCCGGTCGTGCGCCTACAAACGCTCGATGATGCTGGCGCGGCGAAAATCCCGTTCACCTCAGGCATCCTTATCGGTATCGGGGAAACGCGGCGAGAACGGATTGAGTCGTTACTCGCTATTCGTCAGGTACACGAGCGTCACGGTCACATTCAAGAAATCATCGTGCAGAACTTCCGGGCGAAGCCTGGGACGAAGATGCGCAGTGCGCCGGAACCCGATCTAAATGAGCTTCTATGGACAATCGCCGTAGCGCGGATTGTCTTTGGACCCGATATGAGCGTCCAGGCGCCACCGAACTTGAGTCCTGGGGTGCTAAGTCAAATCGTCGCAGCTGGAATCAACGATTGGGGTGGGGTGTCACCATTGACCCCGGACTTCGTGAACCCCGAAGCACCATGGCCTCATCTTGACGAGTTGGCACATGAGACTGCCGTCGCCGGCAAAGAACTGCATGAACGTTTGACGATCTATCCTCGATATGTCCACGAGGTAGAGACCTGGGTAGACCCCAAGCTACACAGTACCGTACTCGACCGAACCGACGGAGAAGGCTTACCGCGTATAGACGACTGGTGTCCGGGCGACGAAACAAAACCACCTGCGTCCTTACTAGAGCAAATCCACACAACACCAAAATCCGTTTCGCGCGACGTCCAGACTGTCTTAGATCGTTCGTTGGCAGAAGAGGACCTAACTGAAGACGAAATCGTCCGACTAATCCGCGCAAGAGGCGACGACTTTAGCGCCGTCGTCCAGACCGCAGATCAGTTGCGACAGAAACACAACGGGGACGTGGTTTCGTATGTTGTCAACCGCAACATCAACTACACCAACATCTGTTATTTCAAATGTCAATTCTGTGCGTTTTCCAAAGGAAAACTTGCGGAGAACCTACGCGGCCGACCTTACGACTTAAGTCACGAGGAAATCCAGCGTCGCACGCAAGAAGCATGGGAACGAGGCGGTACCGAAGTTTGCATGCAAGGAGGTATTCACCCTGAATACACCGGCGCAACATACATCGACATCCTCAAGGTAGTCAAGGAAGCAGTACCGGAGATACACATCCACGCTTTCTCACCGTTAGAGGTTTGGCAAGGCGCCGCCACGTCGAATTTACCCCTTGATGAGTACCTCACCCAACTGAAACAAGCGGGTCTCAACACCTTACCTGGCACGGCGGCCGAAATCCTCGACGACGAAATTCGAGCTGTCATTTGCCCGGACAAGATCAATACAGAGCAGTGGCTTGAAGTCATGGAAACCGCGCACGGAGTGGGTTTCCAAACTACCGCGACCATCATGTACGGTCATGTCGACCAACCCAAGCATTGGGCACGCCACCTTCTGCGAATACGCGACCTTCAGAAGCGAACCGGTGGATTCACTGAGTTTGTGCCGCTGCCGTTTGTACACATGGAAGCCCCGCTCTATCTGAAGGGGCGAGCCCGACGTGGACCGACGTTCAGAGAAGCCATCCTTGTCCATGCCGTCGCAAGATTGGCTCTCAATCCACACATCAAGAACATACAAGCGAGTTGGGTGAAACTAGGACACGATGGTGTACTTGCCGCTTTGAACGCAGGCTGCAATGATTTAGGCGGCACACTCATGAATGAGAGCATCACCCGCGCCGCTGGAGCAGAGCACGGCCAAGAGACTTCGCCTTCTCGCATGGTCGCATTAATAGAAGCGGCAGAACGTGTACCAAAGCAACGGACGACGGTCTACGGAGAAGTCGACGCCAGTATTACGCAACGTGGACTTGATGCGGGCGATCTGAGCGCAATCACGAACACCCCGGCAAAGAAATACGAGCGTAAACGTTCACACCAACTCGTTAAAAACCTGATCGCAGCCGGCTAGAGACAAGCAGCTCGAGTCGCTAGCCTTAGTCCAACTTAGGGGTTGCCTTCCTGACTATCCGACGGACGTTATGCGTTAGATGGTTATTCAGAGCACTCACGTGTACTCGCACATTGAACCAACAACTCGATAGACCCGGGTCCTTCAATTTGCATTCGGTTCGAAACCCCTTCTGCGTTTGGGTAATCGATGTGTACGTCGTATGTACCCGCGACGAGCCCTTCAAAATGAAAGGTTCCATCGCTCCCAATCCGTTTGGAAATTTCGAGAGCACGCTCAGCGCTCGATGCATCTGTTCGAACTAACCGCACGGAACCATCGCCTACCGGTCGTCTGGTTCTCTCCCCTCGAACGACGCCGCGCAAGGAATTCTCGGGTACCTCGATATCAAACGTCGTCTCGCCATCAATCTCCACCTCAAACGCATGTCCTGTATCCGTTCGAATCGTGTGTCTCCCGTCCGAAAGCCGACGCGCTTCGTATCGCCCAGATTCCGTGGTCGTTACGTTAACCGCAACTGCGCTTGAGCTTTCAGGTTCGATCTTCAAAGACACGCCTCGCAATGGTTTGCCGCCTGTCGTGAGCCAACCCGTTAGCCCGGATTCGTCCTCAAAATGGAAATCTACCGTTGACCCACGGTCGTTTCCGTCGCGAAAGTCCTTGACCAACGTATGCCCCAATGAAGTACGCGCAACAATCGTAACTTCGGGTGGTAGACCATGAATGACGTATTCACCGTTTCCGAAACGCTTACGAACCAGCACTCGTGATTCTGGATCCTGAGCCGTGATTTCGACTCGTTCGAGCCCCTCCAGTCCCGTGATAGTGCCCGATGCCGACCAACCCGGCTGCACGATCAGATCGAAGTCGCTTACCCGCTCGCTAGTCTTGAGAACTACCGTTCGTTCTTGTACCAATCCCGCATCGGTCTCGGCTTTCAGCGTATACGTATCAGGTACAAGGTTCTCCACCCGAAAGCTACCTTCCGTCGGGAATTTCCGAGGCCACATCCAACTTGAACCGCCAAATTCAATTACGCCTTTGACAGGTGTGCCATCCGGGAGGATCAATGATCCTTCAACTACGCCGTCAAGATTCAGCTCGATGTCAAGTTCTTCGGCGTCCATGGGAAGATCAACTGACGCAAAAGAGGTGTAGGGCACATGGACCATCAGACGGTCGACAAGACTTCGAGGTCCTTGGAGTGTGAACCTTCCTGCCTTATCTGAGACAGCGAAACCTTCCCAGGCTAACCAGTTTACGGGCGCAAAATGAACGGGCGCGTAGTATGAATCGCGAACCCCATAAACGCGCACCCCTTCCATAGGCGATCCGGTTCCACCGTTACGTATGACCCCTCGAATCGGTCGCTCTATTTCCAAAGCAATGTCGCCCAAATCGTACTCACCACTCGAACCTTCGAATACTTGCCTAGTCCATTGTGAATACCCGGGCGCATTTATTTCGATTTCAGTTCCGTTCTTGTCGATTGGAAATACGGAAAGATCAAAAACGCCATCGGTGGACTCAATCGTGTGTCTTCTTGATTCACCTTGGTACATAAACACTGTAAATTTCTGTAGTGGGGCGCCACTAGTCGCATCAATAACACGGCCTCGAATGAACTCCTGACCCAGTCGGAGCTCCAGGCCGTTATACGGAGCTGAAATCTCGGACGTTATCGCGGTACCGACCGACGGCGAACCGGCATACAGTCTTCCAGTCGTACCTTTCGCGAATGGACCAATCCGAAAGCTGCCGTCGGACTGCGATAGAGTCCCGGTATCCAAAAATGAGTACGCATTTTTCCTTTCTAGCGTAAATGTGCGATCTGATTCAACGACCTCAAGGGAGCCTCGCTTCCACGTCGCATTAACCTCTGTGTCGGGAATGGGTTTGCCAGCCTCGTCAACGACCTGTCCCGTAACGAAATAACCTTCTTCAATCCCGATTTCCAAATGTTCAATGCCGCCTTCAGGAATTCGGAAGCCAGCAAGAATGACTGGCGCGAAACCGTCGGCTGTGACGCCTAGTAAGTAGTGGTGATGTTCTTCTATCCCTCCTAACCGGAAAGATCCATCAGCGCCCGTGACCCACTTGGATCTTACGGCGTCGGGCAGTTCATAGCTTTTCGAGTTCGGCGAAAACGAAATCGTCGCTCCAGCAATCGGTTTGCCGTCCTTCGTTTGAACAATCCCGTTTAGGTTCACTCCTGGCGATAGAGACAGCTCCAAAGGGTCGACATCACCATTCGGCTGCAATTTGACCTCGATGGGCAATCTGTTTTTCGCGACTACAAGTAGAACAGCTTCTTCTTCGACTCCTGTTATCAGTTCAAATTCGCCGGTGGGAGTGAACGACCAGTTCTTTGGTTCTTCCACGCGATCGGAGAGTTCGAAATCTTCGTGCGGGATGACGTGGTGACTTACGTAGGAAGGCTCACCTGCAACAACGCCTACCCAAGCACCTTCATCGGCATCGACTCCGTGGATATGCCCGCGAACTACTCTCTCGCTTGCCTGTAAAAAACTGAATGAGACGAATATCGTCAGCGCAATCGTGAGCGTCTTGATATGAGGAACTAGCGAAGAGGCCGTTACTCTCGCCGATCGACTATAAATCAAGCACAAACTTCGCTTAAAAGAACGCATTCGGATTCTCCTGGTAAGCTGATTCGTAGCTGCGTGTTGTCGTCGCGTTTATCTTACCGTTTCCGTGTTTAGACGCAAATAGGCGACTGTCCGCTAGTCGTCAAGCCTTAGAAGGTCTTTATCGCCGCCAGTCGCAACCACGTTATCCGTGATAACCAATTCCTCTGCGAAGCGGATCAGGTAATTCGGACCTCCTGCTTTCGGACCTGTACCCGAAAGTCCATGCCCACCGAACGGTTGTACGCCAACAGTCGCTCCAACCATGTCACGATTGATGTAGGAGTTCCCGGCTCCGATTGCTTCGGCCGCGATTTCGGCTCTTCTCTGAATCCGGGTCTGTACACCGAAGGTTAGTCCAAACCCCGAATTCCTAATGGCGTCAAGGGTTTCACGCCATTGAGCCGTTGGATACGAGTAGATGTGAAGGATGGGGCCGAACACCTCCTCTCGAACGGCTTGAATTGAATCGACTTTCACGATGACCGGCCCACAGTGAGTCACTTGGAGCGCCGCATCAAGATCGTGCAGGTAGAGAATGTCATCACGGACGCTCGCGATGTACTCATGCAATCGGCTTAGAGCAGCCGTGTCAATAATCGGTCCGACATCAGTCGCGATATCGCGAGGATTACCAACGACGAGTAAGCGTGTTGCGTCGATCAACATCTCGAGAAGTGGTTCGACGATATCTTCCTGTACACACAGTAGACGCAACGCCGAACAACGCTGACCAGCAGACCGAAATGCAGATGAGATGATGTCATCGACCGTCTGCTCGAGTAAAACGGATGAATCGACCAGCATGGCATTCACACCTCCAGTCTCTGCGACCAGCGGCACAATCGGTCCTACTCGATCGGCTAACGTCCTTTGAATCGCCTTCGCGGTCGCGAAAGAACCGGTGAACGCGATGCCAGCGACTTGCTTATGTGCAACGAGCTGTTCACCAACTCTTCCACCCCCAAGCACGATTTGCAAGGTGTCAGGTGGCAACTCCGCCTGCCGGAGCAACTCGATCGCGCAACGTCCGATCATTGGCGTTTGCTCAGCCGGTTTGGCTATGACCGCGTTTCCGGCGGCAAGTGCGGCTACTACTTGACCGATAAATATCGCAAGAGGGAAATTCCATGGCGCGATGCACGCGATGACGCCGCGACCTCGGTAACTCAGAACATTCACCTCACCCGTTGGACCTAGTAGTGTCGTCGGTGCGAACACACGTTCGCACTCTGAACCGTAGTACAGACAAAAATCAACGGCTTCGCGGATTTCCGCAATTGCGTCAACCAGTGTTTTGCCCGCTTCATCACGCAACAAACGGATCAGCTGTGCGCTCTGCCTCTCTAGTAGCGCTGCATAGCGCTCGAGTAGCTTTCGACGATCCTTAGGCGACACTCTCGACCAAGTTGCATATGCCTGCGTTGCGCGGTTTATCGCCTGATCAACTTCTCTTCGGGTACTTGCTATCGGAGGTCGCAACTCCACGGAAGCAGCGTCAACCTCTGCCAATAGGTCCTCGACCATTTGTCGGTCACCCAAGTCGACCCCCGAGGAGTTTTGCCGGGCTTTACCGTATATTTCGGTTGGTAACGCAATTTGAGGATGTGATTGATACTCCCTTCGTTCTACGACCTCAATCGGATCTTGTACGACCTCTTCAATTGGCAACTCGTCATCTAAGAATCGGTTAACGAACGATGCATTTGCGCCGTTCTCTAGCAACCTGCGGACCAGGTAGGACAAAAGGTCTTTGAACTCACCCACAGGCGCGTACATTCGAACTGGCGGCATGGCCTCAAAACGCGCGTCCGCTCGTGCGTAAAGCAGTTCCCCCATCCCGTGCAATCGCTGGAATTCAAATGAACGCCCGGCGGACAAACGCATCGCTGCAGCGATTGAGTAAGCGTTATGCGTTGCCACCTGGGGATAAAGATGATCGCAAGCGAACAGTCTCCGCATCGCAGCTAACCACGCAAGATCCGTCGACGCTTTCCGAGTGAATACAGGATAACCCGCCAAACCGTCTACCTGTGCGGCTTTGATCTCTGCATCCCAATACGCGCCTTTCACCAAACGAACGGGAATCGTGCGTTTGGTTAACCTCGCTAGGTCTTCGAGCCACTCAACAACGGCGAACCCGCGTTTTGAGTACGCCTGAACGACAAAGCCGAGACCGTCCCAATCTCGATGGGAATGTGACCGAGCCAACTGCTCGAAGATCTCCAGCGATAGTTCCAACCGATTCGCTTCCTCAGCATCGATCGAAACTTGAACGTCTAAGTCCGCAGCTAGCGATGTCAACTCTTCCATCCGCGCACTTAGTTCCTGTACCACGCGACCTCGCTGCAATGGTTCATATCGGGGGTGTAGCGCTGACAGTTTGACCGACATGCCTGACGCCGTCGCTGCGTTTTCGTTCGCCTTCGCGATAGCTCTTAACGCAACGACGTATGCATCAAAATATTCATCAGCGGCGGCCACCGTTCGCGCGCCTTCACCTAACATGTCGAACGAACACGGGACTCCCAATCGTTCAGCACGTTGCAATGCTCCGTCAATCGTCCGCCCAAACACGAATTCGTTACCGAGAATTCGTACAGCATGAGCCATCGCCGCTCTTATGGCTGTTTCGCCAGCACTCGCTACAAGTGATGCCAGCCAATCGCCTATGTTCTGGGTGATCGCAGGTTGTAGCGACATCACCTTACCGGTTAACAACAGAGCCCACGTTGACGCGTTCAAGAAGACTGAGTCCGAGTGCCCTAGATGCTCAGCCCAATCAGCCGAGCTGAGACGTTCCGACAGTAAAGCATCGGCAGTTCTTTCGTCGGGGATCCGCAATAAGGCTTCACTGATGCACATGAGCGCCACACCTGCTGAACTCGACAGACCGTATTCGGCGAGGAATTGATCCAGAAATGCCCGCTCATGTGAGTGCTCACGACATTCCCTTACGAGCTCGCGTGCATCGTCGAGGATGTGTGCTCGCTCTGCATCGCTCAGCGCCAGCGTTTTGTGAAGCGTACGCAGTGCCTGCTCTTCGGTGAGACGACCGGCAGCCGTTATGGCGCTTGAATTAAGTTCCAAGATCGAGCGTGAGCCTACGTGCTTGCTGACGTGCGTTTAGCGAAGTTTAGGCAGGATACTGGCGTTGACGACCTAACCATCATCATCGCTTTTACAATGTCTCGTGCTCTCTAACAAGGTGATCTTCTACGGTCGAAATAGATGCTAGAAACACTTGATCGATTCTTTGAGCTGAAGGACCGTGGTACGAATTTCAAAACGGAATTGCTGGCCGGGGCGACCACGTTTCTGACCCTGGTTTACATCGTATTTGTGAATCCCACCATCCTCGCAGAGGCGGGTATGGATCACAACGCAGTGTTCGTCGCTACGTGCTTGGCAGCGGCGTTCGGTTGCCTCGTGATGGGACTCTACGCGAACTATCCAATCGCGCTCGCACCTGGGATGGGACTGAACGCGTACTTCGCGGCGACGTTGGTTCTCGCCATGGGAGTCTCTTGGCAAGTAGCGTTGGGGGCGGTGTTCTGTTCCGGGATCCTGTTCTTAGTCCTGTCTATCCTCCCGATACGGGAGTCGATCATCAACAGTATCCCGAAGTCGCAAAAAATGGCGATCGCGGCTGGTATCGGGGTGTTTCTGATGCTCGTCGCGCTACGTAGCGTAGATGTCTTAGAGGACAACCTTCTGGACATTTCCACGTTCGGAAATTTCATGCAGTGGTCCGCAGTTCTCGTTTTGATTGGCTTCACCGTCATGGTAGTCCTGGATTTCAAGAAGATCCCGGGATCGATAGCGCTAGTGATTCTCGCAATCGCGATCTTCTGCTGGCTAGCAGGATGGGCACCAGTTCCCCAAGCTGTTGTCAGTGAGGTGCCGTCTCTCGGACCGACCTTCCTGCAGCTCGACATTGGTGGCGCGCTGTCCATCGGCTTAGTAACAATCGTGTTCGCATTACTGCTCGTTGACCTATTCGACACGAGCGGAACACTCGTCGCTGTCCTGCATCAAGCGAGCATGCTTGACGAGGAAGGCCGCATCAAAAATCTTCGCCATGCGTTACTCGCTGACAGTACCGCCACAATCTTTGGGTCGTTGGTCGGAACTTCGACCACAACAAGCTACATTGAGAGTGCTGCCGGTATCCGAGTCGGTGGGCGAACCGGCTTAACAGCCGTTACCGTGGGTTTGTTATTCCTACTTGCGATGCTCTTCGCACCGATCGCCACTGCGATCCCCTCTTATGCGACCGCACCCGCGATTCTCTTCGTTGGCTGTGCCATGGCTAAGTCACTTGGGGAAATTGATTGGAGTGACTTGACCGAAGCGATGCCTGCCGTGATCACCGCGTTCGCTATCCCCTTCTCAGGGTCAATTGCGACCGGCATCGGTATCGGCTTCATTACTTACGTGCTTACCAAGATTCTGGCAGGTCAGATCAAATCAATCCATCCCGCGATGGGTGTCATCGCAGCTATATTCGTCGTGAAGTTTGTCTTTCTTTAGATCAACATAGCAACAACCCGAAAGTTTGCGTGTCATTCAGATTCTGAAGCACTCTGTGGAAGAGCTTCCGGTGGAAACACTTTTGGCACTGTGACTGGCCTCATGTAAGCGAAGGCGTCTCTCATTGCCATGTTCGCGATTTTTTCCGCTTGCGAATTCAATTCAACGGGTTCATCGAAACGAATGTTGATGCGGCGCTTGAAAAGTGGTGGCGCAAACCCTGTCTGGAGCAGCGTTACTTTCTTGAGTTGAGGTCTCTCTCCCACCCAATCCAAGTCAACTTTCCCAACCATGTATTCCTTGTTGTCAATGTGGATGTATGTGACTGGACCGGGAGCCGTTCGATAAAGGATCTCTGGCTCTTTCTCGTTTTCCTCGCTGACAAGGAAGTAGTGCATAGTCGTACAGACAACGCAAGGACCACCTGCATGGTTGCGCCGAGATTCGGTGGTGGCGTCTGAATCGGATGCGGTGACCTGTACGGCTAATACCGTACCCTCACCAAACGGGTAGCCAGGTATTTCGCGAATGATCCCAAAAACGGAGATTTCGCCATTCTTGACTGTCGCCGGTTGTACGTTTAGCAGCTTCGACTCGTCGGCATGTACAAACGAAGATGCAGAAGCACAAATAACGAAACAGATTACCCACCGAAAGGCGAAACTCTCGATAGGCGAGTTGGATGCGTTTTGTACCAAAAGCCAGACTCCCTTTCAAATTGAAGGGAAGGTGTTTAACCTGGCTCCTTGCGTCAGACGGCTAAAGCACCTTCTGTAGCGATTTAGACACTTTCTGCCGCTTCCTGTTGCTCAAAAAGTCTTGACAGATTGCTTGACGAAGGAAAGAAGGCATCGGCCCGTGGATCGGCAAATGTCGGTGCGAGTTCTGTTTCAGGTTCACCAGAAACGCGTGACGCTCGTAATACTCGAGTGTGGCCGGGGTCATAGGGTCTAGCGCGGTGCATGACACAACGATTGTCCCAGACCACCAGATCGTTGACTTGCCACTTGTGCTCATAAACGCGAGGCGGTTGGCACGCATCCTCCAGCAAACTATCCAGAAATGCTTCCGAGTCCTCCGGGCTCATCCCCGGAATGCCGTACGCATGTCGCCCAGTGTAGATCGATTTTCGGCCGGTTTCAGGATGTGTCTTGATGACGGGTCGAAGTGGAGCGCCTTTGTCGTGAAAACCATACATGTTGTCGGTCCTGAAGACGTACCCGAGTCTCGATTGCGAGTAGTACAACGAGTGATGCGCTGATAACCCTTCAAGCTTTTCCTTCATGGCGTCGTCTAATGCGTCGTACGCCGCGCGCATATCAGAGAAACCGGTCTCACCACCTTCAGGCGGCACTACCAACGCCATCAACATCGCTGCCTTGGAGGCTAGAGGCATGTAGGTGCTGTCGGTATGCCAGCCTTCATTGCCTTTCAACATGCAGTACTGGTAGTCGTCTGTTTGCGCTAACGTACCGTCGGCTTTTTGGTTGCTAAAACGGGCCGTAGTACTGTATTGCTTCGGGTTGAGTTTCTCAATCGCTCCAAAGCGTAGCGCGAAGGCACCCTGTGATTCGTCGTCAAGATTGTCCTGACCGGGAAATACCAACAGGCCGAATGTCAGGAATGCGTCGTGAATCTGTACCCACGTCTCATCGTCGAGATTGGCGAGATCAACGTCGGTGACAACCGCGCCAAGTGTCGCGTCAATAGGGGTTATCGCTAGAGTCATTTAGTCATCTCCAATCGAGACTTACTTATTTTTAACTCACCTAATCCTACCACTAAAGGTAGAAAGGCTACGCGTACCGATCAGTCACGATAGTGCTTGTGCAAAGGCGTGAGATCGTCTCCTGTTGGCGGTTCATTGCGCCGCCACTTGCCAATCTTCCCACGACATGGAATGCCGAGGTTGAGTACACGTTCTGCGCCTTCCACCGCACCGCAACTCGAAGGGATGTACCGAAGCGCTAATCCACAGCGGCGACGATTCGATTGATTAGGCTCAGAACCATGTAGAAGTGTACTGGTATGGATCGAGATCTGACCGGCTTGCAATACGTTTGTCACTGGATCGCCGAAGCGTTCAGGATCTTGAACCTCTTGCCAAAGTACTGTAGGACCTTCCGCTCGTTCGAATGCGATTGCTCCCTGTTGATGGCTGCCAGGCATAAATGTCAGAGGCGAGTTTGTCACATCGACGTCATCAATGGCAAGCCAAACCGTTACGGTTTTGGTAGGTCGCACTGGCCAATAAGTTGCATCCTGATGCCACGGTACTCGCTTCGGATCGTGACCCATCTTGCAGAAGTAATGCGTTGACCAACATACGAAGTCGGAGCCGAGAAGATCTTCAACAAAGTCCAGAATTTTTGGGTGCTGCGCCATGTCCCATATGCCTCGGCAACGCAAGTGATAACCGTCAAGGGCGTAGGTGTTGCGGCCGTCTCGCATGGCCTGCATGCGATTAAGGAGAGATTCGAAATATGCGCGCGCAGCCGATACTTCGTCTTCGTCGAGTGCGTCGAGAGGCTGTATAAACCCATCCGTATTGAACGCTTCTATCTGAGCTTGGGAGAGAGTCTTGGCTTGCTCTGCACTCGCCGGATAGAAGCCTATGTCCTCACGCATGCGCACGGATTCTACGGTTCAAATGACCCGCCGCCACGATCTAGAAGTACTGTCCGATCTTGTGTCGGCAAGCTTGAATAAACCCCGAACTCTCGCATCACAATTCGCTGAGCCAAGTTTTCGCTGCTTCGATCGTGACGTCCGTACCCGCTACGGTCGGCGCGACGACGATCTTGGGTATGAACTCCTCACGAGGAGTACCGTCAACATGGTAGAGCCGCTCGGCAGGTATTTGGACTGAGATTTTCGTGTGCATTAGGCTACGACTATACGTAGCTTCTCGAAGTCCTGCCATCGCGCTGCCGAATACGGTCCCTCGTTGCATGGCATCCAACCCAATGGCTACACCTTCTCCCATACTTGCAGTCCATCGTCCGACCAATACTGCCACGGGCTTTTTGTACGGAACGGGACCGAGTGGTGAGACATGCTCTACCCAACTACGTCGAGCCTTCTCACTATTTCCACCGCTCGGTAGCTCGTGGCGCTGATAAGGTAGCTCTGCCGAAATCAACCGCCCGAGTAGAGCACGTGCGACTCGCGTGTTTCCCCCACCAGGAGTATCTCGTAAGTCCAAAATGAGCCCTTTCGTTTCCTTCAGCTCCACGAGACCCGCATCCCAAGCATTAGCGGTCGCCGACGAGTCTAGGCTGTTGTGAATCCGCACGTATCCGATCTTTGAATCAAGAATCCGGGCGGTTAATGGCTCGTCGGGTCGGTCCCAAACGCCGGGTTTGAATTCCACAATTCTTTGCTCTTCCCCGTCGCTAACTTCCAAGCGTACGGTAGCGTGATGCCGCCCTGCAAGCAACGCGCGCAGCGCCCAATCACGTGCAACTAAATTGTCCGATGCAAGAGCCACTGGCACACGATCCGTTATCGCTTCGTGCGCGGATTGGCCATTGATCGCGAGCACGCGCATATTCGGTCGTATACCGACGTGTTCCGCATTGGAATCCCGGCGTACGTCGGTAATGTATGCCGAGCCTTCGCGATGTTCAGCCCATAGATCGGTACCGCTCGGGATCAGCCGAGGTGACGAGGGGGTATTCACGCCAAGGTGCGCGTGGTGATCACATAGGTGCTCGATCAGTTCTTCGAGCAGTGCGATAAATGCATTCAGGTCTTTGATCTGAGCAGCTCTCGGTCGCAACAGATCACGCGCCTTCACCCAGTCCAGGTCCGCTTCAAAATAGGCGTACACATCACGGATGAATGTCCAGGCCTCGTCGAAATCCTCGACGTAAATATCCGTCGAAGATGCTTTGAGATGGTGATCTGTTCCATTTGTCGGCACAGTAAGCACCAATCCAACTGCGCACAAAACGACCAGGAGTATATATCGCTCAGCGATGAGTCGCGCAAACATCTACCTAGCCGAGAATCTACCGACTTGAAATGTTAGCTAGATAGTCTCAGGGTTAGCGCCTGACAGGTGTATTTACGTGACGCGAAATCACAGCTTCCCTTGAGACCGCGACAGGGAAGAAAGAGTGTTAGATCAACACCAACTACTGTGCAGGTGAACTCGGCGTCGAAATGACCCGATGAACTGAGACGGGAGGTCCGTCCATCAATTCGCCAACTGTTGGCGCAATATCGTCACGCCATGTGTCCGAGTTGTATACCGCGTCATACAAGCGTTCGCGCTCAGCTTCACTTTCGAAACGCCGGGTCCACACATAAAGGGTGTCGTCACTCTCGCCACGATAGCTACCCGTAATCACCATCCCTTTCGAAACCTGAAAAGGAATGATCACTGTTTCCATAAACTCGACCCAGGCGTCCATCTTCCCTTCCCGGATCTTGTACTGTCGCAGTTCTTGAAACATGTGGCTCCCTAGTGTTCTGGTTCAATATTGCCCGGCTAGCGTCGGCGCTTACGCAGCTCTTCGATCGTTCGTTGCCGCGCAGTCGCGTCCGCAAGCATAGCTGTAGCTCGAGAATGGTCGATATCCGCAGCCGCCTCTGACATGGCGCGCTCAGCCGCTTCGATCGCCTCAGCTGCAGCGGCATCGTCGATGTTGTCAGCGTGCTCGGCCGTGTCTGCCAAAATGGTGACGACATTCGGCTGAACCTCTAAGAATCCTCCAGATGCGAAGAAGACATCCTCTTCGCCGTCTTCCATCTGCAAACGGACGGGCCCAGGCTTCAGTCCCGTCAACAACGGCGTGTGACCCGGCATGATGCCAAGTTCGCCCAGCGTACCCATTGCAATGACCATCGTCACATCGCCCGAGAAGATTTCATTCTCGGCGCTGACAATCTCGCAACGCATGGTAGTGGCCATATTTAGGCGGCCTCAGCGACCAAAGTCTTGGCTTTTTCACGCGCGTCTTCGATCGTTCCGACCATATAGAACGCTTGTTCCGGCAAGTCGTCGGCATCGCCGTCCAGGATTGCGCGGAAACTTCGAACCGTGTCTTCGCGCGACACGTATTGCCCAGGCTGACCCGTGAACTGCTCCGCTACAAACATCGACTGGGAGAAGAACTGCTGCATTTTTCGTGCTCGATAGACCAGCGCTTTATCTTCTTCCGATAGTTCATCCATACCGAGAATCGCGATGATGTCCTTGAGCTCCTGATATCGTTGCAGAACCTCCTGCGCTTCGCGTGCGGTACTGTAGTGGTCTTGCCCAACGACGTTCGGGTCAAGTTGCCGCGAGGTCGAATCCAATGGGTCAACGGCGGGATAAATCCCTAAGTCAGTAATCGCTCGGCTTAACGTTACGGTTGAGTCCAAGTGTGCGAACGTAGTCGCCGGCGACGGGTCTGTCAGGTCGTCAGCCGGGACATAAATTGCCTGCACCGACGTAATCGATCCAGTCTTCGTGGTCGTGATACGTTCCTGCAGGATCCCCATGTCTTCTGCCAAGTTGGGTTGATAGCCCACGGCAGAGGGCATGCGACCAAGCAACGCTGAGACTTCAACACCCGCCAATGTGTACCGATAAATGTTGTCGACAAACAAGAGCACATCACGGCCTTCATCGCGGAACTGTTCCGCAAGCGTCAGCCCGGATAGTGCCACGCGCAGTCGGTTCCCTGGCGGTTCGTTCATCTGACCGAACACCAGCGAGATCTTGTCCAACACGCCCGCTTCCATCATTTCATAGTAGAAGTCATTGCCTTCGCGCGTGCGTTCGCCGACACCCGCAAAGACCGACAGTCCCGAGTGCTCTATCGCGATATTCCGAATGAGTTCAAGCATCGTGACCGTCTTGCCGACTCCCGCGCCACCAAACAATCCGACTTTACCGCCTCGAGCGAACGGACACATCAGGTCAATGACTTTGATGCCCGTTTCAAGGAGTTCATTCCCGCCCTTCTGGTCTTCATAGGTCGGCGGGTCGCGATGGATTGGCTTGACTTCTTTAGCGTTGATCGGACCTTTTTCGTCGATGGAGTTGCCAAGCACGTCCATGATGCGGCCAAGCGTTTCCTCGCCGACCGGAATCGAAATCGGCGCGCCGGTGTTCACCACTTCAAGTCCGCGTGATAGCCCCTCGGATGAACCAAGCGCGATCGTACGAACGACACCATCACCAAGCTGCTGCTGCACCTCTAACGTCAAGCCCGTTTCTACGACCTTCAGTGCATCAAAAACGTTTGGCACTTCTTCGCGCTCAAACTCTGCGTCAATGACAGCGCCAATAACTTGAACGATTGTTCCGTTACTCATGTTTTCCTCGTCGTTCTGATCAAACTGCCTTCATTCGAGCGCGGCTGCGCCACCAACGATTTCAGCGATCTCTTGTGTGATTGATGCCTGACGCGCGTTGTTGTATAGCAGCGTCAGCTCCTCAATCATTTCTTCTGCGTTATCTGTTGCGTTCTTCATCGCAACCATGCGAGCGGCTTGCTCACAAGCAGTGTTTTCCACCACCGCTTCGTATACCTGCGATTCCATGAATCGCTGCACCAAACCTTCAATGAGCTCTTCCGCGTCAGGTTCGTACAGGTAATCCCACATGTGTTTGAATGTGTCTTCGGGGTCCGGGTCCAGCGGCAGCAGCTGCTCAATCTGCGGACGATGCGTCATGCTATTGACGAACTGATTCGAAACCAAATCCAACCGGTCGATGGTCTCGTCCTCAAATAGATCCAGCATACGACGAATCCCACCAATCAAGCTCTCGACTTCAGGGTTCTCGCCCACGTTGTTGATTGCCGCGACGACGTTACCGCCGACCGAACGGAAGAAACTCGCCGCCTTGTTGCCAACCAACGCCAAACTAACAGGAACACCTTTGGATTCCCATGTTTGGATGTCCTGCACTAAGACGCGAAACATGTTGGAGTTCAGTCCGCCGCACTGACCTTTATCGGTCGAAATGACGATGTAACCAATGTTCTTGACCTCGCGAGAGATCATGTAGCGGTGGCGATACTCAGCCGACGCGTTCGCCAAGTGACCAATCACGTTACGAACTCGCCGCGCGTAGGGACGCGCTTCTTCCATACGGTCCTGGGTCCGGCGCATCTTGCTAGCGGCCACCATCTGCATGGCACTAGTCACTTTTTGCGTGTTCTGGACACTGCCGATCTTCTTTACGATCTCACGACCGCCAGCCATCGTGTCTTACTCGTCCATGTATGAATGGGTTTTGACGAACTCTTCAAGCGCTTCGCGCATGAATGCTTCGATCTCGTCGGAGTATTCACCCGATTCCGTGATCTGCTGCATCCAATCCCCATGATTTGTATTCATGTGGTCGATCAAATCACGCTCGAAATCTAACACCCGATTGACGGGCACATCATTGAGATAGCGTTCGTTCGCTGCGAATAGCGAAACGCCCATTTCCGCCACGGTCATCGGTGCAAATTGGGGTTGCTTCATCAGTTCCTCGACGCGCTGCCCATGTTCCAACTGTGACCGCGTCGCTTCGTCTAAATCGGAAGCGAACTGAGAGAATGCGGCTAATTCGCGATACTGCGCCAAGGCGAGCTTGATGCCGCCGGAGATTTTCTTCATAAACGGCACTTGCGCGGCGCCACCCACTCGCGAAACCGAAATCCCCGGACTCATCGCTGGACGAATGCCTGCATTGAATCGGTCGGTCTCTAGAAAGATCTGCCCGTCGGTAATCGAAATGACGTTGGTGGGTACGAACGCCGAAACGTCACCGGCTTGTGTTTCAATAATCGGCAAAGCGGTCAACGATCCGGATTGCCCTTTAACCTCGCCGTTCGTGAACTGTTCGACGTATTCCGGGTTCACCTTCGCTGCCCGCTCGAGCAGTCGCGAATGTAGATAGAAGATATCGCCTGGGTAAGCCTCGCGCCCTGGAGGTCGTCGCAGCAGCAGCGAAACCTGACGATACGCCCATGCCTGTTTGGTAAGGTCGTCATAGATGATGAGCGCCTCCTCACCGCGGTCGCGGAAGTATTCACCCATCGAGCATCCGGAGTACGGCGAGATGTACAGCATCGGGGCCGGATCAGCCGCCGCTGCAGCAACCACGATCGTGTGTTCCATCGCGCCATGCTCTTCTAATGTACGTACGATATTGGCGATCGTCGACATCTTTTGTCCGATCGCCACGTATACACACTTGACCCCTGTACCTTTCTGATTGATCACGGTGTCTACCGCAAGGGCAGTTTTGCCGAGCTGACGGTCCCCGATGATCAATTCCCGCTGGCCACGGCCAATAGGAATCATCGAATCGATACATTTGACGCCGGTCTGTACTGGTTCGTCGACACTCTGTCTAGCAATCACCCCAGGTGCGACCTTCTCTACGGGAGCGGACGAAGTCGCTTCCAAAGGACCTTTACCATCGATTGGATTCCCTAAGGCATCTACGACTCGACCTAATAACTCAGGGCCGGTCGGAACTTCAACGATCCGTTGCGTACAACGTGCCGTCATACCTTCCGATAGGTGTTTGTAGTCGCCGAGGACGACCGCGCCGACCGAATCGCGCTCCAGGTTCATCGCCATGCCATAGACGCCGCCCGGGAACTCGATCATTTCACCGTATTGGGCGTCAGCCAAACCGTGGATGCGCACGATGCCGTCTGACACCGATACGATCGTTCCTTGGTTTTGTGGCTGCGAACTGATGTCCAGTTTCGCGATACGATCCTTGATTAGATCGCTAATTTCTGAGGGATTGAGTGTGTTCATGTATTTCGCTCGTGATTAGGCGCGGGTGAGCGCCTCTTGCATTTTTGCCAATTTGCCGCGGACGGAACCATCCACGACCGAGTCACCGGCACGAATGAACGCGCCACCCAATAAACTGGGATCTAGCTCGGTGGTTACCGCAACATCGCGATCAAACCGCTTGCGCAACGCCGTCTCAAACATGGCTTGCTGCTCTTCAGAAAGCGGTACCGCGGAGGTAATCGTGACGTCCAAAATCTTGCTGTCTTCCGCCCTGCGCGCTTCAAAGAGGGCACCGATATCCGTCAACAGATCCAAACGATGGTTCTCTGCTAGTACGGATACGAATCGACGGACTTCCTCTGGCGCGTTTGATTCGCCAAGTAGCCCATTAAGCATGTGCGATTTCTGCACATGCGGGATGACCCGCGACCCGATCAGTTCCTTGATTTCAGGTGTTTTACCCGCTTCGACCAGAAGCGCCAGCGCCGCTGACCATGTGTCAACACGGTCCGCTTGCTTCGCCAAATCGTACGCCGCGTTGGCGTACGGTCTAGCTAGGGTCGCGAGTTCTGCCATGTTTAGAGTTCTGCTGCCAGTTTGTCTAGCAATTCGCGATGCTTGTCGCCGTCGATATCTGATTCGAGTATTCGCTCAGCGCCTTGCACTGCCAACGCAGCGACGTCGCTCCGTAACGCTTCACGGATGCGATTTGCTTCCTGCTCGATTTCCGCGACGCCGGCTGCCTTCAAGCGTTCGCCTTCTTCGCGAGCCTCGGTCTTCGCTGCTTCTACCATGGATGCGGCTTGACTTCGGGCTTGATCAAGAACGGACTGTGCCTCGTGGCGTGCGTTCCGCATGATTTCATCGGCTTGCTGTTCAGCTTGTGCCAGATCGCGCGACGCGGTCTCCGCGTTTTCAATACCATCAGCAATGGTCTGCTGACGAGTGCGAATCGCATTTACCAGCGGCGGCCAGATGAAGTAGTAACACGACCACGTGAAGATGAAGAACGCGATCGAACTCCAGATGAGCGTGATGTTGATGTTCATGGTCGACCTACGATTTTGTGACTATGATCCAGTTCGCAACGGTGTGTGAGAATGCGCTACAGCGCGAACATCACGAACAGACCGAGCGCGACGGAGATCATTGGGATCGCGTCAACCAGGCCGAGGACGATGAAGAACTGGACGCGCAGAAAACCAAGTAACTCCGGCTGGCGCGCAGCGCCTTCCAAGAACTTGCCACCAAGAATGCCGACGCCGACCGCGCCGCCAACTGCGCCAAGTCCCATCATTAAACCCGCTGCAACGTATATCAGGTCCGTTAATTCCATAGGGTAATTTCTCCTACCTGGAAATTAGTGTCAGTGATCTTCGCCCGTGTCGTATGCCTGAGACATATAGACAACAGTCAAGATAGAAAAGATGAATGCCTGCAATGTGATGATCAAAACGTGAAACGCCGCCCACGCCCATTGCAAGACCACGCCACTCAGCGTTAGCACGATACCGCCACTGAACAGCAAACAAATCAAAACGAATATGAGTTCGCCCGCATAGAGGTTTCCAAACAGTCGCAATCCCAGGGATAGCGGCTTAGTCAATAACGTGATCCCTTCGAGCACGAAATTTAGCGGCGCCAAAAACTTAGGAAATGGATGAAACGAAAGTTCTGCCAAGAATCCGCCAACACCTTTTTTCCATATACTGAAGAACAGGATCATGGCGAAGACAAACAGCGCCATGCCCATCGTGACGTTGACATCGGTTGTCGGCACGATCCTCATGTAATGGATTCCCATCAAGGTCGCAAGGTGCGGGATCCAGTCCACCGGGACCAAGTCCATCAAGTTCATCAAGAACACCCATACGAAGACGGTCACGGCCATCGGCGCGACGTAATCATTCTTGTACTTGAAGATGTCTCGAGAGATTTCCTCGATCATTTCGACGATCATCTCGATCGCGCATTGGAAACCACCTGGAACGCCCGACGTCGCCCGACGCCCGACGATACCGAAGAGTAAAAGAAATAAGGCACCAAGACCGAACGACCAGGCGAACGAGTCGACGTGGATAGCCCAGAACCCCATATCTGCCGCCTGAGCGGGGTTTTCGGCGATTTGCCACGTGCCATCCGGCATACGACCATAGGTGAGGTTCGATAGATGGTGCTCGATGTACTCCGCAGATGTGACTTCGCCGGTGGCCATATCTTGTTACTCTATGTGCTCTTGCTATTGCTATTGCCCGTACTCACCGGTCGCAGCAACGTGAGTACGATGGGCGCGAATGTAATGACTGCTAAGCCCACGCCTGCGCCTATGAAATAAGGAAGCGCTAGGGGTTCAAGCAGCAGATAAGCGGCAATTACGGTGAACGCAATCACAAAAGAACGAAGCATCGCCAACATAACAAGCGCGCCTGCGTTCGCTCGACGCATGAGTAACGTGATAGCTGCGTTTGGTATAACCACGACGAGTGCTCCACTAGCAATGAACGATGCGCTCACTGGTACTGTCAATGCGCAAAGCGCCAAGATAACTGCAACAACAGCCAGCTGACACAGTACGAAAAGCACTAATCGCCTATCGTCGCTTGATGCGACTGTTTCAGTATCTAACAAGTGGAGCGGTCGGTTCGAGGAGTTGCCGAATCGATGTTTATTGTGATGGCATTTAATGCTGGAGCGGCTATCCGCCCCCTAAAGTCGGGTAAGGAGCAGTCATTACTGACTACCCCTCCCCTAAGAACCGTGCGTGCGAGTTTCCCCGCTCACGGCTCAAGCCTACGATAAGCCAATTATAAATCAGCCAGCTAAACAACCATTTGTCGATCGTGAATTGCCGTGTGACATACTGGATGCAACAGAACCAAGTTATCAAGCGAATCACCCCCACCAAATTGACGGGGTACAACGTGATGGACGTGCCATCCTGAGTCGTGTGTGATAGCATGTTGACAACGGTCGCATACACCGTTCTGCCGATGAAAGAGTGCAGACAATTGCCTGCGGTGTCCGACAACGCGTTTGAAGCCGCGAATGCGGCGAACCTCTCCGTAGTCATCCTAATCTGGATCGAACGGATGGTAATCCGCCTTCACCTTGATATGCCGTTGGATCGGCACTTCAGCTGCGCTTAATAGCCGAACGCTCTCTCCACTCGCCGGTTTCACAAACCGATCGACGAACACCCAGGATCGAGTTCCACGCGAAGACCGATAACGGTTTGCGATCCACCTCAAGCCCTTAGTTGGGTGCCGTCGTTTCGCCCAACGCCATAAGGCATTGAACAGCTGATCATCGACATAGGCGAACGTCTGTTTGGCAACCACGTTCCGATGATAGTTCGTCCAGCCACGAATGACCGGATTCAACTGTCGGATGAGATTAGCCTGTTTGGACGACGCATTGGACTTGATGACCTCTCGTACCTTACCGAGAAACGCAATCACGTTCTCTTTTGAAGGTTTGATGAGCAACTTACCACCATAAGAGCGGAAGTTCCATCCAAGAAAGTCAAAGCCCCGGTCAATAGATACGATGCGGGTTTTCGCGTCCGAGAGCCGGAGCCCCCGTTCTGCAAGAAACGTCCGCACTAACGGTACAACTTCGTTCGCCAGCAACTCTTTCGAGGCGCCGGTTATGATGAAATCGTCCGCATAACGCGTCAAATTGACCTTCGGTCGAGGGGCTGATTTGCGTTGATACGCACCGAAATGCGCTCGTAGCAACGGCTCCAATCCATCAAGCGCCAGATTAGCCAGCGTCGGCGAGATAATCCCACCTTGCGGCGTTCCGCTTTCCGTCCGGTAGAACCGACCGAGATCTACGACCCCGGCGTTCAGCCATTTTCTCAGCATGACCCGGTCCATAGGGACGTGGGTCAACAACCACTCGTGATCCAAATGATCGAAGCAGCCTTCAATGTCCGCGTCGAGCACCCACTTTGGCGAGTCCGATCTTGACAGGAGTTGAAACCCCCGCGCCATCGCGTCCGCCGTGGATCGACCGATCCTGAACCCATATGAGTTCGGATCTGCAGTGCCCTCCGCGACCGGTGCCAGTGCCAGCAAGTACAAAGCCTGCATCGCCCGGTCCCGCATCGTCGGGATGCCTAACATTCGCGTCTTCCCGTTCCCCTTCGGAATTCGCACCCGCCGCAAGGGCGAGGGTCGATAACCCCTCCGGTTCAACGTGTCGATCGCGTCACGCTTAGCGGTTGGCGTCTGCCAAAGTTCCCGGTCCACACCTGCGGTCCGTTTGCCTTGGTTTTCGGTTACTCGTCTGACGGCCAACGCCTTGCCGCAGAACGAACGGGTCAACAACCGTTGCAAAGCTTTCACCTTGCGCCAGTCGCGTTCCCGCGTAGCTTTCGCGATGCGTACCTGCATGCCCCTCACAGTCCGTTCAACATGGCGCCAATCAATGGCTTGCCACGTATCTGGGACGCGGGAGGACGCAGACACACTAGAATCAGGATGCACTTTCATGCTGTCCTCCTTAATCAAGGAGGCGGGAACCCGTCCCGAAGGACAGCGATTCACCGTCCTCCGGTTGAATGAAAACGCCGACATAGTCAACGTTCGTTTAGGGTATTTGCCTGTCATCTCACGATGCAGACCAGTCGGAAGTGGGCACGACTTTCGTCGCCAGACCTGTTTCAGTCCGGTATCCGCGCCATTACAGCACGGCGTTCGCTTTTTCCGACCTCCTCTACCCGCCACCGCATCAGTCCGCCTTGCGGCTTCCCTGCCCAGCAACTCAAAGTCACTGGGCGCGATGTCGGGCTTACCGAGTTCCGTCTGAACAACACGACGGGGGTGGGTGTGGTCTTTTCGCCGGTCGCATGATGGCAGTGTGTCCCTATACAGCAGAGAGACAACCTGCGACGCACCTTTTGGTTCAGGCGTATCAGTAACCTTTCGCCTGTCAATTTTTACGACGTTTATCAACCATTCACTTACGTTCACCCGTCCCGCCAGCCTAGCATCTTGTCCGCCTTGGTACTGGCAGAGTCCGCATTGCAATCTCACGATCACAACCCGCCCCGAAGGGGATTACATTGTCAGGACGCTTCACACCCGATCGTTGCCAATCACGCGCTGTCCCTAGGCTATTGGATACTGCCATCCAAGTCAACTAAACATTCCTTTTCAAGATGTTCCTGACCATTGTTCAGGCAGCTTATGCATGCCTACGCTTAAAGCCGTGAGTATATACATATGTACAGAACACACACAGCACCTCACCCCGATCCATCAAATACATGACATGACGAGGCATTTCCCAAGATCTTCCCACCCGCTATAAATAGTGGCGGTTCCTTCTCGGTTCCTGCACCCTAAGGATGGAGGCACACCCTTTTAGGCGCAAAGTCAGATCGGCGAGTCCGATCCAACAGAAGTGAGTTCATGAGTTACAAGCAACTCTGGGGACTCCCTCCCCCAACCGGCGATTCGTTAGCTTGATAAAATCAAAGCCAAACGACAATCTGGTCCCCGTAAAGGAGTACAAATGTCCAGTTGTTTTAACGTGCGACTCGTCGCACCGCCGCGCAAATTATAGAGATGAGGATTTAGGGGGCATGAATGTCGGATTAGCGACAATTTTCCGAGCGCGACCCACGCCTTGCGCGACATGCGATTACGTTTTCCAGGCATGAATCTGTGTTCTAAATCAGGTCATTGAAACGAAGAAGGAACAGAAGTCTCGTTATTCGTAACTAAACCAAGATACGTTCGATGTCGTTCTTGTTTAGCAAGTCGATTTCGCGCTGATCGACGAGAAACGGAATTACGTCATTTGTGACCGCGTTCCAATCAAGTTCGTGCATCCTCTGAAGAACCGACTGACGCCATGTGTATTCGGTCAGAATTGGTGTCGAAGTGTCTGTCTGTAGTAACGCAGCGTTAAGCATGTCGATGTTCGGCTCGGGCCAATCTGCAGCGCTCAGATACCAGATCAGGTCATACCAATCCCGACCTTTAGCATACGGCCGTTGCAAGATCGCATGAACCTTTCCAGCTAGTAGCGTGGCACGGTCGTGACAGAAAAGGCGCAGCGGAATATGTCGCCGCGAAACTTTGACTTCGGTGGTCGCGCCCGACGGCGGATTTGTATCGACTTCAATACGGATCGCGAGGGTTTCCGACGGTAGCGGCGACAAGCCGAGATCATGAAGTAAACCCGGAAACCGGATCAACCCACGGTGTACGTTCCGATGCTGACGAACGGACGCCTCGACTTGATAAGCCTCTTTGAGAAATTGAGATTGAGCCGTTCGCAGATAACCTTCAAGATCGTAAGCGGCGGAACGAATTTCTAGCGCGAAGTCGAGATCTTCAGAATAACGCGGCAACCCATAAATGAAACGGAGGCAGGTACCGCCGTGAAAAGCTAATGTCGCCATGGCGCCGGCCAGCTGAAATTCACGCAGAATGCGACTTTGAAGATATTCCCTTGTCAGATTTCGCGCAGATAGCTCTTCCTCGCCTAGTACAAGCTCCTTCAGATAGTCCTTCACAGGCGTTGAAACGCCTGTGATTCTCGAGATAACTGATGGATCCGCTTTGCGGCGCGTTTTAACTTAGGCACACCGCTAGTTTCCGCAAAGCTCGCCAGCCGATCAATGCGTAGTGCTTCAAAATCAAGACGCAATTCTTGCAGATACGCATCGTTGTCCGAGCCAGGAACTATGTACAACAAATCTAGTAATGCCTTTTCTGGTTCCGCTACAAAGGCTGACTGTCCAGAAGTGACCTCAGTCAGGCGATAACCGAATCGCATATTCGTTTTCAAATAGTGAAAAGAGAATCGCCCTAAGCCTGTTTGATAGGTTTGAGGTCGGCCACCGCCAAAACTCGTGACCTCGGGAACGTATTCTGGAATCACGTTTGCATACGCGAGCACAGAGAGACCCGATACGTAGGTCCCGGGTACTAGGTAATTCGCGGCCAGGAATCGGTGCGGTCGAACTTTCTGCCAAGGGTGTCCAAGCGTGTACAGTCCTCGACGAAGCTGGTTTACATGGCCCGTTCGTTTCCATCGCGATAGCTGCTGCTGCACGTTCTCTCGCGCGACCGAACCTGCCAAGAGAAATCCCGTGTCAAAAAGTGGCTCATCCGCGACGATCTCGACTAATTCTTGAAATTTCATAGCAAAAATATAACTTATATGCCAAGTTATTGCAATGAATTAGATCAGTTTTCGACTAGGCTGGATACTTCAATGATTTTCTCTTGAAGTGGTGATTGCCTACTTCGACATTCCTAGTTTGTGCGAACGAGGGACGCCGGAGTTCTACACGCCACGCTTAATAGCAGTTTCCAAGGTGAATTCGTAGTACGTGATCGCTTCCGACAATGCGAAACTTTCTTTTACGAACTCGATTTCGGGCTCATGCTTTGCCAATGATCCGTCAACGAAATTCGCACCGAGTTGTGGCCATCGCGTTAGAAACGGCATCTTCCAGCCTGGCCGCGGTTCCAGCTCCTCACTGCTGAGCTCAGGCTTCAACTCTAATAGTCGATACAAAGCACTGACGACTGCTTTTACCGCATCGTTTGGTTTCCCGGTCCTCATGGCCCCCTGAGCTTGTTCGAAGAATTCTCGCAGTTGATCGTCTTGTACTTGGTCAGGTCTTGCCATCGTTAGATGCTCGAGTTGATTGGAAAATCAACTGACGCTAGCTGTTCTTTGCGCCATGCCTTGTGATTGACTTCGTGGCGTTCTTTGAATTCTGGCAAAATCTCTTTACCGAACAGCTCGATCGATTCCATGATGTGTTCGTGTTTCCGATCGCCGCATTGCGCCACGAAGATCATGACATCTAGGTTGTTTTCCTCGTAAGTCAAGAGCATCTCGCGCACGCGATCCACAGTACCTACGGCTGTCCCCGTACGCGCTGCGCGATAGAGGGCTCGCTGAACCTCTTCTTCCGGCTCATCTTTGCGAATGTCCTCTTCCTTCACGAAACCAGTTTCGGCAGACAGTGTGTTCTGTTTCTTATTGCTCTCGAGGAAGCTGTCGTAAATGTTCTTTTCCCCCGGTTGATGCTTTCCGCCTGTGATCGGGTTGTAGTAGTAACCGAGGGAATGTGAGAAGAAAGCGGGACCGTTTGCGCTTCGTTCTAGCGCTTCCTGGTCCGTTTTGCCCATCATGAAGGTGGTAAGCACGGCCAACCCTGGATTAATCGCATGTCCGATGGGATAGCACTCTTCTCGAATGATGCGGTAGTACTCGTTCGTACGTTCCGCCAATTCGTCCGGCGTTTCGAACCCAAACCCAAGACTTCCCATCCCAAAGCGTGCCGCGAGCATTGTGGTCTCACGTCGCGATGCAGCGACCCACAACGGCGGATGGGGATTCTGCTGCGGTTTGGGAATTACGTTACGTGGTGGCATTGAGAAGAACTGGCCTTGGAAGCCTTGATACGGCGTCTGCACCATCATGTTCGCGGCTTCGCGAGTACATTCCTCCCACATTGCCTTCTTTTGTGCCCGATCTACTTCGAAGCCTCCCATTTCCATGGTCGAAGCAGATTCACCAGTACCAAATTCCACGCGTCCGTTAGAAAGCAGGTCTAATGCCGAAATGCGCTCCGCAACACGAGCAGGATGGTTGTAGCCTGGCGGCATCAGCACAATCCCGTGACCTAGTCGAATGTTCTTGGTCCGTTGCGACAACGCCGCCATCATCATTTCCGGAGCCGATGAATGCGAGTATTCCTCGAGGAAGTGGTGTTCGACCTCGAACACGTAGTCGAATCCCAAGCTGTCAGCGAGCTCAACTTGATCCAGCATGTCGTGGTAAATCTTGTGCTCGTCCTCTGGGTTCCACTGAGGTTGCCCAGCCGGCTTCGGAAGCTGCAGTTCGTAAAACAAGCCAAATTTCAAACTAACTCTCCTTGATTATTCACTCGACCCTAAGCCACGGATAATTGGCAAGGCTAAGGCGTCGATTTTTGTATCTCCAGCAATTAAACCTTATTCGGAGTTAGTGCATATGGCTATGCTCTTTAGCTGATAGCCATTTTGATAAGCGATGATTCAGACGGTAAAACACGGCTGGGTAGAGGTGATCACCGGCGTCATGTTCAGCGGAAAGTCCGAAGAGCTCATCCGTCGCGCTAGACGCGCACTTATCGCTGGTCGTCGTGTTCAACTTTTCAAGTCAATACTCGACGATCGATATGGCGGCCAATTCCGCATTTCGTCCCACGATGGGCGGCAGATAGATGCTGAACCCATATCCCATTCAAAGCAAATTGAAGAGAAGGTCCTCGGTGATAGCGAAGTTGTTGCTATCGATGAAGCTCAGTTTCTCGATGACGGCATTTGTGAAGTCGTTCAAGCTTTGGCCGATGCCGGTAAACGAGTCATTCTTGTTGGCACTGACATGGACTTCAGAGGTCACCCGTTTGGACCCATGGGATTGCTTCTCGCACGAGCAGATGAAATTGACAAGTTGAACGCGATCTGCGTGGTATGTGGCGATCCAGCAACAAGAAACCAACGACTAATAGACGGTAAACCTGCGCCTGCAGACGCTCCAGTTATTTTTGTCGGTGGTTCAGAGTCCTACGAAGCAAGGTGTCGTAGTTGCCACGACGTACCGGCAACAAACTCAACATAGCCCGTTGAGCAAACGAGGCTTCCTCGTTTGGATTTCTGACTGGATTAGTCTCCGCGAGACACGAGTAGACGCGCTAAGCGCCAAGTACGCTGCCTGCTTTCAATCCAACTGACTCGACAAACTCGGGTACGTGGACTTTCGCGCCACCAGTGGGTCGCACCCGCAAGATCTCGATGCTGCCGCCCGATGCCGCCACTTCGATGCCCTCGTCGCCAACGCGCACCACTTCGCCAGGCTTTCCTTCACCTGAGCTGCCGCGTCGACTATCAAAAATCTGGAGCCGCTCACCATTCAGTAATGTCCATGCTCCCGGCTGAGGGTTGCACCCTCGGATTAGGTTGTAAACCTCTTCTACTGGTTTCGACCAGTCAATCTCGGCTTGTTCCGCTCGACACCAGCCTTCATAAGTGCCCGCATCTGGATCTTGCTTAATGCGTGGCGCGTCTCCATTCCGCACGAGATCGACCGACTCCATCATTGCTTCGACGCCAAGCGGGTATAGGTGGTTGAAGTAAACGCTACCTAGCGTATCGTCAGGTCCTATCGCCACTTCTTTCTGTAATAGGATCGGACCCGTATCAAGCCCATCGTCGGGCCAAAATATGCTCAATCCTGTTTCCTTCTCGCCAAAGATGATCGGCCAATTAATCGAGCTAGGGCCTTTATGCATAGGCAAGAGCGAAGGGTGGTACTGAATCGTGCCGTGAGTGGGGACGTTTAACACATCCTCCGGAACAAACAGCGTAACGTACGCCATAACGCACAGGTCTGGCTTGAGCGTCTGCACCTGTTCTCGTACTGAGTCCCGGCGAAACGATCTTGGCTGAAATACGGGCAAATCGTTCTCGATTGCACATACCTTCAACGGGTCTTGTACGCCACTCTCGTCATCTGGCGCGGTAAATACACCAACAATGTTTTCGTCCCGCTCTAAGAGCTCCTCCAGCACAGAACGTCCAAACGCCTGCTGACCATTTACGATGATTCTCACAATTCACACTCTCAAGGTCGTTTTTATTTTCGAGTCTCATTGACGTGACCGAAGTCATCGCAATTCGACCATTCTCAAGTACTTGGGCGGGAGAGCTTCCCTATTTCTTAATCCGATCGATGATGTGCTGCAACTGCTCGAGATTTCGATATTGGATCCGAAGGTAACCACCACCACGCTTTCCTCGTTGCGTAATGTTGACTCCTGCCCCCAATGCATCCGCCAGTTCGTCTTCAAGTCGCACAATATCTGGATTCGATCGTTTGGTAACTTTCGCTTTATCGTGTCGGCGAACCAATTTCTCAGTCTCTCTCACGCTTAGGCGACTCTTAACCACTTTCTGAGCAACGGTCAGTTGCGACTGCACAGGCAGCGCTAGCAATGCACGTGCGGACCCTTCTTCAAGCTGTCCACTACGTAACAAATCCTGCACCGCTTTGTGAAGGTTCAGGAGCCGAATCGAATTACTTACTGCGGTACGCGACTTACCAACCGCACTAGCAATCTCCTCCTGTGAAAAGCCGTGCTCCTCCTGCAACCGCCGTAGCGCCACCGCAGCATCATGTGGGTTTAGATCCTCACGTTGCAGGTTTTCGACTAATGCCAACACCATGGCTTCGCCGTCCGTGGCCTGCCTCTCGATGATAGGGACGGACGTCAGTCCCGCGATTCTCGCAGCGTGCCAACGCCGCTCCCCCATGATGATTTGATAGCCACCATCATCAACGCGTCGGACCGTAATTGGGTGCATGACGCCTTGCTGTTTGATGGATTCCGCAAACGCCGCCAGCGTTTCCTCATCGATGACTTTTCGCGGTTGATTCGGATCAGGCCTTACCTGCGAGATTGGAACTTCCTTCAGGCCATCGTGTTGCTGCGAGGATTGACCATGCGCCACGTCCCCGAGCAACGCATCAAGACCCTTACCTAACGGTTTTCGCACGTTAGCTATGCCACCTTCGAGGCTCTGGCGTGTCGGCGAACAATTTCGTTAGCAAGGGCTGCGTACGCCGTGGAGCCTTTTGAGTTTGGTTCATACAACAGCACCGGCACGCCGTGGCTGGGTGCTTCCGCAAGTCTCACGTTTCTTGGAATCACTGTGCGATAAACGACATCTGGAAAGTGTTGAAAAAGTTGCCGAGACACGGCTTGCGTCAAACTTAACCGCGGGTCATACATAGTCCGCAAGAGCCCCTCAACACGAAGTCCCGGGTTCCCAGCAGACCGAATCCTCTCAACTGTGTTCAGTAGCGACGTCAAACCTTCAAGAGGGAAGTATTCACATTGCAGAGGAACTAGCACACCCGTCGCGCAGACAAACGCGTTGACGGTAAGGACATTTAAGGACGGAGGGCAATCAATGATTGTATAGTCGTATGTGCGGTCACGAGCACCTAACCGGTTGCGCAATCGTACGGTACGGTCTTCTGAGGTCAGGAGCTCAGTCTCCACCGCTGTCAGATTCTCGTCGCTTGGAATAACGTCCAAACCCGGTGGTCGCGTCTGCCGCACATCCTCGAACGCACAGTCTTCACTCAACCAGTGGTACGCAGTCAGCGTTTCCTCGTCACGGATCGCACCTACGCCACTGCTCGCGTTACCTTGAGGGTCGAAATCTAAAAGCAGAACTGTCTTGCCTAGCCCGACGAGCGATGCAGCAAGATTGATAGCGGTCGTTGTCTTTCCAACACCGCCTTTCTGGTTCGCGATTGCAAGGACGTGCGTCATAACGCCGCTCGTCGCACCACGTTGATCCAACCGATCCCGTCGGAGCGATGCGCTTCACCGATGCCATCAGGCAACACATCCTCGATCGGAGAAGCCATTTGTAATAAGACGCGACCATTTTCAGACAGCAAATCCCGACACCATGCCCAGATCTGTTGTGGATTCGCCACCGCCCGAGCCGTAATCGCGTCGAACGCTATCAAAGCATCACTGGCATCGCGGATGTCTGATTTAATGACATTCACATTGGCTAACTCCAGTGCCATAACAACGTGCTGGAGAAAGCTGCACTTCTTCCGGTTCCGCTCGACAAGCGTTACCTCGATTTGCGGATTGGCAATAGCGAGAGGAATACCAGGAAAACCGCTGCCAGAACCGACATCTAAGAGCGTGCGTACGCCTTCCAAGTGCTCCTGAAGTGCCAAGCTATCATCCAAGTGTCGAGCGCGTAAGTGTGCCACATCGTGAGCCGAAACTAAGCTCACGCTTTTGTTCCATTTCCGAACTAAGTTCAGATATTGATTAAATGATTCGACGAGCGTTTCGCCGTTATGCTGTCTTTCGGAGGCCAGAATATCGTTTAGCGTAAACCGAAAGCAAGGAAAGCGCCGCTGGAGTCATGCCGGGAATGCTTGCAGCCTTGCCTAAGGTCTTCGGCTGCACGTGCTCAAGCTTCTCGCGTAGTTCGTTCGAAAGACCGTCAATATGACTGAAATCCATCTCGTCTGGAAGCCTAATACTCATTTGATCTTTGAAGCGGGCAATGGCTTGATCCTGTCGACGGAGGTAACCGTCGTACTTTACATCGATCAATGCTTGAGCTAGATAGGTCTCATCCGTGTCCGCAAAAACCCCCGCCGAAGTTAAATGCTCAGCCCTTACCGCAGGTCGTTTAACGAAATCAAACAGGGGGGTGTCCTTAGAAAGTCGTTCCCCCGACGCCTCCGACAATTTATTTGCAAGGTCGCTGTTTAATCGTATAGTCGTACGAGAGAGTGCGTCGTTGCAAGCTTCCAGCTTTTCGCGTCGGCTAGCGAAGACCTTGAAACGATCGTCCGGAACCAATCCAAGTTCACGCCCGACGGGTGTCAACCGCAAGTCCGCGTTGTCCTGACGCAAGCGCAGTCGATATTCCGCACGACTCGTGAACATACGATACGGCTCGTTTGCTCCCATTGTTGTGAGATCGTCGATTAGTACGCCGATGTACGCTTCATGTCGTTGCGGCACCCACGCTGCTTGTCCAGCAGTCTTTCTCGCTGCATTTAGACCCGCGACGAGCCCCTGAGCTGCTGCTTCTTCGTAACCCGTCGTGCCGTTAATTTGACCCGCGAAGAACAAGCTTTCGATGTTCTTCGTCTCAAGCGACGGCATCAAGCCCCGCGGGTCAAAAAAGTCGTACTCGATCGCATACCCAGGTCGCGTGATTTGCGCGTTCTCAAACCCGCGCATTGATCGTACCGCCGCATACTGTGTATCAAAGGGGAGACTAGTTGAAATCCCGTTCGGGTACAGCTCGGTGGTCCCTAATCCCTCGGGTTCGACGAAGATCTGATGTTGGTCTCGTTCCGCGAAGCGAACCACCTTGTCCTCGATGGAAGGACAATAGCGAGGACCAACTCCTTCAATTTCCCCAGTGAACATCGGCGACTGATCCAAAGCCCGACGAATGATGTCGTGCGTCTGGGCGTTGGTATGCGTGATGTGACAGGAAACCTGTCGAGGGTGCATTTCGCGCGTACCCAAAAACGACATAAGAGGTCGCGGCTCATCGCCGGGTTGCTCTTCTAGCTTGCTGAAATCGACCGTACTGCCGTCGATCCGTGGGGGAGTTCCCGTCTTAAGCCGTCCCGCAGCAAGTGGCAATGACCGTAGTTTTTCCGCCAACTCAACAGAGGCCGGATCACCGGCGCGGCCCCCTGCATGCTGTTCACGCCCCACGAAGATGCGGCCGCCAAGAAACGTGCCTGTTGTCAGGACAACGGCACCCGCCGTGATCTCCATGCCTAAACGAGTTGAGACGCTACAGATACGATCTGACTGCAAAGTCAGATCCACCATCATGTCCTGAAATACGCTTAGGTTTGATTGTCGTTCGACCGCCTGGCGGATCGCATTGCGATACAGGACGCGATCCGCCTGCGCACGGGTTGCCCGTACTGCCGGACCTTTACTGTTGTTGAGTGTTCGGAAGTGGATGCCTGCTTGGTCTGCAGCGATCGCCATGACGCCACCGAGCGCATCAATTTCGCGCACAAGGTGACTCTTACCGATCCCGCCGATGGCTGGATTGCAGGACATCTGTCCTATGGTTTCAATCGCTTGCGTTAGCAAAAGCGTGGACGCACCGACCCTGGCCGACGCCAGGGCGGCCTCCACGCCAGCATGTCCACCGCCGATGACAATCACATCGAACGCGGTGGGGAACTTCATCTGAAGAAGGCTACGTTCCTCCGCGCTTCATTAAGATCGGGACGCAACACTTATAGCGCAAATGCCGAACTTGAATGCTCGTCCCACGCCGATTGCATCGGCTTGGCGTACGCATATTTCGAGTCGTAATCGCATGAAAGTTGAGCAAGATTAGAACCAAGCGGCGCTTTCATCCGGCACGTAACAGCCGCTTCGCCACTACCGTAGCGTTGTGTGAACGACGCAACGGCGCGCTCAACTGCCGCGTGGTTTTCCTCGGGTACCTGTGCCAGCGCACGCTCATAGATCCCGGTGTAACTTGCGCTTGACGGTTTTGACGCCGCCGTACCTAACCACGCAAGTCCTCGCAACGGGTTCTTTTCAACCGATCCTAATCCTTTGAAGTAGATTTGGCCAAGACGCACTTGGGCGTCTTTGAAGCCCCACTCGGCCGCCAGTTGCAGATACGGCACCGCCGCTTCATACTCTTTGGCTTTGTAGTGCTTCGTGCCTTCCTCATTAGCTTTGTGCCCTGCCATCCCAGAAACATCTGTATCGTCTTGTGCGAACACCGACATTAGGCAGAGACTTGCAACAATTACGCCCGCAACGCGCACCAGTGATCGTATGGCCGATTTGCCGTCGTTATCTATCGCTTTCATAACCATCCCCTTACAGGTCCCAACCGTAGACACAGTGAAACTCACAACGAGAATTGCCGATAAGTCTCACGCGAACCCGGTCGTTACTTCATAAGTTTAGAGATTTTTTACAAATTTCAATGAAATGTTGTAATGCTGTAATGCCTAATCCCGCGAAAAAGCGGCTATTTCCCGATGCAAAAGGTCGAGAAAATCTCTCCGAGCAGGTCATCAGAAGTCGTTATACCGACAATCTCACCAAGGCTCTCATGTGCAACGCGAAGGTTTTCTGCAACCAGCTCCCCCTCACGCACGGACAGCTCTTTCGCGGCCTCAGACAATGCGCCGCCTACGCGATTCAAGGCCGCGATATGCCGAGGTCGTCCCGCAAAAGCATCAATACCGGTACGAAAGCCCGCAACTTGCTTGAGTCCATCACACACGTCTGACAGTCCAGCTCCAGTCAACGCGCACGTACGAAATTCCGTTTTTCCGACCGCGCCCGGTGTATTCCCCGTGAGATCGCACTTGTTTCTCACAACGAGCGTTTTGCCTCGGTACGCATCAGGTGGCGAGAGATTCTCATCAGCGTCGTCGACAACCCAAAGGACACAATCAGCCGTATTCAATGCTGTCTGCGCGCGTTCCATGCCCATCATCTCGATTGGATCGTCGCTCGCGTGCAATCCGGCGGTATCGGTCAGACGAACTGGCAACCCGTCAAGTGAAAGATCGCCGTGTAAGGTGTCGCGCGTCGTGCCTGCAGTCGCCGTTACTATGGCACGATCCTCCCCGAGTAAGCGATTCAGCAAACTTGACTTGCCCACGTTTGGTGCGCCTGCGATAGCGACGTCCAGTCCAATCTGCATGGTGAGCCCCGCGGTTGAGCGATCGATCAATGCTTCGACAAGAGACCGCATCTCATCTAACTGATTCTGTTGTTCAGTATGTCCTAAGAAGTCAATCTCTTCCTCGGCGAAATCGATGGCACTTTCAATGAACATCCTCAGCTTAAGCACGCGTTGATCGAGCTCACGGATGCGTAGTGAGAATTCGCCCGTCAACGAGCGAGTTGCGGCGCGACCTGCTTCCGCACTGCCACTCGCAATTAGGTCAGCTACCGCCTCCGCCTGTGCTAGATCGAGTTTGTCATTGCGAAATGCGCGTTCCGTAAATTCACCCGGATTCGCCAAGCGCACACCCTGATCCAAGATACAACCAACAACGCGTTCGAGTGCAATCGGCGAACCGTGTCCCTGCAACTCGAGTACATCTTCGCCGGTATAAGATGCTGGCGATGGGAAATACAAAGCGATACCACTATCCAATGTTTCTCCGTCCGGTGCGCAGAAATCAGTGTGAATCACCGTTCGCGGTGGCGGTATACGCCCAAGCAACTCGCGCGCCACCCGCTGACATGCAGAGCCGGAGATTCGCACAATCCCGATACCACCACGACCTGGTGGGGTTGCAATGGCGCAGATGGTCTCGCTCATACGAGCGCCTTAGCTGAGGCTACTTTGGTGCGACGGTTTTACTCGTGGCCGCCGCGCGTTCAACTCGTTTGGTGACGTAGTACTGTTGTGCATACGACAGAACGTTGTTCATCAACCAGTAAAGCACCAATCCGGCAGGGAAAAAGACAAACAAGATGGTGAAGAGAACCGGCATGATCTTCATCATTTTCTGCTGCATGGGATCAGGCATCGGCGGGTTGAGCATCTGCATCAGCAACATTGATGCGCCCATCAAAATCGGCAACACAAAGTACGGATCCATGATTGATAGATCTTGGATCCAGAGGAAAAACGGCGCCTGTCGCAATTCGACGCTCTCATAAAGCACCCAATATAGCGCCAGGAAGACTGGCATCTGTGCGAGCATCGGCAAGCAACCGGTCATTGGATTGACCTTTTCCTTTCGATACAACGCCATGACCTCTTGACTCAAACGTTGCCTATCGCTGCCGAAACGTTCTTGAATTCGCTTGATCTGAGGCGACACGGTCCGCATCCTCGCCATAGATTTGTAACTCATGGCAGATAGCGGATAGAGCAGCAATTTCACGACGATAGTGAGAAGGATGATCGCCACCCCCCAATTCCCAACCAAGCTGTGGGCGAACTCAAGTACGTAAAACAGCGGCACCGACAGGAACCACAGAATGCCGTAATCAACCGTCAGCTCGAGGTTATCGGAGATTGCATCTAATGTGCGCTGTGTTTTAGGACCCGAGTAAAAAAGCAGGTTGAATTGGCCAATCTCGCCTGGGTAGACCACACTCTCAGGACCAGTGAGACCAAAGCGGTACTTTCCGCCTGAATCTCGCATGCCGTAGTAGAGATAGCTGGCGTTGTCATTGACGACCCAGGTTGACAGGAAGTAGTGCTGTAGGATGGCGATCCAGCCACCGTCCACTTCCTCTCGGAAGCGTTCCTCGTCCACATCGTCGAATCCGATTTTCTCGTAGCGAGTGTCACTCGTCGTCAGTGCGGCACCCAGGTAAGGGCGCGGGCCAAAGAACGTCGACGACTCCTCAGCCTTGCCATCGTGTGTCAACTGCGCGAAGAGGTTTACGACAAACGGTTCTGTCGATCTATTGTCGACTTCGTGGACAACGTCAACCAGGTATTGTTGAGGATCAACCTTGAATATCTTGCGCACGATGACGTCACCGCCCTCTGACGCTCGCCGAGTAGTCAGCACAACATCCTGCGGGGAGTTAAAAATCTCATAGTCAAGCTGAGGCGCCGTATAACGCGGCTTTGTTGGTGATCCGTCGAATCCGTCCTCTCCCACCAACCCGCTCTGAGCAATGTAGGTGCGATTCGAGTTTTTCTGCAATAGCGTCGTCGGTGAATCTGGGTATTCAAGAGAGATCGGGTGTTCGGGTAACTCGACAAGACGTATGTCTCCTCCTGCCGGATCGATCTTCATTCTCAGCAGCGGGGTATTGACGCTAATGAGATCACTCTCCCGGCTGACGTGTTGCGCGCCTGCCTGTTCGGTTTGACTACGCCGAACCAACGACGCGTCTGGAATATCGCCCGATTCAGACCCCAATACTGGGACGTCGTCTCCCGGCATCTCTGCCGTGATAAGTTCGTCACTCTCAACGCCGAACTCCGCGACTTCGTCCGGCGATGGCGGTGGTGTCGCGCCACCGTAATCAGCAGTCCACTGCATGACAAGTAGGTACGCGCAGATTCCCAAACCAGCCAGCAGTCCGTAGCGAAGGATTTCCTGTATGTTCACGTTGCGGCTCGTTCTTGGTGGTCCAGACGTTGGCGTCGCCAAGGCGTCCAGTCAAACTCTTCAGGCACGAAATCGACCCCGCCATGCGTAAGGGGGTGGCATCTAGCAAGTCGTGTCACCGCGAGATACAACCCCTTAATGACACCAAACCTGTCGATAGCTTCGATCGCGTATGCAGAGCACGTGGGATAAAAACGACAACAAGGTGGGAATAACGGAGAGATACAAATCTGGTACCCGCGCACCAGTCCCCGTGCGACACGGCGAACTAACGAGGTCGCTTTTGCGTTGCTTTTCAAGCTAACAAATCAGCGATCAGATCTAAGTGCAACAGATGCCGCCGGTAGCCACTGGTGGATGTGACTTGGATCAGGTATCCGCCGCCGTAGAGAGATCATGAGGTCCATACGTAAGAAATCTGCCTGATTGCATCGAAACCACTCTCGTAGCGTCCGTTTTACGTAATTCCGATCCACGGCCCTCGGCACAAACCGCTTAGCGATCGCGAGACCCAGACGCGGAAACTCTCGGTCGTTTTCTACCGCGGTTAGCACGATGGGGCCAAAGGTTTTTCGCAAAGTCGCGTCTCGAAAAACGTGGTCGATCTCTCGCTTGTTCGTGATTCGAACGCGACGTGGAAACGCAAGTTGCGTATCTGTCGCTATGCGGATAGTCTTTTCCGCTGTCGAGCGCGGCGAGCGTTTATAACCTTGCGGCCGTTCTTCGTCGACATGCGTTTGCGAAACCCGTGGGTACGTTTGCGCGAGATGTTGCTGGGTTGAAAAGTGCGTTTCATCCAAATGGGGCTGGAATCGGCAAGTGGGGAATTGTAGAAAGCGTTGGCAAGGTGTCAATCGTGCATGAATTCAGCGAAGCCAACGACGAGTTTGAAGAATTTGAATCTAGACGAGCTCAACTTAATAACAAGACGATTTGTTGTCGTTGGTATGCTCAATTTAGGTGGAAAACAGGACGCATTCGTTGATTTTTCTAGGGTTTTTGACTCTAAAACAGCGGGAAAAGAGAGGCAAAACAACAGTAAGAAATCCCACGTACGGGTTGGTTAATAATTAACCCTCAAGTTATCCACAAGGTTTTCACACCCTTTACTAATCCAGGTAATTGACCGGAATGAACACAGCGATGATGCGTAGGATGAGAATGATCAGGATTAAACTCGTTCGTACTGATCTAATCAACGTGAACGTAGTATTTTGAGAGGGTTTGAGCGATAGCCACGGACTGGCACACACTTGATTTCATGGACCGAATACGCGTATAAACAGTGGGGAAATAAGAAGACTAAAACAGAAGATAGCGAGACCACCATTGAGCGACAAATCGGAACTCTGGCAGCGGTGTCAGCACCAATTCAAACTGCGCTTTGGAGAAAATGAATATGACAAATGGATTAAACCACTTCGAGCAGATTTCCACGGCGACGTTCTGCTGATATCTTCAACTAACGGGTGGGCGGGACGCAAGGTTCAAGACGCATTTGGCGAGGACATTAGAACCGTTATCCGGGACCAGATTCGCGACGCATCACTCAAGATTGAGTTTAGCAACAAGCGTTCACAAGCACTAGGTGCGCCACTGAGGACGGAACGGCGACCGTCCCGCGCGAAGAAAACATCGCAACCAGATCTCGATAAGCAGTTTACGTTCGATCAATTTATAACGGGAAGCACTAAAGGGGTAGAGAAATCCGTCGCATACGACGTCGCCGACTCATTTAATGACGACTTGATGGTGTTGGTGATTTATGGCGATAGTGGAATGGGGAAGACACACCTGTTGCATGCAATCGGCCACCACATATATGAGAAATTCCCCGATAAGGCGATCGAACTCACCCATTCGACATCATTAGTCAACGAGGTAACATCGATTTTGAAGCCATCGGGACCGCATGGTCGCAATATCAATGCAGCCATGCGTTCATTGCAAGACAAGTACTCTCAGCATGATGTGATTCTGCTCGATGACCTTCATCGCCTCGTTGGTAAACAGAAAATTCAGGAGGAGTTTCTTCACCTTCTGAACATTTGGCATAAGCAGCACACTAAGCTGGCCTTCACATCGCTAGGTCCGCTCGCCGACCTGGAACGGCTCGATCCGGCATTGCGGTCCCGTTTGTTAGGAGGTATATCAATCCACGCGGTGGAACCTGATGAGGACGCGAAGGTGCAAATCCTTCTGCAACATGCGGCCCGGGAAGATGTCAATTTACCGCAAAACGTTGCGCAGTACCTGGCTCAGCAGTTGGAAGGAGACATTCGGATCCTAAAAGGGACATTGCTCAGCATCGTCAAAACGGAAAAGTACTCTGGCCGCAGATTAAGTTCCATTAGCGAAGAATCAGTTGATCGTGCGCTACGCAACCTAAATCGTTCAAGAAAACCGGTGACGGCGGAACGAGTGCTTAACTTGGTGAGTGAGCGTTTTAATGTCAGCGTAAGCGATATTAAGAGCGGTGCTCGAGTTCACAGTAAGTTAATTCCGCGGCAGATGGGAATGCTGCTTACTCACGAATTCACATCGCTTCCGCACACCGAGATTGCGACCGCGTTTGGTCGGAAGGATCATTCCACGGTAAAAAACGCGCTGAGTGCTATCGAGCGCAAAATGAAATCGGATGCACGGCTTCGTCGTGATTACGATTGGCTCAAGCATGAGCTGAAGAGTTAGATGGACCTCCGAAGGGAGTAAAAACCACACAGTATGAAGTTCGAAGTCCAGCAAGAAGAAATGTTGAATGTGCTGTCGCACATCACAGGCGTCCTAGAACGGACACAAACGCGCGATGTGCTTTCGCATGCCCGCGTCCTAGTGGCCGAAAACGGTGAGTTGCAATTAAGCTGCACAGATCTCACGATGACAATGGTCGCACAAATGCAGCTCGACCATGTCGACGAGGCTGGTGGGGCTTCGATTCCCGGCTTGCGTCTATTCAATATCTTCAGGGCGTTTCGAAAGAATGAACCCGTTGTGTTCGAGACCGTCGGCGACATGATCAAGATCACCTCTGGTCATTCAGAATACGAGCTGAACGTGATGACCGGGCCAAGCTCGAACGTCTTGGAAGGATATCTTCCGTCGCCTCCGGAGGATCGTGTCGAGATTCAAGTTCCGGCTGCGCGGCTACGCGAACAACTGCTATACACAAACCCAGTAATGGGGGTAAAAGATTCTAGACAATACATGGTCGCGACATGTTTTGAACTGAGTCCTACTTACTTGCGAACGGTCAGCACCGAGGCATCCGTCTTGGCAATGGCAACGTCGCCTGGAGGAGTCCCGTCGTTGGCTCAAGAAGGTGAGGAATCAGATGGAATTAGGCGTTTCATAGTGCCACGTAAAACGGTCTTACAGGTTACGTCGATGTGTAGCGCCGCGAATGCATCGGACGTCGTCACGATGTCGTTTGGAAGTAATCATTTCTCAGCGAAGGTAGGTGTGTTTACCCTCACGTCGAACTTGGTCGACAGTGTTTTCCCTCAATACCAAAACGTATTTCCCGAGGAATACGGCTGGACGATGGTATGTGACCGTGAGCGCCTGCGTGAAGGTCTTGACCAAGTGGAAGTAGTAGCGGTCGACAGCAGCCATCGGGTTCAGTGGGAGTTTGAGGAGAATGTGTTATCCATGCGTTCCGCGTCAACTCGAAATGATCGAGTTTCTGCACAAGTCGCACTCGACAGCTTAACGGACCCGCGGAAACTTGCGGTAAACGGCGAGAAAGTGCTACGCGTCCTAAACGCGCTCAACACCGAAAAGGTTGAATTTAGTACAAACGCATCAGATTTGCGCGCGAACATCCGAATTATGGGAACGAGCGGCGGCGAAGGTGAAGAAGCGGGGGAGTCTGACGGCGTTGGCGTCGCATATCTGCTCGCGACCATGTCGGATCGATGATTCTTGATCGACTAGAAGTCGATCACCTACGAATCCTTGAAAACCTTCGGCTTGATTTAGCGCCAGGAATCAACCTTTTCACTGGTCCAAACGGCGCTGGAAAGACATCGTTACTCGAAGCCGTTCACCTCCTGGTTCGTGGCAAGTCCTTTCGAAGAGGGGGGTTAGAGAGCCAGATTCAGCAAACGTCCAATGGGATGTCGATACGAGGGCGATTTAGCGGTGACGAAACGTCGATTCGTTTAGATTTCGAGAAACGGCGCGGGAATCCGATTGAATTACGCCGCGATCGACGCCGCATCGAGCGAATCTCCGAGATTGTGTCGCTAGTCCCGATACAAACATTTCTACCAGATTTAGCAGAATTGATTTTTGGCGCGCCCATCGAAAGGCGAAAATGGCTGGACCTTGGCTTACTATACAAGAGTATCGACTCACTTCGGACGATGGCGCATTTCCGCCATGTGCTAAGGCAACGAAATGCGGCGTTGCGCACTCGACAGCTCAAGCAACTTGACGCCTGGGATTTTGAGTTGGTTGCGAGTGCTGAAGCCCTTACCGCAATACGCCAGCAGTGTTTCGACGACATGATTAAAGAAGTTGCTTCCTGCGCCGAGAAGCTCTGTCCGGAACTCGAAATTTCAATGGGCTTTTTCCCGGGATATCGCGGCGAGAAATTTGCGGACGAATTGGCCAAATACCGGACCAGAGATGTAAAATTACACATGACGAATTCAGGGCCACATCGCGCCGATATTCATGTGCGAATCAGCGTGGATGGTAAGCAGCGTAAGGCCTCGCCAAGCGCCGCGGCTCTTGCTTCTCAAGGTCAGGCACGCGCACTCGCTGCGTCGTTCAAGTTAGGACAGGTTCAGTACCTGAAAACACGTGGATATCGTTCATTGCTATTGGTAGACGACTTGGGCTCGGAGTGGGACGATCAGCATTGCAGTCGGTTCCTAAACCTCATATCAGCCCTTGGGTCTCAGGTATTGAGTTCTGCCGTGAGCGCGGATTTGCTTCCGCGACAATGGCGGGAGCGTGTATCCCGATTTGAATTGAATCAGGGAAAAGTCCTCTAGCCATTGTGCTGCTGTGCGAATTTTGTCAAGTGTTTCACGTGAAACATCGGCCACGAATCAAGCCCCATAAGGATTTGAGGCTAATCTAACTCCTACATAATCGACGCATGAGGCGTCGCTAAGGATGATCAAATGACCGACGATTCCAACGAAAACGACTATACGGCGACCAGTATTAAGGTGCTGCACGGTCTTGATGCGGTCCGGCGTAGGCCGGGGATGTATATCGGGGACACCGAAGATGGCACCGGTCTGCAGCATATGATCCAGGAACTTGTTGACAACTCCATTGACGAAGCCCTGGCGGGTCATTGCTCAACGGTGGAAGTCATCATCCACCCCGATAACGGCATTACCGTCCGCGACGACGGACGCGGGATTCCTGTTGATTTCCACGAAGATGAGGGAAAGCCAGCCGCGGAAGTGATTATGACGACGCTCCATGCCGGAGGCAAATTCGATGCCAATGCATACAAGGTATCTGGCGGCTTGCACGGGGTTGGCCTCTCAGTTGTCAATGCGCTCTCCTCGTTCTTTCGACTAACGATTCGTCGAGAGGGGAAGGTCTACGAGCAAACCTATGAGAATGGCACACCCACATCCGGCTTAGAAGAGATCGGCGAGACGGAACAGACGGGAACGACGTGCTACTTTGAGGCGTCCGTCGAGATATTTAGCGAAGTTCAATATCGATTTGATACGCTGTCGGCGAAACTGCGCGAGCTGGCATTCTTGAATTCAGGGGTTCGTTTGACCGTTACAGATGAGCGCACCGATGAGAAGCACGAATTCTGCTATGACGGCGGTCTGCAGGAGTATGTGGCTTACCTAAATGGTGCAAAAACGCCTTTGCATGACGTCGTGCACTTTCAACGAACCGTCGACGGTGATATTGGTGTCGAAATCGCACTGCAGTGGACCGATGCGTACCAAGAGCAAGTACGCACTTACTGCAACAACATTCATCAAGCCGACGGCGGTAGTCACTTAATCGGTTTTCGTACAGCATTGACGCGGGCGCTCAACAACTACATCGAACGTGAAGACATCGCGAAGCGTAGCGGCGTCAAAACCGCCGGTGAGGATGCGCGTGAAGGACTTGCGGCGATCGTTTCGGTGAAATTACCAGATCCTAAGTTCTCGTCGCAAACCAAGGACAAGTTGGTTTCAAGCGAAGCGCGACCGGCCGTAGAAACGACGTTGTACGAACTGCTGACAGACTACTTACTCGAAAATCCGAAAGAAGCCAAGACTATTGCTGAGCGCATGGTCGAAGCCGCTCAGGCGCGAGAGGCAGCGCGAAAGGCACGTGAACTTACGCGTCGAAAAAATGCACTAGATCTCGGTGGTTTACCGGGTAAACTCTCGGATTGCCAAGAGAAAGACCCCGCGCTTTCCGAGATTTTCATAGTAGAGGGAGACTCTGCAGGCGGGTCCGCAAAGCAGGCGCGCGATCGACGAACTCAGGCGATATTGCCGCTACGAGGGAAAATCCTCAACGTGGAACGCGCTCGCATGGACAAAATGCTCTCTTCCAGGGAAGTAACTGCCTTGATCACGGCGCTGGGCTGTGGTATTGGAAGTGAAACCGACATCAGCAAGCTCAGGTATCACCGCGTCATCATCATGACGGACGCGGATATCGACGGGTCGCACATTCGAACGTTGTTGCTGACGTTTTTCTTTCGACATATGCCGAAATTGATCGAAGAAGGGCACATTTATATCGCCTTGCCACCGCTTTATAAGGTTAAAAAAGGGCGCGGCGAGCGTTACGTTAAAGATGACGGCGAGCTTGAGGATTACTACGTAGCGAGCGCATTGGACGGTGCCCGGGTTCACGGTAACGATGCGTCGCCGCCGATGGCTGATGAATCCGTCCAAACGCTAGCGCTCAGGGTTCAACAGACACGAGAGAACCTGGAAGCGCGAGCCAGAAGCATGCCGACATACATATCGTCTCATCTCTTCCACGTGCCTGTGCTGTCGCACGAGGCGCGCGGGTCTGACGATGACGCGCGAGAAGGAGATCTCCACGACGAGGCTAGTATGCGCCGTTGGCTGACCCTTCTTGAGACTGAATTACTGTCCGAGGAAGGGCGGTTCACGACAGACCTTGTGCATGACCCGGAAACAAGCCGCTACTACCCAACAATCACGCGTGCGTATCGCGGGGCGCGCGATACACATCTGCTTGATCAAAATTTCATCGACTCCCGCACTTATCGATTGATCGCGCAGCTCAATGCGGATCTTGATGGGTTGCTTGACGAGGGCGCGTACTTCGAAAAGAGCAACGACCAGTTCGAAACGACGAACTTCATGGATGGATTGGACTGGTTGTTGGAGAAGGCCCATCAAGGCGTCACGCTACAACGGTATAAGGGTCTCGGAGAGATGAATCCGGATCAGTTGTGGGATACGACCATGGATCCAGAAATTCGCAATATGTCGGTCGTGGACGTCGTAGATGCAGCGGTAGCAGACAAGCTGTTCATGGATTTGATGGGCGATGATGTCGCGCCACGAAAAGAGTACATCAAGGCGAACGCACTCGCGGTGAATGCGGCGAATCTGGACATCTAAAACAGCAGACCGGCAAATGTGGTTCGAATCGGTATTCTCGATTGTTTCACGTGAAACATCTGCCAGGAGTCAATCCCCATAAGGGTTAGAGGTGGTGCGAACTCGCTCGAGTTGCCCCCCTCTCGGGTTCTCTAATACTCGGTAACCGGACGATGGAGCCGACGCCGGAGGGGTTCCGCCAGTTTATAAGGTCGGCAGCACACGAATCGGTCGAGTCGGCCTCTCTTCAGGTAAGCCTTCCGTTCCAGACCAGTTTCGACGCGAAGAGATACCAGCTGAAAGCCTCGTTCACCAACCTATGCGTTGAATTACTGTTGGTTAGTAGCTTGCACGCGAGACTTCGATTCGTAATAGCTCACCGTTCTGCAAGTACCTGTTGACGCCTCCATGATCTAGACTCTCGACGGATGTGGGTCGTCGTCGCTATCGATCAGAAGTATGAGCGTTTCGCATATCTAGGTAAGATAGTCCGGTTTCTAGGCGCGTTACTCTACGCCGTGATCATTCGATTAGAGTTTATTGTCCCGCGACAATCAAGGTGAGAACGCAGCGACAATCAAGGTGAGAAAGCCGCCGACTCGTGCGTTGTGAGGGAGGGCGTAGCCCGACCGAGCAAGGCGCGAGCCGGCGAGGCCGAGAGCCGCGCTCCGTGATCGCGACGGAATTGGCTAAGGTGTACGACCTTCTATAAGGACGGACATTGATGCCAGGCAGTCATATTTCCGATCACCAAGTGAGGCTTTACATGCACTCTAGACAAAAAACCACGCCGCAGGCGGCTGCGGTGAAGGCCGGTTTTAGCACCGCCACGGCCTACCGGATCGAGGCCGATCCGCGACTTCCCTCCACCCACACGAGGCCCCGGGACCGGCGCCGGCCCGATCCGCTGGCGGGGATCTTCGACGAGGAACTCGTTCCCATGCTGGAGAAGACGCCGAGCATTCGCCCGGTGGCGTTGTTCGAGGAACTCATGCGCCGTCATCCCGAGCTCGCCCCCAGCATTCGTCGCACGTTGGAACGACGCGTGCGGCAATGGCGTGCGGTGCACGGTCCGGAGCAGGAGATCATGTTCCGTCAGACCCACCCGCCAGGTCAGCTCGGGCTCTCGGACTTTACCGACGCCAACGCCCTGGGGGTAACGATCACCGGCGTGACGCTCAAGCACATCCTGTACCACTTCCGGCTGGCCTATTCCGGGTTCTCGCACCTGCACGTGGTGCTGGGCGGGGAGAGCTTCACCGCCTTGGCCGAGGGGCTACAGAACGCCCTGTGGAGCCTCGGTGGGGCGCCGCAGGAACCCCGCAGCGACAGTCTCTCGGCGGCGTATCGCAACCTTGATTGCGAGCAACGCAAGGACGCCACGAAGCGCTACGCGGCGCTGTGCGAACACTACAGCATGGCGCCGAGCCGCAACAATCGCGGAGAATCGCACGAAAACGGCGCCGTGGAAGGCCCGCACGGGCACCTCAAACGCGCCCTGGCCGACGCGCTACTGCTGCGTGGCTCGCCCGACTTCGACACCTTGGGCCACTACCGCGCCTTCGTCGACGACGTGGTGGGGCGACGCAACGCCCACCACCGTGCCCGCATCGATGTCGAGCGCGCCGTGCTCAAGCCGTTGCCGCGCCAGCGCACCGAGGACTTCGACACGGCGCGTGTGCGCGTGACCTCCTCGAGTGGCTTCGTGCTGCGGAAAGTGTTTTACACCGTGCCGTCGCGACTGGTGGGCCATCAGTTGACGGTGCGCCTGTACGACGAGCGCCTGGAACTGTTTCTCGGCGCCACGTACCTGACGCAACTGCCGCGCGGTCGCCCGCAGGCGAACGGCTGCAACGGCCATGTCATCGATTACCGCCACGTCATCCACGCGCTGCGGCGCAAGCCCATGGCGCTGCGCAATCTCGTCTATCGCGACAGCCTGTTCCCCCGCCAGGCATACAGGTGCGCCTTCGACGCGATCGTCGAAGCCAAGGGCGAACGCACCGCCTGCCGCGACACCGTCGCCTTGCTGTCGCTGGCGCACGAACGCACCTGCGAAGCCGCGCTCGCTGCGGCCATCGAAAGTTGTCTGGAAGCCGGCACGTTACCCGATCCTGACGTCCTGGCCACGCAGTTCGTGCCGTCACCGGATCGCGTGCCGAACATCCACGTCAAGTTGGGTTCGCTCACCGATTACGATGTCCTGCTCACCGCGCCAACGGCGGCTAGCGCCACCGCACGCACGGGCGACGGCTCATGAGCGCCGTGGATCCCGCCCAGCTTGAGCTGATGTTCACCCAGCTAGGCCTGCCTACCTTCAAGGCCGTCTGGGCCACGCTCGCTGACCGCGCCGATGCCGAAGGCTGGCCCGCAGCCCGGCTGCTCGCCGCCCTGACCGAGCAGGAGCTCGCCGACCGCGCCCGGCGGCGTTTCGAACGCCATCTCGCCGAGGCCAAACTGCCACCCGGCAAGACGCTCGCCAACTTCGACTTCAAGGTCGTACCCATGGTCTCCCAGGCGCACGTCAACGCCCTGGTCGCCGGCGATGGCTGGCTGGCGCAGGGCGCCAATGTGATCCTGGTCGGCCCACCTGGCACCGGGAAAAGTCACTTGGCTGCCGCGGTCGGGTTGGCGCTGATCGAACACGGCTTCCGGGTCCTGTACGCGCGCACCACCGATCTGGTGCAGAAACTCCAGGTCGCGCGCCGCGAACTGACGCTCGAGTCCGAGATCCGCAAACTGAACAAGTACCACTTGCTCATTCTTGACGATATCGCCTATGTGCGCAAGGATCAAGCCGAAACGAGCGTGCTCTTCGAACTGATCAGCTCACGGTACGAAAATCGCTCCCTGCTCGTCACCGCCAACCAGCCGTTCGGGGCGTGGGGCTCAATCTTCCCCGAACAGGCCATGACGCTGGCCGCCATCGACCGGCTCGTGCATCGCGCGACCATCTTTGAACTCAACGTGGAAAGCTATCGACGACGCACCGCGGTGGAAACCAAACGCGGCCGCGGGCGAATCGCCGCCCGCGCCACGCCCGCCAACACCAACGTCAAGCTGCCGGATAGCACCGCAGCAACGAACAAAGAGGGCCAAAAAGACAACCCGTGACACCTCACCGATTCCTGATCTGGCGGCGTCGTTTTGAACGCCCCTTGCCGCGTCCACCTCCGATAATGTATCATCAACCGTCGCGACACATTCTCACCCTGATTGTCGCGCACTTCTCACCCTGATTGTCGCGCTACAGTTTATGTTGTGGACAAGAATCTAAAGACCTTGTACTCGGTTTTGGTATGTGCGGTCGGTATCGGGCCTCGGTGCATCGCTTTTACAAGCCGCATGCCGCGCATCGCACAAGCATTAATCGTAGGCATGGTCTTCTCGATGAGTTCGACGGTAGGCGATGAAACAACCGAACGGGAGGTAACGTTACCGGAACGCGCGAGCCAGTATCGCGCAGAAGAGATGGAGGAGGTCATTGTTGAAGGCGAGCGAATCGATCCTGCCGGCATGGATTTCCTAGAGATGGAGCAAATTTACAGACAGAAGGCGAGCGCTTCCCGAAGTTTTAAGATCGGAAAGTACGAAGAGGCGTTCCCGGAGCTGCTCCAACTAGCGAAGATGGGCTTTAAAGACGCTCAGGCGCGAGTGGGATACATATTCATGCACGGGCTTGGGGGACAACAGAAGAGTAACCTCAAGGCGCTAGGATGGCTCGGAGTAGCATCTCAAGGCCGAACACGCCCACAATATCGCAACATCTTCAATCAAATGATGGCTGAGGTTCCGCAAGACCGACAATCCTTAGTTGCGTTTGTCGTTGCGAACTATCGTGAGAAATTCGATTCAGATAAACTGGGTATTGAGTGCTGGCATAGCAACGTAAACCACGTGCGCCAGTTCACGTGTCGCTATCAAGACGAGATGTTTAAATATTATAACCACATGAGCATGACGGGGACGCCTTTCTCAAGTGCTGGACCCTAATAGGCGACTCGAGGTTTTTCAGAAACAAGCAAAAACCCAACAAATATCGATCCTAATGCACTATTTTATGGGTATATTCGAGAAAATTCAGTTATTTATATGAGCTTTTCGAGGTAAATCCGCCTTTTCTTAATTTGGATCGTTTGCTAGACAGTTCCCTCCATAGCGATTTTTTCGAGCTCAGCCATCTGCTCGCGCATCCATGATTCAGCGTCATCATTGAAATCCTGCGACGTTCGCTCACCAACCTGTTGTGGTGGCGAGATTCGTACCTGAATTACGCCTGGATATTTAATGAACGCATCGGTGCGCCAATAGTGACCGCCGTTGTGAGCCACAAGGTAGGTTGGAACTCCACTCTGCTTGGCAAGCATCGCGCCTCCGCGCTGAAACTTCCCAACTTCTCCAGAGGGAATTCGTGTCCCTTCTGGAAACAACGTCACCCAAACCCCGGCAGCCAGACGTTTTCGGCCTTCAGAAACGATGTATCGCAATGCCGACATCCGCTGTTCGCGATCGATTGCGATGGGATTGGTTACCCAAAATGCCCAACCAAAACAGGGAATCCATAAAAGTTTGCGCTTGATGACGGTGGTTTGAGGACCGACGAGTAACTGAGAGTAAAGTGCATCCCAAGTGCTCATATGCTTCATTAGCAGAATACCCGGTTCTTGACCTAAGTGTTCTTTGCCGTATACCTCAACCCGGATACCACACGTTACTTTGAGCCACCAAAGCACAAGAGAGACCCACGGTACGATCACGACATGGAAGCGAAGGCGTCTTGGTACGAACTGCGCAATGACGGTGAGCGATGTGCCCCACAATGCAGTCCAGCACGCGTAGCCGATATAGAACACGAGCGTGCGAATCCATAGTACCGGCCGCGTACGCATCATCGATACCAATACCTTGGAGCGAGTAGCACGAGTAACGTAAATATCTCGAGACGGCCTAAAACCATCGCAAGGATCAGTAACCATTTGGTAGGAGCATTCAGAGACGCGTAATGGTTGGCTACTTCGCCGAGACCTGGTCCGAGATTATTTAAACATGCTGCTACTGCGGCGAAGGCGCTTTTGATATCCAAATCGGAGACCATCAGAACGCAAGTGAGTAAGAACAGAAAGAGGAGACCATACATGGTTACAAAACCCCAGACGGCCTCAATCACCCGATCGGCGACCACCTCAGAGCCAAGTTTGACGGTGAATACGCCGTCAGGGAGGATTAGACGCCGGACCTCTCTCACGCCTTGTTGCATGACGACGAGAACGCGGTAGATCTTGATGCCTCCTGCCGTGGATCCTACGCAACCGCCCACGAACGACGCTAGTACAAGTAACACAGGGCACAACAGCGGCCAATTGTCGACCGCCGTGGTCGTGTAGCCGGTTGTAGTTGCAAAAGACACCGCCTGGAATAGCGCGTCGCGGAACGCGCTGCCCGCCATCTCTTCGGCCATCGCTAGACGCAACATTACGAGCAACGTCACCGCGACGATGAAGATGGCATAGGTCCGCGCTTCTGGGTCACGGAAATACTCACGAATATCCGTTTTTACGATGATCGCACGATAGTGCAGTGAGAAATTGAGCCCAGCCAACAACATGAACATGATTGCGACCGTCTCGATCATAGGTTCGTCGAAGTGACCAATGCTCGCGTCATAGTTTGAGAAACCGCCAATGGCGACGGTGGTAAATGAATGGCATACCGCGTCAAAGAAGGACATGCCAGCGACCCAATAAGCAAGTGCGCACGCGATCGTCAACATGAGATAGAGAAGCCACAACGATTTCGCGGCTTCCGCGATACGCGGCTTAAGGCTAGTGTCCGTAATCGTGCCAGGCGCTTCAGCACGAAATAGCTGCATGCCGCCAATCCCGAGCATCGGAAGGATGGCTACGGCAAGTACGATGATGCCCATTCCGCCAATCCACTGGAGGGAGGCGCGATAAAACAGAAACGTCCGAGGCAGCTCCTCAAGACCGGTCAAAACGGTCGCGCCGGTTGTTGTCAGTCCGGAAAACGACTCAAACGCGGCGTCGGTGAAGCTCTGTGTGACGTTGACCGAGCTCACCATGAAGGGTAACGTGCACAGTAGACCTAGCACGAAATAGGTCAACGTCGTGATTAGAAACCCTTCGCGTACTCTTACTGTGCGATCGAAACGTGTCAGCAGAAGGTGAACGCTGCCGCCGATGAGCACAAAGAGGAGGCCAATGCCGGCGAAGACAGAGGCTACTTCCTCGCCGTAAAGAAATCCTACGGCTGCACTTGCCAATAACGGTCCGCCGATGATCATCACCAGCACAGCGAACACGCTGCCGATGGCCGCGTAGTTCATTAGAACAGCTTGAAAGCCTTAGCTCGAAACAGTTGTTCGGCTTTGGTTGTCGCGTCGCTACCTTCAGTGATGAAGACTGCGCGGTCGCCTTCCTCTACCCGAACATCGGGATCGGCATGAATCGGATAGATTTCCAACGGTTCCCCACCAATACCGGCGTCGGCACCGCGGATTACGCAAAGGAGATGTGTCCCTTTCGGCAATTTCAGTTGGGCGGGACGCTTACCGACCACTCGACTGGTTTCGGCATTGCCTTGTACTTTTAGCTCGATGAGATCAAGATTGAATAGCGCTAAGTGACGAAATACCGACAAGGTCTTTTCGCGCACCAGGCGTTGAATGATGTTTGCGGTGGTTTGCTGCGGGGAAATGGGAATCTCGATACCCGCCTGCACCAGTGATTCCAGGTAATTGACGCGCTGGACCAGCGTGAAGACGGTCCTGACATTCAAACGCTTGGCAGTTAAAGACGAAACAACATTAACAAGATCGTTATTAGTGACGGCGCAGTAAAGATCCGAGTCGTTGACGTCATTCGCGCGCAGGAAATCCTCGCTTGATGCGTCACCACTCAATACAGTCAGGTCAACTGACGACGCGAGTTCCCCGGCTAACTGCTCGGCGCGTGCTGGGTCCGCTTCAATAATCTTGATATTACGTCGTAGCGGGAGCTCGTGGACGTCTTTGGCAAGCCGCATGCCGATGTGTCCACCACCGCCAATAACAATTTGCCGATAAGGTTTGATGATCCCGCTTAAATCTCGTGACAACTCCTGCATGGCGTGCTTTTGACCAAGAATGAAAGCCAGGTCACCGTCCGCTATTTTGGCGTCACCGAGAGATTGCACGACCTTGTTGTCGCGTAGTAATCCCACGAGATGAGCACGATTGCCACTCACTTTCGCAAAATCAACTACGGGCAGCCCAAGCAAGTCGCTGTCCGGTTGCATTCGCGTACACGTCATGATGACCTGTGCGTCTGCGAATTCCGCGATGTAGACAGCTCCCTGATACTCGACTAAATTCCTCAGATGGTTTACGACGGTCAATTCGGGGCTGATCGGTTCGTCGACGGGAATCCCACCGGTGGAAAACAACTCAGCGTGTTTATCACCAAGGTACGCGAGATTGCGAATTCGCGCGATGCGCATCGGCGTGTCGTGTAACGTGAGCGCCACCTGGCACGCAACCAGATTAACTTCATCGCTTGCGGTAACCGCGACGATTGCGTCGCAGTCGTCGATGCCGGCTTCCCTGAGCACGTCTGGACTGGAAGCGTGACCAACCACCGTGCTGCACGAGTGCATTGCTCGGACTTCCTTCAGCGCGTGCGGGTCAATGTCAACCATGGTCACGTTCATGTTGAAGTCCGCCGCCAACGATTGCAGCACGGTTCTTCCGACCTGCCCCGCACCGAGAATCAAGACATTCATCGCGCAGTTGCCGTTTTTCGCAATTTAGCCAGGTAAAAGCCGTCGCCCCATTCTGAGTCAGGGAAGATCTGTGTGCCAAATTCCTGGGGAATGATCAAAGGTTGTTCAGAAGGTTGTAGGTCCAATGCCTCAACCTGGACGCCTGATGCCCTCTCAGCGAGCTGGTTGATCACAGCGTCGTTTTCCTCCGGTAACAACGAGCACGTGGCATAGATGAGTACGCCATCAGATGCAAGCACTTGCCATAGATTACTCAATAGTTGAATTTGACGCTCCTGCAAGGCAGCTATCTGTATAGGCTCACGATGAATCTTGACATCGGGATGGCGCCCTATCGTGCCTGTTGCCGAGCATGGCGCATCAAGAAGGATTCGGTCATACGGCGTACTGTCCCACCAAGTGAGGGTGGTTGCGTCTGCCTCGATGATCGTGAGCGGTAGACCGAGTCGTTTACTCTCAATTTCACACCAAGCACGACGCGCCGGATTGACGTCGATCGCGGTTAGCTCGATGTCGTGCTCCAAGAGTTGAAATGCTTTATTGCCTGGCGCGGCGCAAGCATCTAGAACACGCAATCCCGGACGGATGTTGAGCTCTCGCACCGGGAGTTGAGCACTAGCATCCTGTACCGAGAACCATCCTTCCGCATACCCAGGAATCGTATTGGTGCGTTGAGGAGTACGCAGTCGAACGGTCGCGTCTTGGCGTACTGTCGTGAAACTGATTTCGTGGTTTCGCAAGGAATCGTGGAAATCCTTGGGTGAGATTTTGTGCTGGTTGACGCGCAAACACTGAGGCATCCTACTGTTGAGGCGTCCTAAGTAGCGGCCCACGAACTGTTCACCATAGGCATCTCGTAATTTCGTGATGAGCCAGTCAGGCAATTCGTGCTTGCCGACCACAGTGGACGGTTTGTAGCCACGATCGGCTTTGCGGAGTATTGCGTTTATCAAGACGGCCGCCGAGGTCTTGTGGAGCCGCTTGATCGCCTCGACGGACTCCGACACAACCGCATGTGGTTTCGCGTCTGAGTGTGTGAGTTGATACAGACCTAATAAAAGCACTGCTAGCACTTCACGATCAAGTTTGGGAAGCGGCGTGATACAGAGACCAGATAGTTGCTCGGAAAGCGAGAAGTAGTGGCGGCAGACGCCATACACCCAGGCTCGGATGCGCGCAGAAGCCAATGCCGCACCAGATAGTTCCAAAGCCGTTTCTAGCTGTTCACCTTGTAACACTCGGATCAGCAACCGCGCGGCGTGTCGGATATCGTCGTTACGCATTTTCGAGGACCAAGGGGTTTTCGAAACGAGTCCCCGCATGCCACATATCCGCATAGCCATTCACCGCGTCCGCGCCAGACATTGCGCGCCCTTTCCCGATATTGAGCTGAACGGTGTGCAATGCCAACGCGGCATCGCCGCATCCGATCACAGGATAGGGATTTGCGGTGAGGACCTGACCAGGAGCGCCAGCACCATCAACGACCGCAGCTTCGAGTATGCGGACGCGCACGTTTTGCGCTGGCTGCTGCAGGATGGTGAATGCCATGCCGCGACCGTGAAATGCTCGTACGTGCCGTTCAATTTGTTGGGCGCTTACGCGCCAGTCGATTTGTGCCGCACCAGCACTGAGCCGCGGTGCATAGGATGCACGTGCTTCAACTTGTGGGCGAGGTTCTTCTAACTTGCCTGCCGCCGCTCTGTCGAGAGTGCGGATGACTTCGTCCGCACCCAGCTGTGCAAGCTGTTTCGTCACAGACGACGTTGTGCTCTTGGAAGATAACGGCAGTGAGGTTTGCTGATACACCGGACCGGCGTCAAGAGGGGGAGTGACTTGCATGATGGACACGCCGGTAGTTTTGTCTCCGTGCAAGATCGCGTGTTCAATCGGCGATGCGCCACGCCATCGAGGCAGCAATGAAGCATGCACATTCATGCACCCTAAACGCGGCGCAGCTAGAACTCTCTTCGGCAATAACAGCCCGTATGCTGCTACAACTAACACGTCAAGCGGTTCAAGGATGGATTCGACACCGCGCAGATTTGTGGGTGAATGAACGACCAGCCCTCGATCGACGCTCATAGCTTCAACGGGTCCAGGACGAATCTTGCGCCCTCGTCCAGCAGGTCTACCCGGTTGCGTAAACACCACACGAACATCGTGTGTCGACGCGAGAAGCGCGTCTAAAATCGTTGCGGCAAACGCGGGTGTGCCGGCGAATCCGATGTTCATGGGACTAGGCGCAGACCCGACTACTCGTCAAAACGCAAAGCGTGAAACAGTAGACCCTCGGTAGGGGGAAAGATTCGGCGTTCGTGAGATTCGCAGGCTCTTGTCGACGATGCGGAATTATTGCGATTTGTAGGCTCGAGCGGCTTGGTTTGGACCGAAAAGGAAGTTAATTCATGATCGTAGGGATGTCAGAGACTCGGCTCGCGCGTATTGGCGCACATATCGAGAAGTACATAGAAGCCGGCAAGTTGCCGTGTGCGTCGGTACTGATCACGCGTGACATGGATGAAGCGTATTACTTCGCTTCGGGTTACGCAGATGTTGAGCGAAAGACCCCACTTGCACGGGATACCGTGTTTCGAATCTACTCAATGACCAAACCGATCACGAGTGTGGCGCTCATGACACTGTACGAGAAAGGGTTGTTCCAGCTCGACGATCCGGTTAGCAAACACATTCCGGCATGGGAAAACCTTCGCGTCTACGAAAGTGGCGAGGGCGCTTCGATGAAGACTCGAGAACTCTCTGAACCCATGACGATCAAGCATTTGATGACGCATACGTCAGGCTTGACCTACGGGTTTATGCAGAGCCATCCAGTTGACGCGTTGTACAGAGAAAAACAGGTTGGCGGAGGTCCTGGACGGACCCTCGACGACATGATAGAGGGACTCGCGGAGATTCCGTTGGTGTTCGACCCCGGATCACGCTGGCACTACAGCGTCGCTACGGACGTTTGCGGATACTTGGTCCAGCACTTTAGCGGTCAAGATTTGGACGAGTACGTCGATCAATCCATCCTCAAACCTTTAGGGATGGCTCATAGTGGTTTTTGTGTAAAGCCCGGCGATAGCGACAAACTCGCCGCGTGTTACAACCATCATCCCGCGGGCTTTCAACTGCAGGACGACCCCACCGATTCAAACTATCACAAGCGACCCACGTACCTTTCCGGCGGCGGTGGCATGGTCGGCACGATTGATGACTACATGAATTTCGCCTGCATGTTGTTGGGCTACGAACCTACGCTCGAGGAGAATCCCGTGCTTGGCCTTCGGACGCGTCAGTACATGCTCTCTAATCACCTACCAGGCAGGGTGGATCTTGCGGCGATGGGGCAATCTGTGTTCTCCGAAACATCATTCGCTGGTGTCGGGTTCGGATTAGGTTTCTCGGTGGTCGTCGATCCGGTGGAATCGTCGGTGTTGGATAGCTACGGAGCGTCTGGGTGGGGTGGGGCCGCGAGTACCTATTTTTGGGTTGATCCGGTCGAGCGAATGGCAGTCGTGTTCATGACGCAGCTATTGCCGTCATCAACTTTCCCGATTCGTCGTGAGCTGAAGACGTTGGTAAACCAAGCGATCGTCTTGGATCCAATCGAACTAGACATGGGTGATCCGACTCTCGACGAATTGCTCGATCCAGAATATGACGAGGATTATTCGGACCAGGACGTCGACGACATTCGGAATTAATGTCTGCACCCACGGAAAACGCACAATTGTTGTGCGCGCCGAGCCCTAAAACGCCCAATTAATGCGCGTGTATTTGGAGAGATTGCTGGGTTTGACGCAAAAGCGTGCGCTGGCACAGATTTTGCATAAAATCCCGCGATTCGATTTTTCGCAACACATTTTTACGAGGCAGTATCTACATGAAATGCAAACTCGAATACATCTGGCTTGATGGTCGGGCGCCGACACAAAGTTTGCGCTCCAAGACTCGAGTAGAGAGCGACTTTGACGGTTCACTTGAGGCCGCGCCCATGTGGGCGTTCGACGGCAGTTCGACCGAACAGGCTGACGGCGCGACATCTGACTTGCTTTTAAAACCAGTCTCGGTGTTTCCCGATCCGGCGCGCAAGAACGGATTCTTGGTCATGACTGAGGTCCTGAATGCGGACGGCACTCCCCATTCGTCTAACGGTCGAGCCACCATCGATGATGACGATGACGACTTTTGGTTCGGATTCGAACAAGAGTACTTTCTTTGGGACACCAAGACCTCTCTGCCGCCAGGGTTCCCGAGCAAAGGATTTCCCCGCCCGCAAGGTCCGTACTACTGCTCGGTTGGCGCCGAAAACGCGTTCGGTCGCTCCTGCGTTGACGAGCACCTCGATCAGTGTCTGGAAGCAGGATTAAATGTTGAGGGTATTAATGCGGAAGTCGCCGCTGGTCAATGGGAATTTCAAGTCTTTGCGAAAGGTGCGAAGGCGGCCGGTGATGAAACTTGGATCGCCCGATATCTTGCGGAACGCAACGCTGAAAAGTACGGCTACGGGATTAATTGGCATCCAAAGCCGTTAGGCGATACGGATTGGAACGGATCTGGCATGCACGCAAACTTTTCTAACGGTGCGATGCGGGACCAAGGAAGTGAGGATCTGTTCACCACGATTTGTGAGAAGTTTGGCGAGAAGATCAACCGTCACATCGAAGTCTATGGTGCAGACAACGATCAACGACTGACGGGTCAACACGAAACGCAGTCAATCCACCAGTTCAGCTACGGTCTATACGATCGCGGCGCTTCAATCAGAATCCCGGCTGCAACCTATGAAGCGGGCTGGAAAGGGCGCCTTGAAGATAGACGACCCGCCTCGAATGCAGACCCCTACAAGGTTGCATCGGCGATCGTCACGACCACGAAAGAGGCGCTTTCTTAAGCGAACTGACGTCTCACAATCTGCCTCGTAGGCGAGAGCGACGACCTTGATTGTCGCTCTCGCCGAATTCAAACTCGAGGCAAACTCACAAAGGGTATTCGTCGGCCAGCGCGCGAATGTTCGCGTCATCGAGACCTAGTCGACGCGCTTCTCGCAACATGCGCTGATAACTAGCGCGAAACGCGGCTAAGTCAGCGTCGCGACCTTCGGTTAACCAAGCATTGAATTTAGGTGCGCATTTCTCTCGAAACGCGGTGCCACCCTCGCGCGCGTCGGGATGGTGATCTGATACTGCAGTCTTGGCGGCAATCTCATCGAGGGACTGCTCGAAGGACAGCTCGTACGCGTTGTAAATCGAGCGCTTCAGTAAGCGCATTGCCACTTGTGGACCATTCGCGAGTTCCTCTGCAAGCGCCATGACATGTGTCTCAAGTGCGTCGCCAGGTACCACCTCGTGAAGCAAGCCTAATTCAAGCGCTTCTTCGGCCAATACGATCCGCTTGCGCATCAGGAAGTCGATGGTCTTTGCGAGCCCGATCAGTTGGACCATGAGGTACTGTCCGCCCTCATCCGGGAGAAGACCAAAGCGAAGCGTGGCGCTACCGATCCGCGCGCCAGCTGCGGCGATGCGATAGTCACAAGCAAGCGCTAAGGTCATCCCGGTCTGAACGGCGACCCCGTTGATGGCGGCGATTGACAGCTTGTCGCAGTTGCGAATCGCGACGTTTACAGCTTGAGAGAGGTGCCTCAATCCTTCATAAGTGCCGATTTCGGTGTCATGACCGGGGGGAATCGGTGGTACGAGAGGTTCGCCGCCGATTGGTTTGTCTTGTCCAGAGATGTCGTCGCCGGCGCAGAATGCGCGTCCTTCGCCAGTGAAAACCAGAATCCGAACCGCGTTATCCATTTGTGCTTGAATGATGGTCTCGACGAGATCTCGTTTTATCGGTTGAGTTAGCCCGTTTAGACGTTCTGGGGTGTTGAACTTGATCCAAGCGATGCCGGGATCTCTCACCTCGACCTCAAATCCTGTAAATGCACCTGTTTGCATCGAGGTCCTCTCCTCTTCGTGGCGACGAAATCGGGCTATTGTATGGTCGCGAAATCGGGGTTGATAATTCGGGTTAAGACGCTGGAAATTTGCATGTCAGAACAATCAGTCGCAAAGCGACGGGCACCGAGTTACCTTCTAAAAGGGGTTAGTTGGCTACTGGCCGCAGCTTGTTTTTATTTGGTTCTTAGCCGGTTGAACGCCGCTGCAGCTCGAGAAGGTCTGACGTTGCTTGGCTATCTGTTGGAGTTTATCGGCGATGTGAACTGGCTCCTCTGGTTCGCCGTCATGATGCCGTATTCCGTGTTTTTCTTTCTCATCGACTCGAATGTCACCTGGCGTGCGGTTCGCTGGTTTAACGCGCCAAGTTTGCGATATCGAGACATATTGCCGATCCGCGCTTCCGCATACATCCTTTCGTTGCTCAATGAGCAAGTGGGTAAAGGTGCGATGACGCTCTATCTGTTGAAACGGCACAGAACACCAGGGTGGGAGACACTCTCTACGATGATCTTCTTAGGTCTTATGGAGATCTATCAACTCTTGATGTTCTCCGTGATCGGATTGATTTACTACTTCGAGTACGTGGTCGAGGCTTCGACGGTACTGCCGTTGGATGTGATTCTTCCTATTGTTTTTGTCTCGGCGTTCGTGTTTTTAGTGGTCTGGATCGCGTTCTTTCGAGGTTTGTTCCTGAAAAACTTGAACATTCGGAATCACCGATATCTTCGAGCGTTCCGTGAGGCACGCCTGAAACACTATGCCTTGACCGTGCTATACAAAGCACCTAATCTGATTGGTGCGGTCGTGGTGTACACGATCGCGCTCGCACTGTTCAATGTTGAAGCAAGTTTCGGACAGCTTCTGGTCTTTCTGCCTCTAATCTTTCTGGCGGCTGCGCTGCCATTGCCGTTTCATGCTGGCGCACTTCTGCTGTGGACTGCCTTATTCCCCGATTACCCAGAAGTAGGCGTCTTTAGTTTGTTCATGCACACGTTTTTTGTGCTGTTCAATGCATCGATCGGTCTATTGTTTTTGCCAAAGGCCAATCGCGAATTGATTGATGAGGCGACTCAGTCTTAATACGCGAATTTAGGCTGCCAGTCGCCGGATCCTTCCGGCAACAAATCGAAGAGGTTGAACACTGCGCAGTAAGCATCGCCGGGGCCAAACGGGGTATCAGCGACCTTTGCAATAGACCCGTCCTCTTGTCTCTTTAATACGGTCACTCCCGGCATTAATTCGCCTTCTCCGAGGTCATAGCCTAGGTCGGCTGGAAGCGACGAGTCACCGACAGACGCCATAGGGAAACGCCAGCCGCGAGATTGGGCGAATTCCTGCTGCTTCTCGGGAGATTCAGGATTTGTGAGGACAAACCCGGCTCGATCTTGAAGATGGTCAATCACCCCATTGAATCCATCTGCCCACAAGGTGCAGTAAACACAGTGAGACCCCATATTGTGAATGAGAAACAACGTGTCGTGGGCTCCGAAAAAGGATGAGACACGACGGGCTCCGTCAAGGGTCTTCAGTTCGTAATCCTGGATTGGCTCTGGCTCAATCCCTTTTTGGAGCTCAAGCATTGAACTGCGGACTTTCATGAGCTGCTCGTACAGCTCGCCGAGCTTTTGTTTCGTTTCTTCGCTACTCATATCACTAATCCTCAAACCACACTGCAGTTCAAACGGGCGTCTATGGTACGGATGACGCCTCATTTGAAATATTGACTGTGGTCGACCTGATAGATGTCTGAGTCGGAGCGCTCGATGGCGGAAGTTATCCCTGATGCGCGTCGGGTTCGTCCCGCGGTGTATTGAAACCCAGGTCCGGAGGTGTATTCATCACAAGCTATGCAAGGGTTTAGGTTGCCACTTTCGTCGACATGAGCCTGGCTCATGTTGTTTTTGAGCACATTCCATAGACCGTAGTGCCGAAGGCAAGTGGCCATGCACTGGCGTCTGGTGTGCAACACGTTGTAGGTCCAAGTCTCTGCACAATGTCTCTCGAAACCGATCGTCTGCATCAAACATTGTTTGACGCCTGTCTTCGTGAGCTTCCTTCCGCACGACCGCGCTGGAGTCGTTAGATCCGGCTTTGCCAGATACACGCCAAGGTTTCGAAGGGAGGAACACGTGCCGCAGTGAAATCGATGCGTGATCACGAAGTCCTTGGCGAGCGCTTCCTCTTTAGATGGAAAAGTTCGTAGTTCATAGTCACTTCGTTGAGCATCAGTAAACCGAATGGCACATACCTCGGTGTTCTGTGGCAATGAGCCGTACCACACCAATACAGGGTCCTGACCATAGAAAGAGAACCGGCCTTTACCCGTTTCCAATTCGTAGCTTCGGGCGTTTTCAGGTAGGCGATGCTCAAGGTCTTCGATACTTTCGAAAGCAACCTGAAACCGCGGCTTGTAAGGATCGGCGGTAATGAATTGGTTTGGCCGTGTCTGACGAGGGAACGTCCCGGCGAGCATGAGTTTGCCGTAGATTTCGTCTTCGTTAAGTAAATTAGTTTGGTTCAGGCGCTCAATAAGAGCGGAGTTTTCAAACACCTGAGACGTTGCTTCGGCTGACTCAACGAAACTCGGTTGTGCGTTGAGGTCGTGCGCGAGGATTAGACAAGAGAAGACAAGCGAGCTCAACAGAAGAAGCAGTGGTCGACGCTTGAACTCGTAGTAGCTCAATTCGTGTCGCGACCTTTTCTAACGCGGGTGGTGACCCGAATCGCAATCGAAAGGCACGTCGTGGCGACCAAAAGCCAGCAGAATCCATAGATCCAATTGAAAGGAATCCAGTCGAGCTCAAGGGCTAGCTGCGTGGTGATCGTCGCTACCACGACGAAATACAAAATGCCGTTGTATCGTCCAAGTCGGCTTGGAATCAACGAGCGATGTGTTTGTGGACCGGAATACGCGTATTCACCAAAAGCCAACAGCTGCAGAAGCGGAAGTGCGAGAGGTACAAGGTTTTCGTCATGGAGCGAAAGCGCCATAAGACCTAAAAAGGCGAATACAAAATCCGCGGTATGGTCTAGCCGAGTTCCTAACCCGGTCGCATGGTCGAGTTTCCGCGCGATCGGACCATCTATCAGATCGCTGATGACCGCGTAAACCAGTAGGGCAAAAGCAACGCGCCAATGCTCCGTCAGTGCCGCCCAGATGAAAATCGGTGCACACACCCCTCGCAGAATGGAGAGGAGGTTTGGTATTTGTACGAAGAGAGCCCGCAATTTATCCTTCAACTTGGTTAGATGAGTGTAATGACCGTTAAGCACTACAGCCTAGCTATTTTGATCGAAAATCCGGTTTGTCGCGTGACCCATGCGCCCGAATTCGTCATGTATTGTTTTGCTCATGACAGCTCAGCGCAAGCGTTTGCGCTTCTCGTTCAACGGATTTCGGTACAACAATAGAATTAGCTTGACTGACACATTAGTCGGTACGACTAGCAGCTGTGGTCGTTCGTGTAAGGAGCGGCGGTAAATTTGGCGGGGAAACTTTCTGTTCGACTCGAGAATCGACTCGATGAAATTCAGCGAGTTGACACAGCAATTGAAGAATTCACTGAGCAACTAGATCTTCCGTTTTCGGTCGTCTTTCAAATCCGACTCGTGGTTGAAGAACTGTTCACCAATATCGTGAGCTACGCGTACGACGACGATGACCTTCACGAGATCTTTGTCACGGTAGCATACGAGAACGACCGTCTGGAGCTTACGCTCGTTGATGACGGTATGGAATTCAACCCGTTAACCGTCGACCCCCACCATAACGTAGGCGACACGATCGAGGAGCTAGAAATCGGTGGCAAGGGGTGGACGCTGGTTCGAGCCTATATGAACGAATTCGAATACGACTACAGCGATGGCAAAAACCACCTGAAACTGGTGAAGCACCTTTCGTAAAGATCATGAGCCATGACCTCGTCGAGTGCGCGACGGGCGGACTCGTCATGAAATTGTTCACGTCGGTGCGAACCGGAAGGCTGGTCAAGACAACTAGCGTAGCACGAAGAATCGTTACCGTCTTAGCGATCGTGCTGAGTCTCAGCATGCTGGCGCAAGAGACCCCAGAAGCGACAACCAGCGAAACCGAGCCGGTTTCCCAAACCGTACCAGGCGTCACCGATGACCGAATTTTGTTTGGTCAGTCGGCGGCCTTCGCGGGTCCAGCTGCAGCGCTAGGTCGCGGGATGAACTTGGGGATCAAGGCTGCGTTCGCGGAAGCGAATGCGACAGGCGGTGTGCATGGTCGCCGACTAGAACTGGTGCAACGTAATGACGGTTACGAACCGGAATTAGCGATCGACAATTCACGGACACTGCTTGAAGAGGACCAAGTTTTTGCATTGATCGGCGGCGTGGGAACCCCGACGTCTCGTGCGGCGCTACCGATAGCCGATGCCGCAAAAGCACCGTATATCGCGCCGTTTACTGGTGCCGGTTTTCTGCGCGACGCATCTTCCTTTTCTGTCAACTTGCGTGCGTCCTACGACCAAGAGACGAGTCGAATCGTCGAGTATCTCACCGACACGCTCAACGTGACACGTATCGCTGTCGTGTACCAAAACGACTCGTACGGGCAAGTCGGTTTACAAGGCGTGCAAAAGGCGATGGACAAGATAGACCGCGAACTCGTCGGCATTGGTGCGTACCCGCGCAACACCAAAGCCGTCAAAACCGCACTATTGGATGTAGCGAAAACCAATCCGGAGGCGATTGTCATTATTGGCGCGTATGCCCCAACGGCAGAGTTCATCCTGTGGGCGAAAAAGCTGGATCTCGATAGTGTGTTCTTCACTATTTCATTTGTAGGCAGTCAAGCCCTCGCGAGTGCGTTGGGTGAGCAAGGCAAAGGTGTTTACGTAAGCCAAGTCGTGCCTACCCCCGATAGCAAAGAACTGCTGATCGCCTGGCAATACCGCGAGGCTTTACGCAAATTCGATCCTTTAGCGGAACAGGGGTTTGTGTCATTCGAAGGCTACCTCGCCGGGCGGATGACCATCAGTTTGTTAGAAGATGCAGGACGCGAGCTCACGCGCACAAAGTTCATGGATGCGATGCGCACCATGTCCTTTGATGATCTAAATGGGTTTAGTCTCCAGTTTGGTCCAACAGACAATCAAGGTTCTGATCAGGTATTTCTCACCATGATCGGCGACAACCAAACCTATGAAGCTGTGCAATAGTGCTGGGTTTCGATGATGGCTGACGACCAAGACTCGCCCCCGCTCACTAGCGACGAAACGCGCGCGGTAGCTCGTCGGACATCCACATCGTTAATGGGCGATGAGTCCATTCCATTTATCCGTCGACTGTGGGGGTCGCGCGAACGAATCTCCACGCGATTAGTTTTTTATTTCATCGGCGCCGTAATGATTACGTTAGTCGCCAGCGCGGTGGCGTTCGCGTTTTTCGCATTCCTTGACACTAAATTGCGACAGGTCAATGACGAGAACGTCCCGCAATTGATCTCTGCGTTTGAAGTCGCGCAGGAAAGTGCAGCGCTTGCGGCTTCATTGCCACGGTTGTCCACCGCCGCACAGGCTGATTTCGGGGCGATTGTGCAGAGCGTCTATGAGACGCAAGATGCCTTTGAGAGTTACATCGCCACGATTTCTGAAACCGAATCCGGAAGTCTTCGAGCCGCCGAATTACTCGAAGCTGGTCAGGCGATGCGTAGCAATATTGAGGAGTCGATCGCCGTTGTGAACAAGCGGTTTGAACTGCTCGCTGCGTCAGATCGCGTGATGGATGAAATTGGTCGCTTGCAGGATCAAGCTCGAGGTCGCCTACAACAGATTCTCGATGATCAACTCTTTTATTCGATGACAGGTTTTCGTGATCTAAACGACCCTCCGAATACCCAGATCGGTGTCGATACGGCGGCATTTGATACCTATCGGCATTTAAGTGAGATTGAGGGTGGCCTAGAGTCGGCAGCGGAGCTGATGGCGGCGGCATTTAATGAGACAGACGCGGACCAACTTGTCCCGCTGCTCGAGAGATTTGAAGCCACAAAGGCGACGGTCGAGCGATACGCCAAGCTGATCCCTCAAGATATGGATGTTTCGATGGTTCTCGGTCCTCTTGAGAGGTTGTTTGCGATAGGGGTAGGACCGGATAGTGGGTTTGCGCTACGGCAGGAAATCCTCGGCTTAAAGGCGGTTGAAGAGCAATACATCGTCGCCAATCGAGCGATTGTGGAGGATCTCTATGCAAGCGGCGAAGCGCTAGTGAATGCGGCTTCGCTTGACACCAACGCAGTCACTGGTCAGGCTGAAAGCGCGACGACGATAGCGGTGTACCTGTTGCTTGCTTTGAATATCGCCGGAATCATAGGTGTTGCCTTGATTGTGCGGCAATTCGTGCTGCGCAAGTTTGTGAGAAGAGTAGACACGCTAGCCGATCGAATGCACACGATGGCAGATGGGGATCTTGAAATCGACATCCCCATCGACGGCAACGATGAAATCGCGACGATGGCCGAAGCGCTTGAAGTGTTTAGGAAGAAATCTCTTGAGGCGCTGCGCTTGAACGAAGTTGAGCGATTGAATGCTGAACTTAACAAAACCAACGATCGACTCGAAGCCATGAACGACGAGCTCAAAGCCGCCCAACAGCAAATCGTGATGCGTGAGAAACTCGCAGCGATGGGGGAGCTCACTGCCGGGGTCGCGCACGAGATCAAGAACCCGCTGAACTTCATGATGAACTTCGCAGAAGTCTCACAAGAACTGATCGAAGAGTTGTTTGAGGAACTTGAAGTTGACGAGAAAGATCGCGACACGGGCATAGTTGAGGAGATTCAGCAAGACTTGACGGGTAATCTCCAACGCATCCGTGACCACGGCGATCGCGCAAATTCAATCGTACGCGACATGCTGGCGATGGGTCGGGAGGCATCGGATTGGGTTCCGACGAACATAAACCGGATTTTGTCAGAACATGCAAGACTCGCGTTTCACAGTACTCGAGCCACCGATTCCGAATTCCAGCTCGATATCAAAGAAGAGCTCGCGGAGGACATTCCAGAAATCGATGCGATACCGAATGACATTGCCCGCGTCTTCCTGAACATGTTTATGAATGCCTGCTATGCCACCAATAAACGTCGGGTCGAGCATGCGGAAGGTGATTCCTATAGTCCTACGCTCACGATCCGCACGAAGATTCAGGGTGATGTCGTAGAAATCCAGATCGAAGACAACGGTACCGGCGTTGAGAAAGAGGCCATCGAAAAGATCTTTCAACCGTTCTTCACGACCAAACCCACCGACGAAGGAACCGGATTGGGGTTGGCACTGGCTGCCGATATCGTTCGCGCACATGGTGGAAACGTGTCGGTAGACAGTGAAGTGATGCAATTCACCCGTATGACTGTACGTTTGCCGTTGAAGCAAAGTACCGAGGTTCAAGAAGCCACGGCAAGCTAAGCAAGATAACTACATTTATCGGTAGTCGAGGTTACGCATATCGACTCCGGGTGAGACCACCCGCAATTACAAACTAAGAGATACACATGACCCCACATCAAACCGTTATTCCAGCATTTCGTTACGAGGACGCCAACGTCGCAATCCGTTGGCTCGCAGATGCTTTCGGTATCACTGAACACTTCGTCGTGCGAAATGACGATGGCCGTGTTGAGCACGCCCAGCTCGCTTGGCGTGGTTCCCTGGTCATGCTCGGTGATGTTCACGGCGATGACCACGATCTGTCACATCGGCATGGGTCGCTCAGCCTCACTGCTGAGTCCGCAGAGCAGGTGGACCAACTGTATGAACGGTGCCAGCGCGCAGGCGCTACTGTCGTTCAGCCGATCCTCGATACCGAATACGGGTCACACGCCTTCACCGTCGCCGATTACGAAGGCAATCACTGGCATTTCGGTACCTACGACGCGTTTGCTGAGTCCGAGAGCGATTGAAAGTATGGGACGGATAGACACGCACCTCGGATGCTGCTATTAATGTGGCGAGTGAGGCAGCGATGCCATGGAGTCCGAAAGGCACAGGAGGGATAGATCTGTGGGTATCTTCCGGAATCCAATTTTCGTGGAATTAAGTTGCCGATTTATCAATATTCGTCTACGCATCCCAGAGCTACTTTCTGACATCTCTGTTCTTTTTCCAATGAACGTACGCGACGAACCAATAACCCATAGCAACTAACGCCCAACCTAACGCAAAGATCGGACTCTCACGCAGATACCAACCAATCGCAAAAAACGTGAACGTCGATGCAAGGAAGGTATCGAAGATCACTGAATAAATGGGGTGGCGTATAAACCCTCTAAAGGTTCGCCAGACTTTCCGTGCGGTGTTCATATGACTTAAGTTAACGAGATTCTGATTCCTCGTCTTTTTTATACGTGAATTACTGATTCGTTACGACTTCCCGCACTAAGAATCTCTGTCCAAAAATACTGGTGTGATCAGGAGAAACCGTCAGGCTTGACTCGCGGATTACTTTCTAGGTGCTTACGGTATCGCCGATTCGCGTACATGTAATACCCGCTAAATCCCGCGAGTAATAGTCCGACTAGTGCGTGAGTCCAATCGGTCGGGAAACTTAGAGCAAACACAAATGCGCCGATTGTGCCGAATGCGCTGCAAATACGCGTCGTTAATCTTGAGAACGCCAAATTTACATCATCAGGTATGGATATTTCAGACTCGGTGTTCTTTTGTTTCACCCAGCTGTATCCTGCAACTCCTAATAAGGCGATTGACGCGAATGACAAGAATACGATAGATTCGTCTGCCAACCAATCTCGCACGACGAATAGCGCGGTGAGAAAAGCACAGAAACCAGAGGTCGCGAATTGCGCTGGGAAATGCGGGGTTTTGGCCAAGCTAATTCCTATTGAATCGCAATAGTGGATCTCCTGCTCCCGACCGACGCACTGGGTTCTACTTTCGCGCAGCTCGCCAACATACATACGCTAAGTACCAATACAGTGCTGCAAATAAAGCCACTGCAGCACCAAACCACGGCAGAATAGGGAGAAATAGCCATATAACTGCGATTATTGTGTGAACCAAACCCATGGCAGCATAAGAATGCTTCATCGCGTCTGGTTCGCGGGTGTATCTAGCGAAGAATCGTCGAAGATTGGAAGGTGAAGACGCCAAAGACAACTCGTCAGAATCCGTGATTTATTAATCTAATGAGGGACATTCACGTAGACCCATATGGAATCTAATCTGAGGTATGGTAGTGAAACTCCTGCGCGACCTTCGATTGATGACTCGGCTTTTGAGAGATTAAATCGAAGTCTATAACCGGGATCGAACATCATTAACGTTAGTCGAGTACCGGTTTTCGTCGGTTCGCCTTTGTCGTCGCTTGGCGGCGTTTGAAGTCTAATCGCTTTCGTTTCGAACCAATGGTGGGTTTGGTTGGAATACGTGCTTTGCGAGTTTGCGATGCTTCTTCAAGCAATGAGAGTAGTTGGTTCCATGCATCAATGCGGTTCCGCCATTGGCTCCGCTCGTTTGCCGACCGAATGACGATTTCACGCTGACTGGCATTGCTAATCGGTGCTAAGTCCAACATCTTCTGTCGAACTTCCGCCTTCACATGGAGTGCATCCACCGAAACGCGTAACGTGACGGCGGTTGCGACTTTGTTGACATGCTGACCGCCAGGACCACCTGCTTGCGTAAAGCGCCATGTCAATGCATTAGTAGGTATCGCCGGATTAGATGGAAAGTACAACGGTGTGGTCCAGTAAGCATTGTCAATGCTGGTTTGTGGCGAAGCCTATTCAGCTAAAGGGTGATCGCGTAGTTGGAATTTCATGATGTCCCCACGACCAGTATCTTCAATGAGCTGGAGCACACTGGTGTTGTTGCTGGCCCAAAGTGCTCGACCCTTCCAACCGCCTTCAGGGTCGTCGATTCGGCCGTCTAAGCCGCGTTGATAGAACCCGAGGGGGTACGGCACACGAATAGCCACAATTTGTCCGGTTTCCGGAATAAGTGCAAGTAGCGAATCTGAATTAGTGCCGTTCGCAATTGGTACGTTATGACCTAAACCGAAGACGTTGTCTTGGTCTACCCAAATGTAATAGTGAAAATCGGCGCTACCTCCAGTCTGCGCATTAGCGAAGTTTGGACCAGGGGTCGGATACAGGGTCCAGCCCTCAGGACAGTGGTGCCCGGTAGCTTCAGGCCCATTAAGGATTGCGCATTTGGACCTATCGAAGCTGGCGATGTGGCCACTGCCGCTGAGTGCAGTCCAGAGCAAACCGTTATCGTCGATATCGATGCCACGTGGACTAAATCCCCAGTCTTCTGGTGGAACGCCTGACCCATCGTACGGTGGGTGATATTTTTCGGTTAGGCACGTTTCAGGATCTAGGCGAAGAATTTGGCCGGGCACCCGATTTGGATAAGGCTGAGTGAACCAAACGGAACCGTCCAGAGGATTTGGAATGATTCCGTAGGCAAAGCCATATTGCTGTGCATCTTTCGTCGAATCGAGCGGTTCGAAGGGTCCGGTGTACTCGCCAAGTTCACCATCGCCGTTGTGATCGAGTACGACTGGGCACCAACCTTGGGAGTCTCGTGCGGCGTTGGGGTCTTCGTTTGCGCGAAGTTCGAGGTATTTCTCGGTATCTAGCCATCCAACGACGTAAAAGTCACCGCTTGTCCATAAACGATTGCCGTTACCTACCTCCTCAAACTGAAGATGGTGGGTCGCGTAACACGTGTCGATCGACTGGGTCTCTTGATTGTTGAGGTCATAGAAAGCAAGTTGCCGACCGCTCTCACTGATGGGAAAGCGTTGTACGGATTCGTTCGGAGATTCAGGATCAAAACACCAATCCGGATTCGGGTCCTGTCGAACCGATGACGTAGTCCATAGGATCCCGAGCTCATCAAGCATCGGATTGTGGATGTTCCAAGCGTTCCCGTTCCGCGCCAGGTTGTCCATGAACAGATCCTGTGTTTGGTCGGAGGTTGGGTCGGTCGCAGGCATCTTCGCGTGTGATTGTGAAACGCCGAAGACACGCCCGTATCTGTATCGCTCCAGATCAGGATGGCGTTTATCCGTCGAAATGTTGTCATGCACGAACACACCAGGGTCGACCCAAGTCCACTGACTGATGACGATGTTCTGTTCGGGATATTGCGAAGGTCTCGGCGGCGTTGGCGGTACTTCGCCTGCGTTGATGCGGTCCGTCCAATCGGTAAATACGTCAAGCGAGCGTTGCCGACCCATGGCGTTCATCTGATTGTTCATCTGTTCCCCAAGTCGGAGTCGTGCATCCCAACCAGCGCGCGTACTCGCATAGTTTGAGTCTTCCGGGAAAACACGCGTGAATACATGCCCCATTTGATGGCAGAGCTGGCAGCGGTCTTTCACACCATCTACCCAATCGCCTTGGTATTCCATTTGATTCCCTAATCCGTTCGAACCTGTTCCGGGGAATTCAGAAGGATCCGGTAGATCAAGCATCGACAACCAGTAGTTTGCAGGGAAAGACTGTGCCGCGGCCTGCGGGGTCGCCGCCGCGGATATTTCGAATTCGACCACGTGCTCGCTTCGAGTCCAGTACTTGTCAGAATCCTCAATGCCGTAGCCGCGCAACCAGACTTGATACGCGGCATCACTCGGGACATCAGGAATCACGAAGCGGCCATCGTCATTGGTAACCACGATTTTTCGAAAAGGCGTAGGCGTGTCAGTGGTTTCAGCGATCACCCAGAGACCACCTGGGTCACCGTCAATGACGTTCACTGTCCCATCTATATCGTCCGAAGGTGTCGTACTTGGTGCGATGATCCAATCGAAAGTCACGGGGTCGCTGATATTGCCAGCGGGATCGGTTGCCGTTGCACTGATCGAGTGCTCGCCTTGCACGATTCCTGGAAGAATCCAGGGATTCGTGCAACTTGCGGCTTCCATGTCGTCGCGTTGACAATTGAAGGAAGTGTCCGGCTCCGTCGTGACAAAGTGAAAGATCGCGCGATTAGCCGGGGTTGTCGCGAGTGGTCGGCTCACGATCTTCAGCGTAGGCGCCGTGAGATCTATGCGCCAGGTGACTTCGGCCCACGTTGCGTCGGTGTTTCCCGCAGCATCCGTGGCTCGTACGCGAAACGTGTGCTCGCCTTCGATGAGATCCGACTCCGTGTGTGGTGAGGTACACGCAGCGATGGCTTCTTCGTTGAGCTGGCACTCGAACGTTGATCCTGCTTCGTTGCTGGCGAACAGGAATTCGGACGTGGTTTGGTTTGTCGTTGAAGGTGGTACGCTCGTCAGACTTGTTGATGGAGCAACAGTATCGACTGTCGGGCCGGGAGGTGTGGGCGGCGGTGCAGAATCAGAGCCACTTCCACCGCAACCACCGACAAGGACAGCTAGTGCAAATGGCAGCAGGAGACGTCGAGCATCATGAGCGTTCATCAGATACCTTCCGTCTGATTTCGCACGTGGAGCAATTAAGTTACATGAATCGGCGCAGATTTTCAACTGCATCGCAATCAGCTGTATGTTGCGGAAGGTTTCGACTCAAGGCGCAGTTTGACGTAGTTACTGAATCGGCGCGGCTCGAGGTTGCCTTCCTCAATCGCATCACGCACCGCGCAAGCGGGTTCCTTATCGTGTTGACAGTTCGCGAAACGACATTGGACAGCGAGATTTGAAACATCTTCAAAAACTGTTGCGACCGCATCCTCGCCGTCGACAATTCCTAGTTCTCTGACACCGGGGTTATCGACCACGATCGCGCCAGATGGAAGTTGGATCAAGGTGCGTCTTACGGTTGTGTGGCGACCTTTCGCATCCTGATCACGTATGGTCTGAGTCGCTTGGCGTGCTTCTCCAATTAAAGTGTTAATAAGCGTGGATTTCCCGACGCCGGAGGAACCGAGCAAGGCAACCGTTTCTCCGTGACGCAGATGAGAAGCCAAGTGCGCGCATGAAGTGGCGTCTCGAGCATCCACTTCGTGTACGCTGGGTAGCGAAGGAATGTACTGGAGTCGAGACCGGAACGCGTCGAGATCGGAGCATTGGTCGATTTTGGTCAGTACGATGATGGCTTCGACACCGCTTTGCGCGGCAAGCACCAAACCGCGTTCGAGGCGAGATTCGTTGAAATTCTGATTTAGCGAGACGACAAGGAAGATCTTTTCAAAGTTTGCGAGCATGGTTTGCGCACGATGATCTTGACCGCTCTGGCGGCGCTGCAATACGTTTTTGCGCTTGAGCAGCTTGGTGGGTTCATGGGTCGTCCTATCACACAGTAGCCAATCGCCCGTCGTCGGGCGCTCCTCTAACATGGGTGCGTCGCGAATCCGTACGGATTGCTTTATGACGGCTGATTGCATCTCAAAGGACTGACGACTCATGGTGATGACTCGGGCTGGTTCGAGATTTCCACTGTTTGCAGGCACTTGATTAGCGAAAAAAGCCGACCAACCGAGGGAAACCAAGGCAGAGTCTTCTGTACCAGAAGTTCCGTCTGACATGCTATCTCTGCGACTCGAATCGTGGCGGGTTAATGTCCGTGAATACCATAGGCGCCGAATTTGTTTTGAAAGAATAAGGAAATCGCATGCCTGCAATTCCGAAAGGTGGTACCGTCGCGGTCACCGGTTCCGCTGGATTCATTGGCAGTTGGGTCGTACGCCTACTACTTGACAAAGGCTACCGAGTCCGGGCTTGTGTCCGAGATGTCAATGACGACAACCGCTGCGCGTTTTTACGCAACATGCCAGCATATGCCTCAGGTCGCTTGACGTTACATTCGGCCAATCTAGATGAGCCCGGCGTATTTGACGACATCTTCGCGGGTTGCCATGGAGTCGCGCATGTGTCTCATGTGAGTAATTACAGCGACCAAGATTACGTCAAGATGGTCTGCGATCACATGATTGAAAGTGTCAACAAGTCGCGCACCGTCGGCCGGGTCGTGGTCACTTCAAGTATCGCAGCCGTCATCTCGGAGATGGATCTGAATGAGATTGAGCGGCGCCCGGTGCTCTATGAAGATCGATACCCGGATGAGTTGAATCCACGCCGCACGCAAGAACGTCAAGGCTACTCCATGGGTAAGGTTTTGGCACAACGGACCTTCTCCGATGCTGCAGAGGAAAATGGCGAATGGGATGCCATTACGGTCTGCCCTGCGGATAACGTAGGACCGATTCAGTCCGCACACCAGAAGGACATGGGGCCATGGCAACACAACGTCGAGAGGATGCTCACGGGCGAATACTTCCAAAACGGCGTATACCGCCCTTGGATGACAGTGGATGTTCGTGATGATGCACTATGCCATATCGGCGTGCTTGAAAGCGTCTTCGTAAAGAACGGTGAACGCTACATCGCTTGGTCGACGGACACGCCGAAGGTTGAGGAAATCTGTGCCATGATCGACGAGATCTTGCCGGAACTCGGTCATGCGACGCCTGAAGTCACTGACAACCTTCCGGAACGTCTTCAAGCTCGCGAGGCTGAATTCCGAGGGATTTGGGCTAAAGCCGACCTACGTAATGACCGGATTCGCGACCTAATTGGTATCGAGTTTCGGCCGTTTGAAGTGTCACTACGCGACTGCGTCGAATCGCTGTTGACGGTAGCAAAAGTCAAACCGGTTCTACGCGAAGGCTTTAGTCCCTACATTTAGACTTTCCCAAATTTGGTCCAAGAGATTCGGATAGCCGCCCTTTACCTCAAGTAACGGGCGGCCTTCGCATGAGTGCGCATCTAAGCACAGAAGCGATCAATAGCTTTAACAAAAACGGCTTCTATTCGCCGATTGGTGTCTATAGTGAAGCGGAGACCGCAGAGCTAAGATGCCAGTTTGAGAGGGTCGAAACCCATTTCGGTCCTGAGCGAGCGAAACGCCACATCACGGATCTTCATTTGATCGCAGATTGGGCGTGGGATGTCGTCCATGATCCTCGTATCGTCGAGCCGATTTCGGACGTATTAGGACCGAACGTACTGCTTTGGTCGCTCAACTGGTTCATCAAAGAGCCGCTGGATCAGAAATTTGTGAGTTACCATCAGGACGCCACGTATTGGGGGCTTGAACCACATGACGTCGTGACCGCTTGGTTGGCTCTCTCAGATGCTTCATTGGCGACCGGACCGATGAAATTCGTACCCGGCAGCCATTTGGAGGAGGTCCGTGATCACGAAGATACATTCGGGGACAACAACCTCTTGTCTCGCGGCCAGGTAATTGACGGGGACATCGACGAGGACTCCGTTGTCCTTTCACCGCTTTGTGCTGGCGAAATGTCGTTACATCACGTGCGACTAATCCATGGTTCAACGCCCAACCAGACAACCGATCGACGTATTGGCATGGTGCTGAGGTATTGTGCGACACACGTCAAGCAAACCAAGGTTCGTGATACAGCGGTTCTCGTATGTGGGAAGGACGAGTACGGTAATTTCGACCTGCTGCCGAAGCCGGAGGAAGAGTTTGGCGAAATTGAGCTAGAACGCCAGCGCGATGCGCAACAGCGGATGCAGCGTGCGTTGCACTCGAAGGACTACGAGAGTTAACTCCCGAGTTAACTGAAGCACCTGACGCTCAACTATTACCGCGAGCGAGGGTTGCGCGTACTTCGGCGGCAAAGCGCTCACCGTTATTTTCGCCGCTCAAATCCAAATTCTCCCAGTGTTTTTCGTGATTCGACGACATGTAATCTCGATTGACGAAGTGGATACCCGCGCCCACCCGACGCTGATCACTCTGGTTGTTTCCGGTGGCGTGCGGGGTACCAAAACAGAAGAACACGACGCCGCCAGCTTCAAGTTCGCAATGTACGGCCCGTGATTCGTCGAGCTTCGTATGAATATGGTGATCGGATGCGGGATCTCGTGTGTGTGGCAACTTCTCGTGGAACGCGCCTGGAACGACTTTGAGCGTACCGTTTGCGACGCTGCCGTCGTGGATTGCGATCCACATCGCGGTTCCGCGCAAGGGATCGCCGAGCTTGAAATACGCGTTGTCGGTATGCCAGCTAGTTCCCATTCCCGAACGCGGCGGCTTGTAAAACGCCTGATCCAGGATTTTGATGACCGGGTGCCCAATCAAGTTCCCGACGGCATCGACGACCTTCGGCGCGTACGGCAGCGCTTTAAACAACGGACTTCTAGGATGAAGCGGGATGAGCTGATAGTTTTGGCGATCCTTGGGATTAGTCGAGACGTCGCGGAACATGTCGTGGTCGATCCATCGAGCGACCTCAATCTGCATGGCCTCGACTTCATCTTCCGAGAAAAAGTTCGGAACCGTGGTGTAGCCTTCGGTGAGGAATTGGTCGACCTGCGCTTGTTGGAGTGACATATTGAGGGGTTCGAGGTGGGGTACTGATTCCGTGGGCAATTAAATCCAATTGCCAAATAGGTTCGAATTCAGGCGACAAGCAAGTCTAGGCTTGTCAACCATACGTTGCATATCTACTTGAAAATACGAAAATTACCCCTATATCAAGGATGTGAGCGGAGAGAAATTCGCGAACATCCCACGTAGTCTCGTTGGAAACGCCTAAATTGACGACATCGAATGCACTTGTAATGTCGAACTTGGTGCCGGGCGCCAATCTTCAACAGTACATCAATGCAGTCAATTCCTTCCCGGTACTCACTGTTGAGCGTGAGCGGGAACTCGCACGTCGTCTGTTTGAGCATGACGATCTTGATGCCGCACGGGAGCTTGTGCTTTCACACTTACGGTTCGTCGTTCATGTTTCACGTTCGTACGAGGGGTACGGTCTTCCCCAAGAAGACCTGATTCAGGAAGGCAACATCGGCTTAATGAAAGCCGTGGATCGTTTCGATCCGAATCGAGGTGTCAGGCTCGTGACCTTTGCGGTGCACTGGATCAAGGCGGAAATGAACGAATACGTGCTACGCAATTGGCGGATTCTCAAGATCGCGACCAACAAGGCGCAGCGAAAGCTGTTCTATAAACTGCGAGGCAAGAAGCAAGAACTTGGTCAACTCAACACCCTCACTGCTGCAGAAACCGAAATTGTCGCGAAAGATCTCGGGGTAAAACCTGAGGAAGTGCGCGAGATGGAGGCGCGACTTGGTGGGCAGGATATCCCGTTTGAGACACCAGCCGAGGATGATTACTCGGCCGACGATGGCGACGGACTAGCGCCTGAGAACGTACTCTATGCAGACGATGCAGATCCTGCTGACATTGCTGAAGATGAGCAGTGGTCCGCTTTGATGCACAAAAAGCTGCAGGCTGCGCTTGAGGCGCTTGACGAGCGGTCGCGAGAAATCGTCTACGGCCGATTTATCAGTGAAGAAACACGGACACTAGAAGATCTCGGTTCTGAGTTTGGCATCTCCGCAGAGCGTGTGCGTCAGCTTGAGCGCCGTGCGTTACTAGATATCAAGGAGTCCATTGGCGGCGAACTGACGCTTGTATAGAGCAACGCTTGCCCTTCGGACGTGACTACTCTGACCCATATCGGCCACGTTGGCATTAAATAACCCTGATTCCCACCCTAAGCGCCGCGTATACGTGCGCCGTCGCACACGCACGACGGTTGCCCAAGCTCGCGCTCTAGAACGACTCGACGAATATCTACTCTCGCCAGACGCAATCGACGAGGCGTTCGGACGTGATGCCCCGGTCCTGGTCGAAATTGGCTTTGGGAACGGGACGGCTCTAGCGGAATTCGCCTCACAGAATCCCGATTGGAATTGCATCGGTGTCGAGGTCTTTCGTCCAGGGATAGGCGCGTTAATCAACCAGTGTGAGAAGTTGGGTATCGAGAACGTACGCGTTGTCGAGGAGGAAGGTCATACCTATCTTGAATCTCTCGCCGACAACACGGTCGATTTGCTATGGGTTCTGTTTCCAGATCCGTGGCCCAAGACGCGCCATCACAAACGTCGATTGGTGACGCGGGAATTTGGTGAAGTCGCAGCGCAAAAACTAAAGATGGGAGGCAGACTCACGATCGCCACTGACTGGCCGGATTACGCAGAAGGCATTCAGGATGTGCTTATCGAAGTGGACGAACTTAGAGGCGGGATCGTTGAAGGCGGTGCAAAGAGAGCCAGGACGAAGTACGAGAAGCGGGGTATCCGCTTAGGACATCCGGTGACGGATTTTGAGTATGTAAAGAGTGGCGAATAACGGACTGCGTATAACAAGCGCCTAGACTTAGCGGTTGTTAATTCGCAACCGTTATATGGTTCTGCGCGAATAAAAACGAAGGGTTTGGTTTGGACGCTATTTCACAAAGTAATCGACTCGAGCTGGTAGGAGCGCCGGGTTCCCCGTACACCCGAAAGATGCTCGCTTGGTTGCGTTTTAAGCACATTCCCTACGCAATCGACTGGTCGAATCGCAAGATTAACAAGGGCTACCCAGCACCCAAGGTAAGCCTGATCCCAACGTTCTACTTACCAGACGATAGTGGCGAAATCGAAGCGGTGGTGGACTCAACACCGATCATCAAACGATTGGATCTTGAGTTCCCCGCGCGCTCAACGACGCCACCCCATCCGATTCTTCAGTTCCTCAGTGATCTGATTGAGGACTATGCGGACGAATGGTTAACAAAGATCATGTTCCACTATCGCTGGGCATTCGAAGAAGATGCTGCCAATGCCGGATCTCTGCTGCCGTTCTTTCGGAATATCCAAATCGATGACAATCAAGCAGCGGAACTCGCAGGCGCCTTTACTGCGCGACAGATCGATCGGTTATATGTTGTAGGTTCGAACGAAGTAACGCGACCCATCATCGAGGCGAGCTATCTGCGCGTCATTGACATATTGGATAAGTTAATTCAGCGAAATGAGTTTGTCTTGGGTTCACGTCCGTGTCCTGCTGACTTCGGGATTTTCGGTCAGTTCACGCAGCTGTCACAGATTGAACCGACTTCGCTAGCCGTCTTGGCTCAGCGTTCACAGCGTGTGCGAGCTTGGGTGATGAGAGTCGAAGATCTTTGTGGTCTTGAAGTCGAGGACGAGGATTGGTTTGAGCCACCGAAAGCCGCTTCAGAGTTGCGCGACTTACTCTCGGAGATCGGGCGAACCTACGTTCCAGTCATGCTGGCCAATAGCAAAGCTATTAATGCTGGTGAAACGAGCTTTGAAGTGGAAGTCGACGGCCAACGTTGGGCGCAACCGGCCTTTCCCTATCAAGCCAGGAGTCTTCAATGGGTACGGGAAGCCTATTTCGCGCTTGATCCGGAAGATCGCATTACCGTGACCGATTACATCACTGGTACTGGGTGCGAGGATCTGATCTAATCAGCGAACGAGTCACTAATAATTAATCAGTAGCCGATACACCGCTCGCACTCGCATTTACAGAAATCGTTCGACGAGTGAGTTCAGGTGATTTCTACCCGAATCCGTTAACGCAATTCGATTAGGCTCAATCAAATCCTCTTGTCGCAACTGGCTCAGATTAGGTTCGAGCTTGTCTAGCGTCAGTCCGGTCCTGTGTGAGAAGTAGCTACTTTCAACACCATTGTTCATGCGTAGTACGTTCATCATGAACTCGACGGGTAGTTCGTTACGATCGATTTCTTGCGTGCGCGTATTTGGGTCTCGCATATAGTCCTCGGGACGCCGTGTCTTTTGCGTACGGACGATGCTTCCATTTCTTAGCGTTACTTTTCCGTGTGCACCAGCGCCAATACCTAGATAGTCCCCAAATTGCCAATAGTTGATGTTGTGGCGACATTCAAGCTCGCCGGATTTCAACGCGTAAGCTGAGACTTCATACTGCTGATAGCCAGTGCTTACGAGTTTGTCTATGCCGGCGTCGCTCATGTCTGCGCGAACGTCGTCTGAAGCAACCATAGGTGGTCGCTTCGCGAACACCGTGTTAGGTTCGATAGTTAATTGATACCAAGAAATGTGCTCGGTACCTAACCTGATTAGCTCGTTGAGGTCGTGCATAGCCATGTCGATCGATTGGTCTGGCAGTCCATACATCATGTCGACGTTGACGGAACGAAAACCCGCGTTACCTGCGTTTGCAGCGGCAGTCCTTGCCTCTTCCGGGGAGTGGATTCGGCCTAACTTACGCAGAGACTCGGGGTGAAGCGACTGGACGCCAATTGATACGCGATTGATTCCCGCGTCCCGATAGTCTTCGAATGAGCCACATTCGAGTGCACCGGGATTTGCCTCCATCGTGATTTCCTGAGCGTGCCGTAAAGCCGGATGTTCAAGAATCTTCGCAAACGAATCTGGTCGAAACAAACTCGGCGTGCCGCCGCCAAAATAAATGGTGTCGATCGTCGCGTCGCTCCGCGTTAGCTCATCATCAAGATCGCGAAGCAAGCTGGAGACGTACTCGCTCTCGAGCAGTGAACCGCTCAATTCGTGCGAATTGAAATCGCAGTAAGGGCATTTCCGAATACACCAGGGCATGTGGACGTAGAGTCCAATCGTGCTTGGCGGCTTCAGTGAAGATTCCACAACGCAGTCAGTGTTCGTTTTGAAGTTTCACAAAGAATTGCTCAGCAGCCTTCGCTCGGTGACTGATCGCGTTCTTCTCCTCGGTACTCAGCTCGGCAGCGGTGCGCTTCAGCCCAGGGACGAAGAACAGGGGGTCGTAGCCAAATCCTTGATTGCCTCGCGGTTCCCGTAGGATTTCACCCTCCCAGGAACCAATGCCTATAAGTGGTACAGGATCTTCTTGGTACCGTAGAAACACAAGCACACACTGGAACGACGCAGATCGCTTGCCGTCAGGCACATCACGCATTGCAGCCAGAAGTTTCTCGTTATTTCGCGTTGCATCACTAGGTTCACCCGCATAGCGCGCAGAATGGATACCAGGGATGCCGTTGAGCGCTTCAACACTCAATCCAGAGTCGTCGGCAATGGTCGGAAGTTGGGTCAGTGCTGACACGGCGCGAGCCTTGATAAGCGCATTTTCGACGAAGGTGAGTCCCGTCTCCTCAATCTCGCTTATGACGCTTGCACTCGGCAACATAAGCTCGATGTCTAGTCCCTCGAAGAGCCGCGCCAGTTCCTCGCGTTTACCCTCGTTTGAAGTAGCGAGGGCAATGGTTGCGGTCATTGGTCATAGACAGGCTGTTTGAAGCTGAACTCGTGCGGACCGTCATCTAAGTGCAGCTGAACTTTGAAAGTCAAAGGTTCTTCGCTCGTGAATAGAAAGGATGCTAGGTAGTAACGCGCGGCACCTTCCTCAACGAGCTTGAATTCGAGTGGGATTTGCTGTGACAGGAGGTTCACGACGATCCCTGAGATCCGGGTTGGCGGCGGCATGCTATCGTCGTGAAGTGCGGAGATCGTAATGACTGCTCGATTCTTTGCTCGTACGATGTCGTGACGAGCTGCGACTTCTGGTTGCAGAAACGTTGAGCGAACCACACTGTAGTGAACTTCGTAGCCAGCAACTTCGACGCTCTGTTCGGCAGAGGCGTACTGGCAAAGACCTATACCGATTAAAGCGAGCAAAACCCATCGGGTGCATGAGGGTTTCATCATGAGGATCGTCCTAGCCGGTAAAAAGCGGTGACCCCTAGGACGTTTCGAAACATCTTCGTGGCCATTGTTTGTCGTCCGCTCTGATTGAACACAAAGCGCGAAATCACACGCACGTTTTCTGACTCACACATACCGTCAAAGTCGTGTATCGTGCAAAGATGAATGTTGGGAGTGTCGTACCACTCGTTGGGTAAATGTTCGGCGACAGGCATGCGACCACCGAAGAAAAGTTGCTTTCGACACTGCCAGTATGCGAAATTCGGGAACGTTACGATGCATTCTTCGCCGATCCGCAGCATCTCGCGCACTAGAGTCCTTGGCTCGCTAATCGCTTGCAAGGTTTCGTTCATGATCACGATATCGAAGCTGTTAGTCGGAAACCTCTCCAATCCCGCATCAATGTCGTGTTCAATGACGTTCACCCCACGCGCAAGGCACGCCTCGATGCGGTCATGGGCTAGTTCGACCCCGTATCCGGTCACTGCTTTTGTCTGACGCAGGCGGCACAACAGGTCGCCATCACCACAACCCAAATCCAGCACGCGCGCATTTGAATTTACCAGATCGATGATGATGTCGTCGGCCTGTCTCATGGCTTCAGTCCGTCAGCGATCTGTTTCATGTAAGACGTCAAGATGCGGTGATATCGAGGAATCTCGAGTAAGAATGAATCGTGACCACTCAGTGACTCGATTTCCGCATAGGAGACATCGCAACCCGCTGAAATCAACGCGTCAACGATTTCGCGCGAGCGTTCGGGCGCAAACCGCCAGTCCGTAGAAAACGAAATCACCAGAAATCCTGCGGTCGCGTTTCGCAGGGCGGCAACAAGGTCATTGTCGAAGGCGCGTGCGGGATCGAATTGGTCGAGTGCGTGAGTCATCAGCAGGTAGGTGTTTGCATCAAACATACCAGCGAATTTCTCACCGTTGTATTGCAGATAGCTCGTCACCTCACCCACGACATCGTGGTAGTCTGCGGCTTTATCGCTGTTCACGTCACCGCCGAATTTCAAGTCCATCCCATCGGAGGACAGATACGTGACGTGACCGAGCATTCGAGCGGTGCCAAGTCCGTCCATCGGCTTCGCCGCCGCTGCAAGGTAACGACCTTCATTGAAATTCCGGTCCTTAAGGATGGCTTGCCGCGCAATTTCGTTGAATGCGATGTTTTGCGCAGAGAGGTTCGGCGCACACGCGATTAGAAGCGCATTACGTACACGATCTGGGTAATCGATCGCCCACTGCATCGCTTGCATACCTCCGAGGCTACCGCCGATCACGGCGGCGAACGATTCAATACCGAGATAGTCAGCAAATCGCGCTTGGCTGTTTACCCAATCGCCAACAGTAACCTGCGGGAAATCCGAGCCATACGGCTCGTTGATCTCGGGGTTGTTTGAAGTGGGTCCCGTACTGCCGTGACAACCGCCGATATTGTTTAACGCAACGACGTAAAAATCATTCGTGTCGATAGGTCGCCCGGGTCCTATGCAGTTATCCCACCACCCAAGTGTGCGGCGGTCATCTGGATCGTGATACCCAGCCGCATGGTGATGCCCTGACAGCGCATGGCAAATCAGCACCGCATTGGTTCTATCCGCGTTAAGTTCACCGTACGTTTCGTACATGAGTCGAAGCGACGGCAAAGTTGTGCCATCCTCCATGTTGAATGGCTCGTCAAATTCGGCGCATTGTGGCGTGACGACGCCGACTGAACCCGGCGGTTGCGGTTCCTGCGTTGATGAGGCTTCACTCATGCGGAATAGTTTAAGACGGCTTCGTCAGCTCAGCTTGACTAATTCAGGCTGGTTTTTATAGGGCTATTAATAGAACAGGCTGTTTAACCACGGAATGATGCGGCTGTTGATGGCGAATAATCCAATGAGGACGATCGCCGGCGAGAAATCGAGTGCCCCCAGATTTGGCATGATTCGCTGTACCGGTCGGAGTAGGATCGCAGGTACTTCTCGCGCCAACTGTGCATAAGGCGACACGCTTTGCGGGGCGACCCAGCTTAGGATCACGCCGGCAATGAGCGTCACAATAAAGATCCAGACGGTGTACTGAAGTAGTCGCACAAGGCTGAAGCCAAGACTCGCAAGTACAAATCCAATCGTGGAGCTAGATTGAGTTGCGTCGGCTTGGAAGAACCCGGGAAGGCTCTGCATGGTGACGCGTCCGGTCATGGCGATCCATGCGACCAATAGTGACGCGGTATCTACGGTGCGCCCACTTGGCACGACGGAACGTACAGGAATCAGGAACTTGTCGGTCAGACGCCGCGTTGACGCAACCACCATGTTCATGGGGTTGACACGCGCCGCTTGGAATAGGAATCGCAAGAGACAGGCGATTGCCACCACCCCAAGTGCGACTTCAATTAGAAAAAAAATGAGTTCCATTAGTTAGCAGTGAAATCTACGGTGGTAATCGTCAATCGTCGAACATAGTAGCAAGCACGCTTGCCAGTGGCGTCGCACACCCTCGCTATTGTGCATTGTATGGTGAGTTTCAGTGTAATCGCCAGAAGATGCTAAGGCTAGGTTGCAAGCTCTTTTGCACGCTGGTACGCCGCATCCACTGCAGCTACGAACTCTTGGTCAATACGTTGTCGCATCAAGTGATTCAAGGCGGCTTCGGTCGTTCCTCCAGGTGAAGTCACGTTCTTGCGCAGCTGGCTTGGGTCACTACCATCTTGAGAAGCCATTGCGCTGGCGCCAACGGCAGTTTGTATGACTAATTGCAGCGCGGCTTCACGACCCAATCCCATCGACTCGCCCGCGGCAACCAGCGATTCAATCAGATAAAAGAAATAAGCGGGACCACTGCCCGAGAGGGCGGTCACTTTATCGAGCTCGTCATCCGAGTCGAACCACACCACCATTCCACAGACACCAAGGATTGATTCGGCGAGCGTCCGTTGGTCTGTCGAGACGTTAGCGTTGGCGAGCATCCCTGTTATTCCCTCACCCAGCAATGCAGGCGTATTAGGCATGCAGCGCACGATTGGTACAGCGTCACCGAGCAGGGAGTTCAGTTTCGCGAGCGGCGTTCCCGCAGCGATTGATACCACGAGCTGATCGGTGATGACGGGTTGCAGTTCCGCAGTAACTTCCTCAACCAATTGAGGTTTGACGGCCAATACGACGACACTTGCGTCGTGGACCACCTCCGAATTCGACGCCGTGGTAGGGATCCCCTCAGCTTCGAACCGCTCACGTTGAGGCTTGACGGGGTCTGCGACTTCAATCTGAAGATCGGGTAGGGCTTTGTTTACGCCTGCGGCGAGGGCGTAACCCATGTTTCCGCCACCAATAAACGCGATCTTGGTCATTTCGGTGGCCGAGGTCCGAACAGTACGGTACCGAGTCGCACTAAATTAGCGCCGCAACGAATCGCCGTAAGAAAGTCATCAGACATACCCATTGAAATCGTGTCCCAGTATTGAGGGTTAGGTGGGGACGTATTGTCAAACATTGCCTTGACGCGTTCGAATGATGCGATCCGTTGAGTTAGCTCCGGATGTGGCGCAGGGATTGCCATGACCCCGCGGAGCCGCAGAGCAGGCGATTCGCCAGCCGTGGCGACGAGTTCGTCGTACGCCTCGTCGTTTACACCCGCCTTCTGCGGTTCGTTGTCCACATTGACTTGAATACAGCAATTCAGTGGCTCATCTGGGTGGGAGACCAGACGTGCGTCATTCAAGCGTTTGGCTAGACGCGTACTGTCAAGCGTTTGAACCCACGCAAAGCGTTCCGCCACCTGTTTCGCCTTGTTAGACTGAATATGGCCGATGAAGTGCCACTCCATGTCATATTGCTTGAGCTCGTCGAGTTTCGAAATCGCTTCCTGCAAATAGTTTTCGCCGCACGCCTTTATTCCCGCTTCGGCGAATGCTTGAATCGTTGCAAGCGGTTGTGCCTTGGATGCCCCTACGACGCGAACAGCATCTGCGGAAACCCCGATTTCTTCAGTGACCTCATCAATCTGGTCTTGAATTCGCGCGAGTTTCGTACGGGCATCAGTGACAGAGATCGGTTGCTGCTCGGTAACGGCGCTCATTCCACCGTCTGCTCTGAAAGCCATGCTTCCGCGATAACCAATGCCGCGAGGCTGTGATCCGGCTTGGGATTTTCGCTACGGTCTATGGCTTCGCGTGTGGTCAACCGCTCATCGACAAAAGAAACGGGCAGGCTGTAGCGCTTGGAGAGGTGGCTGCCAAATCGCTTTGCATGCTTCGTCTCAGTTGAAACGGTGCCGTCCATATTCAACGGCAAACCAATGACGAGCACCTCCGGAGCATGGTCGCGCACTAATTCATCCACTTCGTCGTGATCGATCTGTCCCCGCTTGGCGTCAAGCGTCGTGAGCGGAATCGTCACTTGAGCGGGAGGCGTCACCAGTGCTACGCCGACGTGTCTCATCCCCCAGTCAAAAACCAGTGCGGACTTCGAAGGTGTCGATGATTTAGAGCAAGAACTGGGAGGCAAATCACGCGTATCCAGAAGAGTCTCCGGACAACAACCCAAGGTCAATGCCGATCGACCGTGCGGCTTCCTCTGCGCGCAATCCCACAGGCACTTCGAACAAGAGTTCGTGAGAACCGGGGCACGTCAACCATACGTTGTCATTGATTTCGGTGTCGAGTTGGCCTTGATGCCAACCTGCGTAACCAAGCATCACCAAGTATTTCTCGGGACCATCATCGCCGGAGATCCGTTGAAGCAGTGAATGAAACTCGGTATCTTCGACCGGCAACGTTAGCGCCAATCCATGGCCGAGTTCGAGTGACCCTTCGACCGTGACGTCGTTGGTATGCAGTACGCTGGGGGCATTCATCTCTACGGGTCCGCCTTCGTACACCTGAGGCGCGGATTTCATCGATCGTTTGATTTCGACCAGCTCAAGCAATTTGTTCAAATCAATCTTGGTGGGACGATTGACGATTAGACCTGATGCGCCCATCTCCGTGTGGGTGCAGATATACGTTAGCGAACCATCGAAGTAGGAGCCATCTTGGTCCGGTAACGGTATGAGAAAGTGGTTTGCGAGACTCTTCATCAGAAAAAACTATATACTCAAATCGACCTACTAGCGACGAAATTCCCACGTCGACTCGAATCTGAATTGATCGTTCGTGCGGGGGAGATTTGGCGGTAGAGGCTCAAACGGGGACGCCTGACGGACTATCTCAAGTGCGGCGAAATCGAGTTCATCGTGACCTGACGATTGAGCTATACCAACGGATGCAAGCGAGCCGTCGGTGTTGATGGCGACCCTTAGCGTCAGCTGGCCTGTTAGATTCATTTGGGATGCGGTTGCTGGGTAGTTGAGCTGTCCGATGCGTTGAACGCGTTGATGCCATTGGCGACGATACATCTCAGCAATACTCAGTTCACCGTTTAGAGACGGCGGTCGTAAGTCAGTTGTTGAACTAATAAACGCTTCAAGTGAAGCCGCGTCGAGTTGTACGCGCCTAGGTACTTCAGGCGTGACGGCCGCTGTAGGCAGCGTTCGAGGAAGTTCTGCCGCTGTGGTTTCTATGGGCGGGCGGTCTACCTGCGTTTCGACCAACCGTTCTTCACTGAGTTGTTCCTCTTCTACCTCCGAACTCTCGGGTTGCGGTGCGGGCGCGGCCACCGCGCTCAATCGAACGTTGATCGCACTAATGACCTTCGGCGCGGGAGACTGCTGAGTCAGCAACAGAATCGCAAGGAGTACGGCATGCAGCGCGACGGAGATGGCGAGAGCAACGCCAAGCGGTCCATCGACGCGAGGCAGATAAACGTTCACGCTAACTTAGCTTCGAGACAGTCCAGTAAATCGGTAGCGATGTCCAGACCGCACGCTCGGTCCAGTTCGCGGATGCAGGTCGGGCATGTGACGTTGACTTCGGTCAGCCAATCTCCGATAACGTCGATACCCGTAAAGACCAATCCACGACGAATCAGTTCGGGGGCAACTGCCTCAGCGATCTCCCGGTCGCGATCGGTTAAAGGCTGTGCGACGCCGGAACCGCCAGCCGCGAGATTGCCGCGCGTTTCACCAGCCTTAGGGATTCGAGCTAGACTGAAGGGCACCGCTTCACCGTCGATGAGCAGAATCCGCTTGTCCCCGTCGCGAATCTCTGGGATGAACTGTTGCCCGACGATCGCGGTGGTTTCGTTCTGTGTAAGAGTCTCAAGAATCACGTTTAGGTTCGGATCGCCGCGCTTCACCCGAAAGATGCCTTTGCCGCCCATCCCGTCGAGGGGCTTGAAGACTACGTCCTCGTACTCGGTGTGAAAGGCTGTCAGTTCACTGATACGGCTAGCGACGATTTGCGGCGGCAACAGGTCAGGAAAGACCGTTGTGAAGAACTTTTCATTGCAATCGCGAAGACTTGAAGGCTTGTTCACTACCAGAACGCCCGCCTGTTCCGCCTGCTCGAGTAAATAGGTCGTGTTGATGTAGTTCATGTCGAACGGCGGGTCCTTGCGCATGAACACCATGTCAAACGCCGAGGCGGATTGTCGGATAGTCTCACCAACTTGGAATGGCGGATCTGCGCTAGCCGCAAGGTTGTCGGGGGAGTCTGCCAACGCAGTTGGTCGCGCAGATATGAAGGTCTCGCCTACTTGCCACGAAAGTTCGCTGGTTTGAAGCGTGAACACCTCCCACCCGCGGCGTTGTGCAGCCCACATCATGGCGAGCGTGGAATCTTTCTTGATACCCAGAGAATCAAGCGGGTCGATCACAAATGCGATGCGTGTCACGTGGTCGGTCCTACTAGTAGGCTGCCAATGATGCGAATTTAGGCAAAGATTCGACCGATCGCCTGCATATTCGGGGCGAAGTAGAAACTACCGGTCAATGGTTTCGCGAACGAAAGCAAGCGATCACGAAGATCGTCATCGGTTTTACCGAACATTGATTCGAGTAGCCATGTGAACCGTTTCAATTCTGCGCTGAACGCAAGAAAAAAGAGACCTGGTTTGGTCATTCCGCCGGTCGGTGTACTTCGGCGATATAGCTCGACTTCAGATCCATCGCGTTCAATCTCCGTACGGCTTACATGACTGTCCGGCGGCATGTGTTCTGCGTCAAGCTCTACGCTGCTTTTTTTCGTACGTCCGAACACGCGTTCCTGATCTTCAACATCCTGCGCATGGAATGAGCTTAAGTCGTGCAACCATCTTTGTGTGAGGACAAAGCTGCCCCCAGCGTGCGCGCCAGAAGGAATTAAAGCAACCGAGAGCCTTGCGTCGTCGACGGGGTTAGCCGTGCCGTCGATAAAACCAGTCAGGTCGCGATTGTCGCGATAAAGAAACCCATGTTCCTCTAGTTTAAGTTCTGCGACTTCCCGCAGGATCTCTATCCACGCCAATCCACGTGCGAAGACTTCGTCACGCTGGTTACTCTGGATCCAGATGAATACATCGCGCTGGGTTGCGGGCGCAATTTTCTCGTCCTTGCCAACGATCGCTTCAAACGATCTCAAGCCAGGCGGAACCAAGCGATGGTCAATGCCGTCAAGCACTTTCCCACTAAACGCGAGCGTCTCGTGGACGCGAGAGACCGGTGTGGCTAACAGGTCGGCTCCGGGAATTGCACCAGTAACCGTGGGCGTCTCAAACTCCAAGTAGAGATGGTGCGCGTGGCCCTCCTCAAATATGGCGGCTTGATGTGTCGTCATCTCGTGTCAGCGATCGCGTAGCGACTTAAGCTGATGCGGCGTACTTTTCCCAGAACGTTGAGCCGCGACCAGTGAACCCGGCCTCCCAGTCATCGCGGTAGGCGTGCAGGTGCGTCTGCAGGTCCTGAAAAACATCGCGTAACTCGGGTTGCTTGATGAGGTTGTGTTGTTCCCAAGGATCGTGTTCGATATCAAAGAGCTGGGTTTGTGGTTCTTTGTCGCGAACACGGTACTCGATCAGCTTGTGCGTGCGAGATTTGACCGCGCGTTGTGTGCTGATATATGCGAAATACATGTAGTCACGACCAAGATTGGTTTCGTCGTGCATGGAAGAAACAAGGCTCGTACCGTCGACGGACTGCGGACATTCAATGTCCAGTAACTCACACAAGGTGGCGTAGATATCGAACAGGTACACGTACGCGTCCGTTCGATGGTTCTCGGGAATGCCCGGACCGGCAAATATCAACGGCACATGCACACTGTGTTCGTAGCAGTTCTGTTTACCCATGAGACCGTGTTGCCCGACCGCCAGTCCGTTGTCGCCGGCGAATACGATGATCGTGTCGTCGGTCAAGCCTTGTTCATCAAGTGCGTCGAGAATCTTTCCGACTTCATGATCCAAGTGCGTGATCATCGCGTAATACTCGGCGTTATGACGACGCAGCTCTTCAGGAGTTCGAGGGAATTCTGCTAACAGCTCGTCACGAATGTGAAGGGAGCCGTTATCGAACGGATGGGCGCCAAGGCAATTCGGCGGCAGCACCTGATCTTCGAACGGATACATGTCGAGGAATTGCTGAGGCATCGTGCGTGGATCGTGCGGTGCCAACAGAGCGACGTAAGTAAAGAAAGGCTGCTTGCCATCTTGTTGTTTGATGTGGTTCACTGCCGCCTCGCACAAGATTTCGCTTGAGTGACATCCCGCATGGATGTGATCACAGTCACGCCAGGCGATGTTGTTGTTCCCGAACGTCATCGGTTCTGGTATGTAGGCAAGCTGCTTGTCGTACTTACCACTGGGGTCGTAGTGATAAGCAGGCACATTCCAATGGTCTGCCATGCCACCGAAGTAAATCTCGTCGCCGTCATCGAACGAACGATTGAAAGCCTCGCGACCGTTGTGCCATTTCCCTGCTCCCCACGTTTGGAAACCTGCATTGCGCAACGTCTCCCCCAGCATGATGTGGTCGCTGGGAATGCTGCTACCAGAGTCATGCAAGTGAAATAGTGAACGCCCAGTATGCAACATGGCGCGACTTGGCATACATATTGCGCCGTGAGTGCCGCATGGAATGTGCGCTTGGGTGAACGTGGTGCCGCGTGCGACCAAACGGTCGATATTTGGCGTGTGGATACGTTCATTTCCAAGGCTGCGTATGGTGTCAAAGCGCTGATCGTCCGTGAATATCACGAGAACGTTTGGTTTATTCATGTGTTAGTACCCACTTGTCGTTGCGGACTTAACGGTCTCCGTTAGATCGCGATCCACCGTGATCGCATACTCGCCGCCAGGACCGATAAACTGATGCACCATTAGATTTTGAATCTCGTGCTTCTCGCGATCATTCAAGTCTTTGTAAACAGGCGAATCGAGTAATTTCTTGAATGTACGACTAGTGTCGTTCTTGGGAAATATGTACATTGGGGTCATCGCCTGAAGCATCGCTGCGCGCTTTTTAGGGGTGCGGTTAACGCCTGCACGATGCCAAGTGCGGGAATCGTAAAGAATGATGCTGCCACCTGGCGCATCGACCACATCTGCTTCCGGACCGTTATATGGCAAACCGTGTTCGGCGCGATAACCTGGCTTTGCATGTGCCGTCGCGTCCCCCCATTCTTTAGGAGGTGGTCGATCGAGTGCGTGAGATCCGAGTTTGAAAGCGGTCGCGCCACCTTCACGTGTAAATGGCGAGACGCAGACATTGCGTTGAACGCCTAACACCGTTTTCCCGGACGGCGTTGGCACCAAGCCGCGTGCTGGGACGCCCCAGTGGTAAGGGAAGTCGGAGTGCCAGCCTTGTACATTTCGCTTGCCGTCATCCTGACCGAGTACGGCAAACCCTGGGACATGCGATAGCCGAATATCGTCTGTCTGCATGTATTGCCGAATGAGCCAGAGTGATAGCGGTTCAGCGGCCGTGCGCGCGACTGCTGCATTCTGACAGATCGCTGGTTGAGTTCGATCTACTGTTAGGTGTGCGTAACGATCTGTCCCCGCCGTGCGTTCGAGCTCCTCTAGCGTTGCGTCATCAATGACCTGGGTCAGACATACCCATCCTTGCTTTCGAAATGTCGCAAGGTATTCCGAGGGAAGTTCGGCTGGTCCGTGTGCGAGGTGAAACGATCGCTCACTATCTTCGATGGTGATCGAAAAGGTGGATTCATCAACCTGATGGGACGGATTCAGACTGAACCCAGTCGTAACGTGCTTAAGACGAGCATTTCCCTCAAGGTCCCAAATTACCGAATCGTCGATTTGGGATGTTGTGGAGAACCCAAATTCAGGTTCATAACTCAGGAACGAGCCATCCTCCTCGACTAAATATGAGTAGAAGTGCGCAGGAATCGTTACTTTATGGACGGTTTCACTGGATTCGGTCATTTCTTGAAAGGTGTCAGAGCTCGAAGGGTGTGTAATGTAGAGGTTAGCACAGAGAGTTATTGCAATGAGCCTCGATAAAGCGATTGGTATACGAATTCATACTCCTCCTGATGAATTGAAGACAGGTATCAGATTATCGTTTCGCAGTAGTGATCGTGAATGAGTCGTTGTCGTTCAAAACATCAGTATATTGTGCGACGCGCGTGTCGCGAGGGGGCGAGAAAATCGCTCACCGCTTTGTTATCTCTACGTTCCCTCAATGCGAAATCGCGGAGCAACGGGAGTCTTCGTCGTCGTGGAGTTGTTCTAACGTATCCGGCTATCGACACTTGATGAAAAAGGTCCCAACACAGCGTTCTTTGAAAGACCCGTGAGGTATCAGAACGGGATAGGCTAGCAGTACAGTAACCGCACGTTCGAGTTATCTACCTATGGACCGGCTTTTCGCGCGTCCGTCTTAAGAGAGACGAAAAGAACCATCTGAGCAATAAACCGCCGGATTCACTACTTCAGAGTCGTAACCTAAATTCGTTAACACCTTTCTTCACGGATGATATACGGAATACTGTCTATCCATATAGGCTTAAATGTAAGCACAGAGTGAACTTCAAGTTTGCGCCTCATGGTTGTTCACAGTCATTGTTGGATCATCTGACGCACTGCATCCTCTCCAGCGTTTGTAACCTTATACGTCTTACGTGCTTGCTTGCTTTTGCCGGATTTCTTCAATTGGATTACAAGAGACGGGCTTTGAGCCTTTAGCTTGTTAATAGCGTCTGTTACGTTTGAGACGCCGTGTCCAAGATCTTTAAGCCCCTTATTCACTTCATACCCACGAAAACTGTCTGAACCATTTCGTGTTTGTAACCAGTACGCCGCAACCAAGACGCGATCCTTATTCGTATCAGGATTGGTTACATCAAACAATTCGGCAAGATTCTCGTATTCGTATGATGTGGCTGAACTATCGTCGCTACTTTCTTCATCGTGAATAAACTCTCCTCCATGGGGCGAAGATTCCCGATGAGGTGAGTTTTCTATGGGTGTACGACAAATCCTGCAGATTATAACTGGACAAAGAATCATATATACGAGGGGTTGGGGGCGAATTTGCACCCGTATGGGGTCACTGGCGAACCTAAATGGGTGGTCAGTTTAAATCGCTCCCTGAGAGTAAGAATACTTCACGCATTGACGCGAGCTTGCGTGCCGCGGAGGGTCGCTCGCCAAGCATAATTAAAGCGATGTTTTGACGGGCACGGATGGCCCGTTGGCGGCAAGCACGGAGGCTCAACGATGCTATTGACGATGTCGATTGTCGACGATTTCAAGCGCCGGTTTTCGGCGCGTCGCGCTACCCAAGCAACGGCGTTGGCGACGTTGCAGCGGGAAGTTGACGCGCTCAAGGCTGAAAATGCACGCTTACGGGGGCGGATGGGTCCCCTCGTGGCGCTGCTTGACGAGACCGAACCGGCGTTGGCGCAGGCGGCGTCGGCGGCGTTTGCCGCCCAGTTGCGAGTGGCGAACGAGGGTCTGCAAGCGGATTTGAACGACGCGTTGGATTTCGATGCGCAGGAAACGCGCACGTTGGCGACGGCGCATGCGACGGCGCGAACCATCCTTGAACACACGCTGAACTTGGCTGAGGCTCAAAAAAAAACTACCGTGAAATGACCTGTCAGGTCTGCGGGGAAGGTGCCAAATACGAACGCGTCAGCGCGAATCAGGTGCTGTCGCGGCTCGGTCAATTGCGGGTCGAACATGCGGTCTATCAGTGCCAAGCCGAGGTGTGCAAGGTGCGCACAAAACCGCGTCGCGCGGAGTTGTCGCTCCCAACCGCAAGCTTGACGCAGGGCGCGGAACACGCCATCGGCATGGTGGCTGCGAACGTGTCGTTTACGCAAGCGGCGCACCTGCTGCATGACTTGACGGCGATCCCCGTCAACGCGAAACGGGTGGAACGGGTGGCCAAGTGTCTGGGCGCCAAGTTGCACGCCGACGAACAACGTCAGGTGATGCGGGCAGCGCCGTTTGTCGAGGCCCCAAGCGACTGCGGGGCGATTGACGGCACGGGGATTCCGATGCGGCCCGAGGCGACGGCTGACCGGGTCGGCAAGGGTGCGGACGGGGTCGCCAAGACCCGCGAAGTCAAGGTCGTGGCCTTTTGGCGCACGGACGACGACCAGGTCAAGCCGCACTACGATGCCGCGATCGAATCGGCGGCGACGAGCGCGGGTGAATCGCCCTTTGATCAACGCTTGGCGCGACAGGGTGAACGCACCGGTTTCACGACCGCAAGCCAGCAAACGATGTTGAGCGATGGCGCGGTCTGGATCGAGCAGTTGGTCAGCCGCCAGTTCCCGAAGGCGTGCAAGATCTTGGATTTCTACCACGTGTCGTCACATATCTACCAAGCGTGCGAGGCGCATTACGGGTCCGACGTGAAGCGTGCCCAGGCAAAGCATCAGGAGCTGAAAGGCAAACTGCGCGCGGGCAACTCGCAGGCAGTCATCAACGCGTTGCGCCAATTCGGGGCGCCGGATGAAGTGGCGTATCTGATGAAGAATCAAGCCCGCATGGATTATCCGCGTTATCGCGAGCGCGGTCTTCCGATCAGCTCGGCGCGCATCGAAAACGCGTGCAAGAACGTGATCGGTACGCGTTTCAAGCAAGGCGGCATGCGCTGGTCGCTGGCCGGCGCCACCAAGATGTTGGCGCTTCGATGTCGGTACATGAACCACGAACTGGACGCTTGGTACGAACGTCAGCGCGACGCACATCGAGTCCAGGCGACACCTTCGAAAACCAACGGCTACGCGTGGGCTTGAAAACCCTTATGGGACAAGGGATCTGCAGAAATTGTCGTACACCCGTTTTCTATCGACTTCCCTAGTCGATTCATAAGGTACGTTAGAACACGCTGGCGAGAAGCCTCGTTTAGCGGGCTTAGGATTCCCATCACCTTATTGATCGCATTGAGTTCTGAGTCAAGTTCTTGACTATCTGTTTGCATCAGTTTTCCTCGTTTGAGAAATCCACGGTAGTCGGACTTTATATGGGGACGAATCTTAGAGTTTCAACCGAATTCGCGTATGTTCGCGGTTGGATGCTTAGTGGTCCTCTCAATTACACGGGATTGGCAGTTTTCTGGATGCGGAGGGCAGGCTAGAGCGCACAAGTGCATCATTAGGAAATGGGGTCAACAGACCAAGTACGCCTACGCACACGAATTCACTTCGCGTCGCAGGTTGTAGACGCGTCAGGCCGGCGTATTTGGTAATTAATCCTTTCGTACGTTACTCAGCGTTGGCGATTGTTTACTGCATAGATGGGTTTTGTGTCACTTTCGATGACGGCGTCGGTCGTCATCCGTGCTTGCACCTTGATCAAAACAGGTAACCCGTCGCGGGGTGTTCATACCTAGACTGTTCTAGCCATAGGTCTTGCCCCCTCGCATCTTGACTGTCAAAATAGGGAGGTTGAGCAAATGCTGCGTCTCCCATTTCCCACTGGACTCAGTGTACCAAGGTAGAGTTCCGGGGCTGTCTCGAGCATCACGACTTGACGTTCAGCGTTCAATAAATTCGAAGGTACACGACCGACTCGTCCAGGAGATTATGTCACGACGAAAGCAGGAAAAATGTATCAGACTCAATTTCGAAGACGGTAAGGGACCCAACGATCACGTTCTACAGAAACTCCTAGACCAATTACAACTCACTTTGGCGGAAGTTCTTGAATCGCAAGGAGTTGAATCGACTGACATTGATCGATGACGAGTAGAGTACGGAATGGAGTGTCCTCAACCTCTGTTTCTAAGCACGTACTAGAAATGTGCTCAGTTCGACCTGAAATACGCGTACACAAGACACTTATTTAATATCGGCTCTATGTCTACGAAGGGTAATCGTGCAGGAGAGTCGCATCAATTACATGACGTTGGCATCTACAGCGCAACGCCTTTTGTTATAATGTAACGCATTCAAAACCACCGTTTCGAAGGACATTGACTTGAGCAACTTGGAATCAAGTAAAGTACATTTACGTATTAAAGTAAACTCGATGGAAATCGAATACGAAGGAAATCCCGAATTTATCGGTGACTACGTAAAGGAATTTGTTGATCAGGTTTTGGATACTCAGACTGCGCACATCGCATTACGTGAAGAGACGACGCAAGTACCCAATGACCAGGTGTTCCCGTCCGCAAATATACAAAATATTGACTTATCTACCTCGTCGTTTGCGGCGACGCTGTCTGTCAAATCTGGACCAGATTTGATAATCGCTGCAGCGGCAAAGTTACGATTTACAGACGGGAAAAGTACCTTTAATCGAAAAGAAATTATTGAAGAGATGCGAAACGCATCGGGTTTTTTTAAACAGACTTATGTGAATAACCTCACAAAATCGCTTGATAGACTTTTGAGATTAGATCGGCTCCGTGAGACGAGCTCAAACACATACTCCCTTTCATCGGGCGAAGAATCCCAGCTGAAGGAGATATTAAAGAAATCGAGAGAGAACTGATCAATATGTACCTTTGCCAGGATTTATGATTCAACAAAAGAAATTAAAAGCACATTTGTTTTAATCTTATAGGATCGTTACGTGCTATCGGAAGAAGAACTGAAAATCTGGTTACACACGGAAGGTGTCTCAAGACCTGATAAGTTACTCTTGATATTGGCAACTTACGATAAGCCTTGCTCTATCAATCAAATCCGGGAGAAATCGCGAACTGCTGGACTAAAAATCCCAAATTCTTGGAACCCGTCAAAGATTCTTTTACGTACTAACGGATTAGCTATTCGTACCCACGAGGGGTGGGAGATAACGGAGAAGGGACGTAATCAACTACGGGAGATAGGAGCTTTACGCCTGAACCCCGTTGTTTCAGAAATCGCGAGAGACCTGCGTATACACCTATCCCGAATAGCAAATAAAGATACGCGGAATTTCGTTGAAGAAGCAATTAAGTGTTATGAGTCTGGTTTGTTTCGATCAGCGGTAGTGATGTCTTGGCTAGCGGCGGTAGCAGTATTACACGAGCTTACGATTTCGAGTCATTTAAGTGACGTTAACTTTGCACTCAAGCAAAGGAGCTCTAAGGTTAAAAAAATACAGACTATTAAGGATCTCGAACGAATGCGGGAAGCCGAATTTTTAGATCTACTCGTATCTGCATCTGTAATTGGTAAAAACGTGAAAACAGATTTGAAGGCGTGTTTGGATCGTAGAAACGGATGCGGTCATCCGAACGAGTATAAAATCGGAGAGAACATCGTTACGTCTCACATCGAAACACTGTTGCTAAATGTTTTTGCACCTTACGCATCATAATAACATTCAATGTCTTGAAGTCAATTTCGAGTTTTTGAAATTGAGTGGGCGTCACGTAAATATGGAAAGTCTTATGAGAAGTTCGAATCAGTCAACGTGTGAATACTCTCCTAATTAGACTCACGGGATTATTGGTGAAACTTGGATCTGGGAAATCACAGCGATTCGAAGTATAAAGACAACAATTTCCATACCGGAAAAAGACACTTTATTGTGATATATCGGCTACGATGTGAATGTTCTACAACAATTTAAGAGCGATGAGTATCAGTAAGGACGAAGGGACTTTCGTGTAGGATGCGCTTCTGTTTGTCTCCGGGTGGAAAGTGTTATTCCCAGTACGGTTCGTTCGTAATAGCGATGGGATGAGACGATCAGAACGGGTTTTACTCGATGTTGCATGTCGTAAATTCAGCAACTAGTAAAGTGAGAATATCATATTTAGTGTTGTACTTTGCAGTTAGGTCCAGATATTACGGACTTTGTCGCGGGTTTTACTAGCCAATACTTCATTGGAATTCGGTAGTGTGGTACTATTTGGAAGGATTTCATAGAGTACCGTGCGAACAATCCGCGTTTTTAACCTAATTTGTCGAATCGATCGTTTTTCGTTCAATACAAAATCATGTATTTCGTTCCCATAAGAGTGCACTGATGTCAATAGAGAAATTTCAGATTGAAGTCAGGGATTGGTTACAAGAAAACTGCCCTAAGCGTATGCGTACTTCCGGGAGCTATACGGCAGGCGGTCGGAAAGCAACGTATCCTAATCCAGATACGAAGATTTGGCTTGAACGGATGGCGTCCCGAGGTTGGACCGCACCTACGTGGCCTACGGAATATAGCGGAGGAGGGCTCTCTCCAGACGAACTTCGCGTACTAGAAGACGAGATGAGGCGGATTAATGCGCCCGCGCCGCTAGGTGGTCATGGTCTGACGATGATCGGACCTGCAATCTTGGAGTTTGGTACGCCAGATCAGTGTATGGAACACTTACCTCCCATTGTTCGTGGTGAGATTCGATGGTGTCAGGGATATAGCGAACCTGGTGCGGGTTCCGATCTGGCGAGTCTGCAGTGTCGAGCAGATGAAGACGGTGACGATTACATTATTAATGGATCCAAAATCTGGACCTCGGGTGCAAACGAAGCGGATTGGATTTTCTGTTTAGTTCGAACTGACTTCAATGTGTCGAAACACCAAGGCATCTCTTTCGTCGTGTTAGACATGGAATCTCCTGGCGTGACGGTATCGCCAATCGAGTTGATCAGTGGGTCATCGGAGTTCTGTCAAACGTTTTTCGACAACGTACGTGTGCCGAAGCGTCAACGTATTGGAAATCCAGGGGAAGGCTGGACGGTTGGCAAGAGATTACTTCAGTATGAGAGAAGCTCGATCGGAGGTCGAGGCGGACCGCGCCAAAAGACGAGAACGATTGATGAAATCGCGAAGGACTATTGCGGCGCGAGCAACGGCAAGATCGCACGTGCGGATATTCGGGATCGCATCATGCATCAGAACGTCGACGATGCTGCATACCAATTGACGATTCGACGTTCGTTTGAGGAAGCTGCCAGCAACGCGGCGCCGAGCTATTTATCTTCGTTTTTCAAGTACTATGGGACGGAGCAAAACATGCGTCGACAAGACTTGATGATGGATATTCTGGGTTCCCAAGGATTAGGTTGGGAAGGCAACGGATTCTCAGGCTTCGAACGAGGATCTACCCGTGGATGGTTGCGTTCGAAGGCGAATTCAATTGAAGGCGGGACGTCGGAAGTCCAACTCAATATCATCGCGAAGCGCGTGCTAGGGTTGCCTGATTAAGCTCGCGTCGCACGCGTGACGTTCAAGCTAATTCTTGGTGTAATGCGTGCGTAGCCTCACCGTTCACTGACTGATTCGGCGCTGAATCTGCCAGAAAAGCCTCTACTTCGAGGACACCACTCTTGGTAAGGGGATATTGAACTCCAATAGCGTGGATGCCATGTTGGGTTTGGCGATACGTACACGGTCGTTGTTTAACAACATCGAAAACACGAACCCAATGCTTAACACGAGCACGCCTATCAAGAAGCAGTAAATCACGACCTTATTGGGGTAGCTATCTTTGAGGTAGCCAACATACAGCGGACCTAGCACACCTGCCATTGCCCATGCGGTGAGCATGAAACCGTATATCGACGACATCTTTTTCGTGCCGAATACGTCAGAGATGAACGACGGGATCGTGGCGAATCCGCCGCCGAAGCACAGCAACACGTAGCACAACAGGATTGAGAAGATCCATGGGTCCCGTTCGGTCATCAGCATGCCAAATACCACCATTTGGGTGGCTAGCAGGATTCGAAAAACTCGTACTCGTCCAATGTAATCTGACAGCAACCCCCATAACAGTCTGCCGACTCCGTTGCAAACGGAGGACACGGCAATCAATGTCGCGCCATACGACGCAAGCACCTTCGGTTCGATCGTTGGATCGGTGAGTTTCCAAATGTCCTGCAATAGCGGTGACTGAAAACTGATCACCGTAATACCCGCGACGATGTTGACAAAAAAAATCACCCACATCACGATGAACTCTCGCGACTTTACACAGTTTCTGACGTAACGAGGGTCGTCTTCTTCGGTAAAAAGCGCAGGAGCTGCTCGTTCCAGCGCAGAGATCTCTTCCTTAGGCGGGTTTACGACGAGAAGACTAGCCGGAATCGTTATGACTCCGAATATCACGCCGAGCCACATGAATACATTGGTCAAGTCCTCTTGAGTGTACACGAGCAACACTGGGGCAAGTAATTTGCTTAGAAGGAGTGCGCCAATGCCAAATCCCATCATGACGATACCGGTCGCGAGCCCTTTATGTTCAGGAAACCAATTGGCAACAGTCGCAACTGGTGTCACATAACCCATCCCAAGACCGATACCGCCAATTACGCTGTAACCTAGATAAAACAAGGCGAGTGAGTTTTGTGATAACGCAAATGCGGCGACGAGGTATCCCGCGCTGAACATCACACTGCCTAAGAAAGCAAGTCGACGAGGTCCGAGTTTAGGAAGCTGTACGCCAGCCCATGCGGCTGAGACCCCGAGTGAGAAGATGGCGAACCCAAACGCCATGGCAGTATCAGTAAAGGTCCAACCAAACTGTCGCACCAGTAACACTTGGAAGAAACTCCATGCGTAAACGGTGCCGAAACACAGGTGCAACACGGTGCAGACGCCGGCGATTACCACCCTCGGTACGGGAAACGGAATACCGCTGATTTGCACGAGACTCACCGCCGCCATGTCTTACTCTTTTCCTGCGTCGTCTGAGGCTTGTTCGAGTTTTTGCGGATCGGATACCGTGGAGAAGTATTGGAAAAGACGAGCAAGGTGCCCGACTTCATCGTTTCTTGTCAGAACCCGTTCGGCAGTCTCGCTGGATCCCTCCTCGCTCTCCCGCTTCGCCAATGTAACGGCATAGTCGAGTAGCGCGTTGATGGGTTTCGCGGCGAAACTAACAAACCAGATTGAGGCGAAGATGCCGACGAAGAAAATGATCGCGATGAGATAGATTTGGTTGCCGATCGCTTGTTGAATAGCTAACGCTACGTGACTGACATCCATTCCGATGTGCACACTGCCGACGTGACCGGCAAGGATGTAACTACTCACTTCGACGAAATCCCCCATGCCCGCAAGGTTGCGGGTCACGGTCTCGCCGACTCTACGTTCGCTCTCAAGAATCTCTTCTGGGATGCCAGGCACGAATGTATGCGCAAGGTATTCATCCGTGTCGTTCACGATGTAGATGTAGCTGATACCTTGAATCTCGACAAATTGGTCGATCAATGATTGCAGCGATGACAGATCGCGATTCAGGATGATGTCGACACTGGCGTCGGCGATGGTCTTGGCAATATCGCGGCTGTTCTCTTCGTATTCGGACGTCAGGTGTAGGTCGACCGAATAAATGCTCACGACTGAAGTGGACACACCAATCAGAAGGAACAGAAAGAAGATTCCGAACATCGTTCGTTGAAAGAGGCGGGAAACCTTCATACCGCGAACTTCGCCTTCCAATCCGTCAAGCCAACGAATCGATTGTTGTCTACGATCGTGTAGTACACCTGATCCAGGCCTTGTCGACGTTCAGGACTGAAATGAACTTGCTCGCCAATACCCAGGTCGTGATTCTGAATCGAAAAGACCGCGTCTTCCAATAGCGCTCGCGAAGGACTCGGTCCAGCACGCACCAGTATCTCCGTCATGAGCTTCGCGTTCAGGAAGCCCTCGAGACTCGTGAAGCTCTTCGCAAACGGCACATAGTCGTGTTCTTCGAACTCTGGTGGGGGCGTGGGGTCATAGCGTTGCATCAGCTCCGCGTATTCACTGATCGACGCCATTGACAAATCTTCATATGAAGGGACGACTTGCGAGTTAACTAGCCACCGCGAGTACCGTTCACTTTCGCTTCCAAACTCGTCGGTTAGATTCTTCAACAGGTTTTCGCTACCAACGAATGAGAGGTTCGCGATGGGGATCTCGAGGCCGTTATCGATTGCATCTCGGGCAAATGCGGCACAAGCTGCGTACGAGCCAATACATATGACCGCGTCTGGATTGACCTTCTTGAGACGTTCAACCTGCGCTCGCATGACCGCGGTATATTGCTCGCCGCGTCGGTAGGTGGCTTCCCCAACCAGTTTTGTGTTGTGTTCCTTGAGTGCGCCGCGAACGCCCGCCCAACCGCTGCGACCGTATGCGTCGGCTTGATAGAAAACTGCAATACGTTCTCGACCAATCGCCATGAAGTTATCGACCAGGCCGGCGGTCTCTTGTTTGTACGACGCACGAAGATTGAACGCGAATTCGTCGTAAGGCGGTTGACGTTGCGGTTGTGCGCCGGTGAATGGAAAGAACAGCAAGAAGTCGCGGTCCTGGAACTTCTTGAGAACCGGCAAGACTCGAGTCACCGTCGGGGTGCCGACATACCCGAATAACGCGAAGACCTTATCGTCGACGATGAGTTTCACGCTGTTCTCGACCGCAGGAACGGGCTGGTAGCCGTCGTTTCGCAACTTCAAGACGATACGCCGACCGTGAACGCCGCCTTGATCGTTTACATGGGCAAAGTACGACACGGCGCCACGGTAGAGTTCAATCCCGAGACCACGCGACGGTCCCTTGAATGCCGTCGACACCCCTAACACGATTTCCGAATCGGTGACGCCTGAGTCGGTGAGCGGGCCTGATGGAACCGTAGTAGCTTGGCCGACTAGGTCCGAAGCGAATGCGCGCCAAGGCGCGATTGCCGCACCGGCGAGGACGCCCTGAGTGAGCTGCCGACGAGTCAGTTGTGCCATGTAACCGAAATGTTCAACGTCACCTTGGTGTTGGTGCTGCATTTTGGTAGTGCGAAGTATGCAGCACCTTCATATTGTCGTTGGCGTCAGGACAAGGGTCACTTGCCCAATCGACGGGTTTATAGTATCGAACGCGACGGTGCTTAGTAATCATTTAGGTTCGCTGGAACGCTTATCTTGGGTAAGCTGCGGCGGCCAACCTGAGTGCGAGATGTGAGACTTGTAAATCGGAGTTGAATCTCGTCGCTGATGCTTGAGGAGACCAGATGGATGTCTAACAAATCGATCGACGCGCAGCTGCGAGCGCGAGCATCACGGGTTATTCCTGGTGGCATGTACGGTCACATGGCGATGCAGCGAGGAATGCCCGATGGCTACCCACAGTTTTTCGAGCGCGCGGATGGTTGTCGTCTATGGGACGTTGACGGCAACGAGTACATTGATTTCATGTGTTCCTACGGACCGATGATCGCGGGATACGGTAATCCTCGAATTCGTGCCGCGGCTGACTCGCAACGGGACCGCATGGATATCGGCGACGGTCCATCGCCTGTGCTGGTGGAGTTAGCGGAAAAGTTCACCAAGCAGATCTCACATGCGGAATGGGCAGTGTTTGCGAAGAACGGCAACGACGCTACGACCATCTGCAACATGATCGCGCGAGCCCACACCCAAAAGCGCAAGATTCTGGTAGGTGAAACTGCTTATCACGGTTCGCAACCATGGGCAAACCGACGCGCAAAAGGGACGCCACCCGAAGAACACGTTCACTATCCGACGTATCGATTCAACGATGTTGAGGACGTCAGAAGAGTGGCAAAAGCCGTTCAAGGCGATCTTGCGGGTATCGTGGTGTCCGCCTACAAGCATGACGTACCCCACACGCAAGAGTTGGTGGATCCGGTGTTTGCCCGTGAGGTCAGAAGGATTTGCGATGCCGAAAGTGCTCCACTGATTTTGGATGACGTACGCGGAGGACTGCGACTATCGCTTGACGCGAGTTGGTCGGAATTTGGTGTGCAACCTGATCTCTCTGCGTGGGGTAAAGCCATTGCTAACGGCGAACCATTGGCTGCGGTGCTAGGAAGCGAAGCGTATCGAGAGGCGGCTTCAGGTATCTTCTACACGGGGTCATTCTGGTATCAAGGGGCACCGTTCGCTGCTGCTATTGAGACCCTTGAGCTGTTAAACGAAGTCGACGCTCCCAAGCGAATGGAGCAGCTCGGCCAACAGTTTCGCGACGGTCTTTATGAGCAGGCGCAACGGCACGGTTTTGGAATTCACCAAAGCGGACCGCCACAGATGCCGATGATCGAATTCGAGGACGATCCCAAGAAGACGAAGGTGACTACCTTTTGCGCGAATGCGCTTCGTCACGGTGTGTACCTTCATCCATGGCACAACATGTTTCTATCAATCGCACACACGGAGAAGGACATCGAGCAAGCGCTTGAGGGGACTGACAAGGCATTTAACGAGATACCTTGAGTCGAGGGAACTACGTTGTGAGTCGCAGTCAGGGAACGAAGCAAACATGCTTCCAAACTGCTCGGCTAAGTTAGGAGTCCGCTGAAGTTCCGAGCCGATCCGACTGTTCTGCCCGTAGCTCGGCTACTTCCTTCCGCAGCCGATGTAACTCCACTTGCTCTGCTTGTGCTCGTTTCCAGATTCCAGCGGTGTGTTCGTGTGGACCAAAGGCACTGGGTGGAGTGAGAATCGAGCGTTGATTTTCGGTAAGTTCACCGTAGTTGTCAGCGTTATAAAAACAGGCGCCCCAAGTCACAGCGTGTGGACAGTATTTGTAGAAGATCGTACGTCTTTCATCGCCGCCATCCCAAGGTACCGTACCGTGAGAGCAAGCCTCTGTGAAAATGATGGCGTCGCCTGCATTCGCGGTAACGCGATCCACGCATTCATGAACAGTCGCTTGGGATTTGCTGATGCGCCAATCTTCCGGGAAAGGGAAGTTCATCTTGTGACTACCAGGTACACATGCAAAACCACCGCTCTCTGGTGAAACATCGTTTAGCTCAAAGGCAACGGCGACGAGACCGTTGTAGAACTTGCCATTGTTGTAACGGTAGAAGCATTGACCACCGTCCGTTGATCCAACGATGTCTCGCGGACCGCCAGCGCCTTGACCTCCGCCATGAAGGTAGAGCGTATGCCCGCTCATCTCATTTTCGATCTTGAGGTAGTCATGATCCAGTCGATAACCCACACCCAAAAGTGTTTCGAGATACGGTGCGATGGTCGGTAAATCAATGAGGTCGATATAGGTTCCGCCCCACTCCAATAGTGATGGCGCAGTCCATGCGGGGGCTGACTCGTCCCTAATTACAGTACGGTCTGATCCGAAGATCTCTGCCTTTTTATTTTCTTGTTGACTCTTGCGGTTCTTTCGTTGTACTTCTAATCGATCAGACAGGTCTTCGATTTGATCTGCAGTTAGAACATTCTTGACGACTAGATAGCCGCGAAGGTCAAAAAGGTATTTCTCTTGGTCGTTCACGAATCAATATCCGTTATGAATTCAATCTAGTCTTTCGGTTGAGAACCGAGCGAACGAATCCACGTGAAGTCGTACGTTCTCTTTCAATTAAAGCAGAAACGTAAACGAAATCAGCAACTGAACGTACGTTGTTGATGAATACACCGAAGGACAACATGTGGCAATCATTGATGGTGAAATTCCGGTCGTTGCCCAAATTGGGCACAGTAATATAGGAGAGGCATCGTTAACGAATGTCTGCCTCAACAATTTAGCGTTGGTAATTGGCTCTAGAACCGCCAATACAGACAGGTGACCGTCAAGATGCTGCTGTTCTGTATTGACACGGGGGAATTTGACCTTGAGATTGTGTGTAACACTCTTCATACTCCTAGTTGGTTCCCAAGTAAATGGCCAAGCCGCTCAGGAAGCGCAAGAGTTCCTTAATCAAGAGCTCAGCGCATTTCTGCAGCAGTCGCAGCTTTCTCGGCGGGCACGTCTCGCGGTAGTTATGTCACGCAGGTTCCCTTCCACCGAGACCTATGACTTCCAGGTGCGAGGCGGGCAGTATTGTGACCCAAGTACCGATTGGAATAGCAGGTTGCAGTGGAACAACGGTTCGTGCGTGGATACCGACGGCGGTCTGCATCGATTTATTGAGGGTTTCAGTGAAGACGGTGACGTGTTGTATTTCCGGTGCGACGCCTTGGGGGTGTCGCCTCGTACATTGATCAACCAATACCACGCATTCGCAATTGGCAATCCCGACTACGGTCCGAGAGTTTCTACTAAGGTCATCGTGAAGGGACGTGAAGTCGGATCGTTTCCAGGTCGTCTACCCAACATATTCATTACGGGAGACCTACGCCACATCGTAACGGACGATGGTCAGTCGCTCTATGCCCGAATACGTTCAGGTGAAGGTGGCGTTCTGAAGTTAGAAGTCAGCCAAGATGACAGACACGGGATTTCCTACTACAAATTCTCGCTTCGCGGGTTTAAACGGGCAATCAAGTGGTGCACTGAAAATCTGGACGAGATGTAGAGCGGGGCAATCGACGGTAGGTAGGCGACCTCCGGAGAATCAGCAACTTGAGAGTTCTCGTACTCGATTCAGACTGATTGCTCAGAATTTCGTGAGTGTTTGAGCAATTTGCGTTGTCTAGTAATATACAGAGGATAGGGAAGACAGTCGCAAAAACGACTCGTGTTGATACCCCTCATTAGATTCCCATACTCAACCAAACGGAGCCAAGGAGTTAGAAAATGAGATACATAGCGTTGGCGACTCTCGCAGTCTTGTTTTCATTACCGGCATCAAGTCAGTCTTTATTGTCGGGAGAAGGGTCTCGCAGCCTTCGTTTGGCAGCAATGAGCGAGCTTCAATTTCCAGGAGAAAACGTGTCTCAGGAACTTGAACATCGTCCAGTTTATTCTCGCCGTGCGGTTCCGGTGACGGCGAACCGTGCTGAGGTGACGTCGAGGATTTACCCTTCAACGGAAACATACGACTTTCAAGAAGGCGGCGGTCAATCTTGTGAGCCGAGCACTGACTTTCAGTGGAATCTGGATTGGAACAACGGATCGTGTGTGGATGTCGACGGCCAGGAACGTCGATTCATTGAGACCAGCAGTCAATGGGGCGATGTGGTCTATTTCAAATGCGACAATTTTGGTGTGTCAGTCCGCAGCTTGATCACAGAACGCCATCGGTATGGAATAGGAAACCCAAAGCGCGGCGATCCGATTAATACTCGAGTAGTCGTAAACGGTAGTGAAGTCGGTTCGTATCCAGGACACTTACCGAACGTCTTCATAGCTGGTGACATCCGACATATTCCGACTGACGAAGGCGAGTCATTGCTAGAAAAGCTCAGGTCAGGATCGGAAGGTAAATTAAAGCTGGAGACCAGCCAAGACGGCAGGCCGCAGAATTGGCATTTCAAGTTCTCACTAAAAGGATTCAAGCGGGCGATCGATTGGTGTACTGCCGTGATTGATTCCCCGCAGTCGGAACCCGCTCAAGAAATCTTGATAAGCGCAATCGACTAGAGAAATCTCTGGGGCTTTTTGGACTAGCCCGCGCCAATTGGAATAACGGAAAAATGTTGACCTAGTAAGCGTCACTGCCGATTACGGATTGCCGCAATCCTTGCCGTAGAACATACCGACATTGTCGATCCAGACGTCGTTTTCGCTCTGTGCGAGATTGAAAGTAAGTCGCGCCTGGTAGTCAGTCTCTGCGGCAATAAATCGGTGATGAAACTGGCGATATTCCGTATTCAAGCTGACGCCAACGTTTCGCACGCTGCCTCCTACTTCAGGGTCAATTCCGGTACTCACTAGACCTCTGAACTGCTGGGTGTCGCCAGGACCGGTGTCGACATTCACTTCTATGTATCGATACGCGTCACTCTTGGCGTTGTAGCAGATGGAATATGGCAATCCCTCCCTAACGGAAACATTGTGTTCCAGCGAAACCCGCCACGGCTGGCGTTCGTTCGCTTGGGTGATCGTGAAATGTGCTTCGCCATTCCACGAGACATGACCATTTTCCGTGTTAGCGCGCCATCCGCCTTGTTGGTCAATGGTGCCGTCTCTGCCTACGATGTTGCCGTATCGCGCAGTATTGGATTCCGAAAGTACGAAGAATGGAAAGTCGTTGCTGAACAAGCCTTGCGGATTTTGAACCTGTAATAGATGCATCGTGGCCTTGTCTGCGACAACATTGATGTCGTCGATCGGGAGTCCGCGGGCATTCGGGAGCTCTTCCAGCTCGATTAGGACAATTTGATCTTCACAATCAGGGAGCTCTCCAGTCTCGCAGCGAATCGTCCCTTCGACTTTGCGACCATCGACGAAGAGACTTGCGCCTTCGAAGATGTAGTCCCCGCGCATCCGCATTTCGGTTTCGTCGTATAGTTCGGGGAACTCTTGTGGACGGTCCCCTGGGAAGATCAACCGAATTGGAAAGCCGGCAGGCCAAATCGTGGGCTGGGGATGCTCGTAGTCCACACCCGTTCCGAATCTGGCTGTGAGCGTGAGGAGGAGCTCCTCGTCCCGTGCAAGATCCAGTAATTCGTCGCGCGAATACTCGGTTGACTGATCGAGGTTATCCCGGTAGTTGTCCTCTTCAAAAGAGAGCGAGATGACGGCGGGGTCGTCTTCAGTGTTGAGGCGTAGGCCTTCACCTTCCAATACGATCGCTCCTTCTCGATCTGCGAGTTCGAGCGCGTCCAGCATATCGCCGGTCTGGTCCAGATCCGCCGTACTGACATTGAGAGTCACTTGACGAGCAAACGATCCGGGTGCACCAACACTTCCTTCCAGGATCATCTGATACATCTTCTGGCTCTGGGTAAACGAGAACCGTTCAGGGAATCCTCGCGTGTCTCGTCCGACTTGGTCCACAAAGAAGAAACGGTTTTGCGGTGCGTTCTTCCATCGGTCGCTCGCGCCTCGCCACGATGGCAGATCCATGCCGCTTCCGCCCATGTTGGTCGTCGTCCAATGGGGTAGGTAATGACAGTTACCACATTGCTCATTGAAGTGAAAGTCTCGAATACCTTCCATCCCGAGCTCCGTGACCGAGTTGTCGTAAGGACGTTCGACGGAGGGCGGGTACGGGACACTAAGGAGGTACTTAGACATTGCGGTACGATCCTCCGCCGACAGGTGTCCCGCTTTGTCTTCGTCATTGACGGTGCAATCGTCCTGATTGCACATGGTTGTCTTAAGTGAACCATCAATCAGGTGAAGCGTGCAACTCTCTTCGTCGTCGATGTCGCAGTTCGGTTCAACGTACGTCTCGATGCTACTGGTATTGATGCCGCCGAACGGGTCGCCGGGAATACCGTCCCAGTGATACGGCGCGGTTCCCCGCAAACCACGGACGTCTTGTACCAGGCGGGGTTGAATCTGATCGCAGCCGACATCGCATAAGGGCGTTTCGAGAACCCAGAGTAGCTGATCGGTATGCCCGTCGGGATGGCAGCTCGCGCAGGAGAATGTACCGGTACTGGATGCGTCCGCGCTGTTGAACGCAATGCGACCTTGCTTGAGGATCGGATCCGATGGGTCCTCAAGTTCGATGATTTGTAAGACAGATAGGTCTTCCGGATCAGTCACGTCGAGTACCGAAACGGTGTTGGCGAGAGCATTCAAGACCCAAGCGTGTTCGAGCTCACCGTCGTCGTTGGAGATCAACGTCAAGCCACGTGGAATGCTTCCGACGAGAACTTGGTCGAGTACGTCTCCCGTGTCTGCGTCCATTGTGAAGACCTTGTCCGAGGCAGCCGCCGTTACCACGATCGTACTGTCGTCGTCGCTGATCTGAATGGCAAATGGTGTTGCAAGGGCTTCGTCTCGCTCAGGATGGTCGGGTGGAAGCGGCTCAAGATCGATGAACTCGGGGGTCCCGCACGTATCTCCTGTGCAGTCGACCTTGGTGATCTGGTTGAGAAAAGCACGATTTTCCAGTTCAGGTAGACCGTGACTTTCCGTTCCTGCTTTACCGTTGGCGTCGTTACGAGCCTCTGCCTGGGCGACAAAGACGTTGCCGTCCGAATCCACAGCGATTCCGTATAGCAAGGTTCCCAGCGTGTCAACGATTTCAACCAGCTCATCGGTTTCTGTATCGAATACGTATAGATCACGATCCGGAAAGCGCGAATCGCGCACGATATCCAGGATATAGTTCAGGGAAAGGCTTTGCGCGTTCCCGTCGGGCGCGTTGACCACGTGCGCATCGGCATCGAAGGTACAGTTAGGGTCCGTGTCCATGTTCTCTGGGAGGCACCCGGAGACCCCGGTCTGGTTATTCGATTCAAATGGGATCACGTAGAGGCGTCCGTCACGCACAACCATCGCGCGTGGATCCTGCGCGGTAACCGTTAGCCGATCGGTAACCGCTCGCGACGCGACGTCAACAACCGCGATTTCATTTGTCGACGAGAGCGCGACATACGCCTTTTCATCGTCTACAAAGGCGATCGACACCGGTTCGTCGAAGCGAGTGGACTTCGTCTCTTCGTCGAAGACCTGAATGGTGTGCAGGATTTGGTGGTAGGTCGTGCTGCTTGTGTCAGCGTCGATCACACTGACGGAATCCGACACGTGGTTCGAAACCCAAATTTCAGTCCCGTCGGGCTTGATACCGATACTGACCGGCTCAATCCCCACACGAATTCGATCAAGAATCTCGTACGTTTCCGTGTCTAGTACATCTACCGTGTCAGAAGGGGTATTAACGACATAGACGCGATCCTCGTCGGGGTGGACGACGATCGGTCGGGAGTGCGGACTCTCAAAGTTGAGATGTCCGTTGGTTTGTTCAGATTCGTCCGAGTCGTCAGGATCCTCCTCCGAGATCGGAATCCACGTACCGCCTGTGCCCCCAATGCAACTCACTAGGACCAGAAAACATGAAAGATAGCCGACCGAAAACAAGCTTCGGCGGAGATATGTAGATGAGCTACGCGACATGACGAATCACGCGTACGTGCGGGGTTCAGGGAGTCCGGCGACTCCCGTGAGCGGCTCGTATACCCTCAAAGAACCGGTCCGCTTTTATATCAAAAACACGCCCGATTGGCTAGTCCAGTTGATTTAGCGAGGGATAGTTGAAACTTATGCTCCGCAAAGATTAGGCGTACCGCTGGTAAGTCTAGGAGGCTTCGATCGCCTGTCCGAAGTGTTGGATTGCGGTGACAAGCTTGTCGCGGCAGCCGACGACGTGTCTGTTGTACTCGGCGAGAGCTTCTGGCGCGACCGGATCACGGGACCACGGACAGGTCTCACTGATGCAATCTTCGATATCTAGTTCACTCAATTGAATTCACTGAGTAGGGTGGAAAAACATCAAGGATGGCGGAACGGATTGAGTTTGCGCGCTCAAGATTTCGCGCTCGGTTGCCACCGATAGATGCGTGCAATGTTCCCACCCATCAAGGCGTTTCGCTCCGTACCACTAAGGACCGACGCATGACGGAAGGCATCCACGCCTTCGGCGTAGGTTAATAGATTCACGGCGCGAGTCCAGTCGGTGCCCCAGAGGCATCGGTCAATTCCAAACGCGTCGAAGATGCGTTGTAGCGGTCCCCAAATGTCCGGATACGGGTAAGGTTCGTGCGACAACGTGCATGCGCCTGTAATCTTGATAGTGACGTTGTCGTAGTCAGCGAGCGAAAGCACCCTAGGTAGATCGCCAAACGGATTCTCGGGCGGTGGCGGTTCAAAGGGTTGACGCAAGCCTAAGTGATCAAGCACGATCTGCGTATCTGGATTACGCTCCGCCAATCTACCGAGTAATGGCGCATTTCCCCAACAAAGGACATTGACTGGGATGTCCGCCTGCCGCCCGGCATCAAGGATTCGATTAAGTCCTGGATCATCGGCTTCAAGTGCGAACGGATCAGGAAGCATGATGCGAGCGCCTACAGTGCCATCTAGCTTTGCCCAATCGATAACTTGCTCGATGACGTCCTCCGCTTGAGGGTCGAAGGGTTTGATCAATCCGAATCGGGTCGGGTGTTTTTCAAAAACCTCCAGCGCATAGCTCGCGTCGTAGCGATACATGCTGTAAGGCGACACTAAAAGTGCGCCGTCCACGCCGACTTGATCCATGGCTGCCACCATCTGATCGCCTGTGGCTTCGTCCGGTCCGTGGAGAAAGCCAATCCACGGGCGTTCGGGTCGATCACGTTCGTATGCATGGACCTGAGCGTCAATCACCGGCGCGTCCGACATCAAGTTCTCCTTTGTTTTAGTGCTTGCCTATTTTCCTGTATTTAAATGCCGTTCTGTTGCAGTTATGACCAGTAGCGACTCCTCAATATAGGTGGAAGCAACTAGATTTTGTGCTGGAACATGTCGAGGGCACTGTTCTCGTCCTCGACCTTGATGAAACTTTCACGTTCGTCACCCATGCCGATGAGCGCACCTTCGTTATCCATCCAAATGTATCCGTTGCGACCAGCATACGCTTTCATGTCTAGCTCGAATGTATGACTCAAGCCGACCGGGGGACCGCTGCGACCAGCGTATCGAACTTCAGACGGCAGCACAGACCATTGTCGGCCGGTCATTGACCGTTCGAAACCGATTAGGCGAATCGGCTGGACTGCATTAACGTCGCGGGGGAGTTGGCACACATATAAAGCGACCGCCAGATCGGGGATCAGAGGTCCATCTCCCGCCACGTCCAGAGTCGTAGTGCCGTTACTCGACTGGATGGAGAGTTTCGCGCCGTTTTCGAGGCACTCGATTAGTTCATCTTGATCGTAATGCATCCCGCGTTCCGCCATGAGCGTGTTCGCGGCGTCGGTAGCTCCTTCCTTGGCGCGAATCGTCGACCACTGAAACGAGTGAACATCCTCGATTGCAAACTCATTCTCAAGCCATATCCGATTTGGCGATTCTCGAGGATCGCCGCTACGTGGGTTATCAACTGCGATATCGACTCGGAAGCGTAGAGTGACACTCCCTTTCGAATCCGTCTTAGTAGTGATATGGCCAATCCCGCTCGCGCTGCTGTGCATGCTGACGAACCAAGCATCTTTCCACCGCTCGACGAATGCTTTGGTGGCGGTTGTGGTACTCGAATCAGAACTCATCTGTGCGGTCTCCGAAAGTTGTGTAGGAACATAGATGCCTTTTGAACCAAGCGCAGCACGAACTCGCTCAATACCTCGAGCGAGTCGAGACGCCACTGTCCCGGGACGAAGGTCGAGTTCGCGTGCGATCTCGTCGTAGCTAAGGTCCTCGAAATACCGTTTCAGCAAGGGATCGCGAAACCGAGTGTCAGTTCGATGGATTTCCTCGTAGATAGCGTCAACGAGCTCCTTGTCTTCACTCTCTGATTGAGAGCTTGGTGTCGTTAAACTGAGATCCCTGGCGTAGGACTGCTCTCGGTTTACCCTTCGGCTGGATTCGCGGATGAGGTCTTTGGCGGTCGCCGCTATCACGGTGTGCCACCAACCAAGTGGGTTAGTTACCCTTCCGCCAACAGGTTGGGCGCTCATCAGCCTGATGATCGATGCCTGAACCACATCTTCCGCTTCGTCCGCCGTGACGTATCGTCGCGCTCGCGTGATCGCCCAACAACGGTGTTTTTGCACGAATTTCGCAAGCGCCTGGTTGTCAGCCGCACGGTAATAGCGCGAGATCAAATCGGCGTCAGTAGTCTGTTCAGTCATTGCGATCTGTTATTCAGCATCTATTGGTTTGTCGCCGCATGGGAAGGTTTTATTCCCGAATATTGATGGTTGATTTAAACGCGGAACCATCTGACTGAAATCTAGAACCAATCACGTATATAGCTGAAATCGCTCTAGAGACCGTTCTAAGTCTTGTAAAGCGAGGCGTCGTTATATGAAATCTTTTTAAAACAATGACCTAGCGAATTCGCGCGAAGTAAATGGCGGCGCTACCGCCATTTACTTCGGATTTTCGGCGCTAATGCCGCCAGTTTTCGTCGATTGAAGCACGGCTTTCACTCGTACGACTTTCGAGTTAGAAACTCATCTGAACGAGTATCTGCAACGTCGACTCGGTCTGATCCCTGGACCGATTCACTCGACCGAGTGCAATTCGTGAAGAAATTGAGCCTTTGCTATGTATTGATTGTCTGAGCTGCGTCCCTAACAAAGTTTGTTGGCGTGTAGAACCGTATTTCGCATGCTGAACGAAGGGTGTAAGTAGGAACCTATCGTCGGCGATCAAGAATCCATAGCCGATCTCGGAATCTAGCTGGATGTGCCTTTCGCTTGCTTCCATGCCAGAAGGTCGCGTACGTTGGATACCTAGTCCCGCATTGGTGAAACCATCCCAAATCACATCGCTTGCGTTGGTGTTGGTACCCCATCGTGGCGAAATCGAGGCCAACAGACCGGTTCCATTTCGCGACGGATTGATCATTGCTGACATGGTCACGCCGCTTTCTGAATACGGTTGTTGCCCTTCTACGTTGAATGAATTGCCCATCATTTCAAATGCGAATGCGCCGTGTCCGATCTTCAGTCCACCGGCGAATTCAAGCCCTGTACCGGTGTCACCATCGCCACCGTCAACTCTTAGATTGAGTCGACCAAACGGCGTAAGCGACATGTCCCCAAGCCAATCCAGTGTGTACGATGTTTCTACGCCCGTACGTAGCCGACGGACATTGACATCAAACCCTGAGCTAGCGGACTCGCCCGATGAGGTAACGAGATTCGACGCTGCAACGTCTCCGCGCAGCGCTATTTCGAGTCGAGAAGTGTTGGTAACTCGTTGTCGACCGCCTACGATGGCAAGTCGACTGGTCAGACGGCTAGAAGCTGCGTCAGCCCCGACGACCGATGTGGTTAGCTCACCTTCGCCTATTCCGAAGGTTCCCCATAGGGATGCTCGGTCATTCGGTGCGTAGCGGAAATAGGGCATCAATTGATTGAGTTCGATTCCCAAACGTTGGGTTGCCGTACCGTATGTGTAGTCCGATTCACCTTGGTGTCGTGCCCCCGATAGACCCAATACCCATGCTTCGCCGGCTTCTTTGTCGATACCGAGGTAAGCGTTGTTGATTGAGCCGCCGTAGTTTCCGCCACTGTACGACTGGCGATCCATATTGCTCCAGAGCGACCAGGGCTTAGCCTCGTCGTTTGCTCCGAGGTTGATGGAGAAGCCATTGTGAAACGGCGAAACAGAACTAGACGTGACTTGGTCGAAGCCGCCGTAACTTATCTCTCGTGTCAAAGATGGCAACGAGATCTGTTCGTCGTCATACGCGCCCACGCCAGGATGCGATGACGCTTGATTGGTAGTGTGACTAGCAACCCACGCATCGAGCGTGTCAGGTCGCTGGCTATTCTCTGACAGGTCCGAGTTATTTCTCGTTAGGTTGGCTCGCGTGTCAAGTACTGAGGACACGCTACCAAGCATGGTCCGACCGAATCCTGCCAGGGACTTTGCAGCTACTTCTTTCAGGCGTTCGTCGCCTACCACGATCTCGGTCGTTAATGAAGCGACGCCTCCATGGGGGTCGCTTGCGGTTATCGTGAGGATGACATTTCCACGCGTGAGCGGCGTGTACGTCATGCCCGTCGGTGTTGTGCTTTCCGAAACCACGCGAGAAGAAGCGAGGGTCGCGGAATAGGTCAGCTCATCGTCTTCGTCCGTGAACCAATCACCAAAGGTAAGCCGGTACGGTTCGCCGCCTAGCTGCAAATGAATCGCACCGACCGAGGCGTTGACGCTAGGACCTATGTTCTCGACCACGACATTGAACGTTGCTTCTGTGGACGCCCCGTTCGTGTCTACCGCTGTTAACGTGACGACCGTTTCGCCGACCTGTAAGCCCTTGATTGTCAGCATGCCATCTTCAAAAGCCATGTCAACAACCGACTCGTCAAGTACTCCTGCCGTGACCTGAAGCGATTCGCCGTCGGCATCTCGGAACGCGTCCCGTAGATCGAGGCTGAGGTCGCTCACGCGAGTCGTGGTCTGATCAGGTAATGACGCCACTAACGTCGGCGGCGCGTTAACGACGCTGACGAAAAACATGGTTTTAGCCTCAAAGCCAGCATCGTTCGTTGCCGTCAGCTTCACAAGCGTCTCGCCTTTCGCTAACGCCGTGAGCGTGATGCGCGAACCGCTGACTTGCGAGGAGACAACGGAAGAATCGCGCACCACCGGATGCAGATTGAACGTCGTCTTCCACAACTCAGCGTTCGGTAACACGTCGTTTATGTCTATTGTTAGTGGGGCGCCGCGGTCAAGTGTTTGGGGTCCAAGCACGAGCGCGTTGGCGGACGCCGCTGTTACTCTAATGGCCTCCGTCACACGGGTTTCCGCACCGTGAGTATCGCGCGCCACGATCGTCATCATGGCCGTCCCCGCACTCCGCGCGAACGCCGTCAATATGTTGCCAGGATCCAAGACAACCAACAACACGCTCTCGTCTGAGGAACTGACGTCGTAACCCTCGACACGGTCATTTGGATTTGGATCAGTGAACAACATATCCAGTTGGAGTTCGAAGAATTCAGGAACCGGAAGCGTGTTATTCGCTGGCAATGCAGCGTTCAGCGCCTCACGATCTAATACGGGAGGTTCGTTTTCGCCTTCACTGTCATTGGCGACGACGCGAATACGTGCTGTTCCTGTCGCGGTGTTACCCGACGTGTCGGTGGCGGTAATTGAGAGATCTGAAGAACCAATGGCTCGAGCGATTAGAAACGCGGATGAACCACCTGGTAAGCGCGAAGTGCGTAGGACCGTCATGTTCGACGACGCGACCTGAAAGCTCAGCTCGTCGCCATCAGGGTCGGTGAACAGTCCCGACATGTCCATTTCGTGATAGTTGCGTTGTTGCATCGTATTGTCGGTTGGCAATGCGGCATCAAACGCAGTTTGGTTGAGCCTAGGCGCCTGGTTTTCTGTGGTGCCTTCCTCAACAACAGTGAACTCAAGTTCGAGGGATGTGCTGGCATCGCTGCTGTCAGTCGCGGTAATCGTGATGGTCGCGGTGCCGACAGCATCCGCGAACAGGAACAACGAGACGTTACCGGTCGCAAAGGTTGCGAGCACCACATCCGCATTAGAGGACTCGACCGCAAACTTCATGTCGTCCCCATCGGGATCGGTGAAGATGTCAGTAAGCGTCATCTCGAGACTAGCACCTAGGACAAGTTCGTTTCTCGCTGGCAGAACGGCGTCTAGCGCAGATTGGTTGACTTCTGGGGGTTGGTTTTCCGAAGAGAGTTCGCTCACGACCTCAATCGTGTGGGTCTCTGCGGTTTCGTTGCCTGCCGTATCAGCCGCTGTGAATGTGATCTCCGCACTCCCAAGGGCGCGGGCGAGCAAGACGGCAACGGCATTCTCGCCTGTTCCGGTGGGTGTAGCCAGTACGACGTTGGTTGCGCTTGATGCAACCGCGACCGTGATCGTGTCACCTTCGGGGTCCGTGAACAATCCATGCAAAAGCACTTCGAAACTCTGATTTACGAGCATTTCCTGATTGGTGGGTAGCGCTGCTGTGAATGCAGCGGCGTTTGCAACCGGAGCTTGGTTCATCTGCACAGCCACGTCAAACGTTTGCGTCGCTGTCAATCCAGCGTTGTCAGACCCGGTCAATGTAATGGTGCTTGTACCAATCGCTACGCCTGTGATGGTGAGTTCATCAACACCTCGAACGGTTGCTGTTGCGACACTTCGGTTACTACTAACAGCTCTGACGATCAAGCGGTCGCCAATGTCCTCGTCGCTGAAATACTCACCTACACTAAAAGTGTGAGTTCCCTGCACGCTTAGAGATCGATCAGGAACTTCTCCAACCGCAATTGGCGGATCGTTGACGTTGGTTACGGTGACCGTATACGTGAATGCACGATTGGTATCGCTTGCCACCAAGCCGTCATGTAATCCGAGGTCCATGACGTACGACGAGGTTTGTTCATAGTTAATGGGCGCGGCCGACACGATAGCGATTCGATTGGTTTGACGGACGCACGTTGCGGTCTCCTCAAGGCAAACGTTTGCGCCGTCCCAGATTGGATCCACGATAGCGCTGAAGTCGTTTGAACTCAACGATACGGTGATCTCGTCGGCGGTGGAGTCGTCATCGGCGTACTGCACCAATTGCGAAACTGCAGTCCCAATCGGGACGTTTTCGTTGATAGTTCCACCCACACCAATGACACCCGCCGGTTCAAATCTGGGCGGGGTGTTCGTGTTGCGAACCTCGACTTGGATGGTTCGCTCCAGCTGAATCAAGCCGTCGTCCGCTCGAACCGTTACGACATCCTGTACGGTAGGGTTAGCGTCACTGGTCCCGACGCCTGTGAGCGTTAGGCTACTCCCTGAATGGGTGACTAGATTCGGGAGCGCATTCGGAAACACGGTGTACGAGATGTTGTCCATTTCCGGATCCGTGAAGTAGTCATTGAGATTGAAACTCCGTGATCTCCCCTGCAGCAGGCGCACGGTCATCGGCAACACGCGCTGGGTCGTGGGATCATCGTGTGCGTACAACTCGTTGACATTCACTAACGTGATTTCAATCGATACGTCGGCTTGATTCCAACCGTCGCTGGCACGGAGCGTGACGCTCAATGATTTGGTTGAGGAAAGATGAGGACTTTCATAGTCGAGGAAGTACCCCTGTAGCGCGACGCCGGTAGAAGGTGTCACGACGGCAACGCACATCTCGCCAATTTGGACCGCATTTACACCAGTGTTAAGGCAGTTCGCCTGCGCGCCAACAAGACTGTATTCGACGGTATCGCCGTGTGTGGAATTTGCGCCTCCGTCTAGGTCGGTCGCATTCCAGGCGCCAAGAGGCATTGGGTTAATGGCGACTGCCGTAACAATGCCTGCTGCGACCTCGTCGACCAGCACGGAGAACCCGGACGCACCGCCACCAAATTGCGGCGGGTTGTTGACGCCCTGCTTCACGAACACGGTCACGTTGGCGCCTTCTTGCTTGGTGGTGACGTTGCCGGTTTGGTCGCTCGCACCGAAATAGAGCTTCGCCCAATAGACGCCCGCACTAGTCATTCCACTGCCGTCCGCGGTGGCGATTAGCAACGTGCCACGCGTTTCTACCGAGAGGACGTCTGGTGTTTGCGGCAGATTGCTGTAGCTATTGCAACGAGCCGCGTTCTCGACGAAGTCACCGGCAACCCCCGTGTCACAGACCTCGATTGCTGACTGAGGAAGCGAAACCGGGGCACCTTCAGGATCTCGAAAGAGACTGCCGATGTTGTATTGAAAGGTATTGCCAACATTCAGGTAGCGCGCCTCCGCCGAGTGAGCAGGTGGCGCGACGTATGCGAGCGCCTCCTGAATGAGCACCGGCGTTTCATCAATGTTCGAAAGCGTGAACGTCACGCGAAGGGAATTCGCGGTCCGGGAGGTCGGGGTCGCGGAAGTTGAACGCGCGGTCAGCGTGAGTGTGTGAGCTATCCGTGAGTCGTAGTCGAACGGCATATCGCCGAGTATCAGCGCGAATGACGCGTTTGAGGCGGTGTAACCATTCGGACTCGCAGCGTCACCGATAGTGCAATTCAACGCAGGAAAGTCGAGAAGATCGGACGGTGCCGTCTCGATCGCAAAGCAAAAATCAGTTGCCGCGGCGTTAAGCGCCCCTTGAATATCGGTGTTAAGCGTCGCGAGTTGTGTCGATTGTTGGGACGGATCCTCGTCCCACGCCATGGTTATGGTCGTAGCGCTAAAGGCGCTCTGGGCATTCGCGAGCGAGCATAGAAAGACGGCAGAGAGTAGAAGCGCAGCTCGCGCCACATAGCGTACGAGATTTCGACTCTTGGAAACGGGTTTAGACAATGAATCGACGTTAGGAACATCGACGCCGGTGAGGGTTAAGGTCTCAGGAGGGGATCCGCTACGTACGAGCGACGGATCGGTTCCGCTGGTAGGTTGCAATCTGCAGAAGTATGAAACGATGTGATTCATCGGACTAGACCGCGTCTTGTTAGTCGACAAATACTAAACGTTTGGGGAGAGAGGTTTAGCCGTGGGTAGAGGTATCGAGTGAGACGGCAGAATCAACCAGACTGACACTTGCGGTCGAAATACACGACAATTGATATTGTGTCCATATGCAAAGCGGAGATTGCGGGTATTAAGGAGTAAGCGTTCAGGCACCGTTAACCCATATCCGGTGCATTACCACTAGATAAGAAGATCAAGTATGAGCAAAGTCAATTGGCAAGAAATCGATACGTTGTTATTGGACATCGACGGAACGCTTTTGGATCGAAAATTCGACGACGTACTGTGGGAACAACTGCTACCGATAAGGTACATCGAGAAGCATGGATGTGAGGCAGGTAAAACTCAAGATTGCCTATTGAGGCATATGCAGGACGTCGCGAGCACCTTGGATTACTATCGGGTCGATTATTGGACTGAGTACACAGGCGTCGATTTGATTGCACTTCATCACGAAATTGCACACCTCGTCGAGTTTCTGCCGGGTGCGAAAGCCTTCCTGCGCTGGATTCGACGTAACGGTATCCGCAGTCTGCTGGTCACCAACTCCCATCGTGATTGTCTTGAGGCTAAAGATGCGTACTGCGATCTCAGCGAGGAGATTGCCGTAGCAGTGTCCTGCCACGACTACGGCTATCCGAAGGAAACGCGTGAATTCTGGATAAAGTTGAACGAGAATCACCCGTTTGATAAAGCTCGAACGTTGTTTGTCGATGACAACGAAACTGTACTTGAGTCCGCCAGACGGTACGGTATTGAGCATTTGCTCACGATTCGCCAACCGGATTCGACGCAACCACCTCGTGATGGGCTCAAGTTTCCGTCGATTGACAGTCTCATGGAGCTCGTGCCTAAGTAGTCGTCCGCGCTTGAGATTCGGCACAAAGGTTTCTCAACATACTGACTAAACAAGATACCTCGGGGTGTGTACACATTTCTTACATGTTGGTATGATGCGATTCTCGCGGTCGGGCGAGTTCGACAACGTTGAAAAAGCTACTTTCCCTAAGTTACCTATTAGCTGTGTGTGCGGTTCCTGTGTCTGGCCAACCCGTTGGGACCGCGCCTTCGAGCGCAACGATGATCGAAGAGATTGTCGTTATCGGCACCCGAGCCAGGCTTGAGAGCCAAGCGGACGAATTACCCGTGCCGGTTGAAGTGCACCATGCCTTTGAGTTGGCACGGACGGGAGAGATTGATCTCGGTGCCGCACTCACCAAACTCGCACCTTCTTTCAATTACACGCGTCTATCAGTGGGTGATGGCGCGTTGTTGAATGCGGCGACCTTACGTGGTTTAGCGCCGGACCAGACCCTTGTGCTGATAAACGGCAAACGTCGGCACAGCATGGCGTGGTTGCGTGTTCTCGACGGTGTGATCGGCTACGGTACCGGTGGTACGGATCTACGCGCGATACCGTCAGCCGCTGTTGCGCGCGTGGAAGTGCTACGCGACGGCGCTGCCGCACAGTACGGTTCCGACGCCATCGCCGGTGTTATTAATGTTGTGTTAAAAGAAGGCATGGACCACGAAATCCTCGTCCACTCTGGTAGCTCGGGTGGAGCAGGTGGTGCTACTCACGGGATGTCCTACAACGGCGGGATGTATCTCGCCGGAGGCGGATTTCTCAATTTCACGGGTGAGTGGTATACAGGAGATTCGCTTCGACGCAATGGCGGAAATGGCGGGTACGACCCCGACTATCAGGACGTTCTCGTATCGTTCAGTTCGCCGTCCCATGCGGGGCGAGGACTGTTCTTCAACGGCTCGTTGCCGTTTCGAAGCGATGCAGAGATTTATGCATTTGGGGGTATCTCACAGCGAGAAGGCCGATCGAGTGGCGCATACCGCTTTAAATACGACTATTGGGACGGTGTTGACACCGGTGACGCCACGTGGGATTTCGTGCTACCGAATTTCATCAATTTCCATGAACGTAACACCCACCCGGTATACCCTGACGGATTTGTCCCCATCGAGGAATCTGAAGTCGCGGACGATTCACTTACGTTCGGTTTACGTGGTCCTTTACAGGGGTGGGACATTGATCTGAGCGTGGTTTTTGGTCGAAGTGGCTTTGATTTTGGCGTGTCAGATTCAATCAACGCGTCCATTGGCGCGAACTATTTAGCACAAAACCCCGGAGCCAGTGTTGCCGATGTCGTTGTAAACGCAGGACCGCTGCACGGGGACAGCGGTGGCATCGAATTCAAACAACGAACAACGAATCTGGATATCCGCAAGACTTTCGAAGGGAAGTCTGAGATGGCGTTTGCCGCAGGACTAGAAACCCGTCGCGAAACTTATTCGCAGAAGGCGGGGGATGAAGCGTCCTGGTCGTGTGGATCACCGCACGTTTCCGACTTCGATGCGTTCGCGGTCGGACCGGACGGGTCACCACTTGAGGGCGTGGTCGCGGCATGTGGCTTCCAGGGGTACCCCGGGTACAGCCCTATAAATGTTCGGCTGAGCGAAGACACCCGCGACAGTCGCGCCGCCTATGCGGAAATAGAAACAAACCCGATGGATGGTCTATCTTTAAGCGGAGCGCTGCGAACCGAAGACTATAGCGATGTCGGCGGACAGACGACCGGGAAATTCACGGCCCGCCTCGCGCTTTCTGAGAACGTCGCGTTGCGAGGTGCCGTATCTACAGGTTTTAGAGCACCTAGTCTCTCGCAGCGCCGCTTCAACTCAATCCTCTTCGTGGGTAGTGACACTGGTCTAACAACCACGTTCTCCGCCAACGAAGGTCATCCGGTCGTGCGGGCTTTCGGCATTGACTCGCTGAAGCACGAGACGTCCGATAACTGGAGCGCGGGCTTGATCTGGCGATGGACTGAAAGGAACTTACGGTTCTCGGTGGACCTATACGACACGCGGATTCAAGATCGAGTCGTGAGGTCCCAGGGTATAGATTGTGGTGGGATTCCTGCTTGTGATACCGTCAATGCTTCAACCGCGACGTTCTTTTTCAACGGAGTTGACACACAAACGCAAGGTGTTGATGTCTCGGCTTCGTGGGTACTGCCGATTGCTACAGGGGAGCTCTGGGTCGCAGCAAACGGACACACGAACGATACCGAGATCATCGAGAGCAACATGCCGGACCGTGCACCAGAAGGACTGACATTCGAGGATTATTTTGGCGGCTGGGGTGCGCTCACGCTTGAGCGGGGTCAACCCAATAGCCAAGGCAATTTCAGTGTTGCATGGCGACGTGACGGTTGGGGAACCGTCTTACGCATGAATCACTTTGGTGAGGCGACTCAGAACCCACTGGACACGGGCGAGATCACGGTCGATCCCGCACAGACGTTTGACGTTGAAGCATGGCTTGTTCGCAGCTCATTCCAAGTAGCGCTAGGAATAAACAACGTGTTTGACACGTTACCGACTGAGCTAGCCAAGACGCACCTTTCGAGCGTACTTTGGGGTATTCGCTATCCGACTGATACGCCCTACGGGTTGGGTGGAAGGTTTGGATACGTGAGGGTCAACTATGTACTCGACAGATAACTTTGGTCTCAGCAACCAAGTAATTACGTGGGACTATTTAGATCGACACTATTGTGATCAAAACTTTGACCGAGCGAACGATATTTATCGTAGGTGATTGAAAACACGCGGTTGAAGTAAATCTCTCACCCAAAACATGATCTTGAGTCAATTACAACCTAGACCCGCGTCCGTGAGATTGTGGAGTTTTTTGCGCGAATGTAGAGGGACACGGCTCGGCCGTTATTCGTCGCACATTCTCGTCTGGTTAGCCAGTGTGCAGTTGTAATCGCGATATTTAATACGCTCCGTTGACGAAACTCGCACCAAGAAAAACCTGAATTTCCAGTCGACTAATAGTTGGTCTAAAAACACTCGAGAAAACCGCGGTTCATATCGATAGATTTGAGTCATCTTCATCTCCGATATCGTCGCGGCGAAGTTGATCTTGCGGGGTTCTTTCGTTGCGATTCTGACCTGCGCAATGGATCTGGTTGTTTTGTCGATGTCAAGGCTGAAATCTGCAGAGACGAACTGATCTGATCCTACTTCGAGATTCTTTAGACCTTCGAGGGTCAAAACGTTGTCGTTTTCATTTGCAACCGTTAGCGATTCCCAGACTGTGTTTTGGTTCAGGTCGTCAAAAACTTCCTCTGGGCTCATACGTGTATAGCGTGGCGTTTGCTTCCTCTCTCGCTCACGTGGTTCGCGATCTTCAACCGAAATTAATGTCCACGGAGAGTCGTTTTCCAGTTCAGGATCGTAACGCTCGATCCGACTAGGAATGTAGTCAAGTGTGGCATCCAGCTCGAAACTACACGTTGGGTGCGGTTCGTGTCGATTGAGGTAAAAGGCATCTATGACGAGGGTGCGTTGATCCATGCTTAGGTTCGGCATCTCTGCGTCGAAGAGTTGAGGTTTCTCAACGCAGTCCGAGTTCGAAGCGACTGTGGTAGTTGCAGCAATCCATACGATGCTGTAAACCATCAAGCGTTTTAAGTATGACAATTTGACGTTGTGTTGCGTGCTAGCGAATAGTTGATTAAGACACGTGCTTTTCATGAATGGTTCTCGAAGCGAGATTGAATCCTCCTGACCGGCTCTTTCTAGTGGAAAACTCCTAAGTTACTCGAGTGATAGTACGAATAACCCATTTTGGATATCGCTGACGATGATATTGCCGGAAGGCAAATAGGGATATACGCTCCACGCACCCGTTTGTGACACATCGTTGTGTTGTGGAAATGTGTCGAAAAAAGCGATCGCCGTTATCTCTTGTGAAGCAAGGTCGTCGAATTCCAGTACGCGCAGACCGACGCTGTAGTTGGCTTGGAATATACGGTTACCGAGGACGTACAAGTTGTGGTCTGTTGCTTCGGTTTCGTGTTCGTATGCATACAGGTACACGGGTGCGTCTAAATCCGATATGTCAATTACGTGCGTGCGGGTCGCTTGGTCAAAATTCGGTTCGTCCAACTCGTCACCAAGCAAGAAATAACGGTGGTCTTCCGTCAACCAGCCTTGGTGGACATAACCCAGTTGCTCGTAAGTTAGAGATGAGATAGTCACTGATGATGACTTGTCAGATACGTCGACTACCTCAAAGTGATCTTCGTTTGAACTGAAACAAATCTCCCTATCAACGTAATCGAGGTCGCTTCCTTGATATACGACACATTGGCTGTCGTGGGTTCTGACCATCCTATGACAGCCTGCGAATTGGGGGTTATTCGGTATCGACAGATCGATCATGTGGAGACCCGCGTCGCAAGTATTGCTGAGCAAGGCGTATATGAAGCCGGTGTCCTCATTGATAGCGAGATTGTGCGCATTCTCGATATCGCCATAAACGGTGTCAGCAGTAAATTCCTGCGGTGCCGACTGATCCCGCAAACGCGTCAAATCGAACACTTGCATGCCATGTGCGCCAGCATGGTCCGCGACGATGTAGGCATAGTTCTGGTAGACCTTCATATCGCGCCAGATCGAGTTCGCAGATTGCGTCGGCAAACGACCTAGAAATACAGTATTGTCTGGGTCCGAGATATCGACGAACGCGGTTCCATTGTTCAACCCCACCAGTGCGTATTCACGATCGGTATCCGCGTCGTGCCAACCCCAGATGTCGTTCCCAGACTCACCACCCAGCTCATCGAGTGGTACCTGGCTACGAAGAGAAATACCTTGGCACGCGAATTCGTCGGCCTGTCCGTTTTCACAAGGTTGTGCGTTACTTGTGGGTGGTTCGGGCGGCGGAGGAGGAGGGGGCAGTGGTGGAGGTGTTACAGGAGGCGACGTAATCACGACCGGTTCCGGACTGCTTCCGCTACCGCCACAGCCAACGAGCATCGCCGCCAAAAGCACAGCGACGACGAATGAAGATGTTTCGCTCTGATACAAACTACGCCAGACTTGAATACTTAATCGTACAACCCATCGTGACATCGTAGTAAATCTCTCGCTTCAGCACGACATGTGTTCGTTTTAAAAGGCTTGCGCGAATTTGGACTCGGTCGCTTAGATATCGTTACTGTACGGGTTTTGAAATCGCCTTGTTACTCGTCAGAATCGTCGTCGTTCCGAACGTACGCGACGCCAAGAATCTGGATCGTGCGATCCTGCCGCAAAACATCTAACTGTCCTTCATTCACGCATTTGACCCGCACGACTTCCGTCGCGATTTCGACAAACTTCACTTGATATTGACCCGTATCACAGATACTGGTCACATCGAAGATGTGGTCAAACACCGCACAAGAGGTAAGTGACAGCAAGAGAATTGGTAGGGCAAGGCGCTTTAACACGATTGCGGCTCTTGTGCTCAATACTTATAGCGGATCGCTTAAGCGCTGGTATTAGGTCTCGTCTGCAGTGCTTTCGTGGTCAGTAACCACCTCGCCGGTCTCGTACAGGTACCCGTCCACAGCGTCGGACAATTCGTTCGAGAGTTTCACGGCTGCCGGAAGACTCAGCGCAACCCTCTCAGTGATTGAACCATCACCGTTTGCGTAGGCAAACTGCACGCAAACACCAGCGCCGTCGCAGTACTGAATCTCTAAGGTCGTGACCCTTAAAGGTACTTCGGGACCAGTAGCATCGCCGTGGAAGTTTGGAGGGGGAGGGAACTTAAATTTCAATATTCGTCACGTAAGTAGAAGAACCATCCGATTCTACTGAGCGTTAAAAAAGAACCGGCGAATGTCACAATAGCGTGACATTTGAATTTTGACCGGGTAGGTTCGTGTACCACTCAGTACGCGTCGATTTGGTCTCGTGATAGACCTGAAGTGCTATGCAAGTCCGAACAGACGCGTTCTGTAGTTCAGATTTAGCTAAGGACTCGAAATGCGGATTTCGTGATAACAGTGAAATGGGGAGACACACTTATATGGACTCACCCTGTCTATGATGGTATGTACGAGCGCCTTCTAACTCGCTGAGGATCTTTGAGTTGGTTCGCGAAAAGGAATTGGGTCTATGCAATTAATGAGAAGAATGACCGTAGCAACGGTTTGGCTTGTGGCAATCGCCTTCGCGAACGCAGTGCTTCCATCCGACGGCGAACTGTTCGATATCTTCGAAATCAATACAGGCAGCGCCCAACATCAGATCGTCCTGTCAGGCGCTTTCACGGACCCCGATCACGTTGAACTTGCGATCATTAACAGTGAGGGTAACGCAAACCGAACTATGACCGTATACCGATTGAAAGGGGACCAATGGCAATCTGTTCGAGAGTGGCCATTGGAGGGTGAAATTCTGTTTTTCGATCGGGTGAGCCTGAGTGATCGAGATCACCTACTCACGTACCGTCCTGGAGGTTTCGGCCGGATCGACGTTGATACAGGCATTGAGGAGAGGCTGGTCGAGCTTATTGTTGATTTCAAGCAAGGTAACGAAGGCGATATTTCTCGACTTGAAGTCGTACGAGACTTGAATGACGACGGACGTGACGACCTTGTCATGCCAGACGCAGACGGATTCTGGATATCCACGCAGCGATCTGACGGGTCCTTCACCGAAGCTAGAAAAGTAGGACCTCCGGAACCGCTCCTCGATGCGAAGGCATACGGGGATGAGCTAAGTTACGACGAAGTCGGTATCAACGCCCAAACACTTCCTTGGTACTTAAGTCGCGTACATCAGCTTGACCATGACCTAGATGGTCGTCTCGATCTCGCGTTCTGGAACGATACCAGCTTTGAGGTATACCATCAGGATGATTCGGGGCGATTCGTTGACAACCCCGAATCTTTTCCATCCGATGTTCCATTCGATTTTGATGGATCCTATGCGCTTGCCTTCCAGTTTAGCGACAAGAGTGTCGCCACCTTGCTTCTCGGATTAGGCGGTCGTTTCGAGTACACAATCTTGCAGGGATTTCCTGACCTGAATCGGGACGGCGTTGCAGATCTCGTGACACTGACGTTTTCGGGGCGCAGAGTCTTCAGCTTGCGAGGTCGATATGACGTACATTTCGGGAACTCCACTCCGAGTGGAATCACATTCTCATCGGAATCTGACACGTCTGCCTGGACGCCAGGACCCGCCGGCGGCAGTGCGTGGGGCTATGCGTCGCAACGGTATGTCGATATCGACGGGGACGGCATGAAGGACTTGATCATGGCGGCCGTCAACACAGGTCTCGGCGGTATGACGCGGGCGATGGTCGGTAATTCCATTTCGATGGAGGTTGCGGCGTACCAGTTAGAAAACGGTGCTTATAGCCAACGACCAGCAATAAAGAGGAAGATTCGAACGCCATTTGCCCCGTTTGACGAGCGAGGTGTGCTTTTTCCAACTGTTCTTGCCGGCGACGTGAACGGGGACGAGCGGGTGGATTTGCTAGCGGTCGAACGTTGGGATGAACTATCGGTTTATCTTGGCGAGAACAGTCCCGAACTGTTGTCGAAAGACCGGATTGGGGTGGCTGTCGAAGCGCCTACCGACGAGCGTTTCGTCAAAGTCCGCGACTTGGATGGGAACCGTAAGGACGATGTTGTGATTCACCATCCGTCCACGACCGAGTCGAATCGGGTTGTCGTCCTCCTGGCGAGATGAAGAACTAGATTCGCCTTGTCGAGTTTTAGACCATGAAGGTCTGGTGGATCGCGTCTGCTTTCGTCCTAGTCATTACGGGTGCGACGCTTGCTCTTCGGTTCTGGACTATCGGCGATGTTAACTTCGCCCACACGTTACTCGCTGTTTTTCTAGCAGTAAACGTCTTGGCTTGCTACTGGGAGATTTGTCTGCTTCTGCGCATCGACTCGATTGAGGCTAAGCGACAACGGTGGGACTCGTTGCGATCGAGTTCCGGGACAGTTCCGGCGATCGAGTTTTTAACCACATCTGTGCCTTTGAGACGGATCGCTTCGCCTGCCGTGTGGTCCGAGCTGTGGGGCGTTTATTCGCTTTACGATGCGTCCTATACCGACAGAAAAACCTTTGGCTTTAACGGCGATATCGCAAACGGTGTCGTAACGCCGATTCTCTCGTTGCTACTTCTTGGGACGATCACGATTCCATTTGTCCCTGCACGAGTCGCAGGCATTCTCGGAATCCTGCTTTTCTGGCAGTGGATTTACGTGACCTCGGTTTACATCGTGAGTTTCTTCCTGGCAGGTCGTCATCGATTGATCTCGAGGAAAGAAATACTGCTGTATATCTGGGTCCCTAATCTGTTTTGGATTCTCTGTCCGCTGTTTGGTTTCTATGTATCGGTTCGATTGATTTTGGAAGGCAGCTACCTAGCTTTAGGGTTGAATTGAGCGATTAAATCGATCGCATGAATCTTGCGCTAGGACTCACGGACGCCGACTCAGTCGCATTCGGTTTTCACTCATCGTGAGAAATACCGCCACGATTTAGTGAGGATAGTTAATTGGGCATCTCGGAACCACAACAAACTAACTTAATGAGGCTGTTGATTTTCGACTCGGTTTTGCGGCGTTTTTCGCTCGCGATCGCATTTAATCGGCCCGATCGGTGTCGGTGCGCCGGTCAAGCCGGATTCGACCGAAATTAAACGCTCAAAGTCACCGAAACCAGCCATATTGCATCCACTTTGAGGTGGTTTTCGCGTTTCTCCGCATTCAGAATAGACTTTCCCTACCTAAACTGTACAAGCGTTTGACGTTCCACGCCAGACACGCCAGCTGCCACTCGGTTTGAACGCCGGCGAGACCGCGCATCTTCGGATACCGAAATCCCATCGCGTCCTTGATGCAGCCGAACGTCGTTTCGACCGTGCTCTTGCGCTTGCGATACAGGGCCTGGCCGACCACGTCCTGCATCCGTGCCACCATGGTCTCGACCGCTTGCGAACAAGACCCTTTCGGTGGTTGTGCCCGCCCGTTTTTGCCGGTGGCGATATAGGCCTTGACGCCGCCTTTCTCGCACGCCCGAACATTGTCGTCGCTGTAGTAACCCGCGTCCGCCAACAGGTTCATGCGACCGTCTTCGTCATCCGCGGCGGCAGCCGCCACGTCTGGCTCGACGGTGGGCAACGCTTCGAGCGCATCCAGCGTCGGCACGATCTGACCGTGGTCGGTCGGCGCGTCGGTCACGCCCGACGTCACGATGAGCTGCGTGTCCACGTCGACGCCCGCTTGCGCGTTGTACGCCGGCATGATCCCGTCACGGGTCTTCATCAGCTGCGAATCGGGGTCGGTCAAGTGTTCTCGCGCCGCCTGCTTGGGCGCATCCCCTGGCGGCTTCGGCGGCGCACCCCGGGGCTTCGCGCCATGGGCTTTTTCATGCGCGTCGCGGGCCGCCTGCAGCTTGTCGTAAGCGGCTTGTTCGGCCGCCAGCGCAGCGGCGTCCGCCGCATCCAGTTTTGCCGCCATCGCCTCGTAGCGCTTGACGTCCACCAGCAGCCGCGTCAAGACGTCATCGTCAACGGCGGCACCGACCGCATGAACGTTGGCATCCGCGCCTTCAGCGTCATGGCGGTCCGCCTGTTCGGACAAGCGCGCAATCACCTTTTGACAGACCTCGATGCGTTTCCGCGCCAGCTTCGCCGTCAACGATTTCTCCCGCGCCGCATACGCCTTCAGCTTCGTCCCGTCAACCGCAATCGCGGACAACTGCACCACGCCGCCTTCGATCAGCACCTGCAAGAATTCCGCCGCCGCCGCTTCAAACGCCGCACGATGCGCACGGCGAAAGTTCGCCAGCGTCGTGTGGTCCGGATGCTGACCCCCGGCGATGTACATGAAATCCAGCCGGTCATGGGTCGCTTGCTCCAGCTTGCGCGAACTGTTCACGCCGGTCATGTAACCGTACAGCCACAGCGCCAGCAGCACGGCCGGCGGGTACCCCTTGCGCCCCGCATCCACATGGTACGTCGCCTCTAACGCTGACAAGTCCAACCGCGCCGCCACCCGTACGTACAGTCGCGCGACGTGATCGTCCGGCAGCAGTTCTTCCAGCGACGGCGGAAACAGCACAGGCTCAGCGCGATTGACATCTCCAATCATGGCGGGGGGTACCGTTGACTAATCGAAAGCTAAATGTTAGCTTAAATCGCCTTGAATGCCAACCCAAAAGCGACATTTTCAACAGCCTCTAATATCTATATAAATCAATGGGATATTGACAATGGAACGGTGGCACGACTGTTGTATTGATGTAGGTATGTGGTGCAATGTCGCGAGTAATGCAATTCTTCACAGCGCTTAAGTCCAACCTCGCCGTTGTTTGGACGGTTGCGCAGATCGAAGTGCATATCGATTTACGTCTGCTACGGACGTGGATTTTCGTTGCCTTCGCTCTATTAGTCGGCGTAACGAACACGATCGAGCAGGTCGGCGTCTATGCGCAACTGTCTGCCGTCAGTTCTGGGACTTTCATGCATTCGCCGCTGTTGGCGCCAATGACGATCTTTCCCGACTTTCAAGTCATCATCACCTTCGGGCTCATCTTCTTCGCGATTGAACTCGTTGCGCGCGATCGCCAAGCACGAATCGATGAGGTTATCGCTGCGCTGCCTATCAGTAACAGCCAACTCGTGTTCGGGCGTGCCTCAGGACTGTCTGTGCTGCTTTTCCTGTTGTTCGCCGCGTTTCTCTGTTTGTACGTTCTGGTCGGCTTCGTGTGCGAACTCGTGCTACCCAATCTCGGTTTTCGGTCACCGGAGATGTTCAGCATATTGGCGACGCTCGTGATGGACGTGCTGCCTTACATGTACTTTTGGACGGCAACGGTGATGTTCCTCACTGTTCTCGTGCGTTTTCGTGTGATTGCGATCGTGGTCGCGATCGTGCTGATGCTGTTGATGTACTGGCTGCAAAACAATTCGCCAATGTACCTGATAAATACGCTTGGTACGTACACCCTCAATACTCAACTCCCGTCCGAAGTCGCGCCGACTTTCGCGAGCAGCGGACTTCTCATCCATCGTATTGCGCTCGTGCTGCTTGCGACCGCATTTTTGCTGTGGACGGCATCCTTACTCCCACGTCTTGATACGGTCCGCACGCGTATGCCCGTCGTGTATGCCGCATCCGTTACGTTGTTCGCGGTCATCGGTTTCAGCGTCGTGTACTCTCAAACCAGCGCTCAGTTGGATGAACGAGACGGTTGGCGAGCGCTACACGCTCAATACCAAGACGTAGTACAGGTGGACTTCCAACACCTCTCTGGCCAAGTGGTGCTCGAACCTGGCTCAGATGTCGAAATTGACTTGACGCTCGAATTCGAACCAGTTCAAGCGATGGCCCGAGGCGACACGCTGGTGTTTTCACTCAATCCTGCCTACGAAATCGAAGCGATTTCGCTCGGCGATGAGGTCCCCGCCTATTCGTTCGAAGGTGGTCTTCTCGAAGTCAACGTGCCGAGATCGCTCACAGAAGGCGAGCAACTGAGCTTGGCTATTCGAGCGCGTGGATCGCCGAACGTTGGCTTCGCTTATCTCGATTCAGCGTTAGATCCGCTCACCAGCGGCGCCGTCAGTGCATACGGACTCTTGCTCCTCGGCTCAAAACCCGCGATAAACCACGCGGACTATGTCGCACTTACACCCGCGATTGCGTGGTACCCGATGGCTGGGTCTCACGTCAATCGAGAAGCCTCGAGCGTGCGACCACGAGATTTCTTTAGCGTGAATCTTGACGTCCTCGTTCCAAGTGAGTGGCATGTTGGTGGACCAGTCAAACCAACCGTCGAAGCACTTGCGGAGACGCGCTTGCACACCTTCGCGCCACAGATTCCGATTCATGAAGTAGGTCTGTTCGCGTCTGTATTTGAACGAAGGGAAAAGACGATTGCAGGGATTGACTTTGAATTGTTGGTGTCGCCCGACCACACCAGAAACTTGGACTTATTCGAACCAATTCTCGACGAGATCGAGACCGATGTTGCGGAACAGATTCAGTTCGCCCGTGAACGAGGTTTTGAGTATCCATTCGATACGTACACGATCGTAGAAACCCCCACCTACCTTAGAACCTTCGGCGGTGGTTGGCAGATGCCTTCGACACAGTCGCTGCCAGGCGTGTATTTGTTGCGAGAAGGCACGTTTCTAGCCGCAGAATTTCAATCGATTGTGACGAATCTGCACCAAGACACCCGTTCGTCTGAGATTGAGAAACATGAACGATTACTTGAATACCTGAGACGATATTTCGGGAACGATGTGCTGGGCGGCAATGTCTCGGATGCCTTCATTGACAACTTGGCGGGATTTCAAGTAGCGCCCTCAGGTCCTGGTGCGGAAAGACTCGGTTTCTTGATCGATTACTTGACGAATAACGTGATCTCTGAGTCATTAGGCTTCTACTCAGTTCAGAACTTGAAATCAGTCGGAACCTTGGCAACTGCACGTTTGGGTGCATGGGATATTGAAGTAAACCGCCGGGACGCTTCCTTGAATCAGATTTACTTCAATCAATACATCAATCGTCCGGAAGTGTGGGAGTTCATGCTTGACGCGTCGAGTCATGAAGAACTGGCACCACTTGATCCGCGATACCGACTCCACGCAGGCTATCTCTATAGCAAGACGATGGGTGATCTACTGATCGATTGGTTTGGCCCACAGAAAATCGCTTCCTTGTTAGCGACCTTGGCTACGCGGTCTCACGGCAAGACGTTCACCTATGACGAATTCAATGAGGTCGCGTCGGAACTCGAGATGCCATTGCGCGAACGACTTGGGGATTGGCTACTCGATATTCGTCCGGCTGGATTTGTAGCCAGCACGTATACGACAGATCGACTGCCAGACCGAAGCGATGGATTTCCGGTTTACGAACACACGCTGCACGTGCAGAATCGAGAACCACGCGCGGGGATGTTGAGCGTTCGGTACGAGTTATCTAGCGAGGTCCACGCAGGAGAACATGTGCCCCGATCGACGCAACCCGTTCGACTCAATGGCGACAGCTCGGTTCAGATCTCCATTCAAACTCAATCACCGATTGAAGCGATGCAAATCCACCCTTACTTCAGCTTGAATCGCATGGATTTCTCGGTCGATTTCGCAGGTGGTCCCGATATTCCAACGGTATCTCGTGTCCCAGCTCCTTTGGTTCAGCCTTCGGAATGGCAGTGGGAGTTCAGTGACACGATTTACGTAGACGATCTAGATCCAGGATTTTCCGTTGACTCACGAGAAACGAATGATGATCCTCGATTCACCGTTCGAATGATCACGCTGAATCAGACCGATCCCGAATTGGTGAGTACGGACGGAGGACTCGAAGTTTATGGTGGGTATGGCACCGACAATGAGTCAGGATGGACACGTCAGGGCGTAAGTGCAGCATTTGGTGCGTACCGGCAAACGCTTGTACGAGCGGAACACGAATCAACACCTTTACGAGCACACTTCAAAGCCGAATTGCCGCACAAAGGCTCATGGAATTTGCACTACCATCTACCCGAAGTCGGCGAGCGAAACAATAACGTATTCGAGACCCGCGGACAGTATGGCTTGGATTTCGGTGAGGGGAATACCTGGGGCGATTTTGACATTTCCGTCACGCAATCTGGAAACGTTCAAACTGTCGAATTTCGAGGTAGAGAAATGTCGGCTGGTTGGAACCGAGTTGGAAGTTTAGAGTTGGATGGCGGTGAAGTAATCGTTAGCGTTTCAACACAAACCTCAAGTGGAACAGTTGTCGCCGATGCGATCTATTGGGAACGAGCTTTTGTGTCGGATCCCTAAATTGCGCAACGTGCGTAGAAGACTAAACTGCTCAATCCATACATATCTACTAAAGTGCACTGATTAAAACTCTCGCGCACGGAATCCGCTCGCTCGACGTACCTAAGACACATAGACTTGATTTACTTGATTATTAGATTACAAAGTAATTCAAGGAGCGTGTCAACGACCTGGACCTTTGGTCCCTCGATGTTCCTATATTGTTCGTGGGTTGCTGAGTCTGTTTAATCTCGTCATCCAATGTCTTGGATGCAGTTTTCCACCGATGAGAAATCGCGGTGCCATTCGTTATCCAATTCTCGGCGATGCCGTAGTTAAGCTGCGATGCATTGGGTCGATCCGTACGGAGTTTACTACCTAACAAAATATGTAACAAAAGGAAACATGGAGTATTCAAGTTCAGTTTAAAGCTAGATAGAATGTTTGTGTATTAATTAATGACGACTAGCAAGGAGTGTTCTTATGCTGCGTCAAATCCAAATTACTTCAATCATTATTGTTGCGTTCGGGTTCGCCTTTTCCTCACTCGCATACGACACAAAACGCCCACTCGATTCGACTTCCGTCACGTCGGTTACGAGCGAAAAAGAGCTGGAGATTCAGGCATTGGCCACCATCGCCAAAAATGACCGCCAGGCAAGAAAGTGGCATCGAGCCATAGAACGCTACCGAGATGTGATGGCGCGGGTTGAGGCTAAGCACGCAGCTGGCGTGCCTTCAGAGCGAATCAGCATTCCGTACACCGAAATCGCTGGCATGATGAAAGTGCTGAGGACACAATCTGGCCCAAGCAGACGCTTCGTACGCGAACTTACGCGTCGAAACATAGATTTAGAAGCCTATCTTGAGTCAGGTGTGATGCCGGAAGAGTTCACGCATTACATGGAGGAGGTCGTAGTCGTTGGTAACGTGTTCGACCATATCCCTATGGATCCAGTGCATTTCTCAGTTGATGATGTCAAGAAAGTGCGAGTACAGAAGCACAATGCGCATGAACTGTACGAGGAAGGTTACTACGATGAAGCGTATCCCATTCTGTTGAACTTGGCGAAGCGAGGATTCAAGGACTCCCAGTCTCGGCTCGCGTATATATTGTTCAGTGGCACCGAAAACGTAGAGAAGAGCAATTTACGTGCTTTGGGGTGGCTTGGTGCAGCCGCTCACGGACAAACAGATCCCATGTTTCGCAAGCTGTTCAGACGCTATATGGCACAGATTCCCGAAGACGTGAGACCGACGGTAGATTTGGTTGTGGACGGATATCGATCGGCGTACGCTAGATCGGACCACATGGACTGCACAACAAATCACGCTGCACACACGGGAATCGTGAGACGCGCAATCTGCCGAATCGACTTCTAAATCTGCTGAGTTCGAGTTTTTAGATTCGGACAGTTTGCGCGAGACTAGGTTTTCGTACGCGACTTATCGCGACGTGCCTCACGCGGATAGTTAGCCCCCTGTTTGATTTGCCGTGAGAACACGACAACATTCGGGTTCGTTACGAACATGAATGTAGCGGGGAGCTGACAAATTGAGACGCGGCGTGCACGAAGAGTGGTGCACGCCACAGCTATTTTGTCAATTTAGACGAATGACTAAGCGGGCAGATTTGGGAGTTCTTAGCTTGGCTTGCCGCGTCATTACGCCGTCCATGTCCGCCAGTTCTTTGAATCTCGGATTGAGAGCAAGATTGACTGGTTTCAATTGACGCCGTTTCACGCTAGTTTCCACCCGATTGAGGTCCGTCAGCTCGCCGATGGATTGTGAGTAGGAAGCGAGCACACCTTGACCGGAAATCGCGATTTCATCGCTATTGCCAGGGAAGGCACTGCATCCCGCGAGGAGTCCTAGAGCAAGTATCGTGGCGATCAACCGTGTCATGGGTGTCTCCTTTGTAGCTTTAGCGTTGAGTCTATTGTAAATCCGGAAATTGATTCACTCAAGTGCATCTCTTGTTTTGGGGTATTGAAATATGAACGTGATTTACCGACGTTCACTCACGAAACCGGATAAACGTCGGTTTAGAAGTCGAATAGATGTCGCGCGTCTTTCTTGGAACGTGAAATGAGGCGTTAATTCGGCTGCTCGAGTTTCATCCGCTCGGCCAGAGAAGCGATAGATCGACGCGCATGTCCTCTTGCCCGTCTAGTCGATCGATCGCCGCTAAATCTGAATACGCGAACAAGATGACTTGTCCTCGTGATCTCTGCCCCTCTAAATGCGTGAGGGCGATTGAAATGTCTTCGTGTCCGTCGCCGTCAAAATCACCGACGCAACCGATATGTGCGACGAATGTGTTGGCGGTTAATGGACCTAGCGATAGTTGCCACACGGTCGGGCTTTCTTGTGCAAGTACAGTACCCAAATCGACGCTTCTGTCCGTTGTACCATCGATGGCGTCAAATTCGGGTAAATCCTCAAAATCGAAGACCAGTAGCTCAAGTGGATTCGAGGTGGAGATTCCTTCGCCGATTGAAATGAGTGATCCAACCACGCGCGTCCGATCCGCCGCTTCATCTGGTTTGCAGACCCCTAGATAACCCAAGTGTGGGAAAGTCCACGCGTAGTTCGCATTCGTGTCAAAGGACGTCACAACCCCGTCAGACTCACCGTCTGCTGCGTCGTGCTCTGCCAATTGCCTCAGATCGACAAGGTGCGAAGACTGCGGGTCGCCGACTTCAAGCAGAGGTAGGAAGTAAATTCGTTCTTCGCGATTTAACGATTCTTGTACCGTCGACGTGACCATATTGGGCTGAAAGAGCTCGAAATCGTCGATACGGAAAGAGTTAGGGAATCGGTAAGAAGTGGCTAGATTGATTTTGCCATCGACAGCGAAGTCCGCCTTATCTATCCCTTCCAAGTCACTAGACGCGACTACATAGATGCGAGTCGGGAAACTCGCTGGCGTGAGCAACATCAACTCATCAACACTATCGTGATCAAGGTCGGGTATGCGACCAGCAAACGTTATGTTGTCGAGAAATCCATTGAATTCGGGGTAGAACGAATAGGTCTGGGTGTGTTGGTCGAGATCGCTTAGGAGCACATTTCCGTCGGAATTTTCAGCGACGGACTCTGCGATCGCGACGTGAGATAGCACGAACGATGAAGCGATGCCGCTGCGCCCAAATTGACGTGATTGTCCTGTCCCCGCACCCAGCACGAGCGAGAGCTCGTCCTCGCCGAAGATATTCGCTATCGGGGTGCTTACCAATCCGAATCGGTGTCCGCGTTCTCCGCTACGAATTCGCGTACAAGACTTCGATTCAACGCACGCATCTAAATCAATTTCACCGTCTGATTGCCCGTCGGCTTGGTCCAACTCCGACCAATTGCCGCCGTAAACGAGCGTAGTGGACCCGGATGTATCGTAAGAAAGTGGATTTGTTAGCGTGAAGTCCTGGAAACCGTCGCCATTGAGGTCGCCGACACTACCACTGCTGAGTTTGAGGGAATCAAGACCCGCTCGGGTATTGATGAACCGCCAGCTGGTTGGACCTTGATGGATGAGATTCATGTCGATGATCTTGTCGACTTGGCCGTCTTCACCATCTAACGAATCTAGATCTGCACCGGACAAGAAAATCCAAGGTTGACCAGTGGTATTGGCTAGCGCGTTGGCGACTTCGATGTCGTCATAGCCGTCGCGAGTTAAATCACCAAGCCGATAAACCTCGACGGATGGAATTGAAAACGTCCCTGGGGGAGGTGCTTCCCAATCCGTGACTAGCCGGTAGGAGGTGAAAGCCGCACTACCGTGGTTGTCGCCGAAGCCATCGCCGTCTAAGTCCTCCCACTCAAGCGGGTCGAGTGGGAATTGATCGGTGTTGTCACCGAACCCATCGCCGTCTGAATCGAGCCACTCGTTAGGATCAAGAGGAAATGCGTCGTCGACGTCGAGGTGACCGTCATTATCGTCGTCGGTATCCGCATTGTTGCCTATACCGTCACGATCCGTATCGAACGCCTCGTTCGGATCGTCGTCAAACTCGTCCGCGTTATCGCCAACCCCGTCGTTATCGACATCAGAACTTTCGTTTGGATCAATGGGGAATAGATCTTCGCTATCCAACACCATATCGTTGTCATCGTCATCGTCCTCGCGGTTCGGCATCCCATCGTTGTCGGTATCGAACGGGAATTCATCGTCCTCATTGAGGATGCCGTCACCGTCCGCGTCCACGTCTTGGGAGTCACCGATGCCGTCAAAATCGATGTCCGCGTGTTCGAAGGAATTGAGTGGAAAGGCGTCGAGCGCATTGGCGTAGCCATCACCATCGGCGTCCCAACGGTAATCGGCTAGGAGGGGGTAGACATCCTGCAAATCGTTCAAACCGTCGTCGTCATCGTCGTCGTCGTGAAGATTGACAATCCCGTCGCCGTCAGTGTCCATCATGTTGTTGTGGAGCATGACGATATGGTCGGCCTCGCCATCGGCTTGATCCAACGCACTGAGTTCAGACGTGTATACAACGTACATCGTGCTGAAAGAACCTTCCTTCTCTTCGGAGAAGACCGAGAACGCAAGATCAGCTTTGGTGTCGCCGTCCAAGTCACCTAGCGACGTTACACCAGCGAGCTTCATAAGTCCGCTCGGTCCAAAAGGCGCTCTGAGGTCGTAGATGCCCGGGTAGCGAATACGAATGGGAAGATTGACGATACCGTTCAAGTCTTCACCTGAAGGATCGTCGAGGAAATCGAGATGGCGTAGCTCGACAACGAACATGGAGCGATCATTTGTATATGCGAGGTGATCGAAAGACGTCGTGTCGGCAGCAGGGATGATCCCTGAGGAAGATATCGGTGCTTGTTTACCGATTCGATTAAAAAACCACGTGCCAAATTCCTCGTACGCGTTTTCCGGTAGCTCCACGGAACCGTCAAGGTTCATGTCGTTTAGATCATGAAAACGGATTCCGCCAATCGTGAATACGTAGTTGCTGCCCCAACTTCCCCACACCAACAGATCGTTTCGTTCGTCGTCGTCAAAATCCGTCAGCGTGTCGATGCTGATCCCGAAGTTCGAGTCTTCAGCGTTTGTGACACGATAGGTTTGATTCAGGGCAACCAGCGAGTCGATGTCAATGCGCCGATCGGCATCATCGTCGTAGTCGCCAATGGTCTTGAGTTGCTCGCCGCCTAGCACGTAAAGACGGCCAGGGGACTCATCGCCGATCACACCTAACGCTAGGTCGTTCGTCGCAGAACTCAGCGTGCCACCGACGTGTTCGAGGTCCGCGATACCCTCAACACCTGAGGTTGTCAGAACGAAACTCGCGTCATCTTCATCGAATAGATCGACTAATGTGAACGGATCCTCTTGCGCCTCGGTTGGAACGTCGGAGAACCCTGCTCGACTCAAGAAGTACACCAGCACTTCATCTTCTTGTTCGCTCGCGTACGCCACGACGCCTACGTCGATATGCTCATCGGAATCGAAATCACCTGCGGGTGATATGTCCGTGACATTGAGATCCGAACCTATTGCGAGACGAACACAACCATCCGTATCAGCACAGTGGTCCAAGGCAATTTGGTGGTCATCGGTGCCGTCCGCTGAATCTAGCGAAGCTAGGACGTCTGTGTCCAGACCGAGTACGTAGATCGCCTGGTCGCTCCGAAACACGATTTCCGATGCCGAATCGGAGTGGTCTAGAACAATCAGCTGTTCGCCGACCCGTTCCTCGTCAGCTATCCCGTGCATTTCCCAGGAATTCGAGGCTGACATGACATCGGCGAGCGACTTCGCCCCGAGCGAGGTGGTCCCGTTCGATGGCGAGGCGATCAAGTCGCTGACTGAGAGTAGGTACACCTTGCCGGTAGACTCATCCGCTGAATTGTTGGCCGCAGGCGCGGAAACAGCAAGGTCTGCTACTTCGTCGCCATCTAGATCATTAATCGTGACTGCGAAGTAGCCAAATTCGTCGCCCTTCGTCTTGCTCGTGACTGCGGTAAGTCGCGGTTCACCCGCTTCTGGGTCGAACGGATCAGGATCAACGAAATTCAGGACCCCGTCGTTGTCATTGTCCGGGTCCATGTTGTTGCCGATACCGTCCCCATCAGCATCTGCCCACTCCAGCGGATCGTCGGGGAAGGCGTCGACGTTGTCGCCGAACTGGTCGCCGTCACTGTCCGCCCACTCGTCTGGATCGGTGGGAAAGGCGTCCGCCACCGCGCCATAGCCATCGCCGTCGTAGTCAAATTCAGGATCCGCGGTTGACGTCTGCGCGAACTGGTACTTGAGCAGATTCAGCGTTAACGCAGCATCGGCGCTGCCTTCTATGTTGGGTTCCGTGTGGTCTATCCCGCACGGTTTGCCGTGGCAATTGAGGTCTGGGTTCGAAAAGACATCGACGCCAACTCCGCGAAATACGACCTCCGCATAGGACATGATGGTGCCGAATTCCCCAAATATCGCATGACCGCGTGACCAAGGGAACGCCCCGACCGAAAACTGTTCAAAGGAATGACCGAGACCTAATAGGTGACCAATTTCGTGTGCCGTCGTGTCAATCGAGCAAATCGTTGGGTCGAGAAACATCTCGATGTAATGGAAGCGCTCGTCCGGATGCAGGAATCCTCGTCCATGCATCCCACCAATCGATAAGGCAAATCCACATAAACCACCGGTTGCCGGGCGATATACAGCGACGAGATCCGCCTGGTACTCATCCATCAGTTCGAGATAACGCGATTCCTCAAGCGGCGCCGGCGAGGAAAGTTCGGATACGGTCGATGAATCCAATGCACCAACCGCTCTGAACTTGATGACGCTTTCGCTCTTCTCGTACATCTCGTTCGTGATATGGACGATGTGTGCGAGATGAGTTGTCGAATCCGTGTTGTAGTGCTCAAATGCGTCGTCTTCAAACAGGAACAGAACGTCAACTGTTGGATCTTCGGGTGTACTGTCTGGATCTTCGGGATCGGTTCCTACGTGCTCTTCGTTTAGGTCGGCGACGCCGTCCTCGTCCGAGTCGAGGAGATAGTTGGCGTCCGCGAGGTCGAGGGACGATGGAGGTGTCTCGTGCAGACCTTTGAACCAGACGGCATCAAGCGTTTGTTCGCCATCTGGTGTTTCGGTGTTGTGCAGCAGCAGTTCGAAGTAGTAGCTGCCTTCTGGTATGACGCCCAAATCAATTTCATAGGAAGCAGACTCGGAAGTTGATTGCGGATCAATCGACACCTCGAGCGCAACGGTGTCGAGAAACGCCGCGTTACTGCTCGATTCGTCTTCACTCGTCGATTCATCGTCAATCGTTATGACGTTAGCGACGATGCCAACCGTCGCGTACAGCTCGTCTACGGTGCTGTTGGTGTTATTGACGAGACCAAAGGAGATTTCCGCGGTCTCGCCGTCGCTGCTCTGAAGCGTGCAGGGACAGGTGAAGTTGATTTGCGTACGTTCGAATTGAGCGAGCGCTGGAAACCCAAACACCAGCATCAAGAGCAATCCGAGGGTTCGCCACGATGTGTGGCACAACCGCTTCGTCATGCGACTCGAAGCGTGCAATAAAACCAGTAAGTGCGAACTCACAGCGGAGTCTGCAATAACGACGTGGAATACGTTATTCAGGATTGGTAGATAGCTGGCTGACCGACAATAGCGGCGTATGGTACGAAAAGACACGTGTGACTCGAGGGGACGCGGTAAGGAAGCGAGGTTGTTTTTTGCGCCACATCTGCCACATAAGAATTGTTGCGGTTCGAGTACGAGGCATCATGTTGAAAACTACATGCCGCTGACCACCATCATCGAGGCAAGTTCTGATTTGCTTCTGCTTACGTTAATAACTCGATCGCGAGCACTATCACCGCCTTGCAATATACCCAGAAAGCCGCGACTATAACATCGCGCAGCAATACGCTCAATCAGCCTATTAAGAACTCACTTGCTTATCGAAAAAGCACTGATATAGAGCTGGGTCCTCATGTCGCATATGGTTAGGGCATTGGGTCGAAGACACTTAGAATTTTCTCTCAACGAGCCTGAATAAATGCCTACATGATGGAACAGCAGCAGCTGAGCGTCGACGTCGTCCACTATGCGGATGAGGATGTTTGGGTTGCGACTAGCGAGGACATTCGAGGGTTGGTTGTTGAATCGTACGGAATCGCGAATTTCTTGACAGATGTGGTTGACGTCGCGGTTCAATTACTTGAGCTCAATGAACATCTTGATGCTGACCAACTAGCCATGACGCGTCTCTGTTTGCGTGTTAAGCATGAGTCAGATGCTGACGCCCCGGAACAAGAATTGAAGCGACCTGGACTACAACTCACCGAACTGCGACTTGCTGCCGCATAACACGGACGATTGGCAGATCTCTATCAGGGCGTTACTCGAGCTCTCAAATCCAATGGGTGGGGTCTTCATCGACAAGGCAAAGGCAGCCATGAAATCTGGCGTCGTGTAGACGATCCAAGCTCACCTTCGATAAGCGTACCTTCCAATATTCGCAAGCCATATACAGCAGAAAGCATCATGAAGCAGGCAGGACTAGCCAAAGACAGGTATTTGCGATGAATTCTGGAACAAACAAAGCTCAAAATAAAGAAAACCGAAATCCGCGAAGAATGGATGCAACGTCGATGAATGAGGGTCTTTTCTAGACCCCACCTAACCTCTCGGTCAGTCTCAGTCCGAAATACCTAACCACGGCGCCCGAGATAACTTCTGACTTGCTTCTCGGTGAATTGATAACCCGATGGCGTGCTTCGTCAGTGCTTCTGGTATCTAAGGATCGACACGAGTACGCGGTCACTCCAAAATTCACTTAGTCACCCATCTGAGAGGTCTACTTTCCCGCCCCACAATAAGCTTTAGCGTAAGCGGATGCGATTCGGAGTCACCACTCGTTCTTGAGCACACTAGTTAACATCTATATGCGTAATCGATACTGAACGATGGCAGATTTGGTGCTCTATCGATGGTGTTCATCAATAAAGTCACTTGACTGACGATTGCAAATTAATGACGACCGAACGCTGGAGCGACTCAAAAGCCATCAGACATCGGCTGGAAGAACGTCTGTTTCGCAGGGTCGTCTCGCTCGATCTGGAAGGTAAAACAAGCATCTCTGCGATCGGTGCAGTCCGAACCGACAATTCGAGTACGTTCGCGTGGAAGGGGCGGCGCGGGGAACTGAGACAAGCACTTCTCGAACTGGACTCATTCGTCGAAGGCGCAAACTATCTAGTTGGTCACAACATCCTCGAGCATGATCTCCCACTAATTGCCAAATACGCGCCCGACCTAAATCTACTGAGATTTCCCGTCGTCGATACCCTCTATCTCAGTCCTCTGGCGCGTCCGGCAAATCCCTATCACCACCTTGTCAAACAATACAAGGAGCCTGGTTTAGAGAGATCGCAGATAAATGACCCGCTTCTTGACGCGGAACTCACGCTTGAATTGCTCGCCGACATTCTTGATGAGCTAGAGGCAAAGGATCCTGACCTTCTTGCCTCATGGCACGCGCTGCTTGCTATAGAGTTGCCACGCTCCGCCTTCGACGGGTTATTTCGTCGTATTCGCGGTGCAAATGTCACGCCTACAGTCTCAGAAGCAATTCCGATCATCGAAACCCAGCTCGCTGCACGCGGATGTCCTAATAGCGCTCGCGCTATTGCGCGGAAGGCGAATGAACATGCACTGTCGCTGATTTATCTGCTAGCGTGGTTGCCGGTTTCTGGGGGTAATTCGATTATTCCTCCCTATGTAGAGCACCGCTTCCATCCGAGCGTTCTTGCTGATAGACTGCGCGACACCCATTGCGGTGCGCAGGATTGCCCTTGGTGTCAGGACCGTCTCAACCTCACTGTCGCGCTAAAACGTTGGTTCGGTCACGATGAATTTCGCGCATATCCGACGGATCTGGATGGAAATAGCCTCCAGAAGGTCATTACTGAAAAGCATCTAGCGAAAAAACACGTGCTTGGCATTCTCCCAACCGGTAGTGGCAAGTCGCTTTGTTACCAATTACCTGCGCTGATGAGATTCGAAGCCACGGGTGGTCTGACGGTGGTGATCTCGCCGCTAGTCGCGTTAATGGCCGACCAGGTGGCAGCGATGCAACGAAACGGCATCAATTGCGTTACCACGATCAACGGGTTAATCTCCGGACCAGAGCGAAAAAAAGCGCTAACCGACATTCGCTTTGGTGATATCGGGATTGTGCTTGTCGCGCCAGAGCAACTTCGCAACGTTTCGTTTCGTAATGCAATCGCTGGTCGTCGGATCGTGGGATGGGTATTGGACGAAGCCCATTGTTTGTCGAAGTGGGGTCATGACTTTCGACCTGACTATCGATACGTCGCACGATATATCAACGAACATCACGCGGATCAACCAGCGCCTATCCTCTGTCTGACAGCGACCGCGAAGCAGGACGTCATTGATGAGATTCGTTCGCATTTTGAGGAATCTCTCAACGCGAAATTAGAAGTGATCGACGGTGGTGCTGAACGAACCAATCTCGAATTCATAGTCACGCCGACCACAAACGCACAACGTATTGAACACATTCATCAAGCGATCGGAGATGCACTCGGTCGGGTCAGTTCTGGTGGCGCGATTGTTTACTGCGCGACTAAGCGCAGCACAGAGGAAACGGCGGAAGCGCTCATCCAGCGCGGAGTAAGAGCACGGCACTTTCATTCAGGGTTAACACCTGAAGAGAAGCGCGAGGTCCAGAACGAGTTTCATGATGGGAGAATCGAAGCGGTTGTCGCCACAAATGCGTTCGGTATGGGAATCGATAAGCCCGATGTTCGCACGGTGGTTCATGCTGAGATTCCTGGCTCACTTGAGAATTACTTGCAAGAAGCAGGGCGAGCAGGTAGAGACGGAAAGCGTGCTTACTGTCTGCTGCTCTTCGCGGAAGAGGACCCTGAAAAGCAGTTCTCGCTCACAGCGAGATCTCGCCTAGAACGAAGAGATATTCAAGCGGTACTTCGTGCGATTCGACGACTCGATTCACAAAGGCGAAGGCACAGCGACGACCAGGAACAGGCCGTTGTCGCGACGAGCGGCGAGATTCTTATCGAGGACAAAGATGGTGATTTCGAGCGTGACTCTGCAACCGACGATGACCGCGTGCGCACAGCAATCGCATGGCTAGAAGATGCAAAGTTGATGACACGGGACGAGAATCGCACGTCCGTGTTCCCCTCATCTCTGCGCGTCAAGAATGTCGGTGAGGCGATTAAGCGTATTGATCAAGAGAGCAAACGATTCGAGATTCGAAACGATGAAAGATTGCGCATGGGCGACGTCGTTAAAAAGCTTGCGCAAGCGGACCCTGATATCGGGATAACCACTGATGAACTGATGAATGAATGCGGTTGCACGCTTTCACAGCTACGCACCACCTTCAGCAACCTTGAATCCTTCGGAATCGCGATCAACGACATCACTATCACGGTTTATGTCCACGAGGGCGTCGAGAACAACTCGCAGCGACGCTTCGAGATGGCCAAGGAGTTGGAGCAGGCTATGATCGGCGCACTGCGTGAAGAAGCGCCGGATCAGGCAATAGACGAGTGGACGACGCTCGGATTACGCATACTCTCGCAACGCCTACGTGAGCAAGGTTTCGAGAATCCGATGCCTGAACGTCTTGTCCGGCTGCTCCGGAGCATCGCTACGGATGGGCGCGACGAACCTGACTCCACGCGTAGTTTGGAAATCAGATCACGAGACTTGGATACAGTCCGCGTACGACTGCGTCGCAACTGGGATCAGATCGAGGACCGCGCGTCCCGTCGTCGTGACGGTGCCGAACGTCTTTTGAGCCATTTACGCGGGAAGATAAAGTCGGGTGTTCGTGGCGTTGACCTCCTCGTCGAAACCACTTATAGCCAACTTGAAAAATGTATCCGAGAAGACGTGGAATTTACTGAATCACTAAGAAATCGCAATGCACAGGCGCTTGTGGATCGTGCGCTGCTCTGGATGCACGAACAGGAAATCATCACGCTGAATCGTGGTCTGACCGTATTCCGACCCGCCATGACACTGCGTGTGAAGCGTGACGGAAGCACGTTTACAGTTGCTGATTTCGAGCCACTACAACAGCACTATTTAGAGAAGACGGCACAAGTCCACGTAGTCGCAGAGTACGCGCGTTTAGGTTTGGATGACATTACGCTAGCGTTGCGACTCACCATGGACTACTTTGAGCTGGACAACGAAGCGTTTATCGAGAAGTGGTTCAAGGGGCAAGAACGTGCCATGCGACGCGAGACGCTACCGAACCACTACGACGAAATCGTCACAGGGTTAGCAAACCGTGTTCAAGAGCGAATCGTGGCGGATGAGCGAGAACGTACCAATGTGCTGGTGCTCGCAGGACCAGGTTCTGGTAAGACCCGTGTCCTTGTGCACCGAATCGCCTACCTGATCCGTGTACGGCGGGAAGCGGCAGATCGAATCTTGGCGTTGACATACAACCGACATGCTGCTGTGCAAGTTCGTCGACGCTTGAACGACCTTGTCGGTGCAGACGCGCGTGGCGTCAACGTTATGACGTGCCATGCGTTGGCACTCCGCATTCTCGGTATCTCTTTCGCGGACACAGCCACTAACCCAAGCGAGACTGAATTCGACGATCTACTTCGACAAGCAACGGACACGCTTCGCGCCGACTCGGAAGCGACAACGATGGTGAGTCGTGAACAAATGATCGGTCGTCTGTCTTGGATTCTCGTTGATGAATACCAGGATATAGGCAAGTCTGAGTTTGAGTTCATTTCGGCTTTGACTGGAAGAACGCTTGCCGACGAGGACTCAAAGCTGAATCTATTCGCGGTCGGCGACGACGATCAGAATGTGTATAGCTGGAAGGGGGCTTCGGTCGAGTACATTCGTCGTTTTCAACAAGACTACAGAGCGCGTCTAGACTATCTCGTCGAGAACTATCGCTCCACGGCGAACATCATTGACGCGTCGAATCGATGCATCAATATCACCAAGGATCGTCTCAAACGCGAGCAAACATTACGGATCGACGCCTCAAGAGAAGATCATGGTCACGGCGGTGCTTGGCAAGCACGCGACCCTGTAGCTAACGGACGCGTACAGATTCTTAACGTCAACGGAGGTCAGCTTAGCCAAGCCGTCGCAGCGATGGACGAACTGTGTCGCCTCGCTAGCTTGGACGGTGACTGGCGCTGGGACCGCTGTGCGGTAATTGCTAGGAATTGGAGTGACCTTGACGCTGTTGCTTCCCTATGCAGGATACGAGGTATTCCGTTTCAGATTGGGAACGAGGAAGCCGGGTCGTTTTGGCGTGTCAGGGAGACGCAATCATTCCTTAAGATGGTAGAAGCTACCGGATTAACCGTCGAAGTAAATCAGTTAAAGCAGTTTCTTACCAACAACGCAGATAGTCCGTGGGATCAGTTGCTTTCGCAAGCAGTAGATGAACTCCTGCTTGAAGAACAAGATGCATCGGTTCTGTCTGTCAGCTACGTCAAGGATTGGCTCGGCGAGTGGAGCCATGAAATTCGACGCCGACAAACCGGATTGCTGCTCACCAGTGCGCATGGTGCGAAAGGTCTTGAGTTCGACCATGTCGCGATTTTGGACGGTAAATGGAATAGCAGTAGCGAAGACGAGGACGCAGATGCACCAATGCGTCTTTTTTACGTCTCGATGACCCGCGCGAAACAGACATTGGTAGTGCTTTCTGTGAGAGACTCTGGTGCTCTTGATAACAAAGATCTACCACTTGGTGGGTTTGCGAACCAACGAGTGCAGGTTCTTCTCGATCCGCTGCAAGCTGCATCGAGCGTTTTATTGCGCGATGCACCTCATATTGATTTGTCGGATGATCGACTTGCAGAACGAGTCATGACCTGCACGATGGGGCAAGTCTGGATTGGCTTTGCGGGGCGGCACACCTCTGATAGTGCCGTACATCGTGCGATTTCAGCGCTTAACTTTGGGGATGAACTCACGTTGATGCAAGTGAACGGGCGGTGGGAATTACACAATGGCACCGGTCAAGTAGTAGGTCATATGGCTAGTAATTGGAGTGATTTAAGTAATGTACAGCTGGTTAACGCTACTGTGCACGGCATTTTCAACCGTTCTAAGGCAGATGAGAAAGATGAAATGTACGCCGAGAGATTGAGATCGGACTCGTGGGAGGTGGTTGTTCCTCAACTACAGATTCGGTTTGAAGACTAAGAGGTCATAACAGATAACAGTACCCGCTTTTCAGACCACTTTGCCCAGTTCTTTGTGCCTTTTGGCAGTAATCCTAAAAAAACGTGCTCTCAGCTCTTGAAAAGATAACGCTAAGCCCCCATATACTCGGTATGGCGCCCGAAAGGGGCGTTCAGTTAAGCGTTTAAACTGTCCCAGCAGGCTGCTAGTACAGTCCAAGCTGATTGATCCATTATTGGGTTACCTCTTGGAAGACTGAATTGGAGTTTGTTGGCGTGCTGGTGCAAAGTCACCATCACACATACGACAGCGTAGGGTGTACGACAAATCCTGCAGATTATAACTGGACAAAGAATCATATATACGAGGGGTTGGGGGCGAATTTGCACCCGTATGGGGTCACTGGCGAACCTAAATGGGTGGTCAGTTTAAATCGCTCCCTGAGAGTAAGAATACTTCACGCATTGACGCGAGCTTGCGTGCCGCGGAGGGTCGCTCGCCAAGCATAATTAAAGCGATGTTTTGACGGGCACGGATGGCCCGTTGGCGGCAAGCACGGAGGCTCAACGATGCTATTGACGATGTCGATTGTCGACGATTTCAAGCGCCGGTTTTCGGCGCGTCGCGCTACCCAAGCAACGGCGTTGGCGACGTTGCAGCGGGAAGTTGACGCGCTCAAGGCTGAAAATGCACGCTTACGGGGGCGGATGGGTCCCCTCGTGGCGCTGCTTGACGAGACCGAACCGGCGTTGGCGCAGGCGGCGTCGGCGGCGTTTGCCGCCCAGTTGCGAGTGGCGAACGAGGGTCTGCAAGCGGATTTGAACGACGCGTTGGATTTCGATGCGCAGGAAACGCGCACGTTGGCGACGGCGCATGCGACGGCGCGAACCATCCTTGAACACACGCTGAACTTGGCTGAGGCTCAAAAAAAAACTACCGTGAAATGACCTGTCAGGTCTGCGGGGAAGGTGCCAAATACGAACGCGTCAGCGCGAATCAGGTGCTGTCGCGGCTCGGTCAATTGCGGGTCGAACATGCGGTCTATCAGTGCCAAGCCGAGGTGTGCAAGGTGCGCACAAAACCGCGTCGCGCGGAGTTGTCGCTCCCAACCGCAAGCTTGACGCAGGGCGCGGAACACGCCATCGGCATGGTGGCTGCGAACGTGTCGTTTACGCAAGCGGCGCACCTGCTGCATGACTTGACGGCGATCCCCGTCAACGCGAAACGGGTGGAACGGGTGGCCAAGTGTCTGGGCGCCAAGTTGCACGCCGACGAACAACGTCAGGTGATGCGGGCAGCGCCGTTTGTCGAGGCCCCAAGCGACTGCGGGGCGATTGACGGCACGGGGATTCCGATGCGGCCCGAGGCGACGGCTGACCGGGTCGGCAAGGGTGCGGACGGGGTCGCCAAGACCCGCGAAGTCAAGGTCGTGGCCTTTTGGCGCACGGACGACGACCAGGTCAAGCCGCACTACGATGCCGCGATCGAATCGGCGGCGACGAGCGCGGGTGAATCGCCCTTTGATCAACGCTTGGCGCGACAGGGTGAACGCACCGGTTTCACGACCGCAAGCCAGCAAACGATGTTGAGCGATGGCGCGGTCTGGATCGAGCAGTTGGTCAGCCGCCAGTTCCCGAAGGCGTGCAAGATCTTGGATTTCTACCACGTGTCGTCACATATCTACCAAGCGTGCGAGGCGCATTACGGGTCCGACGTGAAGCGTGCCCAGGCAAAGCATCAGGAGCTGAAAGGCAAACTGCGCGCGGGCAACTCGCAGGCAGTCATCAACGCGTTGCGCCAATTCGGGGCGCCGGATGAAGTGGCGTATCTGATGAAGAATCAAGCCCGCATGGATTATCCGCGTTATCGCGAGCGCGGTCTTCCGATCAGCTCGGCGCGCATCGAAAACGCGTGCAAGAACGTGATCGGTACGCGTTTCAAGCAAGGCGGCATGCGCTGGTCGCTGGCCGGCGCCACCAAGATGTTGGCGCTTCGATGTCGGTACATGAACCACGAACTGGACGCTTGGTACGAACGTCAGCGCGACGCACATCGAGTCCAGGCGACACCTTCGAAAACCAACGGCTACGCGTGGGCTTGAAAACCCTTATGGGACAAGGGATCTGCAGAAATTGTCGTACACCCGACAGCGTAAGCAATTATGTCCGGATGACGCACAGGATAACAAACGGCGGGGGCGGAACTGATTACGGCTAGTGCGTTAGCCGAATGTTCCGCCACCAATGGTGATTTTGCATGGCTGAAGACATGGGCATTACTTATCATGACCTAAAACAATACCCGCACTTTGACGCGCCTATCTCTGTCTCAGAAATTAGAGCTCTAGTTTGCAATCCTCAGCGGGTGGCGAAGCACAAGTTTTTCCCGCTTCTTCGCTACGATGATGAGTGGATGCCGTATCAGTCTAATCATCACGCGGAAGGGAAGAATAAATCACGCCCGATTCGCTATGGTGCGCGTGGGGATACCTACATTTTCAAGCATTACCGAGGAGTGTTATCTGAGTTATATGAGGATAGGCTCATTGAGTTGGGTATATCTCAGTGTCCCATTGCTTATCGAAAAATACAAAGAGATGCCGGTACTGGAGGAAAGTGCAACATAGACTTTGCAAAAGATGCTTTTGATCAGATTGACTCTTTAGGTGATTGTGTCGCGATTGCACTAGACATTAAGAGCTATTTTGAGAATCTAGATCACTCACACATTAAGCGTGTATGGTGTGACTTGCTAGGGGAGGAAAGACTGCCCTCAGATCACTACGCAGTCTTCAAGAACATTACAAAATATCGGTACGTTGATCGGGAAGCTGTCTATCGTCGTTTAGGGTACATTGGTTCGAACGGTCTCGTACAACCTCAGGAAGTAATCCCAATCCAGCTTTGCTCGCCGAGCGAATTCAGAGCGAAGATCTGCGGATTAGACTCTAACTACTCGTCGCTGATTCAGAAAAATACCGAATCACATGGAGTTCCCCAGGGGGCACCTATCTCCGATCTCATTGCCAATTTCTATCTGTTGGATTTCGACCAGCAATTGCATCAGTATGCGGCGAGACAAGGCGGACGTTACATGAGATATTCTGACGACATACTCTTGCTGTTACCAGGAGGCAGCAAATCAGCAAAACCTGCGGTGCGTTACACGTCTGATCTTATTCGGAACTATGGTCGAGAGCTGAAAATTAAGAATTCGAAAACATGCGTCGTCCAGTTCAAACGTGAAGGTGACAGACTACGCTATCGCCACATCAAGCAGCGTTCGGATGAGAGTGGAAAGAACGGTTTTGAGTATTTAGGCTTTAGGTATGATGGTAGAAGGGTGTACGTGCGCGACAGCACTATATCTAGCTTCTACCGTAAAGTTTCAGCCGCCGCAAAGGTCGAGGGTAGGAGACATGCCTTAGAGAGTGAATCAACGGATGTCAAGAAGTTGACAGATTCATTTAACTATTCAATTTTCAGCCAACGCTTCAGCCGTGTGAAACAATATCGTGTAAGTGATGAATACGAAAACAGGACTTTCTACAGTTACCTCAAACTTGCGACGGCAACATTTGGTCCGAAAGGAGATCGAATTTTGAGACAAGCAAAGGGATTTAGCCGATTCATGCGTGAGAGAATTGAAGACGCGATAGTACGCGAAGTTTCTCGAAGGAGAGAGTAGTTTCTGGATGTGACACTTCTAAATCCGATGTTCAATTATTTGCTCCAAGATGTCGATCTCCGGTCTTTTTTTCGAGCGACCTCGTCATTAGACAAATCTCTATCAACGTGCGACAAAAGATTACGGCTCTGATCGTCGCAATTTCCAGTTACAAGAAAAAGACAGACCTCACTTGCCGCACGGCGTGAATGATCTATACAAACGGTTAATTTTAATTTTATGTGTCGCTGCCCGGTGAAATCACGTGTTTTCGGATTTCTCATAGACCACACCGTGAAGTTATGTTCATCAACGTATAATCGCGGTCCCGTTTGATGGACAGCGGATCCAGAGTTTAACAATGCTGCTAGGATAACCGCGTGCTTTAGACATCATGATCCCTCATATTCGTCGTGCCTAGTGAAACAACTTCTATGCACAAACTAGAGGTTTGACTATTGGTGATTTATTGCAGATTAAACATCAGCAGCGATCTTGTCTATCAATTACAACATCCAACGGTTCGTAGACGGAGGAATTAATGACCGTTATCGCAACAATGAACTACAAAGGAGGAGTTGGAAAAACAACCACAACTGCAAACCTCGCGGCCGAGCTTGCATATCGTGGTAAAAACATTCTATTACTTGATCTCGATCCTCAGGCGAGTTTGACATTCTCGTTGGTTACTCCCGAATATTGGCAGGACGAATTAAAAGAAAAACGAACTATCAAATCATGGTTTGAATCGCTCGATTCCATTGAAACGACCTCGTTAACGGATTTAGTAATACAACCACTCAAGGTATCTAACGCTCTCCGAAGATATCAAGCAAAAGGCGAAATAGGTCTGATCACTTCACACCTTGGGTTACTAAATGTAGATTTAGAATTAGCGACTCAACTTGGAGGGGCGAGTCCAGCACAAAATGCGAAAAACTACCTCAAAATCCACGAACGATTACGTCTTGGACTGTCACCAGTCTTAGAAAACTATGACATAGTATTGGTGGATTGTCCGCCCAACTTTAATATCGTAACTAAGACAGCTATCGTAGCGAGCGATTACATACTCGTTCCAGCTAAGCCCGACTACCTTTCGACACTCGGAATTGACTATCTTATAAGGAACCTACTAGAACTTAAAAACGATTTCAACTTCTATGCAAGCCGATTGGCCGCGACTCCGATTGAGCCGATAATTTTAGGAGTCATATTCACAATGGTCCAAGTATATGGTAGCGTCCCGATTAGCACTCAGCGTCAGTTCATAAATGAGGTAAAAGCTTTGGACGTGCCAGTTTTTGAGCAATGGATCCGAACCAACAATACACTGTATGCCGAAGCACCTCAGTATGGTGTCCCCGTCGTTTTGGAATCTAACGTCGGAAAACCGCGTAGCGAGTTAGAGAGATTGGTATCCGAATTGGAAGGGAAGCTCGATAGTTAATGAAATCGAAATTTGATACGAAACCTTCATTTAAACGTGAAATTACTTCGTTGTTGCGGAGATTTGCAAGTCAACTTCAGGCAATGGACGATGAAGATTTCTCACGTATCCTTTCAGGCGAGAAGTTTGAAATTCGCCTTCGTGAGAAGCGAGAACCTAAGCGGGCTAAGTCGGACACGCAAACGAAATCGATAGCGTTTGATCAACTGCGACAGGAATTGGTCAAGGCCAAATCACGCAAAGAAGCAAGGGAGCTCATTGAAGAGAACATACAGGATCAAGTTAGCCTTCTTGCTTTTGCCCAGCACATTGAGGTTCCTATTCCGAAAAGTGCTTCATCTGAGAAGATAAAGGATAGGTTGGTAGAAGCAACGGTTGGTTATCAGTTTCGATCGGCCGCGATAAGAGGCACGCCGAGGAAATCTTGAAGTTCAAGCTGGATGAAGACGAATCGTCCTTCCATGAATTGAGATTGTGAGCATACTACGTTTTACGGTCCAACGAAGATATTTTGTTGGTCAGTGAGATTCAAAATCTAATTCGGCACACGCTACAGCAATAGCTCGAGCGATTTTGACGGTGGATCATATCATCCGAGTGATGCACGATGGGATTCGGTGTCGAGAACTCTCTACGATAGAATGCGGTGGGTGTACGACAATTTCTGCAGATCCCTTGTCCCATAAGGGTTTTCAAGCCCACGCGTAGCCGTTGGTTTTCGAAGGTGTCGCCTGGACTCGATGTGCGTCGCGCTGACGTTCGTACCAAGCGTCCAGTTCGTGGTTCATGTACCGACATCGAAGCGCCAACATCTTGGTGGCGCCGGCCAGCGACCAGCGCATGCCGCCTTGCTTGAAACGCGTACCGATCACGTTCTTGCACGCGTTTTCGATGCGCGCCGAGCTGATCGGAAGACCGCGCTCGCGATAACGCGGATAATCCATGCGGGCTTGATTCTTCATCAGATACGCCACTTCATCCGGCGCCCCGAATTGGCGCAACGCGTTGATGACTGCCTGCGAGTTGCCCGCGCGCAGTTTGCCTTTCAGCTCCTGATGCTTTGCCTGGGCACGCTTCACGTCGGACCCGTAATGCGCCTCGCACGCTTGGTAGATATGTGACGACACGTGGTAGAAATCCAAGATCTTGCACGCCTTCGGGAACTGGCGGCTGACCAACTGCTCGATCCAGACCGCGCCATCGCTCAACATCGTTTGCTGGCTTGCGGTCGTGAAACCGGTGCGTTCACCCTGTCGCGCCAAGCGTTGATCAAAGGGCGATTCACCCGCGCTCGTCGCCGCCGATTCGATCGCGGCATCGTAGTGCGGCTTGACCTGGTCGTCGTCCGTGCGCCAAAAGGCCACGACCTTGACTTCGCGGGTCTTGGCGACCCCGTCCGCACCCTTGCCGACCCGGTCAGCCGTCGCCTCGGGCCGCATCGGAATCCCCGTGCCGTCAATCGCCCCGCAGTCGCTTGGGGCCTCGACAAACGGCGCTGCCCGCATCACCTGACGTTGTTCGTCGGCGTGCAACTTGGCGCCCAGACACTTGGCCACCCGTTCCACCCGTTTCGCGTTGACGGGGATCGCCGTCAAGTCATGCAGCAGGTGCGCCGCTTGCGTAAACGACACGTTCGCAGCCACCATGCCGATGGCGTGTTCCGCGCCCTGCGTCAAGCTTGCGGTTGGGAGCGACAACTCCGCGCGACGCGGTTTTGTGCGCACCTTGCACACCTCGGCTTGGCACTGATAGACCGCATGTTCGACCCGCAATTGACCGAGCCGCGACAGCACCTGATTCGCGCTGACGCGTTCGTATTTGGCACCTTCCCCGCAGACCTGACAGGTCATTTCACGGTAGTTTTTTTTTGAGCCTCAGCCAAGTTCAGCGTGTGTTCAAGGATGGTTCGCGCCGTCGCATGCGCCGTCGCCAACGTGCGCGTTTCCTGCGCATCGAAATCCAACGCGTCGTTCAAATCCGCTTGCAGACCCTCGTTCGCCACTCGCAACTGGGCGGCAAACGCCGCCGACGCCGCCTGCGCCAACGCCGGTTCGGTCTCGTCAAGCAGCGCCACGAGGGGACCCATCCGCCCCCGTAAGCGTGCATTTTCAGCCTTGAGCGCGTCAACTTCCCGCTGCAACGTCGCCAACGCCGTTGCTTGGGTAGCGCGACGCGCCGAAAACCGGCGCTTGAAATCGTCGACAATCGACATCGTCAATAGCATCGTTGAGCCTCCGTGCTTGCCGCCAACGGGCCATCCGTGCCCGTCAAAACATCGCTTTAATTATGCTTGGCGAGCGACCCTCCGCGGCACGCAAGCTCGCGTCAATGCGTGAAGTATTCTTACTCTCAGGGAGCGATTTAAACTGACCACCCATTTAGGTTCGCCAGTGACCCCATACGGGTGCAAATTCGCCCCCAACCCCTCGTATATATGATTCTTTGTCCAGTTATAATCTGCAGGATTTGTCGTACACCCGAATGCGGTAGAAATACTGCACGTATACATCTCCATGTGTTGACAATTACGTACAGGCATTTGCCTATCGGAAAGTAGGAGCGTTATGCGATTGAAGATTTTATTACTGTCTGCTTCGTTCTCCATAGAAAGTGCAACTCTTCGCCGAGACTGTAAGGAGTAGGATCTCGGCGAGGCAACCTTTGAAGTCACAGCTCGTAGTGCGCGGTTTCAAGAACTCACACTCTAACTACGTGATACCTTATTGCTCTCACTAATGGATGGCGCGGCTTTTGAGTGTGTCGAGATGGTTTTGGTACAGACACTACATTGTTGTGGCAAGATCTGTGAACATCCATCAACACTAAGGGCGGTTCAGACGACAAATGCCGAGCAAATGTCAAGAGTAATGATCTTCGCAATTCCCGGGACACAGCCATACGTAGATCAGCGAAAACCGATTCGTTCTTTCTTGCAAAGGTCGTATTTGCAACTTCATCCCTTCCAAAACGAATCAGTCTTTATGTGCGATTCGACGAATGGAGTCGATGTGCGAGCACTTGGCTCAGTAACGCGACCAAGATAAGCAGAGTAATTGGTAACAAACCAAATTGAGCGAAGGTTGTGTTTTGTTTTTCCAACACGACCGAATCTTCGAGTACGTCATTACCGAAACGAGGTAGTTGATTCACGACGAAACCCGAGGCATTGATGCTCGAGGTAATCCCATCGTTAGTGGCTCTAACCAAAGGACGATTAAGTTCAAGTGCACGCATCCTGGCGATCTGGTGATGTTGCCAAGGTCCAGAGGTGTCACCTAACCAAGAGTCTTCGCTCAGCACCACGATAAGGTCCGCATCGGACGCACGCCTTCGCATCAGGTGTGGAAAAGCGATTTCAAAACAGATCGCGGTTCCTAGGGTTAAGTCACCAACTCGAAGAGGCGATTGGCCAGGTCTATAGGGGGTCAACGACGACATCGGATACCCGAGGGGGCGTAGGAATCCGCCGAATATCCCACGCATCGGAATGTACTCGCCAAATGGAACGAGACGCTCCTTACGGAAATAGTCGAGATCTCCTTGATTGACCGCAACGGCGACATTGAATGTGGCAGAACGACCCTCTATATTCCTCGTCTCGAGCGCGCCAAATACCAATCGACCGTCAAGGTCTCCGACAGCATCCACAAAGTAATCCTCTATTGCGCTGACGTCCGTTGGTACTGCGGACTCCGGCCAGACAATCAAATCCTTCGACGCAAGGTTATTCGATAACCAAACATACTTCGCCAACGAGTTTTTCCAGCCGTCTTCTTGCCACTTCTCTTCGAGTGGTACATTGCCCTGTACGAGCGCAATAGAAATTTGCCTACCTTTAGCCACATCGTCGAGCGGCAAAAACAGCCCTGGGATCCAAAGAACGACGGCAACAACGGACGCGTGCCAGTGACGAAACAGAAGGTGGCTCAACGCTGCGGCACTAACGGCGCCTGCGAAACTAACAGCCCACACGCCGCCAAGCGGCGCAAAAACACGTAGTGGTGTGTCAATCAGCGCGTAGCCTAAGTGCAACCACGGAAAACCGAAAGCCCAGGGAAGCGAGAAAAGAATCTCAACAACCGTTATGCCAGAGGCGAAAACGAACGTGTTCAGGACGGGATAACGAGATTTCGTGGTGAAGAGAGCGAGGACAGAAAAGAGCGCGCCGGTTGCGAGTAGAAAAGCAACGAAGAAACCAATCGCCACCAACACGTGAACCTCGGCGTAGCTGTACAAGCTGACGAAGACCCAGTACGCACCCGCACCAAATTTCCCGAGCGCGAATATAAAACAAAGCGCGACGATGTGCCATTTACTCGTTGCGCGATGAATAGTCTGATGAAGGACCAGTAGTGCGAGTAGGGCGAGCGGCCATAGCTCGTAGGGGGCGAACGCAAGCGGGAAGACTAATCCGGCGCCTAGCGCCAGGATTAGTCTTCCTCTATTGCTTGACCAAATCCACGTCCACCAGTTCTTCACCTGCACGCGTGAATCTACTGTGTATAGGGATTCTCAGTGATCCTCGAAGCCCGATCGAAGATATGCATGCCGCCGATTGCGCCGTCGCCGAGTACGTAGTTTCGGTTTCCTTGTGTGTTTACAAGGATTTTGCCGGGCGACAACGCACTTAACCCGTCGCGCAGTTGCTGACCAAATCGGTCAGTCTGCTCGAGTTGAAACCAATCTGACAGGAATAGCGCTTCCTCAGCGTCGTCCCAACGTACGGTTAAGACCTGACCGTCGCAGAACACATCGACTCCCGGATTCGCTTCGTTGTACACCGACACCGCGGTGCATCCCTCACTGTGCAGCGGTCGCTCGACATGGCTGTAAAACGGATACCGATGAAAATCAGCGTTGGAAATGTGGAAGTCTTCGATCGCGTCGAGGAACGTCGGACCTTCCTCGCTGCCTTGATCACTAACGCGGAACGCTGCAATCGTTGGGGATCGCGCGGCGACTACTAAAAGGACATCCTCGCTAACCAGAACTACCGAGGCACTCCCGAATGCATATGGCTGCTCGATGCCCCACTCATCCGCGGATAGCTTCGATTCCAGATTTAGCGTACCGTTTTCCGCTCGAGTTAACGTCAAAAGGCTTTCGTGACCTGCTGCGTACACGTATGCACCGTCTGAGCTCAACGCTATCGTGCGTGTGCCTTGGATTTCGTTCACACGTAAGAATGGTGTGTTATCGCCAAAGTTCTGGTCCGCACCTACGATCTGCAAGGGTTCGAATTCGCATGCTTGCGTCATCGCGTAAACGTTAATTTCGCCTCCGCCTAACACGTACGTGTTTTCGCTGTTTGCATCGAAGCTGGCTTGCACAGGCATGACGTTGATGGGATCATCGGGTGCGCAGTGCGTTAGTCGGCTTGCTTCAGTCACTGGCAGGCTGATCTGGAAGAAACCTTCGTCCTGGAGAAGATAGAGTCGCTCAGCGTTCGAATCCAAGTGCAGTAGCGCGCCTTCTTGAATTTCGAGCGCGTCGCCTGCTGCGTTCAGGTAGGGTGCTTTCGCTACCTGGGACAACGTACCGTCGATATCTTCGGAGTAAACGACCAATCCATCTTGCGTCGCGACTACCAGCTGACCTGATTCCCCGGTGAGCGATATGCTGCTAGGTCGAAATAGATCCTCATCTTCTAGTTCACCGGCGAGCCCGCCGACTTCAACGACTCGGCCAGCGTAGCGTTGCCAAGTTGGAACTTCTGTGGGCTCGTATGAAAAGGTCAGTTCGCGCGTCCAATCGCCTAGCCCCGTGGAACGGAGTGCCACTCTCACCAGGTACTGCTCTCCTGCTTCCGCGCGAATCACGGCCTCTGGGCGGCCGTTTGCGATATACGAATGGTCACTCGTGGCGATTAGTGTCGGTCGGGACCCGGTCGGTTGGTGATAAATTGCCAGAAGTCCTTGTTGACTTTCTTCTTCAAGTCCAGCTGCTTCCCAGTCTTGCAGTTCGAATCGCTGCCACCCGGTCTCGGGCGCTACCCATTCCCACCATAAGGATGAATGACCACGGATGTGGGCGAATTCACCCCTCTCTGACGTCGCGAAGGAGTGATCGCCTGTGATCGTGCCGGTCATACCGGAGAGTAATTGAGGCGACGAAAACGAATCGTTCTCTGGCAGAGGACCCCAGGAGAGGCTTCTCGCGAGTGGGTTGTCATCAACGTCCGCAAACATCGAATCATTCGGATACCCCAGCGAAATCCAGAATTGCTGATCTTCCGCTGCGTTTAAGCGCAACGTGTTACCGTCAGTGACGAACGCGAGATCGTCAGGCGACGTACCGGAGAATGCGGCCAGCTTGCCGACCCCCGCACCATTCAGGCGAAGCACGTAGTTAGCGGCCATGGGTGCATTCCAACGCCACCAGGTGGTGCCGACGCCGGTCCTGACGTCTTCGTTCGGCTCAACCGTACTTGACCGAAACGAACTGATTGACTCTTCGCCCGAGGCACCTTCAAGCGTTTCCGCGTTGCGGATCATGTCGTTTTCCGCGTACCCGAAAACCGAGGTGGCCATCGGTCGCCAAGACAATTCGTAGTCAGGTACTAGTCGATCTGCGGAGTCCAGAACCACGATGTGATACTCGCGGTCTCGCTCTGCTACGAATTGTGAGTTGTCCTGCGGAGAAAGGGGCATGGTCGAAACCCGTCGTAGCGAGCTAGAGTTGGAGCCATCGAACACGAATGTTCGTAGGCCAGCCGAGACTTCAAAGCCGAAGCGTCCGTTAGCCGGCGCGATCCAGCGAAACCACGTGGTTGCACCCACCGCGCGAATGCCGTAGAACTCGAAGCTCTCGAGCGTTGCACGATAGTTAGTCCCCGCCACGACGCCCCGTTCGCCCGACAAGGTGGTACGGTTTTCGAAGTCATCGTTCACTGGCGACAGATCGTCAAACTGATTCCATGACAAACGCAGCGAATTACGGTCAGTCAGGTCGGTCCAAACTTGGACCAGATAGGATTCTCCAGACGTTGCTTGAAATTCCGCGACGCCTTCCTGCACGAGAAGTCGATTGGACTCCGTGGCCGTTGAACCTTCATAAACGGCAATCCAAGTCCCTTCACTCATCGATTTTGGTAGCACGCCGAGTCGATAAGGTCCCGAGTTCGTCGCGTCGATGGAAAACCAGACGCTGCCGTGCCGTGCGTAGCTCTGCATTTCTTGGTCGAAGTTCGCCTGGTTAGGTCCGCCGTCTCCATAGAACTTCTTGACACCGCCGCCGCCACGTTCCGACTGTAGGATGAGTTCGCCTGGTTCGCGTGTCGCGAGCAGTAAATCCAGGGTAGTTTCACCTGACTCGTCGGCCAACACGGTCGCACTGGTCATGGCGTCGTTGCTAGGTCGAGTCGCTTGAACCACGGAGTCACCGCCACCTGGCAGCACCTTTACCGCCGTGGTGGCTGATGCGGCGTTCCAAGAACTCGCAATGAAGTAGAGTGAGTGGGTTTCTGTCGCAACGCCTCGAGGTACTGCCAATGACACGCTTCGTGCGTCGCCGACTCGCACTTCACCGAGCGGAACTGCAACTTCAACGGGCGTATCAATGACGATCCTGGTCGCGTCGTTACGCACTACATGACTCGACGGGAGCCAATGCGCTTCTTCATAGCCATCGCACCCGGTCGCGGATTCGCTCCGACACACCATGTGCAGCGTGGTTCCTGCTGCGAGAAAATCGTCCGTGCTCACGTTCAGCTCGATCTCAAAGCCGCTGCCGCTCTCGATGGTCAATGCTGGTTCATCTGCACTCACGGTCAACGCCGGCGTGTCCGTACCTGCGATAGCGGTCCAGGCGATCGCCGCATGCACCGGATCTGCGAAGTCATTTCCAGCTGCAATCTTCAGTACATATGCACCAGGCTCTGGATCCTTGACGACAATCCATTCTACGTTGTCGATAAGGGAGGTCGAGGCATATTCGCCGCATGCCACTTCACCGCAGTCGTCCCCTTTATCTAGATAAAGGTCAAGGTTGGCGGCCACGGTAGTTGGCGCGACCACGACATTGGGTGACTCGATCCAGGTCAACACGATGTCGAGGCGTGCGGTTCCTTCCGCAACCTCGATGTCGTATCGGTAGCTCTCGCCCGACTCGATAGAGCCATGGTCGCCACCATGCGACCATTTACCTTCGCTGCTATCTTGAATCGCCACATTCGCCGACACCAGTCCCAACCCGTACTCGGCGTTGAACGCGCCGGGACCGTTGGAATTGGTGAGGGGGAACGCGTCCTGACCGAGGGTTTGGGACGGTTTCACCGCGCTGGCCATTAACCTGGCTTTCGCATAGGCAGGGGCGTTGCGGAATTCGGGATTTAAGTCCATAAGTAACGCGGCTACACCGGCTACCGATGGCGCTGCCATGCTGGTGCCGTTGAAGCGCTGATATGTCCTTGAGGCACTATTGCCTTTCGCTGACACGATCGACGAACCCGTGCCGACTACATGAGGATTCAGGCGTTCGTCCGCCGTCGGACCGTGAGAGCTGAATCCCGTGATCACACCCGCATCCGTGACCGCACCAACTGCGAGGATGTTTTTCGCCGTCGCCTCGTTGGACGTACCGTACAAACCGTCATTTCCGGCTGCGAGCACCAGCAACTGCGAGCCATGCGTGATCACGGCGTCAATGTTGCGGTTCGACGCACCGCGCCCGTCACGCTCGCCGGGACCGCCAAGACTCATGTTCAAGACGAGGGGTCTAATCGCTTCGGAAAGGACGCCGCGCCATTCACACCCGGTCTCGCGTAGGAGGTAACGCACGCCGTTGGCGACCGTGACGGAATCGCCCGAGCCATTTCGGTCGAGCACCTTGGCCATGCGAATGTGCTGGACTGCGGGCGCCATGCCGGCGAGTTCGGGTCGCGCGGTGCCTGTTCCCGCGATGATGCCGGTGACGTGCGTGCCGTGCCCGCCAAAATCTGACCATAGGTCAGCATCGCCGTCGCCTTCGCTGTCAGGGTAGAAATTACCGCCGCAAATACTCGTGCGGTTGGATGCGATATCCACATGGTTGACGTTCAGACCGGTATCGATCACACCGATCGGGATGGATGCGCCGGTCGCGCCAGTGAACGTCCCGCGCGTCACGTCAAAGGTGCGGACGACATCGACGCCCATGGTTGGAATCGCGGTGTCAAGCAGGACCTGGAAGACTTCAATCGGTTCGATCGAGGTCACGTAGTCCGCGCTTGCGATCGTCGTGATCGTGTTCGTGGGGACGTTAGCGGAATAGGCACGCATGTACGGCAGCCAGTCACCGACCACGGCGCCGTTGGCTTCGAGATCCGTGCGCCAAGTCCCGTTGTGGTCCGTTTCCATCAGCGTGATCAGCACCGGCAGCTCCGCTGAAATCGGGTTCGACATCTGTGAGGCGAGGCTAGGAGCGATCTTCGCGGCGTCGGGCTGGATGCCGAACCCTTTAACACCTGGATGATCGGCGAGGGTTTCGAGTTGGGTCTTGGAGTTGGGTAGACGGACGCGCGCAAATTCACCTGAGAAACTGATGACATCAACGTTAAGGTCTCGCCATTCAACCTTTAGCTGTTCTCGATCGGAACCCGGCGCGACCTGAATCCACGCGTAGACATCCTCACGGCCGGAGGTAGCGGCTTGTGCCAAGATCGGCTCGACGGCGTTCGATGGATCGAGCCAGGGGTGGTGCATTTCTGTTTCAGTGGATGGGGTGAGATTTGGTCCTCGTTCGAACTTGGTAAACTCGACGCGTTTTAAAGGGGGCTCGGTGTCGGGTTGTGGTGGTTCAGGAGGGATTGATTGGGAAGGCGTTGAAGCGCGTCGTTCGCTTAGCTCGCGATTACGATCGAGCGCCGCAGACAGGGTATCTTCTTTAAGGTCGCTGACTTTTACATCGGTCGATGTATAGCCGAAATCCAATACCAATGCCAATACGAGTATGGCGGATCCGACGACTAGCGCAATGCGGGTACCCATATCTAAGTCTCCTATCTAATCCAGCTCAATCTTGGTCACTTTTGCTATTTACTGATGAGCTGTCAAGACCTTGCCTACTATGGAATTTGACAAGCTCCTAGCCATTATGGTTGGGGACTTATGTAGTGAACTAGACATGTGCTGTCTCACTACCCACTTCACGGATCATCGGGCAACCCAACGGCTCAACCCTCCCACGTGCAGATGCGCCAATCGCGGACGCCTTGATGTTCAGTGCAGCATTGATATCTGCGTTTGACTCGTGTCCGCAGTGGACGCACTTGAACTCCGCCTGCGTTCGTCGACTTTTCGGATCGACATGCCCGCAGACATGGCATGTTTGGGAAGTGTAACGCGGATCCACCTCGATGTAGTTGCCGGCCTTGTACGCCAACATCGTGCGTAGTTGACCCCAACCCGTGTCCAAGATCACACGATTCAACCCAGCCTTCTGTTTCACGTGACGACCAGGCACTTCAACCGATCCTTTCGCAGATTTGGTCATCTGCTTGACTTGTAAATCTTCGACAGCGACCGTATAGGCTTGGTCGGCGATATGACGGGACGCGTCATGCGCCCACCGATTGCGCTTGTTACCGATTTTCCGGCTGACTTTAGCGAGGCGTCGCTTCGCCTTGCGCCATCGATTGCTGCCGAGTTGCCGCCGCGCGACCTGGCGTTGATAACGCCGCCGCTTGATCGCCAATAACGGCAACCGTTCGCGTTCCAACCAATCACGTTCGCGGCAGATCAACTCGTGGTTGCTGGTCGCCACTTGACCCACGTTCATGTCAACCCCGATCACGCGTCCGTCATCGACTTGTTCAAGTGCGACGATGTCATACGCGATCGCGGCAAACCACTTGCCATGGCATCGGAACACGCGCGCCTGTTTTGGCGTGCCATCCGGATAGGGATTGCCTCCTTTGCGACGGAGCATGCACCAACCGATTTTCGGGATGTATAGCGAACTCGACTGCATGCGAACTTGGTCCGGGATCGTAAAGCCGTCGCGGTCAGCGTCGCGACTCTTGAATCTTGGCTGACCCGACATGGGATCGTTAAAGTAGCGACGCCAGGCGTCCGCCTGGTGTTTCAAGGTATAACGCGTGACGGCGAACGAATGCGCTTGGAGCCAGGGCAATTCACGACGCAGCTGCGTAAACGCCTTCCCCAGCGAAAAGAAACTCGTAGGATTTTGAGGCGGAGTTGGTTTGATGCCGTAACTGTCCTCAAAACACTGGTCAAACTGATAATTGGCCCGATTCTTGGCGAGGAAGTAATTCCAGACCCAGCGACAGCTCGAGGCTAGATCCTCCAGCTGCTTGCCTGTGCTGCGCGTGACTGGAAGCAGTCGATACGTGATGTTTCGATAGGATGTTGCCATCAGTAAATCGTAACAAGGGAACTGAATATACGCACATTGATATTTCCGTATCAAGTTCGGTACATAATTCCCTATGGTGTGCGACGAGTAGCACGTTAAAACAACTGGACGTTTGGTTCTTCTTTAAGAAGGGCTGACTGTCGTTTGGCTTGATTTTATCAGGCTAACGAATTGCCGGTTGGGGGAGGGAGTCCCCAGAGTTGCTTGTAACTCATGAACTCACTTCTGTTGGATCGGACTCGCCGATCTGACTTTGCGCCTAAAAGGGTGTGCCTCCATCCTTAGGGTGCAGGAACCGAGAAGGAACCGCCACTATTTATAGCGGGTGGGAAGATCTTGGGAAATGCCTCGTCATGTCATGTATTTGATGGATCGGGGTGAGGTGCTGTGTGTGTTCTGTACATATGTATATACTCACGGCTTTAAGCGTAGGCATGCATAAGCTGCCTGAACAATGGTCAGGAACATCTTGAAAAGGAATGTTTAGTTGACTTGGATGGCAGTATCCAATAGCCTAGGGACAGCGCGTGATTGGCAACGATCGGGTGTGAAGCGTCCTGACAATGTAATCCCCTTCGGGGCGGGTTGTGATCGTGAGATTGCAATGCGGACTCTGCCAGTACCAAGGCGGACAAGATGCTAGGCTGGCGGGACGGGTGAACGTAAGTGAATGGTTGATAAACGTCGTAAAAATTGACAGGCGAAAGGTTACTGATACGCCTGAACCAAAAGGTGCGTCGCAGGTTGTCTCTCTGCTGTATAGGGACACACTGCCATCATGCGACCGGCGAAAAGACCACACCCACCCCCGTCGTGTTGTTCAGACGGAACTCGGTAAGCCCGACATCGCGCCCAGTGACTTTGAGTTGCTGGGCAGGGAAGCCGCAAGGCGGACTGATGCGGTGGCGGGTAGAGGAGGTCGGAGAAAGCGAACGCCGTGCTGTAATGGCGCGGATACCGGACTGAAACAGGTCTGGCGACGAAAGTCGTGCCCACTCCCGACTGGTCTGCATCGCGAGATGACAGGCACAACCCCTAAACGGACACCTGATTCGGCTTCGGCTGGGTTGGTGTTTTCATTCAACCGGAGGATGGTGAATCGCTGTCCTTCGGGACGGGTTCCCACCTCCTTGATTAAGGAGGACCGCATGAAAGTGCATCCTGAATTCAGGGTGTCTGCGTCCTTCCGCGTCCCGTTGAACGGATCGTGAGGGGCATGCAGGTACGAATCGCGAAGGCGACGCAGCCATTGGTTGTGTAACCGGCTTGTACTATCAAGTTTTTCGCAGGCTTGAGCCGTGTGCGGGGAAACTCGCACGCACGGTTCTTAGGGGAGGGGTAGTCAGTAATGACTGCTCCTTACCCGACTGCAGAACGGAGTGTGTATTCAGGCCATTCAGCACGGAGCGTCGGCGGGCCATCTGGTTAGGGGATTACGCTCTCGGATCATCGGCATTGCTAGCGTTTGTCGGGACCGAGAAGAGAGCAGACAGATGCTCAAACCATCTCGACCTGGTGTCGTTGACATACGTCGACGAAATCTCTGTGATTGAACGTGAGAATCCCCGCGACGCGTACGTTTGTATCTTCGATGATAGAGCGTAGTATGACGTCGACTAGACTCAAGCGTCGGCTTTGTCGCGAAGATGACACTATCGTCTGATAGCACATTTCCCGATATCTTGTGTCGTCGAGTAGTACGGTCGTCGGGGACTTAATCAATCGATCAAACCACTCGATCGCGCCGGGTGTACCAACAAATTTGGTGTTGAGTGTTTCGTACAACACAGGCCAAGGCAGTATGACCTGTGCTGTTTCTACCAAATCCTTTTTTGAGTCAGCAACCGTGTGATATCGATCGCTCTCAGTGTGGAGCGCAAAGAAATACCCTGTATCGATTAGTAACCCTCCAATCATGCAGCGTCCTCGGATTCGTCATGGATGTCGCCATAGCCTTCCCATGGTGCGGTTTTCCGATGTCCAATGAGGAATCGACCTTTGATTTGATCGCCATCCTTTCTTACTACATAGATTCTTGAGCGCTTGTCCAACGTTACTACGCTGTTAATTTCTTTCTCTAAGCACGCTATCAAGTCGCCTGTATGCCGATATGTGAGGTACGCAATACTGTCTCCACATTCCTTCGCCGCATGGCTATCCAACCATGAATAAAGCGCTTCGTAGTCGCCGTTAACGCCCAGATCGTATGAAATCCAAACTGTACTTTCCACAATCGTGATCCTTACACTCATAGACGATTTGAACACGGTGTCGCAGACGCATCGAAGTGATGCAACGACACGGTTCAAACGTGTCATACTCACAAAAAATGAGACGAAAGTATAGTGAATTTATGTACATGTGCAGGAGCAAAAGTAGCTCCCCTAACGACTACGACTAATGTGATCTTGAGTGAGGGCTATGACAATATCCTTCTGCGATTTCGATTATGAAAACCTGATCATTACGTTACACCGCGAACCTTGCAGTGGAGTCCATTCGAAATGCGTGCGACGGTTGTGCGGTCGATCTGGCAGTGATTAAGCGCGAAGAGTAAGCACACATTCGGTCAAAACACTGGTTAAATCAGTGTGAAACCACTAATTGAAGAGTTTTACACAGACGCCATTTCGCGCGATGTTTTCTGGGCCATCGCTGGTCGGCTCGTTGCGCTCCAACCGAAATCCACGAGGTGTTGCTGTTTGGTGACATCTGTGGCTCACGAGGGATTTGACAAGCTGCGCATATTCCTCATCGCCGAGCGCTTCTGCTTCGAGACTGAGATCCAAGTCCACACTTCCAATATGCGGCAAATCGCGCTGGTTTACTAATAACCAAGGTACAGCGCCACCTACTTGTGCGAATTTGCCTTGATAACTACCGTGGACTCACCAAGCTCGACTAAAACTGACTTGAGTGCTAGAGTGTTTCGGTCGTTGTAGTCGGAAGCGTGCTGTGGGTCTATTTCAACCATGGACAAATCTTTCGCGCAAGATGCTGTGCTGCTTCTTGATCACGATCGTTGCCCTTCCAAAGATCCAGATAAGTTACAGTCGGACTGGTGCAAAACACGTTCAAAATAGGTTCAATCGAGTCGATAAATAGGTTGTCATCCTCAAGAACGGAAAGTACAACATTAGCTCCTCTTGCACTGTGTTCTAGCTTCAAAACGTCTGTAACCAGATCAGCGCCGCTATCGTCGACGTAAAGTGTTTGAGTTGCAACTCGGCCAAAGGGCGCAAGCCATTGAGCCGCCGAGTGTAGAGAAAACACTGCTCGTGGGCGGCCGTTATACGGATTGAGCGTACCACTCAAGCGCTCGTTTAGTTGATTTCCGTGGTAGATCGTATAGCAGCTAATAGATTCACCGATAGGTCGGCGATAGCTCTCTCGCCACTCTTGCAGTAGTGCGTCTGGCTGAATGAGCACAACACCTTCTGAGCTTACTTCGACCCATTCACGCTCAAGTAACGCTTTGCGCACGTTGCTCACGTGACCATAGCTCGCACATGCCTCCTGAGCCAGTTCCGCGACTCGCCATGCTCGATCAGGTTCTCGCAGAAGGACGCGAAGGATTGCAGCCGCTTTTGGGCTAAATAGCGAACGTAGTGCTCGCGATTCGGTGACCGGTCGTTCTGCGACCGCACGTTCAATATAGACGTTATCGAATGCTAACCTTGCGTTCCCGAATAAATCCAAGTATGCGACATCATGGTCCATGCAGATCGCGCGAGACTGAGGCGACAAGTACTGACTCACCAGCATTGGAATGGCGTCTGTACGCACGAATCCTTCGCAGTCGCGACGTATTCGGGAGATATTGCTTTCGAGCCGATGCACACCCGAACGCACGTAGCGAGGAGCTCCGTTAGGCTTCGCCTCGATGATGATGATGGAGTAGTTGCTCTCGTTAAGAGAGAATTCCACTTTACCATCGACCTCGCGGTTTTTGCCTATTCTCGCGTTACGTGCCACAGACTTTATCTGCGCGCTGGGTAAGTCACGCACAAGATCGCGGACCGCATCGAGCAAATCCGTTTCTACATTTTTCAATGTTTCTGTGATTTTCATCAATCGATGAAAATGCGTATTTTAGTGAAAATCATCACTTGGTTGTGGTTTTTCAGTTTTCGCGGTAACTTGATGTCATTCTTCTACGTGAACATAGACGCTCGTACGTTTTTGAATCATGCCATAAACGGGCGCGCTCATGTTCTGAGTTTTCCAAGACGATTCTTGAGAACCTAGATGAAGTGTTCAGATATATGTGATGGGGTGAACGACCGTGATTGGGCTAGGTGGATAGCAGTACCAAAAACACCGCGAATCTTCGGCTTGAATGCGTGAGCCCGATGACGGGATTGAAGGTGGAATCTGCCTTTAAATCCGTCGTGCGCGATTCGGATTTCCTTTTTAGACTTGCGGCAAATCACGAAATGTCGATATCTACGAGGAAGGGATGGAAACAATTAACCATCGTTTGTCACGATTTCGCGGTAATCTGACGAACGAGTTTGGATTTGAACCTAAACTAGCAGACGGTGTCACCCATGCTGTCAGTGAGACGGTGCTGTTAATACACAACAGCATTGACGCGGTTGAACGACACATCGGAGACAAGTTCACGACGCTAGAGAGACAGTTAGAAAAGTGGCACTACGAGGATGAAGCGCAACTCCACAAGCATCTTACCCAGTTGAGGCGCATTGAGGCGGACATACACAAAAAGATCACACAAGACTTTATCCATTCAGATGAGATTTGGTGGAGAACCATAGTTGCTGCGCTTTCTGGGAGCGGCGTGGCGATCGTACTAATGTTGTTTTTATTCGCGCTCTTGAAAGGTTTACTTGGGTAGGAAGCTGCTAGTGAGAAAGCTTCCTATCGTTTTTAAAGGTTAGATGAGGTGATTGAGGTATCGACTTATTGGTGCTTTCGACGAGCCTCAAAGGAAATTCCGAAATGCGATAAATTACCCTGACTTTGTTGTGAAGTCTGTAAGAACGCGAAACGCAGCTCGGCGAGTCGACAGTGCTTTAACGTTCGCCAAAGTGGAACGGACAGAAGGTGTCAAATGAACTGACGCGTCTTCACTTACTCGACTATCTGGCGCTACCCCGGTAGAGAAACGGCCTATGCATCACTTTGGAGATCGCGTCGGCGGGACCGCGCGGAAAGCTGCTTGTTCTCGTGTTCCAAACTACTCGGCCTACTACGCAACCCGTGTCTTTCGAAAGGTCAATGAGATGCGACGAGTACGTTTAATTCGCTTGCGGTGCCCCTCATCGTCAGGAAAGTATTCGAACTTACGTGAAGGGATTTCATGTGTCCATTCGTATCGAGCCTCTTTAGTTAATACCGTGACGCTACGCTTATCTAGAGGCAATTCAACTTTATATTTGTCTCCGCGCCTACGAAACACCATACTCCAAGTTTCTAGAAGACTAACCATGCCAACTTCATCATGGAATACGTGAGGCTGGTCGCTGTGTGCCGAGATGCCTTGCTTTTCGCGGTACTCGTTAACGATTACTTGATCAGCAAGATGCCGCATTAAGCCGTCCCGAACGAGCCTATGAGCTAATTCTTGAGCCCAATCGGGCAAAGGTCCTATGTGCATTGATTCATCGATACGCCGTTGTTTGTAGTCATAGCGCCAACCGTAGTGCTGAACACGACGCACTAAATCGTTATTCCATGGTGCGCTATCTATCAATTCGATTAACTGTATCTCCTCTGACGGGGTAATGAAATCGGGACGGTACACAAGCCCAGGAATCTTGTGCCACAACGTTTGTGTATTGGATTCGGGCGGATCGGTAACAAAACCAGCCCCTGTCACCAATAAACGGCGGAATGCTTCAAGATCAATGCGCTCTTCAGGTTTTAAGGCATCTGAAAGCTGCAGATTACGCACGCCATTTTCGACAACGATGGTATCACCGCGAATCGAAATATCTCCGTTTCCTTCGGTTGCTATCTCGCCTTCAGGGAGTTTTAGCCACGATTCGACACAAGGCCAAGATAGTCGCCGGGAAAGCACTTGTGCGGCTTCACGCGACTCTCGGTCCGACAACTGATTCGCGTACCACTTCGCACGACCTTGCCATGGTTTTCGAATGACTTCACGTTCGCACCAGGACAATACAAACCGACCTATTTTTTGGACTTGTTGAATCGGTGATTGCTGGCATTCGGGTAGCAGTCTTTCTTCATCCATTGATGAAGAGGCTGCGAGGGCACGGACTGCGGTAAACTCCTGGAGTCCTGCGTCACCCCGGAAGTTCTTGTCTAATGATTCATAGCCATGTTGCCACCCACACAGGGTCGCTGCTGCCCACCATACCGCTGGTGGCAATCCCGGAAGACTTGTGGACCAAGACTTAAAGTTTCGTGGTTCAGGTCGTAGTAAGACCAGCTGGATTGCCAAACCCGCGCCGTGGCGTTTAGACATATCACACTGAATCGATTGTTCCGCTGCGAGGATACGAAGCGTTTCATTGAGCCATGACTCCGCCCCGTTTTTATCGGTGTCGGCACAAGCTCTTTCTGCAATTCGCGTGGCAATCGAAGCGGAGGATACTCGATCTTGATTCTCGTGTTGCATACAAGTGATTGCCGCTCGCCAAAGACGGATATCCATATCGTCTTCGTCGCTAGCTGGTTTGCATGCGATTTGTGTATCTGGCTGATCCGATGCGTCATGCTTATATTGGTAGGAAGCATTTGACCCGTTAACAAGCCAGGGCAATTTAAGCCAAGGTACGCCTAGTTGACACGTCGCATCAACCGCGTCACGGGTATCACCGGATAGTGCGAGCCGCAAAACCTCGATCCATGGTTGGACCTTAGGAACAGCCCAAATCGACATTGCGATCGCGCCATGAACTGCGTCAATAGATTCAGGCAAATGCCACTGTTGCTCACTTGGAGTCGAAAGATCTGTCGGTGATGGATGTGACGTTTCGAATTCCGTTACCTGAAACTTTTCCATCGGGAATGAGACGTTCGAAAAATTGCGTGACATTGCCAATAGGCGGGATTGATGTTCGAGTGACGATACGTCAATCGATCTGATTGCATATAGAGGCAATGGAGCGGTGCATTGGAAGCTGCTTAGCGACTTAGTGACACCGCTTTCACTTTCTGTCGGTACCGTGCATTCGTTCACAATCGGAACAGGTAGCGCTCTAACATCAAAGCTGAGCCGAACCGGGATCACGCCGTCCTGGGTCGCGTGAGTATCGACTATGAAATACTCACGACCAAAGCATAGGCTTGCGTTTTCGGACGGTCCAAACCAACCGCTTTGGCTGGCTTCAAAAAGCCTTCGGTGGCTTGTTTCAATTCCAAGCCACCCCGGTTCTAGGACATCCTTATTTACGTCCGATTTCTGGGTGCCTACCGACTTGTCGACGACGTGAGCGTCGAGCTCGTCGGAAAACCCTAAATCCCCCTCGTTCTTCATGACCTAATCAGAAGTTCCTGCGAAGGACATTGATCGATGATTTGTTGCGGAATAGACTGACCCGTGTGGATTAGAAAGAGGTAGTCCCTTGCGCGCGAGCACAACATGAACATCTCGCGGCGATTCACCTCACTCATTTCTAATAGAAGCTTGTCAAGCTCCGTGATGAACATGGTCTCGAATTCTTGACCTTTTATCGACCTTACATTAAGAATGGTAATACCGGGTCGCTCCAGGTCAATGTCGTCTTCGCTTCTTAGATTATGTTTGTAAATCTGCACTCGTTGCGCACCAAGGCGATCTTTAAGCCCGTTAAATAAAGTTTGACCGGTGGCGTTTCTCACTACGGACACGCCGATACGTTGTCCACGAGTTTGGTACCAGTTCGCAATCATTTCAATGGACTTCGCTTGTGAATGCGCGAGAAGTTGTGGGATTTCGCCAATCGAATCGCGAATCACGTCGGGAGTAGGTAAATTGCCAGCGTGAAAATGTTGCGCAACATCAGCGATCTCGGGCGTATTACGATGATTAAATCGCAATAAAACGGGGTCCTCGAGACCTGCGGCTTGCTTAATTGTGCTCAATGTTGAGAAGTTCTCTTCGATCGCTTGGTACTCGTCTGCAAATACTGTGATCGAGGATGCGACGTAGTCGCGGAGATAACGGAAAAATCCAGCCGGTAAATCTTGTCCTTCATCAACTATTACATGTAGATCGGAAGGTTTTACACCTTTGCTGTCGAGCTTCTCGAACATGGTGTCCCATGCAAATGAGTATTGATCGCCTTTGACCTTTGGTGGTGTGCCACCCGCTTGTTTTCTGTAATGTTGAGTAACGAATTGATGCATCGTGCTTGTTTCGACGGGTTGATCGGTCGTCGAGGTGGTTACGAGGCGACGTAGCATTCGGCTAAACGTAACGATGACAACAGCTTGCCCTTGGTTAGCGGCTGTGCGTGCACGTGATATTGCGAGAACAGTTTTGCCGCTGCCAGGTGGGCCAGCAACAAACAGTGACTCGTTCGCAGGTGTCTCGTAGACGAAAAGTTGCTTTGGATCTCCAGCAATTTCCGAATATGTGGGCAGCTGCATTGGGGTTATTGAACTTGCAGCGTGTAGCGTGGTGCGAGGCGGAGTAGGGAGTATTTGAGTGTATGTGGTCCCGCAGCATTGAGTCGTTGAATCTTGCCAATTTGCTCCGAAACTCGCGTTTCGAAATCCGCATCCTCAAGTTTCTCTCGAAATAACTGAAATTTAGCGTTCGCAGCGTCACTAATTGAGTTTATGTATAGCAGTGTTACTAGACCTTGACCGAGTTGTTTTATAAGTTGCACAAGATCAGTGTGTAGACGGTCCGCGTCCAGTGTAGGGCTTGCAAATAAGTACGAGATCACGACGATTACATCGCGCCAACTTCGCGGCTGAGCCCACACTACTGTAGAAGTGTCTGAATACCAATGCCGTTTGACGATACCTGGGTTTAAAGCTGATGCTGCGAGTCTCTCTCCGAGATTTCGCATGGACTTCGAACGGTCGATGCCGATGTAATCGAATCGAGGCATATCGCCTAAAGTTGCCAAGAGCGCCAGTCCGCCGCTAAATGGTCCACATCCGATATCGAGAACGATCGGATCGTCCGGCTTTTCCGAGCCAAAAATCTGGCTAAATGCCGCCACAAGCTCTTCGAGATGCAATTTTTGATTACAGTACGCGTAAAGCAAGGCTAAGTCATCTGACGAGTGGGCTCCTTGAGACGCATCGAAGTCAGCTTGTCCGTACCTGATGATCGCACGGGCGGCACCAATGCTGAGACCTAGGAGACTGCCGTCTCGTGAGCGCGTGTCTTCAAGAACTGGACGCACTATTTCGGTTCTGCGGAGTTCTTGAAGCCACTCTGGCCAATGGACCGAAGCCGAACTCAACTGAAATCTCTTATTTAACTGTAAAACAGTATAGTATTATATATTGATCGTTGAAATGCGTCTTCGTATTCGGAACCCGTTTTCAGTTCTTGGGTTGCGTCGATGACGGTAAACAAAGCGGTATTTGATAGAACGTTTGTCGGATAGCAGTGTACCCAAGTGGATGTCTTACTATACCCTAGTGAGGCTGTTGATATTCTCAATTTAGGCAATTGACCTGAATTCTATCTTATTGATATATTTGCATTATTTTTAAGTATGTGTCGCATTTCAAGACAGTTTTAGGACTTTTTCAACAGCCTCTAATCCCCGCTTAATTTGGTAGTGGCTGACGAGCGCGGGGAACGTACATCACGTTCGCTAAGAAAAACGCGCACTTTAGGCAGTTTACAGGTTTACTGCCTGCTTGTTAGAAAATCACCCGAGAGGCGCGCACATGAGAAGCATACAACGAGCCCATCGAAATTTGGCCTGGGACTTCACCGACGAGCAGTTGACGCCGGTGGCGGGTCTGGCCTTCGTCGCGCGAGCGGCCCATCGCTTGGGGTTGCTGAAGCTGCTGGATGGTTTTGATCCCTGCAAGCGGCGTGATCGTGGCGCGAGCGATCAGGAGAACCTGATGGCGCTGCTTGGCTGCCTGACGTCGGGACGCGGCAAGTTATGCGATCTTGACGATTTGCGCGAGGACACCGTCGCGCGCCGGGCGTTGGGGTTGGATCGGGCGTCTGGCAGTCGGCGCATGGGCGAATGGCTGGCGAGGATCAAGCCCCAGCATGTGGCATCGTTGCAGGCGATGAGTCGGATCGTTGCAACACGGATCGTGCCGACGGTGATCGACGCGGCGGTTGAGAAGCACGGATACGTGCCCTTGTTCTGGGACGGCACGGCCATTGAGGTGCATGGCAAGCACTTTAAGGAAGCGGCGCAGACTTACGGCGAAACGGACCAGTATTGGGTACGTGGCGCATTTCTAGGTCCGTTGCAGATCGGCGGACACCTGGCGCCGGGTCACGAGGACGCGGTGGGCGACTGGCAGACGCAACTGACCGAAGACATCGATCCGGCAATCCCGGACGGGACGCCGGTCTGGGTGTTGATGGACAACGCCTATTACCGCGGCGAGTTGGTCAAGGCGTTGGATGCGCGCAAGTGGGACTGGTCGATCTCGGTCACCCACAAGCAGAAGAAGCAGGCGGCCTTGCGCCACCTGTCGTCGACGGCGATCTGGACGGCGCTCAACGACCACGAGGAAGTCGCCGACTTCTGGTATCGGCCGAGCGGCTGGCATCGTCCGATGCGCTATGTCGTCGTGCGCAAGTGGCAGGATGACGCTGGGCAACGCGCGTTGTTTCCCGGTCGCACGGTGATCGTGACGTCGAACGATGCGTTGCCCGGCGCCGAGGTGGTGCGGCGGCATCGCTCGAAACAAGGGTGCGAGAACGGCTTCAAGGGCCCGTTGATCGAGATGGACCTGCACCATCCGCCGACGTCGAGTTTCGAAGGCAATCAACTGTATTACCTGTGTGGTCTGCTGGCACAGCAACTGCTCACGTTCATGCAATATGAGATGTTGCCGGCCACGGCGCGAGAAGGGAGCTTGCGCCCGTTGATTCGTGACGTGGTGTGCACCGTCGGGTGGTTGACCCATTCGGGTCGCCGCTTCACCTTGCAATTCACCAAGCGTGTACGCCGCCGGCGCATGCACTGGCTGGTCCATGCCTGCCATGTTTACGATGCCTGGTGGGCGACTGCGCCCGGATGACACGATGCCATGCCCGGACGGGCGTGGCGGCGACCGTGCACGCACCGCAGGCGTGCAAAAAGCCCGTTTTCACGTCAACTAGGCCGCATCAACGCGGTTTGAGTCGCCAACGCGGCGACCGCGCCTCAAAAATACACCAGATGCATGCACGATATCGTGGTCAGGTACAGTCGAGCGCTAGGATTAGCCTTCAAAATCAAGCCTAAGCGGGGATTTTGAATTGCCTTAAGCAACCTATAATGCAGCGCGTTTTGGCAGGCCGGAATCGATAGTCTTGGACAGATTAGAGCAAGCTTTCGTCGTCACAGAAAACGCGGCCGAAACAGCACGTAAATCCGCAGCGGCAGTCGTTTCGCAAAGTAGAGCATTGGTCAAGGCTGCGCAAACCGGTAATATCGCTGCCATTAGACGCATACAAGAAAGATTGCGGGATTCTGCGGATCTCCTAGTTCAGGACATCAATACGGCAATGTCGTCATGGTCGTTGACTAGCGACGAAGAGAAACAGTTTTTCGAAGAGCAGTATCTCGAGAGGCTTAAAGTGGCCGCAACCGAGGTTGGACTGAAATTGTCGGAACGTGATGGACTCCTAGTCTCATATCCCTCGATAGTTCGGATCCTCGCAGGCGATCGCGCAGTGCGCGTCGACCGCAAAAAAGTATCGACGGTCAGACCATCTTACCTCGTTAAGCTACTTCAAAAGAACCAACAGAAAGCCAGCGGGTTTTCGTCGCAGCGTTTCCTTGAAGCCGTTTATAACGTATACACCGATATCGCTGAGCTACACCGAACAAAGGCTGAATTCGAAGTGCATGTTAGTCCAGTCGTGCCGTTAGCGAGGATCTATAAATTGATGACATCGTTGCCTGGCGCTTCGCGTGAATATGACCGTAGCGATTTCGCGCGGGACTTGTATATCCTAGATTCGGATGGACCACAAACGACGCGTAATGGCGCAAGGGTCTCGTTCCCCGCTTCCACAGGCACAAGGATGCGGAAAAGCGATCTCTTTTCGTTTGTCGGTCCAGACGGTGACAGTGTTGATTTCTATGGCGTTCGTTTTCGCGAGCAAAGCGTATGAATGATGGGCTGTCCGTGTTCGATTGGTTGGAACATCTCGATCGAGAATACCTCACGACATTCATCAAGGAAGGTGGTGCGGCCGTCAAGTTTGCGGTTACGGCTACACAGAACAGCCAGACACTTTGTAGTTCGTTAGAAACCAGAGCAGCCGAATTAGACTACCAGTTCATTCATTTGGACGCGGCGACGTGTCGTGTTCATCTACCACAACAGATCTTCTTCGGTCTCGCGAAACAGATCGATTGGCGATTGCTCGCACGTCGTCGCTTCCTGCGTCTATTTGAAGAAAACGAGTTTGACGTCGTCGGCATTGACCCAACGAAGGAGAAGGACGTGCTCGGAGCGGTCGCACGCGTGAACGAGTTGGACCGGGCATATGTCCGCAATCAATCGCGCCGGTTCCTGCAAGAAGGTGTGTTCAAAGATCCGTACATGATGCACGCGTTCAGGATTGCGATGACGTGGCTTTGTCAGTTCGAGGAACAGGTCAAAGACTCGATTGAGTACAGTGGGCAGCCACTGATTGACTGGTTGTCCGGTGAGAACACCCGCATCAGTAGCGTGCGTTCTTTTGAGGTCTATAGCCCGATCAATCGTACTACCGCTCGATACTTTCTTGAGTCCACGCTCTATTGGATTCGAGAAGCCGGTCGCAGTGGCACAATCATCTACCTCGACGATGCGCGAATCGCATTATCCAAGAATCCCCGCGATGGCTTGTCGTACTACACCAAAGCCATGACTGTGGATCACTACGAAGTGTTGCGGGAGTGTATCGACGATATTGATCATTTATCCGGTGCATTGCTGGTTGTAGCACCCGACGAGTCGTTCATTGATGAGCACTCGAACCGCGGTTGGGGACTCTATGCCGCACTGCGGACACGCGTCATGAACGACGTTTACGACAAGGATGTGGTAAATCCTGTCGCCGCACTCGTTCGCCTTACTTAATAGCTCGAATCATGTGGCTGTGAAGATGGTTGACAAGTTGACCGCTCGCCAGGCTATTGAAGCACTGCGGAATGGCGTCCCTAATCGCGCTGCCGTGAAGACGCTCGGCTGCGAGCAACCTGCCGTTGAGGAACGCTTTGACGCCATGCTGTCAGAAGTGGAAAACGGTGGTGGCAACACCCGTAATAAAGGCATGCTCGTGTCGGGCGATTTTGGTACGGGCAAATCGCACCTTTTGGCGTACTTGGAGCAAATTGCGCTTTCTCGTGGCTTCGTGTGCAGTCGGATCGCTGTGAGCAAAGAGACTCCTCTGTACGATCTTGGCAAAGTGTTCTCATCCGCGATGGAAAATGGTCAAATTCCTAACAGGAAGGGACGATTCATCGAGGAGCTCGCGTTGCGTGTTTCGAGCGATGCTGGCGTTTTGCAGGATTTTTCAAGTTGGTCTGAACGGCATGCCGCACAAGGTCTTTCGAACCTCATTTTTCCGGCAACATTAAGAATCTATCAGGAAGCGTTGGATTTCGCGCTAAGCGCGGACATTACATCATTTTGGGCAGGCGAGAAGATCCATGTCGCCAAGGTACGAAAAGGTCTGCGCCAGATGGGAGAAACACAAACCTATCGATTTCGTGCACCAAGGGTCTCAGAACTTCCGCCGCAGCGTCTTAGATTCGCGGTAGAACTCATCAAAGCGGCAGGTTTCCGAGGTTGGGTGGTGCTGCTCGACGAGATCGAGTTGATCGGGTCGTACTCCGTTCTGCAGCGAGGCCGTTCGTACGCGGAGATAACTCGGTGGATGGGCGGGATTCCGCATGAAAACTATCCTGGCATCATCACCGTAGGGGCTGTCACGGAAGACTTTGCGACCGCGATCATCAGTCCAGACGGCCCAAAGAAGGATCGGGACTATGCGCGTCCTCGCCTCGAGCAATCCCCACGACATGCCCATCTCGCAGAACATGCAGAGGAAGGGATGCAATTGCTCGAACGCCAATGCTTGCCGCTTGCGCGACCGGATGACGCTGACGTGAACGCGACGATTGAAATTCTGCGCACTGTATACAGCAGGGCATACGACTGGGAAGCGCCACGCATCGAGTCTACCGGCGGAGCGGGGTTCCGAAATCGAATGCGGTACAAGGTCCGCTCAGCCATCAATGAGTGGGATTTACGGCGGCTTAATCCCTCCTACAAGCCTAACATCGCCGTAGAACGATATGATCCGAGCTACGATGAAGACACTTATTTTGAGAAGCCTTCGTCAGACGATACCGAGTAGCGCAAACCAGAGATCCATTTAGTTCGAATGTTGGATTTGGTCCCACCGCATGGATAACCAAGCTCCGATCCAAACCATTGGTTGGTTACGCGTCGTGCGTGAACTGAACGATGCAGGCGCACGGGTTGGTGTGTTTGTCACCACAGAGCGGTGTGAACCGGTTGGATTCGGGTTTGGTCACACATCGTTGCGAAATGGTGACGATGAAAGGGAGATAGCGTCGCTGGTCTGTGCGCTCATTGAGTCCACCGTATCCGAGGAAGCCACGCTCATCGGCCTGCTGGAAGAAACGCCGTCCGTTTTAAACCGCGCTATTCGGGTATCTCATTCACTCATTCGCATGCCAGCAGCCGCAATGGAAGTGGTGCGTCTGCCGTCACAGGATGACGCGTTTGACGACCTGAATTTGACCCCATTCCTAAACGAACTGGCGGAAGGGGACGGCCTGCCAACCGCGATAGCGTCTTCACTCGCCCAGCAAGATCGCCCTTTCGAGCCACTGATTCGCGTATCGAAAGCGCTTGCCGTCGCTTTCGAAGACCTGCATATACAGAGCCTCGTCGAACACTCAGGCTTGTGGATGATTTTGAATCTACCGGATCCGGAGACGCCTGAGAAAACCTCATCTACGAACGACAAACGAGGCTCACACTTAGGCTCAGAATTCGATCCACAGGAGCGCGAAGGCAGCTTGACCGAACGACTCTGGTCCATCCTGGCAACCCGCGTGGCGCTCGGCACGCGAGGTCGGCGTGAACCGGTGGTGGATTGGTGGCGCGACCTTATGCCTTTTCAACGGGATGGTGTTCGAGCGCTCATCGAGCTGGATCGATTGCTACTGGCCGATGATATGGGTCTCGGCAAGACCGTTCAAGCAATCGTCGCGTTGCGGATTCTGGTCGCACGCAGAGCGATCCACGCAGCACTTGTCGTTGCCCCGGCTGGATTGTTAGACCAGTGGCGGAGTGAATTGACGCGGTGGGCTCCTGAACTCACGGCCATCGTGATCCGCGGCTCCGCGCATGATCGAGCGTGGCAATGGCGTGCGACCAGCGATATCACGTTCGTCAGCTACGATTCCTTACGTTCTGACGCGGCCCAGTTAGAACGCCTGCGGAGCGAAAAACGAGTCTGGGACGTGGTTGTGCTTGACGAAGCACAACGCATCAAGAATCGCAATCGCACAAGCGATGCCGCAAAGCGCCTTGCTCGGAAGCGATCATGGGCGTTAACGGGTACGCCGATCGAAAACGATGAGGAAGACCTTGCGTCGATCATGGAGTTTGTCGATTACGATCCCGCCGAGCCTGATCGCCGATTTAAGCCTGGACTCGAACTGGCTGAACGCCATCGTGAATTGCAGCTGCGCCGCAAGAAGACTGACGTGCTAAGCGATCTCCCGCCCAAGTTAGAGACTAAATTGGCTGTTGGGCTGACTCCTAGTCAACGGATTAGCTACGACAAAGCCGAGCTCGAAGGGATTGTTTATCTGAAATCTCTCGGGTCTGAAGTCGCCGTCACGCATGTGTTGGAATTAATCACACGCTTAAAGCAAATCTGCAATGTAGATCCGCGAACTAGGGCATCAAGCAAACTCGAAGATATCGATGAACGGCTCGACGAGTTGACTGCTCGCGGATATAAAGCGCTCGTGTTCTCCCAATACACGAGCGAGAGCTCAGGTGTACGAGCAGCGGCAACTTATCTAAATCGGTTTAAGCCACTTCTACTTACAGGCGACATGGCGATGGATCGTCGCAGGGAGATCATCAGTCAGTTTCAGACTGACTCGTCGAGCAAGGTATTGATACTCTCGCTACGAGCGGGTGGATTAGGACTCAATTTACAGGTTGCGTCCTACGTTTTCCACTTGGACAGATGGTGGAACCCGGCTATAGAACGCCAAGCCGAAGATCGAACCCATCGCATGGGACAAACCGGCAAAGTTAATGTGTTCAAGTACTGTTGCGAGAACACCATCGAGCAGCGCATTGATCAGATCCTTGAGCGTAAACGAGCGTTATTTGACGAGCTCGTGGACGACATATCGATTGATCTTTCAACAAGGTTAACTCGTCAGGAGCTGCTAAATCTCTTCGATCTGAATGATTAGACATACGAACGTCATCTCTGGGAATAGACATGGCCACGTCATGTTTCTCCTAAATTCTCCTAGGTTTTATGCAACACCCAAACCTCCGGGTCAGATAGGACATGGCACCGAGATACTTCGCAGGTCTGGTCTCACTCCTGAACAGGAGTCATGAAGTCGCCACTGCAAAATTTGGTTGTGGGCCTGCTTAGCCAATCATCCGATCGCCACTATCACCGGCATCCAAACGCGCACAGTCGCCGGTTGAGCTAACCCTAATCTCATGCGTCCAACTCCACCTCTTTCCGGGTTGATAGTCCCTTCGCTTCGATCTGAAGATCAATCTAGAGATGAACTTGAGGAGTCATTGGGACTTCATTAAGCGAAGCTCAGATGAGGAATTGCGAAATTTAGGTTTAAATGGAAAAATTCACGTACTCCCAAACACCACCTATTTATTTCCATGGTCTATGTTGATGAAACATCTAAGAGATATCGTGCTTTAAGTTCTCTATCGGTCGCACCAACCGTCTCAATTTCCTCTCTGCACGTGAACGTGTATCTGTTCCCCACTGTGAGTCCATCGAGAATCGAAGGATCGACCGCGAGTTTACCTCGATAGAGTTCCTTTCCGAATTCCAAACACCAGGAACCAGTTTTAAGGTCCGCTTTCACGAGCTGCCCTTGCAGCATTACTTCCTCGAACTCACGTTTGCGTAAGTCTGCAATTGAATTCGATAGTCGAATCGCCTGCGCCGCAGCAATTGAACGTTGATGTGTCCGTGAAAAGTTAGGCTCCGCCCACGTGTAGAGGAACCCAACTTTCCCTTGCTTAAGGAAATTCAGCAGCTTCATGTATGTCGTAGCGAGGTGCTGGTCTACAAGTCTAAAGTGCTGTTCCGTTAGCTTAACGTTCCGAGTTCCGAAATGATCAAACAGGGAATCGATGCGCCGCAAGCCTTGGGCAAGCTCGTTCTCTTCCGAGTTCTGTCCTTCACTTCGCTCCTCGAGCAGCATGCAGAACGAACCCGGCAAAGTAGGAACCACCACGTCTAGCGCGGGAGCCTTAACAGAGCGCGTTTTGGAGTTTCGGATCGTATTCGCCTCAATTCGCGCCGCCTTGCAGGCATGACTGACTAACTTCCTTGTTAAATCGAGCAGCTGCACGAGGCTAGCGAGTTGGATTCGGTGATCGTTCTCGGATTCTGGTGGTTCCACTTTTAATTCGATGACAAGGCTCTGCCGTCGCTGAGCGGCATCCAGCACTGCAACGTCGCTGCTAATACCTGAATCGAGCTTGTAGCCACTCCCGGGTAGATATTCGCTTGCGTCTAGTTCGCTAAATTGAGGCTCCAGACTGAATTCCTCTGTTGAATCGTTCGGTGAGGCAAGGAACCACTCCTCCGACCCTGCTTTGAGCATAAGTGTTCGAAGATCCACCTTCCCGTTACGGAAGTCATAGAGGTTCTCAGGTGAAACCCCGACGACAGCGTAGACTGGATTGATTCCATGATCAGGACCTGCAACCGCAATGTAGATGCCGCCGATGCGGTCACGACCCTCGAACACTATTGGACCATCGTAATAGTCGAGTGTAACTGTATGCTGGATCGTTCGCATGTCAGTCGACGACACAACGTCGCAGAAACTTTCTCCAGGTCCTTGATGCTAGGATTTACGGGAAATGTCCGGATTAAACGCGCTCTTCCGTATCAATCCCGTTTTGTCGGTTCTCAGCAAAAAGATACGCTAGTACGACAGAGGTATCTAGGTAGATCACCGATCCTCTCTACTTTCATCTAGCTCCTGCATGATTTCATCGAAACTTCCGACCGGAGGAGGTTTTGGTGGCGGTGCCGTTGCTGGCATCAACGGTGGTGTCATTGCACCGGACCGAACTAAGTCAGCTAGAAACGCATCGGATGGAACGGATGTCCTTGTGCTGTCTATTGGACCGAGCTCGGCGACTACGCGATCTCGATTTGTAATCAATATCGTTTCGCCAGACGCTGCTAGTTGCACGTATGCGCTCAGTTTGTTGTTAAGCGTCTTGATTCCTACGGACTGCATCGCTATATTCGTAACAGCTAGTTGCTATCGTTATCTAAAACGGATTTGAATACTACAAGAATTCTGGATGTACGCAACGAGAAAGTGCGTGAAGAGGAAACAGTCCGGACCCGTGCACTGCAGGTCACTATCGGGATCGACACGGAGGGCTATGGAATCGGGCTGCGGGAAGCTGGCGACTTGGGTCAAGGAATACGTGGAAGAGACACTTTCAGTCTGCCGTCTCCCCTGCGCCTATCGCTTACGGATGTAACCGACGAACATGGTCGAACGATTCAATGAGGAGATCCGCTGACGGACCCGCGTGGTGCGCACCTTCCTGAACGAGGCGACGTGGCTACGGCTTATTCGTGCGTCCTCGGCGGGGACACACGAGCAGCGGGTGACGGGCAAACACTATCTCAGCGGTGCGATCGGATTCGACAAAGACGCACAACAACAAGACTTGAAATTACAGGAGGCGGCATGATCGACACACATGGCCGACTCGCGCTGAGCCACCTACAGGTGGGTCAGCACAACCACCCCAAACGGAATTTGCAGAAAACACTTGACATAACTTTGAATAGCCTTCGCTCGCGGACATCAGACACTCGATTACATGCAAAATAGTTCGCCCATATTGCACATTCGGTATAAATCAACACTCTTCGAGTTGAGAAGTCATCGATAGGTTTGAATGATCCAGTGCTAGTTTGCGACTTTTTCGAGGTGCAGCTGGTACTCAGGCACGAGTTCAAATTGACGTATGTTGTGATGATTCTCTCTCTTCACTTGCTAGATACGCGAGCGATCCAAAGTACGTTCTTTTGAGCACGCGATAACTATGAAAAACCGACATCGGGTTGGATGGTTGGGCAAGAGAGGGAGTCGACGGTCGCTAAGAAGATTAGGCGATCGGGAGTCGCGTACTAACCATCGTCGCGTTGAGCGAACTTACTCGCCAATTGGAGAGATCATTCCTGTTTGGGTAAAGCATATACCGGATGAACTGGAATCCGGTAAGCTCTATATCAACGCAACTGCCCGGACTCTACGCCACTTATGTCCGTGTGGCTGCGGTGAGACTGTTACTACTAGTGTGCATCCTGAGGGGTGGGTTATGCTGTTTGATGGCGTCCATGTGACATTGGAACCCTCGATCGGAAACCCACATCAATGGTGTAGGTCACACTACTATATCATTGAGAATCGGGTTGTATGGTGTGAATCGCCTGTGAGTTAGGAATCCGCGAACTCATTGTAGATCGTGTTGTTGGCGATCGAGTAACACATGTCTAACTTGTGCGAGTCATCAGCATAGATTCCTAAGAGTTTTTTCCACCGAATCACCGCGAGCGCTGCGTTTAGTGCATTCAGTTCGATAGTTTGGTGGTTATCGTCCAATTGCGGCGGGTCTTCGAGACCAAAACAGCGGTTGACGTGGTCGTGAGCATTTGGCAGGCACAGCGTAACGCCAACGAGACCAGTGAGCTGGTCGTCATGACCTTTGAGCACACCCATACCAACATTGACCAAGACGATTTCGCGTTCTTTGCACACCTCTAGGATTCGACGCTTAATCCTACCGCCGTCGACGGAAAGAAAGACTGTCGTGTATCGGGCTAGCTGTTCCACGTTTGTGTCATCAATGTATGCCCCAGTCGCTTGAATATTGGGGTGCAAGCTCCTGTAGTGCGCTGCGTAGAGTTCTGCTTTGTTATGAATCTCGTTGTAGTCTTCTAAGACTTCGACCACTCCGGGAGTTCGACTAACGTTCTTCCGTAAAAACACGTCCCCATCAAACAGGTGAATCTCTTTAACAGGCATCCGACTTATGAAGTCTAGGATGTGAGAACCTGTGCCGCCAACGCCGACAATTGCAACTCTCTCGCAAGAGAGCTTGTCAGCTGGGTCATGATTCATTGACGACACGATTGATGACCTAACGCCGACACCTTCGAGTCGAGCTTCTGCGCCTGTGGTTCGATGTAGGAAACATAGGTCAAAATCTTGTCGTGATGGTCAAGATGCAGACCGTCGGGCGGAGGTTTCTGAGATAACAGCATCACGTCTCCGTGCGGTTCCAATCCCGGCGCAAGAATCTCTCGCCGTTGTTCGCCAGTGGAAAAGCATGGAGGGTCACCATGCCACAGTGCCCAATGCTCCTTCGGTCTTATAGAGGCATCCATCTCGATCCACAACGGTACCGCTAAGTCGCCTCGAGCAATCTCGACGGGTGTCCTGTGATTAATGTTTCGCACGTACGGTATACCTTTGACGGTGATCCATTCGGACGGGTTATGCCAGTACATGGGGTTGACGGCAGTTCTGAGCCAGTCGGAGACGCGGACTAGCCATTCCGGTGGTTCGCGAAACGTGAGGCAGAGCCCTTCATCAATGAGTCTCTGAAGATCTGGACTATGTCTGCGTAGAGGGCGTGATAGTGAACTTAGTGATTTCATCTCGAATTTTTACGCGCCCTCCTTCGCGGAGTATCCCATCAATCAGTACGCCGCCAGGCCCAACAGCGCTTGTGTATTCCACACGGAACACTTGGTTGCGTCCCGCTGGTAATTCGGCCGAGTCTACGACTTGGACATAAGTAACCTCGTCACCTGCATCAGCTGCAATCTGTTTCCAGTCGCCGTTGATTTGCACTCTTTGTATCGTCATTTTGTAGCCTCATTCTGTTCTACTTCGATCATCAGGCGAATGATCGTTTCATTCAAGGCGTCGACCGCCGCGGTTAACCTATCTACGTTCCGTTCCAGTCCTTCCAATCGTACGTCCAGTCGAACGTAATTCTCATTGATTTTCCCGATTTCCTCCTGAATGGACTCGGTCGTTGACTTTAATTCAGCTATGTCGTCTTCTACACTATCGATTCGCTCTGAGAACGCTCCTATCGCGTATGCGGCAGTCACAGCCATGACGATGATGTTTGTCAGCAATACTAATAAGGCAGGTCCCCAATTGTCGAACCATTTGCCAGGCGGGCCAGGCGGTTGATTGCCAGAGGTCACCGTGCGTCGCTTTCGCGAGTCATTTGGTGGGGATGGAACTATCTTGTGAATCTCAGCCCGATTGGTACTCTCCTGGTCCGATGAGTCCGACAATCTAACTATCCTTCCGCCAATTCCCACGCGGTACGTAGCCACTCCCATGTCGAAGGTTCGGCCAAACCCGCGTAGCCGTAATCTAGTTTAAGTACAACTCCCGTCGCGACCGATTTCGATTTTCCGCCATTTGAGTCAAGTCCAACCTTCGCCGCAACCTCAGACGTTAACACCCCTTCTTCCTCCAGGACTAGGTACAAGTTATCTGTATGTCGCCGATGCTTACCGTCAGGGAATTGCTGTCGAACTAGGTCACCAACTGGACTCTCGAGGTTGGCGCTGGTAGGATCAAGGATGATCGCGAATAACTGCTTGCTCAAGAAGACATTCCTAAGAAGTTATCGCGATTGATTTTATGTAACATCAAGAGGTCTATGGATGTGAAATTTGAGCTTCTTGAGGGTCCAAAACTAGATTCGCATCACGGGAGTTTGTAGGGTTTAAATGCCGAGGAATGACGGGTTATTACGGGCGTCTTCATGTGCAACGCCGTAAGACATCGTAGCAGGCACTCTGGCGGATCGACGCGGAAGTCCTCAAGTCGCTGATACGCGAACGAGACCTTTTCTTCGCACATAAATAAGGCTGCGGCAACCATCGGTTTTGGGCAAGCATTACTTTGGCGGTATTGCTGATGTTCACGATTGATCAAGTTAACATCGTGGCGTGTCACCTGTTCCAAACGGTCCGACAGAACACGAGCGCGATCTATGCACTATGCGCCGAGGGAAATCCAGTGCGTCGTATCCTGCCAGACACCAAACACCAAGACGACACCTAAATACGGAAGTGTTGTCACGAACATTGCATCCTAACGCGAACACATGCCTAAGCACTTTGCGCTGAGATCATCCGCGATTTGCCGAACTGACGCGCGTCCGTGGTTTCGTTGAATTTAGATATCTAGGAGGATCACCGATCCCCTCTAATTTCATCTAGCTCCCGCATGATTTCATCGAAACTTCCGACCGGAGGAGGTTTTGGTGGCGGTGTCGTTGCTGGCATCAACGGTGGTGTCATCAAACCAGACCGAACTTAGTCAGCTAGAAACGCATTAGAAGGAAGCGATGTCCGTGTGCGGTCGATTGGACCAAGCTCGGCGACTACGCGATCTCGATCTGTAATGAATATCGTTTCGCCGGACTCTGCAAGTTGCACGTATGTGCTCAGTTTGTCGTTAAGCGTCTTAATTCTTACGAATCGTATAGCTATAGTGGTAGCAGCTAGTTGCTACCTCTGTTACGAATGGATTTGAATACTACACAAAATACTGATTGATGTGGATCCCGATTTAGTCAGAAGAACTGTCGCGGCTTCGCGATTTTGCAGCCCTACTATCGACAAGCGGTTTTTGGGGATAGCTAGGAGAAGGATTGTCCGGTAGCTAAAGATCGCGAGTAATCGTTGAGCGTCGGATTCAAGTCATGAAATCCCGCATTCCACCTAGATCATGACAAACAGAGGGAACTATAGATTTGACGATCCGAATCTACCGTTCTGCGCGGACGGCTTCCCACTGGATGCGTTTGCTCTACCTACTACTCACGCGTCGGGGATCTCCCCACCCGAGCTGAGAGCTCGTTAACCCTCAAGCAAAATATTCTTGGACGCGTTGATGTCCCGATCTTCCGAATGACCACATGCAGCACGTTAGTACCACCTGTCAGCCAGCGTTAGTTTCACCTGCGGCAATGCGCCAAAGCGGAACATCGTTGCGTCGTATGCTTGGAACGAGCAAATGAGACATGTATAGGCTAGTTCAGCCTCAACCATTCGGCCAAAGTAGGGAGAGGTCGACGCGCAAGTCCTCGTTCCCGTCTAACCGATCGATCGCGACAAGGTCGGAATAGGCGAAAAGGATGACATGTGCCCGCGATCGTTGACCATCGAATTGGGTTAGAGAGACCAAGATATCTTCGTGACCATCGGCGTCAAAATCACCCGCACAGCTAACGTAAGCAAGCAACGTATTCGTCGTCAACTGTCCAAACGATAGCTGCCAGATTTCGGCAGTGTCTTGCATGAGAGCCGTGTCGAGCTCAACACTTCCGTCTGATGAGCTGTCCGCCGCATCGAGCGCTGCCAATTTGTCGGTGTCGAAGACGAGTAGCTCAAGCGGATTCGAAGTAGATATCGACTCCCCGACCGCGGAAAGAGACCCAACCACCTGTACGCGAGTAGTAGCGTCGTCTGCTTTGCATACGCTCAAATAACCCAAGTTAGGGAAGGTCCACGTGTGTTGTACGCTCGTATCGAAACGCGTTACGACGCCGTCACGCTCACCGTCCGCGCTATCGTGCTCCGCCAAATTCCGAAGATCTACGAGATACGACTGTTGCGACGTCCCGAGATCGAGTAGAGGTAGGAAGGAACTTCGCAATTCGCGGTTCATTGATTCTTGAACCGTCGACGGGAACAAATTGGCTTGGAAGAGCTGAAAATCGTCGATGCGGAAGGAATTCGGGAATCGATACGAAGTGGCTAGATTGATCTTGCCATCGACCGTAAAGTCCGCCCTATCCATCCCTTCGAAGTCACCTGACGCAAGTACGTAGATGCGCGTCGTTTGACTCGATGGTGTAATCATTATCACTTCATCGACACTATCCTGGTCCAGATCGGGTAAACGACCCACGAACATCAAGGTTTCGGACGGGAAGAACGAATCAAACTCGGGGTAGAAGGTGTAGGTATTTTCTGCTTGTGTGATTTCGTTGAGCGTCACATTCCCATCTGGACTGGTCGACACCGATGCCGCGATTGCTGCATGAGATAAAAGAAAAGAAGAGCCGACGCCACTTCGATTAAATCGCCGCGACTGCCCGGAGACGGAACCGACAGCAAGGGACAGCTCGTCATCGCCAAAGATGTTTGCGAGTGGTGCGCTCAATAAACCGAACCCATGTGCGGTGTTATCGCTGCGGATTCGCGTACAAAACTTGGACTGAACGCAGTTATGCAAGTTTATTTGGCCGTCGAGGTCACCATCTACTTCGTCTATTTCCGCCCAATTTCCCCCGTAAACGATGGTCATAGCCCCCGAAAGGTCGTACGAGAGCGGATTGGATAAGACAAGGTCTTGAATCCCGTCGCCATTTAGATCGCCGACGCTACCACTACTAAGTTTCGGAAAATCGAAACCCACGCGAGCATTGACAAAACGCCAGCTGGATTGACCTTGATGGACCTGACTCAGGTCAATGGTTTTGTCGACTTGGCCGTCGTTGTTGTCCAGAGATTCGAGATCGGCACCCGACAACAGAATCCATGGCTGACCACTGACATTGGGTAGAGCGTTGACGATTTCGATGTCATCAAACCCGTCTCGATCGAAATCTCCAAGTCGATAAGTTTCCATCGCTTGAAGTGCCAACGGCCCGGCGACTGGAATTTCCCAATCCGTGACTAATCGATAAGAGTTGAAAGCCGCGCTACCGTGGTTGTCGCCAAAGCCGTCTCCGTCTAGGTCTTCCCACTCCAGCGGGTCTAGCGGGAATTGATCGGTGTTGTCACCGAATCCATCGCCGTCTGAATCGAGCCACTCAGTGGGATCTAGTGGAAATACGTCTTCCGCATCAAGGTAACCGTCGTTATCGTCATCGGTATCCGCATTGTTGCCGATTCCATCGCGGTCGGTATCGAATGCTTCATTCGGATCATCGTCGAACTCGTCCGCGTTGTCTCCTACCCCGTCATTGTCAACATCGGAGCTTTCGGTCGGATCGTTAGGGAAGGCATCTTCGCTATCCACCACCAAATCGTTGTCATCGTCGAGGTCTTCACGGTTAGGCATCCCATCGTTGTCGGTATCGAATGGGAATTCATCGTCCTCATTGAGAATGCCGTCGCCGTCGGCATCCATATCTTGAGAGTCACCGATGCCGTCAAAATCGATGTCCGAGTGTTCCGCCAAATTCAGCGGAAAGGCATCGATCGCATTGGCAAAACCATCGTTATCCGCATCGAATCTGAATTGTGCAAGATGCGGATATACATCTTGTAGATCAAGCAAGCCATCACCGTCATCGTCGGTGTCGTGCAGATTCGGGATGCCATCGCCATCGATGTCAGCCATGTTGTTGTGGAGCATGACGATGTGATCGACCTCGCCATCGGCTTGATCCAACATACTGAGGTCCGACGTGAATACGAGGTACATCGTGCTGAACGAACCTTCTTCCTCTTGTGAGAAAACCGAAAACGTGAAATCTGTCTTCGAATCTTCGTCCAGATCACCGAGAGCCGTTACACCCGCGTGCGTCATGAGTCCACGCGGTCCAAAAGGCGCTCGAAGGTCGTAGATGCCAGGGTAACGAATACGAATAGGAAGGTTGACGATGCCGTTCAAGTCTTCGCCCGAAGGCTCGTCGAGGAAGTCAAGATCGTGTAGCTCAGCGACGAACATCGAACGGAAACGTGTAAAGACGAGGTGATCGAAAGACGTCGAGTAGGCAGCGGGGATGATCCCTGAGGAAGATATCGGTGCTTGCTTAACCATTCGATTAAACAACCACGTGCCAAATTCCTCGTGGGCGTCTTCCGGCAACTCCACCGAACCGTCAAGGTTCATGTCGTTCAAATCGTGAAAACGGATTCCGCCAATCGTGAAGACGTAGTTTCCGTCCCAACTTCCCCACACGAGCAGATCATTACGTCCGTCGTCGTCGAAATCCGTCATCGCATTGATGTTCAACCCGAAGTTTGGGTCTTCAAGGTTTGTAACGCGATAGGCTTGATTCAAGGCGACCAGAGAGTCGATGTCTATGTATCGATCGCCGTCGGCATCGTACTCGTCAATGGTCTTGAGTTGCTCGCCGCTTATTACGTAGAGACGACCGGGGGACTCGTTACCAATTACTCCTAACGCCAGGTCGTTCGTAGCAGAACTCAGCGTGCCACCAATGTGTTCGAGGTCCGCGATGCCCTCTACGCCTGACGTCATTAGTATGAAACTCGCATCATCGCCATCGAATAAGTCTGCGAGGGTGAAAGGTGTCTCTTGTGTGTCGGTCGGAACTTGGGAGAAACTCGCTCGACTCAGAAAATGCACGAGTATTTCATCGTCTTGGTCGCTCGTATAAGCCACGACGCCAACGTCGATGCTGTCGTCGCCATCGAAATCACCCACTGGCGATATGTCTGTGACAATTCGGTTGGAACCGACTGCTAGCCGTATACAACCGTCCATCGCAGCACAGTGATCCAGGGAGATTAGACGGTCGTCCGCGCCGTCCGCTTTATCCAACGACGTTAGAACGTCCGTGTCCAAGGCAAGCATGTAGATCGACTTATCACTCCGAAACACGAGTTCGGACGCCGAATCTGCGTGGTCTAGAACAATCAACTGTTCGCCAAGTCGTTTCTCGTCAGCTATTCCGTGCAGCTCCCAGGAATTAGCGGCGGACATGACGTTAGCGAGCGACTTTGCTCCCAGCAAGGAGGTCTCGTTCGATGGCGAGGCAATCAAATCGCTTACGGAGAGGAGGTACACCTTCCCAGTAGGTTCACCTATTGCGTTACTAGCCACAGGCGCGGAAACAGCAAGGTCTGCTACTGCGTCGCCATCTAGATCATTAATGCTGGTCGCAACGTAACCAAATTCGTCCCCTTCTTCGTCACTTGTGACTGATGTGAGACGCGGTTCACTCGGTTCCGGATCAAACGGGTTGGGATCGGCGACATTCAAGACTCCGTCGTTGTCGATGTCCGGGTCCGTGTTGTTGCCGATGCCATCACCGTCAGCATCCGCCCACTCCAGTGGATCATCCGGGAAGGCGTCGATGTTGTTGCCGAACTGGTCGCCGTCGCTGTCCGCCCATTCGTCAGGATCGGTAGGAAAGGCGTCTGCAACGGCGCCAAACCCATCGCCGTCGTAGTCAAATTCAGGATCCGGCGTTGACGTCTGCGCGAACTGGTATTTGAGCAGATTTAGTGTCAATGCTGCATCAGCGCTACCTGCCGTGTTTGGCTCCGTGTGGTCAATGCCACAAGGTTTACCGAGGCAATCCTGATGTGGATTCGAGAAAACATCAAGACCGACTCCGCGAAATACGACTTCTGCATATGACATGATGGTCCCAAATTCACCAAAAATCGCGTGGCCGCGTGACCAAGGAAATGCGCCGACGGAAGACTGCTCAAATGAATGACCCAATCCGAGCAGGTGACCAATTTCGTGCGCCGTCGTATCAATGGAGCAGATCGTCGGGTCAAGAAACATCTCGATATAAGGGAAACGTTCGTCAGGATGTAGGAATCCTCTTCCATGCAACCCACCAATACTCACGGCAAATCCGCATAGACCGCTGGTTCGCGTTCGATAAACCGCGACGAGGTCTGCTTGGTACTCCCTCAGCAGCTCAAGATATCGTGATTCGTCTAGCGGCGAGCCAGAGGAAAGTTCTGGGACAATCGATGAATCTAGCGCGCCAACCGCCCTGAAACTGATGACGCTCTGACTCTTCTCGTACATCTCGTTCGTCACATGGACGATGTGCGCGAGATGGGTCTTTGAATCCGTGTTGTAGTGCTCGAACGCCAAATCTTCGAATAGGAAAAGGACGTCTACGGTTGGATCTTCGGGCTTACTGTGCGGGTCTGACGGGTCAGTTCCTTCGTGCTCTTCGTTCAGGTCAGCGACGCCATCCTCGTCTGAATCGAGGAGATAGTTAGCGTCCTCAAGGTCAAGGGTGGTGGCAGGCGTCTCCTGCAATCCTTTGAACCACACCGAATCGAGCAGTTGTTCGCCATCGGGTGTTTCGGAGTTGTGCAAAAGCAGTTCGAAGTAGTAACTGCCTTCTGGTATGACGCCTAAATCAATTTCATAGGACGCGGAATCCGAAGTTGACTGCGGGTCGATCGAGACCTCAAGAACGACGGTGTCGAGAAACGCCGCGTTGCTGCTAGATTCGTCGTCACTCGTTGATTCATCGTCATTCGTTATGACGTTAGCCACGATACCAACGGTCGCGTACAGCTCGTCGACGGTGGCGCTGGTGTTATTGGCGAGACCGAAGGAGATTTCCGCCGTATTTCCGTCGCTACTCTGAAGCGTGCAGGGACAGGTGAAGTTGATTTGAGTGCGTTCAAATTGGGCGAGCGTCGGAAGCCCAAACGCTAGGGTCATTAGCAACGTAATAGTTTGCCATGCTGTGCTTCGTACGCGCTTCATAACCTGACACCGAGGGTCTAAGAAACTTAAAGAGTATGGACTCAAAGCAGAATTTTTAGTCGCCGTGGAAAATGCAATTTGGCACGTAAATCGAATCTCCTCGAAATTCTCACGGTTGTATCAAAGATTAACAATGGCTAATGTGGACTCGCCCTCTTATGCCGCAGAGGATTTTCTCTTATCGCGATGAGGCTTGATCGCGGACAGTCTTATGTTCGGCTGTTCGATGCGGTGTTGTCAAGCGACGTAACCGCGAGTCGGAGAGGGGCGCTCCGCACGGAGTGAGAACGAATTACTGGGGTGGTGCACCAAGCCAGCTGGACGGCTGTCGTGTCGATATCAAATAAAAAACGGCGCACTTGGTACCCAAATGCGCCGTTTCGTTAATGCAGCTAGAAGTTCAGACGGGCGTTTACCTTAACCGATTCCTCTTGGGTTCCGGTCATGCTGCTGTCCTGACCGATCTTGACGTCAACATTCAAGTCCTGTTTCGAATTTGAGGATTGAATCAGCTTTGCGCCAATGCTGAAGTCTTGATCATTCGAATATCCGGTCCGAATGTCCAAGAATGGCGTCAAGACGAATCGCTCGTGCAGGACAAGGAAGCCGTATCCTACGTACGAATCCCATTTCACTGATTCACGATTCAGGTTGGCAAACGCTGCCATCTCATGAAAGCGATTGGCCTTGAAGTCATCCTGCCAAAGTGCGTTCGAACTGACCGTACTTGCACCCCAGCTTGGCGCGATCGAGATGTTGAGTCCCGTTGCGCCAGCCGACGGGTTGAGTGCGGCCATGACACTGAAGCCGCTTTCGCTGTAGTCGTCCGCACCGTACGTTGCGAGCGTACGGAAGTTGGCGTCAAGCGAGAAGATCGGATTCATGATCCTCAAACCGCCGGTGATTTCAACACCGGAGTCTGAAATCTCGTCATCGCCGCTATCCGACCGAAAGCCGACGGTAATGAATGGCACAAATGAACCATCGGCTCCCATGGCGAGATTGAACGATGATTCGACGCCGCCGCGAATTCGGCTGGTCTCCGCGACGAGGTTACCTGCGCCACCAGGCGTGTCATCAGTCTCAAGATTCGCAAAACCGAAGTCACCTACGACCGCGAGATTGAAGCCGTTCATCATGGTAAACACGATTTGTCGACCACCGAGTAAACCAATGGTCGCTTTAAGATCGGCTATGTCACTCGTCGCACCAATCACGGATGTTTCGACTTCGCCACTACCAAAGCCGATCGTACCGTAAATCGTCGTGCGGTCACTCGGAGTCATCCGTGCGTAAGGCAAGATACTCGTGAGCGCAAGATCCATCGACTGGGTTGCGGTGCCAAAGGTGTAGTCACTATTGCCAGCATTTCTGCCTACCGCCACACCAAACATCCACTGACCCCGGATGGTCATGTCACCACCGAAGTAGTACGAACTCGTGCTTCCCTCGTGGTACGGGGCTTCAAAGCTTTGCCGATCAGCGCCACCCCAGACGCTCCAGAACGTCGGATCACCTGCGGCTGCCAACTTCAACGAGAAACCTCTTCCGAGCATGGACGCGATGTCGCCCGATCTATATTGACTGTATCCTGATTGTGCTGGAGACGGGATGTTCGACCACGGCATTGACTGATTCGCAAACGGCGATGCGTTGGAAAATCCATCAATCGGTTGCGCGAAATCGTTACTCGGCGCGAAGTCATCAAGGGTGAACGATGTGAATGGGGCGTAAAGCCCATCCGAATCCGCGAGCAAACGCGCACCGACGGTTGATGAGACGCTGGACAGTATCGCTCTGGAGAAACTTGCGAGCGTGGCGTTCGCAACGTTCTTCAGTTCAGAATCAGATACACTGACTGAGACGACTTGCTCGACTGTCAGGCCTTGCGCGTCCGTTGCTGTGACTGTAACGGAAGTCGCGCCCCGTGCGACCGGTGTCACGGTAAGTGACATACCGGACACGGCCGCAGTCGCAACCTCTGGTCCAGACGCGGTGACCGACAAGACCAGCGCTTCCGGTCCGTCATCACCGAATGCAGATGCGACATCTCGGGTCTCGGGCTCGCCACCAACCTGCAGTTGGAACGCGTCGATCGTTGCTGCTACGGTTGGATCCAAGTTGACAACCGTCACGATAAACGTTGTCGATACGGTTGCGCCATTGGCATCCGTCGCAGTCACCGTGACGTTCGTCGTCCCAAGATTGACGCCATCTAATGTCAGCGAGTTGCCGCTAACGCTCGTCGTCAGTAGGTTCGTGTCATCGGACTCGGCACTGATCGTTATCGCGTCGCCATCTTCATCAACGAATACGCCGCTGACGTCAACGACCACCGAATCCACGCGATCCATACGCACGTTCGGCAATGTCATGCTGACAGTCGGTGCGAGGTTTTCGACCGTAACTTGGAAACTGGTTGTCGCCGTTTCGTTGTACGGGTCCGCGACTTCTAACGTTACCTCGGTCGTGCCAAGCGTCAGTGGCTGAAGCGTGACGTTGAAACCATTGACGTCGACTCGAGCGACGGCCGGTGTGGCCGATGTAGCCATCAACATCAACGTATCGTTGTCATCGTCGGCGAACACCATCGACATATCGAGCGTTGGCATCTCCGTGCGATTGAGGGTGACATCATCAGGTTCTTGAGCAACTCGAGGCGCCTGATTGACGATCTTGATCTCGAATATATCGAACACACTCCCGCCATACTCATCGCTTGCCGTGACCGTGATCAAGGTGGCGTTGACGGTTTGACCAATGACGGCCAACGTCGAACCTTGTATGTCGATCGTAGCGACTGCGCCATTGGCGATTTTCGCTTCAAACGTCAACGGATCGCCATCAGGATCCTCGAACACCATCGAAAGATCGACCATGGTCATGACCTGTCGAGGTGCCTCTTGATCTTCAATCTCGATTGCGACGATCGGCGCGCGGTTTTCAATCGTGACCATGAAGCTGGCAGACGCTGCTTGACCACCTAGACCATCAGACGCGGTCACGGTGACTTCACTGTCACCGACACCGACACCTTCGATGGTCAACATCGACTTGGCAATCATTGCCGACACGATGTTCTCGTCTGCAACGTCGACTTCGAATGTCAGTGCGTCCATATCAGGATCGTTGAAAGACTCACTCAGATCGATCGTGGTAGGCATAGCGCGGAACATCGTTTGATCTGCGATCATCATCGTTGCTTCGGGGTCGCGGTTCTGGATCGTTACGTTGAAGAACGAAGAGATGCTCCCGTCGAAACCGTCTTCCGCAGTAATCGTCACATCCGTTGTTCCGAGTGCAACACCATTAATGGTTAAGGTAGCACCGCTTACGCTTGCCGTCGCGATTGACGTATCAGCGACCACTACCGAGAAGGTCAGCGCATCGCCATCCGCATCTTGGAAGTGCGGTGCTAAGTCGAGCTCAAGCGTACCGCCGCGGTGACTGATTTGATTAGCAACCGCAGACACGACGGTTGGCCCTTGATTCACGATGGTTACCGTGAATGTCGACGAATCAGTTGCGCCGTATGGGTCTTCGGCGGTCACCGTGATGTCGGTCGTCCCGATAGCGACTGCGTTGACGGTGAGTGAAGAACCTTGGATCGATGCGGTGGCGATGGATTCATCATCCACGGTGACGGTGTACGTCAACGGATCGTTGTTTGCATCGTTGAAGTGGGTAGCGAGATCTACGACATCCGAATCGTTGCGATGTGAGATGTCAACGGTGATGTCACGAGTCACGGTCGGCGGGTCGTTTTCGACGGACACAAGAAATGTGGTGGAGATCGATTCGTTATCGGGGTCAGTCGCCGTTACTGTGACTTCCGCAGTTCCGATGGTACGACCTTGAATCGTCAGTGTTTGATTGTTGAAGAGCGTCGTCGTCGCTACCGCTGGATTGTCGATCGATGCGGTGTAGGTGAGTGGATCGTTGTCTGCGTCACTGAAGTACTGCGTCACGTCGATCGTTGTCGATACATTCGGTCGTACGGTCACTGTCGGGATGCGCTGAATCACATGCGGCGGGGTATTGCCGAGCACATTGACTATAAAGGAGGTGTCTGTCGAACCTCCGCGTGTATCGAAGGCGGTAATGACGACGTTTGTAGTGCCTTCCGCGCGTGGAATGAGGACGACAAACAAACCGTTGTTCGACACTTGCGCAAGCACAATGGAGTCATCGTTAGAAGACGCCTCGTAGCGCAGTATGCGATCACCTTCGTCATCGTCTGTGAACGAACCAATCAACGAAATTTCCTTCGCGGGATCGCTCGTCCGTAGCGTCTGCGCGACCGGCGCTTGGACTAGTCGAGGCGGCGTGTTTGAGGAAACCACCACTTGAAATCGGAGTTCCGCTTCAAGTCGTGACGGATCCGTAGCGGTGACCACAACTGTGACTAGCTGACCATTGGTCGGTTGTACGCCCGTGATCTCAACCTTGCTTTGACCCGTCACTTGCACCGTGACAGATGCAGGATTTGTTGACGAGACGCTGAAAAACAATCGATCGCGATCGGGATCCACAAAGTACTCAGCTACGTCAATGGATTGCGTGCCACCTACCGAGGTCGTTTGAGTTGGGATGGTTCTTGGAATGCCTTGCGGATTTCTCGTCACTTGTGGCGCTTCATTTACATTCGAGACATCTACGATGACTTCAACCGCTCTCACACTGTTGTCCCAACCGTCACTCAATTGAACTTGAACAAGATGTTGTGCGTTTGTCTCATAGTCGAGGCTACCAACGAGCTTCAGCCCTATTTCGCCGGTGTGTTTGGTATCAGCTATCGTTGGATCAACAACCGCTTCAAAAAGCGCACTGTTTAGCACGGTCGCTGTAATGGTGTCGCCGTCCGGGTCGGAGTAGCGAAGACCCGTAATGCGAATGAGATGGTCGGCGGATTGTGACTCGCTAACCGTTGGTGCACGCACAGTAAGCACAGACCCTACAAATTCAGGTGCGCGGTTCGTTTCCCGAACGGTTACTTGAATGGACTGCGTGTTCGCGATGCTCGAGCCTGCGGTGGAAGCTGTGATTGTGACGAATGCGGTGCCAACCGAAGTGACAGGACTGACCGTCAGAATCGACCCGCTGCTTGTCACACGCACGATGTTCGGCGCACTTGAAAACACGCTATAGCTGATCAGCAATCCGTCTGGGTCTGTAAAGTAGTCGTTTAAGTCAACCGTTCGACCTGCGCGACCCAGTACGAGTTGCTTGATTGCATCGAGTGGACCATTGAATTCAAGTCCTTCATCGACATTCACCATTCGTATGAATATCGGTACTTGAGCTATATCGGATGAGCCCTGCGGGGCGTAACCGTCCGTGGCCGTCAGGTGGACGACGTACTCACGGTTTGGCAACGGAGCGGTTTCGTAGTCCAGGTTTTTGCCGACGACTTTGACGTTGCCAGCTTCCAACGCATCCGCATCTAGCCAAACGCATCCGCGACCAACGGCAACAGCACTTGGTTCTTTAGAACAGGTTGATGGCGAGACAGCACCGGTGAGCCCGTAGGTGATTTTGTCCTCGACATCGAAATCTGTCGCATTCCAAGCAGTCGGAGATCCTAGGTTTGTTGGTGGTCCGACGATTCGTTCTTCGTTTTCGCTCGTTGTTTCGTTTATTCGTACCCTAAATCCTTCCGCCGAGAAGCTAGGGGGATTGTTTACGCCGGTTTTGACGTATACGGTGATTTTGGCTACGGGCGAGAGCTTTAGATTAGGGTCGCTTATAGGACTAACGTCAGGGGTACCTGCCCAACCGTGAAACGTTAGAACAGCACGACGAGTGCCAGCCTTTGTCGCTGTGACCGGGGTGATCCAAAGCGCTGCTCCTTGCGTGGTAACGTTTACGACTTTTCCGCCTCGCGTTACGTCGTTCGCGTCTGGTTCGGCTTGCCCAATGGGTGCAGGAAAGCAATGGCGAGCACGACCTGACCCACTTGCAGCATCAATGAGTAATTCGCCTCGAGTTGGTTCGACTACGTCGTCTGTCACACGCTCGTCGCCGATTTCCTCTACTTTAAAGTCATCCGCACATTCTTTAAATTGAATGGGGATTCCCTCCGGGTCTCGGAATACCAAAGACGCTCTAACAACCGGGTGAGATCCGACATTTGGATTGCGTGAGCCCTGCTGAATGTAGAAGACTTTCCCCGGGTCTTCTGCATTGTCAGCTTTGTACGGTTCTAGTACTTCTGGTTTCTCTTCGATAGGATTGATGCTAACGCTGATTGAGAGCGAATTGGCTATTAGGTTCGTAGTTGCGCTTGACTTCCGCGTACTTAGTACTAGAAAGTTAAAGGTCCGATGAGTTTCGTAATTGAAACCAGTGGTGTTTTTAAACATAAGGGTGACATCAGGACCACTTGCAAAGGTAGCGGTAAGTAAGGTCTCACCATGTGCGTCGAGCTTGAAATCGAAATTGTCAAAATGCGTGCCGTTTATTGCGGACTCAATTCGGGTATTCAAGTCTTCCAAATCGCTTTCGTTTTCGTTGATCGCGAAAGAGAACGCGGTCGTTGTAAAAGCTTGGTTTTGAGCTAAGCCGACGGTCGCGAATAAACACGAGAAGCACAATAGCGCAACTTTGATGAATCGAACGTTCCTATTTGGAATGCGAGGACCAGACCAGGATTTCGCGTTCTCATTGACCACCGAGCGGTCAGCGTGGCACTTGGGCGTTCTTGTAGATTCGGTGACGAGCTTGAGTCTCGGTGCACCAACGAGATGCAACAGCACTGAAGAATTCAATTTCCACCTCCTGTCGAAATTGCGGCATGAACCGAGCTTCGCGAGCACTTGTACTCGTGTGCACAAATCCATATGCGAAGCATTCGATCTCCTCCGTGAGAAAGGCAGTCTTATGAGAGACGCGCCATCAAATGCGTAAAGAGGCACGTAACTGCGCCTGATCAGCGCACTACATTCCGAACTGCATCTCAAGTATATCGAAATGCGATGCGATTTACTAGGAGGACATCGCGTTGCAAAGAGTCTGTGTGCGTACGCCTTGTACAGCCAACACAAGGTAGTCCTCCGGCATTAATAAATATCCCGCTGTGGATACAGTTAACTCGGCGTAACTCGAAATCGGTTGTGTTGTTAATTCAGTTTCTGATGCAGCAGAACATAGACGTCACGAGGGCACTTATTGGAACATCGGCAGATTTCTGTTGAGACTTTGGGTGTCCCACGTTTTCGGCATGGTTCATTCTTTCATTCAGATCGATGAAGCGGCTATACCAACAGAAGTAACCATGCGCTCAAAACTTGACTTGCAAAGAGGTCTTGTATTGCAGTGGGTTCTTCGTGTTACAACCTCGCTTAACGCTCGTTTTTCGAGGTGTGACATTGGGCGAACGTGAATTGGTCCGAAATGAGGAGCCCTCTCGCGAACTCCGACTTGAACGTTCTTAGGCACTTGACCCAACAGTCGGTTCCGAAGTTTCTGCTTAAGTTTCGCAATAAGCACTACATGTCCAGAGTGCGTCCAAGTTCGCTCAACCCCGTGCACAACCCATCACTCAATCGCGTCTGATTGTGTTCGGCAAGTTACGATGAGAGTAAATGGAAGTGTCTGCATCGTCGAACAAGGACAAGCTCCCAAGTCTGAGAACAGGGAGTGGCATTGTCTGAACAACGTCTTCTATGAAGGTCGAGTGTGCACTGACCAGAAACCGGCAGTGCGTATGTAAGTACATTAGCTACCAATCAAATTTACACCACGTTCCTGTACTACGTGACGTGCAACATGATTTGCGATTTGCGGCGAGCACTACGAGGACACCTGGCGAATCGAAACCAGCTGAGCGGAACTAGTTCCCTTGCTACCCATGATTGTTCTGTAAACGAAGCACCGTGCACATCGAAGAGTGAAATCGACCAATCCGTACGAATACGGTTGTGGATCTGAGCGGCGTTCAAGCTGTTGAGATATACAGACCGGATTTAGGGGTAGAGGCGAGAGACGACGTCAGGTGCGTACGGATGTGCGTTCTGATGCTTCGATGATGGGAATTGTTAAAAACATGCGGAGGACGGCGGAGCTCAATCCAAGTTCGAGAGGAGTCTTTTTCCAGTTCGGTCCTAAAGTGGTTAGCTGATATGGTGTGAAGTCGGCGACCGAATGGTCAAGTTGTATGAAGCGAAAGTTGAGAGGTTGAAGTGGATCTCATCGGAGTATCTGCGTCGCGCAAACCATGGTTCTCAATACCACAATTGCGTAGAGAGACGCCTCGGGTCGTCAGACGATTTTGCTCAGAGTGACGCAATTTGTGTGAAGCACTGACTCAGCGTTGCGACGACTAACGGGTTCTACCAGGATACTGAGCTACATGTTTCGGTCGTCTGCGGCCGAGAATTGACGCCTTCCGGAAGCAGCTGTTGACTGTCTAACCGGACTGCTCTTATCTCGATGCCATCCCATTCTCTGGCTTCAATAGTGTGTGAAACAAGACGGGTGATTTAGGTTCTCGCTCTTCTCTTAGACCTTCATGTTATCGTGCCGCCGTCACTACGTCCACGTTCGTTAGATGTGTTCTTCGTCCCTTACAAATCTCACGAATTAGCTTGATATCATCAGTGTGGATGGGGTTTGTGGGTGTGGTTTTGCGAGTTTGCAGAACTCAAGCAAACAGGATGTTTGAGTTTTTGAGCGCGTAGAACGATTGTGAGCGGAGATAGTTACGCGTTTGTAGCGGTCTCACCTCACCGCATCTCCTATGGTTCAAAATCAGAAGAATTTCAGTCAAATAAGGCGAACAAACTAGAGGCGAAACTTTCGCTGTTCGAATCGATCTGCGTGATCGGTACTTGCTTGGTTAGAACGCCACGATTGGAAATGTCCACTCCTTGCGTATACTTCGCACTCGTTTCGGGGCGTGACACGGCTACTGCATATTGTTAGCTGAGTCGATGTGAAAGCATGTGTCGAAATGTGGCAACAGCTTGTTTGGAGAACAGCTAACGTCAGAAAGTACGGAAAACGCAACTCGTTGCGATTGCGACGATGTGTTTTTATGCAGGAAGGAGAGTCAGATTGTTGTATGATGACCACCTTCAAGTAGCTGCGGGTTCGGCCAATGCAGGGATGCGAAGGCGCAGTTGCGGAAGATTGGTAACTGGAGGAGAGGCCAATTGAAATTCTTCAATGAACATATAGTTCGAGTGCGAGCGTGGAAGGCGCGTTTGTCTTCGCTTGGGAGCGTTTGTTCCTGGGTGGCGTCAACGCGAGTTCGGCGAAAGTCCGTAAGGGCGGTTGTCGAATCGCCTCGCGTCGAAACGACTCAACGAATCGAACCCGAAGCTTCTAGAGGAGATGGGATGATGATTCAAAACACGACATTCCTGCGCCGGGCGGTCGGTAGCCTGCTGGTCGCGATGGTGGCTCTAGTCGGGTTTCAAGCGCAAGCGCAACTAGACTTTTCGGTGGCTACCGAAATTACCTGGAACGAGGCAGATCCAGCTACGTCTTTAACAAGTCTGCAAGGGCGTGTGACGGATGCTATATCGGGCACAGTTCCGGACAACACTTGCTATGTGGTTTCCGGAGTCGCAGCACTAGAGATTCCAGCGGGAAGCAGAAACTGTCGCCCAGACGGTGCAACTCCCAGTGCCGCAATGCCTGCTCAAGGGATTAGCACTGATCCTGGTACCGTGCTTGCCATCAAGGCAAACTCGCACGTTGACTATGACGTACGCACTGGTGGTTCGCCTACCCAGACTTTGACAGTGACGGCGTACAACACGGTTACTAAGAAAGAATCTGGTAAGTTAACGGTTTCGATCAAGATCACGAACTTCGACGAACAGCCTGTATTGACCCAAAATACCACGAGTAATCGTCCGGAAGTCTGGTATTTGTCCAAGGGCGATTCGCGATCCTATTTGATTTCGCGCGCATTTGTGGATCCAGAGGGTGCCCCAGTTTATTTCAACACCGCAATGGCTTCGACTGACGTATACGTATGCGACAGTAACCAAGCGGGAGATACCGGACCTGTCAGTTCATCTATGCCCGACAACGCTCGTGACGCAACACCTGACGGTGCTCCCACACCGAAGGCTGGAACCAGTACCACCAGTACCACTGGTGGCACGGTCGCGTGCTCGGTTTCAAACGAGAATGGGGGCACTATCGCTACCGCTGAAGACGGAACGCGTACGCGTACGGCTCCGACCGTGGGCGCAGATAACGGCGGTGCTGGAGGAGCTGGCAACCGGGTCGTAACAACACGCAAAGTTGGACCTATTCTTCATGTAACCGCAAATAGTCTTGTTATAGACGATGATGTCGCCAGTGCCGATGCTCAAGATCGTGGTAGAGGCACATACACTGCCCAAATATTCTTTCGAGTTTGGACGGGTGGATCCGCTAATCGCCTTGCATCAGCGACCTGGGGAAGCGCGACTGCCCATGTGAAGGTTGGCGAGAACAACCTACCGCAATTCGCGGGTGGTGCGACCGGTTATCAGGCAGAAATGAATGAAGGCGATATGTCGAGTACGGAGCGTATGACCGCTTGGGAGGCTGGTGACCTTGACATAGGCGCAACCGAGTTTAGCGACGCGCTTACATACACTCTGGAGGGTCAGGTCTGGGTCACTGCGGCAAGAAGATTCGGCGTTTCGCCGCACAAAGGCGCTCTCGTTTGGGTTAATCCACCGATAGCAGCCACCGATACAGTGGCAGCTGCGCCTGGTATTTCGCTTAGTGCGAGCGGTCTCGACTTTGAAGAGTTAAGATCGTTTACGGTTAACCTACAAGTAACAGACGCATGGTCCGACCCTGTTTCAGTACCAATTACGGTCACCGTCAAAGACGTCAACGAACTCGAATTCGAGAAAGACGGTGACAAAGCCAAGATGATTGAGGATCAAAGACTCGTTCAGGGTTTATCTAGAGAATTCGATCTCGACGAATACTTCCATGATCCTGAAGGCGATGACATCACCTTTAGTGCCCACACCAATATTCACACGAATGTGGTTACAGTCGGTGCAGGTAACATCCTGAAAATCACTGGTGCGAATACGTCAGCGACCCAAAAGACGAGTACGGTTACCGTTACGGTTGTAGCAACTGATGGCAAAATCACCTTGACGGATGATATAACGGTAACCACGCGTTTTGAGAATATGTTGCCTGAAATCGATCTTGTTAAGAGTGGCACGATTGCGATTGGCGCAACTATCTTCGAAGCAGATAGTGCAGGAAAAGTTGTGGCTACAGTCGATTACTCGGATGACTCCCCGGCGCCAACAGCAGTGTTCGATGGCGAACCCATGTTCGCCGCGATGGTCGACCCATACATGAAGGACGGCGCGATCTGTACAAAAGGTTCCGCTGGCTGCGCTCAGCAAGCTGGAAAGGTCGCGATCGTGGTCGGTAAGGACGATCTCAATTATGAGGCGGCTGCGCGACATACCTTGTCATTAGCGTTACAAGACGCTTGGCAAACGGACAAGATCTCAAAAGCCCTAGAGATTCAAGTCAGTGTCGGCAACAGCAACGATGCACCTACTGTTAAAGAAGATGCTGAAATAGCTGATCAGACGATTGTCGTTCATGGTTCAGGTTCGCTGTACACCGGAAATCATTTCGAAGATGAAGACGGTGATCGTTTGCTCATTGATGCTGCATCTAGCGACATGACAAAGGTGTCCGTGGCCGTTTCCGGCTTGGACGGTATCAAATTCACTGGCATTGCCGAAACCGAAGAAGATGCACCGGTAACGATTACGTTGACTGCGACTGACCCTGATGGCGCAACGGCGACGTTGACGTTCAAAGTCACGGTCGGTCCGAATAATGGGCCAGTTGCAGATAACGACGCATTCACGATGCGATTGCCCGCTGACAATACCATCAATGTGGGTGCGACGGCGGATGTCGAGCTGGACGGCCTGTTCTCAGATCCTGACTCAGGCGATGAAATTACCGGTATTACGGCCACATCAAGCGACGAAGATGTCTTACTCGTCGTATTGACAGGCGCGGACGACGGAATTGCGACGTTAGTCGGTCGTGATTCTGGAATGGCGACATTAACCATTACGGCGATGGACAAGGGTGGCAACGCGACGCCGGTCGAGACTGTTATCACGGTCAACGCAGCGCCGGCAGAAGCCATGCCGCTAGATCCGCAATCGCTGGATCGCGTCACACCTCATGTGGTTGACGTATCAGGCGTCTTTACGGATTCCGATGACGGCGATGACAGCCTAGTAATCACTGCCGAAGCCGTAGGCGAAGGCATGGATCGCGTGGCATTGGAAGTCATGGGCTTCGATCTCACAATCACAGGCGTCATGGGCATTGAGCCTGGCGACGTTGAGATTGAATTGACCGCGACTGACCCGCATGGTGCGGCCGTCACATCAAGCTTCGTAGCGACGATAGTTAACGTTGCACCGACGGTCGCAATGAGCGTCGACGCGCAAGAACTTGACCGCATTGATCCGATCGACGTTGATGTGAACGAAGTGTTCGCAGATGTGGACGGTGAGATCAGCATGATTACCGCGTCCGTCGAAGAAGACGCAGCCATCGAAGTTGGTGAAATCGACCTCGAAGACGGTCTGCTGATGGTAACCGCACTGGCGGTTGGCGAAGCAACTGTAACGCTCGAGGCGACCGACAACAATGGCGGCATGATCAGCGACACCTTTATGGTTACGGTCAACAACGTTGACCCAGTCGTTGCGAATGCAATCATGGATCAAACCGCGACGCGGATCATGGACCTCACGCTGGATATCAGCGAGACGTTTGACGATCCTGACACCGACTCGGCGCTGACGTTCAGCGTTATGGCTGAGAATGACATGATTGCCAAAGCTTCGGTTGAAGGCAGCATGCTGACGGTTGAAGGTCTGTACGTTGGTTCCACCACGATCACGATCACAGCTACCGACGTTGACGGCGGTACGTTCTCCCACGACTTCATGGTCGAGATTGAGAACGTCAAGCCGACGGTTGCGATGAGCATCGACGACATGTCGTTTGACCGAATCGCACCACTAGGTATCGACTTGAGCGACACCTTTGCTGACGCCGACGGCATGATCAGTACGCTGACCGCGATGGTTGGTGACGGATCGATTGTCGAGGCAATGATCGAAGATTCGATGCTAACACTATCTGCTTTGGCAGTTGGTGATACCACGATCACGCTGACGGCCGTTGACGACAACGGCGGCGACATCATGACTGATTTCATGGTAACAGTCGTCAACGTCGAACCAGTCGTTGCAAACGCAGTTGCAGATCAGACCACCACGCGTGTGAACGATCTGACGCTTGACATTAGCTCGACGTTTGACGATCCTGACCAAGACAACAGCATGTTGACAATCACGGTCAAGGTCGACGACGATGAGACCGTTAAAGCTGCGCTTGACGGCCATATGCTTATGGTCTCGGGTCTTGAAGTTGGTTCCACGAATGTAACGCTTACAGCTGTAGACACCGACGGTGGCATGGTGTCTGACACCTTTATGACTACCATCGAAAACGTCGACCCAGTCGTAGCTAACTCCATCGCTGATCAAGAGATGGATCGACGCGCACCGCTGACACTTGACCTGACCGAAACGTTCATGGACGCTGACGACGGCGCACCAACGATCACGGTCATGATTGGTTCAGGTGCAGTATTGAGCCACGACCTCACTGACATGATGCTGTCACTGACGGCACTCGCAGTGGGTGAAACGGTTGTCACACTGACAGCGACGGACGTGAATGGTGCATCGGTCATGGACGAATTCAATGTCACAGTTATCAACATTGAACCTGTGGTTGCGAACGCGATTCCTGATCAAACCACCACGCGTGTTGACGATCTTTCGATCGACGTTGGTACAACCTTCGACGATCCTGACCAAGACAACAGCATGCTGTCATTGACAGTATCTGTAGCGGACGGCACGTATGTTGACGCATCACTCTCTGGTTCGATGTTGATGATCTCTGGTCTGGATGTCGGTGCCACGATGGTCACCTTATCAGCCGTGGACGCCGACGGCGGCATGGTTGAAACCATGTTTACTACGACTATCGAGAACATCGCACCGGTTGTTGCCAATTCCATTAGCCCGATTAACCTCGAAGTTGGTGGCCAGGCTACAGCACAAGCGATCGCTGGTCTGTTTAGTGACGACGGTGATCCATTGACCTACTCGATTGCGTCTGCCAACGGTGGTATCGCAAGTGCATCGATCACGGGTATGACGGCCATGGTTGGTCCAGTATCTCGTGGTTCGACTAACTTCACGATTACTGCAATGGACCCGCACGGAGGCGAAGCTTCCGTAACTGGTTCGGTAACGGTTGGTGACGGCGAACTCAAAGCAGTGGCAGCCAAGTCTCTCGCAGGCTTCGGTCGTGCGATGCTTGCAAGTGTCTCTTCAAGCGTTGGTTCACGTTTGATGTCGGATGCTCGTTCATCTGACCTTACGCTCGACGCATGGGCGCCTGTTGAGAATCAAAGCACGATGGCGATGAATGTCACAGCAGAAGATCGAAGCGATGCGGCTTGGAACGTTGTCCAAGCGACGACGACCGCGTCTGCAACCCCGACATCTGCCGCGCACGGCGCTCAGATGAATGGTTTGGACGCACTCCGGTCAACGCTTGGTCAGAACTTTGCACTCAATCTAGGTTCTTCCGACAACCCGTCTAACTGGGCCGTCTGGGGCGACGTTGATCGTCAGTCCTATGAAGGTGCAGGCTATGACGGCATGGCAACGAGCGTCTATCTTGGTGCCGATGTCACCGTCGCGGAATGCTGGATGTTTGGTGTTGCGATTTCTAGCAACTCCGGTGAGTCTGACTACTCCTGGGGTACGGCTACGCAAACGATGGATCTCAGTCTAACGACCGTGCTTCCGTACGTTAGCTACCAGCCGAACAATGGTTCGTCGATATGGGGTGTTGCGGGCTTCGGTTCTGGCGAACTCGATACGACGGTCGTTGGTGCAGCGAATGACGTTAGCGATCTAAGCTCCACAATCACCATGGTTGGTGGTAGCCAAGACCTGACCAGCGTTGGACGCTTCAATCTCGCTTTGCGAGGTGATGCAGCCATGGCATCGCTTGAAACCGACGACGGTAATGGCGCAGCTGACGGTCTCGCGGCCGATGTAAATCGAATCCGCGTGGGTCTCGAAGGCTCGTTTAGAACCGAAACGGGACAAGGCGGTATGCTTGAGCCATTCGGCCAAGTCAGCCTACGTTCCGACGGTGGCGACGGTGATACCGGAACTGGTATCGAGATCGCTGGTGGTGTACGCATGACGAGCAGCACGTTTACCCTTGAAGCTCAAGGTCGAACGCTTGCCATGCATGGCGCGGATGAGTACAGTGAATCAGGCTTTAGCTTGATGGCGAAACTGAATCCGTCTGCCTCCGCAACCGGTGTCTTAGTATCGATTGCGCCACGATGGGGTGCTGATGCCATGGGCAACGGCATGCTGTGGCAAGATTCGCTAAGTGTCGGTACAGCCAACACCTATGGCGCGTTAACTGGCTTCGGCAACGTTGGCGCGAACAAATCGATCGATACCCAGATTGGCTACGGTATGCTGGTTGCTAATGAACAATACCTGTTTACGCCGTTCGTCGATTACGGTGTCAGCGATGGCGATCGTCGAGAGTTGTTGTTCGGCGCAAGCCTCCGACAGTTGGTACAAGGCAGTGCCAATCTCGACATCAACCTAGCACTTGGACGTGTGGAAGAGCGCACCGGTGCTAGCAGCGGCAAGATCGGCTTGAACGCAAACCTGCGCTTCTAGGTCGTTTACGCCACGCGGCGGTCCTGATTAGATCGCCGCAAATCTCTTCTCCAGCCCCGGCACGTTTAGGCGTGTCGGGGTTTTTCTTTGTAACTATGTAGACTAGAAGTCTGTAGATTGGTCGTCGATATTGAAAACGCAACCGAAAACCAAAGGACGGCTCAGGCACTAATCGTTTATCTACTCTGCCCTATGAATACGCGTTACGTAGACTGGTAAAACGCCAACTAACGAGTCTGTTGATTTTCTCAATTTCAGCAACCGACCTAAATTTTATCTTATTGATTTATTAGCATTATTTTTAAGTGCGTGTCGCATTTCAAGTCTGTTTGAGTACTTTTTCAACAGCCTCTAACACTGAGACTAATTCCTGCGTCGCATAGATTTCGTCGGTTTTAACGTTGGGGACTTATATACATGACTAAACACGACACAACATGACGCGATAAATTAACCCACCACAACTAAGAGGTATTAGCATCATTGACTTATTCAAGATGTTCCCCAATGAAGAAGCAGCGAGAGCATGGTTCGAAAAGCTACGTTGGAAGCACGGTCGATTCTGTCCAAACTGTGGTTCGACAGACACCCACCACAATCCGTCAGAGAAGCCTCTGCCATACCATTGCCGATCATGCCGATCCTTCTTCAGCGTGAAGACAGGAACGGTGATGCACAAGAGCAAGATTGACCTGCAAAAGTGGGCGATTGCGATTTACTTCATGTCAACAAACGTCATGAAATTGGGCTCGTAGACACCCCGAAGGCATGAAATAAGCTGTCCTGAGACGGTGGCCTCGTCGCCGCTGCCGCACGGCATGCTCGTCGCGCATGCGTACGTTGGCTAACGTTACCGGGTGTGACGGTCGTGGAGACCGATTAATTAATGGCGCCTCGTCGCCGACAACAAACTGGATCCGGTTCGACGGTTCGTGCCCCGGACTGTACCCGAGAGGACCGGGCTCACGCCCGACCGATCTCGTGGACGCGCAGCAAAATGCACCGCCAGCCGTGAGTGAACGGCTGGTGAGCTGTGCCCGTTGAACCCGCCGTCACACTGTACCTCATAACGACAGGAGATGGACTGTTAACCGACGAATTTCAACCGGACGATTTCGTGATCGTCCATGCCTGTGCGGCAGTTCTGGATGTGCACAAGATACAGATCACGGCCACCATTCGGCGCCAACCGCCGAGCGGCGCCGCGACGACGCTGACGAACGAGTTCAGCGCGTTACCCTCGGGCTTGGCCGCTTTGTGCGCCTGGCTCGAGCGCCATGCGGTGGACGCCGACCTGATGGAAGGCACCGGCGTGTACTGGCAAGCCCTGTTCGTGGCGTTCGATTACATTCAAAACGGCAAGGGGGTCTGGCCTAACGCATAACCTAAGGTGGTCAGTTTCGTCGCGTGAGCTAACGACGCATCGGCCGATATCCGGGCACGGCTAACTCTCGTCAACACCACGTCAGACGACCCCTTCAGTTCAACCCACCTTAGCGACCATTCCAACGTCGTCGCTCAGCTAGACTTTGTCCTTCGTTCCTATATATTTCACAGCAAATCTGAAAGGTGTATCCAGCATGAAACTCCATCGGGAGTTAGGTATCACGCAAAAGACGGCTTGGAGCATGGCGCAGAAAATCCGTCAAGGTTGGGATCGTGGCAAAGCCAAAATGACTGGAACGGTTGAAGTCAATGAGGCGTACTTCGGTGGTAAGGAATCCAACAAACACGCATCCAAGAAGCAACGGTTAGGACGTGGAGCAGTCGGCAAAGAAGCATTGGTTGGGATCAAATCCCGCGATGGCGAAGTGCGGGTTAACCACGTTCAGGACACTACGAAGGAAACCTTGCAAGGTCATATCCAAACGCATGTCGAGGAAGGCGCAATCGTGTTCACCGATGAACACAAGGGTTACATCGGACTAGACAGCGATTACACGCACGACACGGTGAAGCATTCAACGGGTGAGTATGTGCGCGATATGGCACATACCAACGGCATCGAATCCTTCTGGGCGATGATGAAACGTGGATACGCAGGAACGTATCACAAAATGAGTCCTAAGCATCTCCACCGGATATGTCAGCGAGTTCGAAGGACGGCATAACACGAGAGGTTTGGATACGCTGCGACAGATGGAGCGCATGGCTGCCAACATGGACGGCAAGCGTTTAACGTACAAGCAACTAATAGACGATAACGGGTTATCGAATGAAGCAATCTAAACGGGGGAGACCTCCAAAGAAGATGCCGAAACGCATTGACGCATCGCCAGAGGAAATCGCGGAGGCGATTTTCGCTGCTAACGATGCGAAGTTAAGAAAGAAAAGACGGGGCAAATAGGAAGTTGTTAAAGGGTTTTGCTAGCGGGCTAGGTCAGTCCGAAGACGCTAAGAGATCTAGCCCGCCGTTTTACTCGGGGAGGTTGTATGTTCACAGCGCATCCCCCTCCTTATCCTATAGGATTTTGCCCTGTCTTTTCTCTCATTTTCTAGAAGGTAATGCCGATGATTAATTGTGTGCTTTCTCCAGTGGCGCGGATGCCAGCAGACCAACCTTCTTTCTTATACAGTAGCATCCCGCCAAAATTGAACTTGCATTCGCTCTCTGGTTCGGTATCTGCATAGCATTGATAACGCAATAACGACTGTCTTCGGGACACTCTGTAACGGTGCTTCGAATGCCAAGCAGAACGAGTGCTTGAATCTTATCACTAATCCCAACATCGAATTCCTGACCACCCAAAAGGTTGTAAGAAACACCATGCTTTTCGTCTTGAGGTGTGTATCTATAGTCCCCACCTGTTTTGTCTATCCGAAGGCCTTCGGCTGCAATGTCCATCCCCCAAACGACCTCTGGATATTCTTCCGAGTTGGTAAGGAGACCAATTGAAAAGGCGTTGTCTGGTGTGTCCTCACTTCCAGTTCCGACCCCTACGAGGATCGTATATTTGGGGGTATCTACCGCTAAAGAGGGGAGAGATAGAGAAATGACCAGGCAGATGATGATGGGTTTCATGTATACCCACTCCTGTAGAACGACCACTAGGCGAATCTCCGATATGGAAGGTGTCGGGCCGTTGTCAACTATCTACGATTAGAAGTTCCCGCTTAGTGACCCATCGGGCTATTGCATTCAGCAGGCAGCCCGACATACGGGCAGCCGCAGATAGTTGACTCTTCGATTTAAGCACAGTTAGTAAAATGGAATCGAGGAGAATAGGGCATGACAAAGTATCGGCTTCACATCACGGTTCGCCGTGAACGACCTCATCACAATGACTTCGAAGAGCTTGAAACCTACGAGACGGTTGAGGCTAAAACCAAGTACCAGGCTGAAAAGCTCATCCTGTTGAGGTATTGGCCGAATCGTGTTACGTTCCTTGGGGCGGAAGTTACACCATAACTCGTATCACAATTCGTATCACATATCTTATAATTTACACAGTTTCCTTATATAAATCATGGAGAAGACATGAGGAAAATCGCACTTGAAGTGGGTTCTGACAACTTAGCCTTGATTGCCACCATTTCGGGGGATACCCTGGATTTATTGGCCATTGACAAGGACATGGTGGTGTGCGATGATGCTAACGATTGCATCCTCATCAATGCGGAAGAGATTAATGCTCCCGCCAGGCGTGAGAATGAACGTGCGCTGTGAGCCAGATTCCCTCTCCACGATGAATTTAATCGTTTCACCACTGATAGGGTTGTAACGCAGCTTCAATTTTGTAATCCCGTCTGGTAGGGGTATTTCATGTTTCATTCCTTTAGAAATGACAATCATGCTGTATCCTCTCTAGTAGTGGGCGCAATTTTAGTTCGGGTGGAATGGTAACCGCCCGAACGCCTTAACTAGCAATTTTTCTGCCATTTAGACCTAATTTTGATGAATAGGAGTCCAGTGTTTAGTCATGTATATAAGTTCCTAACGTTGCAAGTTAACTTGCGATATACACGCATTGACACTCGAGGACGACATACCCTCTTTTCTTCTGGGACCCTGATCGACCGGTAAATCTACACTCATCCGTGAAACCCTTCCAGATGCGTTAATTTTCGACCTTTTAGACAGCAGAGATTTCCTCGATCTGTCTGAGAATCCCTCCAGACTAGAGGAAGCCATTCGCCCAGATACGGAAATTGTGGTCATCGATGAGATTCAGAAGGCACCGCAACTATTGGATGACGTACATCGTTTAATCGAGAAAACGGGAATTCGTTTCTTACTCACCGGTTCCAGTGCTCGTAAATTACGACGAGGCGGAGTCAATCTGATAGGTGGGAGGGCAGGAACGATAAACTTCCACTCGCTTATCTTACGTGAAATCGGGAGCGAATTCAGCCTTCAGAGAGCCTTGAATCATGGAACTCTACCTACGGTGTACCTCTCGGATGAACCGCGACGCGCTCTGAGAAACTATATTGGTACGCACCTCCAGGAGGCAATCGCCGCCGAGGCTATCACCAGGAATCTCCCTGCATTTGCTCGTTTTCTAGACTTTGCTGCGCACCGCAACGCGACCATCGTAAAATTCTCCAAACTTGCCAGTGACGCGCAGATTCCTCGAACTACGATTCACGGCTACTTCGATATCCTTAAAGACACATTACTTATATACGAGCTACCGGCGTGGAGGAGATCCAATATTCGCAAATCTGTCGCCAGTTCAAAGTACTACTTTTTTGACGTCGAGGTAGCAACAGCAATCCAGGAACGGTCTTCTATACGCGGGCGACCCGAAAATGGGTTCGCATTCGAAACCCGGTTATTACACGAACTTCGAAGTTGGATCGACTATCGAGACCGAGACGATGTTCTGAGTTATTGGATGGCACGATCAGGCATCGAGGTGGACTTTTTGATCGGCGAGCACACTGCAGTTGAAGTCAAAGCCAAAACCCGTGTTGGACAGAGGGATCTACGATCTCTTAAAGCTCTGATGATTGAGAATATCTTCCGCAACTATTTATGCGTCTGCTTGGAGTCACGCCCACGACATAGTGGGGGCATTGAAATTCTGCCTTATCGGATGTTTCTAGAGAATTTATGGGACGGCGCATATACGGATGATTTCGCGCCTTAATCGTCATATCTCGCTTGAATATCTGTTACCTAAAACTGCGAGTTAATTCCAAGCATGTTTTCGTTTTCTACGACGAAAAAGAGAGCTGTAGATGACCCCTTGGGTTTGCGAAGTCACCACGGAGTCGTCCCTAAGTTATGTCAAGAAGGTGTGGACTCGCCCTCGATACGGCATCGCAATGCGCCAATAATGACGTTTTCACAAAGAAGTCATTAAGGAGAACGAGTCCATGAATCATTGTACGTTGATCGGCATTGATACGGCGAAGCACAGTTTTGCGCTGCACGGCGCGGACGCCAGTGGTGCCACCTGTTTTAGCAAGACATTACGTCGCAACAAGGTGTTGGCGTTTTTAAAGCAACATCCCCGGTGTACGGTGGCGCTCGAGTGTTGTGGTGGTTCCCATTACTGGGCGCGCGCCATTCAGCAGCTTGGTCACGACGTGAAATTGTTGCCAGCGGCCTATGTCAAGCCGTACGTGAAACGCCAAAAAAACGATGCCAACGATGCGGTCGCCATCGCGGAAGCCGCGAGCCGTGCCTCGAACCGCGGCGTCGTGGTCAAGACCCGCGAGACACAAGCCCATGCGTCGCTCTATCGAACTCGCGCGCTATACGTTCGCCAGCGGACGCAGACGGCCAATGCGATCCGCAGTCACCTGCAGGAATTCGGGATCGTCATTGGGAAGGGTTTCGCGGCGCTGGAACGCATACGCGTCGCCTTGGCGGACGACACCCTAGAAATGCCGGAACCACTTCCATCGTTGGTGCGCGAGCAGCTAGTCACTTTGTTCGAGCATATCGAGCACTTAACCTGCCGGATCGACGCCAGTCGTGCGGTGATGGACGAGGTGGCGGCCACCGACACCGATGCGCAACGCTTTCAAACCGTGCCGGGCATAGGTCCGATCACGGCGTTCGCGCTGCTGGCGTTCGTCGGCGATTTAGGCCAGTTCAAGAACGGTCGGGAATTCGCGGCCTGGTTAGGGTTGACCCCGCGCTAACATAGCACCGGCGGTCGGCAACACCTGGTTGGCATTACCAAAATGGGGCAACGCGATCTTCGCAGCCTGCTCGTGCAAGGCGCCATGACCGTGTATCGGCAGCGCAAGCGACGGTTCGAGAGTCTGCCGTTAACGCAACAACGCATCATGGTGAAAAAGCACCCGAAAGTCGTCGGGGTGGCGTGGGCTAATCGGAATGCGCGGATCCTGTGGGCGCTGCATCATCATCAGGAAGATTACGATCCTGCCAAATTCCATCGCCGTGCGATCAGGAGTCCAGATGCTCAAAAGCCATCAGCGCATCACCGCGTGACCGACACTGACTATCCGACACACGAGGTTTAAACCATGAAGCAAGCGAAGACGACGACGGCACGCATCCAACCCATATACAAAACCCTGTCAGCGGGCGCGGCCAACGCGACCGTCTGACCCCTATCGCATACGCCATTCCTTGAGAAGGACAATGAACCGAGTAAGGCATAGCATCGACCAGACGCAATCGGCGATCCCTAAAAATACTGAGTACCATCGAGTACGTTGTCAAGAATGGGTCCGATTGACGCGCTTGCTCCTTTAGGAGCACCCTTTCTGGCTCGCGGCCACGTCACATGACACGACCGCATTTAAAAGCCGTACATAAGACGGTCCTCGATCAAATGTCACAACCGGTTCGCCACAATTCTCAATGGAAGAGAGGGCGAGTCCACATAAGTATTTTCTGCAAGTTCCGTATCTGGAAACACCCCCTACGTCGGTGAGGATCCTAGTCGAGCTAAGCGGGGATGAGTGATCAGGTACTGTCGTATCTTCGGCTTACTGTGACGGTTCGTTGACACGAGGTCGTTGACCGTTCGAGCCCATATGGTGTTCGCCCATCGACTCCAATTCGTTTGGTTGTACTAGGATGTGCAGCGGAATTTCTTGGGTTTGTCGATGTCGTCCTGCTGACCGTTTGCCCATGTCTTGCGCTTCGACTTTCTCACGTACGATGTGTAGACGGGTTACGTTTCGTTTCGATGTGGGTTTCGTTGATCCATGGGATCGATTCCTACATGTGGATTGTGAGAGGCACTCAACCGATACAACATTTTGTCGGCTCATAGTGCTGGTGATGTACGATCATGGACCAAGTGACGTGCACCATGCGATTAGCTAACGCCACGGCAACCACTATTTTGGGTTTATCGCGCAACTTTCGGTCTATCCAACCTGCCTCCGCCGGAGCCTTCGGATTCGAGTGGTAGTGTATTAACGCCATCGCACCACTCACAAGCAAGTGCCGGATGTCGGTCTGACCCATTTTGGTAATTGCACTGAGCGTGTGCTTGCCACCGGTGCTGTGTTCTTTGGGTGTGAGACCTAACCAGACGGCGAACTCACGGCCACACTTGAAGCCGTTGAGGTCACTGGCAAGCGCGCGGAAGGCATAACCGGTAATCGGTCCAATGCCAGGAACTTCCATGAGACGCTGAGCCGTTTCGGATTCAGCCACTTGTTGTCTCATTTGGTGGGTTAATGTCTCGATTTGCACCTGCAGCTAATCGCGTGCGGTGAACAAGGCATTCACCGAATGCCGTAGCGTCTCGGGTAACGGCTCGGACTCCGCCTCGAGACAGTCGCGTAACTCCGTCACGTTTTGTAGGCCTTTAGGTACGGTGACACCGAATTCGCTTAATAGTCCGCGAATCGAATTCGCCGATTGTGTGCGTTGTTTGACCAACGACTCGTGTGCTCGAAAAACCGAGACCAACGCTTGCGTCTCTTGTGCTTTGACCGCGATGACACGCATGGTCGGTCGACTCGCCGCATGAGATAAGGTTTCACATAGATCGGTGGAATCAATCCCACTTGATGCCCCATGTCTTGAAACACACGACCCAGATGATGATAGGCGCCACCACAGGCTTCCATATAGATTCGACAACCCGGCAACTTGCCAAGTTGTTTAACCTGGATCGTGAATACGTCGCCTTCCAGACCGGGACGCCAGTCCGGTCACCGCCGTATACTGCAAAACTACGCTTCGCTACATCGTTGCCGATCATCTCGCAAGCTTGCATATCATTTTTCATTGGATTCGCTCCTGTTTGCTTCAACGTGCCTTGCAGCACGTGGGTGTTGTGATAACGATTTAATTCTTACAAGAGATCGTATAGCCGCAAGCAGGGTTGTGTCCAGACCATCGTTTGGGTCAGCGCGAGTCGGCCATGCGTGGCGGATATTCAAGCACCTCAACGGCAAAGGATTTACTTGAATGCGCTACAGACTCGGCATGACGTCTCCGTGATCTAGGGAATTTCCAATCAAGGCATCAATGGCGACCATTGATGTGTCTTCCAATTGCCGATCGTTAGATCAATCTTGGTGCCTATTCATTCAAGATTCCGGAAGGTGATTACGCGGTAAGCGTTACCCACTCTAGCTTTCGGGTGATTCCAGTTCGTGAACGGAATCCTCCCACGTCAACGTCTTCGAAGAAAAAGCCTTGGGCCAAACGAGTAAATGACGCGGTGCATGTACAAATACATAGTATGGAGGAGGAAGGTTCAGAGGTAAATCTAGCGACGCATCTACTCAACGACGTATGGTGCGATGCGTATGACATTGCGGTTGTAGTTTGAAACGACCGAGACCTTGCAGAAGCCATCAGGCTTGCTATTCAATATGTTAATAAGGAAGTGTAGTGTTGTGTTCGGCACGAAAGGGAGTCGTGACTAGAGGATTTAAGGTTGTTGGCAGCGAAGTTAAATATGTTCGTACGGCTCAGCTGAGAGCCGCGCATTTCCCAGATCAGCTCTCCGCTACTCGAATCCAAAAACCGGCTGGGTGGTAATTCGAAAGGATAGAAGGACGGAATCGACTGAATTGCATGACATCGCGTCCAGATGGACTTGTCGCTGGATTAGACTCAGATGGTCTGGATTTGTTTCACGAATACACTTCTCCGCCTTCGTTCGCTAGGTAGTCGTTTCCGCCGAATGTGCCTCATCCTCATCGATTATCGAGTTCATGGTGGCCATCCACTCGTAATCGCGGCAAACCGTGACGAGTTTTTCGCGCGCTTCACTACACTAGCTTCTTCTTAGGAGGATCATCCTGACATATTTGCAGGACGGGATCAAGAAGAGCACGCACTTGGATGGCGGTAACGCGCTCGGGACGGATGGCAGCAGTGACTAATTGGACCGAACGGAACCCAATGGCCACGCAAACTTGAGCCGCGGACACTTGGTCTCTGACTTCTTTGTTGTCATGGAAGCACAGATGGTTTTGCGGATGCGATCGAAGGACGCCGTTGTCGTGGGTTCGACTTGATTGCATTCGATAGTCACGAAGAGGTGGCACTGTTCGTATCCATCCGAACTACGAAGACATAGCTCGAACCCTTGGGCAAACTCCGATTGGTGTGCTTCGGCGTAATAGAATTAATGAGTTAGTTGCTTCTAATCGAACGTGTTTGGTTTAAATTTAGTTTCCGTAGTCAGAAACGCCCAGCATAATCACGTTAGAGATTGTTTCCTAAGCTTGAAAAGCCTCACGATGCCTGGAGCAGGCAAAAACATTGAGCACACCTGATTTTCGTGAGCGCGCGGTTCTCATGCGCAAAGGCAATCGGTTTGAGGATATGCAAGTCGGCCGCACGTTCAACCACCATTGGGGACGTACTATCACCGATGGCGACAACGCTGCGTTTACCACGCAAACGCTCTCCTATTGCCCGCTCTACCTCAATCAGACTTATGCCCAATCCATGGACCATCCACAAACTGTCGTCAATCCATTGTTGGTGTTCAACGTGGTCTTTGGTCTCACCGTAGAAGATTTGAGCGAAGGTGGCGGACCTTTCCTTGGCGTGGACGAGTGTAGATTTCTCAAACCAATCTACCCGAACGACACTTTAACCGCGCATAGTACGGTCACCGATGTACGCGATTCGAAGAGTCAACGAGAGTTCGGCATCGTCACGTGGCATACCGAAGGATTCAATCAGCATGGCGACTGTGTGATTCGATTTAATCGCACAAATCTCGTGCGCAGGCGAGACATAACTTGAATCCAATCTTACCGGGGCGTCCACCTCCACCTAGACACAGTGCTACTCTCTTCAAGTTCAGGATACCGTGAATGAAGGTTACCGGGAACAAGAACTATTTCGAAGACTTTGAGGTCGGTGTCGTCATGCGGCATGCCCGCGGCAAAACGATGTGCGAGCATGACAACGTAGGAATTACATTGCAAGTTCTTAACACCGCGGAAGGCCACTTCAACGAAGACCTAATGCAGAAGTCAGCCACTAGGCAGGCTAATTGGAACTCGCGCGTTCAATTTGGTGGTGTGACCATCGCGATGGTTATCGGGCTTGCGATGCAGGACACGGGAGAAAACGCGGTTGCCGAAATCGGGCTCGACAAAATTCGACTGCGCACACCGGTGTTTCATGGTGATACGCTCTACGCGTACAGCGAGGTAGTTTCGAAAAAAGAAAGTGAGCGCGAGGACATAGGCATAGTGACATTTAAGCACTATGGCGTCAATCAACGCGATGAAATCGTATTCGAAGGTGAACGCACCGTATCAATCAAAAAGAGGCAGGTATGACTACGCAACCACAACGACCACGTCGTTGTCAACTTTCCGTGCCAGGGAGCGAAGAACGTATGCTCACGAAAGCGGCCAGTCTTGAAGTCGACCACGTCTTTCTTGACCTTGAAGACGCGGTAGCGCCAAGTGCTAAACAAAAAGCTCGAGGCATGGTCGTCGATGCCTTGAATAACATGGTGTGGCAACCCCGCACATGCTGTGTGCGAATCAACGACGTTGAAACACAATGGTGTCATGATGACATCATTGAGGTTGTTACTGGTGCGGGTCAATCCCTTGACACGTTGATGTTGACGAAAGCGAAAAATGCCAGCGATGTCATGTTCGTCCACTTATTGCTCGATCAGCTTGAGAAAAAACTCAATCTCGATAAACGGATTGGCATTGAGTGCCTCATTGAGGAAGTCGAAGGCATGATGAATGTCGACGAAATCGCAGCATGCTCAGATCGCCTCGAGTGCCTCGTATTTGGCATGGGTGACTACTCCGCGAGCCAGCAGATGCAAATTACCTCGGTTGGCGCTGGCGGGACTTATCCGCCTGACTTATGGCACTATCCGCGCTACAAGATGACCATCGCGTGCCGCGCAAATGGCATAGCAGCCGTCGACGGACCATTCGCGAACTTTCGCAACCCTGAAGCGTACATAAAGGAAGCACAACGAGCTTTTGTGCTCGGAATGGACGGCAAGTGGGCAATACACCCTAGTCAAGTTGACTTGGCCTCTCAAGTGTTTACACCTGACGCAAAAGCACTGGCCGCCGCTCGCAAAATGAAATCTGCGTATGAGGACGCTGTCGCAAACGGTCTCGGTGCGATCAACGTCGATGGCGTCATGGTCGATGCGGCAAGTGTTCGCTTGGTTCAGAATTTGATCGATCGCGCAGATCTAATCGGCATCTGATATGGGTGATGAGCCACCGGGCCCGACTGGTCCACTGAAGAACACGACGATCATTGATTGCACCATGGCGCTAGCGGGTCCTTTCGGTACAGCGTTACTCAGCGATCTTGGCGCGAACGTCGTCAAAGTCGAACCACCCCTGGGCGATGGCTCACGTAGAGTGCCTCCTTTTCCGCCCGCATTTGCCCGACCTGGCGAAGGCGTCGAAGACCATGTAGATTTTGGTGGATTCTTCGCGAGCATCAACCGGAACAAACGCAGCATTGTCCTTGACTTTAAGAATGAAGACGACCGCGAAAAACTCTTCCTTCTGTGCGAAAAAGCCGATGCGATTGTAGAAAACAATCGAGTCGGCGTTATGGATCGGTTGGGCTTAGGCTACGACGCAATCGCTGCCAGAAACTCCAAAATCGTGTATGGATGCATTCGAGGCTTCGGCGATCCTCGAACTGGCAAAAGTCCCTATGCGGATTGGCCTGGCTACGACGTTGTTGCTCAGAGTATGTCGGGTCATGTGCATTTGACTGGTCCATCGGATGGTGCGCCCGGATACCCGAGCGGCGTCAGTGTCGGCGATATTTTTCCGGGCACATTGCTTGCGTTGGGACTCGTATCAGCGATGTTGCATGCACGCGAGTCAGGTGAAGGTCAGTTTCTCGATGTTGGTATGTATGACGGCATGCTTGCATTCACTGAAACCGTGATTGCAAACTACGGGTTCGACCGCACTGAGTTGCCAGCGCGAGACCGCCATCATCCGAATCTCATGCCTTTTGGCGTTTTCCCTGCCAAGGACGGCGGCGTCGCGATCGCTGCACCTGGTCGAAAACACTGGCACATCCTTTGCGATGTCTTAGAACGACCGGATCTGAAAGATGATGCGCGGACGCGGACCGCCTCACTGCGTCGAGAAAATCAAGCGTTTGTTGAAGAAATCGTTTCAGCTTGGACGTCGACGCATAGTAAAGATGAGATCATGCAGGTGCTCGGTGGCAAAGTGCCGTGCGGACCTGTCAATACGGCATCGGAGATTTTTGCGGATCCCCATGTCCGCGCACGTGACATGATTGCTGAATTTGATTTACCGGGACCCAATCCACGCGTTGCTGTTGTTGGCAGTCCCATCAAGTTCGACAAAACCAAGAGCGGTGTCTATCGGCGTCCGCCTTTGCTGGGTGAACACAGCCAAGAGATCTTGGACGAAATGCTTGGCGAGCGCTCGTAAGCGCACTCCGACCACCTAATCCAAGAACTATGCAGAGACCTCGTCAAATCTCAAAACAAATGAACGCAATATGAACCTAAGTGGGAAATCCGCCGTCGTCACTGGCGGCGGCAACGGTATCGGCAAAGCACTGTGCATCGCGCTTGCTAAGGAGCACGTGAATGTTGCCGTCGCTGATATTGATCAAAGCGCGGCTCAGGCGACGGCCGACGAACTTGCTGGCTTTGGCGCAAAAATCATCGCCGTCGCAGCCGATGTGACCGAAGAGGCGAGCGTTTCCGAGTTGGCTGCGAGGGCTTGGCGCACATTTGGGAGCGTCGAGATTCTGGTGAACAATGCGGGAGTCATGGCGCCAGCAGCGCCGCTCGCCCAAACCAGCTCACCTGATTTCAATTGGATATTCGCGGTCAATGTCGGTGGTGCATTGAACGGTATCCGTGTTTTCGCACCGCGTTTCATCGAGAGTCAGCAACCAAGCCGGATTCTCAATACGGCTTCCGAGCACGCGTTAGGCGTACCGCATGTCGGCAGCGGACTGTACACCGCGTCCAAACACGCATTGTTAGGTTTGTCTGACGTCCTGCGTCGTGAATTACCCGATCATGTCAAAGTCACGGTGCTTTGTCCTGGCATTGTCAACTCAACGCTATGGAAAGCGACGGAACGCCGACAAGCCACCTATGGCGGACCGACTCAAGCGCTTGAGAACGGCGGCGCATTTATGCAGCAGATGGGGATGCCCGCTGCTGATGTGGCATTGAAGGCTATTGAAGGTATGCGGCTGGGACATTTCTACGTCGTGACTCACCCGCATGCCATAAATATCGCGCGAACACGTTGGACCGAACTAGACGAAGCATTCGCCAATCAAGCGCCTCGCCAGCCAGGCGACGAGAAATACGATCTCGAACCCATCATGCGGCAATTTCTCGCAAACCATTCGAACCAGTGGAACTAGAACTTTGATCACACTCTACCAATTTGCAACTTCACCTTTCGCCGAGAAAGTTCGGCGGGCTCTGAATTTCAAGGGCATCGACTTCGAGATTCACGAAGTCGCGCGGCAGAAAGTGCCTGCTGGGGAATACAAGCACGTCAGCCCTACTGGAAAATTTCCAACGATTCAAGACGGCGAGCAAGTCGTTTGGGATTCGACCGACATCGTATACCACCTCGAGCAAGCGCATCCTGTGCCTGCTTTGATTCCAGAAGACAAACGTGCGGCAGGACTCACACACGCGCTCGAAGAGTGGGCCGACGAGAGCTTGTACTTTTACGAAATGACGATGCGTCTTACATGGGAACACAATTTGGACGCTGCGCTTGACGAGTTTTCAGCGTCGCTTCCGGGCATTCCCAAAGAACAACTCAAGACGATGATCTTGCAAACGGCCGGCCAACTGACCGAGACGCAAGGTATTGGCCGCAAACCTAAAGATCAAGTCATCAGCGACATGCACCGGCATATCGACGCGCTTGACTCGATGTTAGTGGATCGAAAATGGCTTGTCGGCGATGCGCTTACTTTAGCTGATATTGCCGTTGTGTCGCAACTCAACGCCCTTCGCTATGCGAGTGAAGCGGATGCTGCGGTGCAAAACACGAAGCATGTGCTAGGTTGGGTTGAACGCATAGATCAACTTGCACCCGCATAGACAACCGGGGCGTCCTATATGCAAGGGCATACATCGCAGGCGTTGTCTCGCCACTGCACCATTGCGAGCAATGGTGCAACCCAGTGCTAGCGGTTGAACCTCGGGTTCAATCGCTGAGTTCGGCTGAGTCGTCTGAGTACTTTACTAGGATTGTCTCCTCAACGAATCTCGCACGGGCGCTATGCCTCAGGCGTAAACGACACGGGCATACGTATCACCGCATTGAACCAGATGCTCTTCAGCATCTCAATTTCCCCGCTAGGACGCAGATCCGGGATTCGCGTAAAGAGTTGCTTTAACAATGACTGCAACTGATAGCGTGCGAGTCTAGCGCCAAGACAAAAGTGCGGGCCGCTACCGAACGCTACGTGACGCGACGCGTTTGCGCGGGTGATGTCAAAACGATGCGGGTCTGGAAACACCGCTGGATCACGATTAGCCGCCGGATATGACAGGTAAATCTTGTCGCCTTTCGCGATCTTTTGATCACCGATCTGCGTATCTGCCATGGCGGTCCGCCGAAACTTGACGACGGGCGGAGAGTAACGAAGTACCTCTTCAATTGCATTCGGAAGATGCGTATCTAAATCGCTCAGCAGAAATTCATATTGATCTGGATGCTCATGCATTAACCGTATGAAATGGACCGCAGTGCTACGAGTGGTTTCATGCCCGGCGATAGAGATCGTGACCACAAACATCTCAAGGCTCGTCTCTTCAAGCTCTTTCCCGGCGACTTCACCGTGCACCAAGAGACTCATCATGGAGTCGTCGGGATTGGCGCGTTTTTCGTTGACCAGCTGTGTTGCGATACCCAGCAGCTCTAACATTGCAGACCGATCGGCGCGGTCTGGGTTTTCGGTATCCGCGACTTGATTACCTAGTGTAAACACACGTTCGTGCAGCTCGTCCGGCACACCGAGCAATTTGCAAAACGTGTACACAGGCAACCGTGATGCAACGTCGAACACAAATTCACAAGCACCCTTTTTTGCAACCGAGTCGACAATCTTTGCCGCGAGGACATCAATTTCTGGGTAGAAATTCTCAAGTTCATTTGGCGCGAAGGGCGGCGTAACCAGACGTTTGGTAGCTCGATGTTGCGCGGGTTTCATGCCCATGATGTTCGCACGTTGCAGAGCAAGCTCTTCGGGTACAAGGTCCCAAATGATTGGCCCCCCCTCGTGAGAGGAGAACAACTCTTGATCTCGCGAAATCGCGACGATGTCCTCGTGACGCGTGACTACCCAAAATCCTTTCGACACCGAAGCACCGGGCATCGGGCTCTCGTAATTGGTTGGGGGTGGATTCCAATGCAATCGCTCGGTTTCGCGCCAGGCATCAAAGAGACCGTGTGGCGGCCCGCCGTTGTCTGGAATCAATTGTGGGTCAATGAGATTGACATCAAGGCTCATGTCATGAAAATCCTGGTGGTTTCTTGCAAGTTTAACGAAAGGTCGGTGCACGAATTTGAAGTTCTATAAATCCTGCACACCATCGCGGTAACCGCGTTAAACCCTCCGAATCGACGTGACCGTTGTCGTACCGATTCTTCGTATAAGTCATTGAGTCTCAACGTATTGAAGCAAACAAGATGCCACCACACCCGGGTCGTGCACATTTTGCGAATGAGGTGTCGTGCCTGCAGTTGGTACGTGCATTGGCAGCAGGAACCCACGATCACTGGGTGACGGGTAAATGCTATCTCAGCGGTGCAATCACCTCAAACGATGGTCTGGACACGCCCCTGCATGCGGGTATACGGTCTCTTATAAGAATTAAATAGGAATTGGAAAGTTTACTTGACAAAGTAAATTCAATTCGCGCAATCTCGCGCCATGAGCGAGATAAATTGTGCGAACCGCACGATCTGACGGGCGACAACTTGCCGATCACGCGAGGGTTGAATTCGGAATCGGTGGATCTCATCTACCTTGACCCACCCTTTAACTCTAAAGCAAATTACGCCGCGCCGATCGGAAGTGCGGCTGCGGGTGCTGCGTTCAAGGACACCTGAACACTCTCTGACGAGGACGTCGCTTGGATCGATTTGATTGAAGCTAAGCACCCGAAACTCAATCGGGTCATACAGGCTGCGATGACGAAGAGCGACTAGTCGTACTTGATCTACATGGCAGTCAGGTTGCTCGAAATGAAGCGACTGCTCAAGCCAACCGGCTCAATCTACCTGCGCTGCAATCAGTTTGCGAGCCACTACTTGAAGTTAGTTTGCGATGCGGTTTTCGGACGATCAAACTTTGTCAACGAGATCATTTGGAACTATGGGATACCTTCGGGCGGTCGCGTTGGGGGTAAGATACAAGTCAAAGTTCACGATACAATCTTGGTGTATGCAATCAACACCAGCACCCGCGTCTATAACCGGCAATACACCCCATATAGCGAAAAGTACATTAAGAATTGGTTTCGTCATATGGATGATGACGGGCGAGCATACCAAGTACGGAACCGGAAAGGTGTAATTCTTCGGAAGTATCTCGACGAGAGCGAGGGAACTCCTTTGTCAACCGTGTGGTCGGACATCATGTAACTATCTAGCCGAAGGGGATGTTTCCCGACGACAAGAGACGAAGAAACAGGTTATCCGACCCAGAAACCAATTACCTTACTTGACCGCATCATCAATGCGAGCAGCAACAAAGGCGATGTGGTTCTAGACCCATTCTGCGACTGCGCCACCACGCTAGTCTCCGCAGATCGCCTTGAACGCAACTGGATCGGTTTTGACATCAGCGATGTCACGGTCACGCTCGTCGAGAAACGTATCCGCGAAGATCAAGGGTTGTTTCAGGATATCACGGCGCGAACGGACGTACCCGAACGCGATGACTTAGGAGATCTACCACCCTACAACTCCCCGAAGCTCAAGAACGGGCTACACGGTGAGCAAGTCGACAAGCCACCGAGCTTTAACGAACGGCTGCAGGTGTTTGTCAGACAACATATTTACTTTACACTTTGGCGACATGTTTTCTTTACGGTTTTTGAGGGGGTTAGGTGACGCCATGGAAAAGTCGGAAGGCGCGTAGCGACTGGAGACTTTTCCATGGCGCGCGGGCTTCGCATCGCCGCCAGTGCTTGATGTTTCCGACGGGTACCGGTTGACTTAGGCACTGGCATGCTGACCTTCACCTTCATCGGCTGGCTCAGCGCCAATCGACGCCGTGTTGGGAACCATGCCCGCCTGTCGTTTTTCGCGCAGTCGGTAGCTCTCGCCTCGAATCGCGATGACGATGCGGTGGTGCAGGACGCGATCCAGGGTGCCTCGATCGCGGGCTTCGCTGAGACTGGCCGCCAGGGCTAACGAGGTCGTGTACTTGACGTCGTAGTCCTGGTGGATGGCAGCGCGACCAAGTCCGATCGCCAAGTGGGTCTTGCCCACCCCTGGCGGGCCTAGCAGGAGGATATTGTCACCGTGGTTGATCCAACGACAGGACTCCAGTTCGCGAAACTGGACTTCGTCCACGCTCGGTTGCGCGCTGAAGTCAAAGTCGTCCAATTCCCGATGCATGGGAAAGTGCGCGTACTTGAAACGTCGACTGATGCGGCGCGTCAACTTGCTATCGATTTCGCGACGACAGATCAGCGCGACGAGATCGCGATAGGACAGCTTCGCGCGAGTTGCTTCATCCAGCATTGTATCCAGTTGATCGCGCAGGGCAATCAGGCGCAACTCCGTCATCCAGCGTTGCAAGGTGGCGTCATCGACCGGGGGTATTAGAACGTCCCGCCTGCGACCTGCGCATACGCGCCCAGCGGCCTTGACAAGCAACTGGGCGCCGCCGATAAGACCGGCAGTTTCGCTGTCGTTTTTAGTGCAGTTTGCATGTCGCCTAACATTGGGAAACGGATGGCATACAGTAGCCTTGCCCGACGTCGAAAACGAAGCTACGAGCAACTAAAGACACGATCCCCGCGCTCGCAGAGTCGCCGACCCCCGAGTTATCGACAGTGGCTCCTGCAACGTGCCCTCTCCGGAGATATGTCAGCTCGCTCGGCATTGCACGAAATGTCGTCGCGACTTGAGGAATCCGTCGCATGGGATCTCGCGTCAACGGGCAGGGTGGCTGGCGAACCGCAAGCGCGCACTGCGAGGATCCGTCCGAACGCCGTGTTTCGTGACGGCGCTGTCGAAATCAATCCGCACGGCGTCCCATTGATCGACGACGGCGAACGCCTCCACGTGACGGACAACGAACTGGAGTCCGTTCGCGCACTTCTGGAATCGGCACGTTCGAAATACAACGGTCCGCTTGAAATCGAAGGCGGCGACGAATTCAAGGCAAGCGTCGCAATCTGTGCACTCGATATGACAGACATCCGTTTCGCGGACCAGGACATCCAGCACCAAATCGACGCGCTCCGTGGCAGAGAGCGGTCGACGAACGAACGTGGCATCGAACGATAGCGTCGGCTCGCCATCTGGCGACCTCTTCTCCAATTTCAGACCTTGGATACTGGTTGCGATCATCGCGGCATTCACGCTCGGTATCTACTATGGTTCACAGCTCTATATCGCGTGGCGCTTTGCCACACCCGTCGAGCTAGGATTACGTGATTTCGGCGTCTGGTTCGATTTACTAACGCGTCTACCCACACTCTTCCAATTCGAACTCGCGTTTATCGGCGTCGGCGTACTCGGGTTTATGATCGGCCTGATCCGGTGGTTTATCGCTCGCTGGAAAAGCGCCCTCCGAAAACCGAGTGGGATCGACGATCTGCATGGCTCGGCTCGGTGGGCGACGCGAGAGGAAATTCAGGCTTCTGGGCTTTTACCTCGAAAGAAGCGTCATCTGTTTTTGTTTAAACTGACCAAACCGTTTCGTGGCGTGGTGGTGGGCGGCTGGCAGGAAAGTCCTGATAAACCACTCAAATTCCTCAAAGACAATAGCAAGAATCACATCCTGGTATTCGCGCCGACTCGCTCCGGAAAAGGCGTTTCGATCGTACTACCGACACTGTTGGACGGCTGGCGTACGTCGGCACTGGTATACGACCCGAAAGGCGAACTCTGGGCGCAAACCGCAGCCTTCCGCCGCGACAATCTCGGACAGCATGTCTACAAGTTCGACCCGGCTGGTATCGGTACAGACGTTGCGAAATTCAATCCGTTGGCTGAAATCCGGCTCGACGAACAGCACGAGGTCGCCGATTGCCAAAATCTCGCACAGATCATCTGCGATCCCGACGGAGACGGGATCAACGACTTCTTCAATGAATCAGCCTACGGGCTTCTGACTGCTCTCATCCTCCACGTGTGCTACGTCGCTAAGTCGGAGAAGCGCGACGCGACGTTTGGGGACCTCGAACGATGGTTTGGCAAAAAGGGGGAGTCAATGAAGGTGAAACTCGAGAATCTACTTGAGTTTCCACATCGTATTCACAACGGGAAAAAAGAAGCACACCCGTCCATTGTGAGTGTGGCTCAGATAAATCTAAACCGTGCGGAAAAGGAGCTATCGGCGATCGTTTCAACCGCGGATTCGAAACTGACACTCTTTCGGGATCCAACGATCATTGCGAATACCGGCCGATCCGATTTCACGATTGATGAACTCGTTGACGGCGAAAATCCTGCAACACTCTACTTGTCGGTTCGTACCCCCGATCGTGCGCGGCTTCGACCACTCATTAGGATCGTTCTGACTCAGATTATTCGCAAATTAACGAGCGAACTGGATTTCACCTCCGGGCAAGCCAAATCCCCATTCAAATATCGCCTGTTGCTGCTGCTTGACGAATTCGCCGGCTTGAAGCGACTAACGATCATAGAGGACTCGTTACAAGATATGGCGGGGTATGGCATTAAGGCGCTGCTTGTCTGTCAGGATCTACAACAATTAAAGGGGGTTTACGGTCCTCATCAATCGATAGTAAGCAACTGCACTTATAGAGTATGTTTCGCCTCCAACGAAATCGATACCGCGAAAACCGTGTCCGAATGGGCGGGCACTCGCACAATCGTGGCATCTCGATATAGTCAGTCCGCCAGGAAAGGAAAGATCAGTTCCGATAGTGTGAATAAGTCGGTCCAGGAACACCGTCGAAGCCTCATACTCCCAGATGAATTTATGCAACTCCCCGCGGCGAAGATCGATGACGAGGACAACATAACGGAGGCGGGCGATTTGTTGATTTTCCCGGGTGGTTCCCGCCCGATCTATGGGAAACAACCTCTGTACTTCAAATACCCCGAGCTGGTTCGTCGTTCAACCTTTAAGATCCCGGATGAATCTTACTCGAATAACCCACGTACACTCAAGGAACGCGAGAGAAGACGCCAAGCACAAAACGAACCGCTTGTTCGAACAGGGGGCGCTTCCGGCGCGTCGTGAAGTCTCACTATCCACCGGGATGGTTGGTCATGTCGTACTTCCCCGCATTCGGTATCGCGGCTTTTCTGTATTTCGATCTCCATCCTCATTGGTTTCTCATTCCTGGGGGTTCCGCGCCGCAGGAGCTCTGGCATGTCGCCGATCACGACGGGAGTACTCGCCACGAGCGAGGCAACTGGATCGTCGTCTGTCCGCCGATCAACGACGATGAGCATCGTCGACTGTTCGTTAGCGAACCACCACTCGATGAAGGGTGCGAATCGCAGCCATCCTTGAAACAGATCGCCGCGGTGCCAGGCGATAAGGTGATCGTCGACTTTCCGCTCGTCATCACGCCACTTCGATCCGTGAAAGCAGTCGACGTCGACGCGCACGGAGCCCTACTACCTCGTCCTTCGAACGGGGACTACACCGTCGCTGAAGGGACCTATTGGGTATTGAGTCAGAACGCACGTTCAGTCGACTCGCGCTACTACGGACCAATATCAACAGTGAACATCACTCACACCGCGAGACCGATCCTTACCACACGATGACAGACGATATCGAATTACAGGGCGAGGAAACGGCGCCCGTCACGAAAAGAAACGCCAGGCAACTTGTTTGGTTCTTTATTCCGCCACTCCTACTCGTGGGTGGGATTGGCGTCTGGCTACTTTGGCCGACATCGGACGACATTCCGATTCCTAGCGAGGTGCGGGACTTGCCCGTCATCGATCCCTTCCAAACCACGCCCTACGACGAACAGCGATCGCGACTTCAAGATGCACTTTACCGCATCACCTATCGTTCCGTTCGAAGAGATTTCTGCTGAAGATGCGGTAGGACTGACCGGCTCTACCCTTGAATCAAATGACGCACCTGCCGAGCAACATACGCTGACACCTGGCGCCGTGATTCCGTCGGTCCTGATGCAAGGGATTAACACCGATCTGCCAGGTATTGCTGTCGCCCAGGTGAGTCGCGACGTCTACGACTCACGGACTGGAACCAGGTTATTGATTCCACGCGGCAGTCGTGTCTTCGGCACTTACGGCTCCGAACCCGTCGTGTCCGATGAGCGCGTGCTCGTTTCTTGGGAACGTATCGATCTCCCAAACGGCGATGTCATCGATCTCGGTAGTGTTATCGGCGCTGACCAGAGTGGTAATGCCGGATTGAAGGATCAGGTCCGACGTGGTACCGGGAAAGCTCTGACCGTCACCGGTCTCACTTCGCTCATCACTGCCGGTCTTACGCACGCGGCCAATGCCAATGACCCGGAGGTGCTGCGAGAAACCGGCGACGGACGATTCATTCAAGAGCCTTCCTACCGTACAGAAGCGACCCGAGAGGTTGCTAGCCAATACGGTCAAATCGTCGGCCAAATCGCACAGCGACACCTCGATCAGGGAACCACATTAACCATTCGCCCGGGCTACGAATTCGCCATTCAGATCGCGGAAGAAATCAGCCTGAGTCCGTATTTTCCGTAAACGAGACGAACTCGTGCTACGGGAACCGCTCAATGAAAGCGCCACCGTCGAACTGTTCTTTCAGGTTATTCTGTCACCGTATTAACCGCATGAGCCCAGCATTTGCCACCACCGAACCCGGCTTCACAAGCCTCTGCTATAGCCTCTAGCTTGAAACGGCAATAGGTTTTCTTGATACGACTACCATCGGTGTAGTTGTGATCGGTCGAGCAATTCTGGTACTCGTCGTGCGCAAATGAATTCTGGTAGCCGTCGACGACTGTATCCACCGTAGGTCGTACGACCTCCGGAACTTCAGACATATAACGTTTAAACAGGACTCGAAACTGGGGTTCGGTATCCCCGTAAGCAGCCGCACCGAGCCAACCTAATGCTCGGAGGTTACTTTTTTCAACGTTCTCCGTTCCATTGAAGAGGATATAAGCGAGTCGCGATTGAGAGTCCTTAAATCCTCTCTTTGCCAAGTCAAGCAAGTACGGGTACGCTTCATCGTATTCACCCTTTCGATACATCTCATTCGCATATTCGCGCTCTTGCCGCATCGTCTTGATATCTGCGACTGAGAACTCAGCAGGATCCATCGGCATGTGGTCGAAGATACTGCCAATCACAACCATCTCCTCCATGTATGGGTCGTCGTACTTACGTTCGCTGTATTCTCCTCCGGAATCTATGTACGCATCCAAGTCAAGGGTACGATGGGTAATCTTCCATAGGATCTCGCGCGCTCTTGCTGGTAGCGACATGGAGAGATTCGACATACCGAGCAGACGTCTCATGCCCCCGCCCAGATACCTTATCTTCATCAACTCCCTTGGCTATTTTCGCGTCGACCCGTGACCGATAAACTCGGTACCGTTCAATCGTTCGATGCATTCGTTTTGCCGCACGCTCACTACCCGAGAGAGTAGTGAGCGCACGAATCTCGAGCTCCTTATCACTTAGATTCTCCTCGTTATCAGGGAGTGCAGACGTAACCTGAGCCTGTAACAAGAGTCCAAGAACAAATGTACCACTAATAAGTAGAGTCGATTTAAGCATAAGAAGGCTCGTTAAGTTACGTTGATAGGATCAATACCAATTGCCGGCGACAATTTCGTAACCCCAGCCTAGGAGCTCCCCTCCGCGTCGTAGTATTCGCAGATGTTCCGATGAATTCTCACCTGCCTCGCGACAGGCTCACCACCAGACATATTCATCTCGTAAACCGTAATGACAAGATCAGGTCCGGGGAGGCAAGTCTTGCTTGCAAAATTAACAATTGGATTCCCAATGGGGTAAGGATCAGCGCGAGCCGACTGACCTACGCCTACTGTAAAGCAAAGAACTAACGCTGTAATTACCACGGAAGCACGTCTAGATAAACGTTTGATTAACCTCAATCTAAACTCCTTGTTTCTAATTTGGTTAACTCAAGAGCACCACGATACGTGAGCACTCTGTGGCAGTTATACCCTGTCCGTGATGAAGAGAAAATGACTGCACCGTACGACTCGGAGCGCATTGATTTACCGAACGGCGCCGTCATCGATCTCGCGTAAGTCATTGGCTCGGATCCAAGCGGCGAAGCCGGATTGAACGACCAGGTCCATCGACATACGGGCAGAGCGCTCGGAGTGACCGACCACACTTCCCTTATCACGGCAGGATTGACCCACGCGGCGAACTCGAACGATCCGACAGTAGTTAGAGAAACGACTGAAGGGCGTTTCGTCAAAGAACCGTCGTTAGCCGGCGACGTCTCGCGGGGGATCTCGCAGCAATACGGCAATCTCGTCCGCCAGATTGCTGAACGGCACCTCTGTCGGCAGCCCACCATAACCATTCGTCCGGGCTACGATTTCGCCATTCAGATCGCTGAAGAAATCAGTCTCAAACCCTATTCGCGCTGAACATATCAACATCCCCTAACAGCTCTACATACTCACAACACATATTTGACCCTCGCGGTTTCGCCCTAATCATGCGCGTTTTTCTATCGAGGATAACGCCTTATGGGCAATGACGAACTCCGCTCGGAACTCATGCAATCATCGCATTCCGAGCGAACTCAGGAACTTTATCGCTGGTACCTCGTAAGGTTCGAGAGCTGGTGCCAGATACATGGAATTGTTGATCCGGATGACGAACTGGTTTCCCAATTTCTAACGGAACAGTACGCTGCCGGTTACGCGCCGGCGACCGTGGACGGATTTCGTTGTGCTATCAATTACGATGCCCAGCAGAATCGTCAGCCCTCGCCTATCGGCGCTCGCAGCAAGCAAGTAGTGCAAGGGGTGAAACGGATTGGTACGCAGCGCAGTAGGGGACAATCAGAAGGACTAACGTTCAATCAATACAACAGGATCATGGAAACAGCTTGCGATCCTCGACCGTTTCGCGGTGGCAAAGAACCACTCAGAACGGCGCAACGGCGAGGTTTAGTAGACCAGGTGGTCGTTAGTCTCTTGTTCATGGGTGCAATGCGTCGAAGTGAAGTCCGTAATCTCAGGTGGCGGGATATCGATTTCACGCATAACGAACTGCTCTACGTTTCGATACCACAATCGAAAACCAACCAAGACGGGAGTCATGAGGACGTGCGTGTATTGAAGGATCCTGGTGCTGAAGCTCTCCGCAAGCTACGCGACTCGCGTGCAAGCGAAACATCAAATGCGTATGTCATGCCTTTGACTGGCGTTTCAATAAATAGGCGTTTTCAAATGTGTTGCCTATCGATAGGTTTGAAGGGTCGATATACGAGTCACTCCGGTCGTATTGGCCTCGCCAGCGAACTCTCAGCTCGAGGTGCACCGATTCCAGGTCGTAGCACTTGCCGGTGGGTGGCGAACTGCTGATATGGTCATACACTATTCCAAGAAGACTGAACGTGAGAGAGGAGCGGTCGCGACCTACCTTTAGGTTCCTCCGCCTTAAGTAACCCCTTACCCCTACAGCCGACCTCAAAGTGCAGGTGTCGAGCGAGTGCCTATAGATCACCTAAGAAACAAAGCGGCATTCGCTCGTCACCTTCCGCAATCGGCCGGTCATCAAGTGGATCGTTACTTCGATATGCGTCGCTCTTGCGCTTATGTTCCAGGGGGGTTAAGGGGGCTAGCCTACCAAAAACCGCGTTTCAATTTATTTATCAAGCTATTGTTTTTGTTTAATTTTTTGATCTTTTACTGTACATACACTTAAAGTAGATCCCTTTGCCCCCCTAGCCCCCTTTGTCTCGACGGAACGCCCAGAGTGAGTGCTTCGCGAGTCAGTCGCTGGAGTCTAGTCGGGGTCCACATCTGTGTAATAAAGCTATACTCGGCGACTGGCGCTCGTGCTTCCTTGGACGATTCCAGAGTTGAACGAGTATCCTCCTTCCGCATACGCTTTCTGCAATTCAGTGGATGTCCATCGCTCCTTCGAAGCGAATAGTGCTTTAACAAATTCCTTCGCATTCGCCTTTTCGGTGTGTCGATCGTCTAACTGTTCGGCCGCAAGTTGCTCTTGTTTTGGTCTGCTTCTCACTTCGGTAGAGTTCGTATTTCCCCGCTACCGCAACGCCAAAGGATCTACCGTCGAGATCATGATGGTCGAAGTCACTAGATCGCCATGGAATTGAACTGAACTCGGCAACCGCATCCCCATTTTCGTCGTCGCCGTGGCCGATGACGATCGAATACTGCCATGCGAGTAGTTTATGTGGCGGCTCGTGGCTGTTTTTCAACGGGCTTAGTACGCCGATCAAGCCATTCTCCTCGCTCAAATCTCCGTTCGCAGTCCTATTGAAACGATCGCGAACGGGGTTCGAGTGCATCACACCATCGTCACGCTCTTTCGCTTGCCGCAGTAAAACCGTGGTAGTGGCCGCTCTTGCGTATGCAACCATGCGCGGTAGGCTGAATAATCGCTCCGTTCCTTTTAGACTGGCTTCGAGTGTTGAATCCTTCGCGTTGTCTTTCCGTGGATGTAGGATCCCAATCACCGCCAGTCCACGCGCCTCTAACGGTACGACTGTTTCGTCCCACCGCCTTTCGAAGACGTCTGCTTTGTTTGTATCTCCGATCATCTTTGAGAGAGGATCTATCACGATCGCTCGGTAAGGTCGCCCCTCGGATGCGGCCTGATCGATCCTGTTGAGAAGCTCCGTGTGCGGGGATGCGGGGACACCTTTACGAACTCGCGCGATCCGTCTGCGTGCAGTTCTACCGTGTCGACACAACTCCATTTATGACCACGATCGAGCATGTCAACATCGTCAGTGGAAATTCCAGACGCCGTAAACTTCGGTTTTGTGAGCGCAATGTCCTCTTCACCCAGCCACCACAGGGCTCGGCCCGCGAGCAGCTGCATCTTCTCCCGCTTGGTCGTCGGGTCGAAATGGCTCCGTCCCTTCGACGATGTTGTCTGACGAGTGCACGAACAATCGTCGTTTTGCCGGCACCAGAGTCGCCGTAAAATGAGCGTGGTTTGTCCGACAGCAACGAATTGATGAATTAACCAATCGACTCGTTAGCCACAATCGTACTGTTGCGTAGGATTCTGTCGTCGACAGCCAGGCATCCAATCTCGCGGTCGTACGCGGTCTCGTGGAACTTTTGTGGTTTCCCGCTGGTTGAAGTCTTGGCTTGTTGCGTTGGTTCGTCGAACGCTTCTTTCGGCTTAACCGGCATCTCCGCAGGACTACGCAGATTTTCCCACGTGTAGCCCTCAGACAGCCAATCCGCCACATCGTAGCCATCCTTGCAGTTAAGATCACCTATATGTATCCTGTTGATGGTATCAAGGTTTAGTTCCCATGCGATCGAGTGAATGTACTTCTCACCCGGTTTATCGCAATCAGGAATCAACACGAGAGAGCGATCGTCTTCCTCGATGAATTTCCGCAAACACGACCAATCGGTCTTCCACGCCGAATTAGTACCGAACGCGGATGTAATCACTGCTTTTCAGCCTGGTGTGACATCATCTAACGCTTCCGCACACTTCTCCCGTTCCACGACATACACGACCTTCGCGTTCG
>CAXXMH010000009.1:0-62833 GCA_963664665.2 Pseudomonadales bacterium
CTAAATTCACGACGCGTGTCCTCCCATCGCTCGCATAGCTGCTTGGTTTCAAAAGCGACCTCGGGACTCATGCCTTTACCAGGATAGTTTGAACGAATATTCATAGGCATTGCGCTTCTCAGGTTCAGGTATCCGGCGTGGAAGTCCGCCACAAGAGACCTCGCGCGTGCCCGTTTCTGGGAATTACCCGGCCAGACATTCACATCAGGTCGGAGCTCGTGCAGTCGTTCTACTATCGCAATCGAGTCGAATGTAGCAAATCCCTCGCCTGGTTTCCCCTCCCAAAGTACCGGCACTAACCTTGTTGGCGACAAGCGTGAAATGTTCTGATCCCAATCCTCGGAGTCAAACTTCACCATCCGTTCTTTAAACGGGATCCCTAATTCGGTCATAAGTAACCATGGACGTAAAGACCATGACGAGGGGTATGCGCACGTTTAGGGGGACAGTTTATTTGCAGAATTTAGCTTAGGAGCATGCAAATGACTGAACCACGAAAGAAAGGACGCCAAGGCCGTCGCTACAGCGACGAATTCAAGCGTGAAGCGGTGCAGCTACTGACGAGTACACCGGCAACTGCGGCGGAAGTCAGTGCCCAGTTAGGCGTCAGCGTTGGCACGCTGTGGCGGTGGCAGAAGACCTTGACGGCAGCGTCAACGTCGGATGAGCGACCCACGTATGAGGAGTTAGCGAAGGAAGTGGGACGCCTTAAGGTCGAGAATGACTTTTTAAAAAAGGCCTCGAGCTACTTCGCCTCGCGCCAACCGACCGGTATCAGGTGATCGCAGCGCTCGACGACACCTATCCGGTGGCCTACATGTGCGATCGCCTCGCCGTGACGCGGAGCAAGTACTACGCCTGGCGCCAACGCGGAGGTGCGTCCACGCGTGCGCTCGAGGATCGCCGCTTGCGCACCCTGATACGCGTGATCCATGCCGAATGGGGTGGCATCTTCGGGTATCGGCGCATGCGTGAGATCCTGCGGACGCAACATGGCGAATGGCTCGGCGCGCGGCGGGTCCGACGGTTGATGGGCGAAGCCTCGCTGTGGGGTGTGCCCGTCAAGAAACGCCGTCATCGGAAGACGCGCATGACGGATGAGGTCGTCGCCGACCTCGTGCAACGCGACTTCGCGGCCGCGCAGCCGAACACGATCTGGGTGTCGGACTTGACCGAGATTCGAACGGCGGAAGGCAAGTTGTATCTCTGCATCATCAAAGATCTCTACGACGGGGTGGTCGTCGCGTGGCGTATGGGTCTGCGCCAAACCGCCGAGCTGGTGACCGCGACGGTCGACCGGGCGGTGGCGTCACGTCTCGACGGTGAACGTCCGATCCTGCATTCCGATCACGGCAGCCAATACACCAGTGAGGCGTATCGAGACTGTCTCGAACACCATGGCTTGACAATCAGCATGGGTCGGGTCCGAACGTGTGCTGATAACGCATCCGCTGAAACCGTGTTCTCGCAGTTGAAACGCGAAATGGTGTATCGCAGTCGCCTTCGAACACGCCAGGAAGCCATCGAAAAGATCGATCGCTACTTCCTGAAGATATATAACCCGTTGCGACGGATTTCATTAAACCGACACGAGCTGGAGCAACTTGCCAGGCTCGATGACGAGGAGCAAGGCTATGAAAATGGCTTCGACTCTCTTACTTAAACTGTCCCCTAAAACGTGCGCAGTCCCGAGTAATTCTTGTTTGCTATTACTAATGTGAGCAAGTCAGACATAAAGTTCGGAAATCTCTATTTAGTCAAGTTGAGTTGCAACCATATTGAGATTCTGAGTATCAAGTAAATGGAAGCAAGTGACCGACGAATGAATCTGACTGTTGGGTCTGTAATCGACGAAAGATATCGAGCGCATAAGTCACGTATGAAGAATTTAAGTGGTCTGATCAGGATTCGGTTCGTTATCGCGCGATCGAGTCGACCGCAGCTTCTCTCAACCGGTTCGCAGCATCAGACGTGATAAATCGCTCATTCTTCATCAGATTTTCGTTGTCTTCAGCGACCTCCCAAGGCATCTCGGCGTCAGCGTTTACCAGTGTTGCATCAGCTCCTGCGTCTAAGAGCGCTCCTATTGCCTTATCCTGATTTAAACTCGTTGAATAACCATCTAGGACGGCAAGGTGAAGAGGCGTGTTCCCATCATAATCTTGTGCGTTAATGTCAGCTCCATGTGCGATATACACATCGAGTGCGCGAGCTACTGGGTGCCGCGGGCGGAACCCTAAGAATTGGTAGTGTAAGGGGGTTCGTCCGAGGGAATCAAACACTCTTACGCCCGCTCCTTTGGCAATCAACAACTCCAAGAATTCCGTTTCAAACGATTTATAAGCGATCACATGGAGTGGGGTTTGCCCATCCGCGTCGCGGACGTTCACGTTCGCGCCGTTTACGAGAAGCAACTTTGCCGTTCGTGCTTTCTGAGCATGGAACAAGGGTGTTTGCCCTTTATCGTCCCGTGACTCTGAATCTGCGCCTTCCTTGATCAGCAGTTCGAGCACACTAGACGATATGTTTTGACCTGTGCTCCACAGTAAGGTTTACTGAAGCCTTACCCTACAAGCAAAGGAGCACAGGCACGATGAATGTTAAAACACAAAGCGCGACGACGGTGTCCGAGGACGCGCGTGGCGCGTCCTTCCCAGTCCATGTCGGTCTCGACGTCCATAAGGAGACGATCTCGATCGCGGTGGCGGCGCCAGCTGATGGCGGGGTATTGGGGACGACGGACTTTGGCAAGGTGGCGAATACGGCCGCGGCCATGAAACGTCAAGTCAAGCGGTTGGTGGACACCTACGGCACGAACTTGCACTTCATCTATGAAGCAGGGCCTTGCGGCTATGCATTGTTGCGAAGGCTGCGCGAGGACGGTTGGTCGTGCGAGCTGGTGGCGCCGACCGCGATCCCGAAGAAGCCGGGTGATCGGGTGAAAACGGATCGCCGCGATGCGCAGGCGTTAGCGCGCTTGAGCGCGATCGGGTACCTCGAACCGCTCTGGGTGCCCGACCCGGCGCAGGAGGCTTTGCGCAACCTGATTCGTGATCGCACGGACGTGAAGGAAACCATCCGGCGGCAACGGCAGCGCGTGCAACATTTTCTGTTGCGTCACGAACGCCGTTACCAGGGCACCCCGTGGACGGCCAAGCATCGTGCCTGGTTGCTGGATTTGGCCTTCGGCGAATCGGCTGATCAAATCTCGCTCCGCACGAAACTGGACCTCATGGGCGATCTGGAACGTCGCCTCACCGAGCTGGAACGGGATATCGAACGGGAACTGCAAACGCGACCCTGGCTGCCGGTGGTGGCCTCGTTGCGCGCCTTGCGTGGCGTCGACCGACTCACCGCCGTGACCCTGTTGGCCGAACTTGGCGACCTGCGTCGCTTCCCCACGGCACGCCAGTTCATGGCTTACCTCGGCTTGACGCCGAGTGAACACAGCAGTGGCGGCAAACGCCGGCTCGGCGCAATCACGAAAACCGGCAACGGCACCGTGCGCCGGTTGCTGATCGAAAGCGCGTGGACGTACCGATTCCCAGCCCGCGACACGCACCATCTGCAACGCAAAGCCGAGGACGCTTCCGCGTACGCGAAAACACGCGCCTGGGACGCCCAGAAACGCCTCTGCCAGCGCTATCGAACCATGCAAGAACAGGGCAAGCAGGTGAAGACCGTGGTGACCGCCATCGCCCGCGAACTGGCCGGTTATATCTGGGACATCGCCTGTCACGAGATGCCCGACGTGGTCGAGGACGACTGACGCCCGTGCACGATGCAAGCAACAAATACAGAAAACGAGGTATGATGACGAACTGAGCGGGACGGCGTGGCCACCAGCGGAAACCCTCGACAATACTATGATGGACGTCGGCATACTTACGTCAACGAGCATCCACGTTACTAGACTGAGGCAAGTCCGCAGAAGCAGCACCGTACTGTGGTATCCAACCCACGCATGTCAGAGTTGGCAATGGTCCATTTCGAACCCACGTCGTCTCCTCAGTTCACTTCTAAACAACGATGACTTGACAAAATCAAAAAGAACCTAAGCACAGGTCAAAACATATCAGTATTTCCAGTCATAGCTGCCATAACAAGTGGAGTCCAGCCATGAATATCTCGTGCGTCTAGCTCAGCGCCATTTTGAATCAGAAACAACGAAATATCCACGTGCTCATTCTTCATAGCGGACACATGTAGCGGCGTCCACTTCCTCCAGTCTTTCGCATTTACGTCAGCACCGTGCTCAACCATCTTCCGAAGGATTGATACATCATCTACCAATTCTGCCGCATTATGGAATGGCGTTCGGGAGTAAAAGTCAGCTAAGTTTGGATCGGCTCCTAGGTGTAACAATGTGGCGATTGTCTGCAAGTTTCGTCGAGCCAACGTTGCGTAATGAAGTGGTGTTCTTTGCATGCCATTCAGTGCACTTGGATCTGCTCCGACTCGGATCAACATCTCGACTGCAGACGATTCGCGCAGATATAACGCCGCGAGATGAAGCGGAGTGTTGCCATGTTTTCGACGCGCCTTCGGATCCACACCGTTCTGAAGGCAAATTGAAATTAACTCGACAGTCGCTAATTCGAAGAACGCAGCGGAGTTCCACAGTTGGCAAAGTTCCGTGTCGAGTAACGCAGACTCATCGGACAGGTCAACACGATCAAAATCAGTCCCTAGATTCTGATCGCCATTCACCGTGCTTGCGCACGCGATCGCTAGAAACAGCTGTGCCCATCGCTTCAAGGATGTCTCCTTGGTCTCGCATCGCGAGTTTCATTCATTTTAGATGGAATCGTCGATGGGTCGCACTGAGTTTTAACCGGATAGTAAGTTCAATGACGACACATTCAACAGTACTTCATAGAACTCCCGGAGCTAGCGAGTTTGACTCTTGACGAACCTAAACTTTGCGAGTACGTCGACTAACGGGGTCATTCGTTGAACTACGATCCATCATTCACTCGGGAACACTACGACAAACTCGCAGACGATGAGTGGACGCGCCTGACAAACAGTCGTCGGGGTGAACTGAATTACATCGTCCATATGGACCTATTCCACGAGCACCTGAGCACCGACATGGACGTGTTGGAAATTGGTGCTGGTACCGGGATTTTCACTAAGGAATTGATTCACTTGGTGCGACGCTTGGTAGTCGCGGATCTGTCCGAGGTCCAAATTGATCTGAATCGAAAACACATGCTGGATCTTGGAATCCTCGATCGCGTGGACCAATATCACGTCCTCGACATGGTCGATCTGAGCCGCTTCGACGATTCGTCATTTGACGCAGTGATCTGCGTCGGCGGACCTGTGAGCTATTTGCTTGATCGAGCGAAATCCGGCGTCAAGGAATCGCTACGCATCGTAAAACCAGGCGGAATCGTGGTGCTAGGCGCGATGTCCCTGATCAATACGTTGGTTCGATTTATGGCTTCCCTTCGGTCAGAGCGCGACGCAATCGGCATCGACAACCTACGCTGGGTACTTGAGACCGGCATCCAAGATCGGGAGCACAATCCTGAGAGCACACACTATTGTCACATGATGACAAGCGGCGATCTCGACGATCTGATCGCGAACGAGCAAATTGAAGTCGTCGAGAAACGTGCGACCGGATTATTGAGCCTGTCGACGGAGGAAGCGCTCGCTGAAGTACGAGAGGACGCAGAGCTTTGGGCGCTCGTCGTCGAGAGGGAGCTCGCGTGGTCGAAGCTACCAGGCGCGTTGGATCTTGGTTCAAACATCGTCTACGTAATCCGCAAATGTTGATCCGGACTGCCTACGCACGATAAGAACACATCTTAGGGAACTCTCTCACATGGCTAGTTCGATCGAATTCGCGACATCCGAGATTCTTCAATCTACGGCGGCTCAATTCGAATTTGGAAACTCGTCATCTTCTTAGCAAGACAGTCCGTTCCGATAATCAGAACTGCGCCAAACGACCTATTTCGTTTGTACTCAAAGTTGTGGATTGCTCAGAAACGGAGGTTAATCGTGCAAGCAGGATGTAATCATTTCGAGCCAAAACGACGGATCAGTCTCCGAGTATCCACTCGGTTCGCATTCGGGTTAACTTTCCTACTCAGCGTACTTCTATGCGCACAAGCGTGTCGCTCTGCACCACCTGATGTCCAAGCGGAAAAGGATCAGGTCGTCGCTGCTCTTGACACCCTAGTGACAAATTTAGTGGCGGATCGACCCGTAGCTACTAACGAATACTCGCAACGCTTGACGACTTACTTGGAAGCTCACCCGACTTTCTACGGTGCCGCCGCTGCGATCTTGGATGAGGAGCGAAATGTAGTCGCAAGCCCATACGTCTATCGCACGACTGGTGGCTTCCAAACACTCGACCTTGCAACGCCGGATTACGACATCGAAAATCAAGAATGGTTTTCAGAACCGTTAACACGAGACGAGGCTATTTGGACATCACCGTATTTCGACGTGGGTGGTGGCGAGATTTGGATGATTACTCATGCAGTCCCTGCGCGAGACGAACAAGGTACGTTCGCGATCATTACGACGGATTTGCCGACGGAAGATCCTACAAACTAAGGAACGTCAGTCCTTCGTACTTACGCGACTGTTGGAGCCGAACGACATAACTCGAATCACATCAGTCGCGGCTCTTGAGTCGTTTCATTACAGCTTAAACAGTAGAACGACAGGCGAAACTATGGATTCGATTGTGTGATTTGCCAACTCGACAACTTGTGGACGAGGGAAGCGCCACCTTGAGAAAAGACACTCACGCCTACGCTATCTGCGCGTGAAGGATATATACGTCGCGCGATTGCTTGCCGTCGGTTCGCGAAGACCTCTACAACCGACTTGTCTACGAAAACACGTAGATCTAATTGTTCGGAATTGCTCAACTTGAACGGCGCGGACTCTACCGCCTTCGGTGAATTTTCGGGTCCTGACTTTCGAGTATCGACGTTGAGCGATCCTTCAATCGCATCGTAATAGACTGAAGTCTCCTCTTGACGGTCGGGCGACGCACAGATTCTGACACCATATACCGTTGCTTCGTTACTTTCGATCTCCATCTTCAGTTCAAGACTCGAGCCCTTTATTTCATCGAATCTCAGATCGCTGTCACTCCGAATCGTGAATTCGTGATTTTCCAAGCCGTCATATCTCAGAGACTCGATTTCGTCTGGGACGTCGACGCCTAGATACCCGTCGCTCCCTAAGGTCAAAACACGGGGTAAACTCAGAACACCTGACCATCCGTTTGAGGATCGAACACCGAATTCGGGTTCGTCCATGATCCAAGACCACATGATTCTTCGTCCGCGGTCATCGATAAGAGACTCGGGCGCGAAGAACGAATTGTCGACCCAACTCATTTGGGCGTGCGACTCTGGATAGAACCGCTCATTCTTCCACTTGCCTACGTAATAACGGCAACCTAGGCGATGGCTGATGCACAGCAACACGTGCTTCTCGCCGAGTTTGAATAAGTCGGGACAAGACACATCCTCATTGAGCGATACGCCTTCCACAGCGTGCGCAAGCAGATCACCTACATATTCCCACTTACCAGCGAGACTTGGCGATTTCACTACAGCTGGACGCTTTCCGCCAAAAATCGCGTAATAGCTCTCATTCTCAAACCAACCGAACGGATCCCACGATCGGTACTTGCCGTGAAATTCGTCACCGGGTTCCGTTAGCGGTGTGATCGGATTCGACTCAAGTTTCCGCCATTGATTTAAGTCGTCGTCAAGTGCAACCGCAAGTGCGTTACCTACGCCTTTTTGGTGATAGCAGATCGTAGGAATTCCCTCTCGGTTAATGAAGCAATTGCCACTATACACGCCATCAAGCAGACCGGTCGGGTGATGACGCCAATGGAAAAGATCCCTACTCGACACGTGACCCCAATGGTCGGCACGCTCTCCCGAACGCGAATCCTGAAAAATATAGAAGAGGTGAAAGCGACCTCTCCAATAGATGGCGCCGTTTGGGTCGAACGGCATCGCAATACCTTCAGGCACTACGAAGTGATAGCCTGGACGTTCTGGATCGCTTAAAACTCGTTCTCGAATCGCGCGCGCATGTTCTGCGAACGTGTTGGGTAATTTGGAAAGGAAGAGCGCAGTGCATCGCCAGATGCCATCTGCTTCTTTTGTCATGAGAAACGTGAACGTACCGTTCCCGGTCGGTGATCGCAACGGTACTTGATCCACAGTCGCCGTGTCCTCATCGAGAGTCACAACCGCGCTATCCAGGTCGAAGTGCTTCTGCTCGCTCACACCTTGATCTAGTTGAGCTTGAAGTTGGTCACGGAACGCGTCCCGGGTGGTGCCTGAACTACTTCGCCAACTCGCTGCGAAAAAATCAGCCTGACCATCGACATCTTTGTCTCTAAGTGCGACGTTGTAGTTTTGAATTGCGCTGAGTACGTCCGACTCGGCAACTTCGTTTGAACTGGCACTTACGTGATCAACCATTGAGCACTTTCCCGCTGTCACTCATCTGGATCCGATCCGAAGCGCAATACATTTCCATCTGGGTCCTCAATCTGAAGTTCGAGTGCCCACGGAAAGTTTGTTGGCGGCATGCGAATGACGGCGCCGCGCTTTAGATAGAGTTCATGCAGAACGCGCACATCGCCCACCCCAACCCATACCCAAGCTCCGGGCTGACCCTGCGTCCTCTGTGCTAGGTAAATTCCATGTCCAGCTAATGCGACGCTTGTGAAATCGCCTGTATTCCACGACGCGGCGTCAAAACCTAAAACGTCCGTGTAGTACCTGACCGACCGATCCAAATCAGACACGCACAAAATCGGATCAATCATCTCGACGTTGGTTGGAATACTCATTCGTAGATCGGATCGTTTCTGATGTGAGATACCTCATAGAGTACCTGATTTTGTCTATAAGAAGATTGGCGACGGAAGGTTTTCACCCGTGATTTCAATCGTGAAATTGCACGAAACCACTAAACTTCAGAGTTCACGCGTTTTCGTGCGTATACATCGTGACAGTTACCGACCATCACGCTCCAGTACCGGCGCCCGTCGATCCCGAATCTGCGTTCCACACGAAGCAAAAGCCTTTACACACTCCACTTTCGTTAACGACCGAGTTGGATCCACCAGGTGCGGATCGGATTGACCTTACTCAGGAAGAAATCAAACAGTTCCGAGAACAAGGTTTCCTAATCAAGCGAGGGTTAATTCCAAAGGAGACCTTCGCGCCGTTCGAGGACCTTTGGTGGCAGCAACCACCGGTTCAAGTTGCAAATCTTGATCCTGATAAACCGTCAACATGGGTAGCGCCAGGACGTTTCTGGCCAACCGAAAATCGTTGGTCGTTGCCTACCAATTGGATGGGCGACGGCCCTTGGCCATCGCCTGAGGACGAGCGCCCGGGCGCAACTATGGGCGAGCGCGTCGGACGCCTGCCCCATAAGCTGACGCGCGACGTAGGTAACTACGTGTGGCGTTGGCATGGCATTGGTCACGACCCCGAGTTTGTTCGTGCAACATCCGCTCACCCAAACATACTGTATATGGTCGAAGCTTTACTTGGCGGTCCAGTCAAACTGCCGCGCCGAAATCGAGGAATCTACTCGGTATTTCCTCGACTACCGGATGATCCAGAGACCAAACTTGGTCCCCACATGGACGCGAACATGACGGAAATGCAAGTGGTCACCTATCTCGATGATGTCGAACCTCGCTCAGGCGGATTCACGATTTTCCCAAGATCTCCTCAGATACTCTACCCAACTTCACAACAAGCTCACAACTGTGTGGCAACGGACGCGTCATCTGACGCCATGGACTACATCAAGGCGAACATTCAGCCCGTTGAATTCTGTGGAAAGGCAGGGGATGTGATCTTCTGCCACGGTTGGGTTGTACATTCGGCCGGTATTCACGAAGGCGATCGAATAAGGAAAGCTGTCATACAGGACTTCAATCGATTTCGAGAACGTAGTCACATGCGCTGGACCGCGGCCGGGAAGAACGGAGGCGATCGGATCAATTGCCGTATGGATGGGGTGTTCGAGATATCTGCTGATCTCGGTGATGATCCGGCCGACGGCATGCGTGAAGTCACGAATCAGTGGATCATGGACTCAAATGAGTTTGTGCGATCAACACGAGCGGTGTTCGACGACATGTTTGCGGAATGGAATCTTGGGGAACGACCTGTAGAGGGAAATGTGGTTGCAGAGACGCCGTGGTGGGAGAACTACGACCTCCCGTTACTGCCGCAGGGATCGGTGCCAAGAGGCGGCGGCGGAATGCCAGCGGTGCCGTTGTCGAGCATTGCTGATTACGAAGGCGACGGAAGATGGCGAGTTAAGACTCCGGTAAGGCATTAGCGAGGTATTTCACACTCATTCACACAACGCTGAATAAAGTCCGATTTCCACATGGATTAGCCACGTTATTTGTTACTAATAGCTGCACTCCTTGCTTGTTGAAACAACCTAATTTTGCGTGCATTCAAGGTCCAGTTCAATGATCGAATCTACGTTTATAACAAGGTAATCAGTGTCAACCTAGCTTCGTGCGACACGTTCGTCTTACCAAGCTAACTATCTTGTTTGAAACGAGCCGCCAAAACACGCTAACAGCCAATTGACGAAACGCTGTATTAGCTCATACTTAATTCTGTATCAAGCGAACGAATTTCGCCTAGGTGGGATTCGTTCGTAGATTGCGATCGATACGCAGTGTCTTCAAAGGAGACAAAGCAATGTTGACACGAATCATTGTTGGACTTGCCGCTCTGGCGTCCATCATCGAAGGTGTAGCACCGGGTGTTGTTCCGGAGAACATCCTGCCACTGGTGCTAGTTGTATTAGGTTTGATTTACGGCGCGTTAAGTGTTGACGCAGAGGATGCGACCAATTTCTTGGTCGTAACACTCGCGGTAGGAGGTGCCGCCGCTACCGACGTGCTTTCAAACATTCACGTAGTCGGAGGCTACCTAGACGGGATTCTCGATGCACAAGCTCTGGCTCTCTGGGGCGCCGTGGCATCGATTCTTGTCATGCGAATCTGGAATCGACTCGCCGGCGATGACTCCGGCGGAGCAGATTCCGAATAACCATTCACATCAACTCAAAAGGGCGGCGTTTCGACGCCGCTTTTTTTAGTCACGACTTACCCAAGCGAACGACACCGATTCGATATTTGACATCTGAAAATGCCTCAAATGTGTAGAATACACATCTCTATACACATAATCAAAATGAACATTGCGTACGAATATTGTTCTGGACGACGCACTCGTTGACGAGGCTTTTTCTCTTACGGACGTACGTACCAAGCGCGAACTCGTGCACCTAGCTCTCAGTGAATTAGTAGCTAAGCGAAGAAAGAGGAATTTACTCGACTTAGCCGGAAAGGTCCACTTGCGCCCGGACTTCGACCATAAGTCGACGCGTCAGTTGCGTGATGGTTCTAATTGACACGTCTGTCTGGATAAACCTTCTACGCGATCAAACCGGCTCAGTTGTTAACGACGTAAAGTCGATCGTCGGCGAAGAAGACATTGTTTTAACTCGATTCAATCAGATCGAGCTACTTCAAGGCGCTTCGAACGAACAAGAGTGGCGTCTTTTATCAAGCTACCTCGATGGACAGGATTACCTGGAAGCAGAGGCGGACACGTGGCTAAAAGCCGCAAGAATCTATTACGAACTACGAAGACGGGGTCGAACGATTCGTTCTAGCATCGATTGTTGTATTGCACAAATTGCGATTGATCATCGCGTTCCTCTCATACATGAGGATCGCGATTTCGAGACGATCGCCGAAATCCGACCTCTGTTGCAGTATCGAACATGACTTTATTTCGATGAAATACTCGGACAGCTCGACGCGCAAGCGATCGGTGGGATGCGACGGCTGAAGCAGTCCTTTCCAAGCAAGTATGGTCGCTGGGCAGTTGTCGCAGGATCTGGCGAAGGACTCGGTGCCGCGTTCGCGACCGAACTCGCGAGACGTGGTATGAACGTTCTCTTGATCGCTCGACGTGAACACCAAATCAACGACCTCGCCGATGAGATTCGGTCTAAGTACGGTGTGGAAGCTCGTTGGCTTTCGCGCGACTTAGGACGCAAAGAGACGATCGACGAAGTCGCGGCGATGCTAGCCAACGAAGACGTGGGAGTGCTTGTTTACAACGCGGCACATATACCGCTTGGTTCGTTCCTTGATTTAGAAATAGCAGATATTGAACACGCCGTCGCCGTGAACGTACGAGGACCGATAAGTCTTGTTCACGCGTTCGCACCGGGGATGCGCGTACGAGGTCGAGGTGCTATCGTCCTCATGTCATCTCTCGCCGGTTTACAAGGTTCACCTGGCTTCGTCGCCTACTCCTCAAGTAAGGCGTTCAACATCGTCCTGGGAGAAGGTCTTTGGAAAGAGTTGGGTCAAAACGGTATTGACGTAGTCACTTGTATCGCTGGCGCAATCAAGACTCCTGGTTACGCTAATTACTCCAGTAGAGATTCGCCAGGCAATCAAACACCTGAAGAGGTAGCCCGAAAGACGCTCGACGCACTTCCTAAAGGGCCACGCTTCGTACCTGGTTTTACGAATCGCTTCTCCGCACAGTTACTCGGTCGCCTGCTTCCCCGCAAAGCGGCCATTGCGCTGTTTAACAGAGCGTCCCGAATGAAAGACTGATGGAGGCTATATTCGGATTCTTCTCGTCCTGGGTCATATTCGCGGGAATCTTCGCAATTCATCTTATATTGCCTGCACGGCTCGTGACTGGTTACGTCAAAAAAACGGCTACCGATGAACTGCTGCAATACCGTCTCAATGGCCCGTTCGTGCTTATGGTGGCGATTGGTATTTGGCTAGTTCTCAGTCTTAGCGGCGCATTACCTTGGGATTGGCTCTGGCACCATCGTTGGTCAGGATTCATCGGTGCTATCACGCTCGGTGTTTTAACCTCCATCTCAGTCGTCGTTACAGCACCTTCGAGAGGTCAATCCTGGTTGTTGGAGCTCTACCGGGGACGACGAGAAAACCCCCAAATGCTCAAGCGAAGCATCGATGCCAAGATGCTGCTATATCTCTTAGGCGCTGTGTTGTTGCAGTTGAACTTGCTCTCGTTCGCGGCGCACCACCTTCTCTGTTTCCCAAACGATCCCTCGCCGGGCGTACTTCTCTACGTGGCGCTCTTTACGTGGTTCGTATGTGACTACCTAGTGTTCGAACGAGTCCACCTCTACACCTATGACTTGTTCGCCGAACGCGTCGGATTCAAACTTATTTGGGGATGCCTTGCGTGGTATCCGTATTTCTACGCAGTAGGTCTTTGGGGCGTGGCGGACCTTCCGAATCCCGATTTGCCGATTTGGTACTTTGTCATAGCGGCTTTGGTGTTCTACGCCGGATGGATTCTGGCTCGGGGGTCGAATATGCAAAAGTTCACATTCAAGACTGAACCGCAGCGAACCTATCTGGGGTTGTTCGCGCCCAAAAGCCTCTCGAATGGCGAACACACGCTACTCTACAGTGGATTCTGGGGTGTGTCGAGACACGTTAACTATCTTGGTGAAATCTTGATGGCAGTCGGATTGACACTCGCGCTCGGATGGCCATTAGAGCTTGCGCCATGGCTGTACCCTTGTTATTACGTTGCGTTACTCGTGCCTCGTCAAATTCAGGACGATAAGCGTTGCGCTAAGAAATACGGCGAGCTCTGGCGTCGCTACTGCGAATACGTACCGTGGCGTATCGTGCCAAAGTTGTACTAGGTCCTGAAACTCTCCAAAACGTTGTAAATTCACTCAATGTTCCTCTAGACGAGTATAAGATCAGCAACACAATCGAAGAACTAGGTTCAAATCTCCACGCACTCCGAATCGTAGATGCCTACGGGAGGTTTAAGGCGATACGATACGCTAACGCCGAATGCGATGAACTTATGCACACCTGTATATTGATACACATATGTATATGTATAATACTTTAGAAACCTAGAGATTAAAGAAAACGTACATGACGAGTATTGATACTAGTGAAATTCGCGCGAAGCCTTATCTGATCCACGAGGCTTTTTCTCCTCTACAATCTACTTCCTACCGATGTCTTGTGATTGACCCTCCTTGGGACCAAGGTAAAACCGGTAAACGAAGTGTACGACCAAATCAATCTGAGAACCTTGACTATCCAACTTTAAACCCCGATGAAATTCGTGCGTTACCTATAGAATCTGTGGCGGCACAGAATTCATACCTTTGGCTTTGGGCAACAAATAGCCGATCAAGAAGTTCGGATATCCCAATTCTTGCACTCGCTTTCAATCTGATGGACGCATGGGGATTCCGTTATTACACGACTATTACTTGGGATAAGAAGACCGGACCATGTCCGTTTGGTCCGTACCAGATTACGACCGAGCATGTTTTGTTCGGATATAGAGGTAAAGCTAACTTTCCGAAGGCATGCCTGGGAAAAATGAAAACTCTATTTGCATCACGATCAGATCGGCATAGCGAAAAACCATCAGTGTTTTACGAGTACATTCGTAAGAATTTCGATGGGCCGAGATTAGACCTATTCGCACGTCGACCTCACGAAGGCTTCGAAGGATGGGGAAACGAATACCGGATCGATGCGTAAAGAAAACAAACGGCGCCGCGCAAATTCCCTCTCAGGTAAAGAGTGGTTAAAACGATCTTTTAGCATATGGCGAGACCTCGTACAGTCGAGTGATGAAAGAAAAATACCACATCCAGCAACTTTTTCAATCGCACTCGCGAAAAGAGTGATTGAATGCTATAGTGATTTAGTTAATACGACAGTATTGGACCCATTCGCTGGTTCAGGCACTACATTAATCGCATCTCTAGAGTGTGGTGTGAACGCTATTGGACTAGATATTAATCCAGAATTTCGAAGGGTATTTGATTCGAGGTTAGATAAATACCTGAGAAGAAACGACGTAAACATCGAATATCACATTAAAGACGCAAGAGAAATCCTTTCCTTCGTGCGAAACGAAACGATTGACATCTGCTTCACATCTCCTCCCTATTGGGACATACTCAATTCCAAAAGAACCGCTGATCTTCGAACTTCCACCAACTATTCAAGTATAGAAAAGGATCTCGGCAATCAGAGTGATTATTCTCAATACTTACACGAACTCTCTGAAATCTTAGTTCGCGTCTCCGAAACACTCAAACCTATGGGTTATTTAGTGATCAACGTAATGGATCTTCGAAAGGGACCTATGTTTTACCCATTGCATATTGATTTAGTTAACAGCTTTTCAGCAACTGATATGAATTTGGAAGACATCATAATTTGGGATAGACAAAGTGAGTATAACTCGATGAGACCGCTCGGATTCCCATATAAGTTCATCATTAATAAGGTTCACGAGTACCTGCTTGTGTATCGTAAGTCGGCAGTGCGATAATGGCAGCAATGGACCTGGAATGGGATGAACCTACTACGATGTTCTGCATTGGGTACTTAGCGAATCCAGCGGTCGAGGCTAGTATTGAAGTAGAAATACCACGATCGAAACGCGCCGAATTTGAACAGATTTACGAGCATCTCAGCGGTCGTGAACTCCAATTGAACGGTGACCATCGTCCTTACTATGTGTGGCCGGTTGGAACCGATAAATACGGTATGCAGGGTCGTGTGTATTATCGGAACGTGGGTTTGTGCCCGGATGAAATTAGCAGTATTACGAGCTCTGGACGTAGCAAAGATGGTCCACTTAGAATCAACCGTACCAATTTGGTTTTCAAGTTGTTTGAATACGGATTCACTTTTGGGCGTATCGATATCTACAATATCCTAACGTGCGTCAATTCAAGAAGAGACTTTCAACGCGAATTTTGGAATGGATTTCGAAATGGAGGTGCTGTCGAAGATGACGCGATTCTTCAGTTAAGACGATCTATCGGGCCGCCACCTTGGTTTAAGAAAATAAATGTAGTCCGCACGCGACCATTAGAAGCTTATACCTACTTACTTCAGTTCAGCGAAAAGCCGATATGGAAGGTTGGCTATACCAAAGATTTAGAAGCCCGTTTACGAAACATCAATGAGCATCTACCGTTTGAATATACGGGTGAATATTGGCATCTGAAACTATATGAGACGTGGTCTGACGTCATGCAAGCGTACGAAATGGAACAGAAAGTTCTAAAAGAGCTTTCGCCTTACCGAGGCAATCGAGAACGCTTAAGTTGCTCTTTTCATCTGGTCAAACAGGCGTGGCACGCTGCTTCTAGTACTTTAAGTGAAGGCGAATTACACTAGAACGAACAATACGCTTACGCGATTTACGTTGGTCTTCGCGTCGACGAATCCTTAAATAGCCACCTGTTGTAGCTTACGCAAAGTACTTATGGCGCTTACTCGAGTGCCTTCTGAACCATCATGAACGCACGACCGACTGCGTGACACCGCGCGCACCACGTCCGTTGACGCGCCAATCTACATGAACTCTACTTCTCGGATGCTAAGCAGCGTCAGCGAGAAATTCACCTTGTGGGATCGTCCCCGTATCACTCTAGGCACCTTAGTCGGTTCCGATATCAAAGCGTCGCAAACGCTCCTAGCACAATGATGGACAATCGTCCATAACTCGTGCCTAAACTCCTTATTTATCGATCTGACCCTCCTCGGATAAGAGGTGACTTTGCCCTTGGACTCGTCTCGGAAACAGCACCACTGTCCGGAGCGTCGCACCACTCGCTGCATCCTCGTCAGCCACAAAGGCAGACCATGTCCACCCGTGCGTAGCTAAATTACACTAGCTAACTTTTCCCAGGCTGAGTCTTACACGCGGAACAACCAGTCCGCGGCCACGAGCGGTCCAGCGTCCTAACACCCGACACATCGCCTCCCGTCGCTTGTTCGGCAGTCCACTGCTTGCTCCAGCGTCCCCCCAAGCCTTCAATCCGGTCATGAGATGCGGCAAACGCTCGACTGAATGATCGATGAGGCGGTGTGAGTAGGCATTGCAATGCTAGGTCACCAACCATCGCTGTGATATAGCTTAGTTCTACCGGACCGTATGGACTGTAATGCGCGCCGCAGGCTGGCTCCTCCTGGCTCTCCTCATCCCCATCCTCGAGCCAATCTACAACCTTGAAGGACGGTACTCCTGTCCGCCCTATGTGGCACTGGAAGCAGCCACCTTCTCCGGCAATAGCCACGGCATGACCGGCACACGCATGTGCTTCCGTCCAGCCGTACACGATTGGGATGGACCGACCGCCTGCAATGTGCCATCGGTTCAACAAGCTCTCGGTCGACCAGTCTCCCGTCGCGGAGATGATCAGGTCAGCTTGGTCTAGGATTTCTAGATTATCTTGCAGGAGCCCCTGCAAACTGGTCGCGTGCGCCTCGATCCTCAAGTGCGGAAAATCAGGCTGCAGCCGCTCGGTCAATGCCTCTGCCTTATTGCGTCCAACCGCAGTAGCGCCAAGGGGATGTCGGCCTACGTTCGGCCAACTCAACTCGTCGTAGTCGACTAGAACCAACCTGCCGACGCCGCCTTGAGCGAGCGAGCAAGCAAGCAACTGGGGCACCGATCGAGCCACACCCAATTACCACGACGTCGGAGTCCAACAGTCGCGGAGTTCGGCAATCCCGGCTTCGTCCATGGATCCAGTTCGCGTCGGCACGTTTCAAACTGCTTCGAATCACTTTTCTCGTCCCGAAGTACCGATTGAGGGCGACGCTCTTATGCATCGACCCTGGTCGAAAACCTCTCGTCAACGGATCTGTAGCCGACCGCCACGGAGTCCCCAAACGCAATGGGCGAATTGCCCTTACTGCGATGAGACCGGGGCCGTTGCGCCCATCCGCGCCAATGATGGTCACAAGACTGTTGGGACTAGTCGCTGATGCTTCACCGAGCGCGTCACATGCATTAGGACCAGCAGCAACGGCCAACTCTCGCAGATCAGCAGTCGTCTCCGGGTACTCGGCAGGGAGGAGCGGCGTATCCAACCAGATAAATACACCCGCCCGTGTCCGAGTATCGATGTGGACACCGAACCGGCTTCGTAACCACTGACGTAACGCCGGCGCGGTCTCACCAACCACATAAAGCCCTTCGCCCTGCCAAATTCGTACGACGCGAGATGGGGGCTCAGGGTTTACTAGGCTTAACAGATTTGCGCCGTCCTCGTGATGCTGATACGCCCAGTACGTGAGAAATTCTTCACGGAAATCGCGCTCGACAATTTTTCCTTCGAGCAGCTCCTCCACTAGTTGCACCGATCTGCCGAAGAGGTTCTCTGCCACTTCGGCGGGATCGTCAGGGTCGCACTCAGCTATGTTCGAGAGCAGACACAAGACACCGTCACTTTCCACGTGGGGCCAAGTCATTGATGGAGGATGGTCAACCAATGCGGTACGTACTGGCACAGACGGCAAGCCGAGTGTCATTATGGTGTCGAATCGGCGTACAACGCCATCCGAGAACCTAACGGCGACTCGCCAACCCTCGGTAAACAGCTCTCGTCTCGGATAAGCTTCTTCCATCGTGGATGCGTCCAGCCATTCCGGTGTTTGACCTGTCAACTCACTCAGCCGAGTCTCGATGTTTTGTGCCACTTCCGCTGCCGTAATCAGCCGCGATGTGTTAAGCATGGCGACCGCCGCCGTCCCCGTTTACTGCGCCTCTCGCACGTGATGTCGACAAGATGATCGCAGCCGAACTGACAACTGAAGCTTCTGCGGCTTCCCCCTGCGTCTCTTGACGCTCGCTAAAGAAAGTCGTGGCGAACACTTTGTCCCAGCACTTAAGTGCTTGTTCCCGCTCGCAGTCGCTACTAAACAAAGGTTGCAGCCAATTGATCGCATCGTTTAGCTTGTCTCGAAAAAGTCGCGCGCGCGTATCTTCGAAACTGTCCGTGATATAGTCTCCTGGCGTGACCGGGTGTGCAATCTCGAGATTCCACACTAGCCGATCTCGAATCGCAACGATGTTGTCATAAAGAGCTATATCTTCGCGATCACCGGTCCTAAAACACTCGACCGCCAAGGCGGAGATCCCGAACCCACTAAGGATGCCAGCGCGCCAACTTTGCCGACTTCGAGCATACTTCTTCAGGTGTCGATTTATGCGCAGCAACTGGTAGCCGTCTGGAGATTCGCGACGCTTCTCCTCATACCAGTCCGAAACGTGGCGAGCGTCAGACCGTATCCAACCTTTACTCGATGCGAGCTCATAATGGACTTCATCACCGAACAACCCGGACGTGACCACGCGGCGATAGACAGGCTGGTCGACATGATAGCCTTCCTGATAGAACACGCGTACACAGTTTGAGCGAACCTCCGGCACCTGTTTGAAGCTACCGTCGTCGACGGCGTCGCGCACCATCTGTCGTGCTTGTAGTGATGTCAATTCAGCCCCTCGCTCACCAACCAAATCGACCTGATCGAAATAAACGCCGTCGTCAATGTCGTAGTCGTTGTCCGGAGCCTGCACCATCGTCTTCATCGCATAGCTACCTTGCTTGACGAATTCAATTGGTGTCGGTTTTTCCTTGTCATCTAGCCCATTTCTCACGCGACGACGGTTCGCGTTCCGCCTCTCCCGCATCGATTCCCGTTCCTTAACAGGCAAGTTAACTTCTTGGTCGTGATAGGCACGTACGTCCGTCGAACAGTCGAACATCGGGTTTTCCTTATGCATTGTGGGAAGTGTGACTCCAGACTACGCCATCAGACGGCATCGCCGGCAATTCGTCCATGAGCCGCGCGATCATCTTGCCGTCCTCACTATTGCGATCGTCACAGATACTTTTCGTTAGATCAGCGTCTGTTTGAGCCTGTGCTATCAACCGCCTAGCCGCTTCTGGTCTCGTGTCGTCTAACCCTAAATACGGCATCATGCTTGCAGGCACAGGTCTATTGGGAAAACGCACCGTTCGCACCTCTCGCCCGCATCGACTAATCGAATTGGCCAAGAGCCTCGCCATGTGATCGAACGCGAACTCCTGAACCGAGATACTCAGTGCTGGGATATTAGCCCCGAGTAACCAGTCCAGCATTGAACGATGCGCCGAATCTCCATCGAGGTCATCCCCTTCCGGTCGTGGACATGTGCCGAGAGAAAAGATCTCAATCGGGCGACTCGGCTCCGCGATCGCCATCGCGTCAACGAGCCCTACCAACACAGGGTTGTTAGCCCATAGCGCACCATCCGCGAAAACCTGTACAGACCTTTCTGGGTCGCTGGCATCTTCGATCGCGGCGAGTGAACGAAAAATCGGTGCAGCGCTGCTCGCCAGACACACATCGGTAAAACGATAGTGATCATCCCGCACGCCGCTACACGGAGTTTTTTTGAACACCCACGCGCGATGTCCACTCATTAGAACCGCGGGGACGGACAACGAGATTCCGCGCCCACAGTAAACGTCGAGCATGGTTGTATTACCCAATACGCGACCTAGCGCTTCTCGGAGGGCAGTGTCACCCGTCCGAACATACCGACTCCCTTGGGTAGCCCGATAAATGGCACTCGCCTTTCCCGCGATTCGTTGCGGGAAGATCTTGCGTCCGTGTTCCCGGTAGAGCCTTAGGATTTCCGCCATAGGTCGACCAACCGCCAAAGCACAACCCACGATCGCACCTGTACTAGTACCTGTGATTAGGTCGAAACCGCGACCGAAGTCAAGCGCTGAAACCTTGCGAATCCGGGCATACTGATCCGCCAACCGAGCAAGGAACGCCGCCATGTAGATACCGCGCATGCCGCCACCATCGAGGCTGAGAACTCGATAGGGCTGTATAGACTGTTTATATTCCTCGCTATCGTTCACAATATCCTCTCGTCTGATCCTTTCGTCGTCGCTTACTAACTCTCACTGATAGAAAGTATATGGATATTTCGAATTTACATCAAATTAATATATTCGAGGCTGTTGAAAAAGTCGCTTTTCGGCTTGTATGTTAAGGCGATTCAAGCTAACATTTAGTGCTTCATTAGCCAACGGTGCCACCTGCCATGATTGGAGATGTCAATCGCGCTGAGCCTGTGCTGTTTCCGCCGTCGCTGGAAGAACTGCTGCCGGACGATCACGTCGCACGACTGTACGTACGGGTGGCGGCGCGGTTGGACTTGTCAGCGTTAGAGGCGACGTACCATGTGGATGCGGGGCGCAAGGGGTACCCGCCGGCCGTGCTGCTGGCGCTGTGGCTGTACGGTTACATGACCGGCGTGAACAGTTCGCGCAAGCTGGAGCAAGCGACCCATGACCGGCTGGATTTCATGTACATCGCCGGGGGTCAGCATCCGGACCACACGACGCTGGCGAACTTTCGCCGTGCGCATCGTGCGGCGTTTGAAGCGGCGGCGGCGGAATTCTTGCAGGTGCTGATCGAAGGCGGCGTGGTGCAGTTGTCCGCGATTGCGGTTGACGGGACGAAGCTGAAGGCGTATGCGGCGCGGGAGAAATCGTTGACGGCGAAGCTGGCGCGGAAACGTATCGAGGTCTGTCAAAAGGTGATTGCGCGCTTGTCCGAACAGGCGGACCGCCATGACGCTGAAGGCGCGGATGCCAACGTTCATGCGGCCGGTGCCGCCGTTGACGATGACGTCTTGACGCGGCTGCTGGCGGACGTCAAGCGCTACGAGGCGATGGCGGCAAAACTGGATGCGGCGGACGCCGCTGCGCTGGCGGCCGAACAAGCCGCTTACGACGCGCTGCAGGCGGCCCGCGACGCGCATGAAAAAGCACACGGCACGAAGCCCCGGGGGGCGCCGCCGAAGCCGCCCGGGGATGCACCCAAGCAGGCGGCGCGGGAACACTTGACCGACCCCGATTCGCAGCTGATGAAGACCCGTGACGGGATCATGCCGGCGTACAACGCGCAAGCGGGCGTCGACGTGGACACGCAGCTCATCGTGACCTCGGGCGTGACCGACGCGCCGACGGACTACGACCAGATCGTGCCGACGCTGGATGCGCTCGAAGCGTTGCCCACCGTCGAGCCAGACGCGGCGTCTGACGACGCGGATGACGAAGACGGTCGCATGAACCTGTTGGCCGACGCGGGTTACTACAGCGACGACAATGTTCAGGCTTGCGAGGAAGCCGACGTCAATGCCTATATCGCCACCGGTAAGAACGGGCGGGCGAAACCACCGAAAGGGGCTTGCTCGCAAGCCGTCGAGACCATGGTGGCACGGATGCAGGATGTGATCGGCCAGGTCCTGTATCGCAAGCGCAAGAGCACGGTCGAAACGACCTTCGGCTGCATCAAGGACGCGATGGGATTTCGGTATCCGAAGATGCGCGGTCTCGCCGGCGTTCAAACCGAGTGGCAGCTGGCGTGTCTGGCGTGGAACGTCAAACGCTTGTACAGTTTAGGTAGGGGAAGTCTATTCTGAATGCGGCGCATCGAGAAAACCACCTTCGAGTGGATGCAATATGGCTTGTTTCGGCGACTTTGTGCGCCTAATTTCGTCCGCATCCGGCTTGAACGGCGCTTTGACCCCGATCGAGCCGATCAAATGCCAGCGCGAACGAAAAACGCCGCAAAATCGAATCGAAAATCAACAGCCTCATTCGTGTATTATAAATCAATCTAGTTTCAATGAGTGTTAAAATGGATCACGTACAGGAACGGCTTCGATGGGGTGTCCGAAGGCGGTTGGAGTTCATAGACTTTAGGTTGTTCTGGGACGGGCGATTCAATCGCAGCGATATGGCCAAGACCTTCGGCATCTCGCCACAGCAAGCAAGCGCCGACGTTGGTCAGTACCAGAAGATCGCTCCGGGTAACGTTACCTACGATCCATCCCAAAAAACCTATAAACGTACCGACCAGTTCGAAGCCGCGTTCATAGGCAACGTAATCGAACCGCATCTCCTTCAATTGATAGCAATTGAAAGTGGATGGCTAAACTCGGAAGATACGTGGTTCCACACTATCCCACCTATCGAGGCGATCAGCCTACGTCGAAAGCCAATAGCTCCCGAAGTCCTGATGCATATCCTCGATGCTGTTCATAACCGCATGGAGGTTGATATACACTATGGCTCGTTGACGGGGTCCATCAAGCCAATACGTACCATCGCGCCTCACGCCCTCTGCTACAGTACAGGACGCTGGTACATACGGTCCTGGTCGAAGCGCCACAATGACTTTCGTGAGTACAGCCTCAACCGAATCGCTACGGTCGCCAACCCCAGACCATCCCGCATTGATCCGGTCTTGGACTTCGAATGGGTGCATGTGATGAATCTTGTAATCATCCCCAACCCAATCCTCCCGTTGGAACGGCAGGATACCGTTGCCTGGGAGCATGGTATGACTGATAGACGTCTAGTCTTTCCCTGCAGACTAAGCCTCAGCTTCCATCTCATGAGCGAGCACAATCTTGACGTCGATCCGGGTGTCTTGGACCCAGCAAAACAACAGATCGTCCTCGAGAACCGTGAGGAAGTCCTTCAGGCGCGCGCCATCGCTCGTCGAATGTCTATCCAAGCCCTCGAGCGGAGTCGAGGGACCAAAGCTGAGTAACACACGGGCGCAATTCCGTCGTCTCGGGGAGGGAGAGCTCACGCGGTGCCTGAGAACCTGTATTGATCCGTTCCAGCTCTTCCCGATCGCCAGTTCACGTCCGGAACTGCACTTGCTGGGCAGCGGATTTCGTTTACCACCGAGATACCGAGCAGCGACCGCCCGGCTCAATTGTTCGCCCTCAGCTCAAAATCTCTACCACGCTACGCGTCGTCGCTTTAGAACGCTCTACGCCATCGTGCGAGAAGAAAAGAAACGCTTTCGGTGTTCTGGGTCGTAACGCCTCCCTATATGAACCCACGGTTTAACTACGAACGACTAACTGTGTAAAACCTGCACCGGTACGTCGTCGCGTACGGATTCCATCACTAAAGTCTCCCCACAAATGAGCATTGTCCGCTAGCTCTCGTTTACCTCTTCAGACTAACACGGAGACCTCGCACCGGCAAATCCATCTGTATTTCTTCATCCATACTCAAGGCGCCTTCGAGTGATTCGCCAGATACCTTTAACCATGCGCTCATCACACGACTAGTGCCTTTCCCCCAAGTCTTCTGCGAGGGCGGCGTCGCATATTCGTAGCGCAAGATTTCGTCGTTGAAATCAATCTCAGAAATCTCAAGTTCGCCGTCCAAGTCGTCAAGCAGCACAGCTCCAAGCCTTGACGCCTCTTTTCTGATCTTCAGCCTGCTATGTCGTTCATCGCCGCCAAAGTTAACGACTAACCCCCAATCGCCCACAACAGAATCAAGAGACGTTCCAGCGGTGTCGTGTACTACGCCCGGATAGTCTCTCCACAGCCACCTAAGCGTGTCCGCAAAAATCGCGCCGCCATGCTTTAAATCGTGCCCGCCCGTACCGAGTTCAAATCGATAGTCGTACCTTGCGTACATCAATGCAGATGCCATCGCGATGTTAGCGTGTGTCCAATTCCCCTGAACAAGGTTGATATCGTTTTCGCCGTCCTGAAGAAAGACGCGAATCGGTTTGGGATTTCCTCGTGTCTCTCGGATGAGATACGGGTAGTCCGAACCACCATGAAGTCTTGTGTAGCTGCCTATATGGCTAACGACCTTACTGAAGGCATCAGAGCGATGCCAAGCGGCGTTAAACGCACATAGACCGCCATCGCTCATTCCACAAATCGCGCGTCCTTCTCGATCGACTACCAAGTTAAAGTCTTGCTCAAGTTGTGCCAGTATCTCTTCAAGCAGAAAGCGTGCATAGTCGTCATTCAGCGGTACATACTCTTTCGCACGCTGATCGAACAGATCCTCCTTTGACGCAGGATTGACGAATACACCGAGACACACCGGCATCTCCCGTTTATGAATCAGGTTGTCAAACACCATCGGTGCTCGAACCTCTCCTTCGCTGTGGAAGTACGCCTCACCGTCCTGAAAAAACATGACACAAGCGGGTTCCGAATCCTGATATTGATCAGGGACGTAAACCCAGAAGTCATGAGCACTGTCCGGATAAATCGAGCTATCTTCGAGTCGCCGTTTTTGCACGACGCCTTCTGGGACGCCAGGCTGACGTACAGAATCCTGACCGAGTTTGTAGTCTGAATTACTCAATTACGAACTCCTGTTGACGGGCTCGTGCCCTATGCTAATACTCGACAATGTGTGGGCTAATTACGGCAGATGCTCGTGCTGCAAGTAGCCACGATCGTCTCCGGTAAATGTGTCTCCGTCTAAGACGATGTCTCACCATCGACTAAAGTACGAAATGCTTGCCAGCTATTAGCTCTGCCATCTGGTTCGCGTTTATGAGAGTCGCAGGATGGACTGCTACGTAACTTAAGCTCAAACGTTTGAGGCATCCCTCGCGGGAACCACTCTACGATTCCGAGTGATTGGGATCCGGTCTGCTTTAAACGTATTTCGACTCGCAAGATCAACGCAATCTACCGAGCGGTAGGCATTGATCAATCCGATTTTGCTCTCATCCGTGTAGTTCGAGTTCGCCCGATGCATCACGCAAGGATGAAAAACGAGAACGTCGCCGGGATGGAACTGCGGCGTAATGACTCGATCTTCGTAGACCTCGAATCCGACCAGAATACGCTTTCGAATTGGCCAACCCTTCACCTTAATGTACTTTCGGTCATGTAGACCGACTAAGTGACTACCGGGTACAACCGACGTTCCGCCGGTATCTGGTCCCATTTCGCAGAGGTACGTTAAAGCTGACGAAAGTTTGAAGTTCGACAGTGGGATGTAGTCAGGTGCATCTTGATGCCATCCTTGAAATTCGAAATTCGTCATAGGCGGTTTGATGACAGTCGCGGATTGGAATGCGTCGATGTCATTGTCATAGAGCTCACAGAACACTTTCGCCAGACGCTCGTCACGCATATGTGCGTTCAATCGCGGGTGCTTCAGAAAGATGTCGTTGTACCAGTAAACTCGATGTGGATTTAGTCGATCACCTGGTTCTTTCGACCAGGGATCAAAACCGACACCTCGCGTACCCCGTTCTGTTGCGCTCAACAGTTCAACCATCGATTCTCGTAGATCCTCGACAACACACTTGTCGAAGAACCCGCGGAGGACCAAATATCCGTCGTTCTCGAACGCGTGGAGCTCAGCGTTCGTCAGTAAAGCCATCGATAACTCAGCTGGTTGCGGAGCTGGTGTACACGTGATTTAGATAGGAACCTGTAAACTGCAAGCTCGCTTGATCGGTACAAGAAACCTATCGGCGCCAATACGCCGCCATTCGCTTACCGACTGGACGCAAATTAACCATGAGATCATCGAAGCCACTACGAAGCGCGCCCGCCTTGAAGCGCCAGATAATCAATGCGGCTAAACCTACTGCGCCACTCCATTGCAATGCCAATATCGCCGGAGATTCAGACGCGTCGAGATTCACCGCGATCGAAATACCCCACGTCAATAGCACTAAGTCGATGGCGATGCCTAAGACGACGGTAACCACGATTACGCCTACGACATAAATCGACGTAAATCTCGGTCCAAACTGCGAAACTATGATCGCAATCGTGCCTGTATTAGTTGCTGGACCAGTCATTAAGAACACCAACGCAGCTCCAGGACTGACGCCTTTGGCGACGAGTGCGGCGGCGATCGGTGTACTCGCGGATGCGCAAATGTAAAGCGGTACTCCAATCAGCAGCATCACCGGGTACGCGAACCACTGTGCATATTCATGTGCCATCAAATCCGACGGAATCGCAAAGTACAAGAGCCCACCGAGCGTAATGCCCACTAGTAACGCAAACAAAATGTCGTCGGCGATTTCTACGAATCCGTACCTGAACACATGCTTAATCACGGTCGAGAAATCCGGTCCTGCATTGCCAGCCCGGGTATCTGCAAGTTCAACAGCACCGGCTGGCGCATTGCCAATCGAGCGACGAGACCTAGAACCTAGTCCCGAAAGCGAGTTAAGGGCAAACTGACCCAATTCGCGGAAGCTAACGTAGCAATCGTCTCGATCAGAAAACAGACTTGTATGGTCGTGGTCGTGATCATGGTCACATGCGTGATCCTGCACGGCAGAGTCATGTGAGCGATCTTCCTCGATCGAATTCTCGGCTGCGTCCGAATCTCGAGTCAATCCGATACAGAACAAACCTGAAACCACCGCAGTAACGAAACTTACAACGGGACGCACCACTGCAACGATGGGACCGAAGAAGGCGTTCGTTACTAGAATCGAGTCTGCGCCCGTCTCCGGTGCTGTAATCAGAAACGACATGCATGCAGAGCGCGATGCACCTTTCCTGCGCATTTCTGCGACGATAGGGACCACCGAACAGCTGCAAAGCGGCATTGGCACACCGATCGCGGCGCTGGTCGCGACGGTTTTCAGACCATCTCGCTGAAACCAGCGCAAAATCGCTTCGCGTGAGATGAATACATGCATTACACCGGAGAGGAACAGACCGAGCAATAGCATCGGCGCTAGCAACAGAAACGTCAACCAGAGGAATTCAAGAAATCCCGCTATGACACTCATTTATGCGGTCCTCTCAACCGTTCACGAGGCATGTTTCCCACTTTTTTCGCACTCACAACCCGTACCTTGCTGAAACGCGCTCAATCGTATGCACATGCCATCCAACTCTCGTTAAATTATGATAAGACAAATCGCCTTCGATCCTCTCGGAGCTTCACTCGACATTCGATCTTATGCTTGTTCGAATTCACCCAATGTACCGATTTTTGAACCCTCGAGCGATTTAGCTTCCGTCGCTGTTCACTTGGTTCTTAAAATCTAAACGTATGCGCATTTGCCGCATATACATCTATGGTGACTCCGGCTGGTCCCTCGCGACGATAAGCTGTGAACTCCGTCAGGCCCGGAAGGGAGCAGCGGCAGCAGTGGAATCGGGTGCCGAGGATTTACTGGCCGGGTTGCCACCCTCGCCCCCGGCGCCGTCATCGCCATCTTGACGAAAGGCTTAGTGCCGCGAAGCTCAACATTAATCATGAGACTCGCGATCCGCGTGAACTTCGTTAGGATCGACGTCTTGACGGTTTTCGTGCGCATCCAGTTCTGTGCCGACGGCATGTGTGTCGTCTAAAGCTACTTCTGAATTGCTTTCCCGTACGTGATGCTCAACATGTTTCGAGGTTTGGTCGATTCCGTACGAATCGCTGTGAAGTTCGGTACCGGTCTCGGCACCGTGACTCCCGTGCGTCCCATGCGTCCAATCACTGATCCATGCAACGAGAACGATGCCCACGACAATCAGTACAAATTTCGCGAAACGATCGTCACCTTGTCGCGGCATAGGAACATCATCTTCGCCGGCAACCGCGCTCACAGTGTATCGCGCCATCTGTAACTGATGGGTCGTGAGTTCCTTGTCGATGATGTCGATTACAGCAATGTAGATGAACGTACCTGCCGCAAATGCATTGAATATGCCTTGCATGACACCATACACACTGCTCGAGGTTGCAAAGACGACGCTGCTACTTACGCCAAGCACGATTCCCAGCGGCGTCATGACGCAGAAAAACGCAAGGAACGCTTTTTGGCGGGATCTATCGATCCCAGCCATATGAGTGCTGAGGATTAATGCGAACGCGGCCGGTCCTTTGTGGAACACAATTCCTATCAGCAACGTTGCGGCACCCGCGACTTGCTCCTCTAGTCCAAGTGCAATCCCTGCAACGATCGAATGAATACTCAACATGGCCAATAGAACGTACGGATAGATTGTCTCGGTTCCGGAGTTACGCAAAGAGTCCCCAACTTGATACTCCGGGAACAGGATTCGGTCGAGCAACAGCAGTACGCCAAATCCGGCAGTCGCTGTCACGGCACCCCACGGGAACTCCGAATACGCCGCAAGCATTTCCATCCCTTCGGGTAAAAGGTGAATGAATCCGACGCCGAGGAAGAGACCGCCTGCGAACGCGTTACCGAGCGAGAAAAATCGTTCGCTGTTGGTGGACTTGGCCGAAAGAAGTGGGATCAATCCCCCCACGATTGCAATCGCGAGGATGACCACGAGCGAGATAACTTTTACTGTGACAATATCCACGAAAATGGTGCCTAATACGGATAGTGCTACAGCTTGTGGTTCGGTCGATTATAGGGTGGATTCCGCACGCTACACCCCGCGAGCCAGCCTGCGAAATCACGGTAAATCATGCCTTCCTAGTCGTCGCGGAACAATCAATCGACGGGTTCTGTTGCCATGATTTTCGGTACCCAGTCAAAGCCTGAAACAGAAATCGCGATGTCTCCTCATCGGAGCTCGACTTAAATCTTCGGAAAGTCCGGTTCGCACAGCGAGTAAACCACTAGACCCCTATTTCCCTGTGTGGGCCCTTCAATATTCGAGATACGACACCCTATATACTTCGATGGACGTAGTCCGATGCAATGAAGCCAGAACTCAACTTCGATAAGCGCAGTCAATTCGGACTCAGAATGGGAGCTATTCAATGTCAAAGTACTTAGTCCGCGCCAACTACACCCAATCCGGATTGCAGGGGTTGATCGCAGAAGGTGGCTCAAGTCGTCGAAACGCACTCACAAATACAGTTGAGAGTCTTGGCGGCTCGATGGAAGCGTTTTACTATGCGTTTGGAGCGAGCGATCTGTACGCCATCGTAGATCTCCCGGATGACGCAAGCGCAACCGCCTTTTCGCTACAAATCAGCGCAGCGGGTGCGATCGATGTCGATATGACGGTACTCATTTCGCCAGAGACTATCGACGAAGCAGCGAAAAAAGAGCTGGCTTATCGACCTCCCGGCGAATAATCCGCACAGATAAGAGCGACTTGCCTAAGCGATTACGGTGACTACGCGTCGCCGGATAGTGCATTCAAGTGTACACTTGTGTCTTTACAAAACACCCCTGAGCTTTTAGATGATAAACGCTAACGCTTTGCGTTATTAAATGTCGCCAGCAGCTTGTCGTATTCCGCGCCGTTAGGTCCATTCAAGAAATCTTGGCGACCTAGCAATTGCGCCATTCGATCGCCGTGCTCTTCAATCAATTCCTCCGCGTACGCTGCGTAGTCTTCAACGGGTCGCATCATCAATCGCGTATAGGTGATGTGGCAGACCACGCGATCGCCTTCGGTCTTGCGTTCCCAGTTGCCGTGCCATATGTTGCCATCCCACATCGCGACAGAACCCGGAGGACACTCGACCGCAATTGCGCCTTGACCAGCCGCAATTTCATCGGGTCGCGGGTGGCGTCTCAAAGAATGGCTACCGGGGATTAACCTCGTCGAACCGTTCTCCTTTGAAAATTCGTCGCACGCCCAACATCCGGTTAGGAGCATGTTGTGCAACGGGAACGGGGCTGGTAACCAATTGTGGTCGGCATGTAGACCCAACTGTTGAGAACCTTTGGGGCGAACACTCGCTGCGACTTGACTGATGAGGAATCCTCGCCCAACCGAAAATTCGGCCATCGCAAGTAACTTCGGACTCAAAATCGCCTCAGCAAAGATTGGATCCTTCGCAAGAAGCATATTGGAACCACGTTTTTCGGCATTCAAGTCCAAAATCGTCTGCCGAAATCTGTCGTTAAACTCAGCTGTTGCGACATCCCGAACCACGGTCCAACCGTTCATCGCAAGTTCGCGACAGTTTTCACGCAACCCTAGTTCGTCAATTGCCGGTGCGAGCTCATCAGAAATTGCGTCCGGCGGTAATGTATCGAAGTACGCTTTAGGCGCAGCTTTCGCCATCTTGATTGACCTTTGAATCCCAAGTAGCCATTATCAACGTCTGTACATCGATATCAGTTGGTTTCATAGTGCGCAGCTAGAGCTACATGCGACACGTGGTATCTGAAACGAAATTGGGAGATATTCCGTTCACAACCTTCCGTTTGGCAGCTCTTGCTCGATGAAATCCAGCATTGAAGCGACGCACTCTTCGGGTTCCTCTAGTTGTAGAAAGTGGGTTGTCTCGGGGACGAAGTCGTAATTGAGTTCCAGGATCTCGTTCATGGCGACCGTCGGCAAGAACGAGTGCGGTGCGACGGGATCACTTCCGATGACCTTCACTGGACAGGAGAGCGTGCTGACGTCAACCGAACTCGCGTAAGGGAAACCTTGTTCACAGATTTTCGCTTCGTATTCCGCTGGACATCTCAACTCGAATCCTGAACCCGCTGTCGTTTCACGTAACGTCGCACTCGCAATGAGATCCGGAACGCCGGGCCGAAGTCGTTCGAACGCGGGCGTACTACGAAGTCGATCCGCGAATGACTCCTGTGAGTCGAACTCTGTGCGTCGTCGGCGCGCTGCTGCCGCCATAACATCCATAGTTTTCGCTAACCGTTCCTTGTGCCCTTCGTCACAACCACGGGGACAGATAAAGGGGTCGAACAGCACCAATGCTGCATACGCCCTACGCTCAGTGCTCGCTTCAATAGCAGCGGTTTGGCCGGACAAAGAGTGAAAAACACCGATTCGCGGTTTTGGTCCGAATTCAGCTTCAATCACCTCGGCGATTCTTTCGTTGTCTTCTACAAAGGTTGGAATACCGTGTGCGTCGAGTGAACTTACGGGATTCCAGCCATGGTTTCGGAAGTCGTAGAGCACGATATCAAACCGTTCCTCTAGCAGGGACCAGAACGGGTAATAGGCATCCGCTGCGAGTCCGTTAGCATGGCTAATCACGACGCGAAACCCGTCGGGATTCCCGTGTCGACGGAGCACGATGACCGTGCCATCGTCCATTTTCGCTTCTACCACCGCCGACGGCGAAGGCACCAACCATCGACGCGTCAGCTTGCTCATTCGCTACACATCCATCGGTGGTTCGTATCCCCACTCTTCAACTGCGAAGCCCCATTCTCTGTCCACGATTTCAATAGTCTCCGCGTTGATCTGGTATGTGTTCTTTCGATATCCCGATAGAGACTCGAGATATGCCTCCATTCTTGGTTTGACCTGCTCCCATCCAGGCAACGATAGTTCCGCGTATACACGCGCCAACTCCGCCAATGGATTCTCCTCTAGATCTTCAAATCGAATCTCAACCAAGTGACCTATTGGAATCGATTCTCGGTCTTTCAGATACTGCTGCATCATCGCCACGTATGAGTCTCGAATTGCCTCGTCGACTTCGTCTGGTAATGCATCGTCTAGCTGACAGATTGGTAACATGGTTCGATACAGGTGTGACATTGACTGATACACCACGTAAGGATTCCGGATGATGTGGACGAACTTCGCTTCCGGAAAGAGTCTACGCAGCACCGCGGTCCGACCGAGATTTGTAGGACTCTTGAGTACGAGCCTACGACTTCCAGCCGCAAATGACGCCCTCCGTAATACATCAAGATAGGCATGCTCCCACTGTGTCATTTCGAAACCAGTCAATTGCATCGTCGAGTATTTATCTAGAAACTCTTTTGAGCGACGCGGAAACGAAAGCAAGTGCGACGACGAGTGGGGCGAAGAATTCGCTAACGCGACGTCATCTTCTTGTGGCAGGTCAAGAGATACCACCATGTTGTCCATCGGTCGGGTAGCAGGGACTTTGTTGGCGATCAATTGATCCAACCATCCCCGCCCTGTGAGGAACACAGGCGCGGCCATAGCTTGAAACGTCGTTACAAAACCGAACGCAGGATCTTGCGCGAGTAGGTTGTGTAAGTGCGTCGTGCCGGATCGCGCAAACCCTTGAATGTAGACGGGCGCTTCGACAAGTGGCTTTCTCGCCATACGCGCACGACTAAACCATAGTCGTTCAGCGATTCTGAGTGGTGTAAAAAGAGCACTTATCGCTAAGACCCTTGCCAACTTGCGCCAGTATTTAGTTCGGACGCCGCCATTGTCGGCGATCAGTCGTAGCCACACGCCTAGCGGAGCCATCGAGAACACGTGCTGTTGCGGCAAGTCTCGTGACGATTTTTCAGTGTCATTCACCAACGTCTGCCACAATCCTTAACTTGTGGTACTCTCAGTTTGTTCTTCTGAGTTCCGAGGCACCATCGGAACAAAGAGGCATGTATCGAACCGACAGATTTGATGAACCTGCCGTGAAATCCTATAAAGGACCTCGATGTTATAGCTCCGCTACCATCACTCCTGTAGGCAGCGTTCTCGACAAATACCGAACAAGCGGTTCGACATGAAAATTCTGGTAGTGCTACATTTTGACATTAGCTTAATCCTAAACCGTACGTGCCGGATTCCTAGCGACAACGCGTCGCATGCAAGGATGGCGTCAAACGACGACGTGCATCGACTGACGCCGTGACCGGCACGGATCCCTTGCCTCAAGAAATCCGATTCCGCGATATGCCAAAGTCTTCTTAAGCTCTATGTTCGCGCGTCACCAATGCACATGTCAAAACTTGACGGAAGAGTGATTCATGACGACATGCAGGCAGTGTAGCGCGGCGTTTTAACGTCACGTTATTCAGATTATGAACGATAAACCATACAGAACCGTTCGATTGCGCCTGAGACCGCTCAAGCGAGGCCAAGCCACACAGCTCCATGCGGTTGCAGGTGCGTGCCGCTTTGTATGGAACCAGTACGTCGAGAGGGCGAATCGACGTGGGTTTAAGCGCTACACGTTTTTCGCCTTATGCGAGAGCTTCCCCAAGCTCAGAAACCTCCCTGAATACAACTGGCTCCAGGAATACTCCAGCACCATCGTCAGGAACACGGTATGCAAACGCTTCGCAGCTGCGTACCAAGCCTTCTTTGACGAGGTGAGAAAGAGGCCCAAGTTTCATTCAAGATACGGCAATAAGTCCTTTGACCTGTATGAGGGGACGTTTAAGCGGGACGGTAGGGACCTCTACATTCAGAAAATCGGTTGGATGAAGCTCAAAGGGGCGGATGCCTACGAAGGCTTAGGCGAAGTCAAGAAGATGACCGTCAAGGAAGAACTAGGGAAGTGGTACGCCTATCTCGTGTACGAGCTCGCCGCAGACCCGCAAGACTACCCCACCGAGCGTACGATCTTGGGCGTCGACGTGGGCGTTGCGATCCCGGTCGCATGTTCCAACGGCAACCACTATCCGTTGCCTGATGGAGCCAGGCTCGAAGCGAAGATCAAACGCTACCAAAGAAGAGTGGCTCATCAGCAGAAAGGATCCCAGCGTTCTAAAAGAACGTACCATCGCATCGCTAAAGCGAAACGCAAGCAAAAGCATATCCGCCATAACTGGGCACACCATGTATCCAAGGACCTCGCCAAGAGCAAGGTCGTAGCCTTTGAAGACCTAAACGTGGCAGGTATGACCAAGTCCGCCAAAGGCACCCTCGATAAGCCGGGCAAGCACGTTCAAGCGAAGTCAGGTCTTAATCGCGAGATACTCGATAAAAGTTGGTGTCAGGTCGCTTTGCTGACCGCGTATAAAGCCTGTGAGACCGTCCTTGTCGACCCTAAACACACGTCACAGACGTGTAGCCATTGTGGCTGCGTGTGTGCCAGCAACCGAAGAACACAGGCCCTTTACCATTGCGGTGAGTGCGGTCTGAAAATCAACGCCGATCTCAACGCCAGCATCAACATTGCTAAACGAGCGCTAGAAAAGTGCCTGCAGACCTATAGGGATCAGTACCGAATTGAAATGGCCTCTGGTAGTGGGGCTTCTGGGCGTGGGAGGAGCGTTCTCGCTAGAGACTCCAACGATCCGCCAACTTACGTTTTGGGATTGACCTAATGTCAAAATACAGCACTATCAGAATTCTCTCCGTGTGTATCGGGGTCATCCTTGTACTCCTACTTGGAATTTACCTGGCGTTTTTCGTGAATCCCCAAAACGAAGACCAAGAACGACTCAACACAGCTTGGGTTCAATTCGGTGAGGACATATCGAATCTCGCTCAAGTGGTTGAGAACGCGCCGTTCAATCAGGACGAACAAACCGCCGCTGAGGGATACCGGCATATTGCCCGCTATCTCGCGACGTTTCTTGCCGAATTCACAGACTACCGCGATCCAGAATACCCTCAGTTCGCACGATTACCCAACATGGTAGCGCGAATTGGATGGGACAATCCAGACAACCTCTATCTTTCGTTTCCGGTGCGCGGCGATCACACCTATCAATTACGTGGGAACTTAAGTAACTTCGACTTTGTAACCATTAATGTATATAGCGGGATGCTCGGTCACACCCCGGTACTCGACATCCGCACGATTGCCAGTCTAGTCTCGGATGATCTCGATACAGACAAAAATGGCGATTTCCTTTTAACCCTTAGAGCTAACCCCGTAGACGGTAACTGGCTCGAATTAACACCAGACGCTTACATAGTCATCGTTCGGCGTGTCGTCTCTGACTGGCAGAATACCGATGAAGGCCGCTGGCAGATACTCAATCAGACCACTCTCGGTCACGGTGCGCCAAGACCTGAGCCAGCGTTAATCCGGCAAAACCTTGACGACGCGGTATCTCAGGTTCAGTCGTTACGAGAGCTCTTCACCCTCGCTCACAGAGTCACATTTCAGCTGGCACTTAGTCCAAACGAAGTGTCCGAACCAGCCGTTACGGATCCGAACATCCCCATGGCCGATCCATATCAGGCAGCGTCTCGTGGATATTTCAAGTTGAACGATGATGAGGCACTACTCGTGGAAGTGCCCGTCGCTGATTGTCGGTACTCCAGCATCCAGCTTGCAAACCCCTGGATGGAATCACTCGAGTACGCAAGTCGACAATCGAGCCTAAATCACCGCAACACGCACGTGGACACCGACAACCGTATTCGCTACGTCATTTCTGGTACGGATCCTGGGGTGGCAAACTGGCTTGACACGATGGGATGGCAAGAGGGCTCTCTCTGCCTTCGTTGGACGATCTGTTCCGAATACCCGACTGGTATCACTACCCGCGTCATCTCGTTAGTCGAGCTTGACAAGCACTTACCAAGTGACACGCCAAGGATTAGTGCATCAGAACGCCAACGAGAAATCAAAAAGCGGCAAGCCGCTGTCAGTCGGCGTTACGCAGGTGGGACTTAAACCACACTGCAAGGAAGGCACCTTATTAGAAATTGCGGTTACCCCGAAACACGAGTCATGAAGTAAGCCTAGGGCATTTCCGATCCGCCGACGCCGACAAAATCTCATGTGATGCGAAGATCGCCACGGTCCACGGTGAGAAGAAGATCTAGCAGTGATACGCCTAGCTGACTCCCGAGCGCCAATTCGGTGCGCATTCGTCTTCCAAACTACGAAACGGACTTATATCAATACCACCGCGTCTGGCGAAACTACCGAGCACGGACAACGATTTCGGCTCACATACCTCATTAATATCCTGATAGATTCGTTCGATCGTGCTTTCGTGAAAACCTTGGTGTGTTCGATAGGACAGCAGATATGCCAATAGGGACTCGGCACTGAACCAAGCATCTTTCAATGACACAACAATCGTCGCGTAATCCGGCTGCGAAGAAATTGGGCAAAGACATCTAAACAGGTCGGTGTGATACTTTCCACTGATGCGACCACCACTACGCCGGGGTGCAAGCAAGTCCTTGTCGACTTCAAATGAGGCACCACCGAGCGGTATGTAGTCCAATCGGTGAGACTCCTCAATATAGGTCTGATCGAATGTGAACCCTGACGACAATGTATTTAGATCCACGTCACAATCCGCGTCTAACGCGTTCTTCAATGCTTCCTTGATCGTTCGTTCAACGGCTTGTTTCGAGTCGAACTGCACCATCGCGAATGCCATCAGGAATAGCTTCATCGACTTGCTTTCGACCATGTTCATTGAATTACAAGAGAGCGTGACCGTCAGATCACCACGTTTAGGGTTTCCGCGGCGGTCTAGCCAAGTCAATTCGCTGGTTCGCCAAATGTCTAGACCGAACCCAGAGAACTCTTCAACGCCAAAGGACGCTCGCCGTTGTTCAGCTCGCGAGATCGCGACAAGATCCTGAGCAGCGGTTCTGACTATGTCGTGCGATTCCACGTTCATTTCACCTTAGCTTCTGTCTGATTTGACTAAAATGCCTACGGCTTGCGGGAATAGCTCAGTGGTAGAGCACAACCTTGCCAAGGTTGGGGTCGCGGGTTCAAATCCCGTTTCCCGCTCCACTTCTTAAACATTTCGAATTCCGAATTAATAGCGCGTCGTACGCTACGTCGACACCCGTGTTTCGATTTCATCGAATAGTGCACGTCCAACGACCTTTAACGCAAGCGTTTCCTCCGCGCCCTCGAATATCGATAACACGCGCGCATCCACGAAATATCGACTAACTGCAGACTCTTCCGCGTAGCCCATACCGCCGTGTATCTGTAATGCCTCGCGCGTCACAGATTCGGCAGCTCGACATGCGATCAGCTTCACCAAACTAGCCTCTAACTGTCCCTCATTTCGATCCATCAGAGAAGCGACCGCGTACGAATATCGTCGGATTGCGACAATCGCCGTTACCATGTCGTTCAGCTTCGCACGTGTCAAAGAGTACGCGCGAATTGGTTTCCCAAAGACCACGCGATCACCTGCATAACGATATGCCGCCTCGAACGCTGCCTGCATAAGTCCTACGGCTCGAGCGGCGGTCTGCAACCTACCCCCCGAAAAGCCTCGCATGGTGTAGTAAAAGCCACGGTTAAGGCCTTCTCCTTCGCCAACTAGGCAGTCATTGGCGACGAAGAAATCGTCGAAGTGCATACTGAACGAATGCATGCCGCGATATCCCAATGTCGGTATGGCTTTCCCGGTCAAGCTACCGCCACCGGGTGACTCCACGGCAAATTCATGATCGTCAGTGCTTGGTGTTTCGATGACGAACAGTGACAAGCCGCGATGTGGTGGATTTGCCTCCTTATCCGTACGCGCAAGCACGAGGATTAATCCGGCTTTGCCTGCGAATGTACACCACGTTTTCTCGCCATTTAGTAACCAACCGCCATTCGATTCAGTGGCGCTCAGCGCCACGGATGCCACGTCTGACCCCGTATTTGGTTCGGTCACTGAAACGGCACAAAGTGGATCCCCGGCTGCGAGTCCCGGCAACCAACGACGACGTTGCTCCTCCGTGCCTCCTTCTAGCAACGCGCGAACGATGATCTCTGGACGAGTGATCAAGCTGCCCGCAGCGCCTAACGAACCACGGGAGAGTTCTTCGGTCACGACGACCATCCCCGTTGTATCCTCGCCGTCGCCCGGCTTCAAGCCACCATACTCCTGGGGAACGCTGAAACCGAAGCATCCCAACTCTCTTACACCATCTAGGATGGCAGACGGAATCATTTGATCGTTGCGATGGACTTGCTCCGCCGCCGGTGCGACAACGTCGTCCGAGAACTTACGTACGGACGTTCGCATCGCGTCCTTTTCAGCGTCAATGGAATCCCACGGGATTTGACCATCTAGCTGTTCCAGTAAACCGTTGAACGAATTAAGTCGATCCGGGCTACTGACTGCGCGAACGAACGACTGCGACCGATCGTTCAGTCCTTCGGCATCCACCGAATACACCCGCACGCTCTCATCTAGTTCGCGCAAGCTGTCAGCGAGCCATTTCGAGACGATTTCTTGGCTTAATCTGAAGTCCAGCGAATCGCGGTCATCGCGTCGACCAAATTCTTCGATCAGGTGAGCTGCGGCAGCCAGATTTGCGAAATTGAATGAATGTTTGTATAGCTGTAGCTGTATATCGTCTGGGTGACCACCACGCAATGGCGCTAGCGCGCGATGTAACGTTTCCCAACCGTCGCGTAGGCACGCCTGCCATTCTGGATTCATAGCACGCGGAAGTCTACGAATTGGGTGACTACTCCCCGACCTAACGGACGGGGCTTCTTGCTTCACAGGCGGCAGCGGGCAGTATGCCCGTCTTACGCAAGCCTCTACAAGCAGAGACGGATAGCCCTTCCGCCTTTAATTTCAGGATGCCTTGCTGTTTGATGTTCAGCGCAGCGTTAATGTCCCGGTCATGCGCCGCACCACACGTTGGGCACGTCCATTGACGTGCTGACAGGGGCAGACTCTCAATTTTCGAGGCGCAGTGGCAACAGGTTTTGGAGGACGGATACCAAGTATCAATCCGCACCAGGTGCTTGCCTTCCCAATTCGCCTTGTAGTCCAGCTTACGCACCAGTCCGCCCCACGACGCATCCGCGATATGTTTGGCTAGCCTTCGATTCTTGAGCATGTTTTTGACGTTCAGTGTCTCCACGCAGATTGCTTGGTTTTCGTCAATCAGTCGTCTCGACAATTTGTGCTGGAAGTCGTTGCGCGCGTTGGCTGTTCTTTCATGCGCTTTCGCAACAAGCACACGCGCCTTGTTGCGGTTGGCCGATCCCTTCTTTTTACGCGACAGGGATTTTTGTTTGCGCCGCAAATTCGCAGCGGCGCGCTTCAAAATGTGCGGATTATTTCGCTTCTCGCCGGTGCTGGCAATCACCAGATGGGACAACCCCATATCCAACCCGGTGACATTCTCCTCCGCAAGATCTTTGATAGGCTCAGGCGCGGCCAGTCCATCATCGCACAGGATCGAGGCGTAATACTTGCCCGTTTTCGTGCGCGAGACCGTCACGGTTTTTATCTTGCCAACCAGGGCACGGTGTATGACAGCCTTAACCACACCCACTTTAGGCAAGTACAGGGCCCGTCCCTCCACGACCTTGACCCGTTGCGGGTAGGACATGGATTGCTTGCCGTGCTTGCTTTTAAAGCGCGGGTAGCGCCCCAGCCCCTTGAAAAACCGCTTGAACGCAACATCCAGATGAATCACCGCTTGCTGCAACGCCTGGCTGTCCGCCTCCTTAAGCCACGCGGTTTCCTCGGCTCTCTTCAATGCCACCAGGCGATCCAGGGTCATCCGCTTGCTGATGCGTTCGCCCCTTTCCGCCCAGGCTTCGCGGCGCCAATGCAAGGCGAAGTTGTAGGCCCACCGCATCGCCCCGAATTGAAACGCCAGCGCTCGGCGTTGCTCCGACGTGGGGTACAGGCGGACTTTAGTCGCTTTGAACATACCCTAAGCGTAACCATGGTTTATGACTGACGCAAAACGAATATCACACACGCAGACATGGCGTTTTTGCCCTGTACGTTCACTTGGCCTTCATCACCAAATACCGCCGGGACGCGCTCTCCGAACGCGCCATACAGGACTTACGGCATAGTTTCACCAAGGTCTGCGAACACGTTGAAGCACAGCGGATCGCATGCGACGGCGAAGACGACCACGTCCATTTACTGATCAACTATCCGCCTAAAGTCGCCCTATCCAAATTGGTCAACAGCTGAAAGAGTGTGTCCAGCGGGCGCTTGCGGAATATTCGACCTGAAGTTGCAGGGCTCTACCGTAACCGTCTTTTATGGTCGACGCCCTATTTCGCAGCCTCATGTGGCGGTGCGCCTCTCGATGTCATCCGCAAATATGTCGTAGCTCTACGCGCCACCCCAAAGCCACGCTAACATGGCTGCGCCTTATATCCCCGCCCTGAAGGACGGGGTTTTACGGCGAATTAGATAATCTCCGCCCCTAAATCACCGCACGGATCAAGGCTTGTCAGTTCTCGAAGGAGTTCGTGTTCTCGATTTTGGCCGCTATATCGCGGGTCCGTTTTGCGGCGCGATACTTGGCGACCTGGGTGCGGAAGTGATCCGGATCGAAAAAGTTGCCGGCAGTGAAGATCGATTCACCGCACCTATCGGTGAAGGTCTCCCAGGATCTGGATTTCTCCAGTTAAACCGAAATAAACTCGGATTTACGCTCAACCCTCGCAAACCCGAAGGCGCGGAAGTACTCAAGCGGCTCGTTGCAACGGCCGATGTAGTCGTTGCCAATTTACCGCCTGACACGCTCAAGACCATGGGCATGGATTTCGCCAGTCTACAGCCAATCAAACACGACATTATTTTGACTTCAAGTACGGCATTCGGATCGAAAGGACCCTATGCAACGCGCGTTGGCTTCGATGGTGTTGCGCAAGCCATGTCGAGCAATATGCACATGACCGGTTACGCCGATGAACCCATGAAGAACTATTTTCCGTACGTTGACTTCATGACCGGCACGTTGAATGCGCTCTCTACCCTCGCCGCGATTCTGCACCGTAACCAGACAGGCGAAGGCCAACACGTAGAAGGCGCGTTGCTCGCATCTGCACTCTCAATCGCGAACGGGACTTTGATCGAGCAGCATTTCCTTAAAAACAACCGCATCGCCTCAGGCAATCGAGGCCAAACGGCAGCGCCGTCTGACGTATTTCAAACCCAAGATGGTTGGATTCTCGTACAAATCGTCGGAAATCCCCTCTACGAACGCTGGGCTAACCTTATGGGCGAGGATTACTGGCTGAATGACCCCAAATTCGCGTCGGATGAGTCGCGCGGCGAGAACGCCGTCGAAATAAGCGAGCGAATGCAAAAGTGGACACGCGAACGTACCAACGAAGAAGCCGTAAAGACTCTTGAGGATGCGAGAATCCCTTGTGGTGAAGTACTAGCACCACAACAGACACTAGAGAACGAACAGGTCTCCGCGATGGACTTCCTTGTTGACATGGCGTTTCCTGGTGTAGAAGGCATGGCTCCGGTCGCTCGCATGCCAATGAATTTCTCGTCAATCGACAACTCAATTCGACGGCGTGCACCGTTATTAGGCGAGCACACCGATGAGATTCTGGCCGATCTCGGCTATAGTAACGAAGAGATAGCCACCCTGCACGCAGCACGCGCCGTATAGAAATGGCAGTGTCCGGTCATGAAAACGACCTTGTCGGGACCGTTCAAGACGCCTTTCAGACCGAGCACGATGCGACTTGGCAAACATTCGTTCAACGCCTTGACCCCAGCGTTCAGACGATAGAGCGCGAACTCGCAGCCGATACGGAATCGATCGCTAGACCACGAATCTGCGGCGACGGTGACTTAATTGAAAAGGCCGCGTGCAACTTCACGCACAGCCGCGGCACGTCACTTCCAGCCGCGGCGTCTGAAAGAAATCCACACCTGGCTGGGAAACCCTTCTCGGCGTCCTCCCTATCGGTCATCGTGCATCCACGCTTACCGCGCATTCCAACTGCCCATATGAATGTGCGGTTTTTTCATGTCGATCATGCTGACGTCCACTGGCATTTTGGTGGCGGTATGGACCTCACACCGCACTTTTTCTATGAAGAGGACGCCGTCACGTGGCATCAGCACTCACGTGAAGCGTGCCTAGATGTCGCTCAATACGAAAAGTTCAAGCGACAGTGTGACGAGTACTTCTATCTGCCTCATCGCAAGGAAGCTCGCGGTATCGGCGGCCTATTCTTCGACGATCTGAACGAACCCGACTTCGAAAGTTGCTTCAATCTCGTAGTAGGTGTATGCGAGAGTTTTCGAGCCGCATACACGAAGGTCTTCCAAAGAAGGAAAGAAATTCCTTTTTCAGACGAAGATGAAAGTTGGATGCTGCATCGGCGCAGTCGATACGCTGAGTTCAACCTCATTCACGATCGAGGTACTAAATACGGTCTGCAGAGCGGCAGACGTGTCGAGTCTGTGCTTGCCTCCATGCCACCTCGAGCGAATTGGACATACGATCGCGATGCGGCGACCGACGAGCAACGAGAGTTGATGCGTTGTCTGCAGCATCCTCGTGAGTACTTGGTGTAAATCCACAGTTAGCTAAACGCCCATACAATCTATGAAGCTTGCATCGCAAGCTTCGCTGTCCACCAACGACGTGTCATCGATGTCCGAAGCGTCTAGTCCACTTCTAACACCAGCGACTGACCCTCGCGAGCGCATCGATTCGATCGACGTGTTGCGTGGAGTTGCGGTATTAGGCATTCTTGCAATCAACATCTGGTTTTTTGCGTTTCCATTTGACGTCGCGAGCAACCCGACGATCTGGGGCGAGTACTTCGGTGCTGACCGCGTCGCATGGTGGATGAGCTGGGTCGGCGTCGAGGGGTCGCAACGTGCGATCTTCACGATGCTATTTGGTGCGAGCGTGCTGTTGTTCACAGACCGACTCGCTAGTGATGAGCGACGCGCAAGTCTGACGAGGATCTACTATCGCCGCACCATGTGGTTGATCGTTTTCGGATTGATTAACGGCTACATTCTGCTTTGGAATGGCGACATTCTCTTTTTCTACGGTGTGATGGGTTTGCTGCTGTTCTTTGCTCGTGCTTGGTCAGTTCGTCGCTTGATTGCGGTCGCCCTAGTAGTCATCGTGGTGCTCGATCTGATTAAGTTCATGGGGACTCTGGCGCAAGACTACTACGGTCCTATCGCGGAGGCAGCACACGAGAAGCTCGATCGAGGCGAAACCCTAGGCGGAGAAGAACAGGCGGCAATCGACATCATGGCGGCGATGCCGATTGATCCGTTGTCCAAAGAGGAGTTAGCGTCAGAGGTCAACGCACGAAGAGCCGGATACCTCAGCGCATTTGTGCCTAATGCAGTCTTCACTACCTCCTACTACATCGTCTTCGGTTTGATATCACTCTTCTGGGAATCGTTGGCGTACATGATGCTCGGGATGGCTTTATTCAAGCTACGTTGGTTTGATGCAAGTCGCACAGCAGTGTTGTACATCTGGTTGATCGTTGTCGGCTTTGGTATTGGTCTAGGTGTGAATGCTTGGGAGCAATACGACTCCATCCAACACGACTATCGCACCACCTTCACGTATGGCACATACGACATTGGTCGGATCGCGATGGCATTCGGTTATATCGGTTTGATCATGCTCATCTGCAAGATGGCGTGGTTACCTCGAGTTCGAAACACGCTTTCAGCGGTTGGCAAGATGGCGCTATCGAACTACATTGCGCAGTCCATCATTTGCAATGTCATTTTTATTGGCTTTGGACTTTTCGGACAACTCAGATTTCACGAAATCTACTACGTTGTATTCGCCATCTGGGCGTTGCAGCTGATTGTGAGTCCAATTTGGCTTAAGTCATTCAGGTATGGCCCGTTAGAGTGGCTATGGCGGCGTCTAACCTATGGTCAACCGGTTACCATTCGGCTAACGTAATCACCTGTACGCAACCGATCGGATGCGACGTGAAATAGACTCCACATGCACTACAAGCCTCACCATATCCATCTGATGAGCCACGACGCGATGCGGGCGGGGCGCTACTACGAAACGATGTTCGATGCCCGGATTGAAGAATCGAAGGGAGCAAACGGACTACCCCGCTGCGATATGCGCCTCGGAGACCAAATAATTCTCATTTCGACCGTTACGGAAACTGTAAAGCAACAAGCCTCGGGTCCACATAGTTGCCTTGGACTCGACCATATTGGCCTTCGCGTCGAAAACGTTGTGCGTGCAGTACAGGACTTGAAGACGAAGGGCGCAAAGATCACCATGCAACCTCGTTCTAATGGTCGCACCACCATCGCGTTTGTCGAAGCGCCAGATGGCGTGAGCGTTGAACTACTTTCGTATGAGGAGTCGTAGATTCGACAAACTGATTTCACCCGGCGGTCTCTATACAATAGCCCACACGAGTCATTTGTGACGTTGACCACACAGCCAGAAAAGGTAAATCGTGAGACGACGGCGTAGCAGTCAAGAACAGGAAGGCGACGAGAAGATCAACCTCACGCCTATGTTGGACGTGGTGTTCATCATGCTCATCTTCTTTATCGTCACAGCGACATTCGTTAAAGAGATCGGCATCGACGTCAATCAACCGGAAGATGACAAGCCACCAAATATCGACCCTGATAAAAAGAGCATCGTTGTACGCATCACGAGTCGTGATCGGATCATCATCGGAGCTCGAGATGTGGCATTCGAGGCCGTGCGTGCCAACATCGAACGACTACACGCCGAAAATCCTGAAGCGCCCGTTGTCATTCAACCGCACGAAGAATCAACGGTCAATACCATCACACACGTGATGGACTCTGCGCGTCTAGCAGGTGTTGCTAATCCAACGTTTGCGTCAGGACCAGGTTAACCACCGAACTGCACTCGCACATCTGAGCAATCTGCTAAAACAGGTGTAGCAGACCTGCGATCGTACCCGTCAAGCACGCTACCAGCGTTCCTGATATCAGCGTTCTAGGACCTAGTTGAAGTAACTCATCACGACGTTCTGGCACGATCGTAGAAACTCCACCAATCAATATGCCAACACTGCTTAGATTGGTGAATCCGCAAAGCGCGTACGTCATGATCAAGTTGGTATGAGACTGAAGGCTGGGTCCTATTGCACCTAGTTCAAAATAGGCGACTAGCTCGTTCAGTACAAACTTGGAGCCTAATAGACTCCCCGCTGCCGCAGCATCTTGCCACTCAACTCCCATCACCCATGCCAAGGGTGCGAACACCCAGCCGAGAATCGTCGCAAGCGTTAATGGCTCGTATCCATCCGCTGCGGTCCACCCAAACAACTCGCGTATCGACGTATCGCTCCAGCCCAGGAACAGATTCACCAACGCCACCAATGCAATAAGTGCAATCAACATTGCGCCTACGTTGACAACTAATCGAACCCCGAACGTCGTGCCGGTAGTGATCGCATCTAACGTGCTGTCGTAGCTCAGGCCATCTTCGCTCATCTCGTCGACACCGGTGATCTTGTCGCCAGGAATCATGATGCGTGCGATCAAGATCGCACCGAAGATGTTGATCATCGACGCAGTGATGATGTGGCCAATCGCATCGCCAAGCACATCACCGAGAATCGCGGCGTACAAACCCATGATGGAACCCGCGACCGTCGCCATGCCGCAAGTGATCACCATAAAGAACTCGGAACGTGATAGTGATTTGAGGTACGCTCTGATAACAAGTGGTGACTCGACCATTCCAACAAACAGGCTCGCCGCAGCCGCGAGCCCGACCGCGCCCCCAATGTGCAGACTTCGTTGCATGACCCATGCAATGCCTTTAATGACGCGCGGCAAGATTCCCCAGTGCCAGAACACCGCGACCAGAATACTGAACACCAGAATCTGAGGCAGAATCACGAACGCGAACATCGGTACGTAGGAACCGTCCTTCAATACGAAGGGGAAATCCCCTGGGAATACGTTGGCATCAGAACCTAGAAAACCGAAAACGAAACGAGTCCCTTCCATCGTCGCAGATTGAATCCCTGCGAAGACAGTTGTGAGAGCCTGAAGTACTTCGTAGATAAACGGAACCTTGATCAGAATCAACGCAAGCACAATTTGCGCCCCGAGGGTCAGTGCGACGGTTTTCCAGCGTACCTCTCCTTTGTTTTCACTAAATCCCCACGCGATCAGCAGGATGACCGCGATACCAAGAATGCCTTGTATTCCAGACAATGGAGAAGTCTCAATGGTGCGCGTGGCACAATACTAACGGTCTAGTAAGGTTCGACATGTCTACCATCCTTGTTGTCGGTACCTACGCGATGGATTTCGTGGGGTCGTATCCTCAAGCGTTCTCAACGCTGCCGACACCATCGGCATTGAACCTATCAATTCAGCTGAACGGAATGCGTAAGGGATTCGGTGGCTGTGCAATGAACATCGCCGTGTCCCTGCACCGGCTAGGTCATCACGCAATCCCATTTGCTGAGGTTGGTGGCGAGATTGATTCTGACTATGCGCGTCATCTCGACGAAGTCGGTATTGATCAACGCGGTCTTATAAAGTCGAGCGAAGGTTCTCTTAGCGCACACGCTCTGATCCTTACCGATCCCGAGGAGAATCAATTCACCGCGTTCTATCCTGGCGAACCTAAAGAGAGTTTTCGAGAGGACTTGGAAGCGTTAATCAATTCACTTTCAGAGCGGATCGAGTTTGTCGTAATCGCACCGGATGAACCCGAATACATGATCCCCGCCGCCGAAATATGTCGGGAACGAGGTTTGTCGTTCCTTTGCGACCCTGGTCAATGCACGACTGCTTTTAGGCCTGATGATTGCGAGGCACTCGTCGAAGCATCTTCAACGATATGTTTTAATCGCTTCGAACACGAAATTTTCGAGACGTATGTCAAGAATTTGGACGAACGACTGGATCTCACGATTGTGACACAAGGATCAGATGGTGTACGGTTCAAGTTAAACGACTCTTGGCACCATGAACGCGCAGCACGACCACATCAGCGCATCGATCCAACTGGTTGCGGCGACGCTTTTCGCGCCGGTTTGGTGCACGCACATCTCTTGAAAGCATCGTGGCATGATGCAGTGCGCGCTGGGTGTGTTCTCGCAACCATCAATTTAGAGCATCTTGGTACACAGGGGCACGATCCGACCGATTTCCAAACGCGCTACATCGATGAATGGAGCGACAGCCCTACGTGGCTTAAGGAAGTCGTGTGAGCGCGAACGTGATCGTGCTAAATGGCACTTCGAGTGCCGGAAAGACTACGCTGGCAAAGGCGATTCAATCCGCGGCTGAAGAACCGTACCAACTATTTGCATTTGACCAGTTTCGAGATGGTCTCCCTGATCGATTTCGTGGCCTAAACTCGCCTGACGGTTCACCGGGATGCTCTGGATTAAACGTGGTCGCAGAGCCTGATGAAGGCGTTGTCAAAGCCTACATCAAGCTTGGTGCTCACGGCTTGACGATGTTGCACGGCATGCACCAGGCGATAGCGTCATTTGCCCATACTGGGCACCATGTAGTCGTCGACCATTACGTAAACCACCCGCATGCTGCTCAGGATTTGGTCGCAACCTTCGCTGATCTCCAAACGACTCTCGTTCGCGTTATCTGCGATAGGTCTGAACTCCTGCGTCGAGAGGGTTTGCGGCCCGGACGGTTCCCCGGTACTGCGGACACGCAACGCGACATCATGAACGAGTGCTTCGACTATGACCTCACCGTTGACTCAACACACACTACCGCTACTGAGCTCGCCAATAAAGTGCTCGCATACGTAGCAAACCAAACGACTGGAATGACCAGCAATGACTAGGTCCGAACGCCTTGTAGCGCTTCGAGGAATGATCGATTCCGCAGAGAACATTGTGATTTTCACAGGGGCAGGTGTTAGTACCGAATCGGGTATTCCTGATTTTCGTAGCCCAGGTACCGGTCTATGGACAAAAATCAAGCCTGTCGAATTTAGTGAATTCGTGAGTTCCGCAGAGACGCGAAAGACGTCCTGGGAACGTAAATTCAATGGTCAGGACACCATGGCAAGAGCAACACCTAATCGGGGGCATCGAGCCATCGCACACCTGATGGACCTCGGAAAAGCCAGTGTGGTTGTGACTCAGAATGTCGACAACTTACATCAGGCTTCTGGCATCGTAGATGAGAAAGTTCTTGAACTCCATGGCAACGCCAACTTCGCTAAGTGTTTAACGTGCGATGAACGATATGAACTCGACGATCTTGAAGAGCAGTTCAGGTCCGAAGGCGAAGTGCAACCGTGTGCGATATGCGGCGGCATCATCAAAACCGCCACCATCTCATTCGGTCAAGCATTACCACAAGACGTGCTGATGTACGCGGTATATGCGAGCGAACACTGTGATCTGTTCATTGTGGTTGGTTCTTCCTTGCAGGTCTATCCGGCTGCAAGCCTGCCGGAACTCGCTAAACGTAGCGGCGCAAAACTCGCGATCTTGAATCGTGACCCTACACCTTTGGACGTTGTCGCTGACCTGGTTGTCAACGACGAGATCGGTCCAACGTTAGGCGAAGTTGTCGGCGTAAATTGACTAGCGAACCGAAGTCATGAGTCGGTCCGCAAAGCGTTCGATGTGCATAAGTTGGTTGCACAGGAACACTTCTGTACAGAACGGCGCGAAACGAGTCATTTCCGAGTCGCCTTCACGCCATTGAGAACGTACTTCCGGATTTAACCAGAACAGCTGTTTAACCCGTTTCGACACTTCTGCTACGACGCCAACTCCCGGATCGTAGAAATTCGAACGTGCATCACCCACCACGATAACGGTCGCGCGCTTATTCAGATCCTTTCCAACCAGCTGCCGAAAATCAAAGAATGCGCGACCGTAGTCTGTGTTGCCTTTACCCCAGTCAAACAGTGCCTCTTCGATCGCGGCTTCCGACGCCTTATTACGAAAAACATCCGTTACTTCCCCAAGCTGACTCGAGAATGCGAACGCTCGGACCCGCGGCAGAATGTCGACCAGCTCATAGAGAAATAACAACAGGAAGCGAGCAACACTTGCGACAGAATTGCTGACATCGCAAACAACATACACCGTTGAAGGCTCTTTTCGCACTTTTCGCCAGTGCAGTTCATAGACATTACCATCGTAGGCCATGTTCTGACGAATCGTGCGCTTATATTCCAGGATGCCTCGCTGTGTACGCTTAGCACGGCGGCGATACGCTTTGCTCAACTGCCTGGCCAATCGCTCTACAACGCGACGGACTTCTGCGTAGTACTCGGGTGAGAGACTATTCAAGTGACTCGAAAGCGCGGATTCCAGTATGGTGCGTTTGGAAGTCGGATCTACATGAAGCCGATATTGACCGTCAACGTAATCCTTCACTTCCTTGTAAACATACTGCCTGACGTAACGTAACAGAGGAGCTACATCAGCGTCTGGATCGTCATTGAGATACGCGTCAAGTCGCGGTAAACCCATCGAATTTGCTATTTGCAACTCAAAGACACGCTTTTCTCGCAATGATCCGATGGCCTCTACATGCAGTTGTGTAGCGGCATGCTGCATCATCTCGGTTAGAAGCTCACGATTCCCATCGAACATCTGACGAATGCCGTCCGCTAATGGTTGACCTAGGCGTTTCTGCGTCTCTACATCTAGGCTCTGCGTGTCAAACGATTTGAGCATCGCGCGTTTTGGTGGTTCTCGAAATCCTAGTTGCTCAAAGAATCGGTCAAACGTATCCTCAAATGCCAGTTTCTCTTGCAACGTCTTTGCCAATGCCAGACCCAGCGCATTCTTGAGAAATACGCGGTCCGATATTCCAACGCGATTGACTACCGCAAACGCGTCAAGCGTTTCTGCCGGCGAGACGCGGATATTCGCTTTCCGAAGTGCGCGCACAAATCGCGTAAAGGTGACTTCCATGCGCCAAGTATTATGAGTTGCGAACTCACCGAACCGATACTTCTTGTATATGCATGACGCGTCAGACATAGTCTCTCGTGCGAGAGAACTTCTGCCAAACGCTCAACACGTCAAATTGCTCAGATATTTCGAAGGCGGGTGGAGTAATCGGAATTTCCTACTGCGTATCGACGGGATCGAGGCGGTCATGCGTCTCAAGAACCCGTTGTCGGCTGCACCCGACCTCGAATTTATGTATCTTGAGAATGCCCTCTCGCCGCCATTACTTGCGTACGACCGTACTTCCGGCGATATGGTGACAGTATTCGTCGAAGGCGAACTGCTCGTGAACTCACCGATCACACCACAGGTAGCAGCAGCTTTCATGCACGACCTGCATGCCGAGATTCCGAAAGGTATTCAAACCTATCGAGCCGAACCAGCCATCGAGAGATTTCTTGAAGGTCTCAGACTACCTGAGACGCTCGAATCTATCTTTCGCAGTTTGCAGTGGGAGCCACAACGCATCTGCGGCTGTCACAACGAGCTCAATGACTGGAATGTCATTAAGACTGAGACAGGCTTCTGTACGCTTGATTGGGAATCGGCAGGCGACAACGATCCTATTTTTGATGTCGTCGGCCTATGTTACGGGCTCGAGTTTGCTGACGTGGATTTCCACACGTGCATCCAAGCGTACGACCCAAACGCTGATCCTGAACACGTTCTCAGAACACGAATACTCTATCAAGTCCGAGAACACGCATGGGCTTTAGATCGACTACGACATGGTGCGGAACATGAGGGCATCGTTAAGCAAAAACACGATACGGCAATTGAGATTCAACGTCTTTCGACCGAGCTATCGTGAGCTCGACTGGTGTGCGTCGTTTCCGATCGATGCCCATCCAACAATTTAAGGGCATCGACCGCACAGACTGTCCGCGCTTCACCGTGGCCTCTTACGACCGCGTAATCAACGCCCAGATCAGTAAGTAGCCGCTCGTAGATCTCGAACAAACTCATTAGTTCGGACTTCGACTCTCGCTGAGGATCAAACACCCAAGGCAAATCCGGGTACGTGAGCAGGTAAGTTCGCGCGGCTTGGAGCTCGAGATGACGCTCAATGTACGCTGGGACATGGCCAAATCGCTCGTTAAACCAAATTCGTAAAACCACGGCGTCCGTGTCGAGAACACCGAATTGAGGATTGGCACGCACGAAATCCCGTTCCCGGTTCAATTGCTCTCGCGCGACAATATGCACTTCCTCTTGAGTGTATAGCGTATCCGTCAGAAACTCTCGCGCATACTCGGGTAACCAAGCCCCACGGTGGAGCCGTGCGATTTCCATCGCTAATGTGGTCTTACCCGTTGACTCAGGTCCTACAACCGCTACAAGTCGCGATAATGACTGATTCATCACTTTTTCGGCGTAATTCGCATTGCGATGTCACACTTCGCCACACTTTTAGTACTACTATACATGGAATTTTGCTACGCTTGCGCGGGTCTAATCCGCCGTAGCTAATAACGACTACACCTTATGCCTCATACCATCGCAATCGTCGAAGACGAGATCGACCAACGCAAGAACTATCGCAACGCGATCGAGAAGAAGGGTTACGACGTAATCGAGTTTACCGATCGCCGCTCCGCGCTAGAAGGTCTTGAATTCACAAAACCAGACCTCGCCGTGCTCGACATCATTCTCGGCGACGACGAAGATGGCGGATTCGATCTGTGCGCTGATCTGTTAACCAGATTCCCGAAGCTGCCAATCATCTTTCTTACGGAACGTATTAACGAAAACGACAAGATTAATGGACTGCGGCTCGGCGCCTGGGACTACTTACCCAAACCGATTTCGTTGGACTACCTTGTTGCACGGATCTCATCACTTATTCGTATCCACGAAGCGCGACTCGAACCGGAGCCTGACCTTTCCCAATCCAAAACTATCGGCAAACTCACGATCGATAACGAGAGCCTACTGATCTCTTGGGATGACGAGCAAATAAACCTCTCCGGTACCGAATTTCGTATGCTCGCACGGCTAGTCGCAACGCCTGGATCGGCAGTCAGCTACGAAAATCTCAAAGAAGCGACCATGCACAATGTCGTGACCACGAACACGATTAACACCCACATGCGGAACATCCGCAAGAAATTTGAGAGTGTTGACCCGAAATTCGCTGCTATCAAGAGCGAGTACGGGCTTGGCTATCGCTGGTCAAGCAGCTAGCAACCGAACCCTTCCGTGGCGCTAACAGGTCAAATACGCGGACCTCGTCTGGTAAGCAAGCTCCTCCTCATCGGGCTTGTATTACTCGTTGTTCCTTGGCTTTCGTACGTGCAGTTGGTCGAAATGGAACGACTCCTCATACAGGGGCAGCAGAACGCCCAATTGCTAATCGCTCGAGGTGTTGCCGCGCTATTTAATGAACGGGACGACTTATTCGATGAGCTACCGGTTAGACTGGACGAGTATGAGTCGCTCTACGCCGTACCTCTGTACGAATCAATTCGCATAGATGGTTCGGTTACTGATTGGGACGAAGCTGCACTCAGAAGCAGCCGACGATTCAGCTTTCAAAATGAATTGGATGCTTCTTTTGAATTGACACTTGGCGAGCAAGTTAATGAGCTATACGGCTTTCTAAACATCAAGGACGATATCGCCGTCTATCGAAATTTGGCCGATCTGAGCCTCAACACAGCCGACCATATTCGTTTTGAATTTACGGACACTACTGGACAACGAGCCCGTGTTGCGCTGACCTTCTCCACCCCGGGATTCGGGATCGGGTATCTGATGGCGAGTGATTGGCGCACACCCCTTGATTGGACGCCAATTAACGACGTAATCGGATATCTGTCGCGAGGTAACGAAGGCTATCAAATCGAGTTTCGTATGCCCATTGCGAAAATGGCGCACGGACGCGATTTCAGCATTTCGTTCGTCGACGTCGACGACGTGGATTCACGTCAACAACGTGCGGTCACTAAAACGACGGCATCATCGCCGGAAATGAACCTCAATCTGGTGGTTTTGCGCTCGGTTGAGGCAATGGACCTCATTGCAGGTCTCGAGTATGTCGATACCAAAGTTGTCGTTTATGACCAGCAACAACGAATTCGCGGCGAGAGCGATCCGGATACGTCGTTGGTGATCGGCGATTCCGCGGACTCGACAGGACTATTAATTGGTTTCCAGTTCATTCGCCCCTTGGTCCATCTGCTGACGCTAGGTGAAACCTGGACCGAACTATCCGTCGAAGATTCGCAGGAACGACTCAGTCGCGCAATCGAAGCCGCATTGGCTGGTAACCCGACAGCGATTCGTCATCTTTCAGATAAAGGTACGCCGACCATCATGGCAGCGTATCCGATCCGATCTCAAAGTGAAGTCCTCGGTGCGGTCACAATTGAGTCAGACATCAATCAGATTCTCTCTTTCCAGCAATCTGCCTTACGTCAAATCGCGTTTGTATCAGGTGTCATGCTTTTGTTCATTCTGATTGTGACTGTCGGTTACTCAGCCCGTCTCGCCTATCGCATCAGGCGACTGCGCCGCGAAGCTGCCGGAGCGATCGATGAGTATGGGCGTTTAACACGCACATCCCTCGAATCAGAAGTACAGTCAGGAGACGAAATAGGTGACCTGGCTCGATCCATCGATAGCATGTTGACACGACTGAAGGAACATAGCATTTTTGTGGAACGCATGCCACGTACCTTGCGACATGAAATCAATAACCCGCTCAACACGCTTAGTACATCACTGGAGAATCTAGGCGAAGCAGAGACCAAAGCGGAACGTGACGAGTGTATTGACAGCGCGCAACGAGGAGTACAACGAATCGGCGCGATCGTACAGAACTTAGCCGACGCATCTAACCTGGAAGATGCACTGCAAACCGAGGAACGTGAACCCTTCGATATCCAAGCGTTACTCAAGAGCTATGTCGACAATCTAAATCGCGGTCGTGATGCGCCACTGTTCGTATTCACCGGTGTTCATCAACCAGCTATCGTGTCCGGATCAGACATCCACATTGAACAGATGATGGACAAAATCGTCGACAACGCCATTGATTTTCATCGACCGAACAGCCAGATCAAGATACAGCTCGAGTTATTCGAGAACTTAATTCGCATCACGGTGGGAAATCGTGGTCCTACGCTCGGCGAATCCGCACATCTCATATTCGAACGATTGGTTAGTCGACGTAGCAGCAAGTCGACATCTCATTTCGGTCTCGGTCTGTATATCGTGCGCGTGATCGCCGAGTATCACGGTGGCAGAGTCCGCGCATTCAATCTCAAAGATAAATCTGGGGTATTGATTACGGTGCAGCTGCCGAGATACCGCGCTTCTCTCGCAAACGCGGCTTAGATCACTCCGTTAACGAAGATAGAACGAAGCATCTAGCGAAGGTTCGCCATCGCATCGAATCAGATCTTTCTCCAGCATGTGCAGTGCCGCAGCATAAACGCTGCGTGCAGCCGCCGGGTGCAGGCGCTGGTCGACATCCTTGTACATGATCGGGACCATATCAGCGATGAGATGTCGACGTTCCTTCAGTTGCAGGAGGATTTGCGCTTCTCGGTCTAGGCGATGAGCGACAAATGCCTCTACGTGATTTCGGGGTTTCGTGATCGCTGGACCGTGTGTGGGCCAATACGTCTGATCAGGATGTTCGAGTAACAGGTTAAGGCTCTGCATGTAGCTGGTCATATCGCCGTCTGGAGGTGAAATTACGCTCGTGGACCAACCCATTACATGATCTCCGGTAAACAACACTCCTTCGCTTGCCAACCGGTAGCAGATGTGATTTGACGTGTGACCCGGTGTATAGACACACTCGACTTCCCAATCGCCATCGCTGACCTTATCGCCATGGCGGACGAATTCGTCAGGCTGAAACGCCATATCGCCGCCTTCTTCAACCACCACCTCGTCGTCGGTGTTTTTCCCAGCTCCATGCGGGCCAAATCCATACGTGCGCGCATCACAGTGCTTTAAAAGCAACTCAGTCGCGGGCGAATGGTCGTTGTGAGTGTGCGTAATCAGAACCGTGGTGACTTCCTCGCCTTCGGTTGCGGCGAGAATGGCTTCGACATGCTGTGGATCGCGAGGTCCTGGGTCAATTACCGCGACGCGGTCGCGACCAATGATGTACGTTCCCGTACCTGTGAAAGTAAACGCGCTCGGATTCTTGGCAACGACGCGGCGAATTGAGGGGCTCAGTTGAGCACAACTACCGTACTCGAATTCAATGTCCCGTACAAACGGGATAGTGGTTGCCATATGCGGTCCGAATTTTGAGGTCGAATTGCGATTTTAAGACCGCGTGCTACCGTGACGCGTCGAGTGCGACTTGTGACGCAAGTGTCGAATAGGTGGTCGCCACAGCATCCAAGCCAAAAACTCTTGCATCGGACGCCACGGCTGTTAAACGGGTCACACACAGCGCGAATAGCTCATCGATGCGGCCATTCGTCGCATCCAGCCTGCGCGCCTCACGTAAGGCAATTAAGGCGTTGTCGTCCGATGGTTCAGTGATATAGCCATCAGCGATAAATCGCTCAGCCGCGACTACGAAATCTGCCGCTTGAGAGATGTTTTTGAGCTCATCTGCCATCGAGGACTCCATGTGCATGATCGATGCTGGATAGAGGCCGACGCTCTTCGCGCGTTCAATGATGTGACGATTCTCACCGAAATTTCGCGATCGTAAATACTCGTCGAACTGAGCCACCACTAAGTTACTTACGTCCCTTAGACCCCGCAACGCGACTTCATTGTCAGGATCGGTTGTCAGGACACTATGGAACAGCATGGCAGCATTCCGCGCAGGCGGATCGATCAGCCGCCCGGCGACTCGTAGATCACTCGCCTCGGCCAAGCGAGCTTCAATCTCTTCTCGAAGTGTCGTTGCGCGTTGAATCCGCTCTCGAACTGTTGCTAACTCGCCGTAATTCTCGTTCGCAAGGCTCGCTTTACTCAACGAATCCATCGCAGCCTGGATATTGCCAAGTTCGATTTCATGCAACGCATCGGCGGAAAAATGCTCCGCTAGATTGTCGAGTTCCCTAGCAGCTTCAATACTTGCCGGATATAGTCGAATTACCTCCCGAAATGCCCGTAATGCCATATCCGCAGAGGCTTCCGGTTCCTGCGCCGTAACTCGAATCAATGCAAGTGTGTCCGATTGAATTCGCAGTGCGTGGCGTCGTGTCTGTAACTCATCAAACATCGACTGCAACTGACTGTCATCGGGAAATATCGCGAGTAAGTCGTCCAAGCGATTCTGGGCAACACTCAGGTCGTTTTGGGTCAAAGCTGCAGCAAAGTCGTTTTCCCAACGAGATCGAACACTGCTAATGGCATCTATCGCATCGACGTCTTCTGGCTCGATCACCAACACTGCCTCGTACGCAGCAACAATCGACTGGAGGTTCTGATTTGGATCCGCACCGAGTGCTTCTGCGTTAAGTCGAGCTTCCACGAGTGCTGCATTCTCCAAAATTCCGAAATCCGCGAGCATACGTTTCGTCGCTGGGATCTCGTACAACCCAACCAAGCAGCTCCAAACTCCAACCAGCCAAACGGAATTCACCATGATCCAATGAATAGTCGAAGCCCTGCGTTGTGCCCACGCTCGATCACTCGGTAAGCCTTGGTTGTCAGGGGATGGAGGCAATACCTCGGCTATCTCAGCCGTTGAAATCAAGTCTGACTTCACAGCGACGGTGTTCAAATCACCAGTCGCGGTGATCGCTGCCAGCGCAGTTTTCACTTGAGTGACATTTGCAGTCCGCGTCTCAGGATCAAAAGCGACCATGCCTTTGATCAAGTCCTCAAATCCAGCGTGTTCCGGGCCAAACGGCGGTAGCGTGTCGGTTGCACTCTGGGTGCGCGGCTCGTCGCTATCGGCCGCATGCCATGGCAAATCGCCATTTAAGACTCGCAACAGCAAGATCCCGAGGCTGTATACGTCACATACCGTAGTTGGAGCCTCTCCCTGAGCGAATTCAGGTGCTCCATAACCAAGCGTGAATCGACGTGCCGAATGTTGTGGCTCAAAGTACGAGTCATCGATCAACACCGGCGAGCCTAATTCGTCGAACACCACATTCGAAGGTTTGATGTCGCCATGAACGTGATCGTGCGAGTGGAGCACCGCTAATGCATCACAGATTCCAGTTGCTATCCTCACGAGTCTTGGCATTGACAAGCCTGATGCCAACGTGTCGCTCAGGCTACCGCCGGAGTAGAACGGAGTGACAACGTAAACACGTGAATCTAGCTCACCTACGCTCACGATCTCACAGAGATTTCGATGCCTTAGCAGTTGCCTCGATTCGAGGTCCTGTACATACCGACGCTGAACTTCAACATCACCGACGAATTGCTGTACTCGTACAACAAACTTTTGATGACTTCCGGGTTGCGTCGCTACATAAAGCTCGCGGTTCGGACCAATGCTTATGCGTTCAGAAAGCTCGTATCCCGGGATTTCCATCTAGTCGGAATCCTCCCCCGCGAGCGAACTGATGATCCCCGAAACCATATGACCCGCCACAAACCGACCGTTATTGATATACGCCAGACCGTCGAGACGCACCGCCGTTCCCGTACCATGCGCTAAGCCATTGATGCACTCGTCGCTTTCAAACATCCATCGTAAGCCTTCAATTTCTAAGCGACATCGACTCACTTCTGCAAGCGGCTTTCGTGCTACAAGCTCCCCGGAATTCCATTGCTGAAACTCCGTCATCCCTTCCGCATACTCGAATACTCCGTCGCCATGACGTTGATTCGACTCGAAGAATCCACGATAGCTTGATCCATCCGCGTTTCGATATATCCCGAAGCCGTGCCGTTCGTTTTGGCGGAAAGCGCCGTCGTAGCGACGACCATCTGGCCACAACATGACACCTAGTCCATGTAGCTTGCCGTCTTCGATGGTTCCTTTGTACGAGACGTTGCCGTTTTGCCAGAAAAACGTCCCCGTCCCAGTGATCGCATTCGCATTGAAAGTTCCGACATAAACATCACCGTTCGGCCACTCCAGCGTACCGTACCCCTGCATCTGACCCTCGATGAACGTACCTTGATAACGACGACCATCAGCAAACAGCATCGTTTCATCGTTTCCCGATGGAAGATCGTTGGCGAATTCGCCTTCGTACACCGAACCGTCTATGTACGTCAGCTTGCCAAATCCCTCGCGAACGCCGTTAACGTACGACCCTTCATATACCTCTTCGGTTCTAGGTGGTTCTTGCTCAACATCTTGTGACCAAGCGTTATCGCTAACCAACAAGCTGAATACGATCGCGCACAGACCGAAGTAAAGTGGCGCATTACCGCTCCTTACACTTCGCGTTCCCAATTGTCTAAGAGTCGTCGTGGATCCCGTCCTATTGGTTTTGATCTGCCTATGTATTGGGTCGATCGCGGGATTCCTTGGCGGATTATTTGGGCTCGGTGGCGGCGTAATTGTCGTTCCTGCCCTCATATTGTTATTCGACACCGCCGGCACGTTTAACGCACCGCAGTACCCCGCCAACACGGTGGTACTCGTCACGCTTGGAACTTCTATGGCGTCGATCGTTTTCACGACGCTGTCATCTTCGATTGCACAGTTTCGTCGCAAAGCTGTGGATTGGGAAATCGTAAAAAATTGGATCGTTTATTTGATCCTAGGGGTATTGCTCGCAACAGTTCTAGCGACTCAGCTGCCAGCGTTTGCGACCAAGTTGTTCATCGGATTCTTCATCGCCTGCATCGCTACCATCATGATCACGAATTGGTCACCTGGTATTCGAAACGGACCGCCTGGACGCGGCGTAACAGGTATGCTAGCCTCCGTTGGCGGGGTCATCTGCGGTCTGGCCGGTATCGGCGGCGGCAACGTGGTTGTCCCGACACTCCTATTCTTCAACACCAAGCTCGTTACTGCAACAGCGGCCGCGAGCACGCTCGGAATTGCCATTTCAGTCGCAGGTACTGCTGGATACATCTTAAATGGCTTACGAGTTGATATCCCGAATGCGGTTGGCTACGTCTATCTTCCGGCGCTGATACCACTGGCGATTGCATGTGCCATATGTGCCCCGCTTGGCGTCCACGTTGCGCACCGGGTACACGGACAAATCCTCCGCCGCGCATTTGGTATCTTGATGTATTTCGTAGCTGCAAGGATGATCTACAGCGCGTTCTAAGTTGGAGTTGGTAACCGTAACTGTCGAATCTGGATCGAAGCCTTACCACCTAGTCCAACGGCGTCACTTACGACCACCATTGGCGAATCCTCCGGCAATTGCTCGCGTCTTAGAAGAGCTTTGATGCACCGTTGAATCGTTTTCTCGGGATTGCTACTGAAGTCAATTCGATACGCATAGACGCCACGATTAAGTGCTAGGCGGCGCCGAGTATGACTCTCGTTGCTAAATGCAAAGATTGGCACGGTGGGCGGCGCGCAATTCGTCAATATGTCCGCGGTCCATCCGCTCCGCGTGATCACGATGATACCGGTCGCGGCGATTCTCTCGGCAAGTTCGACAGCGGACCATGCTAATTGCTGCCGATGACTGTCGCTTGGTCTCGAACAAGCAAGTCGTAAGCCAGGCAGTCGTTCTTGCGCTTCTGCCACTCGACGCACATATTCAACCGCACGAATCGGATACGCACCGATGCTCGTTTCAGCGCTTAGAAGAATGGCATCGACTTCCTGTTCGACCGCATTTGCAACGTCGTGGACCTCGGCACGCGTCGGGATCGGATGTTCAACCATCGACTCAAGCATGTGCGTAGCAACAATGCACCGTCGACCGGCTCTTATCGTCTTTTCAACAATCGTTCTTTGCAGAAAAGGCAATTCCGCCATGTCAGTCTCAATGCCAAGATCGCCCCGAGCTACCATCACACCATGGGCTTCGTTCGCGATCTCCTCGACATTGTCGACACCTTCTTGGTTTTCGATTTTCGCTATGACCTTTACCCATCGATGGCGATCACCAATTACCTCCCTCATTTCACGAATATCGTCGGCGGTCCGCACGAACGACTGAGCAACATAGCTAATCGCATGTTCAACTCCGAATCGAATGTCGTCGACATCTTTCGAAGTGATTGAAGGCAGCTTTACATGTACGCCAGGTAGATTTACGTGTTTGTGACTCTCCAGCGTTCCACCATCGACAACTCGACACAGCAACGCATCTTTCTCACTCGACACGACTCGCAAGTTGATTAACCCGTTGTCCAGACGAATGGTGTCTCCAACCATGACATGGTCGTTGAAATCGGGATAGTTGACTTCGATTCGTGGTGCCGCTACTTCGGAGGCCCCGTTTGCCGAAGAAGATACCCAGGTTTGATCGCCGCGTTTCAGTTCCATTGGTGTTTGCAACGGACCCGTACGAATCTCGGGACCACAAGTGTCAAGCAAAATCGGTACCGTGTACGGCGAGTTGCGGTTCAGTGTCGCAACCCATCGGATCGCACGCTCCGCGTCTTCATGTCCGGAATGAGACATGTTGATGCGCAGAACATTCATGCCCGCTTCATACATGCCTTTGATGGTCTCCCAGCTATTTGAAGCCGGTCCGACCGTGCAGATGATCTTAGTGCGTCGCATATGCGTCACGAAAACCGATGAGTTTGTTGAAAACGACTATGACGAGCATGGGTGACTGTTGAAAGGAAGCCGTTCATGGCGTCCACCCCTCATGTACGAATGCGAAACAAGGCGTGATGCCAAGCACGCGTCCTGCGCGCTATTTCGCACTGATGTGACAATCATAGTCCGCAAATGCCATTTCCATGCATGCTGCGTCGATCGTATGGTTACAGCAGGTAGCTGCGGCGCTTCAAATGCTGACAAACGCTAGGGATTAAGCATGACTAAATGCCGATGAAGCTTATATCGTCGGCTATCTTTTCACCGTGCGAGGTTGATCGCTACCGAATAGATCGGAACACGCAGTTTTCGCTGCGAAATCGAGATTCGCTCAAATTTCGACTTGCGGAGTCGCATTGAAGCGAATTTACACAGACGATTAGCGTCACTCGCGCGTTTACGTAGTACCTAGTTTAAGCGCTTGCTTGTGAGGAAGGCTAGTAGCCCTGCAATTCTCCGTATCGATTGCGATGGAAGTACATATCACCAAACGTCTGTTCTGCTACTGCGGCACGTTTTAGGTAGAAACCGATATCAAATTCATCCGTCATACCGATGCCACCATGCATCTGTATACCCTCTCGTGAAACGGTATGGAACATCTCACCAACTTTTGATTTCGCCAAGCTGGCGAGGATGGCGATTTCGGAAGCCGGACGGCCTTCATCCAACGCGGTCAACGCTTCTAGCACCACCGATTTTGAGAGTTCGACTTCGCAGAACATGTTCGCAGCACGGTGTTTGAGCGCTTGGAATGACCCAATTGGCACGCCAAACTGCTCACGCTCTTTCAAGTACGCAACGGTGCGATCGAAGCACTCCTGTGCACTTCCTAACATCTCGGCCGAGAGACCTATGCGTGCAATGTCGAGAGCGGCATCGAGCACATCCGCGCCGGTCCCTGCGCTGCCAATCACCGCGTCTTGCGCGATGCTTACGTTTGAGAATTCGACGTTTGCAGCATTTCGACTGTCGACCATTTTTGTACGCGTGACGCTAACTCCGTCGGCATCACGATCCACGAGTACCAAGGTCAAGCCATCTCGATCGCCAGACTCGCCCGACGAACGTGCAACCACGATGAGTTTGTCTGCGACATGACCGTCAAGCACAAACGTCTTCGAACCGTTCACAACTATCCCATCGCTTGACGCGGTCGCAGTAGTCGCGATGCTGTATGGGTTGTGGCGATGTGCCTCTTCAAGCGCAAGAGCGAGCAATAGTTCGCCGCTCGCAACTTTCGTCAAGATATCCCGTTTCTGGCTGTCGCTCCCCCCTAGATTGAGTATGGTGCCACCTACCCAAACACTCGCGAACAGCGGCGACGCAGCAAGGTTCCGACCTAATTCTTCAGTAACTACCCCTAAGCCTTTGTATCCAAACCCCAAGCCGCCTACTTCTTCAGGAAACGGAATACCCGCCCAACCAAGTTGAGCCATCGCCTGCCAAGTCTCGCGGTCGAAGCCATCTGGACTCTCTTCGTCGCGGAGCTTCCGCAACTGGCCTATAGGAGTGTTGTCCGTACAAAACTCCTTTGCAGTGTCCTTAAGGATGTTCTGGTCTTCATTGAGAATCATTGGCATAGCTTGATCTTGATTCCTTGCCGTACTTAGTTCGGTTTAAAGCGCGCATTACACCGCGAACGAGGCTCAATGCACTACGCTTTGGGTATTCTCAGCTTGGCGTGGCAACGACAAGCGAAAGGTTGTCCACGTGTTTACGCAACTGCGCAAACCGTGACTTGCGGATTGTATTAACTAACCAACCCATCATTTCTTCCGTATCTTCGAACTCAATGAACGCGAAATAGTTAACTGACAGTTCGGAGTTACCGCTGATCTTTACGACTGGCGCTGCAAAATCGATACGTCCTTGAAATGGTTCAAGCGTGGCATTGACCGCTTCTACCAATTCAAGTTGGTATTCATCGACGGCGTCTGATAACAAAACAACAACTGGTTTCCGGTACGATTTGGTGAGCTTGACATGCCCCACAAAGCGACCAAATTCATCGAACTTATTTTCGTCAAACCAATCCTCTATAGCGGTATATGCCGGGTCCGTCACGGCATTGACGTAATCGCCTGTAACGTCAAATGACTCAACCGCGACGCGGTGCCACCGTTCCGTTCGATTTCCATCACTGCTCAGCCAAGCGCTTCCCTGAAAAATCACACCATAGTTGTAGTTTTCGAATGCTGT